>NZ_CM201367.1:315000-1715000 GCF_059716275.2 Tenacibaculum sp. TB-56 | reverse complement strand
TTACGCACCCGTTCGCCGGTCGTCAGCGGTGCAAGCACCCTGTTACCCCTCGACTTGCATGTGTTAAGCCTGCCGCTAGCGTTCATCCTGAGCCAGGATCAAACTCTTCATTGTAAAATCTTTAATTATTTTAAATGTTAAGTTCCAAAAGAATTTTTTCGGTAATCTTATAGATTATCCATGGTAATTCTACTCTTTTAATTACGCTGTCAATTTCAATATTTTCAATGAACGTGGCGAGTCGCCAATAACAAGTTTTAAACCCATCTCTTTAACTCAACCTTCTTGTAGAAACACTAGACTCGAACTAGTAGCTTAATCGCTTTCCAAAATCTCTCTGATCGTAACCGCTTTCTTAAAGCGGGTGCAAACATACAAACTCTTTTTGTTCTAACAAAAACTTTTTTCAAGTTTTTTTTCGTTTGCAATCACACTATTTTAATGAACTATTCACGTTAAAATCGGAATGCAAAGATACTACGTTTAACTTTAATAAAACAAGAAAAAATTAAACTATTTTTTAACCTTTTCTTTACCTTCTCTCCTCCCTATTTTAATGAACGCTTACTAACTTCTTATGCTTACCACTTTTCCGTTTGCGGGTGCAAATATAGATACCTTTTTCATTATAACAAGCACTTTTTTTGCCTTTTTTCTAAACCTTTTTTTAATGCTTTAAACCTTAACGATTTACGCGTGAAAGTTTTTTGAATATTGGCTGTTGGCTTTTAGTTTTTGAGAATTAACTTAGCTATAAATACCTTTAATGACTAACGACCAATCTATACCTCTCACGTTAGGGATCAACTCAATCATTCCATATACTTATTTGTTTCGTTGAATGCATAGCATTTGAAACGGCATCCTTTTATTTTGCCTCGACTTCGCTCAGCAACCTAAAACAAAAGATATAGCGGAAAGCCCGACAGTTTGATGGTGCTTGAACAGCTAGTGAAAACTACTAGCAAAATGGAATGCCCAAAGAACAAAAATCTATTTTGAAATACCTTATATATATATTGTATGAAAAATGCTTTTACAATATCTTTGCAATTCAAAATTTCCACTTGTAAGGAAATTACATATAACACATATATATAATGATTAAGATTACATTACCTGACGGGAGCGTCAAAGAATTTGAAAACAACAGCACTCCAATGGATGTTGCGAAAAGTATTAGTGAAGGTTTAGCTAGAAATGTTATTTCTGCAAGTTTCGAAGGAAAAACCATTGAAACCACCACCCCACTTACCACAGACGGCTCGTTAGTATTATATACTTTTAATGACACGGCAGGAAAGAAAGCTTTTTGGCACTCTTCTGCTCACGTATTAGCACAAGCTATTCAAGATTTTTATCCGAATGCAAAATTAACTATTGGACCTGCTATTGAAAATGGTTTTTATTACGATGTTGATTTTGGAGACGAAACTATTTCTGAAAAAGATTTTGATAAAATAGAAAAGAAGTTTTTAGAGCGTGCTCGTGAAAAAGCTGAATTTAAAATGCGTTCTATTTCTAAAGCTGATGCTTTAGCTTACTATAAAGCACAAGATAACCAATATAAGGTAGAACTTATTGAAGGTTTAGAAGATGGGGACATCACTTTTTGTGATCACAGCGATTTTACCGACTTATGTCGTGGAGGTCATATTCCGAATACTGGAATTATCAAAGCTGTAAAAATTATGAATGTTGCTGGTGCATACTGGCGCGGTGATGAAAAGAACAATCAGCTTACTCGTGTCTACGGAATCTCTTTTCCGAAGCAAAAAGAATTAAAAGAATATTTAGAGCTTCTTGAAGAAGCGAAAAAACGTGATCATAGAAAACTTGGTAAGGAGTTAGAGCTATTTACATTTTCACAAAAAGTAGGACAAGGTTTACCTTTATGGTTACCTAAAGGTGCTGCTTTACGTAACCGATTAGAAGATTTCTTAAAAGCTGCTCAAAAGAAAGCGGGGTATGAAATGGTCATGACTCCACATATTGGTCAGAAAGAGTTATATGTTACCTCTGGTCATTATGCTAAATATGGTGAAGACAGTTTTCAACCAATTACAACTCCAAAAGAAGATGAGGAGTTTTTATTAAAACCGATGAACTGTCCGCATCACTGTGAGGTATACAACCACAAACCTTATTCATATAAAGATTTACCAAAACGCTTTGCTGAGTTTGGTACTGTATATAGATATGAACAAAGTGGAGAACTACATGGTTTAACTCGTGTACGTGGGTTTACTCAAGATGATGCACATATTTTCTGTACTCCTGAACAATTAGATGAAGAATTCAAAAATGTAATTGACCTTGTATTATATGTATTCGGATCATTAGGTTTTGAAAACTTTACTGCTCAGGTTTCTATCAGAGATATGGAAAATCCAGATAAATATATCGGTTCAGTTGAAAATTGGGAAAAAGCTGAACAAGCAATTATCAATGCAGCTAAAGATAAAGGTTTAGATTATGTGATTGAAGAAGGTGAAGCTGCCTTTTATGGACCGAAGTTAGATTTTATGGTAAAGGACGCTTTAGGTAGAAGTTGGCAATTAGGAACTATTCAGGTAGATTACAACTTACCAGAACGTTTCGATTTACATTATAAAGGAGCCGATAATCAATTACACCGACCTGTAATGATTCACCGTGCACCATTTGGTTCTATGGAGCGTTTCATTGCTGTTTTATTAGAGCACACTGGTGGAAATTTCCCACTTTGGTTAACTCCAGAACAAGTTATTATACTGCCAATCAGTGAGAAATATCAAAATTATACCAAAAAAGTTTTAACTTTGTTGGAAAATTCCGAAATTCGCGCCCTCGTTGATGACCGCAATGAGAAGACAGGAAGAAAGATTCGTGATGCCGAAGTTAACAAAATACCATTTATGGTAATTGTTGGTGAACAAGAAGAAAAGGATGGCACAGTATCTGTAAGGAAACATGGCGAAGGAGACCTTGGAACATTTACTATAGAAGAATTCATTTCTCTAATACAGAATGAAGTTAGTAAAACATTGGTTCCTTTCGGAAGTTAAAAAATAGATAGTAATTTTAAATTTATAAGTCATAGCAATTAGAAGAAAAGGCGGAAGAAAACCCGCAAGAGTAATTAAAGAAGATCAACATAGAATTAACGATAGAATTAAATATGTTGACGAAGTTCGTCTTGTAGGCGATAACGTAGAAGTAGGTGTATACCCTTTAGCTAAAGCTAAAGAGATTGCACGAGAGTTAGAATTAGATTTAGTTGAGATTTCACCTAAAGCTGTTCCTCCTGTTTGTAAAGTTATTGATTACAAAAAGTTCTTATACGAGCAAAAGAAACGTGAAAAAGCTTTAAAAGCGAAAGCTACTAAAGTTACTGTAAAAGAAATTCGTTTCGGCCATCAAACAGACGAACATGATTACGAATTCAAAAAGAAGCATGCTATTAAGTTCTTACAAGACGGAGCCAAATTAAAAGCTTTTGTATTCTTCAAAGGACGTTCGATTGTGTTCAAAGAACAAGGACAAATTTTACTATTAAAACTAGCTCAAGAACTAGAAGAATATGGTAAAGTAGAGCAAATGCCAAAATTGGAAGGAAAACGTATGATTATGTTTATTGCGCCTAAAAAGACAAAATAAACAAATCTGTAACGATAATATAAGCAAGATAAAACTAAAGATCAAAGATGCCTAAAATTAAAACAAAATCTAGCGCCAAAAAACGTTTCAAGTTAACTGGTTCTGGAAAAATCAAAAGAAAGCACGCGTTTAAAAGCCACATTTTAACAAAGAAGTCTAAGAAACGTAAGCTTGCATTAACTCATTCGACTTTAGTACACAAGTCAGATGAAGCTAACATTAAGCAACAATTAGTATTAAAATAATTGTTAGCTAGGTAGTAAATTAATTATTAACCATGGAGTTGGGCCACAAAGAGTTTATAGTTTTGAGTTTATAGTTTTCAGTTAAACACAACTAAAAACTAAGCACTTAAAATTATATAAACCGCCTACTACAAAAACACATTTGAATTATGCCAAGATCAGTAAATTCAGTAGCTTCAAGAAATAGAAGAAAGAAAATCTTGAAGCAAGCAAAAGGTTACTTTGGACGTCGTAAGAACGTTTACACAGTAGCAAAGAACGCGGTTGAAAAAGGAATGCTTTATGCATACCGTGACCGTAAAAACAACAAGAGAAACTTCCGTTCATTATGGATTCAACGTATCAACGCTGGAGCTCGTCAGTTCGGAATGTCTTACTCACAGTTTATGGGTAAAGTTAAAGCTAACAACATCGAGTTAAACCGTAAGGTTTTAGCTGATTTAGCTATGAACAACCCAGAAGCTTTTAAGGCCATTGTAGAGAAAGTAAAATAAGTTTCATAACCTTGCTTATACTAAAAACCCAAACCTAAACGTTTGGGTTTTTTTAAACCATCTTATATTCATCAATTGAAATAAAATACCAATCCTATGAAATTTTTCAAAATAGCATTCATCTTTATTTTTACTCAAAGTATTATCGCTCAAGAAAATCTTCCTGAACAACCAAATACTGTTGAGAACCAATTTAATGAACTTTATAAAAAATCGAACAATTACCAGATTTATAAAGTAATAAAGAAGAATGAATACTTAAGACTTCAAAAAAGTATATTAGACAGCATAAAGGTAATTAAAACAGATGCTGCTTCTAAACAAGTTAAAATAAACGAACAACAAAAAAGTATTACTGAGTTACAAACAAAAATTGATACTTTAAATAGCGATTTAGCTACTTCTATTGGTAAAGAAGATGCTATTTCTTTTATTGGAATCCCTTTAGACAAGGCTACCTATAACACTATTGTATGGGGTATTATTTTCGCACTACTAGCTGGATTAGCTTTCTTTATTTATCGTTTTAACAATAGTAATGTAGTTACTAAAGAAACTAAGAGTTTATTAGCTGATACTGAAGAAGAGTTTGAACAGTACAAAAGAAAGTCTATAGAAAAAGAACAAAAGTTACGTAGACAATTACAAGATGAAATAAACAAACAACGTGGTGTAAATTAGTCACACACTCCTTAACATAAAAAACAACCCTCATTCGGCTACTTGTGTAACCTAAGGGTTGTTTTTTGATTTAATCCCGTACATTTTTTTGATAATTTTGTCGTTGAGAAAAAAGCTATTTGAAATTATTATACTTAACAAATTAATTAATGAAAAAGAATTTAACACTCTTACTTATTTTCACTTTCCTAAACGTATTAGGCCAAACTAAATACGAAATCAAAGGTTTTTCAGAAAAATATAAAGGATTGTTGACCATTGAAAAAGGTTATGAAAATGAAATTTTTAAAAAAGGAAGTATTACTGTATTTGAATCTAAAACAAATACCAAAATTATAGAAATTCATTCCGATGAATTAACTTTTGAATTAGAAACCATCGGGATTGTTAAAACAAACATTTTAGAACTTCCTTACGGAGAACAGAGCATTTTAATATATAAAGACTTCAATTTTGATGGCATTAAAGATTTAGCCATTATGGATGGGCAATTCAGTTGTTACCATGGTTCGATCTTTTAGAATATACCTCGAAATTAATAATAAGCTAACCTTTAGCTCTGAGTTTACTCGGTTAGCACAAGAATATTGTGGTATGTTTCAAACAAATGACAAAACAAAAACCATCCACACTATTACAAAAAGTGGTTGTTGCTGGCATCAATATTCAACTTTTAAAGTAGTTAACAATATTCCTTCTCCCATACTAATCATAGAAGAAAGTGCAGGGTTCGCTCCTTATTATTCAACTACTACAACCAAATGGAATGGAAATAAAAAAAGCACAAAAACTACTAAAACACTAGATTTAGAATATGATGGGCTTTCTGAAATATTATCATTTCATCTTATAAAAAACCAAAAGCAAGTTGTTCTATTTAGCATGAACGAACTAGACCTTAATTACGTTTTGATTAAACCTGATGGAGTTGTGGAATTCTCATTCCCTATTGAAATGATGGAAGGAGATCATAATTTCAAGCTTAATAAAACAGAAAATACATTAACCTTTAAAAACAAAGGTGCTACTTATGAAATTTACCAAACTAGTAAAGAAGGTAAAATTAATAGCATCGGAATATTTGTTACGGTAAATAGTAAGAAGTACGACTTAAAAGGAGATTTGAACTCTATAGAAGGAAGTTTAGAAGCTCTAAAAAACATAAAACTAAACAATCTTATCACTGAATAGATTCTAATTTTAAACATAAAAAAATCCCGAGTTTATCACTCGGGATTTTTTTATTAATAACAGCTTTAACCTGTCCTAACCACAATATTTACTTCTACTTAAATAGCGCTATCTGATTGTATATTTATGATAATCCTGAGATTACACCTTTGTTATCAATTTTCATGTTTTCTGAAGCAGGAATTGCAGGTAACCCAGGCATACGCATCATTTTCCCTAAAATAGGAATGATAAACTGTGCACCTGCTGCAATTTCTATTTCACGAACATTTACGGTAAATCCTTCTGGTCTTCCTATTAAACTTTCATTATCTGAAAAAGATTTTTGAGTTTTAGCCATACAAATAGCAAAATCATTAAATCCTAATCGATCTATTCTTCGCAAGTTTAACTCTGCCTTTTTATCGTAGGTTACTCCTGTAGCTCCGTAAATTTCTTTAGCAATCTTTTCTATTTTTTCTTTTACAGGACTTTTCCAATCATATAAAGGTTTGTATTGGGTAGCCTTGTTTTCAACTACATCAACAACAGCCTCTGCTAATTTTTTAGTTCCTTCACCTCCTTTTGCCCATCCTTCTGAAACAACTGCTTGTACACCTAAACTAGCACAAGCATCAATTACATAGTTTACTTCTTCCTCACTGTCTGAAATAAAAGAATTGATGGCTACTACAGGCTCAATATTAAATTTTCTAATGTTTTCAATATGCTTTTCTAGGTTTTTAAATCCATTTTGCACACGCTCTAAGCTTGGAGTATTGTATTCCTCTTTTGAAGAACCTCCATGATGACGTAACGCTCTAATTGTCGCAACTAACACAACACATTTAGGATTTAATCCTGCATACGCTGACTTAATATTCAAGAATTTTTCAGCTCCTAAATCTGCTCCAAAACCTGCTTCTGTTACTACATAATTTGATAACGACAACCCCATTTTGGTCGCAATAATGGTATTTGTTCCTTGTGCAATGTTGGCAAAAGGCATCCCGTGAATAATTGCTGGGTTCTCTTCTAGCGTTTGTACTAAGTTAGGTTTGATAGCATCTTTTAATAAAATAGCCATAGCGTCTTGCGCTTTTAGGTCACGTGCAAAAACTGGCTTTTTGTCAAAAGTAAATCCGATAAAAATATTTCCTAAGCGTTCTTTTAAATCGTCAAAACTAGTTGCCATACAAAGAATTGCCATTACTTCAGATGCAGGAGTAATATTGAACCCATCTTCTCGTGGAATTCCGTTTGCTGTACCTCCTAAACCAATAATTATTTGGCGTAACGCACGATCGTTCATATCAATTACACGCTTCCATAAAATAGTTCTTGGATCAATATTTAAATTATTAACGCTACTCTGTAAATTGTTATCAATTAATGCTGATAATAAGTTATTTGCCTTTTCAATAGCATTGAAATCTCCTGTAAAATGTAAATTGATATCTTCCATAGGAACTACCTGAGAGTATCCTCCACCTGCAGCACCTCCTTTAATACCAAAAACAGGTCCTAATGATGGTTCACGCAACACAACAGTAGCTTGTTTTCCTACTTTGTTTAATCCTTCTGTTAACCCTATAGAAACTGTTGTTTTTCCTTCACCTGCTGGTGTCGGTGTTAATGCTGTTACCAACACTAAATTGTTTTCTTTTATTTTTTCTTCGTCAATTAAATCAAGTGGTAGTTTAGCTTTGTACTTTCCATACATTTCTAAGTCATCTTCACTTACTTTTAATTTACTAGCTATATGTTTAATGTGCTGTAATTCTTTTGCTTGAGCAATCTCGATATCGGTTAAATGCGCCATGGCAAATTGTTTAAAATTTAAGTTATTTGTTTTTTCTAAAAAGTAAGTAAAGATACACAATATAATTCCCGCAAAAACTGACTTTTGTTAGCATTTATTCCCCAATTATTGCGTTACGACATAAATATGACAAAAGAATTCGCTTTTTTTTTAACGAAACGCTATATTTGCACGTTTTTAAAATAAAGTCGATTAAATTATTTACAATGCAAAACAAAGGATTAATTAAATTATTTGCTATACTTTTTGGTTTAGTAAGTATTTATCAATTATCGTTCTCGTTTTTCGCCAACAAGGTAGAAGACAGCGCGAAACAGTATGCGAAAGCAAATGTTAGTGATAACAACGGAAGAGCTTTAGCAAGATATGAAAGAAAATACTTAGATAGCGTAGCTAACAAAGAGGTAGTAAACTTAGGATTTGCTAAGTACTCTTACAACGACATCAAAGACAAAGAAATGAACCTTGGTCTTGATTTAAAAGGGGGTATTAATGCAATTTTACAGGTATCGGTAAAAGATATCTTAATCGGATTATCTAACGATTCTCAAAACACAACTTTTAAGCAAGCATTAAAGAATGCTGATGAAGCTCAAAAGAACAGTCAAGCGAATTACTTAGATTTATTCTACGATGAGTTCGAAAAATTAAGCAACGGTAACGTTAAATTAAGCGACCCAAGCATTTTTGGAACGAAAGCTTTACGTGATAAAATAGACTTCAACAAAACCAACGAGCAGGTTAAATCGACTTTACAAGAAGAAATTAACACTTCTATCAACACTGCTTTTGAAGTATTACGTAGCCGTATTGATAAATTCGGAGTTGTACAACCAAACATTCAACGTATTGGAACTTCTGGTAGAATTCAAGTAGAATTACCAGGAGCGAAAGATATTGATCGTGTAGAGAAATTATTACAAAGTACTGCTGAATTACAATTTTGGGAAGTACACACCAATGCTGATGTACAAAACTTTTTCTTTACTGCGAATGCAAAGGTTGCTGAATTATTAAAAGATGATTCTGCTACTGAAGAAGTTAAAGACACTGCTAAAACTGGTGATAATATTGATGATTTATTAGGTGAATCTGCAGATTCAACAAGTGTTGAAAATCAAAAGAACTTATTTACTTACTTATTCCCAAATGTAGCTCAAAGTCCACAACAAGTAAGTTCATTAGTAGCGCAAGCTAGAGTTCAAGATACTGCTAAAGTAAACAGTTTCTTACACAACAAAGAAGTAAGAGCTTTGTTACCTACTAACTTAAAGTACACTAAGTTTTTATGGGATTACAAATCTCACGCTAGTACTGACGGAACTGAACTTATTGGTTTATACGCTATAAAATCTAACAGAAAAGATCAAGCTCCTATTGGTGGTGATGTAATTGCAGATGCAAAACAAGAATACGATCAAATGAGCAAGCCTGTAGTATCAATGTTAATGAATGGTGTTGGTACTAAACAATGGGCAAAAATGACTAGCGAAAACGTTGGTAAATTTGTTGCTGTTGTTTTAGATAACTACGTATATACTGCACCAGTAGTAAACGGTGCGATTACAGGTGGTAGTACTCAAATTTCTGGAGGTTCTATGACCGTTACAGAAGCACAAGATATTGCTACAGTATTAAAAGCTGGTAAATTACCTGCTCCTGCTCGTATTATTCAAGCAGAAGTTGTTGGTTAGATCATTAGGAAAAGAATCTATCGATGCAAGTATGGCATCATTCGGATTAGCTATTTGTTTAGTATTAGTTTGGATGTTCTTATACTACGGTAGAGCTGGTTTATTCGCTAACGTTGCTTTAGTTGTAAACATCTTATTCATCTTCGGAATTTTAGCATCTTTCAACTCTGTATTAACCTTGCCAGGTATTGCGGGTATTATCTTAACCATTGGTATGTCGGTTGATGCAAACGTAATTATTTTCGAAAGAATTAAAGAAGCATTAAACGGAGGTAAAAACTTAGGGGACTCTGTAGAAGAAGGATTTAGTATTAAAGGAGCATTATCTGCAATTATTGATGCAAACATTACAACCTTATTAACAGGGGTAATCTTATATACTTTTGGAACAGGCCCAATTAAAGGATTCGCTTTAACATTAATGATTGGTATTGCTACTTCTTTATTTACTGCTGTATTTATTACTCGTTTATTTATTGACGGTGCAGTTGCTAAAGGAACTAATTTAACGTTCAATACTGGATTCTCTAAAAACTGGTTTAAAAATATCTCTATCGAGTTTTTACAAAAGCGTAAAATCGCTTATATCATCTCAGGGTTCTTTATCGCTGTTGGTTTAGTTTCTATATTTACTGTAGGATTAAAGCAAGGAGTTGACTTTAAAGGAGGTCGTTCTTACGTAGTTCGTTTCGACGAAGCTATGAAAGGTAACGAAGTAGCTGAAGAATTAAAAGCTGTTTTCGGTACTGCTCCTGAAGTTAAAACTTACGGATCTGATCATCAGTTAAAAATTACTACTGCCTTCAAAATTGACGAAGACGGTACTCAAGTAGATGAAGAAGTACAATCTGCTTTATATAACGGATTAAAGCCTCACTTAGGAGATACTTCATACGAAGATTTCAAACCTGGTTTTGAAAAAGCAGGAAACGGAATTATGAGTTATATGAAAGTAGAACCTACAATTGCTGACGATATTAAGCAAGCTGCTTTATGGGCGGTATTAGGATCGTTAATCGTAGTATTCTTATATATCTTATTACGTTTTAGAAAAATGGCGTATTCTATCGGTGCGGTAGTTGCTGTTTTCCACGATGTATTAGTAGTATTAGGAGTATTCTCTTTACTATACAAATTCATGCCATTTGATATGGAAATCGGTCAGTCGTTCATCGCTGCTATCTTAACCGTAGTAGGATACTCATTAAACGATACCGTGGTAATTTTTGATAGAATTAGAGAGTTTACTGAAGGTAAAAACTCAGTTACTGCTAACTTAGTAAACAAAGCATTATGTAGTACTTTAGGAAGAACTATCAACACCTCTTTAACAACATTATTAGTAATGTTAGCTATCTTCTTCTTTGGAGGAGACAGTATTAAAGGATTCATGTTCGCATTAATCGTAGGTGTAGTAGTAGGTACTTACTCTTCTTTATTCGTTGCAACACCAATTATGTTCGACGTTTCTAAGAAAGAAGAAAACAAATAAGCGCTACTTAAACATATATAAAACCGTTTTGAAGTTTATTCAAAACGGTTTTTTCATTTAATATCAAGAAACTATCTTTGCATTCTGATGAAAATTACAAAACTTCACGATTTATATTTTAAAGAGTTCATTTCAGCAAATGAAATCTCTAGTATTGTTGCTTCTTTAGCTAAACAAGTTAAAAATGATTTACCTAAAGACGAGGTTCCTGTTTTTATAGGAATTTTAAATGGCTGCTTTGTTTTTACTGCCGATTTTTTACGTCAATACAAAGGTGATTGTGAAATAAGTTTTGTAAAACTATCTTCTTATGAAGGCACTAGTTCAACAGAAAATGTAAAAAGTTTAATAGGTCTTAACGAAGACTTGACAGGACGTACTGTTATCATTTTAGAAGATATTATTGATACCGGAACAACCCTTCAAGAAATCTATGAGATTTTTTCTACAAAAAATTTAAAAGAATTAAAAATAGTTACACTTTTTTACAAGCCAGATGTATATCGTAAAGAATTGCATATAGACTATATCGGAAAAGGAATTGAAGATAAGTTTATTGTTGGTTACGGCTTGGATTATAAAGGTATTGGTAGAAATTTACCAGCTATTTATCAATTAACAACACAACCCAAAATGAAAAACATCGTATTATTCGGTCCTCCAGGTGCAGGAAAAGGTACTCAAGCAGAAATTTTAAAAGAAAAATACAATTTAGTACACATTTCAACAGGAGACGTATTCCGATTTAATATTAAAAATCAAACGGAATTAGGGTTATTAGCAAAAACATATATTGATGCTGGTGATTTAGTTCCTGATGAAGTTACAATTAACATGCTAAAAGAAGAGGTTAACAAAAATGCTGACGTAGCAGGATTTATTTTTGATGGTTTTCCTCGTACCGAATCTCAAGCAGAAGCTTTAGACGCATTTTTAGCTGAAAAAGGTGAGCGCATCAACGGAATGGTTGCTTTGGAAGTACCAGAAGATTTATTAGTTGAGCGTATTTTAGAAAGAGGAAAAACAAGCGGTCGTTCAGACGATATGGATGAAAGCAAAATCCGTAATCGTTTTAACGAATACAACACTAAAACAGCTGTTTTAAAAGATTTTTATCAAGCTCAAGGTAATTATTACGGAGTTGACGGTGTGGGGTCTATCGAAGACATTACACAACGTTTATCAGACGTATTTGATACATTATAAAACTTGTTAAGTTGTTGAATCTTTTAATTTACATGTCAGTTCGAGTGATTTTTCTGACCTAAGGAAGAAAAATTGTATCGAGAACTACTTTAAAATTCTTATTCTCGATACAAATTTTACTCTTTTCAATCGTAAAATTCACTCGAATTGACAGAATTGTTGAAATACACAACTAAACGATTCAACAATTAAACAACAAAAAACAAAACAATGACTGAAGGAAATTTTGTCGACTATATAAAAATCTACGCATCATCTGGTAAAGGTGGTCGTGGATCTGCTCACTTACATCGCGAAAAGTATATCACCAAAGGTGGTCCTGATGGTGGTGATGGTGGTCGTGGTGGACACGTAATTTTACGTGGCGATAAAAATATGTGGACACTTTTCCATTTAAAATTTAAACGTCATTTTAGAGCTGAACATGGTGGTGATGGTAGTGCTAGTCGTAGTACAGGTCATGATGGTACCGATGTGATAATTCCTGTTCCATTAGGAACTATTATCCGTGATGCTGATACTGACGAAATTTTACATGAAGTTATTGAAGACGGACAAGAAATCATCTTATTAGAAGGTGGTAAAGGTGGTCGTGGTAACTGGCACTTTAAATCATCTACCAACCAAACACCTCGTTATGCCCAACCGGGTATTGACGGACAAGAAGGTTGGTTTCGTATTGAATTAAAAATTTTAGCTGATGTTGGTTTGGTAGGTTTCCCTAATGCAGGAAAATCAACTTTATTGTCGGTTATTACCGCTGCAAAACCTAAAATTGCTGATTATGCCTTTACAACCTTAAAACCTAACTTAGGAATTGTAGAATACCGTAATCACCAGAGTTTTGTTATGGCAGATATTCCTGGAATTATTGAAGGAGCTGCCGAAGGAAAAGGATTGGGACATCACTTTTTACGTCATATTGAACGTAACTCTACCCTACTCTTTTTAATTCCTGCCGATAGTGAAGATATTCAAAAAGAATACGACATTTTGTTGAATGAATTACGCAAGCACAATCCTGAATTGTTAGATAAGGATCGTTTGTTAGCTATTTCAAAATCGGATATGTTAGACGACGAATTGAAAGAAGAAATTAAACAAGATTTACCAGAAGGTATTGAAACTATATTTATCTCTTCTGTTGCCCAACAAGGTTTAACAGAATTGAAAGATAAATTATGGCAAATATTGAATTAATTTATCTTTACAAATAAAATTTAAAAAAGCAATCTCAGTGAGGTTGCTTTTTTTGTTTGAATTTTTATTAAAAATCAATTAACTTCGTTAGAATTAGGCTCAAACATTAATTTATCTGACCCAAAAATGAAAAAGAAAATACCGATAGCACTTAGAAAAGTTTTAGATAAAGAAGCAGAAGGAACTAATGGATTATTTAACATTGACTTTCCTAATAATTCTATTATTAAATTTACAGATTCCGACTCTAATAGTGATTTCTTCTTCGAAATAAAAAAAATCAACCCTGCACAGGGAACTAATAAAGTATCGTATTTAATTGAATACAAACCTTACAATGAAGAATCTTTAAGTGCCCATCACCTTAATGTTAATATCTCAAATTTCAGCGATCATTTCAAAAACTGGAAAAATCTTCTAATTGAATCTAATAAGGACAGTTTTTTATTTGATGATTTAATTACACAAACATATTATGATGAACTTGAACCAAAATTTGAAATTTTAGATGATGACATACAAACTAAACCATACTCTATAGAACAACAAAAAAGAATAGTAATTTTTCTGGATAAGGCTCAAGAAATATTAAAAAATCAAGAAAAGAACAATTTATCAGTCAATGAAGCAATTACTTTGATTGAAGAAACAAAAGAAAACATCTCAATATCAACTAAGAAAAAAGTTATAACAAATATTCGGAAAATTATTGCCAAAGGCTTTAAAATTGGTTTAGAAGTAGGAGAAAAATTATTGATTGAATTTACAACTGAGTTAGCTAAAAAATTAATTACGGGGACATAATAGTTACCCCCTACAACACCCTTTTCGCTTCAATAAAAGCACGTTTCCAGTAATTTTCGTGTAGTGAGGTTACAATCACCCCTTGTGAAGTAGTTGAGTGAATAAAACGAACATCGCCATTATCAACAGAAGTTACCAACCCTACATGATTTATAGCCCCTCTTCTTCCTCTTGTTTTAAAAAACAATAAATCACCTCTTTGTACTTCTCGTAACGAAATTTTCTCTCCTTGTCGATACATTTCACGAGAACTTCTAGCTATGGGTACCTCTCGTTGTTGAAACGACGTAAAAATTAACCCAGAGCAATCCATTCCTTTTTTTGTCATTCCGCCAAAACGATACGGAACTCCTTTGTAGGTAACTGCTGTCCATATAATTTTATCGGCAACGGTTACTTCTTTTACCTCAACCTCTTCAGTAGCTTCTGTCTTAACGCTTGCAACATCAACTGTTTTAGGAGTAATTGTTGATGCTGTTTTTTGGTAAGCTCCACTTACATTTTTTGACGATCCACAAGAAATCATTAAAAACGACAGTGTACATAGAAAGAGGATTTTTTTAATCATAGGTGTTTTATTTTTTTACTCCATCAACAATTAATTTTGCTGCTTTGGCTGAGGCTCCTTTACCTCCTAGTTTTTGTTCTAAGTCAAAGTACGATAAAAATAATTGCTGACGATGTTCTGCTTCAAGAATACGCTCTAACTCGTGCTTTAAGTTTTCTTTCGTAAAATCATTTTGAATCAATTCTTTTACCACTTCTCTATCCATAATCAAATTGACTAGTGATATATAACTTAAGGTAATAATTCGTTTTGCTATTTGGTACGATATGTTGCTTCCTTTATAACACACTACCTGCGGAACTTTAAACAGTGCTGCTTCTAAAGTTGCGGTTCCTGATGCTACCAAAGCGGCATACGAAACACTTAATAAATCATAGGTTTTATTATTGATGAATTTCACATTCGCATCTCCAATAATTTCTTGATAAAACTCATACGACTGACTCGGAGCTCCCGCCACCACAAATTGATACTTAGGAAAATCATCTACCAACGATAACATTACCGATAGCATTTTGGTTATCTCCTGTTTTCTACTTCCTGGTAATAATGCTATAATTTCTTTATAGCCTAAATCGTGTTCTTTTCTAAATTCTTCAATCGACACCTGCTTTCTACCAGCAATTCCATCAATTAAAGGATGCCCTACAAAGTGCACATTATATCCGTACTTCTTGTAAAACTCTTTTTCAAACGGAAGAATCACAAACATTTCATCAATATCGCGTTTGATATCTTTTACTCTACCTGCTCTACTTGCCCAAACTTGCGGCGAAATATAATAATTAGTTCTAAAACCTTGTTGTTTTGCCCATTTAGCTATACGAAGATTAAAACCAGAGTTGTCTATAAAAATAAGTACATCAGGATTGAATTGAGCAATGTCTTTTTTACAGAAAGAAATCATACCTAAAATCTTACGTAAGTTCATCAACACCTCAACAAACCCCATAAAAGCACGCTCTTTGTAATGTTTTACCAACGTACCTCCGACTTCTTGCATCAAATCTCCACCCCAAAAGCGAATCTCTGCTTCTGGATCTTGTTTCAACAACGCCTTCATTAAGTTTGCTCCGTGTAAATCACCCGAAGCTTCCCCTACAAGAATGTAATACTTCATTTACTAAAATTAGAAAAATTTTAAAATTGCGGTTAATAGCGCTACTGCAATCGTAGTTATTAACACTCCTCTTGCTCTATAATCTTGCTTCTTTTTTAAAAACACCCAAAACACAAATAAATTAGGTATTGCCGATAATGCTATTACCGATCCTAACATACCTCCTTCTTTTATTTTGTTTAGTGTTTCAGATAAGTCTGATTGTGAAATGTATTGCAAATACACAAAAAATCCACATGCTGTTGCCAACAACGATACTAAAATTCCTATGGCTATTTCTTTCTTTATATGTCCCATGTATGTAATTTTTGAATTGCGTGATGCGCTGTCATATCAAACTGAACAGGCACCACAGAAATATAACCGTTTTCTAACGCCCAAATATCGGTATCTTGTCCTTTATCTCTGTTTACAAACTCTCCTGATAACCAATAATATTCTTTTCCGAACGGACTTTTACGCTTATCAAATGTTTCTTTCCAATATCCGTTTGCTTGTCTACAAATACGAACTCCTTTAATATCTTTCTCTTTTAACTTCGGAATGTTTACGTTTAAAATAACTCCATCAGGCAAGCCATTTAACAACACATTTAACGCTATTTTTTCTATAAACTTACGCGCAGCTCTAAAATCTGCATGCCAATCAAAATCTAACAATGAAAAACCGATGGCTGGAATTCCTTCAATACCTGCTTCAACAGCAGCACTCATCGTTCCTGAATAAATTACATTGATAGATGAATTAGAACCATGATTGATTCCAGAAACACATAAATCAGGTGTGCGATTTAATATTTGATTCTTTGCCATTTTAACACAATCGGCTGGAGTACCTGAACAACTATATTCTATTTGTGGGCCTTCATCTATGGTAATTGGGTTACAATGCAGCACATTATTCACCGTAATTGCATGTCCCATTCCACTTTGCGGGCTATCAGGAGCTACTACTACCACGTCTCCTATTTTATTCATAATTTCAATCAACATTCGAATACCAGGAGCAGTAATTCCATCGTCATTGGTAACCAAAATTAAAGGTCTGTCTTGCATTTTATGTAAGTTTTACAACAAATGTAACATAAAAAAAGGATTCTTTTTTTAACATTTTGTAAAGACAGATTCGTTTATTTTATATGTAAAATTGTGGTAATCAAACACAAGCGTCATGATACGAATTATTGTTCACCTTACCGTTTTTATTATTTCGGCTTTTTGCGCTATTATTTCAATCTAACATAAGATATATTATCTAAGTGCTTTAAGAGAGATCGTAGTATTACATCCTTTAATGAACCTAAAGGTTAAATCAAGAGAATAAAAATTAAATTGCTGCTTTTATAAAAAGCAACAAAACTTAGAAAATTGGCATTATTTTAGTAGCTTAGCAACACAACTAAACTACTCAACACAAATTTAAAAGATAGAAGGTTTTATGAAGACGAAGTTTATTATACCATTTTTAGCTATTACATTATTATTTTCGAACTCTGTTAGCTCGAATACACTTCCTAATAATGACCCAGAAAAAGATAGAGTTATTGTATACGTTTTAAAAAACATTTTAAGTCGTTACCATTACGTTCAAAAAGATTTGAATGATGATTTTTCTGAACATGTATATACTACTTTTATTGATGGTTTAGATCCAAGTAAACGCTATTTTACACAAGAAGATTTAAAAGAATTCTCTCAATATAAATATCAAATTGATAATCAACTAAGAGAATCTAATATTGATTTTTACAAACTAGTTTATAGTCGTTTTCTTGAAAAAATGGAATCAGGAAAAGCAAATTATCGCGCTTTATTAAAACAACCTTTTAACTACAAAAAAAATGAGGTAATTGATATTGATTACGATAAGATTCCGTTTGCTAAAAACGAAACTGAATTAACCGACTACTGGAGAAAACAATTAAAATTATCTATTTTAAGTAATATAGAAGATGCTGAAGCACAGCAAAACGAAAAAGCTAAAAAAGATAAAAACTTCAAAAAGAAATCTTTTAAAGAATTAGAAGTTGAAGCCAGAAAGAAAGTATTAAAAAACATGGACGATTTGTACATGCGTATTGGAGAATTGGAAAACTCTGACTGGTACTCTACGTTCTTAAATAGTGTGGTAAGTGGTTTTGATCCGCACACAACTTACATGTCTCCTAATATTAAAACACGTTTCGATCAAGAAATGTCTGGTAAACTTGAGGGAATTGGTGCTCGTTTACAAAAGAAAGGAATTTACACGCATATTGTTGAGTTAATTTCTGGTGGGCCTGCTTGGAAACAAGGTGAACTAGAAGCTGATGATATCATTTTAAAAGTTGCTCAAGGAGACGAAGAACCTCTTGATATCGTAGGAATGCGTTTAGATGATGCTATTAAATTTATCAAAGGTAAAAAAGGAACTGAGGTACGTTTAACCGTTAAGAAAAAAATTGATGGTTCTATTAAAATTATTCCAATTATTAGAGATGTAGTAGAACTGGAGGAAACTTTTGTAAAATCGAGTATTGTTGAAAAGGATGGTAAAAAATACGGAGTAATAAATCTTCCGAGATTTTATATTGATTTCAACGACTTAAGCAGAAGAGATGCTGCAAAAGACATGGAGCAAGAAATTGAGCGTTTAAAGAAAGAAAATGTTGAAGGTTTAATTGTTGACTTACGTGATAATGGTGGTGGTTCGTTAAAAACAGCCATTGAAATCGGAGGATTATTCATTAAAGAAGGACCTATAGTACAAGTAAAGTACCGTGGAGAAGATCCTTTAGTAAAAAATGACACCGATTCTAAAATACAATGGGAAGTGACCATTAGTAGTAATGGTAAATGAATTCTCTGCTTCTGCTTCAGAAATTTTTGCTGCAGCAATGCAAGATTATAAGCGTGGCGTTATTATTGGTGGTAAACAAACTTATGGTAAAGGAACCGTACAAAACGTATTGCCAATCAATCGATTTTATGAGCAGTATCCTGACGACTTAGGAGCTTTAAAAATGACCATTCAAAAGTTTTATAGAATCAATGGTGGTTCTACACAAATTGAAGGTGTATATTCTGATATTTCATTACCTAGTAGATACAGCTATATGGACTTTGGTGAACGTGATTTAGAAGGGGCTTTACCATGGGATAAAGTAAAACAAGCTAAGTATACAACTACCAATACCTATAGCAATTTTGCTGATGTTGTTTACAACAGCAAGCAACGTGTAATGAATGATGAAAAGTTTAATAAAATAAACGAGTACGCTAAGTGGTTAAAGAAAAATCAAGACGAAAGAGTATACTCATTAAACTACGAAACTTTTAAAAAGGAAAGCGAAGCTAAAGTTAAAGAAGCCGAACAATATAAAGATATCTTCAAGTTCGATTCTCATTTAACATTTGAATCTCCTAAATACGAACTAAGCTTATTTAAAAAAGACACTGTTTTAGAAGAAAAACGTGTTGCATGGCATAAAAACCTTCAGAAAGATATTTACATTAATGAGGCATTAAATGTATTGAGTGAGTTACGAATGAATAACCATCAAGTTGCTATAAAAAATTAAAAAACGGGGATATCCCCGTTTTTTTTATCTCATTATTTTATTTCCTATGCTAAAAAATACTTTTCTAAGTTTAGCCGCTAATTATTCTGATGACAAAGTACTGCACCTAACTCTTTGGGAAGAGATTGTTAAAAACCATACTGACAAAAAACGATACTATCACACTTTAGTTCATCTAGAAAATTTACTTTTTCAATTATCTCAAGTGAAAACAGAAATTAACTCTTGGAATACTATTTTATTTACACTTTTATATCACGATGTAATCTACAATTCACTTAAAAGTAATAATGAAGAAAAGAGTGCTGAATTTGCTATAAAAAGAATGCAACTACTCTCTGTACCTGAAGAAATTATTAAAAGGTGTGGAAATCAAATTTTAGCGACTAAACATCATAAAGTATCAGAAGATACTGACACCAACTATTTTACCGATGCTGACTTAGCTATTTTAGGTTCAAATTGGGAAACATACGAGCAATACTATAAAAATGTGCGAAAAGAGTACGCTGTGTATCCCAACTTAGTTTACAATTCTGGTCGAAAAAAAGCACTAAAACATTTTTTAACCATGGATAATATATTTAAAACTGAATACTTCCATCAAAAATTTGAAAAAGCTGCTCGTGAAAATATTCAACGAGAAATAGATTTACTATAGCAACTCAATCTTTACAACTAACCCTTCATTAGAGCGAACATTAAAAACCGTTTCGTCTTCAAAAATTAGGTATTGTCCTTTTATTCCAACCAACTTACCTGTGTAGTTTTCTTCTTTCTCTAAGTTTAAACTCTTAGGCTTTTTGGGGTATTTCTCTACAGGAAATTGAATATTTGTTTCCGTATTTGTAGCTATATAATATTCTTTTGCTTCTTCAGGAATAAACTCTTGTAAGCGCTCTCTCCACTCCACCAAATTTTCATCTTTAATGTCGTTTTTCAGCATCGTTCTCCAATTGGTCTTATCAGCAACGTGTTCTTTTAAAGCTACTTCTGTTATTCCTGCTAAATATCGATTTGGCACCTCAACTATTTCAATAGCTTCATGTGCTCCTTGATCAATCCAACGAGTTGGCACTTGTTGTTTTCTCGTTACTCCCACTTTTACATTACTTGAATTTGCCAAGTACACAATATGTGGCTGCAACTGCACTTTTTTCTCATATTCTAAGTCTCTATCTTCTTCTCCTAGGTGCGCTTTACTCAATTCAGGACGCATAATCCAATCACCAGCAGTAGGTATTTCAAAAAAACAACTCTTACAAAAACCTTGACGGTAAATTTTCTTTTCTAAATGACAATTTAAACACTCATAAGTAACAAAGCTTAAAGACATTTCTCTATTCAATAACTGATTCATATTCAAATAACCAGATGACATCTCTAAATAATACTGAACAGTCGTTAGATTCTCGGTAGGCATTTTTTTTAAAACTCCTTGGTATTGCATGTCTTAAATTTTATTACTTTTAGCTTCACAAACTTACTGTAAAAAAATTGAATTAAGAGTTAAACTATGACGTTTCCATTTATAAATTCAATCATTTCTTGGTTCTTAAAAAAGCGTAAACATCAAGTTGAGTTGTTTTTAAAATACCCTATTGATGTGCAAAATGAGTTGTTACTCAAACTTGTGAGTGCAGCTAAGAATACTGAATTCGGAAAACAACAAAACTTTGCTTCAATTAAAAATTACTCAGACTTTGCAAATAATATTCCTATTCAACGTTACGAGAGTATTGAACCACTTATTGAACGCTGTAGGAAAGGAGAACAAAATTTGTTTTGGCCAACACCTATCCGTTGGTTTGCAAAATCTAGCGGCACCACCAACGCAAAAAGTAAGTTTATTCCTGTAAGTGATGAAGCTATTGAATATTGCCATTTTAAAGCAGGAAAGGATATGTTGTGCCTGTATATCAACAACAATGAAGATGCTAAGTTATTTACAGGAAAAGGACTTCGCTTAGGCGGAAGCTCTGCTGTATATGAAGATAATAATTCTTTTTTCGGAGATCTTTCAGCTATTATTATTGAAAACATGCCTTTTTGGGCAGATTTCAGCTCTGCGCCTAAACAAGAAACAGCATTGATGAGTGAATGGGAAACGAAAATGGAAGCCATTATCAACGAAACCATTCACGAAAACATTACCAGTTTGGTTGGAGTTCCTTCTTGGATGCTAGTTTTACTAAACAAAGTTTTAGAAAAAACTGGAAAGGATAATATTTTAGAAGTTTGGCCTAATTTAGAAGTATATTTTCACGGAGGAATCAACTTCAACCCATATCGTGAACAGTACAAAAAGTTGATTCCGAAAGACGATTTTAAATACTATGAAACCTATAACGCTTCTGAAGGATTCTTCGCTATCCAAGATCGAAACAACTCTGATGAAATGTTATTGATGTTAGATTACGGAATTTTCTACGAGTTCATTCCTATGGATCAATACGATGGTGAAAACTCTATTGCAATTCCTCTTTCCGAAGTAAAGAAAGATGTTAACTATGCTGTTGTAATAACTACCAATGGTGGTTTATGGCGTTATTTAATTGGAGACACAGTTAAATTTACCTCAACCGATCCTTATCGTATAAAAATTACTGGGCGTACCAAACATCACATAAACGTTTTTGGAGAGGAATTAATTATTGAAAATGCCGAAGAAGCATTAAAAGCTGCCAGTGATAAAACCAATAGTGAAATAAAAGAATATACAGTTGGGCCTATTTTTATGAACGGAAAGGAAAATGGAGCACATGAATGGATTATAGAGTTTGAAAAGCCTCCTAAAAATCTTGCCTTCTTTACTGAAATGTTAGATAACGCCCTAAAAAATTGCAATTCTGACTACGAGGCTAAACGTTATAACAACATGACCTTGGCAATGCCAAAAGTGCATCAAGCCCGTAAAGGTTTATTTTACGATTGGATGAAAGAAAAAGGGAAATTAGGTGGTCAACACAAAGTTCCGAGATTATCTAACGAACGTGGTTTTGTAGAAGAGTTGTTAAAACTCTAAGCTTATTTTGTTTGAATTTTTAACGGCAAGTGATATTGCGTAACTACAGGAATACCTCTTTTTGTTGCGGGTTGTATTTGCGGTAATTTTTCAATAGTAGATTTTAAAATACTATCCAACTCTGGAAGTTGCTGCGTAACATTATTTGAAGCCGTAATATTTTTCAATATAAATTTACCTTCAGCAGTAATTAATAAATCAATAAGTACCTCTTCTTCTATTCCTTCTTGTATTACAAAAGAATACTCTTGTAAACTTTTAGCAAACCTTTGATGAATTTCTTCCCTAAAACAATTTGATTTTTCTTCTTCTGAAAGACTTCTACATCTATTAAAAGCAGGAGAAACATCTACTTTCGTAAAATCTACTATAGTATCAAGAGTTTGTAGATTTTTGTTTTTGGGTGGTGAAAAAAAATCACAAGAAGTAGTTAGTAAAAGTAAAAAGACGGCATAACGTATATTCATCTTATTGATTTTAAGATGAATATACGAATTTTACTACTAATCTAAGATTTCTCCTTGTAAGAAATAATGTTTTTTTATCGCTTCTAATCGTGTTTTCACATATTCAGTATATGAAACATCTTTTCTTTCAAAACGATTTATATAAGTTTTATAGTACTTATATGCAATTTTCTTGTCTTCATAATAAACTTCACTCTTTAAAGCCAATTGAAACAATGCTCGATAATTTTTTTTATTCTCATCAAAAGCCTTTTTATATAAACTCAACTCTTCTTTAGAGTTACCTAACTCTTTATACACTCTTGCTAATTGGTAATATTCCTCATCTCTTGGTTCTTTACCAACAAAAGTCGCTAATGTATAATTCAACTGTGCTTTATGAAATTTTCTCTGTTCAAAATCAATATCTCCTAAATATTTATATGCTTTAAAATCTGATCGATCTATTTTAAGCGCTTTATTAAAATACTCTTTTGCCTTCTTATACTTCTTCAAGTTAAAATAACTTCGTCCTAACATTTTTTGAGTATAATGCTCATTAGGCTCTATAGAATCTATCTTATCTAATAGTTTAATCGCTTCTTTATACTTTTCTTTTCTGTAGAGGTTATTAATTTTAAGTTTATTTAAAGCTATATGATTAGGATCGACTTCCAACCCTTTATTGATAAAAATAGTTGCAGAATCTTTATCTCTTAAAAAAGTATACGCCAACGCCAATTGATGAATCGATTTAATATGCTCCTCATCGTTTTTGTAAGCTTCTAAAAAGCTATTAATTTTTAAATTATTCTTGTTCAACATTGCATATCCAATTCCTAATTGATAGTAATAATTTGCATTTGTACTATCTATTTGGGTTAAATTCTTAAAAGTTTCTATCGACTTAGCAGGTTGTTTGGTTTTTGCGTATAATTTTCCTAGTTGATATTGTATCAATAAATTTTCGGCATCCTCATTTATAATTCCTTCATAAATTTCAATTGCCTTTTCTAACTTTTTTTCTTTCTGATACGCTTTTCCCAAGTTTACTTTTACAGCATAATCATCTTGCAATGCCAATGCTTTCTCATAGTATTTAGAAGCTTGTTTATGATTATCTATAGATGCATAAATTGCCGCTATTTTTGAAGTTGATTGAAAAGTAGTATCCAACTCATGTAACTTTGTTAATGCTGTTTGATAGCGTCCTTTATTTAGTAAACTATCAATAGTTTGAAAAGCCGAAACTTGCGCCTCGACTTTTATAATTCCTACTACAAAAACAATAAGTAAAATTTTATTTTTCACGTTTCTATTTTTGGTATTGTTCATTGGTTATCTGTGACCAAGATACTTATTTTATTTCACCTCAAAAGTAATTGGTAAGGTATAGCCTACTCTTACTTTTTTTCCTCGCTGTTCACCTGGTTCCATTTGTGGCAATTTTTGTGCCAATTCTTCAGCATATTGTTTTAATGTTGGATGTGGAGCTCTTGCCTTAACATCAATTATTTTACCTTCTTTGTCTATTTTAAATTGCACATAGATTCTTTTTTTCCCTGTTGGAAGTCCAAGATCTTTAGTTATTGACATATCAAAATTATCTTGCACAAACTTGCTTACACTTTTATGAAAACAATCTTTATCTCCTTCTGCACATCCAGGAAAAGTTGGAGCTTTATCTAGCATAGCAAAAGGAACATTTTCTGAATCATGATAATTAATCTTTCCAAGCTTACCATACTGACTTAAATTAGGTTTTTCAAAAGCAACCATTTTTCTACCGTTCTCAGCTTCAAAAACTCTAATATTTAATTGAGGCATTCCTTCTTTATTAAATCCTTTCAACAAATCTAAATACTCTCCTTTTTCCTCTTCTCTTAATTCATCAATAGAGTATTCTTTTGCATTAGGCATTCCATCTCCTAAATAAATGTCCAAATATTTACTTTGGTAACCAGTAGAAGGTTTTTTTACAATTTTACCATCTTCAGTTTTATATACTGTTACAGGCTGCTTTTCTATCTTAACTTCTTCTCTAGAACAAGCCGTATACAAAATCATGCTTCCTAAAAGCGGAATCAGCAGCAAATATTTTAGCTGTTTTACCTTTTTTGATTGTGTTTTTGTCATCATAATAATTCGTTTTTTGATTAATGAATGTTTATAAAATTGATTAATGAATGAAATATGCTCGACCTGAAAAATATCAGCGAGTAAATGGTTGATATAATTTTCTTTTTGATCAGATTTACTTGCTACAGCATCTGAAATATACTCATGAACTAAAGAAATACGATTTTGATACACATACACCATCGGGTTGAACCACATTACTATTTTTAAAAACTCAAAAAACAGTAAGTCCAACGTGTGTTTTTGTTCACTATGCACCAATTCGTGTTGAATGATTTTTTCTTGCTTTGATGATGGAATATCCTTTCCTAAAAAAATATAATTGAAAAATGAAAACGCTTTGGTTTCCTTCGGAAGTAATATCAATTTATAATTTCCTTTTGGAATAGTTCCGTATTGTAATACCAGTCGAATAATACGTTCTAACTTTACTAAAAACACTATTAGAAACAAGGTACATCCACTCCAAAATAACAGGTCTAAATAAGTAATGGATTGATACCAAGCCGCTTTTTCAATCACTTTTTGGGGCGACAACACTACCTCTGGTAATAAAATATAATATTCTTGCGGCACTGTTTTTTGAACTGTTGGAATTTTAAACAAAGGCAATACAAACGACAGCACTGCTGTACCCAACAAATACCATCGGTTTTTAGTAAAAAAGGTTTCTTTGCTTAAAAAGAAATCGTACACCGCTACAAACAGTACCTGAAATAATATAACTTGAATAATATAGTTGATCATGACTTCTTATTTTTATTCACCTCTTTTAAAATACTTTCTAGTTCTTGAATGTCCATTTTGTTTTCTTTCATAAAAAAGGAAACCATGCTTTTAAATGAACCTCCAAAATAACCATCCATTAACTTGTGTAAACTTTCATTGCTATATTCTGACTTTTCTACTAACGGATAATACACGTAACCCCTCCCCTTTGGTTTATGCCCCACAAATTCTTTCGTTTCTAAAATTCTAATTATGGTAGAAACCGTATTGTATGCTGGCTTTGGTTCTGGCAACTGCTCAATCACTTCTTTTACCGAAGCTATTTTTAGTTCCCATAGCACCTGCATTATCTGCTCTTCTGCTTTCGTTAATTGTTTACTCATAGTGCTTTATATGAAATATTTCTGAAACAAATATAACTAAAAAATTAGTTTAAACTAATTTTTTAGTTAATAAATATGTAACAAACCTTTCCTATCTTCGTCATATCAATAAAAAAGTTAATGGATATATTTTTAGTTATACTTGGGTTTGTATTTGCTTGTTTAGGAATTGTTGGGTCGTTTTTACCTGTATTACCAGGACCTATTACTAGCTGGGTAGGTTTGTTATTATTACACTTAACAAGTGTTATTCCTCAAAACTGGACGTTCTTAGGCATTACCCTAGCTATTGCTATCTTCATATTTATTCTTGATTATTTTATCCCTGCTATGGGAACCAAACGCTTTGGAGGCTCTAAATACGGTGTATATGGTACCACAATTGGTTTAATTGTGGGGCTCTTTACTCCTATTCCCTTCGGAATTTTAATTGGTGCTTTTGTGGGAGCTTTAGTTGGTGAATTGATTTATGACAATAAAGATACCAACAGAGCTATTAAAGCCTCGTTCGGTGCTTTTCTTGGATTTTTAGCATCCGCAACTATTAAATTTTCTATTGCTACGGTATACTTAGTTTTATTTATCGTGAAGTTTTTTGAGTACAGTAATTCTTTCTTTTAGGAAGATGTTTTATTGATAATGTCCCTTCGGATATGCTTAAAGACCCCTTAAATAATTAGGAAAGTTAGCAAATACGCTTAGCCCCGATTGTAGCAATTGTTTGAGCTCTCCCGACACTTCGGGAAGCGAGTGCGAAAAGCGGGAAATGGCTTCAAAAAACACTTAAATTTAGCGCAAAAAAAAAGCAACCCATCTCAGGGAAGCTTTCCATTGGTTAACAAAACCATGGTACTATTTAAAGTACCTAACAACACAACTAAATGCTGTCCTTTTAAAATTAGACAGACTGCAAATATACAACCTTTTTTAAAGTTTGCAAACTTTTTTGAGTTTTTTACAAAAAAGGTGAATCTGTTAAGCGTTGTTTAATTCTGCAATTGATTGTATCTTTGCAGCTTCATTAAAAATTAATAAAAAATAACCCATGCAATTATCAGAACAAGAAGTTGTACGTAGAGAAAAGTTAGGGAAGCTAAGAGAATTAGGCATCAATCCCTACCCAGCTGATTTATTCCCATTAAATTCAAACTCGAAAGAGATTAAACAGAAGTTTGAAGAGGGTAAAAAGGTGGTGATTGCAGGTAGATTAATGTCACGTCGTATTCAAGGAAAAGCGTCTTTCGCTGAATTACAAGATAGTGAAGGTCGTGTACAGGTATATTTTAACCGTGACGAGATTTGTACTGGTGAAGACAAAAACTTGTACAATGAAGTGTACAAAAAGTTATTAGATATAGGTGATTTTGTAGGAATTGAAGGTGAGTTATTTAAAACTCAGGTAGGAGAAATCACTGTAATGGTAAAAGATTTTAAATTATTAAGTAAATCTTTAAAGCCATTACCATTACCAAAAGTAGATGCTGAAGGAAATACTTTTGACGGATTTACAGATCCTGAAATGCGTTACCGTCAGCGTTATGCTGATTTGGTAGTAAATCCACAGGTAAAAGAAGTTTTTGTAAAGCGTACAAAGTTATTCAATGCGATGCGTCAGTTTTTTAACGATGCAGGATATTTTGAAGTAGAAACGCCAATTTTACAACCTATTCCAGGTGGTGCTGCTGCAAGACCATTTATTACACATCACAACGCCTTAGACATTCCGTTATACATGCGTATTGCGAATGAGTTATACTTAAAACGTTTGATTGTTGGTGGTTTTGACGGTGTATATGAGTTTTCGAAAAACTTCCGTAACGAAGGAATGGACAGAACGCACAACCCTGAATTTACCGCAATGGAAATTTATGTAGCCTACAAAGACTACAACTGGATGATGGAGTTTACCGAAAAATTATTAGAACACTGCGCTTTAGCTGTAAACGGAACTACTGAAGCTACTTTTGGAGAGCATAAAGTAGATTTTAAAGCTCCGTATGCACGTGTTACTATGGCAGACTCTATCAAACATTTTACTGGTTTTGACATCAACGGAAAATCGGAAGATGAAATCCGTAAAGCTGCTCAAGACATGGGTATCGAAGTGGATGAAACAATGGGTAAAGGAAAGTTAATTGATGAGATTTTTGGTGAGAAATGTGAAGGAAACTACATTCAGCCAACATTTATTACTGATTATCCGAAGGAAATGTCTCCGTTATGTAAAGAGCACCGTGACAATCCTGAGTTAACTGAGCGTTTTGAGTTAATGGTATGTGGTAAAGAAATTGCCAATGCATACTCTGAATTAAATGACCCAATAGATCAACGCGAGCGTTTTGAAGCACAATTAAAATTAGCGGAGCGTGGAGATGATGAAGCAGGTCAGTTTATCGATCAAGATTTCTTACGCGCTTTAGAATATGGGATGCCTCCTACTTCTGGATTAGGAATTGGAATGGATCGTTTAATTATGTATTTAACGAACAATCCATCAATTCAAGAAGTGTTATTCTTCCCACAAATGAAACCTGAGAAGCAAGCTCCTTCTGTTGAGTTAAATGATGATGAAAAAGCATTGTTAGCATTGATAGAAAAAGCTGAAAAAATAGATTTAAACGAGTTAAAAACGCAAAGTGGTTTGTCTAACAAAAAGTGGGACAAAACCATTAAAGGATTAACTAAAAACAACCTTGCTAAAGTTGAAAAAACAGAGGAAGGTTTATTTGTAGAAATCGTTTAACGTATTTCAAAGACTAAATAGCATTGAAAAGCAATCTTACTTCGGCTACGCTCAGTAACCAATAAGGTTGCTTTTTTTATTTGGCTATTCTGCAATTTTGGGTAAATTAGCTAGCTATGGATATTAGTTATTAAAACTGAACTCTAATTCTGTCAATTAAAACAAACCAATATGAAAAAGACTCCCTTTTTACTTCTATTCTTGTTTGTCGCTCTTAACTTAGTTGCTCAAAAAAGGGCTTATAAAATATACAATGCTAAAGGAAAGAAAGTTTCTTATGACAGAATGCTTAAAAAAATAGCAAAAAATGATATTGTTTTGTTTGGAGAACTTCATAATAACCCTATTGCGCATTGGCTTCAGTATGAAGTGACCAACGACCTTAACAAAACACGAAAACTTATTTTAGGTGCTGAAATGTTTGAAGCTGATAATCAACAACCTTTAAGTCAATATGTAAACGGTAGTATCAATAGCAAACAACTAGACACCTTGGCTAGATTATGGTCGAACTATAAAACCGATTATGCTCCGCTTGTTAATTTTGCAAAAGACCAAAAGCTGAACTTTGTTGCAAGTAACATTCCTAGAACATATGCTAATTTGGTGTATAAAAAAGGGTTTGAAGCGCTTGATGCTTTATCAGACACCGAAAAATCATGGATTGCTCCTTTGCCTATAAAATTTGACAGCGAATTACCTACCTATAAAAAAATACTGACGATGATGGGAGATCATGGTACTCCAAAATTAGTCATGGCTCAAGCCATAAAAGATGCTACTATGGCACATTTCATTTTGAAAAACCACCTGCCAAATCATTTGTTTTTGCACTATAACGGAGCTTATCACTCTGATTATTACGAAGGAATTTTGTGGTATTTGAAGAATGAAAATACTAATTTGAATTATGCAACAATCACCACGGTTTTACAAAAGGACATTAACAAGCTTGAAAAAGAAAACCTCAAAAAAGCTGATTTTATTATTTGTGTAGATGATAATATGACAACAACTTATTAATTATATTTCTCTCTTATTCAAACGGATACTATTTTTATTTAATTTTTTCATAACTTTAAAAGGTTATGAAAAAGTTGCTTACATACCCTCCTTTTCATTTTTTGCTATGTGTGATTATTGGAATAACACTTCAGTTTTACACACAGATTTGGCATTTTAACCTTCTTTATTTAGGAGTTTTATTGCTAGTTTTTCTAATTGCTCTCTACTTTTTAAAAAGGTTTCAAAAGCGAAAAGTGCTTAGTATCGTTAGCTTACTATTATTTGTTTCTATCGGAATTAGCACTACCTACATTCACAATCCGAAGAATTATGCGAATTATTACGAACATCAATTAACAGACGACTCATCTTCTGTACTAACTATTCAAAAAGTATTAAAACCCGGAAATTATTATACAAAGTATGTAGCTAAAGTCTCTCAGGTTGATTCTACCAAAACAAACGGAACTATTCTTCTAAACATTCAAAAAGACAGTACACAAACCTCACTTGCTGTTGGTAATCGGATTTTTATTAAAACTCCTTTTAAAGAATTAATTCCTCCTTTAAATCCGCATCAATTTGACTACAAACAGTATTTAGCCAAACAGTATATTTATCATCAAGTATTTTTAAGCAAACAGCAATTTAAACAACTTGATGATACAAGTTTTTCTTTAATCAATTTATCGGCTAGTATTAGAGAAAAAGTACAAACTTCCTTAAAACAATATCATTTTTCAAACGATGAATTTGCAGTCATTAATGCTTTATTACTCGGTCAGCGTCAAGAAATATCAAAAGAATTATTAGAAAGCTATACTAATGCAGGCGCAATTCATATCCTAGCCATTTCAGGGTTACACATAGGAATTTTACTATGGCTACTCACCTATCTATTAAAACCTTTGGAAAGAATTCCGCATGGAATGCTTATTAAAACTACTTGCATTGTAGTATTACTCTGGTTTTTTGCTTTTATCGCAGGCTTATCAGCCTCTGTAGTTAGAGCTGTAACCATGTTCACTTTTGTTTCAATTGGACAATCATTTAAACGAAAAAAGATTATTGAGTTTTCTTTAATCAGTTCCATGCTATTTTTACTATTGGTAAAACCCATGTTCTTATTCGATGTTGGATTTCAACTCAGTTATTTAGCCGTTTTTGGCATTGTTTGGGTACAACCGTTACTCTATGATTTATGGAAACCTAAGTTACGAGTTCTCGACAAAGGTTGGCAACTATTTACAGTTTCGGTAGCCGCACAAGCAGGAATTTTACCTATTAGTTTGTACTATTTTCATCAGTTTCCAGGATTGTTTATTCTATCTAACTTAATTATCATTCCCTTTTTAGGAACAATTTTAGGCTGCGGAATAGTAATCATTCTATTAGCAACCTTCAATATCTTACCTCAATTTGCAGCTAATGCGTACGGATTCGTAATTTCTTTGATGAATTATTTTGTCGATTGGATTTCACATCAGGAAGATTTTCTATTGAAAGAGATATCGATGTCATTCTGGGCGATGTTGGCTTGGTATGTATTTACCATTTTCTTCTTTCAGGTTTGGATTCGCAAAACTTCTAAAAGTGTTGTTTTCTTGTTCACTTCTATTCTTCTTTTACAAGGAATATATTTTTATGAAAAACATGAGAAGGTAAACAAAAGTGAGTTTATTGTATTTCACAAAAGCAGGCATACTGTTTTAGGAAAAAGAAATGGTAACGAACTACACGTTTTTAGTTCGATAAGTGATTCCATTCTTCAACAAGAAAAACTTTTACAATCCTACAGAATTGGTGAACATATTCTTTCTAAAAATACAGATTCAGTATTTAACGTTATATCTTTCAACAATAAACAAATCTTGATTATAGATAGCTTAGGCGTTTATCAAATTAACGGACTTAAAAATCCGATAGTGCTACTACAAAACAGTCCTAAAATCAATTTAAACAGATTAATTACTTCGCTAAAACCTCAACAAGTTATTGCGGATGGAAGCAACTACAAATCGTATGTTAATAGATGGAAAGAAACTTGTGATAAACAAAAAACACCATTTTGGTATACGGGTCAAAATGGTGTTTATATTATTAGAGAATAGCTTTTACATGGCACTTTTAAAGTTTTTTTCAAACTCAGGCCAAGGTGTACTCTTATAATTCTCTTTATTAAAATATGCTAGTATTTTTTCAAATCTTTTCTCTTCTAAATATCCAGGAACATTTTGCAATAATTGTCTTTCTGTATTAAAAAAAGCAGTTGACGGATAACTTAATTGCCCTTTCATAATCGCTGCTGCTAATTCATGATATCCTCTTCTACCCTGTGCTTGGTAAGTGAAAGTTCTTCCTTGAAACATAATATCGTGTTTAGCTTCACCATTTAACTTTACAGGGTAGTAATGTGTATTGATGTAATCTATAATTACCTTGTTTTGGTACGTTGTTTTATCCATTTTTTTACACCATCCGCACCAATCGGTATAAATATCTACCATAATTGGCTTAGGATCTTTCTCACTCATTTCCATCGCTTCTTCAAAAGTTAACCAATTAACTTTATTCTCTTGTGCTCTTATTCCAAATGAAATAATGGCGAAAACCGCTACTACTATTATTTTTTTCATATCCTTAAAGTCTCAATAAGTGTTCCAAATTTACAAAAAAACCTGCCAAGTTTTTGACTTGACAGGTTGTTAAAAGTTCTTTTAACCTATATTTAGGGTTATTTCACCCCGTGCATTAACTTTTTAATTACTGGGTTTAAAGCAATAACTAAAAGTCCTGCAATTGTTGGTACAATTGTAAAAATTAAGAAGAAAGTTGATAAACTGTATTCTTTTGTAATGTTTTCAATTTGTCCTCCAAAAACTGCTGCTAGCTTGTTTCCTATCGCAATTGCTAAGTACCACATACCAAACATAAATGCAATCATACGAGCTGGTACTAATTTAGATACATACGAAAGACCAACTGGTGATAAACATAATTCACCTAAAGTATGGAATAAGTATGCTAAGATTAACCATACCATACTTACCTTAACTCCGTCGGTAATTCCGTAAGCTCCGAATGCTAATAAACCAAATCCTACAGCCATAATAATTAAACCTAAACCGTATTTAACCGCTGCAGATGGGTTGTATTTTGAATCCCACCACTTAGAGAATAAGTTTGCAAATGCAATGATAAAGAACGAGTTTAATATTGAGAACCAAGAAACTGTAATTTCTGAAGCTTCCGCAGAGAACTCAACATATAACATCCATCCTACTATAGCCCAAACACCTAAAAAACATACTGCTAACACAATGTTTGACGCTGGTATTCTTTTACCCGTTTCTTTTCCTAAAAGGTATAATACCCAAGTAATAATTACTAAAGGAATTACTGTTAACAATGTATTTACGATGTTAAAGATTGTCTGCGCATTACCTGTTAAAACTCTATCTACATTATCACGAGCAAAAAGAATTAATGAAGTTGCTCCTTGCTCGAAACTCATCCAGAAGAATACCGTAAAGAATGCGAAAATAATTACTGCTATCATTCTATCTCTTACAATTCTGGTATATCTTGATATACGAGAAATTGTTAAGAACAAGAATACTGCTAAACCGAATAATACAGCTACGTACTGTCCATCAAAATCACCTATTTTTAAGGCTCCGAAAAGATCAATTCCTCCAATTTTTGATAACGGATCGTTAATTGCATATCCTAAACCAATTACCGAAGCAATCGCGATTAAAATTTTATCTAAACTTGTAAAAGGGTTTGTTTTATCGCTATCGTTAGATGTTTCTGTAGCTGATACTTCAGCTTCTTCTTTTCCATTTTTAGAAGGAACATCTCCAATAGTACCGAATAATGGCTTCGCTAACCAGAATTGTAACGTTCCTAATAACATAAAGATTCCAGCTAAACCGAATCCCCAAGACCATCCTTCTTTTTCTGCTAAGTATCCGCATAACATCATTCCAAAGAAAGCTCCTGCGTTAACTCCCATGTAAAAAATAGTATAAGCACCATCTTTCTTTTCTGGTAAGTCTTTATACATTTCTGAAATAATAGACGTCATATTAGGCTTAAAAAAACCTGTACCTATTACTAATAAAGCTAAACCAACATACAACCAAAACTCTGTTTCAATAGCCATTGCAGCGTGTCCTAAGGTCATAATGATCGAACCAATAACTACTGCCCAACGGTATCCTGTTAATTTATCGGCTATGATACCTCCTAAAATTGGGGTTAAGTATAATAACATTGCATAGGTACCAAATAATGCTCCTGCGTTTTCTGCCGACCATTCCCAACCTGGATTAGCACCAATTGCTGCTGCTGTTAAAAAGTTTATTAATAATACACGCATTCCGTAAAACGAAAAACGTTCCCACATTTCTGTGAAAAAAAGCACAAATAACCCTGAAGGATGACCTAATACTTTTGACTTAAAAAAATCATTTGATGTAACTGAACTCATATTTATTTATCGTTTATATATAACAAACCTCATGATAAAAAACTATCATGAGGTTAAATGTTCCTTATTATTTTACTCCGTGCATTAATTTTTTAAGAGGGAAACTTAAAAGGAATAATACCACACCACCGATGATTGGAATCCAAACTAAGATGTTGAAGAAATCGGCCATAGAAGATTCTTGTGCGATTTTTTCCATGTAGCTAGAAAAAGATCCTGCTAACTTATTACCCATCGCTGAAGCGAAGAACCAAATACCAAACATGATACCTAATAATCTTTTTGGTGATAATTTATTTACATAAGAAAGACCTACTGGAGATAAACTTAACTCTCCCATTGTATGTAACAAATATGCTAATACTAAGAAAATCATGCTCGTTTTTTGTACTGAATCAACACCTAATCCTGCTGATCCTATTACCATTGGAATAAAACCTAATCCTAATAATATTAAACCAATTGCAAATTTTTGAGGCCCGTTAGGATTGTATTTTGTCTTCGCTAATTTTTGCCAAATCCAAGAAAATAAAGGTGCTAAAGTAAAGATGAATAACGCATTTAAACTCTGGAACCATGTTGCAGGTACTTCAGGATTTTCATCAAAAAATTGATTGTAAATCATGTATCCTATAATTCCCCATAAAATGGTAACACTTAATGCCATAAACATCATTGCTGTAGCATACGTTTTACCAATTGCCTTGAACATTCCTATGAATAACCAAGTTAAAATTACCACTGGTAAAGCAGATAACAAAGCTCCAACTATTTTAAAAACTGTAACTCCAACTCCCTCTAAACTTCTATCAGTATATTCACTTGCGAAAATGTTCATACTTGAACCTGCTTGTTCAAAAGCTGCCCAGAAAAAGATAGAGAAAAATGCTAAAACACCAACAACAATTAATCTTTGTGTTTCTACTTTTGTTAATGGCTCTTTTTCTACTGCTGCAGCTTCTTCAGAAGTTTCTTTCTTTGGTGCTAATCCAATTTCACCAAACATTTTTTGTGCTAAATGGAACTGAATTAATCCTATAAACATGAATATACCTGCTAATCCAAATCCATAGTGCCATCCTAAAGTTTCTCCTAAGTAACCACATAAAATTGATCCTAAGAAAGCTCCTACGTTAATTCCTTGGTAAAAAATAGTGTATCCTGAATCTTTTTTATCACTTCCTTCTGGATATAACTGCCCTACAATTGAAGAAATGTTAGGTTTAAAAAACCCGTTACCTACAATTAATAAACCAAGCCCTAAATAAAACGCTGGCATTGGTTCAAAAGCTAATGATAAATGCCCTAATGTCATTAATACAGCACCTATGATAATTGCCTTTCTAAATCCTAAAATTTTATCGGCAATAATTCCTCCAATAATTGGAGTAATATAAACAAGCATTGTGTACCAACCATATAAACTACTAGCATCACTTTTAGACCATCCTAAACCTGGATTATCGCTTGCTACTTCGCTAATTAAATATAAAACCAGTAAAGCTCTCATACCGTAGTATGAAAAACGTTCCCACATTTCTGTAAAGAACAACATAAATAATCCTACTGGATGCCCAAATATTTCCCTTTCGGTTGCTACATTTTTAGCCATAATATATTGTTTTAGTTTATAAGTTGTTTTTAATAAAGTTCGTCATCTTAGTATATAAGTGTAAGCGTGTGTTACCTCCATAAATACCATGATTCTTGTCAGGATATATACCCCATTCAAATTGCTTGTTAGCTTGAATTAACGCTTCAGCCATTCTGTAAGCATTTTGCACGTGTACGTTATCATCACCTGTTCCGTGAATTAATAAATACTTTCCTTTTAATAATTCTGGATAATTTAATGGTGAATTATCATCATACCCTGCTGGATTCTCCTCTGGTGTACGCATGTAACGCTCAGTATAAATAGTGTCGTAAAAACGCCATGTAGTTACTGGTGCTACAGCAATTGCCGCTGCAAACACATCATTTCCTTTTAATAAACAGTTGGTACTCATGTGTCCTCCAAAAGACCATCCCCAAATACCAATTCTATTTGCGTCTACATACGATAATTTTGCTAATTCTTTAGCTACTGAAATTTGGTCTTCCGTTTCATACTTCACCAAATTCATATAAGTAACTTTTTTAAAGTCACGACCTTTAAATCCTGTTCCTCTACCGTCAACACAAACAACAATATATCCGTCTTGTGCTAACATTTGATGCCAGTAATCGTTAGCCCCATTCCAGCTATTCTTTACATTTTGAGAACCTGGGCCAGAATATTGATACATTAAAACTGGATATTTCTTATTCGCGTCAAAGTTTGCTGGCTTGATAGTATACATGTTTAAATCGTTTCCATTTACATTGATCGTTGAAAACTCTTTTTCACTTAAATTATACCCTGCTACAACCTCTTTTAAATTTGTATTATCAATAATTGTCTTTAATACTTTTCCTTCATCATTTCGTAAAGTATACACAGGTGGTGTGTTTGCATCTGAGAACGTATTGATAAAATAGTGCATGTTTTTACTGAAAGAAGCATTGTTTGTTCCTGAAGGATTGCTTAACAACTTCTTATTCTTTCCGTCTAAAGAAATACTATAAACTCCTCTATTGATAGAACCATTTTCTACCGATTGATAGTAAATAGTTTTCTTAACAGCATTATAACCGTAGTAAGAGGTAACTTCCCAGTTTCCTTTAGTTACTTGATTTAATAACTGTCCGTCTTTATTATAGTGGTAAACGTGATTGTAACCATCTTTTTCACTTGTCCAGATAAAACTGTTATCATCTAAAAATGTTAAATCATCGTTGATATCTACGTAAGCTTTATCTGTTTCATTTAAAACTAAGTGACTTCTGTAAGAGTTAGCATCAACAAAATACATTTTTAAATCATTTTGATGACGATTTAACGTACGAACAGCTAATAAATTAGCATCGCTTGTCCAGTTAATTCTCGGAATATATTCATAATCTCCTACTCTTATCTCAGCAGTTTTACCAGTATTTAATGAGAAGATATGTAATGAAACTTTTGCGTTAGCCTCTCCTGCTTTTGGATATTTAAAAACGTGTTGAGATGGATATTTTTCTTTTCCGTAAACATCCATAGAAAACGTTTTTACTTCACTTTCATTGAAACGTAAAAAAGCTAGGTTGTTACCATCTGCACTCCAATCGAAAGCTTTTACAAAACCGAATTCTTCTTCGTATACCCAATCAGTAATACCATTAATTATTTCATTCTTTTTTCCGTTGCTAGTTATTTGAGTAACTGTATTATCAGAAAAATCTTTAATAAATAAGTTATTTGCTTTAGCATAGGCTACTTTTTTGCTGTCAGGAGAAAATGTAGGTTCCTGAATATCTGTACCTATAAGATCTAATGTCTTTTTAGCAATGTCGTACACATAAAATGTACCTAAAAAAGAATGACGAAAAATTGACTTAAAGTTAGTACCTAAAATCAATTTGGTTTCGTCATTGTTAAAACTATATGATTGAAATGATTTCAATCCTGCTAAATCTTTACTATCTACAATAGTAGCTACTTTTTCTAAAGTTTCATAGCTGTATTTATCTACCGAAGTACTTCCATTTTCATAGTTTAGTAGCGAATAAAAATCTCCATTCATAGAATTTAAAGAGTTCATATAATCTGCTCTAAACGTGCCTTTTCTCCATATATCTTCTAAGGAAATATCTTTTTTCTGAGCTTGCACTAGCGAAGATATCCCTATAAAAAATAGTAATAATTTCTTCATATTAAGTTGTTGTTTATCTAAAAAGTTTGCCAAGTTTACGGAAAAATAGCCAAAAACCCCCTCAAAAAAATCATAAAAACTAAATATCACCCCTATTTTAACACGTTTCACTTATCTTTGAACCATCAAAAAATGAATTGAGGATGTCTAAAACGATCTCTGGTTTTTCAAAACTTACCAAAGAGGAAAAAATAGACTGGTTGGCAGAAAGTTACTTTAACAATCAACCAGAAATTATACAAACCATTAAGCAATACTGGAATGTAGACGAAAAACTACAACAGCTGCACGATGATTTTATTGAAAATACCATTTCTAATTTTTATATGCCTTACGGCATTGCTCCTAACTTTATTATTAACGGACGCAGTTATGTAATACCAATGGTGGTTGAAGAAAGCTCTGTTGTTGCTGCTGCTTCTTTAGTTGCCAAGTTTTGGAGTACTCGTGGAGGATTTAAAACAGAAGTAATTTCTACTACAAAAATTGGTCAGGTACATTTTATGTATGCTGGTAACAAAAAAGAGTTAGAAACCTATTTTAATCAACAAAAAACCGAATTACATGCTGCCACTGCATCCATTACAAAGAATATGGAAAAACGTGGTGGTGGTATTTTAGATATTCAACTGGTTGACAAAACCGATAAACTAGCAGATTACTATCAATTACATGTTACGTTTGAAACAAAAGATAGTATGGGTGCTAACTTTATCAATTCTTGTTTAGAAGCTATTGCTAAAGCTTTTAGGAAAGATGATATTGAAATTGTGATGAGCATACTTTCTAACTACGTTCCTGAATGTTTAGTTAGAGCGGAAGTTAGCTGTAAGGTAGAAGAATTAGGAGGCAAAAATCCTGAAAAGTTTGCTCAAAAATTTGAACAAGCAGTTAAAATCGCTGAAATAGAACCGTATCGTGCAGTTACACACAATAAAGGTATTATGAATGGAATAGATGCTGTTGTGTTGGCAACTGGTAACGATTTTAGAGCGATTGAAGCAGGAGCACATGCGTATGCTTCAAAAGATGGACAATATAAAAGCCTAACACACTGTGAAGTAAAAGACGGTATTTTTAGGTTTTGGATTGAAATTCCTCTAGCATTAGGAACTGTGGGTGGATTAACAGCATTACACCCAATGGCGAAACTATCGCTAGATATGATGCAAAAACCAAGCGCACGCACCTTAATGCAAATTATCGCTGCGGCTGGTTTAGCGCAAAATTTTGCTGCTTTACGTGCCTTAACTACTAAAGGTATTCAACATGGACATATGAAAATGCACTTGATGAACATCTTAAATCAACACAAAGCCACCAACGAAGAAAAAGAAGCAGTCGTTGCTTATTTTGAAGATAGAACGGCCTCACACAGTGCTGTAGTTGAAAAACTAAATGAGCTTCGCAAACCAAAAGTGCAATGGGTAGACTTTTTAAATGAGGAAGAAGTACGTAGTAAGCTTATAAATTTAGCAGCTGATGCAAAACCCTTATTTGGAAAAATGAACGGGCAACAAATGGTAGAGCATTTAAGTACAGTTACTCAAATAGCTAATGGAAATTGGCATGTTGACATGTATGTTTCTGATGAGAAAACAGCTAGAAGAAAACCTTTTTTAAATACCGATGGCGAATTACAAGTTGGATTTAAAGCTCCTTTTTTATCAGAAGATCCAACTCCACTGAAGTTTGATTCAATGAACGAAGCTATTGATGATTTGATACATCAGGTTCAATATTTTGAGACTGTGTTTAATGAAGATCCAAACCGAAAAGTAGTGCATCCATTTTTTGGAGAGTTGGATTATGAGTATTGGAAAAAGTTTCAAATAAAACACTTTACCCATCATTTTAAACAATTTGGGCTGGTATAATGCGACACTATTCTAACGGAAAATTATTACTCACCGGCGAATATGTTGTTCTAGATGGCGCTACATCATTGGCTATTCCTACCAAGTTTGGACAAGACTTAATCGTTGAACCGATTAAAGAACCACAACTTATTTGGGGAAGTTTTACCCATACAGGAGAATGTTGGTTTGAAGCTTCTTTCGATTTACCAAAACTTAGGTTAACCTCAGCTACATTTAACTCTGATAAAGAAGGTAGTGCCGAATTTATAGCTGAAACTTTACATGATATTTTACAAGAAGCAAAAAAATTAAATCCTAATTTTTTAAATACTAATCATGGGTATATTGTAAAAACAAACCTAACATTTCCACAAAACTGGGGATTAGGAAGTTCTTCAACTTTAATTAATAATATTGCTACTTGGGCTAATATAAATCCGTTTACATTACTTTGGAATGCTTTTTCTGGAAGTGGTTACGATATTGCTTGTGCAAAACATAACACTCCTATTCTATATAGATTAATGATGACTGAGCGTAGTCGAAGTCAACAACCTCATATTGAAGAAGTAAATTTCAATCCAAGTTTTTCTGAGGAATTGTTTTTTGTGCATTTGAATCAAAAACAAAATAGTAGAGAAGGAATTGCTCACTATAAAAAACACAAAGAAGAAGCGCTACGGTTAATTCCTGAAATAGATAACTTGACACGAGAGTTTTTGCACACGAACACTTCAAAAGACCTAAACAAAATTATTATTGAGCATGAAAAACTTATTAGCTCAATAATTAAAATAAATCCTGTAAAAGAAACTACATTTCCAGATTATTTTGGACAAGTAAAAAGCCTAGGTGCTTGGGGTGGAGATTTTATTTTGGCTACAGGTAATGAAGACAGCATTAACTATTTTCAACAAAAAGGATTCAATACTATCCTTTCATATAAAGAAATGATTTTATAATGAAAAAAGTCATTATTATTGGTGGTGGAGCAGCAGGCTATTTTACTGCTATTAATGCAAAAGAACTCAATCCTGAATTGAACATTACTATTCTTGAGAAAGGAAAAGAGGTTTTACAAAAAGTAAAAATTTCTGGTGGAGGCCGTTGTAATGTTACGCATGCTTGTTTTGATCCCAAGGAATTGACAAAATTTTATCCTAGAGGAGAAAAAGAATTACTTGGACCATTTCATCAATTCATGACGGGTGATACTTTTGAATGGTTTGAAAATCGAGGAGTTCCTTTAAAAATAGAAGAAGATAATCGAGTATTTCCAGAAGCTAATACTTCTCAAGCAATTATTGATTGTTTTCAAGACGCTGTTGATAACCTCGGAATTACGGTGTTAAAAAATCATGGTGTGAACTCCATTTCTCAACAAAATGAGAAATGGATTATCAACACAAAAAATCAAAATTTTGAAGCTGATTTCGTAGTGGTTGCTGCAGGAAGTAGTAAAAAAGTTTGGGATTTATGTAAAACCCTAGATCACACAATTATTGAACCTGTTCCTTCTTTATTTACTTTTAATATCAAAGACAAACGAATTATAGATTTAGGCGGAATATCCGTTCCTAATGCCGAAGTAACACTTGTTGGAACGAATTTAGAAAATTCTGGTCCATTATTAATTACCCATTGGGGATTAAGTGGTCCTGCTATCTTAAAACTATCCGCTTTTGGTGCTCGTATTTTAGCTGACAAAAATTATCAATACAACGTATTGGTAAATTGGCTAGGACAAGATACAGATTCAGTTTTTGATGAGTTGCAACAGTTAAAAAAATCGCAAGCTAAAAAGCAAGTGAATTTAAAATCTCCTTTTAGCGATATTCCTCGTCGATTATGGGAACGATTAGTTGCAGCTTCAGAAATAAAAAACAATCAGAATTGGGCTGATTTGAGCAATAAGCAACTTCAAAATTTAGCGAATCAATTAACAAAAGGGTTGTTTAACGCAAATGGCCGTACTACTTTTAAAGAAGAATTTGTAACTGCTGGCGGTATCGATTTAAAAGAAATTAACTTTAAACGTTTTGAAAGCAAAAAACACAAAAACTTGTTTTTTGTAGGTGAAGTATTAAATATTGATGCCGTTACTGGTGGCTTCAACTTTCAAAATGCGTGGACAGGAGGTTTTATTTGCGCAAATGCTATTGCAGAATAGATTAAAAGTCATTTCGAACATAAATTGAAGTTTTTCACTTCGTTCGAAATGACTTTATTTTTTTTAATCTTCGTCTTCTTCTCCTTCTTCTTCGTAGCAGTTAAAAACGATAGAGTACCCATACTCTACAGCTTCTTCATACAACTCTTTTTGCTCTTCATCTTCTACATCGTCAACAGAATCTAACGTAAAATATTCGTCTTCTATTTCTACTACTTTCCAGTCTTCTTCCTTGATGTAAAATTTAGCTAACTGCATAGCTCCTTCGATATCTTTATAATCGATATACAAACTTACATACGCTCCTAAAACTTCATCGTAATGTTCAGATGATTTTTTTGGTTTTGCTAAGGCATTAATTAAAAACATAGGTCTATTTTTTTGTGTTATTTACGCTAATTCTCCTCTATGAGGTTTTAATGCATCTCTAAAAATCTTCATATTCTCTTCATCAACCACTATAAAAGCAATGGTATGCATTTTGTTTAAAGATACAAAATTTACTTCATGATATGGCAAATTATCTATCTGTGCAAACTCTTTTAAATGTATACAGTGATGCTTTGCCGTTTCCAATCCATCAGGACCTTTAAAATCCCAAATCAGTTTAATTTTTCTCATGCAACAAAAATACCCAATTAAAAATTCATTAGCACAAGTGTAAGTGAAACTTTATCTTTACCGCAAAATTTTACACTTTGAATACATCTGATTTTATATTTCAATCTCAAGACAAAAAAGTAGAAAACTTAACAGTTACTTGGCAAACACCTAGCAATATTGCTTTGGTAAAATACTGGGGAAAAAGTGAACCACAAATCCCAAAAAATGCTTCAATAAGCTTCACGCTAAACAACTGTCATACTACTACAAAAATTGAGTTTTCAAAGACAACCCCTAAAAATCAAGCTCAATTTGAATTGTTCTTTGAAGGAAAAAAGAAAGATGATTTTAAACCTAAAATAGCTAAGTTCTTTGAGCGAATTCAAGAATATTGTCCGTATATCTTAGAGTATTCAATGGTTATTTCTTCGGAAAACTCTTTCCCGCACAGTAGCGGAATTGCTTCTTCTGCAAGCGGAATGAGCGCTATCGCTATGTGTTTAATGAGCTTAGAAAAAGAATTAAATCCAGAGTTAACTAAGGAATACATCAACAAAAAAGCATCTTTCTTAGCTCGTTTAGGTTCTGGAAGTGCTAGTAGAAGTATTGAAGGTCCGTTAGTGGTTTGGGGTAAACATCCAAAGATCGATGGAAGCTCAGACTTATTTGGTGTAAAATTCCCATACGAAGTACATCCTATTTTCGAAAACTATCAAGACACCATTTTATTGGTTGATAAAGGAGAAAAACAAGTTTCTAGTACTGTTGGTCATAATTTGATGCACGATCATCCGTATGCTGAAAATCGTTTTATTCAAGCGAATGAGAACCTTGAAAAACTATCCAAAATCCTTCAAAACGGAGACATCAAATCCTTTATCAATTTAGTTGAAAGCGAAGCGTTAACGCTACATGCAATGATGTTAACTAGTAATCCGTATTTTATTTTGATGAAACCTAATACGTTAGAAATTATCAATAAAATCTGGGAATACAGAGAGGAAAACAACAGTAATATTTGCTTTACTTTAGATGCAGGTGCAAACGTACATGTACTTTACCCTAATTCAGAAAAGACTGAAATTGAACTGTTTATTAAGAATATTTTAGCTGCATACTGCCAAAAAAATCAGTATATTTGTGATAGCACGGATCTTGGTGCAAGACTTGTGTAACCTTAACTAAATTTCCTACTATCATGAGAAATTCAACTATACTACTATTTTTTGTTTCCCTTTTTATCACTACGTCCATCTTTGCGCAAGACACTGTGTGGTTTGATAAAAACTGGCAAGAAACAACTAAAGAAAATCACGAATTTTACAGACCCACACCTAAAAGAATGAACAATGGCTTTTGGATTGTAGATTACTACAAAAATGGCCAAATTCAAATGGAAGGATTTAGCACTGTTAACATTCCTAATGAAGAAGAATTTGACGGTTTAGTATTGTATTATCACCCTAACGGTAAACCTTTTCATAAAGCCAATTATAAAGACGGAAAGTTACACGGCATACGAAAAGTTTACTACGAATCAGGAGAACTTAAAGAAGAAGGTAAATACGAATATGGTAAAAGAGAAGGCATTTGGAAAACTTTTTACAAAAACGGTAAAATCGAATCTAAAGGAAAATATCGAGAAAACGAGAAAGTTGGTATTTGGAAAACTTTTTACAAAAACGTATACTAGTTTGTAAACTAGCACTTTTACTCGTATCTTTGCCCTGTAATTAAAACACCTATGAAAGGACCCTTATTTTACGCTAAAATATTACTCTTCGGAGAATACGGAATCATCAAAGATTCTAAAGGACTAGCTATTCCTTTTAGCTCTTATAAAGGCGCATTAAAGTCTGCTAAAAACCTAACCGGAGAAGCTGAAAAATCAAATCAAAGTTTAGCTAAATTTTATACGTATTTAGCAAACTTAAACTCTGATTTAGTTTCTTTTGATTTAGCTTCATTAAAAAATGACATCGATAATGGTATGTACTTCGACTCTTCTATTCCGCAAGGATATGGAGTGGGAAGTTCTGGTGCTTTAGTGGCATCTATTTACGACCAGTATGCTAACGATAAAATTACGGTTTTAGAAAACCTAACACGCGATAAGTTACTTGCATTAAAACAGATTTTTTCTTTAATGGAATCTTTTTTCCACGGAAAAAGTTCTGGATTAGATCCGTTAAACTCATATTTAAGCTTACCTATCTTAATCAATTCGAAAGAACATATTGAACCAGCTGGCATTCCATCTCAAAAAGAAGGAAAAGGAGCTGTTTTCTTACTAGATTCTGAACAAGTTGGTGAAACTGAACCTATGGTTAACATCTTTATGAATAAGATGAAAAACGAAGGATTCCGTAAAATGATAAGCGAAGAGTTTGCTACGCATACTGATGCTTGTATTGAAGATTTTTTACAAGGAAACGTAAAATCGTTGTTTGGTAATGTAAAAAAGTTATCAAAAGTAGTATTAACTAACTTTAAACCTATGATTCCTACTGCTTTTCATAAAGTTTGGGAAAATGGAATTCAAACAAACGATTACTACTTAAAGCTTTGTGGTTCTGGTGGTGGAGGTTATATCTTAGGATTTACTGAAGATTACGAAAAAGCAAAAAATAGTTTAAAAGATTATAAATTAGAATTGGTGTACCGCTTTTAAAATGCTACTATGAGTACATTTAAAAACAACACCTTACTTTTAAAAATATTAAGCCTTTTATCAGTCATAAGAGGTTACAATATTTTAGTATTAATAGCAGCCCAATATTTGGCTGCTATTTTTATTTTCTCTGATGTAAAATCGGTTAAGCCTGTTGTTTTCGATTGGCATTTACTCTACTTAGTTATCGCTACTGTTTGTGTAGTTGCAGCAGGATATATCATCAATAATTTTTATGATAAAAATGCTGATAAAATCAATCGTCCTATAAAAACTGGGATTGACTCCTACGTAAAACAAGAAACAAAGCTCAGACTTTATTTTTTACTGAATTTTATTGGCTTTGGTTTTGGCTGGTTAGTATCATGGAGAGCAGCTTTCTTTTTTGCGGTGTATATTTTCGGCATTTGGTTTTATTCACATAAATTAAAAAAATATCCGTTGGTTGGACTCATTACTGCAACCATCTTAACTATACTCCCTTTTTTTGTTGTATTTGTACATTATAAAAACTTTTCAAAAGTGATTTTTGTGCATGCAATTTTTCTCTTTTTAGTTATTATGACACGAGAATTAATCAAAGATTTAGAAAACATTAAAGGAGCTATCGCCAACAACTACAATACTTTTCCTGTAATTTATGGCGAACGTACTACCAAAAGAACTATTATTTTATTAATGTTTCTTACATTAGTTCCTATCGGGATTATAAACACCTACCCTGCTATTGAATACATGAAATACTACTTCTATTTAGCAGCAATCACCTTAATTTTTGTCGGATTTTACACATGGAATTCCGTTCATAAAAATCAATACAGGTTAGCACATAACATTTTAAAAGTGTTATTATTAATTGGAGTATTCAGTTTGTTATTTATTGATAAATCGCTGATTTTAGATAAAGTAATTGAAGTTTTAGATTAAAACTCAAATAATTACCGTAAATTTGCGCACTTTTTAAAAATTTAAGAATGAATTCAAAAAACTCGTCGAGAGGACGACAAGCTGGACGCAACAGCAATCCTCAAGGAAAAAATCAATTCAAAAAAGATTTCAGAAAACCTAAAACCAACAAACCTGTTCAGAAAAAAACAGAAGATACTGGTATTCGTTTAAACAAATTCATCTCAAACTCAGGAATTTGCTCTCGTAGAGAAGCTGACACTTATATCGAGCACGGAAGTGTTTCAGTAAACGGAAAATTAGTTACTGAAATGGGATATAAAGTACAACCAACTGATGAAGTTCGTTTTGATGGTACGTTAATTTCTATGGAAAGAAAACGTTATGTATTACTTAACAAACCTAAAAATTACATCACAACCATGGAAGACGATCGCGGTCGTAAAACAGTGATGGAAATTATTGAGAATGCTACCAAAGAACGTATTTACCCTGTAGGAAGACTAGACAGAAACACCACTGGTTTATTATTATTTACCAATGACGGTGAAATGGCCAAGAAGTTAACACATCCAAAGCACAATGTACGTAAACTATATCATGCTTCGTTAGACAAGAAATTAACTATAGCTGATTTAGAAAAATTACGTGGTGATGTAGTTATCGAAGGAAGAAAGGTATTTATTGATGCAGTTTCTTATGTAGATGGAGAGAAAAAGACTGAAGTTGGTATTGAAATCCACTCAGGAAGAAACCGTATCGTTCGTAAAATCTTTGAACACTTTGGTTACCATGTAATAAAACTTGATAGAGTTGTTTTTGCTGGATTAACCAAGAAGAATTTACCTCGTGGTAGATGGCGTGAGCTTACACAACAAGAAATTAACAATTTACAAATGATGTAATAAAAAATCCCGAGCTTATTTCTCGGGATTTTTTTATGCTATTTTTGTAAGCACATACAAGTCTTTACGAACAAGATAAGAAACATATAAAATGAACATACAAGAATTAAAAAATAATATTGATACTATAGTTAGTAACACTTCTTCAAAAGAAGAAAAACTACAACAAATTTGCGATTATTTAGCTTCTGAAATTGCTTACTACGATTGGGTTGGGTTTTACTTTAGAAACGGAGATAAGGAAGAACTAAAGCTAGCACAATTTAACGGAGAACCAACCGAACACACTATTATCCCTTTCGGAAAAGGAATTTGTGGTCAAGTTGCTGTAAGTAACAAAAACTTTGTAGTACAAGATGTTAGCGAACAAGATAATTATATTTCTTGCGGATGGAAGGTGAAATCGGAAATTGTAATTCCAATTTTTGTAAACGGAGAAAACATCGGTCAAATTGATATTGATTCTCATACCGTTAACCCTTTTACCCCTAATGATGAGGCTTTATTGGAATATGTATGCAACAAAGTAGCAAGTTTTATCTAATTTTTTAGATAATCATTTGATTTTTAGGATTTTTTTTGTTTTATTTGGTAAGTTTTTTAATAACCCCCATTTAATCCCCTTATTATGAGCAATAGAGAATATCCTTCTTATGCAGCATTAGGTAATGCTAATGCTCGTTCAGCATCTCAACAATCTTTACTAGAAAAATTTACTGCTTGGTTTCGTAATTTTTTAGAAACTGCAGAGTAATGTTTTCTTTTTTCATATTTGTTGTATGAAAGCGCCACCAGAATCGAATTAATTTTGGTGGCGTTTTTTACTTTTCAAAACTTAAAATTTTATTGTGTAAGCCCTAGGCTTTTACTAGCTTTGCAAGCTCAACAACACAACAATAATGGACAATACAAAAACTATTAAATCAGCATTAATTTCCGTTTTTCATAAAGACGGATTAGAGCCTATCGTAAAAAAACTTAACGAACTAGGTGTTACTATCTATTCTACTGGTGGTACAGAGAAATTTATCAACGACTTAGGTATTGATGTTGTACCTGTAGAAGACGTTACTTCGTACCCTTCAATTTTAGGAGGTCGTGTTAAAACATTACACCCTAAAGTTTTTGGTGGTATTTTAAACAGACAAGACCATGACGGGGATGTTTCTGAAATGGAAGAATACAACATTCCGCAGTTAGATTTAGTGATTGTAGATTTATATCCTTTTGAAAAAACAGTAGCTTCTGGTGCTCCTGAACAAGATATCATTGAAAAAATTGATATCGGAGGAATTTCATTAATCCGTGCTGCTGCTAAAAACTTTAAAGACACAGTAATTGTTTCTTCAATGGAGCAATACGCAGAGTTCTTAAATATTATTTCTGAAAACAACGGAAACACTTCCTTAACCGACAGAAAAAAGTTTGCTGCAAAAGCCTTTAATATTTCGTCTCACTACGACACGGCTATCTTCAATTATTTTAACGAAGACGAAATCGTTTACAAAGCAAGTGAAACTACTTCAAAAGTATTACGTTATGGAGAAAACCCACACCAAAAAGGATTTTTCTTTGGAGATTTAGACGCAATGTTTGATAAGTTACACGGAAAAGAGTTAAGCTACAACAACTTACTAGATGTTGATGCTGCTGTAAACTTAATTGAAGAATTTAAAGGTGAAGATCCAACATTTGCTATTTTAAAACACAACAATGCTTGTGGTTTTGCACAACGTAAAACAATTCACCAAGCTTATGTTGATGCTTTAGCAGGTGATCCTGTTTCTGCTTTTGGAGGAATCTTAATTGCAAACACAAAAATAGATAAAGCTACTGCTGAAGAAATTCACGAATTATTCTGTGAAGTTGTTATTGCACCTGCTTACGATGCTGATGCTTTAGAAATATTAAAAGGTAAAAAGAACAGAGTAATCTTAGTTCAAAAAGAAATAGAATTACCAAAACAAACAGTAAGAACTGCTTTAAACGGGGTTTTAGTTCAAGATAAAGACTACATTACTGATAAATTAGAAGATTTATCGTACCCAACAAACAATAAACCATCAGAAAGTGAGTTAGAGGACTTGTTATTTGCATCTAAGCTATGTAAAAACACAAAATCTAATACAATTATCTTAGTAAAAGATAAGCAATTATTAGCTGGCGGAACTGGTCAAACAAGTAGAGTTGATGCTTTAAGACAAGCAATTGAAAAAGCAACAAGCTTTAACTTCGATTTAAACGGAGCGGTTATGGCTAGTGATGCATTTTTCCCTTTCCCTGACTGTGTAGAAATTGCAGATAAAGCAGGAATTAAAAGTGTGATTCAACCAGGAGGTTCTATTAAAGATCAATTAAGTATTGACTATTGTAATGATAACAATGTAGCAATGGTTTTTACTGGAACAAGACATTTTAAACATTAATTATATTCAATGTAAATTACCCACAGATTTTTATTAGATTTGTGAAAATACATTAAAATAAATATAAAATAACGAAATCTTTATGGGTTTTTTCGATTTCATGACAGAAGATATTGCAGTAGATTTAGGTACTGCCAATACACTTATAATTCACAATGGTAAGGTTGTTATAGACAACCCTTCTATTGTTGCTCGTAACAGAATAACAGGTAAAATTATCGCCACAGGTCATGAAGCAAATAGAATGCAAGGAAAAACCCATGAAAATATCAAAACTATACGTCCGTTAAAAGACGGTGTTATAGCAGATTTCCAAGCTTCTGAAGAAATGATTAAGGAATTTGTAAAACAAATTCCTGCAATTAAAAAGAGGCTTTTTCCACCATCATTACGTATGGTAATTTGTATTCCTTCAGGAATTACCGAAGTAGAAAAACGAGCAGTAATTGATTCTGGTCGTCACATGAACGCTAAAGAAATTTATTTAATCTTTGAACCTATGGCTGCTGCTATTGGTGTTGGTGTTGACATAATGGAACCTAAAGGAAACATGATTATTGATATAGGTGGTGGTACCACTGAAATTGCTGTTATAGCACTTGCTGGCATTGTATGTGATCAATCAGTAAAAGTAGCTGGTGATTTATTTACAAGCGATATTATGTACTACATGCGTACCCAACACAACTTATATGTTGGAGAAACTACAGCTGAAAAAATAAAACTACAAATAGGTTCTGCAACTGAAGATTTAGACAATCCACCTGAAGACATGATGGTGCAAGGTCGTGACTTATTAAGTGGAAAACCTAAGCAAGTACAAGTTTCGTATCGTGAAATTGCTAAAGCTTTAGACAAGTCTATTCTACGTATTGAGGATGCTGTGATGGAAACATTATCTAAAACACCACCTGAACTAGCTGCCGATATTTATAATACTGGTATTTATCTTGCTGGTGGAGGATCTATGCTTAGAGGTTTAGACAAGCGTTTGTCTAGAAAAACAGATTTACCTGTTTACGTTGCAGAGGATCCATTACGTGCGGTTGTACGTGGTACTGGTATTGCGTTAAAAAACCTAGAAAAATACAAAACAGTATTAATCAAATAAAATTGAATGATTATTTATGCAACAGCTTATTTATTTCTTTCAGAAGTATAAGTTCTTCTTATTTTTTCTATTTCTAGAAATTATAGCTGTTGCATTAATCATTAACAACCACTCTTTTCATAAAAGTAAATTTATTAGTTCTACTAATTTTATTACTGGTGGATTATATCAAAAATCTTCTAATTTATCGGACTACCTTAGCTTAAAAGAGAAAAATTCAGTTTTAGTTGAAGAAAACCTATCTCTAAAAAATAAATTAGAAAGACTTAACAGTTACTTTGATAGTATTTCGAGTCATCAGGCTATTGACACAGTTAAATTGAATCCTGATTACATTTATACTTCTGGAAAAATCATCAAGAACTCCTATAGCAAAACGGATAATTTTATAACGATTAACAGAGGAAAAAACGACAATGTTTCAAAAGAAATGGCTGTAATTAACAGCAAAGGTATTATTGGAATTACTGATAATGTATCTAATAATTTTGCCAGAGTACAATCTATTTTAAACTCTAAAAGTAACATTAATGCTAAGTTTAAAAACAATCATCATTACGGAACATTAGTTTGGAATGGTGAAGATTATAATATTGTTCAGTTAACTGATATTCCTCGTCAAGCAGTATTTCAAGTAGGTGACACGATTATTACAGGAGGTAGATCTATTATTTTTCCTGAAGGAATCCCTATTGGTACTATTATTAGAGTTCCCGAAGAATTATCTGCTGTTAACAATATTGATATTAAACTTTTTAACGACATGTCTAACTTAGGGTACATTTATGTCGTAACGAATCTTCATAAAGAAGAAATTAAAAATTTAGAAAACAATAATGAATAGAACTATTTACTTAATACTTTTATTTGTTTTTCTCTTGTTACTACAAGTGCTTGTTCTTAACAATATTTTATTTTTAGGATATGTAAACCCTTATATATACATTGTATTTATCTTTCTATATCCTATAAAAGAAAATCGTTTTCCTATTTTAATTACAGCTTTTTTATTAGGACTTTCGGTAGATGCATTTTCTAACTCTGGAGGTATACACACTTTCGCTACCTTGTTTATAGCTTACCTTAGGCTATTTTTTTTCAAGGTTATCTTTAAAAAATCGACTACAGACTATCAACTTTTTAACCTAAGACACGAATCTTTTGATAAGGTGTTTAACTACACTGCTATTTTAACACTTATTCATCATTTTATCTTGTTTAGTTTAACTAACTTTAGCTTTTACAATTTCACTAACGTACTTATCAACACACTATTTTCTAGTATTTTTACGTTACTCTTGTATTTTTTAGGAAGTTTTATATTTAGGAAAAAGCTAACATGAAACGAAGTTTTTTACTCTTATTTTTAATTACCCTTATCGGAATTATTTATATCTCTAGATTGTTTCACTTACAAATCGTAAAAGGAAGTGAAAACAATCTAACTCATAGCGCTACTATTAAGGTTGAGTATGATTATCCTTCTAGAGGCTACATATATGATCGTAATGGAAAACTACTCGTAGCAAATCAATTATCCTACGATGTAATGATTGTTCCGAAAGAAGTAGAGCCGCTTGACACCTTAGAATTCTGTAATCTTTTAAAAATTGATAAAGACGATTTTAAAAAGCGTTTTCAAAAAGCTGAAAATTATGCTCGTTGGCTTCCTTCAGTATTTTTAAAACAATTAGCTAAAGAAGATTATGCCTACCTTCAAGAAAAACTACCAAAATACAAAGGCTTTTATGTACAAAAACGTATTATTCGTAATTATCCTGTAAAATCCGCTGCAAATGTATTAGGTTATATTAGTGAGGTAAGTGAATACAAAGCAAAACAAAGCGACTATTACGAACAAGGAGAATTAATTGGCGCTTGGGGTGTTGAAAAACAATATGAAAATTATTTAAGAGGTATTAAAGGAAAAAAAAGATTTAAACGTAACAACTTAAATGAAATAACAGGTTCGTACAAAGATGGAAAATACGACACGTTAGCAGTTCCAGGAAAAGACTTAACCTTAACTATTGATAGTGAATTACAACAATACGGTGAATTATTAATGAAAGGTAAAAGAGGTGGAATTGTAGCTTTAGAACCTCAAACAGGTGAAATTTTAGCACTGGTAACTGCCCCTTCTTATGACCCAAACTTATTAGTTGGAAGAAATCGCTCTCCAAACTCAGTAAGACTATTTAACGATACTATTAACATGCCTACTTTCGACAGAGGTTTACAAGCATCATACGCACCTGGTTCTCCTTTTAAAATACTCACAGGCTTAATTGGCTTACAAGAAGGTGTAATTGATGAAAACTCAGGGTTTTTCTGTAATCATGGTTATCGTTATGGTAGAAGACCAAACGAATTCATGGGCTGTCACTGTAATATTGTTGGTCGTCCTGTTCGTTTAAAAACAGCTATTGCTAAATCATGTAACACGTATTTTGCTAACACCTACAGAAAAATTGTTGATAAATACGAAAACGCTACTATTGGTACAGATGCTTGGAGTGAACATGCCAAAAGTTTTGGTTTAGGAAATTATTTAGGGTATGACCTACCTTCTGGCCAAAAAGGACGAATTCCTGACGGAAAATTCTACGATAGAAGTTATGATTTTAGATGGGGAGCAACAACTACTATTTCCAATTCTATTGGTCAAGGTGAAGTAGAAACCACTCCTATCCAGCTAGCAAACATGACTGCTGCAATTGCGAACAAAGGATATTATTACACTCCTCATATTGTTAAAAAAATAGATAACAAACCTATTAAAGACTCTACTTATATAATGCGAAGAAACACAACTGTTTCTCCTGAACATTTTCCTGTTGCAATTGAGGCGATGTACGAAACATTTACCAGAGGTACGGCTAGATATAGTCAAGTTAAAGGAATAGACATTTGCGGTAAAACAGGTACTGTTGAAAATTTTATTAGAGTTAATGGAAAAAAAGTTCAGTTGATAGATCATTCAATCTTCGTAGCTTTTGCTCCAAAAGACGATCCTAAAATAGCCATTGCCATTTTTGTTGAAAATGGAGGATACGGAGCTACAATTGCAGCACCAATTACCAGTCTTTTAATTGAAAAGTATTTAAAAGGTGAAGTTACAAGAAAACATGTAGAAGATAGAATGATTAATTTAAGCCTTCAAGAACGATACGATAATCAATTACTAATCCAAAAAACAGATACAATTGCGACAAGAACGAAATAATATTTTTGCAGGAATTGACTGGCTACTTGTATTGTTATATATCATATTAGTTGGCTTTGGATGGATGAATATTTATGCCGCATCTTCAACAGAAGAATCTAGAGAACTATTTGACTTCTCAACAAAATACGGTAAACAACTTATTTTTATAGGGTTGAGTGTTCCTGTGATTATTTTTATTCTTTTCTTTAATTCTAAATTTTACGAACAATTCGCCAGTGTTTTATATATTATATCATTGGTTTTACTTGCTGGAGTTTTAGTCTTCGGAAAAAAAATTAACGGAGCTACTTCTTGGTATAATTTTGGAGGAATTGGACTGCAACCCTCTGAATTTGCAAAAGCTTTCACTGCTTTAGCCTTAGCTAAATTGATGAGTGATCGGCAATACAACCTTAAACTATTAAAAAACCAAGCAAAAGCCTTTGTCCTCATTTTTTTACCCGCATTTTTTATTGCATTACAACCTGATATGGGGTCAGTATTAATTTATTTTGCGTTCTTTTTTGTGTTAAACAGAGAAGGACTTACCTTAAGCTATATCTTATTCGGAGTAACAACCATTATTTTATTTATTTTAACCGTTTCTTTTGGCGCCAAATGGGTACTGATTTCTTGTTTATTAATTATAACACTTGCCACACTTTACGGAATTTATAAAGACAAGCGTTTTTTCCGTTTTAACGCATTAAAAATACTTAGCTCATATCTCTTTACTACTTTGTTTATTATAGGTATAAGTTACACCTATAATAATGTTCTTGAGCAACATCAAAAAGATAGATTTGACATTTTATTAGGAAAAGTTCAAGACAATAAAGGGATTGGGTACAACTCTTTTCAATCAGAAAAAACCATTAGTTCTGGTGGCCTCTCTGGAAAAGGTTTTTTACAAGGAGATAGAACACAAGGTAATTTTGTTCCTGAACAACACACCGATTATATATACAGTACCGTAGGTGAAGAATGGGGCTTTATAGGAAGTTCCTTCGTTATTATTTTATTTATGGCGCTTCTATATAGAATCATATACCTTTCAGAAATTCAAACTAACAAATTTGCAAGAATATATGGTTACAGTATAGCCTCTATCTTCTTTTTTCATGTTGCTGTGAATATAGGTATGGTAATCGGTTTATTTCCTACAGTAGGAATTCCGCTCCCATTTTTCAGCTACGGTGGTTCTTCTTTGTGGGGATTCACACTACTCTTATTCATCTTTATTCGTTTAGATGCTCATAAAAAGTACGATTGGTAACACCTTAGGTTTTTCTTTTTTAATCGAATAATAAGAATAGAAAAGGTTATTGAAAAAAATAGCTAGAAAAACCTTCTTCAACAAAACAATCTAAAAGCCTAACGAGTTAATTAACAGCTTGAAATACTGATTTTGTAGCCTCTAACTCTATGAGCTTATCCTACAGATTATATATGGAATAAACTGATTCTGTTAGTTTATTTACAGCCGTCGTTAGTGATTTATATTACTAATTTCGAATCAAAAAAAAAAGAAAGTACATTTTAAACTTAACTATAAAACAAAAACGCCCCGATAAAATCGGGGCGTTTTTAACTATTAACTAACCTTAAAACTCTTATAAAGCTGCAACATGCTTAGCCAACTTTGACTTTAAGTTTGCTGCTTTATTCTTATGAATAATGTTGTTCTTTGCTAACTTATCTAACATAGATACAACAGTCGAAAACATTCCTTCTGCTTCCTTCTTATCTTCTGTAGCTCTTAATTTTCTAACAGCATTACGTGTAGTTTTATGCTGATATTTATTTCTTAAGCGCTTCGCTTCGTTACTTCTGATTCTCTTTAATGCTGACTTATGATTTGCCATTGTACTAAATTCGTTAATTGTTTATAAAAAACTCGTAGTCCGTACGGGAATCGAACCCGTGTTACCAGGATGAAAACCTGGCGTCCTAACCCCTAGACGAACGGACCAAAACAATCGTTCTGATTGCGGGTGCAAATATACAACTCTTTTTGTTATTTGCAATAATTTTTATCTTTTTATTAGTTTTATTTTTACTCTAAAACTAGCTTAAGAACTTGTAGTCCGTACGGGAATCGAACCCGTGTTACCAGGATGAAAACCTGGCGTCCTAACCCCTAGACGAACGGACCAAAACAATCTATTTTGCGATTGCGGGTGCAAATATAAAAACTGTTTTTTATTACACAAAGCTTTTTTTTATTTTTTTTAATAAGCCTTGGCAAAAAGCACTCTTTTAGTAGATGGTTTCCCTGTAAACACACACGCTCCCTCCTCTTCTTTAGCGTCGTTAGGAATACATCTTATCGTTGCTTTTGTTAATTCTTTAATGGTATCTTCTGTTTCAATAGTACCATCCCAGTGAGCAGAAACGAATCCTCCTTTGTTTTCTATCACATCTTTAAACTCATCGAATGTGTTTACCTCTGTAATATGATCGTTTCTGTAGTTTAGCGCTCTTGTATATAAATTCTCTTGGATCTCTTCTAATAAGTTCGCTACGACATCTACTACCTCTTCTCTAGAAACTGTTTGTTTTTCAAAAGTATCACGACGTGCAACCTCAACTGTACCATTTTCTAAATCACGAGCTCCCATAGCAATTCGAACAGGCACTCCTTTTAATTCGTATTCTGCAAACTTAGCTCCTGGTCTAAAAGTATCTCTATCGTCAAATTTTACTGATACACCTTTAGCTCGTAATTCATTTACAATTACATCTACCTTTTCAGAAATAGCGTCTAATTGCTCTTCTCCTTTATATATGGGAACGATTACTACTTGGATTGGCGCTAACTTTGGAGGTAATACTAAACCTGCATCATCAGAGTGTGTCATAATCAACCCACCTATTAATCGAGTTGATACCCCCCATGATGTTGCCCATACATATTCTTGTTTCCCTTCTCTTGACGTATACTTTACATCAAATGCCTTAGCAAAGTTCTGACCTAAGAAATGTGATGTTCCTGCTTGTAATGCTTTTCCATCTTGCATTAACGCTTCAATAGTTAAGGTGTCATCAGCTCCTGCGAAACGCTCACTCTCACTTTTTGCACCTTTTACCACTGGCATTGCCATGAACTCTTCAGCAAAAGTTGCATATACTTCTTGCATTTGCTTTGCTTCTGCAATTGCTTCAGTTTTTGTAGCATGTGCTGTATGACCTTCTTGCCATAAAAATTCTGCGGTACGTAAAAATAAACGTGTACGCATTTCCCAACGTACCACATTCGCCCATTGATTTATTAATAATGGTAAATCTCTGTGTGATTGAATCCATCCTTTATAGGTATTCCAAATAATTGCTTCGGAAGTTGGACGCACTACTAACTCTTCTTCTAACTTTGCTTCAGGATCTACACGAAGTTTCCCTTCTCTTTCAGGGTCATTCTGCAAACGATAATGTGTAACTACCGCACACTCTTTTGCAAAACCTTCAGCATTTTTCTCTTCAGCTTCAAACAAACTTTTGGGAACAAAAAGAGGAAAGTATGCATTTTGATGTCCTGTTTCTTTAAACATTCTATCTAACTCTTTTTGCATGTTTTCCCAAATTGCAAATCCGTAGGGCTTAATTACCATACATCCTCTAACCGCTGAGTTTTCAGCTAAATCAGCTTTGACAATCAATTCGTTATACCATTTCGAGTAATCTTCGGCTCTTTTTGTTAAATGTTTGCTCATATTCAAAAGTTTGGCATAAATATTGTTATTTTTTATGCGTAAATTGTGTCTGCAAAACTACATTAAATAAGGTAACAAGCCCAACAAAGAAATTAATTTTTGCTGCTCAATAAAAAATAATTTGCATTAACTAAAAACATAAGGCCATGAAGTTCCAATACGCCAACACCAAACTTCCTCTTTTTATTCTATCGCTTTTTACGGTAGCAACATTCGTTTCTTGTGGATCTGCACAAACAACTGTTGGTTACGATGATGGAATTTATGCCGACGACATTGAACAACCACAACGTAGAATAATTATTGCCGATGATAGACAATATGATGATTACGAAGAAAATTACTTTACCAAAGAAGTTGAACGTTTAGGTACTTTAAACGGAACAGATATTTTTACAGATATAGAAAACTACAAATCTGAAAATGCTGATTATTATGAAGAGGAAGATATTTACGAAGAAGAACCTCAAACAAGAATTACTTATAATGACAATGAGCCTTGGGGCTATAGCAGCAATAGTGATGTAGTTATAAACATCAACACATATCCTAGATGGGGCTATTACAATGATTGGTATTGGGACTCTTATTATGGTTATGGATACAACTACTACAGACCTTGGTGGAGACCTCGTTATTATAACTATTGGGGGTATAACCATCATTGGCACCCTTACCATTGGAACTCTGGATTCTATGTTGGTTTAGGAGGTGGTTATTATGGTTCTTACTGGAATTCTCCTTACTACGGATACAATTATTACAGACCTTATTATTACAACAGATACTATAACAATAATTACTACAGACCTTATAGAGGTGCTAACTACTATAGAAACAACCGAGTAGCTTCAAGCTCTAGAAGAGGATATACGACTAACCGTAGAGGAACTACTGCTTCAAGACGTTCATCTGATGTTTATAGAAGAAGTAACGACAGAACTTATCGTAGTTCTAGAAATACTCGTTCTACAAGAGATACTAGAGGTTATAACACAAGAAGCAACAGATCTAACGACAGAACTATAAATCGTTCTACCAGAACAAGAAGTTACAATTCTAGCGGAACTCGTTCTAACGGAAGTTACAGAAGCGTACCACGAACCACCAGAAGCTCTAGAGGGCATGCTGTAAGAAGTAATAATAATTCTTACAACAGAAGTACAACCAGAAGTACAACCAGATCTACAAGAAATTCTAGAAGTTATAACACTAACAGTAGTGACAGAAATAGATCAGTAAAAAAATCTACTCCGACAAGAAATTCTCGCAACTACACTAGATCTAATAACCGAAGTAAAAAGGAATATTCTTCTCGAAACAGTAATACTAGAAATAACAGAAGCTATTCAAGATCTTCTAACAGCTCTTCTCGTAGTTATTCTGCACCATCTAGAAGTTCTCGAAGTAATTCTTCTGGAAATAACTCAAGTTCAAGAAGCAATAACTCAAGAAGTCCTAGGAGATAATTTTAAAAAATGAACACATGAAAAGAATTTTAGCTTTAGCAATTGGTATTGCCAGTACGTTTACTGCCTATTCACAATATTTAAACTACAATGATTTAGGAGTTTTATTTTCTAAAGACGACAACTACGGAACTGCTCGTTTCGAAGCTATGAGTGGTGCTTTCGGAGCATTAGGAGGCGATATTTCTTCCTTCGGAATTAACCCTGCAGGTAGTGCTGTTGCTATTAAAAGTACCTTTGGAGTTACTTTAGGTAATAGAAACACAGAATACACCTCTAATTACTATGGAAATTCTACGAATACAGAAGATGATTTTTTCAACATAACGCAAGCTGGTGGTATTTTATCTTTTGATTCTGCACTTAACTCTGATTGGAATCGTTTTGCGCTGACTTTTAATTACCGAATCAAAAAAGATTTTAGCGGATTCCATGCAGCAGAAGGTAATAGTCAATATTTAATTTATAACGAACATGTTGCTGATCCAAAAGCAATAAAAACTCAGTTTGATAGAAGTATCAATCAATACAACTCTAGTTATATTGACGGAAAATCGAGTGTATTTAGTTTAGGATTTTCATCTGTACATCAAAACAAACTACATATTGGTGCATCTTTAAACTTTCATGACATCGAATTTTACAGAGAACATTTGTTTAATGAAATAAATGATGATATAGATGGCAATATTTTAGATGTAGAAAATTATACCGAAAGTTATATACAAGGAACAGGTTTTTCAATCGGTTTAGGATTCATTTACAAACTCGACCAGAATATTAGACTTGGTTTAGCTTATGAAACACCTACATGGTATCAAGAAGTTTTAGAAGATTATTATGATGAACTTTATATGGATAGAGTTGAAGACTTAAACATTTCTGAAGATCTTGACATTATTGGCCCTGAAGCATATTTATATAAGTTCAAAACCCCTAGCAGATTCACCGCAAGTGGAGCTTATGTAATAGGTAAAAAAGGATTAATTAGTGTAGACTACACTTATAAAGATTTTAAAAACATAAAGTTTAGCGACGGAGACTTTTCGAGCACTAACGCTAGTTTTACTCACGATTACAGAAATACTCATGCTTTAAATATCGGTACCGAATGGCGCTTTGATAACATGAGCGTACGAGGTGGATACCATTACGAAAAAGACCCTAATTTACTTTTAGGGGGTAATACTGACGACGATAATATACAAGGTTTCTCTGCTGGATTAGGATATAACTTTGGCAATATGAAGATTGACTTAAGTTATACCAAATCTAACAACAAAGAATATTATACAATTTACCAAAACAGTGATTTAGCTATTAAGAATAATACCTCAAGAATTTCAGGAACTGTAACATTCAGTTTATAATTCTTGAAAATACCATATAAAAAGTCCTGCATAAAGCAGGACTTTTTATATATCCATATCTCAGTTTTTTACCTTAATTTTGCTCCTTATTTACAACTTATGAGTTCTATCAAAATAAACATACAAGAAACCAATAACGAAACCATCTTAAAGTTTGTTAGCAACAAAATTTTAGTAAACGGTGGTAGTTATGAATACAACAATATTGACGAAGCTAAAAACTCACCTTTAGCTCAACAACTTTTTTATCTTCCATTTGTAAAAAAAGTATTAGTGACTGCTAATTTTATAGCAATTCAACGATACGATATCGTACAATGGGATGATGTTAAAGAAGAAGTTAGAGAACAAATTGAAGCTTATATTCAAAGTGGAGACCCTGTAGTAAAAGAAGAGACTACTAAAAAGGATGCTATTGAAGTATATGCAGAAGTTACTCCGAATCCAGCTGTAATGAAATTCGGAACTAACAAGGCGTTAACACAAACTGATGTTGAATTTACAAATATTGAAGAAGCTAGTAAGTCTTCTCCTCTAGCCCAAGCCTTATTTAACTTTCCTTTTGTAAAAGAAATTTTCATTTCTGAAAACTATATTTCTATTACAAAATACGATATGATTGAATGGAATGAAGTTTACCAAGAGGTTCGTACATTTATTCGCAACTTTATTCAAGAAGGTAAAGAAATCATTACTGAATTACCAAAGCAACAAACAAAACAAAACGTTGAAATTCCTAAAGAGAATTTAACTGATGTTGAAACTAAAATTGTTGATATTCTAGATGAATATATCAAGCCTGCGGTAGCTTCTGATGGAGGAAACATTGCTTTTCAGTCATACGACGCAGAAAGCAAACGAGTAAGCGTTATTTTACAAGGAGCATGTAGCGGATGTCCGTCTTCAACAGTAACCTTGAAAAATGGTATTGAAACCATGCTAAAAGAAATGCTACCAAATCAAATTAACGAAGTAGTCGCTATTAACGGATAATTTCACCGTAAACCATACAAAAACACATGTCTGAAAACATCAAACCATATAAAGATTCTGAATTAGGAAAGAAAGAGCAAGTTGCTAAAATGTTTGACAATATTTCTGAAGATTATGACGGATTAAACCGTGTTATTTCTTTTGGAATAGATGTTAGCTGGCGTAAGAAAGTAGTAAAATTGGTAGGAGAAAATAATCCGAAACAAATTTTAGATATCGCTACTGGTACTGGTGATTTAGCCTTAATGATGTCTGAATTAAATCCTGAAAGAATTGTTGGTTTAGACATTTCTGAAGGAATGCTACAAGTAGGTAGACAAAAAGTTGCCAAAGCCAACTTATCAAACAAAATAGAAATGGTTGTTGGCGATAGTGAAAACATCCCTTTCCCTGACAATACTTTTGATGCTATTACAGTTTCTTTTGGTGTTAGAAATTTTGAAAATTTAGATAAAGGTATAACCGAAATACTTCGTGTACTAAAACCTGGGGGTAAATTTGTGGTGTTAGAAACCTCAAATCCAACCAAATTTCCTTTTAAACAAGGATACAAATTTTACACGAATTTCATTTTGCCAGTTATCGGTAAACTATTTTCAAAAGACAAAGTTGCCTACGCTTATTTATCTGAAACAGCAAATTCTTTTCCTTTTGGAGAGGCTTTCAACAATATTTTGCAAAAAAATGGGTTTAAGAATGCAAAGAATATACCTGTAACCTTTGGTGTTGCATCAATTTATACCGCTTTAAAATAGTATGTTAAAAAGGCTTTTACTTTTCGGATTTTTCGCAGTTTCTATTGCTGCTCAAGCTCAAAGAGAAAAAATATTAAAACTTCCTAGTTTTGATAAACCTCTTTTTCACTACGGTTTTTATTTAGGAGCCAATAATAATGGTTACAAAATAGGCTACAAACCAAGTAGTATTAACAATCCCGAAATTGAAGTAGAGTCGTCTGTTGGGTTTAATGTTGGTTTAATTGCCGATTTAAGACTTCACAACAACATAAACCTACGTTTTGAACCTGGTTTAATGTCTAACACCAAAACATTACGTTTCAATCATATATCTGGTCCAGAAAATATAACTACGCGTGAAGTTGGTGCTACATACTTACATATGCCTTTATTATTAAAATTTAGCACAAACAGACTTAATAACATGAGACCTTATGTGATAGGTGGAGTTTCGTACGATCATAATTTTTCAAGCAACGAACGTAATACTGATGATAATTTTGCTGGAGAATTTAGAACAACAACCAACAACTTTATGTACGAAGTTGGTATTGGAGTAGATTTTTACTTAAGTTACTTTAAATTTTCTCCTTCAATAAGAGGTGTTTTTGCTATAAATAACGAAGTTAAATACGATAACAAAGCTTCTCAGTGGACAGATCCTATTAATTACTTAGGAACCAGAGGTGTGTTTTTACACTTAGCTTTTGAATAAAATTTTACGATAAATAGTAACTAATATAGAAAATGCTAACAGAATTCTGTTAGCATTTTTCTTAAGGTTAAATAGAAATCCCCCAAAATCTATTATTCTCTATATGTTTAGATACATTTTATCTGTAAAAGTCACATTACATAAAATAAAAAAAGGTCACTTTCGTGACCTTCTTTCATAAAGATTTCTCTTTATTATTAGATAGAAGTCCCCCGAAATCTATCGTACTGTAAAAACATTGTTTTTTAGCTAATCCAAAGATATAAAAAAATGTTAATTTTTTACTAATTTTTTATAACTATTTTGTTATCTACCACATCTTTAATTGGTAAAATAACCTTCCCATCTACAGTAGCAATGGTTACACAAATATTATCTATAGCAACAACAACTCCTTCAACATCATTAATAATAACCTTAGATCCTATTTCTATATTTTTTCTAGAATAATAGCCGTAAAGTAATCTAGCAACCGCTTCTTTCGCTCCAAAACCAAAGGCTAAGGTAAAAGCTAAAAGTACCGATCCTATTAATAATGTTACGTTACTTTTTATTACTGAAGTATCTACTCCTGCTTGATCTAACGCCGTAATCGATAAAAAAACAACAATCAAATAAAAAGCTATATTCCCTACCAAGTTTCCTCCTGAAACTTCAAGAGACTTAAACATGGATTGAATTGCTTTTTTTACTACAGTTCCTAAATAGGCTCCTGCAACAAAAATTCCTAAGGCAGTTAATAATTTAGGTAAATATGCAAAAAAACTCTTTATTCCTTCTGAAACGATATGTAACCCAAACATTTCAGCTCCTACCATTACAAAAACGAAAATTAAAAACCACTTTAACACAGCTAAAATCACATTGGTTAATACAATATTTATTGTACTATCACCAAAAATTTCTGTTTTTCGTAGTTTTTTAGACCATTCATCAATTTTAGTTTTTGCTAGTGCTTTTCTTACCACGTATAAAAACACTTTTATTACTAACCATGAAAGAACAACAAAAAGAACAAACATGGCTATCATGGGCAGCGTGTTTATAATCTCTTGAAAAATATCTTTAAAAGGCTGTAAAATATCTATTTCTAAAAAATTCATAACTAGTATTCTATATTTGGTTCAATTAATTAGTCTCGTCTTTTTTTTCTTTCGCTTTTCCTCCTCCTACTAAATCGATGATGGTGCTCGGATATTTAACAACAAATAAGTCAGCCATGTCTATGGATAGTTTTATCATTGCCACGTCATTAAGCACTTTACTTTTAAGTACTTCGGGCAACTCTTCGTTATGTAATATTTTTTTGAACGGATTATCCATAATTATTACAATTCATTATACGCTTTTACTACTTTATCCTTTGCTCTTTTTAAGCGCATTTTTACTGCACTCTCTCCTAATTCTAATCCTTCAGAAATATCTTTTATGCTCATTTCATCTTGATATTTCATTAATAAAATCATTTTTTCTGAAGGAGAAATCATTTCGAGTGCTTTAGCTAATTTGTCTGACTTTAACTCGAATAGTGTCGCATCATCAATATCTTCAATATTGCTTTCTTCTTTTATTTCGTCTGTTGCTACAATTACTTTTTCTCGTTTCTTTTCTTTGTCTCTTTGTACGTAGTTTACACAAAAATTGTACGTAAAAGAATATAACCAGGTAGAAAACTTCGATTTTTCTTTAAAAGTTCTCAATTTTACAAATAGACGAATAAACACATCATGTGTTAAATCTTGTGCTTCTTCTTTGCTTGATGAGAAACCATAACATTTGTTATATACCACACCAGCATAACGGTCGTATAAAACAGCAAATAAATGAGTATCATTTTTTTCTACTATTTTACGCACCAATTCTTCGTCGCTTAATATTGTTACATCAATACTTTCCAAGGGGTAGTATAGTTAGTTTTCTTTTAGTTATAGTAGTAAGACACAGTATTTAAAAGAAGGTCACTTACTTTTTCTTTTTTAGCCTACAAAGTTAACCAATACTGAACAATCAAATAAATTATTTCAAAAAAACATCTTTTTTGTAACAAAAGGTTCAACGCTTACGTATAAGATAATGTAGACTGAAATTAAAATACATTTGAAGTAGAATGAGACAACTTAAAATTACAAAACAGGTTACCAACAGAGAAACCGCGTCTTTAGACAAATATTTGCAAGAAATAGGAAAAGTAGACTTAATTACTGCCGATGAAGAAGTAGAATTAGCGCAAAGAATTAAAGCTGGTGACCAAAGAGCTCTTGAAAAACTAACCAAGGCTAACTTACGTTTTGTGGTATCGGTTGCAAAACAATACCAAAATCAAGGATTAACTCTTCCTGATTTAATTAACGAAGGAAATTTAGGATTAATTAAAGCTGCTAAACGTTTTGACGAAACGCGTGGTTTTAAATTCATTTCATATGCTGTATGGTGGATTCGTCAATCTATCTTACAAGCCTTAGCAGAACAATCTCGTATTGTACGTTTACCGTTAAACAAAATTGGTTCTATCAATAAAATTAACAAAATGTACGCTTTCTTAGAGCAAGAAAATGAGCGCCCACCAAGTGCTGAAGAAATTGCTAAGAAATTAGACATGACTGTTAATGATGTTAAAGAGTCTATGAAAAACTCTGGACGTCATGTATCAATGGATGCTCCTTTGATTGAAGGTGAAGATTCTAATTTATATGATGTATTAAACTCAGGTGAATCACCAAACCCTGACAAAACATTATTACATGAATCGTTACGTATTGAAATTAACCGCGCACTAGAAACATTAACTCCACGTGAGGCTGATGTTGTAAAATTATACTTTGGTTTAGGAGAGCATCAACCAATGACTTTAGAAGAAATTGGTGAAACTTTCGATTTAACTCGTGAACGTGTTCGTCAAATTAAAGAAAAAGCTATTAGAAGATTAAAGCATACATCTCGCAGTAAGATTTTAATGACATATTTAGGATAAACCTATATACAATAACAAATAGTTATCATAACTATTCGTTTTTTGATTAATGAATGAAAGCTCTCTATACGAGAGCTTTCTTTTTGGTTTTAATGCACTTAGTTTTAACTATATTTGCATCAAATAACAACACAACAACTTATAGTAATGAAAAAACTTGTAGCCCCATCAATTTTAGCGGCTGATTTTGGAAACCTACAACGTGATGTTGAAATGGTTAACAATAGTGATGCTGATTGGTTTCACATTGATATTATGGACGGTGTTTTTGTACCAAATATCTCTTTTGGAATGCCTGTTTTAAAATCAATCACAAAACATGCTAACAAAACTATTGATGTACACTTAATGATTGTAGACCCTGATCGTTATATTCAAACTTTTGCCGATTTAGGAGCTGACATCTTAACCGTACACTACGAAGCTTGTACTCACTTACATAGAACAATTCAAGCTATTAAAGCAGCTGGAATGAAAGCAGGAGTTGCTTTAAATCCGCATACACCAATCGCTGTTTTAGAAGACATCATCAAAGACTTAGATGTGGTTTGTATTATGAGTGTAAATCCTGGGTTTGGTGGACAGTCATTTATTGAAAATACGTACAAAAAAATTCAACAATTAAAAAACTTGATTGAATTTAGCGAGGCATCTACCTTAATTGAAATTGATGGAGGTGTAACTGACCAAAATGCAAATAAGCTAATCGAAGTGGGTGCTGATGTACTAGTAGCAGGTAGTTTTGTTTTTAGTAGTGATAACCCTACAGATACAATTGAAAACTTAAAAAATATTATAAATTAAAAAAGGAGGCTAAAAAACCTCCTTTTCTTTTAAAATTGTTCTAGTAAAAAGTTAATTAAATCAGTCGTTGTTACGATACCCACCAATTCATTATTATCTACAACAGGCAATGCATGAAATTCTTTTTTTGCTAAAATCTCAGCAACCTCTTTAATAGTTGTATCTGAATTTACGGTTACTAAGTTTTTTGCCATTACTTGGTCTATTGTAAACATATTGTATACCACAGTGTCTACATCTGTTTCATTATCATCAACAGCATCTGCAAAACTAATTCGTAACAAATCTGTATAACTTAACATTCCTTTAATTTCGCTTCCACTTACTACTGGAATATGTCTTATCTTCTCTTTTTTAAATATTTTTTCCGCAGTCATTAAATCATCCGTACTACTTAACGTAATTACTTCTTTGGTCATTATAGCTGAAACTGGAGTTCTTTTTTTCATTTTACTATAGTTTTATGTTATTAACTATTTCAAATTTCAGTATTAAATTCAACTAAAAAACTGATTAAAATCATAGATTAACTACTATTTTATGTATATCTAAAGTGTAAATAATTACCTATTTTTACAAAAAATATTTTATCTTGATTGAAGACTTACAGAAATACTACGGGTATTTATTTGAAGATGCATTATTAAAAGAAATAGCTGATGTTGGCATAGCAAAAGATGTAAAAGCAAATGATGTAATTATTGATATAGGAAGCTACATTACCTCTATACCTCTACTTTTAAGTGGTGCAATTAAAATCTTACGTGAAGATAAAGAAGGTGACGATCTCGTTTTATACTATATTGAAAAAGGTGATACTTGCGCCATGACGCTTTCATGTTGTATGGGTGAAACTAAAAGTAAAATAAAAGCGGTTGCAGAAACTGATGTAAAACTTTTAATGATACCTAAGCAAAAAATGAGTGAATGGCTTAGTAAATATAAAAGTTGGCAAGAGTTTATTTTACATAGTTATCATAGTAGACTACAAGAATTTATTGATGCTATTGATACTATTGCTTTTCTAAACATGGATCAACGTTTGTTAAAGTATTTAAAAGATAAAGCTCTAGTAAACCAAAACGAAACAATTAGCGTAACACACCAACAAATAGCTAACGACTTACACACCTCTCGAGTTGTTGTATCTAGACTTTTAAAAGCGTTAGAAAAAAAAGATAAAATAGAGCTGAATAGAAATCAGATTAAAGTGTTAGAACTTTAACCTTGTAACTTAAGTTACATATTTTATAAGAGAATCGTTCTACCTTTATACTAAATATTAGAACGATGAAAAAATTAATAGCCTTACTTACAATTTTATCTATTGTTAGCTGTAATCAAACTAAAAAAAGTGATTACTCTAAAAAAAACACCAAAGACATTACAACTGTAGAAGCTAGTATTCCTCCAGGGAAAAAATTGCTTGAAACAAACTGTTTTGTTTGTCATAATGCTTCTACACCACATGACGAAAGAGTAGCTCCTCCAATGATTGCTATCAAAGCTCATTATCTTAATGCAAATACTACGGAAGAAGAATTTACTAAAAATTTTGTAAGTTTCGTACTAAACCCTACAGAAGAAAGCGCTAAAATGAGAGGTGCTGTTAAACGATTTGGACTAATGCCGTATCAAAAATTTGAAGAAGAAGACCTTAAAAAAATAGCTGATTATTTGTACAACTATCAAATTGAAGAACCTAGTTGGTTTAAAGAACATTGGGAGTCTAAACAAGGTAAAAGCTATATCAATTCAGGTAGAAAAGTAAGCAGTATTGAACCTGACAAAACTCCAGAAGAAATTGGGCTAGAATACGCCATGGAAACCAAAAAAGCATTAGGTAAAAACTTAATGGGAGCTATTCAAAAACAAGGAACTTTACACGCTTTACAATTTTGCAACGAGCAAGCTTACAAATTAACCGATAGTATGGCTACGAAGTTCAATGCTACAATCAAAAGAGTTTCTGATAAACCTAGAAACCCTAACAATGCTGCTAACAAAGAAGAATTAGAGATTATTGAAGGCTATAAAAAAGTGGTAAGTAACAACGAAACTATCAAACCCGTTACGAAACAGGTAGGAAGCACAACACAATTCTATTATCCAATTATAACGAATAACATGTGCTTACAATGCCACGGAACTCCTAAAACACAAATAAAAACCGAGACTTTGCAAGAATTAGCTCTTTTATATACTTCGGATAAAGCGCAGGGTTACGATGTAAATCAAGTACGTGGTATTTGGAGTATTTCATTTAACAACAACAGTAAATAATTCATTTAAAAATTAAAATTATGGGAAGATTTTCTGAAATAATTAAAGGAAACAAACCTGTTTTGGTAGATTTCTTTGCCGAATGGTGTGGTCCATGTAAAATGATGGCTCCTATATTAAAAGAGGTAAAAGAAGATTTAGGAGAAAATGTTATTATTTTAAAAATAGACATTGATAAAAATCAACAAATAGCCAATACCTACCAAATTAGAGGTGTTCCAACCTTTATGCTTTTTAAAGAAGGCAAACTATTATGGAGACAATCAGGAATGTTATATAAGAACGATTTGATTAGTATTATTAATAGTCATGTGAAATAATATCATTATTTTTATTCCTCCTTATTGCTACTAAAAACGTTCTTATTTAATAACCTCATAAACAATCTTCGGTATGGAAGACATGCTCTTTTATGATAGAATGCAGTTTGCTTTCACTATTACTTTTCACTACTTATTTCCACAATTAACAATGGGACTATCGTTAATGATAGTCTTCTTTAAATGGAAATTTTTAAGAACTAAACTTGAAAAATACAACGACGCTGCTAAGTTTTGGATGAAAATCTTTGCTTTAAACTTTGCCATGGGAGTTGTTACTGGGATTCCTATGGAATTTCAATTTGGAACTAACTGGGCTAAGTTCTCTGAGCTCACTGGTGGTATTATAGGTCAAACATTAGCTATGGAAGGGATGTTTTCTTTCTTCCTAGAATCTTCCTTTTTAGGATTGTTTTTATTTGGTGAAAAAAAGCTAGGACATAAACTTCATTTTTTAACTGGATTCCTTGTCTTTTTAGGCTCTTGGGCAAGTGGCTTTTTAATCATTGCGACACATTCTTGGATGCAAAATCCTGTAGGCTATGAAATACTAGCCAATGGTAAATTTGTACTAAATAACTTTTCAGCCTTGTTCTCAAATCCATGGTTATGGCCTTCTTATTTACATAATCAAGCAGCTTCTTTGGTTACTAGTTCTTTTGTAGTAGCTGGTATTGGAGCTCTATACCTTTTAAACAAGAAGCACTTAGAATTTGGAAAATTATTTTTAAAAACTGGAGTTGTTTTTGGTGTTATTGCTTCTATTTTGGTTGCTTTTCCTACTGGCGATTTAGCCGCTAAAAATGTTGTCAAATATCAACCTATAACCTTTGCTGCTATGGAAGGAATATTTGAAACAGAAAAAGGAGGCTCTGAAATAGTATTAATTGGACAACCAAATATGCTGGAGAAAAAATTAGACAATAAAATTGCTGTTCCTAACATCTTAAGCTTTTTAACCTATCAAGAATGGAATGCTGAGATTAAAGGACTCAATGAGTTTGATGAAAAAAACTACCCAACAAATATACCGGGTTTGTATTATGCATATCATATAATGGTGGGATTAGGAACTATTTTTATTGCTTTGATGCTAGCTAGCATTGTTCAATTATTTAGAAAAAAGTTATATGATACAAAGTGGATTTTATGGTCATTACTCTTCATGATTCCATTTCCTTATATTGCTAACACCACTGGTTGGTATACTGCTGAACTAGGTCGTCAACCTTGGTTAGTTTATAACTTATTACGAACATCTGCTGGAGCATCTCCTACAGTATCATCAGGAAACACTTTATTTACTCTTTTAGGGTTTATAGGTTTATACTTACTATTAGGAATGTTATTTTTAATTTTAGTTGGAAAAATCATTAACAAAGGACCTCAAACAACACGTTAAGTTATGGAACTATTTTGGTATGTAGTATTAGTTACAATGTTAGCCATTTATGTTATTTTAGATGGTTATGATTTTGGCGCAGGAATTATTCATTTATTCTTTGCTAAAAAAGAAGAGGACAAAAAAAAGGTTGTAAAAGCAATAGGCCCTTTTTGGGATGCGAACGAAGTATGGTTAATCGCTGCAGGTGGTGTTTTATTTTTTGCTTTCCCTACTTTATATGCTTCTTCATTTAGTGGTTTTTACCTCCCTTTAATGATGGTTTTATGGTTACTAATTTTTAGAGCTATTGGTTTAGAGCTTCGCGGACAAATACATAATAGGATATGGGAAAGTATTTGGGATAAAGCTTTTGGAATTGCCAGTTTACTTCTTGCCTTATTTTTTGGAGTTGCATTAGGAAATGTCGTACGTGGTGTTAATCTAGGAAATGTAGTAGATGGTGTTTCTACTCATGAAGCACATTACTTTTTCCTCCCTTTATGGAATTCGGAATTCTCTCCTCATTCTGAAACACTTGGAGTTATAGATTGGTTTACTTTACTTCTGGGAATTATTGCAGTGGTATCACTAACTATCCATGGTGCTAATTGGGTTATTTTCAAAACTAATGCTAGTATTAACAACCAACTAAAAAAGGTTGTTTTTACTCTTTCTTTTGTTTTATTAGGTTTAGTAATTATTTCATTAATCGCTTGGCATGTTATAGAGCCTAAACCATTTCATAATTTCATAGAGCATCCTTTTTTATGGATTTTCCCTCTGCTAACTTTTGTAGGGTTATTTGGTTTATTCAACGTAAAAAAGCACAAAAAACACATCACTGGGTTTTTATATTCTTCTTTGTTTTTATTAGGAGGTTTGGCAACTACAGTCGCTTCAATTTTCCCTAAAGTTTTACCTTCAACCAATAACATAAATCCCGATTTAACAATTTATAATGTAGCTGCTAACGAGTATGGTTTGTCCGTAGGTTTAAATTGGTTTTTTATAGCTGCCATACTAGTAGTTGCTTATTTTGTTATTCAGTATAAAGTTTTTAAAGGAAAAATGGATGATGTAGACTATGGTGAGCATTAGTCTAGTTCTTATACTTAACTAAATAAAAGACATTCTATTAAAACCTTACTCCTATGTAACTAAAGTTGCAGACTACAGCCTACACAATATTTAAATTAGTATATAATTTAAAAGCTGTTATTATGAAAACTTTAAATACAATAGGCTTGATATTCTTATTACTTTTTTCAAGTATTAGTAGCTCTTGCCAGAATACAAACAATACCGATCTTACTCTTTCTCAACAAGAAAAAAACGAAATGCTTTTGATGTTAGAAGAAGAAAAATTAGCTTTTGATGTTTATAACTTCCTTAATGAAAAATGGAACCTACGTGTTTTTGGAAACATCAGTCAAAGTGAAGAGCGACATATGAACGCCATGAAAGGTTTATTACAATACAATAATATTGCCTTTACCTTAAATAAAGAAAGAGGTATTTTTAAAAATTCTGAACTTCAAAAGTTATATGATGAATTAATAAGTAAAGGACAAAAATCTAAACTAGATGCACTTGAAGTAGGTAAGCTAATTGAAGAAAAAGATATTGAAGATCTACAGTTAGCTATTAAGAACACCAATGATGAATACAGTATAAATGTATATACCAATTTATTAAACGCTTCATACAATCACTTAAACGCATTTAACAGAAACATTTCCAAGTATTAGTTGATTTTTAATTGTTAGTAAATAACGTCTAGACTTTTGTTTAGGCGTTTTTTCATTGTAACATTAGTTACTGACTACTGTGTTTTATGCCACTAAATTTGCTGTAACAAAATAGTTAAGATGAAAAAATCATATGTTAGTTTATTTATAGTCGCTTTTTTTATGGCTACTACTATAAAAGCTCAAACTAAAATTTCCATTTCAAAAGGTGAAGTTTTAAAAAGAGTTCAGGAAAATAACACCTCTTTAAAAATATCTGAACAAAACTATCAGCAAGCACGTGCCGATTATAAGCAAACCAATACTGTGTTCTTGCCAAATATTACTGCTTCTCATACAGGAATTGTAACTACGAATCCATTAATGGCATTTGGTAGTAAGTTGAATCAAGAAATTTTAACGCAAGCGGATTTCAATCCTGATTTATTGAACAACCCAAAGCGAACACAAAACTTTGCTACTAAAATTGAAGTACAACAACCTTTAGTGAATTTAGATGGTATTTACCAACGTAAAGCTGCTAAAACTAAAATGGAAGCAACCAACTTGCAAACGCAACGTACTCAAGAATATTTATTACTTGAAGTAGAAAAAGCATACATGCAATTACAATTAGCTCACAAGGGAGTTTCAGTATTAGAAAAAGCCTTAAAAGCTGCGGAAGCAAACCAACAAATGGCAGAAAATAGTTTTAAGCAAGAGTATTTGCAACGTGCTGACGTATTAGCGGTTGAAGTTCGAGTTACCGAAGTAAAAAATCAATTACAAACAGCAAAAAGCAATGTACTAAATGCTTCTAACTACTTGTCTTTTTTAATGAATGAAAAACAAAACAACATTTATGAACCTTCAGATAGTTTACAAGTACGCTTAACCGATCAGTTAGCAGATATTACTATTTCTGAAAATCGTTCAGACATTAAAGCCATGGAGTTAGCTTCTGAGGCTTATCAAAAAATGCACAAAGCCGATAAGATGGATTTCCTCCCTCGTTTAAATGCTTTTGGTAGCTACGAATTGTATGATGATAAAATTTTCAATGCAGATGCTAGTGGATATGTAGTTGGAGCACAATTAACTTGGGATATTTTCAAAGGTTCTAAACGCTACGGAAAAGTGCAAAAAAGTAAAGCTCAGTATGAAAAATCAAGATTAGAATACGAGCAGTACAAATCTAAAAGTCAATTAGAATTAAATAATACTAAACGATTGTTAACTGATGCTGAGGAACAGTTAAAACTAACCGAGTTAGCCTTACAACAATCGGAAGAAGCCTTACGAATCAGAAAAAACAGATTTAAAGAAGGGTTAGAAAAAACATCCGATTTATTAACCGCTGAAACGCAATACGCTCAAAAGCAATTAGAATATTACCAAACTGTATATCAATATAATTATACCAAAGCTTATTTAGATTTTTTAACTAAAGAATAATCAACAGTAAAAACGAACAAATGAAGACTATATATACAATCGCTCTTGCCGCATCATTTTTAACAATAAGTTGTGGCAAAAAAGAAATAGCCAATAATACTAATAACAAACCAGCAGTTGCTGTAAAAGTTGCTAAAGTAACGGCTAACGATAACAATCCGTTTATCACTGCAAGCGGAAAAGTGGAAGCTACCAACAGTGCTGAATTAAGTACTCGTATGATGGGTTATGTAACTAACATACACGTAAAAGTTGGTGATAAAGTAAATAAAGGTCAATTATTATTATCTATCAATAACAGCGATTTACAAGCTAAGAAAGCACAAGTAGAGGCTAACATTATTAAAGCGAAAGCAGGATTTTCAAGTGCTGAAAAAGATTACAATCGTTTTAAAAACTTATTTGAACAAAATAGCGCTTCTCAAAAAGAATTTGACGATATCACTGTTCATTACAATGTTGCTAAAGCGAATTTAGAAGCAGCAAAACAAATGAGAAACGAAATCAATTCTCAGTTTGCCTATACTAATATTAGAGCTCCATTTTCAGGAGTGGTAACTAACAAATTTATCGATAAAGGTGCCATGGCGAATCCTGGAATTCCTTTAATTTCTGTTGAAGGAAAAGGTGGATTTGAAGTAACTGCGTTAGTACCTGAAAGTGAAATTTCTCAAATTAAAAAAGATACAAAGGTTGATATAACAATTAAATCAATCAACAAAACAGTTACAGGTAACGTATCGGAAGTTAGTACCTCTGCAAAAAATACTGGTGGACAATACTTAGTTAAAATTGACCTAGATAAAACAGACATAAAGTTGTTATCAGGAATGTTTGCAACGGTACAGTTTCCTGTTGAAAAAACACAAAAAAGTACTGACATGGTTTTAATTCCGTCAGAAGCTTTAGTACACAAAGGACAACTATCAGGAATTTATACGGTAAGTCAAAGTAATACAGCTGTGTTGCGTTGGTTACGCTTAGGAAGAACTTTTGGAGATCAAGTAGAAGTTTTATCAGGTTTATCAGCCAATGAAAGTTATATCGTTTCTTCTGAAGGTAAACTTTACAACGGAGCGAACATTACAATTCAATAAAATCAATTTGAAAATTTGAAAATGACTCAATCACCCCATTTTCAAATCATCAAATCAACAAATTTTCAAATTATATAAAATGAAAGAAGGTTTAGCAGGAAAAATAGCCAAAGGGTTTATCGGCTCTAAACTTACCATCTTATTAATGGTAGTGTTTATGGTAATTGGTGTGTATAGCTCTTTTTTAATTCCGAGAGAAGAAGAGCCACAAATCGATGTGCCTATGGCTGATATTTTTGTAGGGTATCCAGGAGCGAGCCCTACAGAAGTAGAATCGAGAGTTATCAAACCCTTAGAAAAAATAATTTCGAACATTAAAGGAATAGAGTACGTATACTCTACTTCGATGAAAGAACAAGGAATGGTCATTGTTCAGTTTTATGTTGGAGAAGACATCGAGCGCTCGTTCGTAAAACTATACAATGAGATTAACAAACACATGGATCAAATGCCGAAAGGTGTTACGATGCCTTTAGTAAAAACACGCGCGATTGATGATGTGCCTATGTTAGGGTTGACCTTATGGAGTGAAAACTATGATGACTATCAATTAAAACAAATAGCACAAGAACTTACCAACGAAATCGAAAAGGTAAACGATGTAGCGATTACTCAAAAAATTGGAGGTAGAAATCGTGAGGTTCGTGTGGTTGTAGATAAAGACAAACTAGCTGCTAGCGGATTAGACTTTTTATCAGTTACTAAAATGCTAAAAGCTAGCAATCAGCAACTGAGTGCAGGAAGTTATGATAAAAACGACACCGAGTTTTTAGTAACTACAGGGAAGTTTTTACAATCTGCTGAAGATGTAAAAAACTTGGTGGTTGGTGTACAACAAAATCAACCGATTTATTTAAAACAAGTTGCGAACGTACTAGACGGTCCAGAAATCCCTAAAAACTATGTAAGTTTTGGGTACGGACAAGCCAGTAGTAATGCTTCGACGTATCAATCAGAATATCCGGCTGTAACTATTTCGGTAGCTAAACGAAAAGGGGCTGACGCCATGCAAATTGCCGATGTTATTTTAGCTAAGGTTGATCATTTACGTACCAACTTGATTCCTGATGATGTACATGTTGAAGTTACCCGTAACTACGGTGAAACAGCCTCACAAAAAGTATCGGAATTATTATTACACTTAATCGGTGCAATTATCGCAGTAACGTTAGTGGTAATGTTAGCTATGGGTTGGCGTGGTGGATTGGTTGTATTCTTATCAGTTCCAATCACCTTTGCGCTTACCTTATTAAGTTACTATATGCTTGATTATACCTTAAACAGAATTACCTTATTTGCTTTGGTATTTGTGACGGGTATTGTGGTAGATGATTCCATTATTATTGCTGAAAACATGCACAGGCATTTTAAAATGAAGCGACTACCATTTAAACAAGCAGCCTTGTATGCTATTAACGAAGTAGGGAATCCAACCATATTGGCAACCTTTACCGTAATTGCTTCGGTGTTACCTATGGCGTTTGTATCTGGATTAATGGGGCCTTATATGAGTCCGATGCCTATTGGAGCTTCGATCGCCATGATTTTATCGCTGTTTGTTGCGTTAACGATTACTCCTTATTTAGGATATATTTTCTTACGCGAAAAAGACAAGCACGGTACTGAGGAAAAGGTAGAAGAAGACGAAACCAAAGCAATGCAAAGCACGCTAATCTATAAATTGTATGAGCGTTTCGAACGTCCACTTATTGAAAATAAAACCAAGCGTTGGGCTTTCTTAGGAATCACGATTGTTTTATTACTAGGCTCTATGTCGTTGTTCTTTACCAAATCGGTAGCTGTAAAGATGTTGCCTTTTGATAATAAAAATGAATTCCAGGTAGTAATTGATATGCCTGAAGGTACCACATTAGAGCGTACCGATGCCGTAACCAAAGAAATTTCACAGTATTTAGCTACACGACCAGAAGTAGTAAACTACCAAAGTTATGTGGGTACTTCTGCCCCAATTACCTTTAATGGATTGGTTCGTCATTACGATTTACGTGGTGGTAGTAATATGGCAGATATTCAAGTAAACTTGGTTGATAAAAAAGATAGAAGCATACAAAGTCACGGCATTGCAAAATCGATGCGTGCTGATATTCAAAACATAGCTAAAAAATTTAAAGCTAATGTAAAATTAGTGGAAGTTCCACCAGGACCACCTGTATTATCTACGATTGTTGCTGAAGTTTACGGACCAGATTATGACAAGCAAATTGAAATTGCCAACGAAGTTCAAAACATCTTACACAATACAGCCGATGTAGTAGATATCGATTGGATGGTAGAAGACAATCAAACGGAATATGAATTTGTAATCGACAAGGAAAAAGCAATGTTGTATGGTGTGGCTCCTCAGCAAATTGCTTTTACATTAAACATGGCGTTATCCAACAGAGCGGTTTCAACTTTATATGATGAAGATGCCTCTAATCAAGTAGGGATTGTGTTTGCTTTAGATGAAAAAGAGAAATCTTCTATCCAAGATATTGCTCAGTTACAGATTAAATCGCAACGCGGCAACATGGTTTCTATAAGTGATTTGGTTACTGTTGAAGAAAAGAACAGTGCAAAAAGTATTTACAGAAAGAATCAAAAACGTGTAGTATATGTGATGGCAGATATGGCTGGGGAATTGGAAAGTCCTGCCTATGCTATTTTAGGAATGGAAGAGAAATTAAAAGAGATTCCACTTCCGAAGGGGTATGAATTAAACGAATTATACATTAAACAACCCGATTTTGAAGATAATTACACCGTAAAATGGGATGGTGAATGGCAAATTACCTTAGAGGTGTTTAGAGATTTAGGAATTGCCTTTTTAGGAGTGATCATTATCATTTATATGTTGATTGTAGGGTGGTTTCAAAACTTTAAAGCTCCAATTGTAATGATGGTTGCAATTCCATTATCTATGGTAGGGATTATTTTAGGACACTGGATGATGGGCGCTTATTTTACAGCTACTTCATTTATTGGAATGATTGCCCTAGCAGGAATTATGGTACGAAACTCAGTCTTATTAATTGATTTTGTCAACTTACGTTTAGCAGAAGGAGTTCCGTTAAAACAAGCTGTTATAGAAGCTGGTGCAGTACGTACCACTCCTATTCTACTAACTGCAGGTACGGTAGTTATTGGTGCGTTTGTAATTTTATTCGATCCTATTTTCCAAGGATTAGCTATTTCATTAATGGGAGGAACTATTACTGCAACTGTACTAACCTTATTAGTAGTACCATTAGTATACTATTTAATTGAACGTAAAAACTATAAATAAGATGAAGTTATTAATAATAACCGTAGTTGATGGGCTTCAAAATGAAGTACTAAAACTATTAAAAGAAGCAGCTATAGATAATTTTAGTGCTTCTGATATTGAAGGTTTTCGAAATTCTTTTCCTGTAATTTCTGTAAATGATTGGTTTTCTGGAAATGAAAAAGCAACTGGTTCATATATGTATTTCTCATTTACTGAAACTGATAAAATAGATACACTGTTTAACTTAATTGAAACTTTTAATAAAAATTTAGAAACAAATAATCCAATACGAGCTGTTGTGGTTCCTATTGATAAATATATTTAATTATGAAGAATAGAATTGTACGTGGTATTGCTGGTAGTTTTATACTTATTAGTTTAATCTTAGCAATTAAAGTAAATATTAATTGGTTGTGGTTTACTGCTTTTGTAGGTGCCAATTTATTACAATCATCATTAACCAAATGGTGTTTAATGGATGATATTTTAACCAAGGTTTTTAAAGTGAAAGATTAACTTATTTATTCTACAGAATAATTCAACATGAGTTGAATCTTTTTATACAATTGTGGAAATTGTTGCTGTAAATCCTCAGGAGTTTCAAAAAAGTGTTCCATAATTACAGCAACAAATTCCAATTTATTTGTAAGCGCATATGCTCTAAAATATCCTGAAGTTTCAATTCTTTCAATATTCTCTTCCTTTTTCATAAACACTGTTATTTCTTCAAATAATCGATAATAAATTCGAGCACTGACATCTTTAGATTTTCTTCCATGAAAAGTTAACGCGTGAGAAAATTCGTGAATTCCTAAATTTAGGTTATCATTTAATATGATGTTTCCGATCAAAAAATCTTCCCAAGAAAATACAATAGATTTTAACCTCGGATTAAACTCTCCTTTATGATATTGTTCTGTTATTGTTGAATAAAAACTGGTAGGATACACTATAATTTTATCGAATGTAGAGGTAAGATATCTTCGCATACCAAAAGTGAGCTTTATATACGATGCTGCTATCAAAACTTTTGCTTCTGGCGTCAACTCAAAATTGTCTCTTTCAATAAAATCATACGTTCTGATAAACTTGGTTAATCGATGCTCGAAATATGCTTTTTGCTTTTCGTTTAACTTCTGATAAAAGACTATATTTTCTACTAAAAATTCTTTTTTCTTTTTAGGAAGTTTCTTTTTTACTAAATAAAAGTGTACAAAAATAGGTCGGTTAAATAGAGACACGTAAATAGACTCTATAATATTAACCCCAACACCTACAACTCCGATAAAAATAGCAGTGTATTTAATTAAAAAGATGGGTTTCATATCAATTTGAAAAACTCAAATATAACTTAGGTTACATTACAAGACAATAGCTTTTTTTAATTTTACGGTCAGTTAAGCAACCTTTCCCTAATATTTCCCTTGAAGATAAAAAAACAGCAGAGAGCAAATCTTCTGCTGTTTTCTTTTTTTGTGACCCAGAGAGGACTCGAACCCCCAACCCTCAGAGCCGAAATCTGATATTCTATCCAGTTGAACTACTGGGTCTATAAAAATGGTTACGCTAATTTAGCTTTTACAATTGCTGAAATTGTTTTTCCGTCTGCTTCTCCTGCTAATTGCTTGGAAACTATTCCCATTACTTTACCCATGTCTTTCATTCCCTCAGCACCAACATCAGCAATGGTTTTTTCAACAATTTTACCAATTTCTTCATCACTCAACGCTTCTGGTAAAAACTGCTCTAAAACAGCTGCTTCAGCTAATTCTGGTTCTGCTAAATCATTACGTCCTTGTTCTGTGAATACAGCTGCACTATCTTTACGTTGTTTTACTTGCTTTTGAACAATTTTTAGCTCTTCTGCTTCTGATAATTCACCTGCTCCTACTTCTGTATTTGCTAACATAAAAGCCGATTTCAAGGCTCTTAAAGCGGTTAAAGCTACGGTATCTTTCGATTTCATAGCTTCTTTCATTTTATCCATTACCTGTTTTTGCAAACTCATAATTTTGTGATTTTTACTATTAAAAAAATCCCGATAAATCGGGATTTTAAAAATACGTGTTATTCTTTTATTAATCTACATTATCGTGTAAAAACGAGTTATTTGAGCGTAATAAATCGTTATTATCAGTATTTAATGCAGTGTCTGATTTACTAATATTTGAACCTGAATCAATATCAACCCCTAATCTTTTATAAGCTGGTTGACTCTCAATTTCATCTACGTTTTTTATTCTTTGGTCGTTAAACTTATAGTTAAAACCTTTCATTTTTTCACGTCTTTCTTGTGCTCTTTTTTGCACTTCAGAAATTGTTAAACTCAACGGAGATACTTCTTCACTAGATGTATCTATATTATTAATTTCTTCTTGAGTTTTTGACTTTACTTGAAAACGTAACTCTTCTTCTACCTCTTCTTTTATAGTTGGGGTAGAACTTTTACCAATTGTTGGCTCTGCACTAAAATCGTCTAAAACATATCGTTTTTCTACCTTGTGAAAGGTAATTTCTTGTGCAGTTACTTCAATGTTTTTAATCTCATTTGTAGTTTCAACTAAATGAGAAGCTGGTTTTATTTCTTCGTAAGAATTCAACGGTAAATCAAACAATAAATCTTGTTGAATTGGTTGTTGTCTTACTTCTTCCTCTACTTTTGGCTCAGCGATATTTGTTATGATAAAATCATCTTCTGAAATGGTTTCAACAGCGATTTCGTCATACACTACATCAATATTTTTAATAGCCTCTGTAGTAGGAATTAAATTCGATTTAGGCTCAACAACTTCCTCTTCTAATACGTGAACAACTTTATCAACAGGTTTAGTTGGTAAAGGTTCATTTATACTAGGAGATGTTTGAATTTTCTGATCTCCAAAATTATACGTAGCCTTTTGTTCATCTTCTAAAGTATGAACAATCTTTTTTACTTCTGTATTGGTAATATTTCCTTGTTGATCAGCAGCGAAACCCGTTGCTACCACTGTTACGGCTATTCCGTCTTCTAAAGTTTCATCCTCACCAATACCCATAATAATATTGGCATCGTATCCTGCTTCATCTTGAATATAATCGTTGATTTCTCCAATTTCATCTAAGGTAACTTCATTACCTCCAGAAACAATTAACAACAATACATTCTTAGCTCCTGTAATTTTGTTATCATTTAATAACGGTGAATCTAACGCTTTTACAATTGCATTTTTAGCTCTGTTAGCTCCAGTTTCTTTTGCAGACCCCATAATTGCAGTACCGCTATTAGACAATACCGTTTTAGCATCGTGTAAATCGATATTTTGTTTGTAGTGATGTGTAATTACTTCTGCAATACCTTTAGCCGCGGTAGCTAACACTTCATCTGCTTTTGAGAATCCTGCTTTAAACCCTAAGTTACCATAAACTTCGCGCAGTTTATTATTATTGATAACAATTAACGAATCTACATTTTTACGTAGCTCATCAATTCCTGTTTGAGCTTGTTTTGAGCGCATTCTCCCTTCAAACTGAAATGGCATTGTAACGATTCCTACCGTTAAAATATCCATATCTTTAGCAATTTTGGCAATGATTGGCGCTGCTCCAGTACCGGTACCTCCACCCATACCTGCGGTAATAAATACCATTTTGGTATGCGTGCTTAACATTTGTTGAATTTCTTGAATACTTTCAGCCGCTGCTTGTGCTCCTATTTCAGGATTTGCACCCGCACCTAACCCAGAAGTTAAGTGTGCACCTAATTGTACTTTATTAGGAATTGGACTGTTTTCTAATGCTTGTGCATCAGTGTTGCAAATCACAAAATCTACTCCGTGAATTTGCTTACTATACATGTGGTTTACTGCGTTACTTCCTCCCCCACCAACACCAATTACTTTAATGGCATTCGATTGTGTTTTCGGCATGTCGAATGAAATGTTATCAAATTCTGCGCTCATAATAACTTTTCTTTTTTTATTAATTCTTATTCAATTTACACTCTCCTTCTTAGGGGATTAATTCGGAGTAGCTTTTTATATACTTTTACTCTGCGTTATCTAAAAACTCTTTAAATCCTTCTGTGAATCGCTTGGTAAACTTTTCAAAGATTGATTTAGACTTTTCTTTCGCTGGTAGTTCCTTCTCTTCTTGAGCTTCTTCTATAGCTTCTTTTTCTTCTTCAATAGTTGGTTCTACAAACACTTCTTGAGCTTCTTCTGCTGCTACTTCATTTCCTTCTTTTTTCAAGCCTTCCATTAACAACCCAACTGCGGTTGCAAATGCTGGACTTGATAAGACTTCATCAGAATCTCCTGCCAAATGTTCATTTGGATACCCAATACGAACGTCCATTCCAGTAATATATTCTACTAACTGACGTAAATGTTTTAATTGAGCTCCGCCACCTGTTAAAACAATACCTGCAATGAGTTTTCCTTTTTGAGTTTCGTGTCCGTAGCTTCTAATTTCTAAGTACACGTGCTCAATAATTTCTTGTACTCTTGCGTGAATTATTTTAGATAAGTTCTTAAGTGTAATTTCTTTTGGTTCTCTTCCTCGTAACCCTGGAATAGATACAATTTCTGTTTCTTTATTTTCCCCTGGCCATGCAGAACCAAATTTGATTTTTAACAACTCTGCTTGCTTTTCTATAATTGAACAGCCTTCTTTAATATCTTCAGTAATTACATTACCTCCAAAAGGGATGACTGCTGTATGACGAATAATTCCGTCTTTAAAAATGGCTAAATCTGTTGTTCCGCCACCTATATCAATCAACGCTACACCTGCTTCTTTTTCTTCTTGACTTAATACTGCTGATGCCGATGCTAAAGGCTCTAATGTTATATCAGATAAATTTAAACCAGCACTTTTAATACATCTTCCTACATTTCGGATAGAAGACACTTGACCAACCACAACGTGGAAATTTGCTTCTAACCTTCCTCCGTACATCCCGATAGGTTCTTTAATACCTGGTTGACTATCTACTTTAAACTCTTGAGGTAACACATGAATAATTTCCTCACCAGGTAACATTACTAATTTATGTACCTGATTTACTAAGTTTTCAATGTCTTTTGCATCAATAACTTCTTCGGCATTTTCTCGTGTTATATAATCACTATGATGTAAGCTTCTTATATGCTGACCCGCAATGCCAACCACCACATTCTCTATCTTTTGTCCTGAAACACTTTCTGCTTCTTCAACTGCTTGCTGAATGGATTGAATGGTTTGCGTAATATTATTAACAACTCCTCCTTTTACACCTAAACTTTTTGCTTTACCAATACCTAAAACCTCTAGTTTTCCGTATTCGTTTTCACGACCAATCATGGCAACAATCTTGGTTGTACCAATATCTAAACCAACTGCTATTTTATTGTTTTCCATCTTGATTTTGTTTTGTGCACACAACTTGGTTGTGGTATTTTACATTTATCGTTTTGTAATTACTTATAGTTTTGTCTTTAAGAGCTTTGTTATAAAACGCTGTTAGCTTTTTAAATTTTTCTGCTGCATCTTTAAACTCACCAAAAATTATCTCATAATCACCGCTACGAACTGTAAATGTATATTCGTTTTGGTTGTCTTTTTGAATAGCAATAATTTCTTTAGCAAAAAAACTATTGTTATTTATAACCTTTATTAACTCTGTTAATTCTTTGATTTGCTCAGATTCCCCTACTCCTGAAACTAACGGTACCCTTGCTGAAAAGTTTGTTGATAATGGTATTTCTGCCCCGTACTTATCAACATAAAAAGATTTGTTCTTATCAACAATGCGAGCTATCGGTGTTCGTTGTTTTATTACTGTTTTTAACACCCCATCTACCGTTAAAAACACCGCTGTTTTTTCAACATACGGATTCGCCGAAACATTAGCCTCCAGAAAGTGTAAATCTACCAATCTTTTCGGTTGGTTTTTAACAAATTCATTATTTTGTATTAACAATTTATCAACCATACTGTGCGTCAAAAAGTTATTATCACCTGCTTCAAACTCGACCACGGTGTTTTTAACCTTTTTCAAGCCGTTTCTGTTGGTTGTAAAGCCATACAAGAACGCCAAAAACATCAACAACAAGAAAAAAGATAGATAAGTTGCTACTTTTTTCATACTAGATTTTGTGTTTTTCTTTAATTTTATTTTTTACTTCTTCTACCAATAAACCAATATCTCCTGCTCCTAACATCGCCACAATTTTTGACTCAGATTTTAGCACTTCGTCACTTAGTTTTTCTTTAGATACTAGCTTTTTATTTTCTAAGCTCATTTTATCCAACAACCAACTTGAAGTAACTCCTTCAATAGGTAATTCTCTTGCCGGATAAATATCTAACAACAACACTTCATCAAACAAGGATAATGCTGCTGCAAAATCATCAGCAAAATCTCTTGTTCTACTGAATAAATGCGGTTGAAAAACTGCTAACACTTTTTCATTTGGAAACATTTCTCGAACCGATTGTGCTACTGCTTTTATTTCTGTTGGGTGATGTGCATAATCATCAATTAAAACAACATCATCCGTTTTTATTTTATATGAAAATCTTCTTTGTACACCTCTAAAAGACTTTAATTGCTTCTTTATTTTTTCTAACGAAACTCCGTATACATCTGCCATTGCTAATGCTGCCAGTGCATTCATCATATTGTGATTTCCTGGTAGATGAAATTCGATGTCTTTAATTTGAGATGTTGGTGTTTGTACATCAAAAATGTACTTGCCAACTTCAATCCTAACATTAAAAGCTTTATAATCTGCATCTTCATTTACAGCATAGGTTAACCCTTTTAGTGGTAATCCTTTTGCAACAATTAGCGTATCAGAAACTTTATTCGCAAACTCAACAAATGATTGCTGAAGCATTTCATTCTCTCCATAAATATCTAAATGATCTGCATCCATAGAGGTTACACAGGCAATATTTGGAGATAATTTTAAAAACGAACGATCAAACTCATCTGCTTCAACCACCGATACTTTATCTTCACCTAAAATTAAATTGGAGTTATAATTTTCTGCAATTCCACCTAAAAAGGAAGTTGCTTTTTCAGGTTGCATAATATGACCCAAAATTGATGAAGTCGTCGTTTTACCATGCGTTCCAGCCACCGCTAAACAAAAAGTGTTTTTGGTAATTTCTCCCAATACTTCTGCTCTTTTTAAAACCGTATATCCGTTATCTATAAAATAGTTTAACTCCAGATGGTTTTTAGGAACTGCTGGTGTGTACACTACCAATGAAGCTTTTTTATCTAAAAATGAAATCGGAATATTCTTTACAGCATCTTCAAAATGAACCTCTACCCCTATTTCTTCTAAACTCTTAGTGATAGGTGATGGTGTTTTATCGTAACCTGTAACTACTTTACCATTCTCGGAAAAATAGCGAGCTAAGGCACTCATTCCAATTCCACCAATACCTACAAAATAAACGTTATGTATCGTTTTTAAATTCACTAACTGATTAATTTTTCTATTTCATTAACGATATTACTTGTTGCATTAGGCAACGCCAATTCATTAATATTCTCACTTAAACTCTCTTGTTTCCCTTTATCTTTCAACAAAGTTTCTAATACCACAGGAAACGTTTCTAACTCATTTTCTTTAACCACAATTGCCCCGTGTTCTTTAGCAATTGATTTAGCATTTTTTGTTTGATGATCTTCTGCCACGTTAGGTGACGGAATAAAAATGGTTGGTTTACCTACAATACACAGCTCTGACACCGAACTCGCTCCTGCTCTCGACACAATAAAATCGGCAGCTGCGTAAGCTAAATCCATTCGGTTTAAAAACTGATGTACTTGTACATTTTCTACCTCATTGTATTTTTTATATTCATCAAAATACAACTTACCACATTGCCAAATAAGCTGTATATCCTGCTTTTTAAAGAAATCTAAATTCGCTTCTATTAGCTGATTTATTTTACGAGCCCCTAAACTTCCTCCTAAAACCAACAAGGTTTTTTTAGAAATATCTAACTCGAAAAACTCTTTACCTTCTTCAACTTTTACATGAATAAACAGTAAATCTTGTCGAACTGGATTTCCTGTTTTTATAATTTTATCCTCTGGAAAAAAACGTTCTAAATCGTCATAGGCTACACATATTTTCTGTGCGTTTTTCCCTAAAAATTTATTGGTTATTCCTGGATAAGAATTTTGCTCTTGAATCAAAGTAGGAATTCCTCTTTGATTAGCAGCCATTAATGTTGGCCCACTAGCAAAACCTCCTGTACCAATTGCTACATCTGGTTTAAATCTTCTTATAATTCGGTGGGCTTTCCATAAACTACTTAACAACTTGAAAGGAAACATCAAATTTGTTAGAGTTAGTTTTCTTTGGATACCCGAAACCCATAATCCCTCAATTTCATATCCCGCTTGCGGAACTTTTTCCATTTCCATTTTATCTTTTGCTCCTACGAACAAAATATTAGCTTCTGGATAACGAACTTTAATTTCGTTAGCAATTGCTATGGCTGGATAAATGTGTCCACCAGTACCTCCACCGCTTATTATGATATTAATCGACTGTTTCATACAATCTATTTTATTTTAACATTATGGTTGTATGTAACACTCATAGCAGTTCCAACCCATAAACTTATATTTTTAATCAAGTGTTTCATGTAAAATATCTAAAGGGTTATCGTCTAAAATTGTTTCTTCAGTTTCGTTTTTAGAAGCGCTTACACTTAAAATCATTCCTAATGCGAAACATGTCATCCAAATAGAGGTACCTCCACTACTAATTAAGGGGAGTGTTTGTCCTGTTACTGGTAAAATATTCACCGCTACCGCCATGTTTATCATCGCCTGAAAAACAATCGGGATTCCCACACCTACTACTAACAATGTTGCAAATATGGTGGTAGCTTTTTTAGCTGTTATTAATATTCTAAAGAGTAATAAAAAGTAAATAAAAATAACTACAACTGCTCCTGCCAAACCATATTCTTCAACAATAATTGCATAAATAAAATCGGATGACGATTGAGGTAAAAAGTTTTTTTGAACACTTTTTCCTGGCCATTTTCCAATAACTCCACCTGTAGCTATGGCTATTTTTGCTTTTTCTACTTGATAATTTTCTTCACCATTAGGTTGAGAAAAATTTTCAATTCTACTCTTCCAGGTATTTACACGGTTAGGCATAGCATCAGGAAACGCCTTAGCTAGTAATATAAAAAACAAGAAAGAGATGAGTCCCATTCCTAATATATATCCGATGTATTTTAACGGGTAACCTCCTATAAATGATACTAACAGAATCATAAAAAACACCATGGCCGTGGTTGAAAAGTTTGCCGGTAATATCAACAACAACACAACACCAACTGGAAACCACAATTGTAACAGACTCTCTTTAAATGAAATGACTTTTTCTTTATGTTTGGCTAAATATCTAGCCACATACACCATTAACACAAGACCCGCCAACGTAGAAGTTTGAAAACCGATACCTACAAACGGAATTCGTATCCATCTACTAGCATTTGCACCTCCAATGGTTGTTCCTTGAGCTAGGGTAAAAATCAACAGAACAATAACAACTGGAAACATTAAAACAGAACCTCCACTAAAGTATCTATACGGAATTTTATGCACCCCGTAAATCACAGCAAAACCTGTAATTAATAACACGATGTGTTTTATTAAATGTCCAAAAGTAGAACCATTACCCACTACATACACTAAATTGGTGCTAGCGCTATATATTGGCATAAACGAAAATATTGCCAACATTGTTACGATAGCCCAAATAGCTCTGTCTCCTTTAATATGTCGAAAGATGTGTTTCATCAATCCTTTTTAGCTTTTATAAGTTTCTTACAGCTTCTTTGAATTTTCTTCCTCTGTCTTCGTAACTTTCAAATAAATCAAAACTAGCACATGCAGGAGATAACAATACCGTATCGCCTTTTTGTGCTATTTTATACGCTACTTTAACAGCCTCTTCTGCCCCAGCAGTTTCTACCAAAACATCAACTACGCTCGCAAAAGTGTCAATGATTTTCTGATTGTCTAATCCTAAACATACGATTGCCTTTACTTTCTCTCTGACTAAAGGCAATAAGTCTGAATAATCATTCCCTTTATCAACACCACCTACAATCCAAACAGTTGGATTATCCATACATTCCAACGCATAATAAACTGCATTTACATTGGTTGCTTTACTATCATTAACGAATTCTATTCCGTTAATTTTTTGTACTTTTTCTAAACGGTGCTCTACACCTTCAAAATCAGACAGACTTTCGGCAATTGTTTCTTTTCTTACTTTTAGCAATCTAGCTGCCATTGAAGCTGCCATTACATTTTTAGTATTGTGTTTTCCTTGTAATGTTAATTCAGAAACCTTCATTAATTTTTCTTCTGTTTTTAATTTCATCAGTATCGTATCTTGTCTTAAAAAAGCTCCGTATTCCAATTCTTTTTCTATTGAAAATGGCACTAGCGTTGCTCTTGTTTTGTTATTTTTTAACCAATTTTGAATTGCTTCATCATCGGCATCGTATATTAAAAAATCGTCTTCCGTTTGGTTTTTTGTAATACGGAATTTCGAGTTTATGTAATTGTCAAATTTATATTCGTATCGATCTAAATGATCGGGTGTGATATTGGTTATTATAGCAACATGTGGTTTAAATGTTTCAATTCCATCTAACTGAAAACTACTTAACTCCAACACATATTCATCATAATTATCATCCGCAACTTGTTCTGCAAAACTGTCTCCTATATTCCCACCAACCCCTACATTCAATCCTGCTTTTTGCAACACATAATGTGTTAACATGGTTGTTGTGGTTTTTCCGTTTGAACCCGTAATCCCCACAATAGTAGCTTCTGTAAACTGAGCAGCAAATTCAATCTCTGAAATTACTTTCACTCCTTCAGAAAGCAGTTTTTGTACTAATGCTACTTTATCTGGAATACCTGGACTCTTCATCACCACATCAGCGTTTAGAATTTTACTTTCTGTATGCTGATTTTCTTCAAAATCGATTGAATTATGTAAAAGAACTTTTTTGTATCGCTCTGCTATACTTCCTTTATCTGAAACAAAAACCTCATATCCTTTTTGTTTCCCTAAAAGCGCTGTTCCTACACCACTTTCTCCTCCTCCAAGCACAACCAAAAGCCCCTTAGTCCCCGAAGGGGAAACAACCCCATCACTTCTTTTTTCTTGCTTACTCACTTGTTATCCTCCTTTTTATCTCTTTTATACCCTTTTTTACTCCCTCCTTTCGGGAGGGCTGGGGTGGGCTTATTTATCTTAACTTTAATGTTACAATGGTAAATACCGCTAGTAAAATTCCAACAATCCAAAAACGGACTACAATTTTACTTTCATGATACCCTGATTTTTGGTAGTGGTGATGTAAAGGCGACATCTTAAAGATTCTCCTTCCTTCTCCAAACTTCTTTTTTGTGTACTTAAACCATGATACTTGTAAGATTACTGATAGGTTTTCTATTACAAATATTCCTGCTAAAATTGGCAACAATAATTCCTTTCTAATCGCAATAGCTATAACCGCTATAATTCCTCCTATAGTTAAACTTCCTGTGTCTCCCATGAATACTTGAGCAGGATATGTGTTATACCATAAAAACCCTATCAATGCTCCTGCAAATGCTAGAATAAACACGGTCATTTCTCCTGATTTTGGTATGTACATTACATCTAAATAATCTGCAAAAATGATATTACCCGATACCCACGCAAAAATTGCCAAAGCAATGACCATAATCGCTGATGATCCTGCTGCTAAACCATCGATTCCATCGGTTAAATTTGCCCCGTTAGAAACTCCTGTTACAATAAATACCGTAACAAAAATGAATACTATCCATCCGTACTTCTCATATCCATCACCTAAAAAACTAAATGCTTTCGCGTAATCTAGCTCGTTGTTTTTCATGAATGGAACTGTTGTTTTTGTTGATTTATGCTCTTCTACAAACACTTTCTTTTTTCCATCAACCTGCACAACTTGTTCTGCTAGTGGCAATTGCTCTTTAATAGTCACATCTGGATGGAAATACAACATAGAACCTACTATTAGTCCTAAACCTACTTGCCCTAAAATCTTAAACTTCCCTTTTAATCCAGCTTTATCTTTTTTGAATACTTTAATATAATCATCAGCAAAACCAATGAACCCCATCCAAACTGTAGTTATTAATAGAATTATGATGTATACATTTTCTAGTTTTGATAATAACAACACAGGAATTAATGTAGCTAGAATGATGATGACACCTCCCATTGTAGGAGTTCCAGCTTTTTGTACTTGTCCTTCTAACCCTAAATCTCTAACCGTTTCACCAACCTGTTGTCTTCTTAAATAATTAATGATTTTTTTACCGAAAATTGTTGAAATCAACAAAGACAAAATGAACGCCATAGCCGATCGGAATGTGATAAATTGAAACACGCTCGCCCCTGTTAGACTAAACTCACTTTCTAAATATTGAAATAAATAATATAGCATTCGTTAGTGTTTTTTTAGTTGATTGAAACAGTTGGTTACCTCTTCTAAATCATCAAAATGATGACGTACTCCATTTACTTCTTGATAGGTTTCATGTCCTTTTCCTGCAATTAGGATAATATCTCCTGACTTTGCTAGCTTACAAGCTGTTTTTATAGCTTGCCTTCTATCTACAATCGACAATATTTTTTTATAATTTTCTGCAGTAACACCTTCCTCCATTTGATCTATAATCAATTGTGGGTCTTCAGTTCTTGGATTATCTGAGGTAAAAATTGCTTGATTACTTAATTGTGAAGCAATCAATGCCATTTTTGGACGTTTAGTTGCATCTCGATCTCCACCACAACCTACAACTGTTATTACAGTTTCATTTCCTGTACGGATGTCGTTAATGGTTTGCAACACATTTTTCAAAGCATCAGGTGTATGTGCGTAATCTACAATTGCAGTAACTCCACCATCTGAGATTTTATATTGAAAGCGTCCGCTTACACTTTCTAACTCACTTACAATTCGTAAAATCTCTAGTTTTTCAAGTCCCAACAATTCTGCTACACCGTAAATAGCTAATAAATTATACGCATTGAACTCACCTATTAACTTCGTCCAAACTTCAACTCCATTAATTGTCAACAAGGTTCCTGAAAAACGTTTTTCTAATACTTTCGCTTTAAAATCTCCTATAGTTTTTAGCGCATAAGTTTGTTTAGTGGCTTTCGTGTTTTGCAACATTACTTGCCCATTTTTATCATCAATATTCACCAAGGCAAATGCCGATTTTGGTAAAGAATCGAAAAATGATTTTTTTACATCGCGATACTCTGCAAAGGTTTCATGATAATCTAAATGATCGTGCGATAAATTCGTAAACACACCTCCTGCAAACTCTAATCCTTCAGTACGTTTTTGATGAATTCCATGAGAACTCACTTCCATAAAACAATATTCAACCCCTTCTTCAACCATCATTGACAAATAATTGTTAATTGCCACTGAGTTTGGTGTTGTATGTGTTGCCTTATACTCTTTTTCATCAACCATTATTGTAACCGTTGACAACAAACCTACTTTATATCCTGCCTTTTTAAACAATTGGTACAATAAGCTTGCAATGGTAGTTTTACCATTGGTACCTGTAACTCCTACTAATTGCAAGCTTTTTGACGGGTTGTTATAATAATTTGCCGCTATTATTGCTAAAGCAACATTGGAGTCTTCTACTTTTATATACGTTACTTGTTCACTTCTTCTTTCAGGAATCTCTTCACAAATAATTGCTTTTGCTCCAAGGTTAATAGCCTTCTCAATGTATTGGTGACCATCAACTGTTACTCCTTTTTGCGCTACAAAAACATCATTATCCTGCACTTGTCTACTATCAAACTGAATTGCATTCACAGCAACATCAGTATTCCCGTAAACCTCGCTTACCGATACCTTATATAATATGTCTTTTAAATTCTTCAACTATGATAATTTTAAATATATCGTTGCTCCTTTTTCTACTTTTTTTCCGTTTTCTACCGATTGCTCTTTTACTTTTCCAACACCTGTAAACTTCACTTTTAGCCCCATGTTTTCTAATAAAGCTACGGCATCCATTCCACTCATACCTGTTACTTTAGGCATAATGGTTTTATACTTTCTTAAGTTTTGATAGTACTCTTGGTATTCGTTATCAATTACTTCATCTGAAATTTTATCAGCGACAAATTGCTTGTTAATCGCTGTTGAAGTGTATATTTTTTGAGCTATTTCTTTAAAAATTGGCGCTGCAACTGTAGCTCCGTAATATCCTTTTTCTTTTTTCGGACTATGTACTACCACTATGCAAGAATATTTAGGTTCATCTGCCGGAAAAAATCCAGCAAATGACGCTACGTACTTCTCATTAGAATAATAGCCTCCTTCATATTCACCTTTGTCATTTTTAGTTCGAGGAATATATTTTTTAGCTGTTCCTGTTTTTCCCGCCATTGAAAAATTTGGAGAATAGATTTTTTTACCTGTTCCATATTGAATAGTATTCTCCATTACCTTTCTTACTTTATCTAACGTTTCTTGAGATGCAATTTTTTCCTTCAATACTTCTGTACCAAAGCTCTGTTCTACTTTACCTCCCACTCGCAATTCTTTAACGAAATACGGCTTCACTAATTTACCATCATTCGCCACCGCGTTGTAAAATGCCAGTGTTTGTAAAGGTGTTAATGACACTCCATATCCCCATGCCATCCATTCTAATGAAATAGGACTCCAACTCTTTTCTGATGGTTCTGGGATATATGGTTTCCCTTCTCCTTTAATTTTCACACCAGTTAATTGATCTAATCCAAAAGACTTAATTCTTTTAGTAAATTTCTCTGGATTTTTATCGTAATATTTCTGTATCGTTTTTACAATTCCAACATTAGAAGAAACCTCAAATACCCTACCCATTGATATTTTTCCGTAACCACCCCTCTTACTATCTTCAACTTTACGATTGTTGATATAAATTCGTCCCTTTTCACAATCTACCACCGTTGAAGTATCTACCACTTTATCTTCTAAAGCTACCATTAAACTTGCCAGTTTAAATGTAGACCCAGGTTCGTGACTCTCCCAAACAGCATAGTTTCTTTTTTCGTAATATTTTCCACTAGAAGTTTTCCCTAAGTTTGAAATCGCTCTAATCTCACCCGTCTCCACCTCCATTACCACAGCACAACCGTGTTCTGCTTCAAAATATTCCATTTGTCGTAACAAAGCATGATGTGTTATGTCTTGAATATTCACATCAATTGTTGTTATCACATCACTTCCATCAATAGGTTCTTTTTCATTTACATCATTAATAGGTTTCCATTGACCTTTGGCTATTTTTTGTTTTAGTCGCCAACCATTTTCGCCCTCCATATAATCAGCAAATGCACCTTCTATTCCTGCTCCTCCTCTATAATCATCATACCCAATAGTACGTTCTGCAATTTTACCTATCGGATGCACACGCACCGTTTTTTGCTCTGCTATAAACCCTCCTCGATACACTCCTCGATTAAAAATTGGGAAGCTTTTCATCTTTACATAATCGTTATACCCAACATTTCTAGCAATTAATAAGTAACGATTTTTTCGTCTTTTTGCTTCTCGTAATTTATTCTGATAATAACTAGTCGGTTTACCCAATAAACCTGAAAGCGCTTCTGACAACCCTCGGATATTTTTTTCAAAAACTTCTGAATCTACCGCCACCACATCCATACGGATTGTAAACTTAGACATTGAAGTTGCCAACAGGTTTCCGTCAGCAGCATATACGTTACCTCTATTTGCAAAAATGGTATCGTTTTTTGTAGTTTCCTCTAACGAAAGTTTACGATACTTTTCACCCTCAACATATTGAAGATTAAAAACTCTAAAAATGATAACAACAAAGAAAAGCGTCATTAAAACAACTATTACATAGAGTTTGTTTAATATGCTTTTTTTAACTACCATTTATATTATTCTTTATCATATGTTACTTTAATTTTTTGAGGAGGTGTTTTTGCAGGATACAATCCTTTACTTTTTACTTTATCTCGAATACTACTTTCTAACTTCATTTTCATTAACTGCGTACTCGTATCTACATCTTCAGCCCTCAACTCTCTTTTCTTCTTATTCAGCTCTGCTATTTTAACCACTTTAGCATCTGCACTGTGCGCGCTGTAAATCATCAACAACAATAGCGCTACCACAAAAATTAAGATCCTCCAATTTTTAAACGAGCTTTCATCTGTAAGAAAACTTCCTCTTAAAAAACTGTATACTATACTCTTCTTTCCGTTCGACATTACTTTAGCGTTGCTATTCGCAGTTTTGCACTACGCGCCCTATTATTCTCTTTTATTTCCTCTCTAGTAGGAACAATCATTTTACCCACTTTCTTCATTGGCTCATTGGTGTTTCCGTAGAAATCTTTTTCAGGCTCTCCAGTAAACAACCCTGTTCTTATAAATCGCTTCACCAATCTATCCTCTAAAGAATGATACGAAATCACACTCAACCGACCATCTTCATTCAACAACTGAGGCATCTGCTCTAAAAACTCTTTCAATACCTCCAACTCTTGATTTACCTCAATACGTATTGCCTGAAAAATCTGCGCTAATATTTTATGTTCTTTTGCCTTCGGAAGAAATCTTTGCAACACTTCTTTTAACTCAAAACTTGTTTTGATTTCTTTCTCAGCTCTCGCTTCAACAATTGTTTTCGCCAATGTTCGTGCATTTCGCAACTCACCATATAAAAACAATATATCCGACAATTGCTCTTCAGTATAAGTATTGATAATTTTCTTACCAGACAATTCTGATTTCTGATCCATTCGCATATCCAAATCAGCATCAAAACGAGTTGAAAAACCTCTTTCCGCCTCATCAAACTGATGTGACGACACACCTAAATCTGCCAATACACCATCCACTTTTTTCACTCCGTAAAAACGTAAAAACCTAGAAATAAATCGAAAATTCTCACCAATTAACACAAAACGCGGATCATCAATTTTATTTTGCTGCGCATCCGGATCTTGATCAAAAGCAAACAACCTTCCCTTCTCTCCTAGTCGACTCAATATTTCGCGTGAATGCCCACCTCCACCAAAGGTCACATCTACATACACCCCATCTTCTTTAATATTAAGCGCATCTACACTTTCTTTCAACAAAACTGGACTATGATAACTCATCTTCTCCTATATTACCCATTACCTCTTCTGCCAAATCAGCAAAATCAACAACAGCATCATCTATTACTTTTTCGTATTTATCCTTATCCCAAATCTCAATAATGTTCACTACAGACGAAAGCACTACTTCTTTTTCAATTTCTGCGAATTGACACAAATCTTTTGGAATTAATATCCTACCGGAAGCATCCATCTCCACCACCTTTACACCCGCTGTAAACCTCCTGATAAAGTCATTATTTTTCTTTACAAATCGATTTAGTTTATTGATTTTTGCCATCACCGAATTCCACTCTTGCATCGGATACAACTCCAAACAAAACTGAAACACAGAACGTTTAATCACAAACCCTTCTTGCAACACAGAAGACAACTGCTTCTTGAAAGCTGATGACATCATCATCCTTCCTTTAGCATCTACTTTGCATTCGTATGTTCCAATTAAATTTACCACTTAAAGAATCTATAGTTTGCATCAAAAATAAAAAAAATCTACCACTTTTTACCACATTTTACCACTTTGTTAATAAGTTTTGACTTTTACCTTAAAAAACTGATGCTTAAGCCCTTTCAAAGAATATAAACCTCAGAAATAATAAAAATGAAATTTTAACAAAAAAGAACTACATTTGTGGTTAAGTCAAACAAGAAATCTATGACTGAATTTTTAAAGAAAGAAGGCAAATTTACATACGCAGAAGCAGGAGAAGGAAGTCCGATTATTATACTTCATGGCTTAATGGGCGCTTTAAGTAATTTTGACTCAACTTTTAATCACCTTTCAAAAAAAGGATACAAAGTTATTATCCCAGAATTACCCCTATACACCCTACCACTCCTTAAAACCAATGTTAAGAACTTAGCGAAGTTCTTACACGATTTTATTGAGTTCAAAGAACTTAAAGAGGTTACTCTTTTAGGAAACTCTTTAGGAGGTCACATTGGTTTATACTTTACAAAACACTACCCTGAAGATGTGAAAGCATTAGTTTTAACAGGTAGTTCAGGATTGTATGAAAACTCTATGGGAGATAGTTACCCAAAAAGAGGTGATAAAGAATTTGTTAGAAAAAAAGCACAAGATGTTTTTTACGACAAAGAAATTGCCACTGATGAACTTGTAGATCAGGTATATGATGTTATTAACGATAGAAATACGTTAGTTAAAACATTAGCAATCGCTAAAAGTGCAATTCGTCACAACATGGCCAAAGATTTACCTAGCATGAATCAGCCTACTTGTTTAATCTGGGGAAAACAAGACAGTGTTACTCCACCAGAAGTAGCCGAAGATTTCCATAAATTATTACCTGATGCTGATTTATTTTGGATTGATAAATGTGGACATGCAGCTATGATGGAAAGACCAGAAGAATTTAATAATATTTTAGAAGCTTGGCTTTCTAAACGCGAAATATAACAACAGCTATAACTTAGTAGTATGAAGATAAAATCTGCTGATTTTGTAATGAGTAACAGCAATGTTATCAACGCACCAAAAGAACGTATTCCTGAATATGCTTTTATTGGTCGTTCTAATGTTGGGAAATCCTCATTAATCAATATGTTGATGGAACGTAAGGATTTAGCTAAAACTTCTGGAAAACCTGGAAAAACACAGCTAATCAACCACTTTAAGATTAATCACGAATGGTTTTTGGTTGATTTACCAGGATATGGTTATGCACAGGTTTCTAAAAAGAAACGACAAATTTTTCAGTATTTTATTGAAAACTACTTTAAAGAGCGCGAACAATTAGTTTGCACTTTTGTTTTAATTGATTCTCGTCACGATCCACAGAAAATAGACTTGGACTTCATGCAGTTTTTAGGTGAAAATCGCATTCCTTTTTGTATTGCTTTTACCAAAGCTGATAAACTTGGTAGCTCTAAACTTAACAAACAAATCACCTCTTATAAAAAGAAATTATTAAACTATTGGGAAGAACTTCCTATGTCGTTTGTTACTTCTTCATCAACAGGAATGGGACGTGACGAGTTTTTAAACTTTATCGACCAAGTAAACGAAGACGTAGCTGAGAATTTTAAATAACCTTTCGACTACGCTCAAGGTACTTTTACTATGCACTCTACTAAAGAAAACCTACAAGTTTTACACGAAGACAACCATATTATAGTGGTTAACAAACGTTCAGGTGATATTGTGCAAGGTGATAAAACGGGCGACAAACCGCTTTCGGATGTTATAAAAGAGTACATCAAAGAAAAATACAACAAACCTGGAAATGTTTTTTTGGGAACAGTTCACCGATTAGATCGCCCTACTACTGGTATTGTTATTTACGCACGTACTTCAAAAGCATTAGAACGCCTGAACAAAATGTTACGCGATAAAACCATCAAGAAAACTTACTGGGCAGTAGTGCAGCAGCAACCTAAAAAAGCTTCAGACACCTTAACAAATTACCTAAAGAAAAATCCGAAGAATAATAAATCTACAGCCTTCACCAAAGAAGTTGAAGGAAGCAAAAAAGCCATACTTCACTACAAAACACTTAAAAATTTAGATAATTATTCGTTACTAGAAGTCGATTTAGAAACGGGTCGTCATCATCAAATTCGTGTGCAATTATCTAACATTGGTGCTATTATAAAAGGTGATTTAAAATACGGCGCTAAAAGAAGCAATAAAGATGGAAGCATCCATTTACATGCTCGAAAAATTGAATTCACACACCCAGTTAGCAAAGAATTGATAAAACTTACTGCTCCAACTCCATCTGATTCTATTTGGGATGCTTGCTTGTAATTTTTGTATATTTAGACAAATTTTGCATCACAAAGTCATTACCTAACCTTGTCAGCTTAACTTTGTTTGTCTTGGTTACGTCATTATGGTTTTCAATGATGAATAAAAAATCACAAGACTTATAGCTTATGAATATTCCCGCATTGGTTCAGTCGCAAAAAAACTTTTTTGCCACCCAACAAACCAAAGATATTTCCTTTAGAAAAAATGCTTTAAAAAGATTACAAAAAGAACTTATTGCTAGAGAACAAGATATTATTAAAGCACTTCACGATGATTTTAAAAAATCGGAGTACGAAGCAGTCATGACCGAGACTTCTATCGTTTTGGCTGAATTAAAAATGGCTATAAAAAATATTCATTCTTGGAGCAAACCTCAACGTGTACTACCTTCTTTGTTAAATTTTCCTTCTTCAGCAAAAATTTATAAAGAGCCTTACGGAACTGTACTTATCATTGCTCCTTGGAATTATCCTTATCAACTAGCCTTTGCACCTTTATTAGGCGCTATTGCGTCAGGAAACACAGTCGTATTAAAACCTTCAGAGTTGACACCTCATACGAGTAAAATTACCAAAGAAATTATTGAAGCTGTTTTTGATAAAAATCATGTAGCTGTTGTTGAAGGTGGTATAGATACTTCTACAGAATTGTTAGCGCAACGTTGGGATTATATTTTCTTTACTGGAAGTGTTCCTGTAGGTAAAATTGTTGCCAAAGCCGCAGCAAATCACCTAACTCCTGTTACCTTAGAATTAGGCGGAAAAAGTCCGTGTATTGTTGACAAAACTGCCAATATTAAATTGGTCGCAAAACGTTTGGTTTGGGGAAAATTCATCAATGGCGGACAAACCTGCATTGCTCCTGATTATTTATTGATTCATACATCGGTTAAAGAACAGTTTATACAACAATTTAAAGAAGAAATTTTTAGAGCTTATGGAGAGAATCCTCAAAATTCTCCTGATTTTCCACGTATTGTAAACACTCGAAATTTTGACCGTCTAGCTTTGATGCTAAAAAATGAAAATTGTGTAATTGGCGGACAAACCGATAGAGATGACCGCTATATTGCCCCTACCTTAATTGACGAACCTAGCTTGGATAGTGAAGTAATGAAAGGAGAAATTTTCGGACCTATTTTCCCGCTAATCTCTTACGAAAATGAAGCTGACATTGAAAAAATCACTACTAAATACGACAAACCTCTGGCTTTATATGTGTTTACCAATAGAAATTCATTTGCTAAAAAAATGATTCAACGTTATTCATTTGGAGGTGGAACCATAAACGATACCACTGTACATTTTGCTAATCATAGGTTACCTTTTGGTGGCGTTGGTGAAAGCGGTATAGGCAGTTACCATGGAAAAAAAACTTTTGATACGTTTTCTCACAAAAAAGGAGTTGTTTCTCGCGGAACTTGGCTAGACGTTCCTACTCGATATGCTCCATACAAAGGAAAACTACAACAATTAAAAACTTTAATGAAGCTGGGATAGTTTTTCTTCAGAAACAAGAATCAAGAATCAAGAACTAAGACTTTCAAGTTATGAGTGAAAAAACCGTATCAGAAGCAGTTAACTATCGTCGTTCGGTAAGAGTATATGATCCTGAAAAACCAATAGACACAACTATTGTAAGAAAATGTTTGGAGCAAGCTAGTTTAGCTCCTACCAGTAGCAATATGCAACTGTGGGAGTTTTACCATATCACCTCAAAAGAAACAATCGATAAAATAGCTCCGTTGTGTTTTAATCAAAATGCTGCTAAAACTGCGCAACAATTAGTGATTTTTGTGGTTCGTAAAGATTTATGGCGTAAACGCGCTAAAGCCAACTTAGCTTATATGGATAAAGTTTTTGGAAAAAATAATCCTAAATCGGAACAACGAAGTAGAGAAAAAGTAGCGCGTAATTACTACGGAAAATTGATTCCGTTTACCTACTTTGATATTTTTGGAATTTTCGGCTATCTTAAATACTTGATGGTTCTTATTGTTGGACTTTTCCGCCCTATTTATCGTGAAGTTCGAAATAGTGATATGCGTGTAGTCGCCCATAAAACCTGTGGATTAGCAGCACAAACCTTTATGTTATCAATGGCTGCTGAAGGTTATGACACCTGCCCTATGGAAGGCTCCGATACTTGGCGACTTAAACGCTTATTAGGCTTACCTCGTAGTGCAGAAATTAATATGGTTATTTCTTGTGGTATTCGCAAACCAGAAGGAGTATATGGAGAACGTTTTAGAATTCCTTTTGAAGAGGTTTATAGGGAAGTATAAAAACCTAGATAGTATCAAAAAAACATATCAAATTTTGTGAATAGTCCAAAATTTATAAAGCATGCTACTGATTCGTTATGAAATTTACATTTTCTACTTATTATTTTTTACCTTTTATTTTTCTCTTTTTTACTCATACTGTCACGAGCAGGATACTCGCTCTAGCGGGGGCTTTCAAAATACAATACATTGCTAGTTACGGCAGATGAAAAAGAAGCCTTATACTTAAACAAATAAGTATGCTGGCTATAACTTACCATGCTAAATAGTAATAGAATTATATGTAGTAGTTTCATTTTCATAACAATTTATACTTAAATATTCTTCATTATTAAAAATAAAATAGTTAAACAGAAAAATACCATCAAAGATAGACCTATTAAAGGTAAAATAGTCTTGTTTATATTATTGATGGTTACCTTATTTGGATCCTTGTTTTTAGGAACGTAAACTTCTAATTCATCTCCAATTTTTGGTAAGGATTTAAAATTTACCTTTTTATATTTAAAATGAATATCTGTTTCTGATTTCTCATATGTATCATTTTCTAAAACAAACCTAAAAGTAATTCTTAACTGCTCTGTTGGGTATAAATAACTAAATCTTGCAGGAGGTGTTTTTATCCATAATAAATCTACTACTTTAGCCTTCATTTTATAACCTTTTTTATAATTATAAATACTTAAAATTCCTTTTACTATTTTATAAATAAAAAAAGTAATTAATGCCCCTAAAAGAAAAACAAAAATGTATAAATCGTTCAAAAGTTTAGTTTTTATCTTTTAATAAAGTTTCTGTTCTTATTAGAATTTCTCCTAATATATTCTTCCATGTATTCCTTTTTTCAGACCTTGAATCTTCTTTAATCAAACCTGTCAGATGATTAGCTTGATGTTGAAATATTCTTAAATGTTTTTTCTCTTTTTTTGTTAAAATCAATTTTAACATATTCTATATCGTTTACTTTTTATCTCTCTAAATTTTAACCTCAGTATATTTATAAGGTAATATCTTCTCTTAATCATTTATGAAAATTATAAGAAAGGATATCTTCTATAAAGAGTTTTATTTTTTTCTATCCCTTTTGGAATAGGTAAATCATATTTACTTTTACTTTTTTCTTCCCAAATCTCTTCAACATCTTCTATTTTCACTCTTATTATATATCCATCAAAAACCTTAAAATATTTTATTTTATAAAGTTCTTCTTCACCATATTTTTTCTCATCATTTACTTCATCTGCTTCTAACCCCATTTTTTTATAAATAAAAAAATTATCAGTTTTCAAACCAATATAACCTATTTCAGTATCTGACTCTACTAAAAATAGGCTTCCCTTATATAGCTTTTGTAATGATATTAAATGTATTATTTAATTCATTAATTTTAATACTTTTATAAAATCTATTACTACTTTCATTTAATTGAAAACCATCTATAATTCCGTTAGCTTTATCATACGAAATCAATCTATAATCTTCACTAATATTTTGATCCAGTCCATGGCCATAATGCTCAGTAACGGCCATTTCTATTCCTTCATAAAAAGTGTAAATTCCTTTTCTTATTATCATTGTACTTCTATAAACTTATTTTGATTACTATTAAATACAGCTCTTAAAGTTTCTGTTCCGTCAGATGCACCCCCCGCTGGCGCAAGTTTACACTATAGTTTAAATTATTATCTGTTAACATATCTTCTTTTTTCTTTACATGCCTTTACTATCATGCCGTCACGAGCAAGATGCTCACGCTAGCGGGGGCTTTTACCCATAATAAGTCTATAACTTTAGCTTTAATTGTATAGCTATTCTTATAATTAAAAATACTTATAATACCTTTTATTATCTTATGAAGAAAAAAAATAGATAATGCACCTAATAAAAAAATAAAAATATATAAATCATTCATCCTTTTTAAAATTAATTCGTTGAGTTATTATCCTGTTTTTTAATATAAAAAATTGGCTCAACACCTAATTTAAAATCTTCTATAGGTTCCCGTTCTTCCCAAATCTCATCCAACTCTTCTTCATTAACTTCTTTATAAGCATCAAACCCATGATGAGATAATTTTTTAAAGGCTTTCTGTGCTTCTATTAAATACCATATTCTAATAGTTCCATTACTTATAATATCAGTTATTTGAAACTTATACCCTTTATGACTACAATAAGTTTTAACACTAAAAGCAAAATCTATTAAATCTTTATCAATTTCTAAAATATAGATAGATTCAGCATATTTTTTAAACCCTAAACTCTTTTCCTCTTTAGTTATTTTACTACTTCTTATTATCAAATTATAGAGTAAATCATTTTTTTTTTGCAGTTCATATTCTTTTCCTTTAAAAAAGGCATACTGTCCAAATCTTATCTTCATTATCATTTTTTTACAAACTTTTTAAGAATTGCATCATAAGTAGCTATCAACTCCTCTACTCCATTATTATGTACCTTCCATATTTCAGCTCCTTCAGTAAAATTAACCCTATTTTGAAGGTGCCATTCTGGGACACCTATTCTTCCATTTTTTCCAGATGTAAATCCTGTCGCAGTAAAAGGAAAGTCCCAGTCGTCATATGTTCCCCCAGAAGGAATTACAGCATCTCTAGCACTATCTGATTTAAACCTTATTACTCCACAACTTCCATCTTCAACAAAGAAAGTTGTGTTTTTGTAATCTAATCTTAAACCATGATATAAATCCTCAAATGATTTCAAATGCTTTGCATCTAATGCTCTAGAAACAAACCCTCCAACATTATTATATGTACCATTCAAGTACTTTTGAATATCTCCTTTAGTAATAACTTTCTGTATTAATGTTGTTGATGTTAATTTTGGCAAAGAGTTTCTGATATTAGCTAATTTCATTTTTTCTATAGATGTTAATGCATTAACATTTTTCTGCATCATATAATGAAAATCATCTAGTGATAATCCCTCTTTTTTTATTAATTCAGGTAATAAATCGACAAAGCCAGTCTCTTCTTTTAATGATTCTAAAGAATATTTTCCAACATATTCTTGATTAGTCCTTTTTCTAAATCCAACTTCATCTCACCCCGCTGGCGCAAGCATCACGCTTGTGCTGTCTACAACATTATAAAATTAACATATCTTCTTTTTTCTTTACCTTGGTAAAAACACCAATTTATTTTTACTCTTCTTTATAGCTGCTTCATTGAGGATCATTTTTACAAACTCACCATCTACATATTTTTGTGCTTGGTCTTTGTAATAAGGACTAAAAACGTTTCCTGACTGACCTGTTGGCATTATAGCAATACTGTTTTCTACATCAGAAAAATCAATGACTCTACGTGTTGAAGGTCCTGCATTAATTTTATACACACCTGTACTATCTAACTTAAAAATCTGATTGTTTATCACTTCATTTCCTCCAATGGTTTCAAACGGACCTACATTAAAGAATTTACGTAGCAATCCGCCTGCTTTACCAATAGCATGCTCATACTCCACAGAAATTACACGATTCCACGTCCAATTATCTACATTCTCTCCTAATTGATTTTGTAAAAATGTGATGGATTTTTGAAAAGCTGTGGTAATTATTTCATTTCTAGTTTCAACTTTATCTGTTGTTGAAACATCATCCCACCAAACCGATTGTTCTCTTTTCGCTTGCTCTGCTAACACTTGATCTTGCAATTGTGAATCAATAAATAACTGAAAGCTTTTTCCTAACTCATCTTTAAAAGTAGCCGCTAAGAATTCGTACAAAAATCGATTGTAAATTGTTGGAGCTACATCGGTTTTCTTATATGCTCCATCCCACTTTTCTAACACCGAATATACTTTTTTTGCCGAAGGAGATAGTGATGATTTATCCACACCATTTAATAATTCTCTCCCGATTTCTGGAACCACAGGTGAGGTTACATCATAAATCATTTCAGCTACATCTTGTTTGGTAAAATCGTTTTTAGGCTCTAATAACTGAACAATTCTCTTCGCTCTATCTTCTGGTTGATAATATCCAGGATACAATTTTCCTCTTACCGAATCAGGTTGATTATTTGCTGAATACACATAATTCCAACTCGGATTTTCCGCCTGCGGATTTTCTTCAAAATCTAAATACTCTACAATTTCATCCTTACCAGAAGTTCCGTTTAAATACATTTTAGAAGATAAACTATCTCTTAATTCATATAATTTAGCCGAAGCAAACCAACCTACATTTCCTTTCGCATCACCGTACATTACATTTAATCCTGGTGCATGAATTTTTGCGGTTCCTGTTTTAAAATCTTCTAACGAATTTGCATGCGACATTTTGTGTGACGCTTCTAACAATTGATTAGGCAACTGCGTATAAATCCAGTTCATTGCAATTGGACTTTCATCAGTTACATGCTCTATCAATCCGTTCATAATCGGGCCATGTTTACTAACTTTAACTTGATATGTAGTATCTTTTCCTCCTTTAACCTTTATACGTTTGTCCCATAACTCATATTTCTGGTATCCATTAGGTGTTTTGTACTCCATTGAATTTTCTGGATTGTTTTCTTCTATATAAAAGTTCAAATCGTCATTTGCTAACATTGTTAATCCGTAAGCATACTCTTTATTGTGTCCTAACAACGGAAATGGCATCAAAGCCAGATTAAATCCGTAGATTTCAAAGTCTGGAGTTTTTATGTGATTTTGATACCAAACCGAAGGCTGAGAAAATTCAATATGCGGATCGTTTGCAAAAATTACTTTTCCGTTTTTAGTTTTTGGTGGCGCAATTACCCATGAGTTACTTCCAATAAATGGAGAAACAGGGAGTTTTTCCATTATTTCACTTACTGCAATGGACATTTCTGCTTTAATCGCTTCTTTATTCGTTGTTTTGTTTAGGGTTAAATTTTTATCGAAAGAATTCAACAACTCATTCACATACGGCTCCCCTAAATTTTCTTTTACTTCAGTAAGAAACGGATCTGTTTTGTGTGCAATCGCAAAGCTAAATGCCATGTACCCAAAAACATTATACACATCTTTAATTGTATAATTTTCTTTATCCAATCCTACTAAATAAAATTCTAAGGGCGTTGCTCCTTCTTCTATGAACTGATTAACCCCATTTAAATATGCTTCCGTTAATTTATACGTTTCTGAATTTTTATCTAATTCTTGAATTGTTTTTTCAGCAGCTTCTTCAATTCCTAATCCAGAGAAAAATTTATCGACTCTTACCAAATCTTTTCCAAAAACTTCTGCTAATCTTCCAGCTGAAATTCTTCTGATAAGCTCCATTTGCCATAATCTGTCTTGGGCATGTACGTATCCTAAAGCCGTATAAGCATCTTGTTGATTTTGTGCGGTAATGTGCGGAACTCCTACCTCATCATAATACACAGTAACTTTATCTGAAATTGAGGCTAGTTCTAACTCACCTTCATAAGTTGGATGTAGAGTTTTTGTAAACAACCAAACACCAACACTTAATAACACTAGTAATAACAACGCAATTTTTAACGACTTTTTTAATAACTTCATTAGGGATGATTTTTTATCAAAGATAACAGAATTATTTATTGTTACTTACTAGGATAAAAAGTGTAAAATTTACACAGTTTTGTTTTTAGTTTACACACTTTTTACACACCTCGCTGCGAATCTTCAAAAACCAAAAAACACACAACAAACTGTATAACAACAACGTACAGATAAAAACGATTTTACACACAGTCGTTGGCATGTTTATTTCAATATACCAAGCAAACGATTAGTAATTAAAAAATAAAAATCATGAAAAAATTAATTTTAGCAGTAGCAATTTTAACAGGAGTATCAACTTACGCAGTAGTAAACAATACTGTTTCTCCTATCACACCAGTACACACAGTTGTTGAAAACGATTTTCAAGAAATTTCTTTAGATAAGATCCCAACAACAATCACTAATTCTCTTAAGAACAGTTTTCCTTCTGCTACTTTAAGCAAAGCTTTTGTAAACGAAAAAGAACAATACAAATTAGAAATTAGTGTTGAAAACGAAACTAAAACTCTTTACGCCGACAAAGACGGAAATTGGTTAGACGCTAAAGACGTAAAATAATTAGTATTCACCCCCAAGAATATTAATAGTAAACAATATATAATCCATTTAAAACTTAATATCATGAAAAATTTAATTTTAGCAGTAGCAATTTTAACAGGAGTATCAACTTACGCAACAGTAAACAACACTGTTTCTCCTATCGCACCAGTACACACAGTTGTAGAAAACGGATTCCAAGAGGTTTCTTTAGATAAATTACCTACAGCAATTGTTGATGCTCTTAAAAGCAGCTTTCCTTCTGCTACTTTAAGCAAAGCTTATGTTAACGGAAAAGAACAATACAAATTAGAAATTAGTGTTGAAAACGAAGCTAAAACTCTTTACTCTGACAAAGACGGAAATTGGTTAGATGCCAAAGATGTTAAATAATTGGTAATCCCTCAATTTTAGTGAGAAAAGGGCGTTTTATTGTAAAACGCTCTTTTTTTTAGTTTATAAAGGGCTTATATTAGAGGAACTATTTAGAACAAACATATTTTATGAAAACGATTTTACTGGTAGAAGATGATGTTACATTTTCAAATATGTTAAAGCATTTTTTAGAACGTCATCAATACACTGTAGATGTAAGCTATACGATTAAAAATGCTACAACTCTTTTAAAAGAGCAAACCTATAATTTAATTTTTACCGATTTACGTCTTCCAGATGGAAACGGTATCGATTTATTAAAATTAAGCAAAGACAACAACAGTAATATTCCTGTAGTTTTAATGACAGGATATGCTGAAGTTTCAACTGCTGTTCAAGCAATGAAACAAGGTGCTTTTGATTATATTTCTAAGCCTTTTAATCCTGATGAAGTTTTAGAAGTAATTAGCAATGCTCTTGAAGAAAAATCTGATTTTATAGAAGTTGTAAAAGAAGAAAAGAAAAGCACCAATACAAATGCTAATATTGTTGCTGGCATTAGTGCTGCTTCTAAAAGTTTATTCGAGCATATTAATTTGGTAGCTCCTACTGATATGTCTGTTCTTATTACTGGTGAAAGCGGAACAGGTAAAGAAGTTGTTGCCAACACCATACACAATCAAAGTTTACGCAAAAACAAACCTTTTATTGCTGTTGATTGCGGAGCGATACCTAAAGAAATTGCTTCTAGTGAGTTTTTCGGACATCAAAAAGGTTCTTTTACTGGTGCAACAAACGATAAAATAGGACATTTTGAAGCCGCTAATGGCGGAACTCTCTTCTTAGATGAAGTTGGGAACTTAAACTACGAAAGTCAAGTACAATTATTACGTGCTTTACAAGAACGAAAAATTAAACCTGTTGGAAGCAGTAAGGAAATCACTGTAGATATACGACTTATTACTGCGACTAATGAAGATTTACTTTTTGCCGTTGAAAGCGGTAATTTTAGAGAAGATTTATACCATAGATTAAATGAGTTTTCGATTAAAGTACCTAGTTTAAAAGACAGAAAGGATGATTTAATTTTATATGCTGATTTCTTTTTAGAGAAAGCAAACCAACAGTTACATAAAGAAGTCGCTGGTTTTTCTCAAGAAGTCTTAGCTTTATTTCAGCAGTACCATTGGCCTGGGAACTTACGAGAATTATCTAATATTATAAAAAGAGCTACGCTTTTATCTCAAACTGAAATTATTGAAAAAGAAGTGTTACCAGAAGAACTAAAAACCCCTGATGTTCAACATAATTTTTCCAACAAATTTTCTACCAAAGAAAATGAAAAAACACTAATCATAAGTGCATTAAAAGAAACAGGAAACAACAAAACAAAAGCTGCAAAGCTTTTAAATATTACTAGAAAGACTCTTTACAACAAATTAAAGGAATACGAAATTAACTAAGGAAGTTTCGTATTTCTTTTAACAAGTGAACCACTTTTTCGTTAAAACTCTCCCAAACTTCTTTATCTATTTTGTCAGCTTCTTCAAAATTTTGAAGAAACACTACTAATGAGTGAATTTTTAGCTGCTTAAACATCCCTAGCATTTTATGACTAATTGTTTGAAAAGATTGTAAGTCATTCTTATCAACTGATTGTTTTAACAACGATAAATTTTGCTCTGTTTCTTTTACAAACAAATGCAGTGTTTTTTCTACCATTAAATTGTCATTACCCAAAAAAGTTTTTAATGAAGCAATATCAAAACTTTGATTTTCTTTATTGTTAACTTCTCTTTCCTCCTCTTTCTCATAATCAAGATTTACATTAAAAAATCGCTGTAAAACTTCCACTAGTCTTTCGGTTTTAAATGGTTTAATCAATGCATCTGAAAAGCCATTTTTAACATATTCACTTTCAGATAAATTTGCTCTTCCTGTCATTGCTATAATTGGCTGACCTTTATAAGTACTATGCTTTTTAAGAGTTTCCATAAAATGAATACCGTTCATTTTTGGAAGTTGTATATCGGTTAAGACCAAATCGTAAGCAACAGTATCAATTTTATTTAATGCTTCTTGAGCATCACTAAAAGAAGTTACCGTAACACCAAATCCTTCTAAAATATTTTTCAATAATGTCCTTAACGAAGTGTCATCTTCTACCACTACCGCATGAATATTAAGTATTTCTTTTTGAAGCTCTTTTTCATTTTCTTTTAATTTACTTTCAGCAAAAGTAACTGGCACAAACAATGAAAACTTACTTCCTTTTCCTAAACTACTTTCCAAAGTCAATGATCCTCCCAAAAGCTCTGCTAATCTTTTAGAAATAGTTAAACCTAGTCCAAAACCATTTTTACCATTCTCTTTTTCACGTACTTGAGTAAACTCTTTAAACACCTTGTTTTGTTTATCTTTACTTATTCCTACTCCTGTATCAATTACTGCAATCTCTACATAACTCTTTTCTTTTACCTGTCTTAATTTACTTTGTATCGTTATTGAACCTTCTTTAGTAAACTTACAAGCATTCGTTACTAGATTATAAAGAATTTGTTTTATTCTAAACGGATCACTCACCACTAAAGAGTTAATTTTTTCATCGTGATTTACGTTTACCAATATTGGTTTGTTTTGAACTAGATTTTTTGCACTGTTATATACTTCGTTTAAGTTTTTCTCTAAATCGAAAGGAACTTTTTCTATCGTTACTTTATCATGTTCTAGTTTAGAAAACTCTAACAGATCTTCTACAAGCTGCTTCATATAAACTGACGCATTTTGTATATGAGCAGCATAATTTTTCTCTTTTGTATTATGTATTGATTTTTGTAATAGTTCGCTAAAACCCGTAATTGTACTTAACGGTGTTCTTAAATCATGGCTTACCATGGATATTAATTGCTCTCTACTTTTTAAAAGTGAAGACGTAGTTGCATTGGCGCTTTCTAACTCTTGCCTGTAATGTTGACTTCTCCAAAAATCATTTAAAATAATAATTGAGAACAGTACTATAATCACAAAACCAACTCCAGCTGCTAACAATATTATAGTTTTACTACGATTTAGAGTTTCTTCATGCTTTTTATACGCTTCATTTGCATTCGAAATAACGTCTCTTTCCAACACACTTAATACCTCTCGTAGTTTTCTTGAAATTGTAACATCATTTTCTATTAATTCTCTCTCTTTTATTCGTAAAAACCTCCTTTTTATATTGGTTTCTTTTTGCGCTTTTTGAAGGATTTCTTTGGATGCTGTTACTAAAGAGTCTATTTGTTTTTGCTCTGTCGCTCCAACTGGTTTATCTTCTTCATCTCTATCAAATAACATTAAATATCTTTCTAGACTTAATCCTGTTTTATCATTGAATTTTTCTGGATTACCGACAAGATCTTTTAATGTCTCTTTTCCCAAAAGCGAATCTATTGACCCTAACTTATTAATAGCTTCATTAATAGATTTATCAGAAGCATTTTGCTGGTTCAATCTCCTTAAACTTGTAATGTTTATTCGTTTGTTATTTAAAACAAGTTTAATACTATCTAATATGTTCTTTTTTGAAACGTCTTCTACAATAAAATTTAACGAATCAATCTTTTTAATCAGCGATTTATTCTCTTCTACATACTCGTTATATCGCTTAAATGAGTTTAATTGAATAGCTGCTCTACCTAGATTTTCATTTTCATAAATATCAGCTATCAACCCTCCTGTTTGTATAATATTATTTCTATCTGAAATCCCTTGTTTTTGTATATCGATATACGTTTTTATTTCAGAAAAAAGTAGTGCTCCTGAAACAACAGCTAACACAACAAGTATAGCATATCCTACTAAAACCTTAAAGGCTATTTTACGTTTCGATTCTTTCATTAATTATCCTTATTCTCTTGTAGCTACAGAACGAAAATTTGTGATTTTTGTTGTTGTTTTCTGCTCATTAAATATACCACAAAACACCCGTTCTCATAAATAAAACGTGACTTTTATAATTTTCCTTAAAGATTTAAAACAATGAAAGATTGTTTGTATTTTTGATGCTTATAAAAATCATGTTCAATGAGAAAAATTCAAATGGTTGACTTACAAGGTCAATATCAAAAAATAAAAGATACGGTTGATGCTTCTATCCAAGAAGTTTTAAATACTTCAGCATATATTAACGGACCGTATGTTCATGAGTTTCAAGCAGATTTAGAAAAATATTTAGGTGTTAAGCACGTAATTCCATGTGCTAACGGTACCGATGCTTTACAAATTGCCATGATGGGCTTAGGTTTAGAACCAGGTGATGAAGTTATTACTGCCGATTTTACCTTTGCTGCTACAGTAGAAGTAATTGGTTTATTAAAATTAACTCCTGTTTTAGTTGATGTTGAACCGGACACCTTTAACATTGACATTGAAGCTTTAAAAAAGGCGATTACACCTAAAACAAAGGCAATTGTTCCTGTACATTTGTTTGGACAATGTGCAAATATGGAAGCTGTTCTTGAAGTTGCTGAAGCACATAACTTATTTGTAATTGAAGATAATGCACAAGCTATTGGTGCTGATTATACTTTTACAGACGGAACTAAAAAGAAAGCAGGTACAATGGGTAATGTTGGAACCACTTCTTTCTTCCCTTCTAAAAACTTAGGATGTTATGGTGATGGTGGTGCTATTTTCACTAATGATGATGAATTAGCACACACACTTCGAGGAATGGTAAACCACGGAATGTACAAACGTTATTACCACGACGTAGTTGGAGTGAACTCGCGTTTAGATTCTATTCAAGCAGCAGTGTTAAAAGCGAAGCTACCTTTATTAGATAGCTATTGTGATGCTCGTAGAAAAGCTGCAGAATACTATTCAAATGCTTTTGCTAACAATCCTAATATCATTACACCAACCATTAGTGATTTTACCACGCATGTTTTCCACCAATATACTTTGAAAATTACTAACGGAAAACGTGATGAATTACACCAACATTTATTAGATAATAATATTCCTAACGCCATCTATTACCCTGTACCATTACATGCCCAAAAAGCATATCAAGATGACAGATACAATGAAGCTGATTTTACAGTTACCAATCAATTAATTGATGAAGTAATTTCGTTACCTATGCATACAGAATTAGATGAAGAACAATTAGCTTTTATTACGAAAACTATTAACGATTTTATTTAATCGCAGGGCGATAGCCAAGAGTTAACTCCCTAAGTCTTGCCTCGAAACACTTAAAACAACTTCCTTTGAACACCTCCTAGGAAGTTGTTATTTTTAAAAGCAATAAACTATGAAACAGAAAATTAAAACATTAAAATTTATTCATTTAGCTTTTGTAGCAGGAATTACTTTGGCATATTTTATTTTAGGAGATTTTGAAAACATTTTCAAAATGATTATTGATAATTCTTCTTTGTTATATGCTTTCATTCCTGCAATTGCTTATGTTTTTAGTAATTTCTTATTTAAAAACATGTTGAAAAATGTAAAAAGAGAAGCTAGTAATGAAGAGAAGTTTGCAATTTATCAAACAGCTTCAATCGTAAGATGGGCTGTCATTGAAGGAGCTTGTTTTATAATTTTATTTTTAAAACCTGACTTTTTATTGTTAGGAGTAATTTTATTAATTTATATGATTCTCTTAGCACCAAAAGAATACCAAATTTCAAAAACCTTAGACATTAAAGATTCTGAACTACGATCATAAAAAAAGCGAACTCAAATGAGTTCGCTTTTTACTTTTATATAAAATTTGATTACGCTTCAAAACTAGCTCCGCTAGCTGCTACGTTTCTATCAATCTTACGCATTAAGCCTTGTAATACTTTACCAGGACCTACTTCGATAAACTCTGTACCACCGTCAGCAATCATTGCTTGTACACACTGTGTCCATTTTACTGGTGCTGTTAACTGTGCGATTAAGTTTTCTTTAATTTCTGCAGGATTTGTTACTGCTTTGGCTACTACATTTTGATATACCGGGCAAATAGGCTCGTTAAACGTAGTTTCTTCAATTGCTGCTGCTAACTCTTCACGAGCAGGCTCCATTAATGGTGAGTGAAACGCTCCTCCAACTGGTAACACTAACGCTCTTTTTGCTCCTTTTTCTGTTAATGCTGCACAAGCTTTTTCAACTGCTTCAACTTCTCCAGAAATTACTAATTGACCAGGGCAATTGTAATTCGCTGCTACTACTACTCCATCAATTTCAGCACACGTATCTTCCACAACTTTGTCTTCTAACCCTAAAACAGCTGCCATGGTTGATGGTTGAATTTCACAAGCTTTTTGCATTGCTAAAGCACGTTTAGAAACTAATCTTAATCCATCTTCAAAAGATAATACTCCATTAGCTACTAATGCAGACAATTCTCCTAATGAGTGACCTGCTACCATTTCTGGCTTGAAATCATCACCTAAAACTTTCGCTAAAATCACCGAGTGTAAAAAGATTGCTGGTTGCGTTACTTTTGTTTGTTTTAATTCTTCAGCAGTACCTTCAAACATTACATCAGTAATACTAAATCCTAATATAGTATTTGCTTTTTCAAAAAGTTCTTGAGCTAGTGGTGAATTTTCATATAAATCTAATCCCATTCCTGTAAATTGTGCTCCTTGACCTGGAAAAATATATGCCTTCATGTATTTATTTTGTTGTTTGTTTAACGATGCAAACATACAATTTTTAAAATTACTATCTTCGTTTTATGACGGCACGACAAAAAAATCAAGCACAACTTATTTACTTAGTTTTAGCAGCTTTATTTATTGCATCTTTAGTAACTTCGAATTTAATTTTTCAGAAGTTTTTTTATTGGGAACCTTTTAATTTGTTCCGTTTTGAGGTTTCGGTAGGTATCCTTCCTTATCCTATCACTTTTTTAATTACTGATATTTTATCGGAAATTTACGGAAAGAAAAAAGCCAACCAAGTAGTAATCGCTGGTATTTTTGCCTCCTTTTTTTCTATGCTTATTATTTTAATGGCAGATTATACACCTGCTATAGATAATTCTCCTATTGACAATGGTACCTTTACAAAAGTTTTTGGGTTGTCTCCATTAGCTGTTTTAGCTTCAATGCTAGCTTATTTAGCAGCTCAATTTATAGATATCCGAATTTTTCATTTTTGGAAGAATTTAACCAAAGGAAAACATTTATGGCTTCGTAACAACTTCTCTACTTTTTTATCACAATTTATAGATACTTTTACCGTATTATTTTTACTAAGTTCTTTTGAAATTCTTCCTTGGAATATCTTTGGAAGTCTTTTACTAAGTGGATTTTTATTTAAAGTAATTATAGCTGCCTTAGACACCCCTGTTTTATATATTGTGGTGTATTGGTTCCGAAGAAAATTTGGACTAAAAGTTGGCGAAGAAATAACAGATTAACAACCTTGTACTACTATGTTAAACAAGTTTTTTTATAGAATTTTTAAAGAGCATTTTTCTCTTTCTGAAACCACTTTAATATACCTTAATCTTTTAGCAAACCTTTTGGTACTTACTCTATTAGGGTATATTCTTTTTAAGGCTTTCAGATACTTTGGTAGAAAAGCTATTCGCAAAATGGCGAATAAAACATCTACCACTTTTGATGATTTACTAATTAAAAACAGAACTTTTTTAAACTTAACAAGAATTATTATTTTCATACTGATTTATAATCTGCTGAAAGAAATTCTTGTTGATTTCCCTAACTTGTTTACCTACGCAGAACGTATTACGACTATCGGAATTATTTTTGCCATCATCTGGTTTATCCGTAGTATTTTATTAACGGTTAAAGATTTTTTACGTACCACCGAAGCTTTTAAAGACAAACCTTTAGAAAGCTATGTACAGATCTTTATGATTGTGTTATGGCTTATTGCAGCTATTTCGTCTTTTTCAGTTTTAACAGGTAAGCCTCTAATTCGTTTTTTAACTGCTTTAGGAGCTTTTTCAGCAGTTCTTTTATTAGTTTTTAAAGATACTATTCTTGGTTTTGTATCAAGTATTCAGGTAGCGGTTAACGATACTGTTAGAATTGGTGATTGGATTACTATGGAAAAATACGGTGCTGATGGTGATGTTGTTGAAATTAACTTAACTTCAGTAATTATTCGAAATTTTGACAATACCATTTCCAGCATTCCTACCTATTACCTAACATCCGATTCATTTAAAAACTGGCGAACGATGAATAGTTCGGGAGGTAGACGTATTAAACGAGCTATTTTAATTAAAATAAACAGTATTCATTTTCTTACTGATGAAGACATCGAACGCTTTAAAAAAATTGAATTAATTTCTGATTACATTACAAAAAGCAGTGAGGAAATAAAAAAATACAATGAGGAACACAACGTTGATAAATCAGTCTTACTAAACGGTAGAAACCTAACCAATTTTGGAACTTTCCGAATTTATTTAGATCATTATATTCAAAATCATCCAAAAATTAACCAAGACATGTTGCTCATGTCTCGTCAACTAGAACCTACGCCTAATGGAATTCCGTTAGAAATTTATGCGTTTAGTAGAGAAAAAGTATGGCAAGATTACGAGCGTGTAATGGCGAATATTTTTGACCATATTTTAGCTTCTGTTAAATATTTTGATTTAGAAGTTTTTCAAAATCCGTCGAGTATTGACATCAATAATTTGAAAGAATTTAAAAAGAGTGAATAGTAACGCAAGCACATCTTTGTGGCAAATAGCCATCCAAAAATTTAAACGTAGTAAAACAGGAATGTTTAGCTTTTGGTTTATTATTTTTTGTGGATTCGTTGCAGTTTTCTGCTATATTTTAGCTCCAGACAACACTAACTCCGCTAACCAAATGCATTTAGAAATTCATTCTAAGCCTCCAGGTTTTTCTGTTCAAATGCTGAGCATCCCTTCTGAAAGTAAAAGTCAGCAGTCGTGGTTTTCAGTTTTTATGAACGGAAAAGAACAATCGGCAACTGAAATTCCGATACAATCACACTCAGTTAAAAATAATCAACTAGAAATAATTAAGTATGCAGATGGTTTACCAAAGGACTTTCCTGCGTCTTACGAAAAGCATATTCAACAAAAAACATTTTACTTAGGAACCGATAAATACGGACGCGATTTATTGAGCAGATTGTTAATTGGAGCTAGAATTTCGTTTTTTATCGGTTTTATCGCCGTTTTTATTTCTCTTGTCATCGGAATTCCTATCGGAGCTATCGCAGGGTATTTTGGCGGAAAAATAGACGATTTTATCATGTGGATTATCAACATTACTTGGTCTATCCCAACACTTTTATTGGTGATTGCTATCACACTAGCTTTAGGAAAAGGATTTTGGCAAGTATTTATTGCTGTGGGGCTCACGATGTGGGTAGAAGTGGCTCGTGTAGTGCGTGGTCAGGTAATTACCACCAAGCAACAGCAATATGTAGAAGCTGCTAAAGCCTTAGGGTTTTCTGATTTCAGAATTATTTTTAAGCATATTTTACCGAATATTTTAGCGCCAATTATTGTAATATCTGCCGCTAATTTCGCTGCTGCTATTTTGATTGAAAGTGGCTTGAGTTTCTTGGGTATAGGGGCGCAACCTCCTACTCCTTCTTGGGGAGCTATGATTAAAAACCATTACAACTACATTATTCTAGGAAAACCGTATTTAGCTATCATCCCTGGGCTCGCAATTATGAGTTTAGTAATGGCTTTTATGCTAATCGGAAACACACTTCGTGATGCTTTAGATGTAAAAACTTAAAAATTTGTACTTTCGCATCCATCAATTATCACTAGGTATAACCATAAGTTGATTGATGAAAACTATTTATGTATTTCGAGGCAAGCCTTAGGGAATTAACTCTTGGCTATCGCCCTGCGATTAAAATTTTAGATATGAGTTTTAGTGTACAATTTAAGACACGATGGGCAGATTTTGATGCCAACATACACATGCGTCATACCGCATACAACGATTATGCAGCAGAGTTACGTTTGCGTTTTTTTAAAGAACATAACGTTACGGTTCAAGACTTTACAAAAGAAAATATAGGTCCTATTTTATTTGAAGAAAACACCAAGTTTTTACGTGAGATTCACATGGGCGAAGACATTACTGTGAACTTAAAAGTTACAGGATTGTCTAGTAAAGGTGAACGTTGGAAAATTCAGCATGAAGTTTTTAATGAAGCAGGTAAATTATCGGCTATTATCACCGTTTATGGTGCTTGGTTAGATTTGGTTAAGCGTAAATTAACGGTGCCACCTGTTAAGTTTCAAGAAATTTTTAATGAAGTTGAAAAAACTGAAGATTTTAAAGAAATTGTATAGATAAATAAAGAATGAGTACTTCTAGGAAAATAAAAGTTGTTATTACCATTATTGTTTTAGTGGTTGGTTATTGGTTACAGCAAAAGGAAGATGTAAATACCTCACCTCAACCATCAACCGAAACAACAAATAATAAACCAAACGACTTTGATTATTTTCCAACCTCAACAACTGGGGTTATTATTAAGCATAATGGCTACCAGTTGTCGTATAACGAACAACATGAGCAAGCTGAATGGGTGGCCTATTCTTTAGACAAAAGCGATATTGTTTACACCAATTATAAGCGTCCGTTTTTTATTGAAGACCCAAAGGTAAAAACCAAATCTGCCGATTGGAGAAACTATAAAAACTCTGGTTACGACAAAGGGCATTTGTGTCCTGCAGGAGATAGGCGTGCTTCACAAAAAGCACATGATGAAACGTTTTATACATCGAATATTTCCCCTCAAAACCATGAGTTTAACTCAGGAGTTTGGAATAAACTAGAACAAAAAACTCGTTACTGGGCTAAGAAATACAACCATTTGTATGTGGTTACTGGTGGGATTTTAGAACCCAACTTAACAACCATCGGAAAAGAAAAAGTAAGCGTACCTAACTATTTTTATAAGGTTTTGTTAGATTATACCCAACCAGAAATTAAGGCGATTGCTTTTTTATTACCTCATAAAGACAGCAACAAACCTTTGTATGAGTTTGTCGTTTCTATTGATGAGTTAGAACAAAAAACGGGCATCGATTTCTTTCCTGAATTACCTGATGGTTTAGAAAATAAACTAGAAGCTTCTGCTAACTATAAAAACTGGAGTTTTAGATAATTATCTTCTCTTATTTCCGAAGACATAAGAAACCAGTATTCCGTGGCTATTGCCTAAAACTGTATCGCTTAATCCCACATTATAGTAATACACAAATTTTAGATTTTTCAGGGCGTAAATTCCACCTAAAAAGTTAATTGAAGAACTGCTTCTGTATCCTGTTCCTATTTCAAACTTATTTTTAAAGTTTACTGCTAGGTTGGCATCTATCTGCATGGGTGCTCCTCCTTCGTACTTTAATAATACACTTGGTTTAATCATTACTTCTTCAAATCGATTGGTAAAAAATCGATAACCGAAATATCCATAAACAGGATTGGAAAGTTCTAAATCATCTCTAGAAGCTAATTTATCACCCAAGATATTAGGTAACGATATTCCTGCATAAAAGTTAGCATGGTTATACAAGAAACCAATCCCAACTGTCGGTACAGTAACATCTATATTTTCGGCGAACTCAATGTCATCAGTAATTCCAAGGTCTAATAAATTTTCATGAAACTGCTGAATCCCAGCTGTAAGTCCGAATGATATCACATGTTCATTATAATGCTGCCAATAAGGTCGGTCGATTTCTGTATCAAAAAATATTTTATACGAATAGGCTGCGAACGCGTGTGTGTAGGTGCTTACTCCTATTTTATCACGTAAAATAGCTCCTCCTACTCCCATTTTTCTTCTAGCAATAGGCGTGTGAAAACTTAACGACAGTGTTCTAGGACTTCCTTCTACATCGTTTATAAATCCGTAGTTGCTCAGTGTAATTTCTGCTCCTTCAGACATACCTGCATACGCTGAATTTATAATAAATGGATTGTAGTTGTACTCAGGATATAATGAAGTTTGTTGTCCCCAACCATTTTTAAATACAACCATAAAAACAACTAATAATATATAGTTTCTTATCTCTTTCATTTTATCTTTTTAACACTAAAAACCCTTTTGTTTCAGTTGATTTTCCTCCTTGTGAAGTTTTTATACTGAAGAAGTATGTTCCCGCTGGTAGTTTATCGCCTCCCATACTTGTTAATTTATTAGCTGTACCTCTAAAAACATTAAATCGGTTATCGTATCCTTCAATTTGAAATACCATATCTCCCCATCGATTGTAAACAGTAACTGTATTGTCTGGGTATTGTTCTATTCCTTCAATTTCCCAAAAATCATTTACACCATCATCATTTGGAGAAAAACCGTATTTAGTTTCCCTTATACTTCCTATCTCAGTTGTAAAACTAATTTCTGAACAACCAAGAGCACTACCTACATTGTTATACGGAACCACCAATACATAAATATTAGTGTTCTCGGGGAATTCATAAGGTAAACTGTAGGTAGACTCTGATGTGCTGACGTTATTTACAATATCGGTTCCCCCCGGAACTGTTCCTATATTAATATAATAACCATCAGCATTATTAATGGCATTCCATGAGATGTTTACACTAACACTTACATCCGTAGCGCCATTAACAGGATTGATTATAGTTGTACATGTTGGAATTGTCGCCACGGTTTCCGTAATAAAATTGATTTCAGAGCATCCTGTGGCACTTCCAACGGAATTGTATGGAGTTACCGAAACATAGATGGTGGTGTTCTCTGGAAAATCGTTTGCAGGGTCGTAACTCGTACCTGTTACTTGTTCGTTGTTGGTGATATCCGTTCCGCCAGAAGTCGTTCCAATTGAAATATAGTATCCGTCGGCATTGGTAACTGCATCCCAAGTTATGTTTGTACTGATACTTACATCGGTTGCCCCGCTTGTTGGACTGATGGTGCTAGTACAATCAGGAATTGTCGCCACGGTTTCCGTAATAAAATTGATTTCAGAGCATCCTGTGGTACTTCCGACGGAATTGTATGGTATTACCGAAACGTAGATAGTAGTATTCTCTGGAAAATCGTTTGCAGGGTCGTAACTAGTACTTGTTACTTGTTCGTTGTTGATGATATCCGTTCCTCCAGAAGTCGTTCCGATAGAAATATAATAACCGTCTGCATTGCTTATTGCATCCCAACTAATATTGGAACTAATACTTACATCAGTTGTGCCATTTGTTGGGCTGGTTATTGTTGTACAGTCTGGAAGCGTGGCAACAGTTTCGGTAGTAAAACTAATTTCTGCACAGCCTGTGGCACTTCCAACAGAATTATATGGTGTTACTGAAACATAGATGGTGGTGTTCTCTGGAAAATCGTTTGCAGGGTCGTAACTCGTACCTGTTACTTGTTCGTTGTTGATGATATCCGTTCCGCCAGAAGTGGTCCCAATTGAAATATAGTATCCGTCGGCATTGGTAACTGCATCCCAAGTTATGTTTGTACTGATACTTACATCGGTTGCCCCGCTTGTTGGACTGATGGTGCTAGTACAATCAGGAATTGTCGCCACGGTTTCCGTAATAAAATTGATTTCAGAGCATCCTGTGGCACTTCCAACGGAATTGTATGGAGTTACCGAAACATAGATGGTGGTGTTCTCTGGAAAATCGTTTGCAGGGTCGTAACTCGTACCTGTTACTTGTTCGTTGTTGATGATATCCGTTCCGCCAGAAGTGGTTCCGATAGAAATATAGTATCCGTCGGCATTGGTAACTGCATCCCAAGTTATGTTTGTACTGATACTTACATCGGTTGCCCCGCTTGTTGGACTGATGGTGCTAGTACAATCAGGAATTGTCGCCACGGTTTCCGTAATAAAATTGATTTCAGAGCATCCTGTGGCACTTCCAACGGAATTGTATGGTATTACCGAAACGTAGATAGTAGTATTCTCTGGAAAATCGTTTGCTGGATTGTAACTCATACTATTTATTTGTTCGTTGTTGATGATATCCGTTCCTCCAGAAGTGGTTCCGATAGAAATATAGTATCCGTCGGCATTGGTAACTGCATCCCAAGTTATGTTTGTACTGATACTTACATCGGTTGCCCCGCTTGTTGGACTGATGGTGCTAGTACAATCAGGAATTGTCGCCACGGTTTCCGTAATAAAATTGATTTCAGAGCATCCTGTGGCACTTCCAACGGAATTGTATGGTATTACCGAAACGTAGATAGTAGTATTCTCTGGAAAATCGTTTGCTGGATTGTAACTCATACTATTTATTTGTTCGTTGTTGATGATATCCGTTCCTCCAGAAGTCGTTCCGATAGAAATATAGTATCCGTCGGCATTGGTAACTGCATCCCAAGTTATGTTTGTACTGATACTTACATCGGTTGCCCCGTTTGCTGGACTGGTGATGTTGGTACAATCAGGGATTGTCTCTACGGTTTCCGTAATAAAACTGATTTCTGAACATCCTGTGGCACTTCCAACGGAATTGTATGGAGTTACCGAAACATAGATGGTGGTGTTCTCTGGAAAATCGTTTGTAGGGTCGTAACTAGTACTTGTTACTTGTTCGTTGTTGATGATATCCGCTCCTCCAGAAGTCGTTCCGATAGAAATATAATAACCGTCTGCATTGCTTATTGCATCCCAACTAATATTGGAACTAATACTTACATCAGTTGTGCCATTTGTTGGGCTGGTTATTGTTGTACAGTCTGGAAGCGTGGCAACAGCTTCGGTAGTAAAACTAATTTCTGCACAGCCTGTGGCACTTCCAACAGAATTATATGGTGTTACTGAAACATAGATGGTGGTGTTCTCTGGAAAATCGTTTGCAGGGTCGTAACTAGTACTTGTTACTTGTTCGTTGTTGATGATATCCGTTCCTCCAGAAGTCGTTCCGATAGAAATATAGTATCCGTCGGCATTGGTAACTGCATCCCAAGTTATGTTTGTACTGATACTTACATCGGTTGTACCATTTGTTGGACTGGTTATTGTTGTACAGTCTAGAAGCGTGGTAACAGTTTCGGTAGTAAAACTAATTTCTGCACAGCCTGTGGCACTTCCAACGGAATTGTATGGAGTTACCGAAACATAGATGGTGGTGTTCTCTGGAAAATCGTTTGTAGGGTCGTAACTCGTACCTGTTACTTGTTCGTTGTTGATGATATCCGTTCCGCCAGAAGTGGTTCCGATAGAAATATAGTATCCGTCGGCATTGGTAACTGCATCCCAAGTTATGTTTGTACTGATACTTACATCGGTTGTACCATTTGTTGGGCTGGTTATTGTTGTACAGTTTGGCACTACAGTAACGGTTCCTACTCCTGTGGTAAAACTTTCTTCTGAGCAACCTGTGGCATCTCCCACATCATTGTATGGAGTTATACGAACATAATACCTTCTATTTTCTTGTAAATCTCCACTAAAGCTATAAGAAGTAACATTTCCAACATCAATACTGTTAGTTATTTCTATACCTCCTTGGGTAGTACCAACACTTACTAAATACCCTGTTGCTTCTGGAACTGCATTCCAATAAATAGCAGTACTAACTGGAACATTCGTTGCTCCATTAAGAGGGTTTGCCAATGCGGTACAAGTTGGTGGTACTGGAATAAATTCTGTAGTAAAAGATTCTTCGCTACAGCTTGTCGCATTTCCTTCTGCATTATAGGGTATTATAGAAACAACTATTTCTGTGTCTTCTGGTAAGTCTGTTGGCAAATCATACGTTGTTATATTTCCTACGTCAACCGTGTTTAGGATATCTGTTCCTCCAGAAGTAGTTCCTACCGTTAAGGTATATCCATCTGCATTGCTTATAGCATTCCAACTTAAATCAGTACCTACTGAAACATTGGTATCATTATTAAGTGGTATTGTTAAGCTTGTACAATCGGGAACAGTTGCTGGAGCAGTAGCAATTGTAAAACTTTCTTCTGTACAAGCGGTAGCGCTTCCTGTTCCATTTGTAGGTGTAATGGTAACATAAACGGTTTCGCCTCCAGAAAAATCTGTGGGAAATTCATACGTAGTAGCATTTATCACAGTTTCTGTTATGGTTGTTCCAGAAGGTTGAATTGTAATTGATAAATTATACTCTCGCGCATACAAGGCATGTTCCCAAGTAAGGTTGGTATTAACGGGTACATCTGTTTCTCCGTTTAATGGCGCTATTAATTGTGTACACTCAGGAATTGGACAATCTAGAATATCTCCTGTGAAAGTCCATCCAAAATTATCAATCATTGCTTGTCTTTCTTCCATGGCATCACAGTACAAAAGTGTATTTGCTCCCAAATTGATGCCTGGTGTTACCGTTTGTTCAGACCATGCAATAAGGGTACTGTCATAATTCTCACGAGTAAGAGCCGTATTATCTAGCATATTTTGCATATTGGTAACATTGCTAATATCCCATTCGCCTAAAGATTGATTAAATGTCGAAGCACCATTAAACATTGCATTCATAGATACAGCACCTAACAGCCATTGATTAAGGGCTTGATTAAAGGAGGTTGCTTCTTGAAACATTCGTTGCATACTAGTTACTGCAGTTGGTCTCCAATTATTAATTAGTTGATTAAAGTTTGTTGCCCCATTAAACATATCTTGCATTGTGGTAACGGCTCTTACATTCCAGTTTTCTATAGCTCCATTAAAAGCAATAGCATTTTGAAACATTCCTTGCATTGTAGTTACCGAAGCTACGTTCCATGAATTTAAAGAACTGTTAAAGGCAAAGGCTTCTCTAAACATTTCTTGCATTGTGGTTACGAATGACACATTCCAACTACTAATATCTTGATTAAACACAGATGCTCCGTAGAACATTTCTGCCATTGTTTGCGCTTCTCCTGTATTCCAGTTTGTCAGTGACTGATTAAATACTGATGCATTTTTAAACATTGCTTCAAAGTTTGTAACTACTGAAACATTCCAGTTTCCAAGTGGACGATTGAAAGCTGTGGCACTTTCAAACATAGAGGGCATTAAAGTTACTGAGCTTACATTCCAAGAATTTAAAGGTTGGTTAAAGGCTGTAGCACCTTCAAACATGCTGCTCATATTTGCTACGGCACTTACATCCCAGTTATTCAAAGGTTGATTAAAGGCTATCGCATTACGAAACATACTAGACATGTTTACTACTGAGTTTACATCCCAACTATTTAAAGTTTCATTAAATGTTTCTGCACCAAAAAACATACTACTCATATTGGTAACATTGGTAACATTCCAACTACTGATATTCTCGTTAAAAGCACTAGCACTATTAAACATACTCGCCATGTTAGTCACAGAAGAAACATTCCAGTTATTCAGGGGCTGATTAAAAGAAGAGGCCCTCTCAAACATTGAATTCATATCAGTTACTGATGCTACATTCCAATTGTTTAAAGGCTGATTGAAATTGACACATCTCTGAAACATTTCTGACATATTTGTAACATTACTCACATTCCAGCTGTTAATATTTTCATTAAAGGACATATCTGCAACAAACCCATTAAACATTTCAGACATATCGGTTACGTTACTTACATTCCAATTATTCAGAGGTCGGTTAAATGCTACTGCTCTTTCAAACATTTGCGACATATTGGTTACACTACTCACATCCCAGTCATTAATGTTTTGATTAAATACTTCAGCATTACTAAACATTCTAGACATATCGGTTACGCTACTTGTATTCCAGTTTCCAATGTTTTGATTAAATTCTGATGCACTTGCGAACATAAAATTCATAGTAGTAACACTACTAACGTCCCAGTTATTTAAGGGTTGGTTATAAACCGATGCTGCACCAAACATCCCATACATATTTGTTACATTACTTACATCCCAGTTGTTTATATTTCCATTAAAATTTCTACATACAATGAACATTCTTCTCATACTTGTTACATTGCTTAGATTGGGAACGTCTGTAGCATTATATTCCATGTTTTCACAGCCTGCAAATGCACCATTCATGCTTTGCCAAACTTGTGTACCCCATTGGTCTATAGACAATAGTTTGTGTGAATCACTATTAAATTCCTCATGTTTAGGAGCTGGAAAAGTTCCTATAATACTCACTGTATAAATTCCTGGGGTAAGATATGTATGCGTAATATTTCCAGTAACATTGTTATCATATTGTCCATCTCCCCAATCTATAGAATAATTATAAGTAAGATTATCTGGGTAACCTGTTTGAGCTTCGATTCTTAGTTGGTTTGTTGGTGTAGAACCTCCATAAGGACTCTGTAATCTTGTATCGTAGGTTAGTTTAAATGCATCAGGGCTGTTCACCCAACTTTCTACTACTGTAAAACTAATTTCTTCACATCCTGTAGCAGGTCACTTCATCATTATAAGGTATAACGGTTACATATACTATATCGCCTGAAGTAAATTCATTAGTAAAGTCTATACCTACTACATTTCCTACATCTTCATTATCATAAATTATTTGAGAAGTTGCCCCATTTTCCCTTCTGACACTAATTCTGTATCCTGTAGCATTCGGAGCTGGGTTCCATCGAATATCACTATTTGCTGGAACATTAGTATCTCCATTTTGGGGCATTGTTATTTGTGTACATAACACATAGGAACAGTTTACATTATCTCCATTGATGCTCCATCCATAATTGTCTATTAAACTCTGTCTTTGATTTAAAGCATCGCAATAATTAAGATTAGTTGCGCCTAAGGTTATATTATTTTGTACAGTTTGAGCTGCCCAAGCTATAAGAATACTATCGTAGTTTTCTTGAGAGATCCCACTATTTGACAACATATTTGTCATATTTGCTACTCCAGAGATATCCCAAGCTCCAATATTTTGATTAAAAGAAGTTGCTTGATTAAACATACTAGCCATATTACTAACGGCTGAAGTTACCCAAGTACTTATATCTTGATTAAAAAGGGCAGATCTATCAAACATGTTTTGAAAGTTGGTAACATTACTAACATCCCAATTATTTAAAGGGTGGTTAAATGCTTGAGATAACGCAAACATGTTTCGCATAATAGTAACATTACTTACATTCCAACTATTTAAGGGTTGATTAAATACTTCTGTCTTTTCAAACATACTCTCCATGTTTGTTACACTACTAACATTCCATGAGCTGATATCTTGATTAAACATTGTCGTTTCTTCAAACATACTTTCCATATCAGTAACATTACTTACATTCCAACTGCTTATGTCTTGATCAAAAGCTGAGTTATCTCTAAACATATAGCTCATATTGGTAACATTACTTACATCCCAAGAGTTTAAAGGATGATTGAATACAGATCCCCATATCCATCCATCAAACATGCTAGACATATTGGTAACATTGCTTACATCCCAGTTATTTAAAGCTTGATTGAAAGTTCGGTTTCTCTGGAACATTTCCGACATATCGGTAACATTACTTACATTCCAATTATTTAGAGTTTGATTAAATTCAGATTCTCTAAACATACTTGCCATGGTTGTTACATTGCTTACATTCCAATTACTTATTGAACTATCAAAATTAGAGCCTTGAAATGTTGCTTCCATATTAGTAACATTACTCACATCCCAATTATTCATAGGTTGATTGTAACTGTTGGTAAATCTAAAGGCACCATTCATATTGGTTACACTAGCAGTATTCCAATCGTTAATATTTTGATTAAACCTAGAAGCTCCTGATAAAAAGTATTCTAATGTAGTCACGGAAGCTGTATTCCAATTATCTAAAGGTTCATTAAAAACTCTAGCTCCGTTAAAGGTATTAGACATATCTGTTACGCTAATGGTATTCCATTGATCTAGCGGTCTGTTAAAAACTTCACACCTCATAAATAAACCAGAAATATCAGTAATTGTGCTAACGTCCCAATTATTCATAATACCGTTAAATAATAAGCAATCTCTAAAGGCATTTCGTAAACTAGTCGTTTGGCTTAAATCTGGTGGTGAAATGGCATCAAAATTTAAATTTTGACATCCGTAAAAAGCATTTTCCATACTTTGCCATTGAATATCTCCCCAATTAAGTATTTCTATTATTTTTAAACGGTCTCCACTATTGTTAAAATAAATTGCTGGAAATGTACCGCTAATTTCTAAAGTATAAGTTCCTTGAGTTGCGTAGGTATGCGTGATACTACCTGTTATATTGGCATCAACATTTCCATCTCCCCAATCTACTGTATAAGAATATGTATATGCTGGATTAACAGGTATTGTTATTTGATTTGTCGCAGAAGAGCTCGAATTTATATTAGTTGTATTCCACAAAGAAGTAAATGATTGTGAAAATAACTGTCCGCTTAAAATAACAAAAAGCACAACAAGACTATTTCTAAAAAATATGTGTAATGGTTTTCTCATTCTTTTCATTTTGTTTTAAAAACAACTAACTAAACGCTCTTAAAACTTAAACTATAATAGTGTTTTGACAATTAATAAATCCCTCTGTTTTTTTCTTTTAAAACAACTATTTTAAAGAAAATCCCATAGAAACACTACTTTATTAATTCAATCTTTTATTTATCCTTGCTAAAAACTATATGCTAACTAATAATAAGTGCAAGGTAAAATTGTTTGTTATTTTAAAAGTATCATTCTAACGAGTGGAACCCGATTTATTGATGTTTTTTCTATATTCAGAAGGTGTTAACCCTGTTTGCTCTTTAAACACACGATTAAATGTTGTTTTGCTTTTAAAACCTGAGTCAAATGCCACAGCGAGTATTTTAAGGTTTTTACTATGTGACGATTTTAGTATGTTTTTGGCTTCTCTAATTCTATATGAGTTAACAAATTGATAAAAGTTTTTCTTAAACCCAAAGTGTAATATTTCAGATAAGTGGTGGCTACTTAACCCTATTTTTTTAGCAAAAGTAGTTTGGTTCAAATCAGAATCTAAATATATGTTCTCTTCTTCCATTATCTCTAAAATTTTTCCTTTGTAAAAGTCTCTATCTTTTTCTGATAAAGAGGAGTTTTTATATTTTTCTTCTTTAACTACTTCATGATTCTCACTTATTATTACATCATTATCCTTGTTTGTGGTATTGTGTGATTTTCTTTTTTTATATTTTTTTATATATATCCAAAATAGGCTTCCTAAGCCTAAAATTGATAGTACACTTGACCAAAGTATTGTTTTTTGTTGTTTTGTGAGTTGTGTTACCTTTTTTTCTTGTTCAGAAATCTTCTTGTCTTTGTTTTTTATTTCTGCCTGCAAATCTTCGGTTACTGCTTCTTTTTGACTATTTAAAAAATTAGCATGGGCTTGGTTATAATTCTTTTCTGCTTCTTCAAAAGCATTTTTATTATCTGTTTCTCTATAAATATTAGCTAATTGCTGATAGCATTTCATTTCTATTTCAAAAATATTCTTGTTTATAGCAATAGATAACGATTTTTGCAGGTATTCTTCTGCTTTGTTATACTCTTTTAATTTGTAATGTGCTACTCCTAAATTAATTAACAACCAAGCTTTAACTCTTGTGTTTTTCTCAAATGCTTTGTACTGAAATGCTTTCTCAGCAATTTCAATTGCTTTTTGGTATTCTCCTAGCTTATAACGAGTATTACTAATATGATTTAGTGAGGTTAACACAATACTTTCATTCCCTATCCTTTCTCCGATTTCTTTAACCTCTTGCGCATATAGCATTGCTTTTTGATCATTGCCTATATATGAATAACTTTTAGAGAGTCCATTTAAAGCAGCTACTTTTATCAAATCTGATTTCTCTTTAGTACTTGCTTGCTCTAGCACTCGGTTCATTGTTTCTATACTCTTTTCATACAATTCTACATTGTTATAAGTATTTCCTAAATTGACTAAAATCAGTGTTTTTGTATGAGCATCTTCTGGTGCTTTTTCAGTTAAAATTAAAGCTTTTTTGTAAAGCTCTATAGCTTCGTGATATTCTGCCTTTAGGTTCAAATTAATAGCTTGATTAACCATTGCTTTTATTTCAAATTTCTCCAGATTATTTTCTTTGGAAATTATATACAATGAATCACTATACACTTTATGAAGTTTGTAATCGCCTTCGTAATATTTTTCTTGCAATAACTTTAAGTAAACTTCTGCTTTTTTATAAGCATCGGTATATTGAATGTCTAGTTTCTGTTGACTATAAAGCTGGATTACAAGACACAAAAAGAAATATGTAGCTAATTTTTTTAACAAACTTGGGGAATTTTTATTACAAAAATACAACAAGCTATCGATTTTTTAGCTTGTAGGAATACCTAGTTACGTTTAAAAACGGAATTTTCATTAAACTATTACCTCGCTGGGTAAAATTCCGAAGTGATTTTTAAACGCTTTTGAAAACTGACTTAAATTAGAATAGCCCATTAAAAAACCTGTTTCAGACACAGAATAGTTACCTTGTTGAAGGGTTTCCATCGCTTTTTCCATTTTGTTTTTAAGGTGATATTTATACGGTGTTGTTCCTAAAACTTGTTTAAAAAGACGCTTAAACTTAGATAAACTCATTCCTGCAATACCTGAAAGATCGTTTAACAAAATTTCTTTTTCCGGGTTTGTATCTAACACCTTTCTTACCTTCATTAACTGCTGTAAATCGTTTGGATGTATGTTTTGCTTCCCTTCTTTTAAAGGTCTGTCTCCAAAACGAATAAATAAGTAATCGACAATTTGTATAATGTTAGAAATTGATGTTAACCTATTATTTAGGTTTAAATCAATTTTCTTTAATAACTCTTTGAGCTTATAATCTAAATTTTCTGATAAGTATATTGGGCTATTACAACTAAAAAAGCCTCGTAAACTATCATGATCGTCTAATACGTTTTTAAATAACCACTCTTTAGAAATGAGAATATTGAAAGCTTTTATTCTTTTGTTTTTAGGCAATAACGCTCTTGATGCAGTAGTAGAAGAACTCAATACCATATTTACATTTTCAAAACTTTGTTTAAACGTTTTTCCTTCTGCACATCTTATTATTTCTGTATCTGACAAATAGAAATCAACTAAAAAGAAATTATTTGTGCTTTTAGGAATTCGAAACAAACCTATATCCTCATGCAAAGTATAGTCTATTTGCTGCGCCCATAAACCTTCTTGCACTTCTATGTATTTTATCTTTCCTTCACCTAATTCCTCCTTAAAAATAAGCTCCGTTCCTTTAATTTCTACAGGTAATGTTTTACTTAATTCTGCAAAAAATTCTTTGGGTTGTGCAAGTTGATATTCTATTATTCTTTCCTTCATTTACTTATAGTCGTCTAAAACACCAAAAATAATTATTTTTAAACTATCATTTTTATCAAAAAAAAGAAGTGCCATAAGTTTTAAAACTCCATGACACTTCTTAAAAACCACAAACTTATATCCCTATTTAGTGGTAGGTTTTAAAGAGTTTAAATTATTAACAATCATATATTCTAATAATACCTCTTTTCGGTAATTGTCAAACAAATTATCAGCATCAAACAAACGACGTTCTAAATCACTTAAATATAGCTTGCTAAATAATTCAAGGTCTACATCTGGTCTTATTTCTCCATTCACTTTAGCTTCTTCAAGTAACTTCATTATATCTGTAGAAACTACATCTATAGTAATTTCTTTATATGCATCGTAGGCATTAGGATAATATTTTCTTAATCCGAAAAGAAACGACGGCTTAAATTTTACCACATATTTAAAAATTACTTCGTAAATCGCTATTACTTTATTTAAAGCTGATTCATTAGAGTTAAGAATAGGTTCTACATCAATTTTAAACTCATTTATTAGCGCTTTGATACTTTCTATAATCAATTCTTCTTTGGATGAAAAACAAGTATAGATTGTCTTTTTGGATATTCCGAGTAACTCGGCTATTTCATCCATTGTAGTATGTTTACTACCAAAAGCTATAAATTTTTCTTTAGCTACATCGATAAGTTTTTTCCTATTACTCATAATAAAAACGATCTTACTTCCAACCGCCTCCTAACGCTTCGTATAAATTTACAACGCTTAACAACTGATTTAATTTGTTATTGATAACATTTAACTCAGCATTCAATGCACTTTCTCTCGCTGTTAATAAATCTAAATAGTTTGCATATCCGTTTTTCAATAATTCTTCAGAATTTACTTCTGCTCTACGCAACGCTTCAACTTCATTTTTTCTATACTCGAACTTTTCTGTTTCTGCATTATAATCGAAAAGTGCATTAGAAACCTCGTTACCTGCTGTTAACAATGTTTTCTTAAAGTTTAACAACGCTTGTTCTTGTTGTGCTTTTGCTACTTCGTGTTGCGTTCTAATTTTTCTTTGATTGAAAATTGGCTGAGTTAATCCGCCTACAATATTAGCAAACAACGAATTTGCACTTATCAACTCATCTAATTCTAAACTTTGAAAACCACCATTTGCAGTTACGGTTAACGACGGATAAAAGTTACTTTTTGCCACATTCGTCATTTCAAAAGCATTGATTAAGCCATATTCAGCAGCCATCACATCTGGTCGGTTGCTTAATAATGTAGCCGGTACTCCAAGGTTAATAGCCGCATTAAGCTCTTGCTGATCTAACTTACTTCTTTCAATAACTACAGAGGTTCTACCTAATAATAAATTTAACGTATTTTCTGTTTTGAAAATTGCAGCTTCTAAATCAACTTTTAAAGCTTTTGCTTTATTGTACTGAGCTATATTCTGATCTACAGCAACCTGTGTTACTTGTCCAGCATTTTTCAGTTCTTTAATGGTACTTACACTGCTCTCTCTAGTTTCAATAGTTTGTTCAGTAATTTCTAACTGAGCATCTAATGCTACTAACTGATAATAGGTTGATGCTATAGCTGAAACCAACTTGGTTTTAACTGCTTGATGAGCTGCTACACTTTGTAAATAACCAGCTTTTCCTGCTCTTTTGTTACTGCGTATTTTTCCCCAGATATCAGCTTCCCAAGAAAGGTTTCCTGTAATTTCGTATTGATCAATACTACCGTTGAAAAAAGATCCGAACTGGCTATTTTTAGCTAACTCTTGATGTGTTGCTTTTGCTCCAACTCCTATACTTGGTAAATACCCTGCTTTACCTTGCTTCATATAAGCTTCTGCAGCAGCCATTTGTTGTATGGCTACACGAATATCAAGGTTATTTTGTAAACCTTCATCAATGTATTGCTTTAAATGAGCATCTACAAACATATCTCTCCAAGACACATCTGCCATTGAAAGACTATCTTGTGGTAAATTATCGGTACGATACAAGTGTTCTGTTTCTTTTAGCTCAGGACGTGCATAATCTTTTGCAACAAAACAACTTTGTAAGGTTGTAGCCATTACGACTACAACCAAGGTTTTATTTATAAACTTCATAATTAATCTTCTTTAGTTTCAATAACAGCTGGTTTACTTGATACTTTTTCTTGCAACCATTGGAAAAGGATGAATAAAATAGGAATTACAAATACTCCTAAAATTGTTCCAATTAACATTCCTCCTGCTGCACCCGTTCCGATTGAGTTGTTTCCTTCTGCTCCTACTCCTTTTGCTAATACTAACGGCATTAACCCTAAGATAAACGCAAATGAGGTCATTAAAATCGGACGTAAACGTGCTTTTGCTCCATGTATAGCTGCATCTACTATACTTTCTCCATGTCTTCTTCGCTGTACTGCGAATTCTACAATCAGAATTGCATTTTTTGCCAAGAGTCCTACCAGCATGATCAGTGCAATTTGGAAATAGATATTGTTTTCTAAGCCCATTACTTTTGTTGAGAAAAATGCTCCGAAGACACCTAAAGGTAACGAGAAAATTACTGCTAATGGTAAAATGTAACTTTCGTATTGCGCCGCTAATAAAAAGTAAACGAAAACGATAACTAATAAGAAAATTACTACTGTTTGGTTACCTGCACTCACCTCTTCACGAGATAAACCAGAGTAAGCAACCTCATAATTACTTGGTAAGTTTTTAATTTCTTCATTTACAACAGCAATCGCATCACCTGTACTATATCCTGGGTTTGCTGCTCCGTTAATTTTTGTTGAATTATATAAGTTAAAACGTGTAACTGATTGTGGACCGTACACTCTTTTTAAGTTCACAAACTGTGTAATTGGAGCCATTTCTCCGCTGCCTGTTTTTATATATAATTCATTTAATGAATTTGCATCGCTACGATCTTCTGGCAATGCCTGAACATATACACGGTATTGTTTACCAAACCTTGCAAAATCTGCTGCATAAACTCCTCCAATATATCCTTGTAAGGTTGAGAAAATACTACTTATCGAAACTCCGTATTTTTTAGCCAACGGCACATCAATATCTAATTCGTATTGAGGATATTTAGTATTGAATGATGATTGACCGTACTGAATTTCTGGATGCTTCATCAAACTACCAATAAACTGTTGCGTTGTTTTATCTAAATCTTCAAAGCTTCCTCCTGATTTATCTAACAAGTTTACTTCAAAACCTCCTGAAAGACCAAATCCTGGAATACTTGGTGGCGCGAAGAAAATGATATTGGCATCAGGAATTGTAGCTGCGACACCAAACAATTTACCAATAATAGCATTTGCTGATTGATCGTCTGCCTCACGTTTATCCCAATCTTCTAACTTCACAAACCCTAAACCGTAGTTGGTTCCTGCTCCACTAATTAAACTTCTACCATTAATTACAGTTACTCCTCTAACACCAGGAATTTGTTTTGCTTTCTTATATAACTCTTGTGTAACCACGTTTGTTCTATCCATAGAAGAACCTGCTGGTAACTCTACGTTCATAAAAATAATACCACGGTCTTCACTAGGAACAAATCCTGTTGGGGTTGTATTAGCTGCCCACCAAATTCCTACTCCTGAAAGAACTAACATTAATCCTGTTATCCATTTATTTTTATATAAAAAGGCTAATGATTTTCCGTAACGTTCGGTAGTAGCATTGAATCCTGCGTTGAATCTATCATAAAACTTTTGTAAAAAGCTTTTGTTTTCATCTTCATGATCATCGTGTCTTTTTAAGAATAAAGCACAAAGTGCTGGACTTAATGTTAATGCGTTTACTGCTGAAATTAAAATCGCCACAATAAGTGTAATACCAAACTGCTCGTAGAATACTCCTGTTGGTCCTTGAATAAACGTTACAGGAATAAATACCGCCGCCATTACTAAAGTAATCGAAATAATTGCTCCTGAAATTTCATGCATCGCATCTAATGTTGCTGCTTTTGCATCTGTAGCTCCTTCATCTATCTTAGCATGCACCGCTTCAACAACTACAATTGCATCATCTACCACAATACCAATTGCTAATACTAATGCGAATAATGTTAACAGGTTAATCGAATACCCGAATAAGTTTAAGAAAAAGAACGTACCTACAATTGCTACTGGTACTGCAATTGCTGGAATTAACGTTGAACGAAAATCTTGTAAGAAAATAAATACTACTAAGAATACTAATAAGAAAGCTTCTATTAACGTATTTCTTACCTTGTTCATCGAAGCTGTTAAGAAGTTATTCGTATCGTAGTTAATCTCGTATTTGATTCCCTCTGGAAAATCTTGAGATAAACGACTTAACTCTGATTTAATATTTTCAATAATTTCTTGCGCATTAGATCCTGCAGTTTGATAAACTCCCATGTTAACACTAGGATATCCTTCAGTAAAACCATACGAATCATATCCTTGAGAATCTAACTCAATCTTAGCAACATCTTTTAATCGTAAATACTCTCCGTTAACTAATGCCTTTATTATAATATTTTCGTACTGATCTTCCGTTTTAAAACGTCCGCTATACTTAATGTTATACGAAAACGCTTGTCCGTCGTTTTGTCCTAATGAACCTGCAGAAGCCTCTAAACTTTGCTCTCTTAAAGCTGCTGTTACTTCTGTTGGAACTAAATTATACGCCGCCAACTTCTCTGGTTTTAACCATATACGCATTGCGTAATCTTGGTTAGAGAATACGTTTACATTACCTACACCATTTACCCTTTGAAGTGCTGGTATAACGTTAATTTTTAAATAGTTTTGAACAAAAGTTGCGTTGTAATTTTCGTTTTCAGAATATACTGATAAGAACATTAACGCCGATGTTTGTTGCTTTTGCGTTGTTACCCCTGTTTGAATTACCTCTTGTGGTAATAAAGGATTTGCTCTAGCAACACGGTTTTGTACGTTTACCGCCGCAATATCCGGATCTGTTTTTTGATCAAAAAATACGGTAATGTTTGCTGTACCATTATTGGATGCAGAAGAAGTCATATAAGTCATTCCTTCTACCCCATTAATTTGTTCTTCTATGGGAATGATAACACTTTCTAAAATGGTTTCAGCACTCGCACCAGGATAAACTGCGTTTACCTGAATGGTCGGAGGTGCAATATCAGGATATTGTTCAACAGGTAAAGTTGTGTACCCTAAAACACCCAGAATAACTATGATAATTGAAATAACGGTAGATAGTACCGGTCTTTCTATAAATGTTTTTAACATAATTTACTGATCTAAAATATTATTGAAATAGGGGTTTAATAGGCTTTACAATACTATCGAAAGCTACCTTTTGTGGTTCAACAGGCATTCCGTTTCTTAATTTACCAATACCTTTAACTACAATTAAATCATCCTTTTTTATACCTGACCCAACAACATATAACATGTCATTTTTATCTTTAATTCTAATTAAAGTTGAAGTTACTGTATTGTTTTCTCCAACGCTATACACGTACGTTTGTCCTTGTTGCTCATAAGTAGCTGATTGTGGAACTACTAAAGCTTTTTCATATAACTTAGGTATTTTAATTGTACCACTATTTCCGTTAGTTAATAATCGGTTAGGGTTATCAAAAACTGCTCTAAAGCTTACAGTACCTGTTTTCGCATCAATTTGACCTGTAACAGTTTCAATCGTTCCTTTTTCTTCATAGGCTTGTCCGTTCGCTAAAACCAACTCAACCTTAGGAAAATTCTTAATTTTTTCTTGAAGTGTTTTACCTTCTGTTTGTTGAAGAAAGTTTAAATATTCTGTTTCATTCATAGAAAAGTATGCAAACACTTTTTGAATACTTGCCACGGTAGTTAACGGTTTTGCACTAGTAGCACTTACAAGTGAGCCTTCTCTGTAAGGAATTGCTCCTACATAACCATCAACAGAACTTCTTACTGTAGCATAACCAATATTTGCCACAACACTATTATACGCACTTTTAGCTTGCGCTAATTTTGCTTTTGCTGTTTCTAACTGAACTGAACTTATAATGTTTTTTTCTACTAAAGGCTTTAGTTTTTCTACCTCAACCTGAGCTGCGTTAACATTTGCTTTTGCTGCTCCTGCATCTTGACTTAACGATTGCGTTTCTAGTTTGAATAAAGCTTGACCTTTTCTTACTTTTTGACCTTCATCTACCAACACTTTTTGGATATAACCAGAAACTTTTGCTCGTACTTCACTATTAACAGTACCTTCAATAGTTGTTGGATAACTTGTGTATGCTGTAACATTTTTTTGAGGAACAGCTACTACAGCTAAAGGCAATGCTCTTTGCTGATTAGGAACTTGTTGTTGCTCTTTTTTACAACCTGTAAAAGTCATAGCAACAATACCAAGTATGGTAATACCGTATATTCTTGTTTTTCTCATTTTTTTTATAATTAGTGTTTGTGGTTTACAATTGTTTCTTTTAATTTGGTAATAGATGAAATTGCTCCATCTAAAAACTCTATGAAATTATCGTGAAAACCTAATTCAAATTGGTTCTCTTCTTCTAAATTTTCATTAGCTTCTTCTTTATAAGCCTTTATTTCTATGTGTAGTTGCTTCTCTCCCTTCCACTCTTCAACTAAGTTGATAATCCCCTGAAGCATAGTGTCTTTATTTAAAACAAAGTACTTCTTTCTATCTCCTGTTTTAGTAAAATAAGTTAACTTCTTTAAATCTTGCAGGTGATTAAGGTGTGTTGAAATGGTACTTTTACTCGCGCAAAGACCCGACACCAAATCTTCGAAAGTTGTTCCTTGTTTTCCTGTTAAAATGATATGCGAAAAAATTCTTGCAGCCACAGGAGCCATCTGTTCTTTTTTTTCTAAAAAGATCCCCAACTTTTCAACTAATTCACATTTTTTCTTTTCTACTTGATTCATCTTCATTAAAAATTTACTCTGCAAAAATAAGTTTAGTTCGGAACAAACCGAACTAAACGAAGTTAAAAAATTGTTAATTCCTTTTTTAACAAAAATGATATGTATTAATTTTTAGTGTTTTACTTCACTACTTTTAAAAATGAGATTGTTTCTCCCCCCTCTTTGTTATAAAATTTAAGTAAATCTTCTTTTACTTCGAAACTAACTGAACTCTGTAACATTTTAAGATAATCAGCACCGATTTGCATATCTCTACACATTTTTTGTGTAGCTGCAATGTGTCCAATTTCAATTTTGTCTTCTGATATTTTATTAATCAGAGCTGTATAATCGTTACATCCATTATTTCCAGACAATCTCATTTCTTCTAATGAAATTTTTATACGAGGAGTTTTTACCATTCGATTAATTGGAGCGCCTTCGATTCTAACAGTAACCCAATCTCCATCTATCAAAGCTTTTGATTCCTTTTTAGCTAATTTTGTGAAAGATACGATTTTTTCTCCTTCTTTAGTAAAGAAAATCAAGTTGTTACCTTTTATCAAATAGGTATTAATTTCTCCTAAAGCTTTGTTATAACTATTAGCAACATCCATTTTGAAACACATTTTTCTTGTCGTTGCCACAGCTCCTAACGTTAAACTTTGCGACGTAGCATTCGTTATTTGAGCCGTATAATTATTACAGCTATTGTTTCCAGAAATTCTGTTTTTATTTAAGTCTATTATTAAACTCGGTATGCTTGTTTCTTCATTCAATTCTTTTCCATACAAGCTAGTTACATTCCATTCTCCTGCTAAATGAGTTCTGATATCTACTTGATTTTCTATTGTTTCAATAAGCGTATATTTTAAACTAGAAGCATCGGCAGGCACATCTTTAGGGGTTAATCGCTCTACTTTTACTTTTATTTTTTGAAGGGTTCCTTCTTCAAAAGTAAATCCTTCGATAGGCGCATAAAAAAGCTTCCAATCCGCCTCTGCAATATTATTTCCTTTATAAATATTTAAACAGTTCATTTTACCAGCACCAGCACTACATTCTGTTTTTATACCACTTACCCAAAACACTTCTTCTATACTTCCTGTATTTTTTAAACTACCACATGATTGCAACACTAATGAAACAATTATTGCCAAAAACAAACTCACTTTTTTCATCTTACTTATTTTTATTTACGGTATTCATAATCTTTACAAAATTAATCCTCGAAAAAATACACAACTACTCCTTAAGGATTATCAATTACCCTCAAACGTTCAAAAAGTAAGCCAGTCTGTAAAACAACTATTATTAATAAGTGCACAAACTCCACTGAATGTAGAGAAAAAGAACATCAACTCAATCGTAGATCGATGTTTATCATCAAAGAATAATCTTGCATAAAAAAGCTTCTCTAAATTGAGAAGCTTTTTTTATAAAACAGGAGCTAATAAACGAGCTACTCTTTCTGCAAACCGTATGAAAACAGACCTGCTATTCCACTGTTTTATATCTATTTTTTCGCTGTGCTTCAAATCTTCTAAAAAGGCTTCTTTTAACTGAAGAGCCAATTTCTTATCATAAACCAAAGCATTAATTTCAAAATTAAGCTCAAAACTACGTTCATCTAAATTTGCAGTTCCCACAGAGCTAATTAACTCGTCAAAAATCATCGTTTTTGCATGTACAAATCCTTTTTTATACCTGTACACCTCAACTCCTATTTCTAACACTTCTTTATAAAAAGAATTAGACACACCGTTTACCAATTTTGAATCTGAAACACTGGGCACTAATAGTTTTATATTCACTCCACTTAAGCTAGCTATTTTAAGTGCATCTAAAAAAGAAGCTCTTGGAACAAAATAAGGAGTAGTTATCAGTATTTCTTTTTTTGATAATAAAATTGCCTGAATAAGTGCGTACATTATATCAGGGTGATCAGAATCTGGTCCGCTAGAAATTACTTGTACTAACTGAGTATGATCACTTGTAATTTCTTGTTTATCTATAGGAAAAAGTTCTTCTTTAACAATAACATTTTGATCAGCACAAAAGTTCCAATCTGCTAAAAAAACACGCTGTAAGTTTAACACTGCTAACCCTTCAATCTTTATATGTGTATCACGCCAATAACGATTAAACTTGTTAGGATTTATATACCTATCAGAAACATTAATCCCCCCAATAAAACCAACTTGACCATCAACAACAATAATTTTTCTATGGTTTCGATAGTTGATTCTGTTTGCCAACAACAACCACTTTATTTTATAAAAAGGATACGCTTCAACACCACTTTCAATTAAAGAGTCTACAAATGATTTACGAATATCTTTACTTCCAAAATCATCGTATATAAAACGTACTTTCACTCCTTGCGCAGCTTTTTCTTTTAAAACAGCTCCAATTTGTTTTCCTATAGCATCGTTTTGATAGATATAATACTCAATATGTATATGATTCTTGGCTCCTTTTAATGCTTTAATAACTTCTGGAAATTTGCGTTCTCCGTTTAGTAACAAACTAACTTTATTGTTACTTGTCAAAACATTTTCTTGATGTATAAATTTAGAAAGATTGTAAAAATGCTTTAATTGAACTTTTGAAGTTGATAGCGTCTTTTTAGTGTAGTTTTTTAGTTGTTCTTTAAGTTCAATAAAAATTCCCTTATCTACTTCGAGCTTTTTATTATAGAGCTTATAAGTTCTATGATTTATTCCAACGGTTAGATAAATAATTATTCCTCCGATAGGGAAAAAAATGAGTAAAAATAAGTACGCTATTGCTTTGGGTGGTGTTGCGGTATTGATAATAATAACCGCAACAGTAAGAATAATAGCTATGTATAGAATTAAGAATAATGTTGTGAGCACAGTATAAATACCTTTTCGTTAAAGATATTTAAAATATTAACACCTAAGAGACTCAGTTATAAAAAAATTCAACTAACACAACTGCATAACTAAAGGTTATTAATAAAACCGAAATAGTTAGCTTTTACAGTATTAAAAACAAAAAACCTTAATTCTAAACGAATTAAGGTTTTATCTTTAAATTAGTACGGGCGGAGAGACTCGAACTCTCACACCTCACGGCACTAGATCCTAAGTCTAGCTTATATTGCACCAACAAAACAAAAATCACCTCAATACCAATGATTTATGTTTTTATCAATTTTATTTAAAGTCATTTAATATCAGTTAAAATCAACATTTGTTGTACCTATGTTGTACCCAAATTTACTAGGAATTATGTATCTTTAAGGTACATTTTTGGCAGAATGTTGTACCTGATTTGACTTTCGCAATTAAAATCAGGTTAAGTATGTCAGCAAGTGCAAAAATAGTTCTACGCAAAAAACCTAACTCTAAGGGTCTTTTTCCTCTTGCGATTAGGATTACAAAAAATCGTCGTTCTACATTTAAACACATCGGTCATTACATCGACCTTGAGGATTGGGACGAAAACAGTCTTAGAGTAAAGAAATCTCATCCCAACGCTGATAGCCTTAATAATTTGTTGTCGTCAAAGCTTTCGGAAGTTGATAAAGGCCTGATGAACTTGCAGAGCGAGAATCGCGATGTTTCAGCAAAGCAGATAAAAAGAAACATCTACAAGCCTATCTCAAGTCTAACTTTTTTTGACTATACCAAAGAACATCTTGAAGCCCTTGAAGCTGACAAAAAACTGAATCGACTAACAACAGATAAAGCACTAACCACATATATCCGTGATTTTCATAAATCAAAAGAACTTCGATTTCAAGAAATTGATTTAAGGTTTTTAAACCGCTTCAAAACATATCTAATGGGACAACGAAAATTAACTGAGACTTCTGCATTGAATATAATGGTGCTTATAAGGCTAATATTCAACAGGGCAATTTCCGACAAGGTTATAAGTAAAGACCTGTATCCTTTCGGTAAAGGTGGTTTTAAAATTAAGTTTCCAGATACGCACAAAGTAGGATTGAACAAAAACGAAATACTAACGCTCGAATCCGTACAAAATATTTCACCAATTGAAAGGCATTCTCTTAATGTTTGGCTATACAGTTTCTATTTTGCTGGAATGCGTGTTTCGGATGTACTGCTTACACGTTGGTCGATGATTTACGATAACCGATTGCACTATCGAATGGGAAAAAACGGCAAGGTGATTTCGCTAAAAATACCAATTAAAGCTCTAGCTATTCTAAAGTCTTATCAAAACGAAAAGATTGATGAAGATGACTTTGTTTTTCCAGAAATGAAAAAAGCAGATTTCACAGACCCCAAGGATATTTACAGAAAAATCAAGACTGCTACGAGCAAGTTCAACAAGCATTTAAAAAGCTTGACCAAAAAAGCAGGCATAAACAAAAAAGTTACGATGCATATCGCCCGTCATTCTTTTGGCAACATCGCTGGGGATTCCATTCACCCATTAATGCTTCAAAAATTATATCGCCATTCAGACCTAAAAACCACCATAAACTATCAGGCAAATTTCATCCACAAAGAAGCTGATGAAGCTTTGGATAAAGTAATTAACTTTTGAAATTATGAAGTTCCAGTTGTTAAAAGGAAAAAGGAACTTCCATGGAAACATCAAAGAGTAAAAACCACAAATTATGAAGAATGTGCAAAGATAGCATCATCCCACCCATGGTTTAATACTTATTTTCTTCTCGTGCTCAAAAATAAGTATTTCAATATAAAACGCAACGCTTCACCTTTCATAATAATGCTTTTAAAAACCAATTTGTAGTCACTTTGTATATATACTTTTCGTTTTTTGTAGACATTAAGTAATACCAAAAATACAGGGCAAACCATGGTCTTTCATAATTTTGAAGCAACAGAAAACGCAATAAAATTATGTTTATATTTTTTGGAACACGCTCATCAAAAATAAAAACCAGAAAACTACAGGGGCAAACAGAGTGTCCGTATTGCCAAAGTCAAAACAGCTTTTTTGCCACAACGTTCGGTAAATATTTTCATATTTTTTGGATACCGATACTGCCATTTTCAAAAACTACCGTAGTAGAATGTAGTCATTGCAAAAAAACGTACCATACAAACGAGCTTCCCGAAAACATTCAACGGGCCCTTTATAAAACCGATGAGCAAAACCCTGTCAAACGGCCTATTTGGCACAGTTTAGGGTGTTTGGTCGTTGTCGCTTTTTTTGGCTTGTCCACCATTTTGTTCGTAGTAGGTCTTCTTTTTTACAAAACCGATAAAGATAAAAGAGAAACCTTGCTTCTTGCTGATATAGAACAATTGTCCAATAATCCAAATCAAGACACAGACGCAATATCCTACCATTTAAAAAACTGCATTATTGATGAAATAGACGGGATTGACACCAATACAATTGAGTATTATTCTAAAATAAACGACGGGAAACTATTGGTATTGCTAAACATAAAAAAGGGGCTGTCTATCACCGAAGTCACTTCAAGAAAACAAATCGTTTTTGCTGTTGAAGATTGCCTAAAATATTATGTGCTGCCCGAAGTACCCGTGGTAGGCACAAAGGAAATCTATATCGGCGTAAAGGACAAATTTAGTTTTGTTTTGATAAAAACACCCGATAGTGAAGATATGGATGGGACATTTGCCGATAACAAGCTACTATTCCCATTTTATGGAGACAAACCGGTAGAAGAATGAGAAGAGTACTTAAAACAGCCCTTTTTATCGGATTGGTGCTTTTGCGTTTTGCAGGATGCAGTATCCATAAATTTCTAGGAAACAAATATTGGAAACCAACTTTATTTTTCCATTCAATGTACGTGGCCGAATCCAGTACAGACACAAAGTTTCCGAAGTGGCCAAAGCAAATATCAATCTATTAAAAGAATGCCATGTAGATACTTTGTAAACAAGGTGCACGCTTTTGTAGATGCTGTGTAGGTAACAAAAATGGCCAAAACCCTATTAAGCATTTAATTTTGCCCTAAAAAAGTATAACATTTAAAATCAAACAATTATGAACGCAAAAACCATTTCAATTGTATCTTACCTTACCATTATTGGTTGGGCCATTGCTTATTTTTCAAACAAAAACAACGCCCCGAAAAGTGAACTCGCTTCGTATCATCTTGGACAAAGTTTGGGCGTCTTTATTTTTGCCGTTTTCCTGAACATAGTACTTACCGTTGTAGCAAACATTATTCCGTCTTTAGGGAGTGTATTGTCATTGTTGGGATTAATTCCGCTTGTCTTTGCCATTTTGGGAATCATCACTGCCAATAACGAAGCCTTAAAACCCGTACCGATTATCGGGGTGTTTTTTGAAGGAAAATTTAATTTTTAATCCATTCAACATGAAGTACATACAGTTAACAGCCATTCTATTGTTTACAGCCTTTATCGCTACGGCCCAAACAAACAACCGCTATATACAAGCCGTTGGACAGACAACATATAAAAGGGACGTGAAGCACTATGAAGCAACCATAAGAATAAACAACACAAACACCTATAGAAACGAAACGCAACTTACGCTTGAAGAGCGGAAGGCACTCTTTTTTGAAAAAGCAAACAAACTGGGCTTAAATAAAAATCAGGTTCGTATTGCCGATACCGATGAAAACGCCACTCCAAAAACTACAGAACAACACGTTGATTATGTGGTTGAAACGACCGATGAACACGACATAGAAAAAATCATTTCATTAGGGAAGATAGATTCGTGGAGTTATAAACTACAAGAAAAGGTGGTTTACAGACCGTTTGCCAACAAGTCAGACATAATTGGCAAAGCCTTGAAGGATGCAAAGAAAAATGCCGAAGTAATAGCCGATGTTATAGGAAAAAAAATTGGTGAAGTATTGGTGATTTCCGATTATAATTATGAAGATAGACCAGGCTCGGCATACTACTCTAAAGAAGAACGCACCTACCGTATTGTAGTGCACTTTGCCATAAAATAAAACCAGTAATGGAAACAGATAAAAAATTAGAATTCAGCTACCTGGCCAATTTCAAACAAGAAGAAGTGGAAGGGCTCTTAATCGAATACGAGCGGTATATAAAACTTAGCAATTCTGTAAGGATACCCATTGTTATTGTGCTGGTAGTTGGGGGCATTATGCGTTCTATGAAACATAATATGTATTCAAACCAATTCGTTTTTGTTATTATTGCCATAATTATACTATTGGCATTATTTGCTTGGTTGGTTGCCATTGCCTATAAAATAATCAAGCAAAAAAAGTTTGTAAAAAGTAAGCTTGAAGCAATGGCGAGTGTTCAAAACTATCCGTTTAAGGAAGTAAAAAAAGAATTCAATACCTTGGTCAGTGCAACTTACAAAGGCCCCAAAGTATAAGGAATATTTGTAAAATATCACCTGCGTTCCAAAAACACGGTACTAAAATGATAAACCTGTTCAATAAAAAAGCAAAAAACATAACCATTCAATGTACAAAGCAAGACCTGCAAATAAACGGTGTTTCCATTGGACACCCCATTCAAATGAACCAACTGAAAGAACTTTTTGGCAAACCAACCCGATTGATAACCGATGAAAAATACACTTTTCAAAAACCCATGTTTGGGATTCATTGGGGATAAAGGTAACAGAATCCATTGGTTCCATTCACGGTATACAATGCCTATTTGCCAGCAATGAAAAGTTAAAGGTAAAACCAAAGCGACCGTTTGGGGGCAAATTGTTTATAAATGATAAAGCGGTTGCTTTTTTTGAACAGGAAGACAATAAAGAAGGCTATTTGCAAGGCTTTTGGAATGTTAGCAAATTACAACGGCCTGATGACGACCACCCTTTTGGCGTGAGCATTTGGTATGATAAGTATTTTGAAATTCCGGAAAACAAATATGAAATCAAGCCCCTTAACGAACCTGAAATCCATTTTACCGACTTTAATTTTAAGCTTTGTATCCTTCAAATTTTGATGTACGAAAAAGAACTTCTTCATCCCAAATTTGATATTTACGAATTTATTAAATGGTACAAAAAGCGAACAATTGATACCGAAGAAGAGCGGTTTGAGCCCATCCCCGAAGTAATGGACTACTTAAAACAACTGCCCGTTCCGGTAAAATATGCCCATGAAATTAGCGAGATTTATCAGGATGGCGGCAATGACATTTACATGAACACCTGTTTAGGGTGCGAAGGCTACGAAGACTATTGGGATATTGAACGCACCGAAGATGCAAAACACTTCCCCAACTTAAAAAAGGCCACATTGTGCTATGCAAAAGAAAATGTGCTTAACGAATTGATTCAATTGGGAATTGAAGCAAAATGGTTATAAAAACAGACCAAATAACTTTGTCCAATGCGGTTCCTTGGCAGGCAGATTAAGGTTCTTGGATTCTGGAGTACGTTTAAAACACTTTATGTCAGTTTAAAAGCTACAATGAACAAAAATGATGACATTAAATCAATCTGTTTGGACCCTGTGTGTTCAAAATGCGGCAATCTGGCTGCCAAAATTGAAATTGTCGAACCAAATGCCTACCCTAATGATGCCATAAAGTGGAATGCAAAGGATTATGTCCATTACAATAAATTTCGGGATTTCAAATCCAATTATTTGATATATTCGGGGCCCGGTGGAAGTAATGGATTTATTGGGAACCCTATTGATTTGAAGCGAAAGGCGGCACTAATTGATGCATTTACCAAACCTTATAACGCTATTCTTATTAGAGAACAATTCTATGATATGGCTGGTTATTGTGCAACTTGCAATAAATTTTATTGCAGTAAACACTGGTATACTACATCTTCCGGATATGGAAAATGTCCCAAGGGGCACAGTAAATCCTTAGACCCCCATTGGTCTCCTGATGTTGTATAAAAAAGGAATACCGGTGAAACGGTTGTGAACAGTAAAAAACAACAATGATAAAGATAAGCTCGTTGAAAAAAATCCAAATAAGAGCCAAGAATTGAATTTTATTTAAATCATCCATTAACTTAAATTGCCCAAAAAGTCATCAAGGTGCTCATCCTTGCTTAAATCAAATTTTTGCTTTAAACGGTATTTAAACATCCTAACGCTTTGCGGCTCTACGTGTAATGCCTGGGAAATTTGTTTTGTAGTCATTTTTAAATACAGGTAGGTACAATACTTTAGGTCCAACGATGTCAATTTACGTTTAGCGAGCGCATTCAACTGGTTAAAAAAATCAGGACGTACTTTTTGTATTTGCGTCTTAACATCTTCAAAATTCGCGGCCAAAAGCATTTCTTCTTTTAGTAGCTTTTGTATTTTTCCGGTGTCGCCTTCTTTAATCTTGGATTTTATTTGTTGCAACATATCGTTCTTGTACTCAATAAGTAAAGAGTTGGCCAGAGATTCCTTTTCCAACTGTTGCTGTTTAATACTTAAGAGCACCTGCTCCGCTTTCAATCGGGACCGCTCTTCTCTTTCAAATTTCAGTTTCAGATTGGCTCTATGTTCGCCTTCTTCCTTTTCCTGTTTGAGCTTTTCTTCCCGTTCAATGGAAAACTTCAGCTTAAAATGATATGATATAAACATAAAAGCAAGTCCAAAAAGCAATGCGAGTGCAATACCTCCATAGAGATAATTTTGTTTTTTTCGAAATGTCTCGCGTTCCTTCAACAATTTTAATTGCTGGTCTTTCTTTTCGGTTTCGTATTGAATTTCCAATTTTTGGGCATTTAGCAACTGCTGTTCGTCAAAAGACTTTTTCAATAACCCTTCTGCCCTTTCTTGGTAGTCCAGAGCCGATTTTAGGTCATTTCTTTTCACTGCAATGCCCGCAAGTTCTTTGTTTACTTTGTATTCCAGTTTAAAATAATTTCCTTTGTCGCTCATCAACAGGCTTAACCCCTGTAAAAGATACTGTTCTGCAAGCGAGATATCCCCCTCCTCCCTGGCAAAGCCGCTTTTAATGCCAAATACGTTAATCCACTTTTCTGAGGATGCCTCCTTTTTTTGAAGTTTCCCTTCGGCCAGTTGGAGGTAATGAAAAGCCTTTTCCTTGCGTATTTCCATAGGCTCAGAAGAAAATTCAAGATAGTAATTCGCCATATTTATACAGGTAATCACAAAAGTATCGTTGCTTACTTTTTTAGGGTTCGATTGGTGAAGTTCAAAAGACTTGTTGAGATACAGGAAAGTGCTGTCCAACATGCTTGTTTGCATGGTTTTCCTATAGCGTGCCAGGTACATACTGGACAGGCCATTGTTTACGTTTACCTGCAAATTGATATCGTTGGCCTCAATAGCGTATTGCTTACACTTTAGGATGTATTTTTCCATCTTTTCTTCATCTACCCACCTACTGTAGGTGCTGTACAAAAGATAGTTTAGATAGTATTTTGTTGTTAAATCGGTATTGTTTCCCTCTAAATACTTTAGCCCCGTATGTGCATCTTTTACAACGGCATCCGGCAGGTTAAGATGGTAGTTCAAATAAGCTTTCGCCCTATAGGCAACAGCTTTAGAGGTGTTGTTTTTTGCCTTTTCAGCAGCTTCCAGACTACGGTTCAATAGGTTTTTTCCTGTTAAAAGGCTATCTATGGAAATATAAAGTCCACTTTGATAAGCATACAAATAGGCAAGGTCATCAGATGAACTGGTTCTGCGGATAGCCCTCTTTAAAGTTTCAATCGCATCCTGCGTTTTATTTTGCATTTGAAGCTGTTCTACAGAATCAAGTACCTGCTTCGTGGATTCTAAAATGTTCTGGGATTTGGCAACTGTACAAAGTAAAAATAGGGTTATAAACGTAAAAATCCTCATTTAATGATATGTTCGATTGTATCTACAAAAATAGAAAGTAATAAAAAGAAAACAGGTTGATTGGGTTTAAAATGTGCTTTAACCACCTAATAAATACCAAAATAAACACCTGATTAACAATAGATAAAAACACATGTAGATAACTTGTATATGCAAAAAATATGAAGTAGATACTATGTAGTGCGTTTAATAGGTGTGGTTTTCCTTTTAATGCTGATTTTTACAACAATTATATAACCGCTAAATGAAGGATTAGGTTAATGAACTTTTTTAAAGACCAATAATAACAATTTAAGTTAATAACTTTTTGAAGTTTTTGTATAAATGAAAAATATTTTAAGCCCCCTTTTCCTACTATTATTATTTAGTACACTATTAAGTGCCCAAACCACACCCGTACCCGATGCCAATTTTGAAGCTTTTTTAATTGCCCAGGGCGTTCTTAAAGCATACACCCGACCGGAAGAGGTGGATGCGGCTCGTTTGGAAGTTGCCGACAAAGCCCTTGAAGCCGCCATAGAGCGGTTCAACAAACAGTTTGAGGATTAAAAAACACCTAAAGACCATGCAGACAAAAACCTTTACATACAGCAAGAACGACCAAAAAAAGGGAGCCTTATTTTTTCTGGGGCTAAGCATTCTGGGAGCATTGCTCGCCCTTTATATGTGGCTTTGGGCCGACCCCGTCAACCTATCGGTACTGGTAGGCGGTGTTTTTTTGACGTTTTTGGGACTTTTCTTCTTTCTGAAATTAATAATCCATCCCAAAAAGGAAAACGAACCGGCCTTATCATTTCCGACACGGGCATCAGGGCCACCACCTCGCCGGTGGTCAAAGCTGTAGGACTGTTGGAATGGAGGGACGTGGAATATATACGGCTCTATACCAGGACCTTGATGGTCAAAGTGTCCAGACCCGAAAAATATGCGGCGAGGATAACGAACTTTTTTGTGCGGGATACGTTCTTAAAATCCCTGAAAGGCACTGTTGAAATTTCCTTCGCAGCGACCAACGCCACCCATAGCGAACTGCGGAAATATTTGGAACCTTATGTGCGGCAGCACAATATTTATATGGATTGATTTATGATGAAAATAAACCGAAAAACATATCTCTTGCCCAACGTCTTTTTGTTGGTGTTTATGGTATTGACAAGCTGCTCTTCAAACAACAAAAAGGATTTTGTGTGGGATGAGGATGTTGCGGCGTTCACCGGAAAAAATCTCGGGAATTGGCTCCGCCAAGCCCCGTTCGGCAACGAACTGAAACAACATGAAGACGATAAGGTGGTGTTTACCAACGCCCGGCAGGTATTCCCTTTTATGGGGCGTTATTACAGTGATACCGAAGAACTCCGTGAAGGCTACACAGAAAACGATACGGTTATCTTCCGGCAGGAAGAAGTGCTGTACAAAGACCCGGAATGGGGCGATTTGTTCCTCCATGCCACCCTGTTGTACGATGGTCGGGAAGTCTTTCTCAATAACAGTTACTCACAAACGGGCAACGTTATTTTCGGGGGAATGGATGCCGCTATGGACACGCACACGGCATCACTGTACGAAACTTCGGTTTTTAATAAAAACGACCGCTACAAAACGGGAATCTACTGGGCCAATACAGGCCTTAACCGTTATTTACTGGGCTTTTACCAACAAGGGCAATTGGTCTTTGAAACGGTAGTGCCTTTGGTAAAATCCGATACTTTGGCCACGCTCAACAAGTTAAAGGAAATCAACAAAAAAATAAACCTCAACGTTCCCCAATGGGAAAATGCCTCGGTGCAACAATTGCGTATAGCGAGGCCCAAAAGTTTCTGGAAAGACCCTTTTATCGGAATCTACCCCGGGAAATATCTATCCAACCAGGTACATTTAAAGATAAAGAACACCCCGTTTACACAAAACAGACCCGCTCCCAAAGGCGATTATTATTTTTCGTACCCATCGCCCAACGGATTAGTGGAACTCTATACGGTGTTGAAGGACACAAATATGGACGAGGCGACTTTCAACAAGACCCATCAGGAAATAATAAAAGGCTACCGATACCGTAACCGGTACATTTTCTATACCGAGGAACTTTCGGGAAACCATATAAATGGTACGGCAAAAATTTATTTTAAGGATAAACGGTATTTGGAAGTGCATTATCACTATCCAGAAACGGACCACGAAGCAAAAATCCGGATACACGATATGTTGAAACACATTAAAACCACATCCATTTATTAATGATGAAAATGAAACGAAAAATAGAAGAAAATAGTTGAAAAAAGCATGAAGAAGGGAAGAGTATTAAGCCTTAATGCCCCTTAATCTCTTATATAGTTTAAAAAAAAAGAAAAAACCGAACACAGTATATAAAACACAGTAAAACTGATAAAAGCGTATGTTTTTTAGAATAACTAAACTGGAACTGGCGGCACATGCCGCCGAAGGGCTGCGAAACCCGAAAAACCCCAACAACCCCATGGTATTGGGCATATACAGAAATGAGGTGCGGACCATCATCTATACCGTAAATGCCAAAAAGGCCGCCGGTGAATTTTGGGACGATGTGGAAGGCAAAAAAATTGCCCGTCGCCACTGGACGCCCGAAATGAAAGCCTTTGAAAAACAAAAAGTTGCGGAAGCCCCCAAACCTCCTTTCACCTTTAAAATGACCCTTGTCGGGTGGCTGTTCGTGCTGTTGGTTATAGGATTTTTCGGCTATTTGGCTTACGATTCCGTAAAACCGCCCCTGCCCAAATCCGAAAAAGCGGTGGCCATGGAACAAGCCCCGGTAGCGGGCGACATCTATTTCGGGCATTATGAACTCCGGAAAGAAAAAAACAGTGTTTTGGGAGGCGAAATTCGTTTCGGTTGGTTTAAAATAGTAAAAGTTGAAGGCGATGTATATCACCTTGCGAAATCCACCGAGATGAACAAAACCCACAAACCCAAGGAACAGCTCAACAGTACCGATTTTGAAACGGAAAGCCTTCCCCGGTAAAACTCAAAGAGCAGACCGGCTATAACATCCGCCTTAAATCGGACGACGGACTGACGGAAATCTATATCACGGACAAGAAATAAAAAGGGGCATGGCACAAAAAGAACATACCGCTTGGGTACTGTACCTCATCATCCGTTTGGTGGCCGTTCCCCTGTTGTTCCTGCTGGTGTACCTGATTATCCTGAACGGCAGGAAAGACCCCATGGGCTACGGGCTTGTGTATGCCTTTATCGCCACCTCTTGGTCGTGCCTTTTATACTTCGGAATAGAAAGTGTGGTGCTGTACCGAAAAAAGCGGAAAACCAAACTGGTCATCAACCTCTTTTTAACGGCCATTTCGGCCTTGGGGGCTTTGACCGTTTTTATAATACTATAAATTATGACAACAAAGAAAATTATGGGCATTATCGCAGGGGTCGTTATCGGCGGCATCGGGCTGTTTGTTTTTATGCTCTATGCCACCATAAAGACAAAATCCACCAGCCTCAAAAACTACGAACCCTATAAGGAATGGGTGGGAAAAACCGTTACGTTGGACAAGGAAACCGTGATGTTCGAGGAAAAGGACTATATGATTCTGAACTCCAAATATCCCTATACCCTGTTGGACAGCCTGCACCCGAATTGGCAATACCTACACGATTTGGAGGCGTTGGGCAAGGTGGACAAAATAACCACCTTTCCCGCCGGGACCCGATTGGCTCTGGAAAAGGCCATCCAATACACCAATGGCGTTTCTGGAAGTTCCGACCCCATACTGTTCGGCACCGTAAACCATGACGGAAAAGTGTATAAAGTGGGGTATCCGTGGGGCAAACAAGATATCGGCAAGGCCCTCGATCAAATTCCGGAAAGCTGGAAATTCCACCAAGCACCGTGGCAGACCGAACAGGACACGGCCTATTATGCCCTACCCCGAGCAAATTGGTGGTAGAGGGCAAAGCAAAAGATAAAAATACGTTTATTATTGAACCAATATTATTGAATATGAACACAACCCGAATCCCTTTACTTTTCCTACTACTGTTCAGTACGGTTTTAAGTGCCCAAATTTATGTGTCCCCCACCGGCACAGGCGATGGAAGCTCGTGGGCACAGGCGACAAATTTGGCCGATGCATTACGATGGGCGTACCAAAACCGCAATAATAATTTGTGGTCGGAAACAGCACCTCTTCAAATCTGGGCCAGTAACGGTGTTCATTACCCGAGATATAATAATTCCGGTGATGATGTAGGTGCCACATCCCGACAAAATACGTTTACCCTCGTCAGCAACGTGCAATTGTACGGCGGGTTTCAAGGTACTGAAACCACATTATCCGATAGGGTTTTACCAGCAAATCGAAATTTCCAAACAATTTTGAGCGGCGATTATAATGGAGATGATAACATAACCGGATTTGGGGAAGACCTGGTGATTTCCGGGAACAATGAAAATGTATTGGGCGTTGTACAAGGGCAAGGCGATTTAGGTGTTGCCGTGTTGGATGGTTTTCAGGTTACGGGAGGATACGCAAATTCTTCAACATATTATATTGGCAGTGGTTTGAGGGTCAATAATATTGAGGGACTTTCAATTCAGAATGTATTGTTTAGGGGAAATATGGCAACAGGTTCCGCAGGGGCGGTATTTGTTAATCGTTCAAGTCCAGGTGAAGGTATAGTTATTGAAGATTGTGATTTTAGACACAATTATGGGGAATCAGGCGGAGGAGGGCTAACCGTTTTTTATAGTGAAGGATCCACTGTCAGAAATTCACGGTTTATTGGTAACTATGCAGCAAATGAAGGTGGTGGGCTCCGTGTAACAGGGAGTTATGGAGGTACTGAATTACCTGAGGTATCAAATTGTACATTCTCAAGAAATTGGGGAGGTACTGGCGGAGCAATATATACAAATGCGGATCTTCTCGTGAGAAATAGCTTGGTTTTTGATAATTCAGGTGGCTATGGTGGTGGACTTTTTGTACGTGGAGGCAATATGTTGACAATCATCAATTCTACCATTGTAAACAATATAGCTACTGTAGGAGGAGGAATGTCTACACGACATGGAACGAATAATAGAATTAGGCTTTTCAATTCCATTGTCTTGGGAAATACTTCCCGGAATGCCAATTTTGAAGATGGTGTTCATCTAGAAGACCCAACCGATGAGCTTATAAGAAGATATAGTTTAGTACAAGGTTTTAATGGCACAGCAAATGGAAATTTGAGTGCTTCGGGAGTACAACTGAACCATGTATTTCAAAACCCTGCCACCAATGATTTTAGTTTGTTGTCAAGTAGTCCCGGCGTGAATGCGGGCAGTAACTCTCTGTATAATAGCAATGGAGGAAATCTTGGTGCAGATTTGGATTTGAATGGTCAATCTCGACGTTTCGGGGCAAATATCGACATGGGTGCCTACGAATTGCAAGATGAGCCAACCTTGCCCACCGTTCCCGGCTGTGCCACGAACATAACGCCTGCGAATAATGCCACGGATGTTGCCGTAGATACAAACATCACTTGGGACGCCGTTTCCGGAGCGGACGGTTATTACGTCAACATCGGAACGACTTCGGGCGGAACGGAACTCGTAAACAATGCCGATGTTACAACGGGGACAAGCTATAATCCCACAACGGACTTTCCGGAAGATACGGATATTTTTGTTACGGTAGTTCCCTACAATTCGGCAGGCAACGCTACGGGCTGTTCGGGAATCAGTTTTACCACGGAAACCTTGGCCACCGTTCCTAACTGTACCGTGATTACCAGTCCGACCGATGGTGCTACGGACGTGGCAGTAAATGCCAATATTGTTTGGGATGCCGTTACGGGAGCGGACGGGTATTACGTCAGCATCGGGACGACTTTGGGCGGTACGGAATTGGTCGATAATGCCGATGTAACAACAGGAACAAGCTATAATCCCACAACGGACTTCCCCGAGGACACCGAGATTTTTGTTTCGGTGATTCCGTACAACACTGCAGGCAACGCTACGGGCTGTTCGGGAATCAGTTTTACCACGGAAACCTTGGCCACCGTTCCTAACTGTACCGTGATTACCAGTCCGACCAATGGAGCAACCGATGTTAATATCAGTACAAATATCACTTGGAATGCCGTTTCCGGTGCTGACGGCTATTACATCAGTATCGGAACGACCTCTGGCGGTACGGAATTGGTGGATAATGCCGATGTTACAACGGGAACAAGCTACAATCCCACATCGGATTTCCCCGAGGACACCGAGATTTTTGTTTCGGTGATTCCGTACAACGCTGCAGGCAACGCTACGGGCTGTTCGGGAATCAGTTTTACCACGGAAACCTTGGTCACTGTTCCAAACTGTGCGACAATTACCAGTCCGACCAATGGAGCAACCGATGTTAATATCAGTACAAATATCACTTGGAATGCCGTTACGGGTGCGGACGGTTATTATGTCAATATCGGCACCACTTCCGGCGGTACGGAACTCGTAAACAATGCCGATGTTACAACGGGAACAAGCTACAATCCCACATCGGACTTTCCCGAGGATACGGATATTTTTGTTTCGGTAATTCCGTACAATTCGGTCGGCCCTGCCACGGGTTGTTCGGGAATCAGTTTTACTACGGAAACCTTGGCGACCGTTCCGGGTTGTACAACGATTACCGGTCCGACCGATGGTGCTACGGACGTTGCGGTGGATGCCAATATTGTTTGGAATGCCGTTACGGGTGCGGACGGTTATTACGTCAATATCGGCACCACTTCCGGCGGTACGGAACTCGTAAACAATGCCGATGTTACAACGGGAACGAGCTATAACCCCACAACGGATTTCCCCGAGGACACGGAAATTTTTGTTTCCGTAATCCCGTATAATTCAGTGGGCGAAGCAACGGGCTGTTCGGGAATCAGTTTTACTACGGAGGAAATCATTGTACCGACCGTTCCGGATTGTGCCACGATTGCCGCCCCGACCAATGGAGCCACGGACGTGGCAGTAAATGCCAATATTGTTTGGAACGCCGTTACGGATGCGGACGGTTATTACGTCAACATCGGTACGACCTCGGGCGGTACGGAATTGGTGGACAATGCCGATGTAACATCGGGAACAAGCTATAATCCCACATCGGACTTCCCCGAGGACACCGAGATTTTTGTTTCGGTGATTCCATATAATTCAGCAGGCAATGCCACGGGTTGTTCGGAAATCAGTTTTACCACGGAGGACACTACTCCGGCACCGACCGTTCCTAACTGTACCGTGATTACCGGTCCGACTGATGGGGCAACGGACGTGGCAGTAAATGCCAATATTGTTTGGAACGCCGTTACGGATGCGGACGGTTATTACGTCAACATCGGTACGACCTCGGGCGGTACGGAATTGGTGGACAATGCCGATGTAACATCGGGAACAAGCTATAATCCCACATCGGACTTCCCCGAGGACACCGAGATTTTTGTTTCGGTGATTCCATATAATTCAGCAGGCAATGCCACGGGTTGTTCGGAAATCAGTTTTACCACGGAGGACACTACTCCGGCACCGACCGTTCCTAACTGTACCGTGATTACCGGTCCGACTGATGGGGCAACGGACGTGGCAGTAAATGCCAATATTGTTTGGAACGCCGTTTCCGGGGCGGACGGCTATTACGTCAGTATCGGCACGATCTCAGGTGGAACGGAACTCGTAAACAATGCCGATGTTACAACGGGAACAAGCTACAATCCCACATCGGACTTTCCCGAGGATACGGATATTTTTGTTTCGGTAATTCCGTACAATTCGGTCGGCCCTACCACGGGTTGTTCGGGAATCAGTTTTACTACGGAAACCTTGGCGACCGTTCCGGGTTGTACAACTATTACCGGTCCGACCGATGGTGCTACGGACGTTGCGGTGGATGCCAATATTGTTTGGAATGCCGTTACGGGTGCGGACGGTTATTACGTCAACATCGGGACGACTTCGGGCGGAACGGAACTCGTAAACAATGCCGATGTTACAACGGGAACAAGCTATAATCCCACAACGGACTTTCCGGAGAATACGAATATTTTTATTTCGGTAATTCCGTACAATTCGGTCGGCCCTGCTACGGGTTGTTCGGGAATCAGTTTTACTACGGAAACCTTGGCCACTGCACCGACCTGTACCACTATTATCAGTCCGACCAATGGAGCAACCGATGTTAATATCAGTACAAATATCACCTGGAACGCCGTTTCCGGTGCGGACGGGTATTACGTCAGTATCGGTACGACCTCGGGCGGTACGGAATTGGTGGACAATGCCGATGTAACATCGGGAACAAGCTATAATCCCACATCGGACTTCCCCGAGGACACCGAGATTTTTGTTTCGGTGATTCCATATAATTCAGCAGGCAATGCCACGGGTTGTTCGGAAATCAGTTTTACCACGGAGGACACTACTCCGGCACCGACCGTTCCTAACTGTACCGTGATTACCGGTCCGACTGATGGGGCAACGGACGTGGCAGTAAATGCCAATATTGTTTGGAACGCCGTTACGGATGCGGACGGTTATTACGTCAACATCGGTACGACCTCGGGCGGTACGGAATTGGTGGACAATGCCGATGTAACATCGGGAACAAGCTATAATCCCACATCGGACTTCCCCGAGGACACCGAGATTTTTGTTTCGGTGATTCCATATAATTCAGCAGGCAATGCCACGGGTTGTTCGGAAATCAGTTTTACCACGGAGGACACTACTCCGGCACCGACCGTTCCTAACTGTACCGTGATTACCGGTCCGACTGATGGGGCAACGGACGTGGCAGTAAATGCCAATATTGTTTGGAACGCCGTTTCCGGGGCGGACGGCTATTACGTGAGCATCGGGACGACTTCGGGCGGTACGGAACTCGTGGATAATGCCGATGTTACAACGGGAACGAGCTACAATCCCACAACGGATTTTCCCGAGGACACCGAGATTTTTGTTTCGGTGATTCCGTATAATTCGGCAGGCAATGCTACGGGCTGTTCGGGAATCAGTTTTACTACGGAAACCCGAACCACTGATTTGGTCGATGAAACCAAATACGGTTTTTCCCCCAATGGCGACGGCATCAACGATGTTTGGGTCATTCACGGCATTGAAAATTATCCCGAAAACATCGTTTCCATTTACAACCGTTGGGGCGATATGGTGTTCCAAATCCGGGGCTATAACAACGGCACGAATGTGTTTCGGGGAACCGCAAACCGCTTGAGAAGCCTGGGTGCCGACCAATTGCCCTCGGGGACCTATTTCTTTCAAATCGAGAACCTTCCGGAGCAGCATCACCTAAAAAAGACAACCGGCTTTTTAGTCCTAAAACGTTAACCATGAGATTATTCAAAATATACATCCCCGCACTTATGGTGCTTGTCTTCGGTTTTGTCGGCCATGCACAACAGACTGCTTTATTTCCGGAGTACAATTACAATCCGTTTATCGTCAATTCCGCTTATGCCGGTATGGCGAACGGTGCCGAGGCGACCTTGAGCCATTACGGCTATTTAAACGGTATCGAAGGGAATCCCACAACGATTTCGTTCAGTTTCCATACCCCGATTTCCGATGGAAAAATGGGCCTTGGCGGAGCCATTTTACACGACAAAATAGGTGTGACCACCAGCACCCATGTGGTTGCGGCCTATTCCTATAAAATATTCTTTGACGAAAGGAGCAACCGCCCCTACTGGCAGATTTACGACCAAAACGTACTGTCATTCGGGATTACTGCGGGAGTACGGCAGTACAGTGAAAATTTGTTGGATTTGGGCATCGTGGGCGACCCGGAATTCGACGAGAACATCAACGCTACCATCCCCACCATCGGAGTCGGATTTCTGTATAACCGGAAACATTTTTATATGGGCGTTTCGGCCCCCAATATTCTGGGCGACCAACTGGCCTCCCGCGACGACCTGAACCTTAGGAATCCGTTTTACGGTTATTTCGGCTATCGTTTTTTTACCAACAGGTTTGAAGAAATTATGCTCAAGCCCAGCGTTTTGCTGAAGCACGAAAGGGGTGCCCCTATGCAGGTGGACGTGAACCTTGCCGTGAATTATAAAAATAAGTTTGAGATTGGTACCGGCTACCGGAGTAGTGCTTCCATAAACTTTTTGGGTGGAATATATGCCTTAAAAAACCTAAAGTTTGTGTATTTCTATAACGTAGCACTTAAAAATAGTATGTTGGGCAATAGCCACGGTATTGTACTGTCGTATCGTTTTAACGGAAAATCCTAGTGGGTTTTCCGCCATAAGCCATAGACAAAACCTATGTAGCCAATTTAAAAAAACAAGAATGACAAAAAAGAAAATACTAATCATAAACGGACACCCAGATAAAGAAAGTTTCAACTTTGGGCTTTCCGAGGGTTACCGAAAAGGAGCGGAAAAAACAGGTGCCGAAATAAAGGAAATTAACATTAGAGAGTTGGATTTCAATCCCAATCTTCAATTTGGTTATAGAAAACGAACCGAACTTGAACCTGACTTATTACAAGCACAAGAAAAACTAAAATGGGCAGACCATATTGTTTGGGTGTATCCCGTTTGGTGGGGTTCTGTGCCTGCCATTATGAAAGGATTTTTAGACAGAGTTTTACTTCCCGGATTTGCTTTCAAGAAAAAGGAAGGCTCTTTGTGGTGGGACAAATATTTTACAGGAAAAACCTCAAGATTGATTTGCACTTTGGACCAACCTGCTTGGTATTACAAATGGTTTTACGGAAGCCCTACTAACAAGGCAATGAAAAAATTGACAATGAATTTTATTGGCGTAAAGTCAGTAAAAATTACTTCGATTGGCCCAATTCGACTATCGACTGAAGATTTCCGCTACAAATGGTTGAAGAAAATCGAGAATCTTGGCGAGAAAAATATTTGACCTTTGAAAAAGTGAAAAAACAAAATGAAAAAAATTCCTGTCAGATGCATTAAGAACAGAAAAAAATCAAATGACTTTAATATTAGAACAACTGAAAGAACAAAATGAAAATTTTGGCGAAATAGATTTGGAAGTAAACAATTTCATTTTTAAAGACTGGAACGTTTATTACAATCTGTACAATCCGGAAAATTTTGAAGATCCTGAAAATAGCCATGAATGGTATGACGATTCGGATGTATATGATTATTATGAAGAACCATATTCCAATCCCAAAAAAGTGATTTTTTATTCTTCGGAAAAAGTTAAAAGCTTTAAAAGTGTTGAAGAACTGATAAATAAATCTACCGAAGTAGAGAAAAAAATCCTAGCCTATATAGTTCATTCTACATTTGGAAGTGGCGGGGCATATGCGGCTGCGAAACGTTATGAATATGCAAAAAGAACTATGGAAATTCTACATAAGGTTAATTTCACCAATGAAGAATTTATCAAACGAAATTTATGTATCAACACAATTTGCATGGGGCAGGAAGATGAATTAGAATTGGTTTTTGATTGTAGTTGGGATGAAGAACACGGACTTAAAATTCTATTAAAGAATAATAAAATTAAATCAGTAGAGTAAACAACGGCATCCAATACGGATGCTATAAGCAATTGCGGAGAACGTAACAAGCCCCAAGTTTCTGCCATTTTGCTGTCTTAGTAAGTAAAGTTCGGGGCGAACAAAACTCTTTTTACGTCATGGACATAGTAAAATCCATCAACAAAACACCAATAGGCTTATGGGTAGCGCACTAAAAACGGTAATCCTAATTTTCGTGGGCTTGGCCATCATCGCCCTGTTGACCATGCACTATCTGACCAAGACGCGCACCAAGGGCCTGAACGATACCGAACCGTTCCGGCCCCTGATTGGGAAAACGGTGACCACGTTGAGACCGGTGCAGGTATATAGGAAAAAGAAAATAAAGAACAAGGATTACCCTTACGACCTATACGAACTGGGAATCGGGAGGCGATATCCCGGGTCCGACGGGTTCGAAAGAGAGCTATTGGACACCGTTCCCCAAGGTGCTGCCCTTCGGTGGGACAAGGCAGAGATACGACATTACGGCTGGGGAGGCAGCGGGGCCTACTGCCTACTGGGCTCACTGCACTTTGAGGACAAGGAGTATAAGGTAGAATATGTGTGGAACGATATTACCGGGGATCCAAAGGGCAAAAAGCGGTTCATGCAAGCACCATGGCAGGCGATAAAGGACATTACTGTGTACGACGTTCCCTATATCCTGTATTAAGATGGGGAGCTATGGGCAGGGGCATATACGTTTCCGCCAATTTGCCATCTTTGCACCAAACCAAAAAGTTAGCACATAAAATCTACTACATCATACACTTGACCTTTGTGCCTATTGAACAAAACGCAATGAATTTTCTAAAAAACATACTCAAATCAATAAAAAAAGAAACTTCTAAAGGAGCTTTTTTTAACTTGACTGAATATGAAATTAAAAATCTATTGTGTGGAATTGGAAAATCGAAAATTGCTGAAAATGAAATAGAGATTTCAGACTATCCATTCGAGCCTTCAATTGCCTATCCCAACAAAACTATCAAAGCAAACGAAATAGACGCTATGAGTGTGGATTTTGGAGTTTGCAAAGTATATGTCACTAATGATATAATTTTCGTTTCAGCAGAGAAAAAAGAAGAATTAAAAAAATTTGCGGAAAGAAATAACATAAAATTGACCGAACATAGCTGGAATTGGGATTGGATTTTGGAACCTTACCTAGATACGGAATTTACCCAAGAAAATGAGCAACGAGTTTTAAAAAGACTTGAAGAAAATGGAATTGAAAAACAAGAAGTTGACCAAATAAGGGCAGAAGTTGGGGAACAGATGTATAAATATAATTTTGATACAATGTTATGGGATTGGTGCAGTCTGGGATTGACCGATGTTCTCTCTGCAATGAGAGCAAAATACGATAAAAGTAAATTTAGAGACTTTTATAAAATAGCTATAGAGATTGATAAACGGAAAAAAACACGAACGCACAACAAAAATGTATATAAACAATAGCGGTTAAGTGCCTATCATAAAATAGATTCCATAAATTTACGGCAGTACCAAACCGAAAAGTGAGCCTACAAAACCCCGCTACTGCACTTACAAAAAGCCAATGTATTTATCAATAATATAGATGCCTGAACTAAGAAAACATATAATTCAAACCTTTGGATTTACTGAAAATGAATTTCAACAGATAAAGAGCCTCTTTAAACCAAAAGTAATTTTAGAAGGAGATTATTTCTTGAAAGAAGGTCAATATGTAAAAAAAATGGGGTTCGTGGAGAAGGGCATACTTCGAGAGTTCTTATACGTGAATGAAAAAGAAGTAACTAAATGGTTTTCTTCAAGCGGATATTTTGCTGTTGATTTATCTGGGTTTCTATTTGACCAAAAATCAAAAGTAAACTACCGAGCAGTGACGGATGTAGAGCTTTGGACGATTTCAAAAGAGAACTACAACAAAATTTCAACAAGAGTACCCAGATGGGACAAATTAGAAAAGATGTTTTTGTCCAAGTGTTTTACTGTGTTGGAAAATAGAGTAATTTCCCATTTGGCACTTAATGCAGAAGAAAGATATAATCAATTCTTTGCCTTTAACCCAACTCTTTTCAATGAAGTACCACTTAATCAAATAGCTTCAATGCTTGGAATGACAGCCGAGACATTAAGCCGAATACGAAAAAAGCAAACGAAACGCACTTCTTGATTTATGTCAAGCCGATAGAAAAATTTAGTCCTCAACTTTGCCTCAACAAAATTGAATAAAAATGAAGCAAGGTTTAATTCTAATTTTTTTAACGGCAATGGCCATTAATGTCAAAGCACAAAATCAGTCACAAATGACAATCAATCAAGATGCACCAGTAGTACAAACAAACGAGATAGTAATCAATGCTACATCCGAAAAAGTATGGCAAATTTTGACCAACATTCAAAACTGGGATAAATGGAATGAAAGAATAAAAAAACCAAAACTGCTAAGTAATTTACAAGATGGAAGTAGTTTTACTTGGAAAACCAATGGAAGTAAAATCAGGTCAAAGATTCATTCCTTTTCAACCAATAAAATTCTTGGTTGGCGAGGAAAAACGTTTGGTGCAAGTGCAATTCATAACTGGTATTTAGAACCAACTGAAAACGGCACAAAAGTGAAAGTTGAAGAAAGTATGGAAGGCTGGATTATCAACTTGATGAAGAAGAAAATGAACGAAAGATTAGCAGAAGATATGCTCTATTGGTTGGAACAATTGAAGCAAGAATGCGAAAAATAAATACAACAATAAACGAAGGGATTACAGAGCCATAATTTTATCTTGTTTGGAAATACCACTAATAGAACTTTCCCGATACAGCTTTAATTCCATTTCTACAAAAAGCATTATAACCAACAGCGTTTGGAAAAACTTTTGGAGTTGATAGAAATCTATTTTAAGGAACAGAAAACCGTTACATTCTACTCTGAAAAACCTATCAATTAAACACCATAACAAAGGCACTTCTCGGCAAAACACCGTCAACACTTATCAACGAATATGTTGTATTGGAAGCAAAAAGACTTTTGTTGGAAACCCGTAACCAAGTGCAACAAATAGCCGATTTGTTGGGTCATGAAGATGTTTCCCACTTAGTTGGATATTTCAAAAAGCACACTAAATTATTCGCCCGAAGCTTTCCGAAAAAACTTTGAATAAGTACCATAAACCCTATTTCTTGTCCTACAAATAGCTTGTAAGAATTATTAACTTCACACCACTTTTTGTACATTTGCAACTATGTTAAAGGATATTCTCTTAAAATATAACATCTTCAGTTTGGAGGAATTACAGAAAATCGTTCCTCTTTTTGAGTTTAGGCGGTTCCAAAAGGGAGGATACTTTGTAAATGTTGGAGAATATTCAAATACTTTGGCCATTGTCCAAAAAGGAATCCTAAGAGGCTATTTTTTAGGAGATGGTAAAGAACATACCTATTGTTTTCGTTCAGAAAACCAACCACTGGCATCCTATTCCTCATACCTCAACGGCAGTAGGAGCGAAAAAGCAATCCAAGCCATTACCGATGTCCAACTTTGGACTATTTCAAAAACCAATGCCGATAGATTGGAAAAGGAATATCCCAATTGGAGCCGGTTTATGAAAATGATTATTGACAACGAATACCGTTCTCTTGAAATACAAAGGCGGGAAGTTTTGGAAAAAACTTCCGCAGAACGTTATCAAACTATTGAAGAAAAATTTCCTGAGTACTTTAAAAACATCCCATTGCAATATATTGCTTCCTATATGGGAATTACACAGCGCCATTTAAGCCGTATTCGCAGTTTTTGATTTTTGGACAAATGTCCTTTTAACCGTTCTTCCCACATTCTAACTTCGCCCACAATAAAAGATTAAGTTAGAATGAAAAATAAAATCACTTTAAGGGTTTACTACGCCCTATTGTTAATAATAGCCTTGTTTTTTGCCGGTAGTGGTTATTTTGAGATTACAAAGAACCCTGCAACATTTCCAAAGAACGTAACCGATATGGGGTATCCGCCCTACTTCATTGTAAGTCTGGGCTATTTTAAAATACTTGGTTGCTTGGCACTTCTCATACCATTATTTACAAAAAACAATAAACTTGTCCGATTCGCAGAGTGGGCTTTAGTGGCTTTTCTATTGGATGTTGCTTTTGCCTTTATTTCCGAATTCCAAATCCATTCCCAAGCCGGAATGATAAGGGCGGCAATCGTGTTTGTCCTATTATTGACCACATTATTATTCCACTTGAATTTCTATGGAAACTTCTCTTATTCCATTAAAAACAAGAATGAAAACTAAACGGCTATGGGTAAAATAATTTCAATAGCAATTTCCTTACTATTGCTGCAGTCCTCTTTTAATCCTTCCGAAATCGATGCCAAAAAAACGTTGGTGGTATTCGAGGGTTCCGATTGGTGTGCCTACTGCCATAAGTTCGATAAAAAAATACTGAAGGACCCTTTATTTCAGGATTATCTGAACGAAAAAAATATCGAACTTCTCAGGGTCGATTTTCCGCAGCGGAAAAAACTAACGAAGGAACAAATCAAATTCAATAACGAAATTGCCGAAAAGTTCAATTTTAAAGGAATTTTCCCGACCATTATCATATCCAACGGCAATATCCACAGAGAACTAAGCTACAACTCGGATATAGATTTAAAAAGCTTTATTGAACAAATAGATGAGTTTGCCCAATGAAAACCTACACCCATACCGAAAAAATGATGGGCACTATTTTCTCAATGGGAGTGGTTGCCGAAAAAACGTCTATTGCCCAACAATTTTTGAGCGAAGGCATCAACGAAATAAAAAGACTGGAAGCCTTGTTGTCAGAATTCAAAGCGGATTCGATGACTTCAAAAATCAACCAAAACGCATCAGAAAAATGGGTAACCACCGATATCGAAACATTTCAACTGATAAAACGTAGCATTGCCATTTCACAATTAAGCAAAGGGGCTTTTGATATTACCGTAAGTCCTTTGAAGAAGCTGTACCGTTTTGACAAGGCCACATTTGAAATGCCGGAGCAAAAACACATCGAAAAGGCTTTAAAAAAAACAGGTTATAAAAAAATAGCCTTTGACGAAACCACTTGTTCGGTTAAATTCTTGGCAAACCAAATGGCAATTAGTTTTAGTGCCATCGGTAAAGGATTTGCTGCGGATAAAGTAATCGACTTGTGGAAGAACAACGGTTTGGAATCGGGCTATGTAAACGCCAGCGGTGATATTAGGGCAATCGGAAAAAATGAAAAAAACGAATTTTGGAAAGTGGGTGTTGCCAACCCCGAATCCATAACCTCAAGTATTTTTCAACTGCCACTTTCAAACAATGCCATTGCAACATCCGGAAACAGCGAACAGCATTTTCTTTATAAAGGAAAAAAATACTCGCACAACATAAACCCCTTTACCGGAAAGCCGTTGCAGGGCATAAAAAGCGTGACCGTAGTTTCACCAAGTGCCGAACTATCCGATGCCTTGGCTACGGCCGTTTATGTAAAAGGGGTTAAAAACGGCATCGGTTTTATCGACCAGCTGCCCCAAACGCACGCTATCATCATCGATAAAAAAAACAAAGTCCATTTTTCAAAAAAAATAAACTATGAAGTACATAATATCAATCCTCGCCATCTGCTTGCTGTGTAGCTGTTCTGCTGTAAAACCCTACGAAAGACAGTATATCAACGACCCGGAAATGCAAACAGCATCACATATGGGAAGTGCATTCAAAAATTATGTTTTTTCCATTCGGGAAGGAGCTATGCCCGTTACCAACCAAAAGTCGAGCGGAGGATGCGGTTGCAATTAAAGTAAAATACATCGGGGTAAGCGCACGAGGCGTTTTAGAGAACAAAAGTTTGATTTCGAAGTGAACCTTTGAGCATTTCAACCTCGATTATCGAGTAAAATATGAAAAGAAAATTTTTAGTGGTTGGCAGCATTGCTTTTTCGCAGTTTTTGGCATTTGCCCAACAAAAAGATACCATACCCGAAAAATTAAACAAGACTGAAATAGAATTTGTTTACAACCAATACGTACAAGACGGTAATAATTCTGCCATTACCGGTGGAACAGGAACCGAAAAAATGAACGTTTATGGCCCTTCTTTAACCTATAACAGAACTTTTGGCAAAAATGCCATTGGTTTTACATTGGGTTCCGATATTGTTTCTTCCGCTTCTGTAGATAACATCGACTTTGTGAGTTCGGTTTCAAGAGTGGATGCAAGAACATATATCAACGGAAATTATCAACGGAACATCAACGACTGGAGCTTTCTTTTGGGCGGCAGTATATCCGTTGAAAGCGATTATTTATCATTGGGAGCAAAAATTGGAGTTGCCAAAGAAGACAATGAAAATCTAAAAAACTATTCATTGGTTTTTCAATACTATAACGACGATTTACGTTGGGGGCGGCTTAATGCACAAACAGACTTTAAACCTACAACTTTGGTGTATCCCGTTGAGCTTCGTTATCAAGATTGGTACGATGATTACCGACGAAAATCGTATAACCTGAAAGGGGATTTTGGTTTTGTATTGAATACTCGCAACAGAATAGGCTTATCTGGAGAAATAGCCTATCAAAACGGATTGTTGGCAACACCTTTTCACAGGGTATATTTTAACGATGGTTCCTTGGCGGTGGAACAACTTCCGGACGAAAGATGGAAAGGTAGCTTTGGGGTAAATTGGAATACCTTTTTGGCAGGGCGTTTTATCCTTCGCAACGGTATCAATCTATATAAAGACAGTTGGAACATTGAAAGTATTTCAATAGATAACGAAACCGTCATTAAACTCGACCGTGAATTTAGCCTGATGCCCAACGTACGCTGGTACGCCCAAAGCGGAACGCCCTATTTTAAAAAGTATGGAGAACACAACCCCGAAGCGGACTATTACACTTCAGATTTTGATTTTAGCAAGTTGAATTCTTACAATCTTGGAATAGGACTAAAATTTACCCCATTTTCAGACTTAAACAAAAAATGGGTATTCAATACGTTACTGTTCAATTACAGTTATTATCGCAGAAACGACGGGTTAAACGCCCATTTATTCAGTTTGTCAATTTTGATTGGAACGGAATAAATTTTAGATAATCCTTAAAATTAAATATGATACCATTACAATATGAAACAGGACAACCCGAAAATGTGACGAATCAACAAAAAGAAAGCTAAAGAAAAGTAAAAAACAAAATGAATATTGTACTTACGGCAATCGACTTCCAAAGCCTACTTATTTAGGAGACTTTAAAGTTTACGTCCCAAAATGGAAAAGAAAATAAACAACATCCTATCAAACTATAGAATTGAAAATTCTGAAATAGCCAAAATGAATTTGGACAACCTATCCAATATTGGCAAGGGAATCCATATTTCGCGTAAGTACCTGCAAGAGCTTAGGGTGGTACTTCGCAGTGGCGATTTTAAGGATAAATTAAATGAAGTCAGGTTTTTTAAAGAACAGAAACCCTATATTCACGGGAGGTTGAAATTCTATGTCAAACTGTACAATTTTTTCACCCATAGACCGCTGGGCAGTGTAAAATCACAACATTTTTATATCGATTCGGAAATTAACAAACTACAGGCATACTATCAGAAAAACATCGATTTTGTAAAGTATTATCGTGAAAATTCCACTGTGTTGGATGAATTCTACTTTGTAAGGGGCAATGATACATTGCACCTGATTTCCGATACTTCCCATTTTTATACGGATTCTGAGTTTTCCACCAGTCACGACAATGCCGTTGCAAAAATCATAGCTTATGATTTACTGTTGGCATTTTACATAGAGGAACTGAATGCTTTGGAAACCGATAAAAAAAGCTCGTCCAAATCCATCCGAAAACTTTTTAAACTTCCAAATTTGGACTGGACAGGCAATAAAATTGATGCCATTGAATTAATTTATGCACTTCAAAACAATGGTTCCATCAATAAGGGAACGGCCGATATAAAAGAAATGGCAGCAGCCTTTGAGCAGATTTTCAATATCGACTTGGGCAACTACTACCATGCATTTGTTGAGCTGAAGGCAAGAAAAAGCAATCGCACCAAATTCCTTGATTCCCTAAAGGAATCGCTCATTAAACGTATGGACGAGTCCGATGAATAATTACCCAACCTAGGGTATAGGTTGGGTGTTTTAAATATCGGGACATATTACATTTTATTTGATGGATTTTAATAAACATAACTATATAAAGAACAAATAAATAGACGCTTTTTATTCTAAAATTTATTTTCAAAAAACATTCCCAATATTGGGTGCAACTATGGAATAAAATCCATTAATCCCCATCAATTTTGTAGAACGAAAGTCAAATCAGGTCAGGGGCTGTCAAATTAGTTGAAAGCAATGCGGCAGTCCCTTTCTTTTAAACTGTTCTATTATGCCAACAAGTATCATCACCACAGACGACCTTCGGGAATTCAAAATGGAATTGCTCGATGACATCAAAAACCTGCTTGCCAAACAATCCAAGGGCAGGCTAAAAAAATACCTCAAGTCTTCCGAGGTTATGGATTTATTGCAAGTAAGCCCCGGCACACTCCAAAACCTTCGCATCAACGGTACATTGCCCTATACCAAAGTGGGCGGTATCATTTACTACGATGCCGAGGAAATTCAAAAAGTTATGGATGCCAACCGTGTGCACCACGGTCTAAATCCGTAATCGATGAACTATATAAAGCTACTCAATGCGGCTTTTGAAAAATTCTATTTTGATGACCGCCTAAACCCGACCCATATCAGCCTGTATATGGCCTTGTTCCAGGAATGGAACAGCAACCGTTTTGCCGATGAATTCTACGTGAACCGTCGAGAGCTGATGCGCGTGGCGAAGATCGGCTCAAAATCTACCTACCACAGATGCATTGTCGATTTGGACGGCTGGCAATACCTTTCCTATTTTCCTTCCAACAATCCGTACAAGGGCAGTAAAGTCAAGATGGCCATTATCGGGGCAAGTGATGAACCGGATGCGGGACAGTACAATCCCAAATTGGAACAGCTTGCGGAACAGTACTATCCCAGAGGTGTACCGCTTGAGGGACACCACTATCCCAAAAACGGACAGGCAGTGAACCAGCACCGTCCCACCAGTGGACAAGCATTGGTATCTAATACAAACAATACCAAACAGGAAAACTTTATAAAACAGCCAAAGGACTGTCAGGCCGTTATTGATTTTTTTATTGAAAAAGGTTTTAATGCTGATGAAGGAAAAAAATTCTTCGAGCATTATGAAACTCGGAATTGGCAAACGAGCGATGGAAAAGAAATTCGAGACTGGCGAGCCTTGGCCACTAACTGGATGGGCAGGACAGAGTTATATGCCAAAGAAAACAAACCAAACAAAAAACAAGCGTCCCAAATCAAGGACAACTTGCGAACCACTAAAAACAAAGATTATGGACAACCCCTCTAAAATCACCGAAGGTGGCGTGGAATATTCGCTTGGCAAGTTTGACGGCAAGAGTGTTCTCTACGATTTTGACAAAATCCTGATTTACCTGAATGCCAAGGGAAAAATGCTCTTTGGAAAAAATTTCCGAATCTACGATGAGGACACGGCTATCATACGTAACCTCTGCCATTATTTCATCAAGGACAAAGAGAACTGTGAAAAGAACGGAATTGATATCGACAAAGGTATTTTACTTTCTGGACCTGTAGGATGTGGAAAAACCACCTTGATGAAATTGCTGCGCCATATCGTTCCAATGCAACGACCTTATGAAATGATTCCTTGCCGGAATGTAGCGTTTAGTTTTAACCATCTCGGTTTTAAAACCATTGAAGAATATGGTAACTCCAAATTTTTCTGTTTTGATGATTTGGGCGTAGAGCCAGCTGGTCGGTTTTATGGAAAGGATTTAAACGTAATGGGCGAAGTGCTCTTATCTCGATACGAGCTTTACCTACAGACAAAGCGTAAAATAAAAACCCACGCAACCACCAACCTCAATGCCGAAGAATTGGAAGAACGCTACGGAAACCGTGTTCGTAGCAGAATGCGGGAACTTTTTAATTTGATTGCTTTTGATACAAAGGCTACGGATAAACGGAAGTAATTGCTATTCACTATTAAACTTTGGCAAAAAATGTGTATTTTGCCAAAGTTTAACTCAAAATATCATTGTTCTGGAACAAACTATTAAAGATAAAATATCAACATACTTTGTTGACCAGCAAGCTATTTCAAAAACCAGTCTGGTAGAGCTTATTCAGAAAGATTTTCCAACCTTAAAGGAAAGTTCTATCACTGTGTATTTGTCTAAACTTAAAAAAGAAGGTGTGTTAAAAAACCCATCCAGAGGTATGTACGCTTTAAATGGTAAGGATAGATTTATTCCAGTTATTGACACCAAATTAAAACGACTGTACAATAAAATAAAAAAAGACTATCCATTCATTGAATTCTGTGTATGGAACACTTTATGGTTAAACGAATTTATGCGCCACCAACCATTTAAGTTTTACACCATAATTGAATTGGAAAAAGATGTGGCACAGTCCGTGTTTTACAAGTTGAAAGACCAGGGTAAAAACGTTTTTATAGAACCAGATGCTGAAACATTTGAACTGTACATTCATAATAGTGATGACGTAATAATCCTTAAACAATTGGTATCCGAAGCACCTTTAACCGAAATCGAAAATATCGTTATCCCATCCCTTGAAAAATTGTTGGTCGATATGCTTATAGACACTAATTTATTTGGTGCACAACAAAGTGAATTGGAATTTATTTACCGATCGGCATTCGAAAAGTTTGAGATAAGCAAAAGTAAAATGAAACGCTATGCTCACAGGCGCAATAGAGAGACGGAAGTTGAACACTTAAGCAATTTAACTTTGGCAAACAATTGATTTTATTGCCAAACATTAATTTTAATGATTAAAGAAACAACATATCAACCAGAGTGGATTTACGAAGTCAAAAAAAGACTAGGTAAAAAGTATGACCCAAAACTTATTGAAAAGGTTATCTATGCCTTATTGTTTTTGGAACAACTTAAAATCAACGAGCTCGATTTTATTTTTAAAGGCGGAACTGCCCTATTGTTAGCCACCAAAGAACCTAAAAGGTTTTCAATCGACATCGATATTATTACCGAGCAAAGACAAAGCGACATAGAATCTGTTCTTGAAGCTATAAGTAAGGAAACTGAAGCGTTTACACATTGGGAAGATGACAATGACAGAAAGCACACGCCTGATGCACCAGTTGGTCATTTCAAGATGTTCTACAAAAGCAATGTAGATGCTCGGGTTGAGCCAATTTTACTGGATGTGCTATACACGCCAAATCCTTATCCCGAACTTACAGAAATTCCGATTGCTCACAACTGGCTTCAAACACAAGGGAAAATCACAACAGTAAAAATGCCAACTTTTGATGCCATTTTAGGCGATAAACTGACTGCGTTTGCACCAAAAACCACAGGGATTTTATACAGCAAAGAAAGACCAGTTGAAATTATCAAACAGTTATTCGACGTAGCGTTTTTAATGGATAATATTTCGGATTTGGCAACAGTCCGTAACAGTTACACAAAAGTAGTTGCAGAGGAAATAGCGTTTAGAAAATTAGACATAACCTCAAAACAGGTTTTCGAAGACACCCGAGAAGCGTGTTATGTTCTTTCTACCCGTAACACTAAATCTGATGAGTTTAAACATCTACAAACTGGAATAAGCAATTTTACCAATTTTACATTGGTAAGATTCAATATTGAAGAAGCCATTACAGCTGCTTCAAAAGTTGCATACCTATCTGAACTGATTAAGGCTGGTATTGATAGCGAAATCGAAAGGTTTAAAAATCCGCTTGAGGTTAAAGATTGGTTGATTAAGAACCCTCAATTCACCAAGCTAAATAAATTGAAAAAGAGCAATCCGGAAGCTTTCTTTTATTGGTATAAGGCAATAACTTTAAGTTAAAATTTCACAATTTAATGAGGCTTTACTTGGAAAAAGAAAAATACTATTCTTCCCAAATAATGCTAAGAGCTTTACCCTTAAAAGTAATGCAATGCTCAAAAAACTTTCTTTGAATATTGTCTTCCTTAACGTAGTTGAAAATATCAACTGCCCAAATCTCTTCTTTTTTGAACAGGTTATCAGTAATGTTCTTAAAGTATTCGCCCATTACTGTATTTGGCGCCACCTTGTTTTCATATAACAGGTATTTATAGGGAAAATGTTCACTACAATATTTCCAACGTATTTCTCCGTTTTCGCCATAGACAATCATAATATCGTGATTTCCTATATCTGCAAACCTGAATGCACAGGCAGTCCTGCTGACTTTATACTCGTCCTTCAAATAATCTACCAATTCAATACTAAAGGTTTTACGATAAAAATCTTTTGAGAATCTTTCCTCTGGCATCAGCAAACAGGATGCAAAAAAATCTGCTTCTCTTTCTATTTGGTTAAACTGCTTCTGATTAGTTCTTGACGGATGTGGTTCTAACAATCCTCTTTTCAATCCAATCCTATGGGAATCTATATAGTAGTGTCCCAGCTCGTGTGCCAACGTAAACCTTCCTCTTGCAGAATCTGGCCTATTACCCAAATCGGTATTTATGTGAATATAAAACTTTCCATTATCATAGTAAGTCATTCCATCAAAGGTGTTCTTGCCGTAGCTGTCATAAAATACCGATAGGCCTTCATCATCTAATATTTTGTCAAGAGGCGTAATCTTTTCTTCATATTCTAATGCAATGCTTTCGGCTAATTCCTTTATGCTTGTTTTATTCCGAATCACTAGAATCTTGGTTATGTTTTTTCCGCATTTTATCTATAATGTGTTGAGACAATTCTTTTTTTCCTTTTCTAGCGACCATTCTTAAGGTTTCAATTTCTTCAACAACATCTTCTTCAAACATTGTTATGACTTTTGGCTCTCTATAAAACGTATTATTGATTACGGCAATTGGGTCAATAGATTTATCATCCAACTTATACTCATAATCTTCATATAGTTTATTGAACCTATCTAGTTCAAGTTCATTACTAGGGAATAAAAACCCTGTTGAACCTAACCAACTGTCCAATTGAGCTGTTTCAATTAGTTCTATTTTCTTAGGCTTCGCCATTATTCATAATGTCTAAATAGTTAGTAACGTGTCTATCCGCATCGCCGTAATAGGTGTTCACGGATTTTTGGGTTAAAGAGAGTTTATCCCTAAGCAGTTTTGTAATTGTTCTTGGTACTTTTTTACCTTCCTTTCGATAAGCTCTATAAGTAAAATAAATGATTCGATGCTTTTCAGATAATCGTGTAAGAGCTCTTTCAATGGTTTTAAGTTTCGCCACAACTACCCTTTTTGCCTCAGCATCGTCTGGTACGTCAAACTTTGCCAACAACTCTTCTGCATTTGTAACTAGGCTTAAATCTTCTTCTTCAGTAGGCTCTGCACAAGTGTTCTTTTCGCCATATTTAATTATTTGGGTGTATAAAATTCGATACATCCAAATAAGTATGCCCTTATCCAAATCTTTCGCTTTGGACTTGTCTTTGTCAAAAGTTGGGTATTTCCAAACTCTGGCAAAAGTACAATGCGCTATTTCCAAAGCCACCACCTCGTTATATCCATACTTATTGCAGTAAATCTCGGACTTACGTTTCAAATCTTTCTCAAATCTATAACAGAATTGTACAAAAGAGGCTTCTGCCTCTTTTGGAAATTCATCCTTAAAAGAAATGTAATCCAGCAGGTCAACGCTAGGTAGTTTTTCAAAATCTATGTCCTGATTAGTACTTGTATTCATCTATATACCAAAACGGATATATCTATAATGGTATATGAGTGGACAGCACCCATAAAACCTTTGGTTAAACAGCAAAATGCTATAAGTAAATAATTAATAATGCAAATCAAATATAAAAAAAGTAAGTTCAACTAAAAATTAAAACTATGGCTAAAGATTCATCTGGTAAAAAGTTCAATAGAATTCCTGAGTACAAAAGAAAAGTAGGCGGAAAAACTATTACTATCAAGGAACATATTAGAAGTAACCGGAAAGACAGTAAAGGAAAGTAATGAGCGGAAATCCACAGCTCTGAATGGATATTGTTTAACCTAAAAATTCATTTTTATGAATAGTATTAATTTCTCTAAAGGAAAACTGAGTGTATGTCGGAAGGGCAATTGTGTTAATGTAAGTGGAGATATGGCAAAAGCCGTAGTCTTTGGTATTGCAACACTCGTTGTTATAAGTGGCATAGCTTCAATATTAGAGCAATCTAATTAGAAGATTGATTGTGGTGATTTTGTATGCAGAATTACCACAATCAAAATTTATTAAACGGTCAATCTGTCACAAGATATGAATGGCTTAATAATTGAAATTTTAAAATAAAAATTATTATGACTGAAGAATACAAAAAAGAAGTGATTGAAATTTTGGAAAATCTGGGAAAGCAACTCGATATTTCTGAAACTCAATATAATGAAGCTGTAAAAAGTTACGAAGCAGTTGGTGATTGGCTGTCTAAAGAAGGCTCGCCACTTTATCCATATAACCCAAGGATACTTCCTCAAGGTTCCTTTATGCTGGGCACAATTATAAAGCCTATTAACGATGAAGATGATATTGATATAGACCTCGTTTGTAAACTGAATGGCAAACCAATTTATTGGACACAAAAACATTTAAAAGATGCTGTTGGAAATAGGCTCAAAGACCATTCTACCTATAAGGAAATGATTGAGGATAAAGATGGTGGTCGAAGATGTTGGACACTTGAATATTCAGACAATGCTAACTACCATATGGATATTTTGCCATCTATTTCAGATAAAAATTTTACGGTTCTTTTGAGCGAATCCTTTAACAATAGCCAACATATAGATGCTAATAAACTGGCGATTCGTATAACCGATAAGGAAGAGTACCACTATTCGACCGAAACGGACACAGAATGGTGGATGAAAAGTAATCCTTTCGGCTATGCCAAATGGTTTTATCAAAGAGCCATATACAGTTCAACAAAAATGTTCGCTCTGAGCGAATCTGTTGATCCTGTGAAGCCATACCAAAAAGAAAAGATGCCCTTGCAACGTGTAATTCAGTTATTAAAACGCCATAGGGATATTATGTTTTGTTCAGATGAACTTGATAGTGAAAACAGGCCCATTTCTATTATAATTACCACTTTAGCTGCCAGAGCTTATGACAGAAGCGAGAACATCGTTGATGCTTATGTTAATATTGTGAGCACAATGCGTGGCTTTATAGAAACGAAACTGAACCGGAAGACAGGCCGTTACGAAAGATGGGTAAGTAACCCTGTCAATGATGAGGAAAATTTTGCGGACAAGTGGAGCGATGTTCCCCAAAAAGAAGAATATTTCTATAAATGGTTGGATAAATTGGAGGAAGACCTCGAAACAATCAAGTACAGCCAAGGAGTCGGCCTACAACGGTTGAATGAATCCTTTTCAGCACAATACGGCGACAAGGTCGTAAATAAAGCTTTTGCCGACTATGGCGAAAATAATCGAGTTCTAAGGGAATCTGGTTTGAGAAAAATGGCAGGAAGAACAGGTCTTTTAGGGTCGGTTGGTACTTCAATACCAAACCATAATTTTGAAGGTAATTTATGAGCAAATTTTTTAAGACAAACAGGAAAAGAAAAGTAAAAGGTATTCTCTCTACTGAACAATTGAAGAGGATAAAAAAAGTATTTCCAGAAATCAAGGTCTTAAAAAGCGGATGGGATAATTTTGAAATCATTGTTCAAATTCAACCCACTGCTATAAGCGAGTTATATGATGTAAAAGTTGTTTATATGGAAAACAAATGGGTAAAAATTTTTGTTGTCAATAAAACATTGGAAATCGCAAAAAGCAGAACAAAACTGCCTCACGTTTATGACAGTCAAAAGCAGCAGCTATGTCTTTATTCGCCATCTAAAAAAGAGTGGAATGCGCACAATTACATTATTGATACAATCATTCCTTGGATAAGTGAGTGGCTATACTACTATGAATTATGGTTGCCCGAAGGCAAATGGTTTGGCGGTGGTCATAATGAATACCCTAATGAGAACAAAACAAATATCTTGATAAATGAAGAATACAAAATTTAAAATATTGTCGATTGATGGCGGTGGCATTAAAGGTGTTTTCCCTGCATTGTTCTTAACACTTTTAGAAGACGAATTGAAAAATCGCTCTGATGGCAAAACTAAAATTTATCAGTATTTCGACTTGATTACAGGAACATCAACTGGTGGCATTATTGCTATTGCATTAGCCTTGGGAATACCTGCAAAAGAAATATATCAACTTTATTTGGATAATGCCAAGAAAATTTTTGGCAGCAAAAAACCTTTTTTCATTGGTCAAATCCTTAATTCAGCACACGAAAGAGAATTTTTGGAAAACCTTATTCGTGAAAAGTTCAGAGATGCAAACAATGGAATTGAACCAAGGCTTAGCGATTGCAAAACAGATGTTTGTATTCCTATCTATGATTTGATACAAGGCAACCCAAGTGTGTTAAAAACCAAATATCATCCAGCTTTTGAGCGAGATTATCACATTCCGGCTTATCAAGCTGCTATGGCCACTTCTGCTGCACCTACATATTTCGACCCATATACCTCAGAATATATTGACCTTAATGGCACACAAAAAGACTTTGTAAACAAAGTTGATGGTGGTATAATGGCAAACAACCCTACATTAGTAGCGGTTCTAGAAGCCTTAAAGGCTTTTAAAGTTGAAATGTCTCAGCTCGAAATCCTTTCACTTGGAACTGGATATAAAAAGTTTACCGATGGTAATTCCCGTAAAAAATGGGGTTTGCATTATTGGATGGTAAAGAATAGTAGAAAAAGGCTTGTTGACTTATTTATGCAAAGCCAATCACAATTAGTTGCAAATTACATAAGCCTGCTTTACCAAGGGATAGACAGAAGTGAAAGAGATAATCCAAATTTTGTCTATGACCGGATAGATGTTTTGTTGAACGAGGATAATAATATCGAAATGGACGAATCTGACAGAATTAAAATTAAGAATTTTGCAGAATTAGCATCTATTGAATTTCAACACAACAGGACTACTATTCTGAAAAATCACTTTTATTAAATACTATATTACTTTTTCTTTGCTTTAGGTCTAAGTTCTTTAAATAGTATGATGATAATTTGTTTTATAGTAGTAATTATTTTTTCTAAAAATTCTTTCATAATCCAGCATTTAAATAGTTATTCAATTCCATTAAAATAATCAATGCCATAGTTCTGAGCGTTTCAGGTTTTCCTAGATAAAAGCTCTCATCCCAATTACTCAAAAAACCTAATTCCAAAAGCACAGAAGGACAATCGCTAATTGTTTCCCGCACCACCTGAAAATCAGCAGACTTCACACCCCTACTCTCAAAACCCAATTTCTTATTAAGCGCATCTTGCATTCGAAAAGCAAACCAGACGGAATCATCTTGATATTTTGATTGCTTATTGCTCACATACACTTCCACACCTCTTGCATTCGGATTATCCGAATGATTACAATGTAATGAAACAAACAAATCTGCTTTAAGAGCATTGGAGAGCTTCGGTCTATCGGATAACGAAATCAAAGTGTCATTATACCTTGTTAAGTAAATATCTAATGGTTTAGCCAAATTGTTATTTAGCTTCAAAATCGCATTTGCGATTTCCAATACAACATCCTTTTCTTGAATTCCATTTACACCTATCGCACCAGAATCTTTTCCACCGTGTCCAACATCAATTATTATTCGTTTTTGAGTTGCATTTTCCTGCCCAAAAATGATACACATTTTTAAGAGCAAAATCACAAAAGTGACGTTTTTGAGCACTTTTTTCATTTTCAAATTTTGGGTTATTAACAATTCAACTTCCAAAAATCATAGAATTTGATGCCAAATAATATCATCGGAAATCAAACAAAATCAAATAATATTTTATTCACAAATATTTGATTATCAGTTATTTGTAAACAAATATATGTATTTTTCCAATAACAAAAACAACACAAATTTTTAAACTTTTCAGTTATGAAAAAATCAAATTATTTCGCAGTATTTATTTCACTTATCTCAACATCTCTTTTTGCACAAATTGGTGGCATTGAGGATTCTGTAAATGACGTAGGTGATACCATAAGAACAATCTTTCCAATTTTACTCGGTGTTATTTTTTTAGTTGGTTTCCTTTTTAATGCAGGACACTTCTTTGGCGAGAACGCAGATTTAAAAAAAGGTATTACCAGAGTTTTGGTATTCGTGTTAATTGCGGGTGCTGTTGTTGGGATATTTACCTATCTAATTGGAATCGTAGTATAATGAAGCGGTTCGAGGTCTATAGAAATATTAGGAAAAAAGCAGTCATTTTTGGGCTGCCCATTTCCCTGTTTGCCTTAATGATGATGTCCATACTTGGATCCTTAATGATTATCATTTTTTCATTCAGTTTCGGAATAATTATAGGCGTCTTAATTTTTAATGCTGCGCTTTACATTGCATTAATCCGAATCACAAACAATCCACAATTATTTCAGATGGCGAAAGCCTTCCCGAAAATTATCAGTAACAAAAGAAATTCAGGCTTCGATTATGAACAAGATTAATCTTTCAGCATATCAACCCATTGCAGATATTCAGGACAATATCGTATTTGCCAATAATGGTAATGTCGTTTTGTGCTATAAAGGTAACTTACCAGAAATCTATTCGTCGTCCGAAAAAGACTTTGAAGATATGCACGGTGCTTGGTTTCAGGCTTTGAAATCTTTACCGATTGGTACTGTAGTTCACAAACAAGATATCTACCTGAAGAAATCCTATTCTTCTGAACAGCTTCCGAATAAAACTTTTTTAGAGAAGGCGACACACGAGCATTTTAAAGGTCGTGGACATATTGAACACAAATGTTATTTGTTTTTCATCTTGACCAAAAACAAAGCGCTCAACAATCCAAAATATGTCAATCCGTTCCGAAAGGTTTCAAAGGGAATTGTACAGGAACTGGATGACAACATTAAAAGCTTTGCCAACTCGGTAAGCGATTCCGTTTCTTTTATCAATAATAGCCGAAAAATGGAATTTCTACCACTCAATGCCGAGAAAATTCAGAAACTAACCAACGGTTATTTCAATGGTTTCAATGAGGGATTTGATACCGATATCATCTTAGATAAAAAAAGCGTCAATATTGGCGAAAACCATTTTGATGCCCTTGCCATCAATAGCGAACTGTGCTTTGGCGAAAGTGTACAGAGTAGCAAAACCAATGAGAAATTCACTTCAGACGATTTTGTGTTTCATCAAGGGTTTATTGATGGCTTAGGGCTTACGCTTAACGAAAATCATATTGTCAATCAAATTCTATATCTCGATGACAAACAAAAGTGGCGCAAGCTGCTCGATAAAAAAGTTGAAGAATTGAATAAAAGTTCCAACTTCGGTTCGCAGAACAAAGTGGTTCTGGGTAAAATCCAACATATTCTTGACCAAATCAATGCCGATGATAATGCACGGATTATTCGTGGTCACCTCAATATTGTCTATTGGGCAAAGGAAGCCAAAAAACTGGACAAAATCACGTCCAAAATCAAGACCGAATTTAAGGAACTGGATATCATCCCATATTATCCACGTGGCGAAGAGCGTAAAAACTATATTCTTAATAGTTACTGCTGCTTTTCTTCCAACTTTTCAAATCACGATTTATATGTGACAGATTTAAAGCACGCTCTGTGTCTGTTCATTAACAATACCAATTACAAATCCGATAACACCGGAATCATCTTCAATGATAGAGAACATAACATTCCAGTGCTAAAAGATGTTTGGGATGAAAAAAAGAAACGGATCAAGGCACGGAATTTTGCCATTTTTGCACCAACAGGCGAAGGCAAATCCTTTTTGGCAAACAATATTCTGCGCCAATATTTTGAAAGTGGTGTACGGTTGGTCATTATTGATTTAGGTGGTTCTTACACCAAATTCGCCAAGCTCTATCCTGAAAAATATACGGTTCTCAGATATGAAAGCGGTAAAAACTTAGGCATCAATCCATTTTACATCAGCGATGTTAAAGACTTGACACCTGAACGTTTGGAAGACCTATCTGTTTTCCTTTTTGAACTGTTCGCTTCAGATTTAAAAGTTACAAAAGCACAATCAGTCTCGGTTAAAAAGATATTGCGTCACTATTATAATAACACTTCAGAAAATCATTCGTTAGATGGTTTTTACAGCTTTATAGAAAGGAAACAAAAAGACCTTTTAGATACCCTAAAAATCCATCCCGACTACTTCAACATAACGAGCTTTTTGCACGTAATGTCCGAATATGTCGGTGATGGTCTATACAGCTTCCTTTTTGAAGTAAGCGAAGACCAAACCTATAAAATCGAAGATAAACGATTGATTGTTTTTGAGCTCGATGAAGTCAAGGACAATAAGGAAATCCTGTCCGTAATGTTGAAGCTGATTAAATCTGCCATCCAAAGAACCATTTGGAAAAACCGTGCTGAAAAAGGCATTATCTTATTTGATGAGTTTGCAAAGCAACTGAAGTTTGAAAATGTACTGGAAAGCGTGGAGTTCTACTATCAAGCCATCCGTAAACAAAACGGTGCGATTGGGATTATTCTACAATCCATCAATCAGCTTCCAAACAATTCCACTTCAGCGAGTATTTTGGAAAACACACAGGTTATTTACAGTTTGAATAATGAAAAGGGATATGATGAATTAGTAAAAAGGCTCAATCTATCCAGTCACGATTTAAACCAACTAAAGTCTATTAAAAACAATCTTTCCGGTTCACGGAAATACACCGAAATGTTCATCAAAATCGGTAGGGAAAGCAACATTTTCCGGTTGGAAGTGCCAAAAGAAGTTTATGCGGCTTACTTAACCGATGGGCAGGAAAATGAGGAAATTATGAAGCTCTACGACGAGCATCACGATATGGAAAAAGCAATAATTCAATTTACATCTTAGAACAAATATTATGAAGACAAAAATCAAAATTTTAGTACTGACCGTAGTCCTGACTTTATTTATGACAAGCAAAGCTACTGCCCAAGGAATGCCAGTGTATGACAATACCAACTTTATCAGCTTGGTAAAATCCTTGGTAGAATCTGCCAAACAGACGAGCCAACTTATCAAGTCTGTGAAATTTCTGAAAGATGCAAAAGAAGCCATCGAAAAAGTATCGAGTGTGGTACAACAGCTTAATGCTGTCCAAGAAATTGCAGACAACAATCAACGACTCATCAATGTAATGCAAACCGATTTGCAGGATATTTTGAATTCGCCTTACATCAAACCCGATGAAATCAGTAGAGTGGTGGAATCCTTTGATGCCATTGTACAAAACTCATTGGAAACGGTTGATTTTATTGACGAAGTTCTGTCTAGCGACTACCTAAAAATGAGCGATGCCGAACGTGCAAAAGTACTCAAGGAAAAAGAGATGGAATCAAAGCAAATGGTGTCCAGCATCACAACCAAAACCAAACGCTATCGTGATATTATTTCTTTCCGAAAGATGCAGGATAAAGTCAATAATCGAGAAACAGACTATTAATAATGACCGCAACCATACTTTTAGGGATTGGGTTGGAATACATCGATACGGTGTTCCAGACCATACAGGCAAGCAACTTTTCACAATATACCATTGCAGGAATGAAAACACTTGCTGTCCTGTTCTTTTTGGTCAACATCTTAAAAAAGTATAATGAAGGCATTGCCAATAAGGACGGTTATACTTGGGGCTTGAGTCCCGGCGAATTGGCAAAGAATTTTGCCATCGTCCTTTTAGTAATATTTTCAACGCAGGTGTTAGGATTCTTTGATGGGATATTGGTAGCCATCGAGGGACAGTACAGGGGAACAGCACCTGCGTTACTTCCATTGCAGATGCAGGATATTCCTTTAGAGGAAGATGTAAGTCTTTTTGATGCTGCAAGTTCAGCGATGACGCTTTTGTACGAAGCATTGGTAACACCGTTGTATGGCTTTAAAATATTAGCATTTATCTTAAGCACCATTCTTTGGATTCTCGACCTATTTATATACCCTTTATTTTTAGCCGAACGCTTTTTCCTGTTGGGAATAATGCAGGCATTTTTCCCATTGGTTATAAGTTTAGCGGTTTTTGAAAAATTCCGTTCCCTTGCTTATACATTTTTCAAATTATATGCGGCTGTATATATGTTGGTGCCTGCCTTCTTTCTGGTCAATGTATTTATCAATGCTATTTATACGGAAATCAATACCAACTTTTGGACAAACCTTTTCGGAACCGATACAGGCCAAGGCTTTTTTGCACCGGTCGTTCAATTAGGTTCTGTGGCTTTTATCGTATTCCTAAAATTCAAATTGTATAAACGTGCCACATCTTTTACGCTCAGATTATTTACCAACTAATTCAATTCAGAATGAAAACACCATACAAGAATATCTACAACGTCTTAAAATTAAACCGGTTTATCGTTTTGGCAGTTTTGGTCCTAGCATTACTATCCAGCACCTTCGCTTTATGGATGGCATATTCCACAAATCAAAAAGCACTAAATAGCGCTTTTGCCATAAATACCGATGGCAGCATTATTCCGCTGAAGCTCGTAACCCAAAAAGAAAATTTTAGGGTTGAAGCCTTGGCACATTTAGACTTGTTCCACAATTATTTTTACAATATTGATGCGAGTAATTATGAAAGTAATTTAAAAAAGGCACTCTGGTTGGGAAACAGTTCTGTGGACAACCTGTATCGTCAGAAAAAAGCAGATGGTGTTTACAACCGTCTCTTACAATATTCGCTGATGCAGAAAGTGTTGAGCATCGATTCGCAAATAGAAGAACAAAACGGGACGTATGTTTTTAGGACGGTTACTGTTTTTGAAATCAATAGAGGTTCTATAATTGACACTTACGAATTGGTTTCCACTGGAAACCTTATTATGGTTGACCGAAATTTTCCCAACAATCCACACGGACTTTTAATTACCAATTATTTTGAGAACACCCTTAAAAAGCTAAATGATAAAAGTTGAGCCGACCTGCCTGACGGTAGATTGGTAATCGGCATTTAAAAAATATACTCTTATGAAAGTAGAAAAGAACAAAATAGTATTTGCAACGGTCTTGGCCGTGATTTTCATATTTCTCATTTCCTATTCTGTAATGGTTATGGGCGATGATGAAAGTGAAACGGAAAACCTGCAACAAACCTTAATGCCCGATTTGGATGAAAACCAAAAAGAATATGAATCTAAGTTAGATGCGATTAATGATTTGAAGGAAGTACGTGAAAACAATGCACCCAGCATTTACGATGAAAAACTGATTGACTCATTGGGTTTTTACGACCCAGACTTGACGGAACGTGAAAAAGAACGTATCGTCGATAGTATTTATGATGCCGGAAAGATTCAATATTCCGAAAAACGCTATCGGAATTTTGGAAGGAAAAGAGTAGCTCAAACGAAAACTTCAACAATTGATTCCGCTGAAATAAAAAGAGAACAAAAAATCGAAGCCAAAGAATTGGGTCTGGAACATCAACTCTTCTTTGCTGCTGCACCCAAACCCAACGAAGTTTCAATTCTCGGTAATACTGACGAAACCATTTACGTCGTCGTGGATGGCGACCAAATTGTTAAGGTTAATTCGAGACTGCGATTGCGGTTGATAAAAGCTGCGACTATAAATGGCAAGTTAATGGCCAAGAATACGCTCATATTCGGATTTATCAGTTTTCAACCCAATCGCGCTTTAATTGAGATTGAGAACATCAAACATCATCCCACTAAACTTAAAGCGTTCGATTTACAGGACGGAAGCGAAGGTATCTATGTAGAAAACAACTTTAGGGCAGAAGCAACCAACGAGGTTCTCGATGATATTATCGGCGACATTAATATTCCCACAGTTCCACAAGTTGGTGGAATCACTAAAGTACTCAAACGAAGAAATCGTAATGTAAAAGTTACGATACTCAATAATTACAGATTAATCCTAAAACCACGACTATGAAAACAACAGCTTTATTGACAATTGTGTTGATTTTTGCTCTAGCACCTCGACCTTGCTCGGCACAGGCTAAAACGAACTCTCAACAACCACATATACTCGACACCATTTATGCAAATGACACAAAAAACGTCGCTTTGTTCTTTCCTGAACCCATTAGGCAAGGCATAACTGGTTCAGATCATTTTGTATTTACTTACAATCGGGAAAAAGAACAGTATTTCGGGCTGCTTCAGGCACAGCCTGGAACAGAAAGTAATCTTTTGGTAGTCAACAAAAATGGTTCGATTTTTTCGTATATTGTAAGGTATAAAAAACAGCTTTCTAAACTCAATTATTTCATTCCACTAACAAATAGTATCGGTAATGAAAAACCGATTGTAAAGGATTCGGTTCTTGTTGAATCTTCTGAAGAACTTGTAGATAACAGCACTTATTATTACCAAAAATTCTGCTCATATCTTCTCAATAGAAAACAGCGCATAGGGCGCATCAAGAAACGAAGCGAAGGTATTATCTTGAATGTAGAGAATATTGTTTTTGATAAAGATGAGCTCTATTTTGTTATCGAGATTGAAAATAATTCTACGTTGGATTACGATTTGAATTTCTTGAACCTGTCTATTGAAACGAGACAAAAAGGGAAAAGAAAATCATTGCAACGACTGTATCAAGAACCGATATATAAACATAATCTGCCGTCCAAGATTAAGGAAAATGAAATGGCTCGATTCGTTTATGTGTTGCCCAAATTTTCATTATCCGATGACCGCAGGGCAATTTTGGAATTGAATGAAAAAGATGGCGAACGTAATATAGAAATGAAATTATCGCATAGATATATCAATAACCCAAATTAATACTATTATGAAAAGATTAGTCATTTGCTCGCTTGTATTGTTGTTCCTTTCCTGTTCAGAAAGCACAACAAAATCCCCTTCTGAAATTGCCAAAGTTGTTGCGTCAAGCTTTTTTTCAAAAGATGAATCAGCCTTAAAAAAGCATACCACTTCTGAAGGCTATGCCAGTTTGATTACTGTACAGAAAATGATGCCAGATACTGACCAAGACATTGAGGTAGAAATTTTAGACGAAGCTATTGATGGCGAACTTGCCTGGGTAAAATACAGCACTACCTACGATGGAAAAACAGGCATTTTTAAACTGACTAAGGAAAACGGTCAATGGAAAGTGACCAGTAAAGGACCAAGGGAAAAAGGGCCTTTTTAAAAAAAGATTCTACTGAAAACATCAAAAATTTAATTCTCATTAAAAACTATCTTTGAAGATTAGTTCGATTGAATTTTTAAATATCTGAAACTTTGGGTTAGGATGATTATTTAGTTCGATAATAAGCTCATTATAATGTTCTTTGGACAATCTCAATTTCCCTATTGCTAAAGCGTATAAAAACTCTAATATAGCCTCGCCTTGATACTCATCGACTGATTTTAGAAAAGTCTTTAATAACATAAGCATATCAGCAGAAATCTTTTTGCTGCAGGAATAATTTAATTCCTCATTTTTTGCAGCCCTCAAAAGAGATGCTTGAATTATTCCATCATTAAAGCGATTGAAAACGAAGGGGTCTAAAACATTTTTCACAAAACTGGTTTGAAACAAGCCATCATTTTTATTATTACGCATATTATTCAGAACACAGGATATAGTAAAATATACGTCAGATTGAGTTACATTTTGATAGTACTCGTTATCATTAAAAAAAGCTGAGTTTTTTCTTATTTCAAGTTCACTACCTCCTACACTTGAATAAAAAATTTTTTCGCTTCCACCTCGATTTGTAGAATCTGAAAATGCTCTCAAAATATCTATCCTATCATTAATAAATTTTGAAGGCACATCCAATTCTTCTTGAACTGATTGTAAATAATCGAGTTCTTGTTCCCAAGGTGTATTCGAACTTGAGTTATCGCAGTTTATGGTCTCAATCTCTACCAAAGAACTATTATCTGAACCATAAAGACCATACTTGATATTAGTCCTGAGCTCAGCAAATTTCTTTGGATCGCTAACTCGGTTTATTCCAATAAAATAGATTAACCTAATGTTCTCATAATTTCGAAAAAACCTACTTAAATAGAGTAGGTTTTTACCATTTGAGATACAAGAACCAACAATTAGTATAGACCCTGAAGATTTGGTATCTATATTATCTTCCTTCAATTCTGATTGATTAATTATAGTGACTTCATTTTTTGCAAAATCCTGAATTCTATCACTAATGTACTGTGACAAAAGCCCGGAACCTTTGTCATTAAGATGGACTATGTGGGTTATAGATGCTGGAACGTATTGATTTATATAAGCATCTAATTTACTTTTGTGACTTTTAAAACTTTCATTAGCAATATTTCTAATGATATTCTCGTAATCTATATAAAGATTGTAATTTTTTCTTGATGTCGAATCCTCACTATATGAAACCTTAAGAGATGTTCCGGACTCGCTATTTAGTTTAAAAACTTCTACAAAGTTTTTCAAGGATTTTGAAATATACTTAGATGCACTTATATTTCTGGCATAAATTACCGGTTCATCTAAATTAAAAGAATCGCCTATAATACTGATAGGTGTAGAATGGTTTTCACAATAGGTGCATTTTTCATTCTTTTTTGATTGGTCATATAGCGGAATGCCATAGTTTAATTTTTCGTTTCTCTTTAAATTACATAAAACTCTTTCTTGAATTATAGGTGAGTCCTTATCAATTGGCATATAATATAAAGTGCATATTTCGTTAGAACCTATTTCAGGATGATTCTTCTGAATATAATTTATAAGCCCACCAGATGTAGATGCTGAAATAAGAAATATGGATTTGTCATAGAAAACGGATTTGCTATTGTACAATCCGTCATAGGACTTAAAAGATTCAATATTAATTTCCTTATCTTGATTATATCTTCTCAAATATTTGGTCATTGAATATGCAATGACATTAATAGACAGAGTATCACAATATATATTATCGAAATCTACTTTACTAAATAGATGTAGTGTATTGAGTGCTATAAAATCAATTTGACTTTTAAAGACCAAAACATTGGCAGTTCTAAGAAATTTCGATGAATGCTTTCCAGAAGGAAATACAAAATGGTGGGAAATTCCATTACTTTCAACCAAGCCACCATTATCTTCAAAAATTTTAACCAAACCTTGGTTCAATATTTCTTTTTTATTTTTTGCCAAGAATCCTCTCTTTGGAAAACTGAAAGAGTCTTTATCATAAGGTATATAAGAGATATTGTCTGAAAGTGAAGATTCTTCAACCTTTGGAATACTTTTAAAGATGGCTTCTAAATTTGCTTCAACACTTTTTTTTACATCATTATTCCCTTTACAATGCAAAAAAATTAATGTGCTTGTTTGATGGAAATATCTGAAGTATTCTGTAAGCTCATTTTTCAAGGTGTTAAAATCAAAATCGACATCCGGGTTGAACACTATCGTAGCATTTTTATGCTTTTTGTTTTCGAGTTTGGCATTGTATATATAGTATTTACCCATAATTTAATTTTTAAATGGGTATAAAATACTTATGAATGAACCCTGAGCCTTAATTCGATTTTCGGAACCATCTTGGTTCCAATCTTCAATCACTAAATCCTTAAGATTATTATTTTTGACTGGAACATAATTATCCTTAATCAAATCACGATATACATTATACTTGTCAGTAGAGATTTTTAGAAATCCTTTTTTATCTAAAATTCTCAGAATTCTATCCAAACCAATTCCTTTTTTTGATTTCAAATTTGATGTAGATGAAGTTTGATTTTTAATAAGACACTTTTTTATGATAGTCAAATCATCAATTTCATCTTGTTGGTGAAACTTATCAATGAAACCAACTCCAGAATCAAAAACTACAATTTCCAAATAATACACCCGCTTTAGATGATTAAGATATTCCTTTTCTATTCTCTGATGATTGAAAAACGTAGCTATTGGTGTTTTTTTATATTCTTCAATAATTTTTTCCTTTTTGTTTATATGAAAACGCAGATATGCACCTCTAACACTTGAAGGTATTACTACTGAGTTTGAATCTGTTCTTCCCCATTCGAAAGTATTCTTTGTTAACTCATAAACGATTGCTCCTATATCTTCAAGGATATCTTCTACTTCAATTAAATTTTGCTTTTTGAAAGTCAGAATATTTTTTGTGAGTATCTTCTTAACTGTGTTAGCAATCTTCTCTTCATCATCATTAAAGCCATTTGAGTTTTCCAAAAGCTTAATTAAACCTTTACTTTTAGATAGATGGTCTGTATTAACCCAGATGTGTTTATTACCTTTGAATTTTTCAAATGAGTTCATCTTTACGAAAAATTCATTTTGTTTTTCTCTTAGCAAGCTTTTAATGTTTTTTCCGTCTTTGTCTACAAATTCAGCAGTATTCCAGAACAAAGAAACTATTGGGTAGCTATATTCCTGCTCATAGAATTTATCCAATTCACTTAAAGCGAAATCAAGTTTTACGATTTTAATATCACAATTACTGTTTATAGTTATAATCAGTTTTAAAATATCAGCCAATAGACCAAAACGGTATTGCGCTAAATCACTCGGAATTAATAACACTATAGGTTCATCTATAAAGTCACTTATTTTGCAATAAGTCTCTGCAAGATGCTTAGGGGTGGTATGTTTAATGATTTTTATTTCGGTCATTTAACTTTTTAATTGCTCACAAAATATATAATTTTCATTCAATTTTCATTCTGAAAAAAAAATTTTCAGATTTTTATTTTTTATCGAGATTGATTTCCCAATAGCCTCGTGTATCGCCTTGACGGACTAAAAAACCTTTATTCTTGATAGCAGTAATATGTTTGCCAACAGCAGATTCATTAATACTTAAAGTTTCAGCTATTTCATTATAGGTTATGGAAGGATTAGCTGCAATAAGTTTAAGAACTTCTTTTTGTCTGTTAGTTAGAGCTTCAGTCGCATCAATTACACCACCTATTGCACCACCTATTACACCACCTTTTTGACCACCCATTAGACCACCTTCTTCAACAGCAGTTTATTTCGGTCATTGTTATTTTACATACTCAATTCATTATCCAGATTACTCGTAAATAACCCCTGTACTAACTTGCGATTTCTCAAATACTCAAAGAAATCGTCATAGTTTTCTGGACTAAGGAAATGAAAATTATAACGCTGATTTACATTGTTTTCTTCAAGTTGTTTATTTAATTCTTGAAAATGTATGGTTGCCCATTTAAACTTTGCTTTATTCAGGTCTGAATAGTCTTGGTCGTCTTTTATTTCAACAACAGTAATGTATTCCATTTCTTCATCAGAGGTTTTTAAGAAAAAGTCTGGATTGAATTTACCTTGTTTTGTATGGTTACCAGATTTACTTGATAATGAATACTCAATAGTGTAAAAGCTCTGATTGGTTGACTTTAACCAAGCATCTAAAACACTTGCATTTTCATTTTTTACCAGTTTTTCTGCAAATTTTCTTTCAGGTGTTGCGTTGAGAAAAACTAAGTCAACTGGCGTTTTAAAATCGTAACTATTTGCCTGTCTAATTGCAGTTCGTGGTAAGCTTTCATCATCAATGACATCTTGAAGAAAGTTTAGAACATCAGCATCCTTTACTTCGTCATTGTAGTTATTTGAATACATTACTGTGGAATTATGACGTAAATTACCAACAGACAAGGTTTCCTTAATTCTTTCCTTTGTTGAGATAGGGTAAGGTTTTTGAGCTTTCCTTACCAATTCAAGTGATTTGTTTTTTCGTCTTAGAAGTGTATTAAAGGATGAAAAAATGTTTCTTTTATTCTTTTCGTTTAATTCATCCCCTTCAAGACCAACCTTGTCCATAGAGCGACGTATTAATTTAGTAATTTCCTCTTTAGGTGGAAGGTTGTTTTTAGTGTACTGTTCTTCTTGAAGGTTGAGTGTAACACCTTCCCATTCTCTGGTTTGGAACTCGTGATAGATTTTATCAACGATTTCCTTTATCGGCGTCATTCGGTTTTTAATCTTGTATTCAACACTCTTATAGTCGCTCGCAAGATTTGTATAGGTTGTTTCTTGGCTTACTTGGTCAACTGAAGATTCTAAATTTATGTAATCCTTGTAGTTAAATTCCTTTTCCTTTTTATTGTTTTCAACGGCTCTTTCAGTCTTATTGTAATCTATATTGTAAAGGTCAAAATGAAATTTATTCCTATCGCCCTCAGTAATGTTAGAGCTTTCCAATCGCATTTCTAACTCAAGCACTTCATCTACGAGACCTTTGATTTTTGAACCCCAAGAGGAATGATTAAAGATAGTTACCTCTGCATTTCCTACATATTCTGGTGGTACTCTTAGTCCTCTACCCAACACCTGAGAAATTAATAGTTTAGAATTGAAAGCTCTTTCTTCCATTGGGACTATTTGAAACACATTTTTCACATCCCAGCCTTCTGTAAGCATTGAGACCGAAACAATCCACTCTACAGTAGAATCCTGCTCGTCAACTTCTTCAAGACGAATTACGTTATGCTTGTGTGCCTTATCCGAAGTAACGGTCATAACTAACTTATCCCTAATTTCCTGCTCTTCCAAGCCTTCTTCTAACATTAAAAACTCGACCAAACGTGTTTCAAGTCGTTTGGCATTGGTAATGTTGTTGGTTACGAGAATAGTAAGCGGCTTTACATTCTTATAAGTAAGTTTATTTTTGGCGTGGTTCTGATAAATTTTCTGGAATCTTTGGTCTTCATTTATACTATCGTCTTCAGAAACATAATTTATCTTCTTTACAAACTTCTCGTCAACTGCTTGTCTTAGTGAATAGCGGTAAATGACATCATTGAAATAATCATTTCCTATATATGCTGTGCCCGTAAAACCAAGCATATATTTAAAGTTGTAGCCATCATCAAGTAGAAACTTCTTCCAAACTTTAAGTCCTCTTGCTTCTGTTGTATTACCTGATATTTTATTATAAATATGATGTGTTTCATCGTTCAGTACCAAGGTGTCAAAACCTCTTTTGAAACCAAAACTATCTTCAATTGAAGAACCTGTTCTTTCATAAACGGCGTGAACATTTTCAATGCACATATCGCCCTCGTTTACCGTAACACTTCCATCAACAATACTTGGGTTTTTTATTATTGCAGATTCGGGAATTGTTTCTTTTAAGATTGGGTCTGCAACCAAAGCCAAAAACTTTTTGTGCAGTTCTTTTTCAATCGTAGTTGATGGGCATAAAACCAAAACTCTTTTTACCAAACCTAAGCCCAGCATAATCTGTGCAATCCCATACATCACATAACTTTTTCCTGTTCCCGTTGCAAGGTCTATTGTTGCGGACAGCTTAGAGGGTAGCTGAATTTTACGATGATAATCTGTAAGCTCTGGGTAACGTTCCCGTAACTGCGGATTCTTATAATGATTTTTTGAAACTAAATCTTGAATATTAGCATACTCTTTGGATGCCAAATAAATAACGGAATTTTTGATTGCCTCTTTTTGATATTCTCTCGTCCCGCAAAGTACATCCAAAAATCTGTCCCAATACTGAAGTGGTAATTCATTTTGATTGTAAAACTGATTTACTTTTAGAATTAAATCCTTTGTGTCATATCTCTTTTTTTCTTGAATCATCCGTTGGCATTTTTAGTGGTAAATACTTCACGGAATTCATTGCCATAAATATCGATATACACGGCACTTATTTTAGCACCAAAATCTTCTATTGTAATCTGAGCCCTGCCGTTCTCATCAACAATGTCTGCTGCGAAAAATACATCTGACATCAAAAATTCCTTGCCATTGTAATCTTTGTCTACAACAACCATAGCCAAAGCTTCAAGACCAGGAATATCTTCTAAGGTATCTTCATCGGGATAGTAGGCCTTAAATGCCTCAATGGTAATAGTTCCTTTTTTAAAGGATGATTTAACTTCGGGTTGCCGGATAAAGTGAAAGCCAACTGCATTTTCAAGGGAATTGACATTGCTGGAACTTGTGGGCTGTCTGAATTTTTTAAATTTCTCTTTGTGCAATTCTTGAATAATTTGGTACGGCACTTTCAGGAAATAGTAACGAACGTTACCTATCTCATAATAATCATCAATGAACTGAACAGAGTTGGCAGGTGCGATAATGTAAATACGGTCGCCTACTTTTTTGCCAATGTTTTTATGTAGAATTTCCAAGTAATCCTCATCGACTGCGGCATCCTTATGTTCCCAATATTTCCAAATCATTACGTCATAGCCGTCCTTGCGCTCGCCTTGAAATTCAATCCCAGCAATCTTCTTTGGTTTAGGCCTTACTTCGAAAAGATTTAATACAAATTCTTGATATTCTTGATGTTGTAAAGAAAATAATTTTTCTATATCGTAAAACCCATTGTTTACAGTAATGAAACTTTTCGATTTATTTTGGTATTTCTTAGACCGAATATTTAAATCACGAGATTGTTGAATACTTAGCAGTCTTTTTTGAATAGTATAGTATGAATACTTACCAATATCGCAAGTAATCCATTTTCTATTTAACTTTTCAGCAACTGCAGCGGTTGTACCACTTCCACCAAAGAAATCCAAAACAATGTCATTTTCATTGGATGACGCTTCTATAATTCTTTTTAATAAAAGTTCAGGTTTTTGGGTTGGGTATCCTGTTTTCTCGTGTTTTGTGTATGCATAAGTACCAACGGGATAATCATTAAATTCTTCAGCAAGTTCTTTTTTACCCATCCATACATCCCAAACATATTGAGGTCTTTTGACCGAAGCTTCTTCTACAGCCTGTTTTTTAGTTAGAGAACTGTCTCTACTAATATAAGTTTTCAATGCATTCGTACCTCCACTACTTTCTCGACCTCGGGTATAAAACCAGCCCTCATCATCCTTTTGCAACGCTTTGACGATTCTTTTAGAATATCCAATGCGAGTAGGCGGATTAAAAGTAGAACTACTCTTTTTGTAGCAATAAATTGTCTCGTGAGATTTTGGATAGGTATTACTTGAACCCATTAAACCACAAACCCAAACTATCTCATAAAAATCAAAATCTCTGAAAATTTCATCAAGTATAATTTTTATTAAATGTCCTTTTTTTGAATCTAAATGAACATAAATACTCCCTTCTTTATCTAATAATTCTTTGCAGAGTATTAACCTTCGCCTAAGGTATTCTGCAAAATCAGAATCGACAATTTTATCTGAATATGCCAATTGTCCTTCTTTAGACTTAAAATCAGATGCAGTAGCAAACGGCGGGTCAATGTAGATTAATTTTACCTTTCCCTTGACCTTATCTTTTATAAGAGGGTCTTCGTTTTTATAAATTGTTTTGAGAAATTGAAGGTTGTCCCCAAAGACAATCATATTCTTCCAACCGTCTGGATAAGATTCTCGGTCGCCATTGTAGGTTCTTTCAATTTGTAAGGGTGCGGCGGTTACACCATCTTCATCTGCGAGAATGTCTTCCTTACGCATTTTACCGGCATATACCAGCTCATATTCTTTTTGGGTTGTGGGAAATAGCTTATACTTAAAGTCATCTGGCAATTGCTCGCCTTGTTGCAGTTTTTCTATTAAAAAGTCTTTTTCTCTTTGGCTTAATTCTGTCATTGGTTGGTAAAAAAATAAGTGTTAAAGATATTGGTATAATTTCACGATTCAAAAGATGGGTTAAGATAATTTTAAGATTGTCTATTATTAGCTGTCTTGCCCAACGATTTCGGGTGTTTAAAGCTATCTAAAAATTGACTGTGCTTCATTGTAAACTTTTTCAAAATTAGCCGCTAAATCTACCTGAGAAAATTGCTTGGATTCTTCAGGAAGCTGCCGCTGTATTCTTGACAATTTAAACTGCACTTTCTTATCCTTACCATCAGCATAGGTTATAAATTCGCCCTGTTTTAATCGAAAGAACACATCTGCTCTAATTTTCGGGATTTCCTTTTCGCCTGTAGTAATGCGTGTATCAAAATCGAGATTATGGCCACGACTGATGCTTTTCGTCGGGTCTTTGATGATTTCAAAAAAGCGCTCATAGTATTTGGCGGTATCAGGGTCATTTACCTTACCGAAAAACTGGTAAGACAAGTTGCTCAATATTGCTTTGCTTGCCTTGTCGCCATACATAATATCGTTCTGTATCTTATCCTGCATTACGTAAATGGTGGCAATATCATAACTTCTAAGTGTTGCCGGAATACGGTGCATATTTAACAGTCGTATTGTTGGTGCTTCTTCCATCAGCAAGAAAGACGGTTTGGAATTCCGCACGCTCATTTGTTTGGTAATGGTGTGAATGATGGTGGCAATTACAGGCGAATACGAGGTTTCATATTTTGGATTGTTTACTACCGAAATGATTGTTGGGTTTTCCTCGCTATTGATATTCAATGGCACTTCGTCTGCGGACAATGCCATAAAAATCCGTTGAGTACTGATTCGTTTCAGCGCATTCGCCAGGGTACTTTTTACACCAGCTGTCTGTCTATCTGAATCCTTACCACTAATAAATGCATCTGCCATCGCTCTCGATGTGGTGTTGGTTTCCAAAAACTGGATTAGGCTATCGGTATCGAGCATTTGATAAATGGCTATTAAATGTGGTAACGTACAGTATTTGGGATAATCGCATTTCAGTTTCCAAATCAATCCACCAATCAAACCTTCAGCTGCGTCGTTAAAGAATTTTGTTGTTCCAGTTGTTCCACTTTCTCTTTGCTCTAAAAGGTTTTCAATTAAGACTCTTGACACCTCGTTTACGCTTTCTTCGTTCTCTAAATAGCGAGGTGCAATAGGATTTACCCTATGTATGATTTTGTCGAAGGAAATGACCTTAAACGGGATATCACTATCCTTAAAAAGCGGATACGCCATTTCGGTCAACTCAAAATCCTTGTAGTCGTGAATGATTCCACAGAAGCGCTCTTTTCGGAAATGTTTTAAAAAGCCATACACCACACTTTCGGTCTTACCACTTCCCGCAGAACCGATGATAGATGCACCACGTTTAATATTATCTAATTTGAAATTCCCTTTTGTCGTAGCAAAATTGACTTGATATTTTCTGTCGCTATTTTGTGCATTTTCAGTCTTATGCAAAAAAACATATAGTCCTATATTAATTAACATTAAAGGACACACCAGATAAAGCAGTATCGATACTAATTCGTTCTGCTCGGTTAAATAGAAAACCAAGCACGAAAGCATTATGAAATTCAAGAAAAGCGCATACTTGCTCACTCGAAACATCGCATAGAAAACGGTACTGGCCACAGCAATAATTGAAAGTATTGTTATGAGATTGTCTATTTCCATACCCTAAATTCCTATTGAACTTGATTTGATGGCAACCTCTGCACCACGTCTTAATCGTTTGAAAACCCGAAGTGCAATTTGTGCTTGACTTACTGGAATACTTGGAACAATTGGCAAGCCACTTTTGGTAATCATTTTGAAAGCCAAAGCTTTTTCGTTGGCTGGTAATTTCATCAAGGCAGCGAAATAGAGATTCGGGTTCTTTACAAAATCCTTTCTTGCTTTGTAGGTCTCGGCAAAGTTTCGCTTGTAGCCAAAAGTTTTGTCAAACGTCTTTTCTGCTTTCTCGAAAAAGGCATCCCTGTCGAAACCGCGTTTCACATTCTTACCGTGCATTTCAACTTCTGATGCTTTGTGCTTACTTCCTGGGGAAAGGCTAACCGAATTGGAAGCATCCTTTCTGCTCACGATGATATGGATGTGACTTTGGTTTCCATCTTTTTGCATTCCCTGGACAATCCGTTTGCCATTTTGCTGATGTGGTGCTTGGCGTTCCAATTTGGCAATTTCCTTTTCCATCCTTTTAATACTCCCTTCAGCTCGTCCTTCTTGAATGTTTCTGATTTCGGCTTTCAGCTGAAGTATTTTTGTTGCGAACGGTTGGTTCTCTTTTATCTGAAAATCTGTTCCCTTGAATGTTCTTTGGTGTTCAATTTTCGCATAGTATTTTATATCATCGATGGTTATAGGTCGCCCGTTTATTTCCCTATTGAAGCTGGCAACATAATCTTTCATCAGCTCACGGGTGTAGGTTTTTAAATCTTGACTATTGTTTTGAAGTTTTCGCAATTCATATTTTGATGGGCTGACCGTAATCGAATAAAACTTGGGTTCTTTCTTTTTCAATTTTGCGGTGTTTCCATCGATTTCTTTGACCACTTCTTCCGCGGAAATTTCATCGCCATATTGGTTGAAAAAATGTTCCATTTCGTGCTGTTCCAAACCTTGATTTTCCTTTTCCAAATAGCCTACAAAATCAGCTGAACTTTGTGAATAATTAGTACCCAATTTTTGAGGTGTGATTGTGATGTACATAGTTCAAAAAATTAGAGTTGATTACTTGTGTTTTGCTTTTCTTGAAAACGGACTTCCTTCTTTTCTTCGGCATATTTCTTTTCTACAATCAGCGGTTTTTTGGTTGGCTCTTCTGTCTCAAAAAGGGATTGAATCATCGCCACCGTAGGTTTGGTTTGTGTCTTTTCCACGTCTCGCATTATGGCAATAACCGCATTTATTCTTTTGAGTAATTTAGCTTCAATGGTACGTCCAGTTGGTCCTAATTTTTCCTTTGGCGAAATTTCATTGTAGAAGAAAAAATCGAGCATCGTGGACATCGCCTCGGTGTGTGATTTGAAGTACGTGCGTGAGAAAGTTTGGAAACGTTTTGCGGTTTCCTTTTTAAATCTAATTCCAGTAAATGAGTCCATATTTCGCCGATTTGTCGCAAAATCTTCCCTAAAAATGCGCGTTTCCAGCCCATTTGTCGCAAATCGTTGATTGTCAAGAATTTAAGATATATCCAAATTACTGGTTATCAGCTATTTAAAAACGAAAAGGAATCCGAAACATCGCGCAGCGTGTTACCCTCTTGCTATTCCTTTTCGTCACGCGCAAGCGTGACAAAAATCCATACAATCCGGCTAAAAAGCCGATTGCCATTTTCAGGGAAAATTATTTTCCGATATGTTATTTTTCGATGTGCAGGGTTATCGGCGAAAGTCGAAAAGTGGATAACCCTACGTAATTTTGAATGCTGAATTTCAGCGAAATAAATATACGCTTTTTTATTGACTTGGATTTGTTTCAAAATAAAAACACCCCTGAAATTTCAGAGGTGTTCCACATATAATCTTAATGTGTCAGATATTGAAAACATAATCGTAGGTGTATAGATTTTTAATCATTTCTTCATCTATTAACTTTTCATAATCTGCACCAGTTTCGTCAACATATTTTTGAATAGATTCCCCAAAAAGATGTGTAACGTGTTCTCTCGAAACCTGTAAGAGTTCCTCTTGTTTTTCCTCGCTCAAATCTTGAAATTTAATGTAAATCATAACTTCAAAATTTTAGTATTCGCTTGGTAACATCAGCGTATCATTTACAAAAAATAACCGCAGTTCATCGAGTGGAAAATCGGTTGCTCTGTAACCGTGTTTTTCTAAAATATTATCGTTGCCATCGCTGTAAACTATCTCGGCTTCGTAACCTGTAAAATCCTGCTTTTCTTCGGATAATCTTTTGAAGTCTATGGTTACAAATTCGCTTCGGTTCATTAGACTTTTTGCGATTACTGACGTGTCCGTAATGAGCCAAAAACATTCTGCTACTTCCGATAAATATTTCAATCCGTCCGTAAAACGGGTTCGCAATAATGGGATTTGATAGAACATTTCTGTTCCCGTAAAATATTGCAATCGCTCTTTTATTTCGTTAACTTGTGCTTTCATTGTGCATATATTTAAATGTGTGAATAATGAAAAAGAGGGCGCAACTTTCGAGAGGAACGCCCTCTTTGTTTTTGAAGTTTACTTGTCGTTTTTGCTTCCAAGTAATAGGATTTCATCGGCTACAACTTCTGTAACGTAGCGTTGGTTGCCATCATCGGTGGTGTAGGTTCGGGTCTTTAGTTTCCCTGTAATTCCTACTTCCTTGCCTTTTTCGACAAATTTTTCGACGATTTCAGCGGTCTTACCCCAAGCTACTACGGTATGCCAGTTGGTGTCCGTTTGCTTTTCGCCTTTGCTGTCTTTGTAGTATTCGTTTGTAGCGAGTGAGAAGCGGGCTACTTTCTTACCGCTTTCAAGGTTCGTAATGGTTGGCTCTTGTCCAACGTTTCCAATCAATTGTACGTGATTTCTAATAGTACTCATAATAAAAAGATTTGTGTCTGCTTTGTTACAGACTGGTTTATATTTCCCCTATTTGTTTTAAACTGAATTAAATTTTAAGGGGTGTTTGTTCTTTTCTTCTGTGCACCGCACAATGGATAGAGTGGGTTTTGTCAAGACTTTTCGGGCAAAATCAGGTGTGTTTGCGACGTAGTAAAATCCTTAGATTTTCAAGGAAGTAGAAACCTTATTTTTCACTAAAACTTGTATAGTCTTGACAAGTTCCATAAGGGCATTAGCAATTCTTTTAAACGCAGTTGCGTTTGAGCGTACCGACAGTTAAGCGAGATAAGCAGCTGTGTTTATATTAGAATTGGTTATGTCGTGCCTGTTTTTCGACGCCCCGAAAAACAACAAAGGCTTTATCCATTATAAACCCCTTAAAATGTGTAAGGCAGCGGTTCGGTTTTTAAGGATTTTCGATTGAGGGCTCAAGAAGACCGCGCCGAAAATCCTGTTAAGAAAACCGAAGGGATGACTTTCCGATGAAAAACGGACTTAATTCTCAATTTTGGCAAAGGAATGAAGTGTTCCTTCCCAGCATAGCGGGAAGGGTTAGCGGAATGGAAAGCTAAAATTGGGGATTGTGTCCAAGACCTTTGTAATGAAGCTCTTTTCACGAAATGTAGCTTTTCGCGAAATGCAGGGGAATGTGCTGAACGGATTAAGAAAATTATTTATTCTCATTATGCAGGATTTAAAGCGGACTTGACTTTGAAGGTGTAGGTTGGAATGCAGTTTGACCGCTTCCCGACTTTTCTCGGGAATGAACGGGCAAGTGGAATGGAAAACGGAAGCTTTGAAGTTGTGTCCAAGATTATTATAGGAAAGCGCTTTTCCCGGAATGAAGCTTTTCGCGAAATGTAGGGGAATGTGCTGAACGGTATTGCTTTTAAACCTATAAATAGCAAGCACAAAAAAATCCAGTTTAAGGTACTGGATGAACCTTTTGGCTTTATGCCATAGCATAGACTTCATTAAACAGCTTTTTATCCAATCGTTCTTGTTGGCCAAAGCTTTTCTTTAAGACATTATGAAGTACTGAATTAAACGCATTGTAACCTAACCAAAGATTTGGTTCTTCATTGAGCAACAAAGCTTCATAGTTTAAGATTTCGATGACCTCACGAGATTTTTTCGACGGGTCGCTGTTCTTGTCGCTACATTCATACCGGAACAGTTTCGTCCTGTCAAGAATCGCTTTCACAAATTCCTGTGTATCGATGATTTTAAATTCTTTCATCTTGTCGAATTTCTTTGTAATGGTGTAGAATTCATTGTCCAGAAATTTATCGAATAGATTGTTCAACCTTGGCATAATAAGGTGCGTATTGTTCTTACTATGTTTGATGGAAAACTCGATTTCTGCCTGAGAAACGTGTAGTCCGTTTGAACATACTTCTCTATAAAACCCGAAGTGTCCAGAAGTTTTTTCACTTCCGTCATACGAGTTTTTGAACCGAAGCATCGGTAATATCAAGTCCTTATCGTTCTTGACGGTAAACTGGCTTTTGTCGTCGATGATAAAGTCGGTAATGAACGACCTGTCATTATTGTTGATGGTGCGTTTGTGAAAGTTCAGCTGTGCATCGGTCAGCATTTCTTCAGCTTTCTTGAAGAACAGTTGGTTCGGAATGTGGCCATAGCTGTTCGATACCACGTTGACGATTTTGCCATTTGAGATAATGGCATTTTCAAGTCCTCTTCGGGATTCCATCTGTGTCAGACTTTTTAAGGATTTCATTTCTGATGGAACAAAGATTTCATCCTGTTGCAAATTTTGTAAATACATAGCTTTTGAATTTAGATTAAACATTTTGTGATAATACTCGGTAATAGTTGGGATGCTTATCCCTGTAGTAAGCGAAATGGCTTTCCCCACTATCAATGTCATAATTTTCACTACTCGATTGATAATGCTTTTCAGCTTCTTGTAGCGAAATTTTAGGTTTTTCAGATACTCGTTTCATAATGATATATTTTGATTAAACAATATTTGAGCAGTACTCAAACGGAAGCTAAAATCTCAGCTCAAAAGGAAACGGAATAAATAAGCGTAGGATGTTGCGTTGGCTTTATGCCGTAGTCTTTTGATGGGTGTATTTTACGAGTTTATCTTTGCGCTAACTATTGATTGATAACCCCTTCCTTATCAACCCATCTTTTAAAACACTATCATAAAAAAGAAAAAGGGCCAGCACGAATGCCGACCCTTCTTCAAACAACAAAAGCTAATCGTTGAGTTCCTTAATTTGCTTTTCAAGAACTGTGATACGCTCTTTCAAACGTGCTTCACGCTTGTCTCTCTTTTCGGCATATTCTTTTTCTATGCTGGCAATCTTGGATTTGTAATATCCTTGCATTGCGTTGTAAAATGAAATGTTTGTCAGATTATTGACGTGATTGCTTTCGCCAAAATGCACTTGCTTTGTTAGCATATAGCGTATCAACTTGTGAAAGATTTCCTTTTTGAACTTCTTCTTGAAATTATCGACCATTTCAACTTTGGTCATCTTTGAAGTGTCGCCCAAGAACTTTGAGAAATACTTTTGTTGGCTCATATAGTCCACATTATTTTCAAAGAGCGATATCGAGAATGCCGACATTTCATCCGTTGAAAGTGTCTTCTTCGTATCGATATATTTCGTTTCACGAATCATCTGCACAACTTCTTCAAACTGCTTGTTGTTCTCTATTTGCTTCTTACGGATTTCTCTTTCGTTGATTTTAACGATTTGTTCTTCAGGCGTACAATCTGCCATTTTCCTGTTGGCCAATGGTGCCGAATATTCCGTAGAATCGTTCTTTGATTTTTCAATAATCGTTACAAAGACCTCTTTGTTCCTGTACGTTTCAGGATGGAAAATAACACCATCTACAAATCCATCTTCTTTTGCTGAATTGAATTTTTCCAATGCTTCTTTATAATTATGCATTGCTTCATCCAATTCTGTCTTTAATTCATCTTCAGAATAATCGTAATGCTGATATTCTATCTTGATACCCTCGATTGTTGGCTCAATCGGATTTTCTAAGATTTCAACATCGTCCAGTAAATAGACTTTCAATCCATTCTTTTCCAATTGTGATATTATGAGCTGATTGTTTTCGTCATCTGCCCAATACTGTCGTATCTCAGGAATTAGCAGGATGTTCTCTTTTTTTGATTTCTTAATCAGGTTTAAGAACGATTTACTTTTCTTAGTTTCAAAACAGGCTGATTTTGTACAGACCATTTTTCCTTCGCCGAACAGATTACCTTGATTTGCAGCATTGAAAGGACATTCTACACAAGACCCTGCTTTTGGGACCAATTTTTTATCGGCTACATCAAAGGATGCTTTTTCCAAATCGTAGGTCTGGTCTTTAATCATCCTGTTTATCTGATGTGCATTAAAATCCTCGCCCATAGTTTCCAACATCATCTGCTGTTCTTCTGGTTCAAAGAGCGCTACACCTACGCCCAAGGATATGGTCATTTCGCCATTTCGTACAAAGTGCTTAAAGCCCTCTATCAATCCTGCTAACTTTAGGCGTTGTCTTATAAAGTTGTCTGTTCTGCCCAATCGCTTTGCAATTTCAGCAGGTGCATACTTTTCACTCAGAAAGGCAATTGCTTCGGCCTCTTCGGTAGGTTCAACATCCTGTCTTTGTAGATTTTCAATGATTTGAATTTCCAGAACATCATCGTCCTTATACGTTCTTACAATACAGGGTATCGTTTTCTTGCCAGCTAACTTACTGGCACGATACCTACGCTCGCCCATTACGATGATATAATCTTTTTTGGATTTCCTTACCGTAATAGGTTGTAGTACGCCGTGCTTCTCAATACTTTCTGAAAGCTGTTCTAGCAACTTTTCATCAAACGTTTTTCTGGGTTGCATCGGGTCGGGTTTGACTTTTGCAATAGGCAGATTCTCAATTTTAAGTGCCTGGACTTTTTTTCCGTTCACTTCTTTTTTGGCAGCTACTTTTGTTCGACTGCGCTTCTTTGTGGTACTCGCTTTTGTTGTCATAATACTCAAATTTTTGATTAAACAATATTTGAGCAGAAACCAAACGGAAGATAAAATCTTGGCTCAAAAGGAAACGGAATAAATGAGTAGTGGAAGAAGCGTTGGCTTTATGCCGTAGTCTTTTGATGGAAGTATTTTACGAGTTTATCTTGCGGGTATATTGTATGATTATAAACTCTCAACCAAAGAACTAAAGTTGATAAAACGCAAAATTTATTAATCTCTAAAGTTAGAAATAGGGTTTGATTTCAAATGAAAGCATATAGTATCAATCTATAGTTCCACCTAATAAAAGTGGAAATGTTGTACCTATGTTGTACCCAAACAAAAAAACCTCTCAGAAATGAGAGGTTTTATGACTGCAATTTTGCAGTTGAAAAAGTGCGGATGACAGGAATCGAACCTGCACACCTCGCGGCATCAGATCCTAAGTCTGACGTGTCTACCAGTTCCACCACATCCGCTTTTTCAATATTTTAAGAACTTTTATTAGGTTAAATCCTAAGTCTAGCGTGTCTACCAATTCCACCACGCCCGCGTACTTTTGAAATTGTGGATGCAAATATAAACATTAGTTGCAAACTACCAAGAACAAGTATACTATTTTTCTTATTTTTGAAGTTCATTAATATTCAACCCATGCAAAACGTAAAAGATTACATAGCTCAACATAAAGATCGATTTATTAATGAGCTTATCGATTTATTAAAAATTCCATCAGTAAGTGCAGATCCAGCTTACAATCAAGATGTTTTAAATACCGCTGATGCTGTAAAAGAAAGCTTAGAAAAAGCAGGATGTGATAAAGTAGAAATTTGCGAAACTCCTGGATACCCTATTGTTTACGGAGAAAAAATAATTGACCCTAACTTACCAACGGTTTTAGTATATGGTCATTACGATGTGCAACCTGCTGATCCAATCGATCTATGGACTTCTCCTCCTTTCGAGCCTGTGATTAAGAAAACAGACATTCATCCTGAAGGAGCCATTTTTGCTCGTGGTGCTTGTGATGACAAAGGACAAATGTACATGCATGTTAAAGCGTTAGAATACATGACCCATACAGGAAACTTACCTTGTAACGTTAAGTTTATGATTGAAGGTGAAGAAGAAGTAGGTTCAGAAAGTTTAGCATGGTTCGTTCCAAGAAACAAAGAAAAATTAGCCAATGATGTAATTTTAATTTCTGATACAGGAATGATTGCTAACGACATTCCTTCTATTACCACTGGTTTACGTGGATTAAGTTATGTAGAAGTTGAAGTTACTGGACCTAATAGAGACTTACACTCTGGATTATATGGTGGTGCAGTTGCAAATCCAATCAATATTTTAACAAAAATGATTGCTTCATTACACGATGAAAACAATCATATTACCATTCCTGGTTTTTACGATAAAGTAGAAGAATTATCTCGTGAAGAACGTGATGAAATGGCAAAAGCGCCTTTCTCTTTAGAAGAATACAAAGCTGCTTTAGATATTGATGATGTGCATGGAGAAGCTGGTTATACTACCAACGAACGTAACTCTATCCGCCCTACCTTAGACGTAAACGGAATTTGGGGAGGATATACTGGAGAAGGTGCAAAAACTGTAATTGCTTCAAAAGCGTACGCAAAAATTTCAATGCGTTTAGTACCAGGACAAGAATGGGAAGAAATTACTGAATTGTTCAAAAAGCATTTTGAAAGTATCGCTCCTAAATCGGTAAAAGTAGAAGTAAAACCTCATCATGGAGGACAAGGATATGTAACACCTATTGACAATATTGGTTACCAAGCTGCTAGTAAAGCATATCAAGAAACCTTCGGAGTTACTCCTATTCCACAACGTAGTGGAGGAAGTATTCCTATCGTGGCTTTATTTGAGCAAGAATTAAAGAGTAAAACTATTTTAATGGGATTCGGATTGAATTCTGACGCAATTCACTCACCTAACGAACATTTCGGGGTGTGGAATTACTTAAAAGGAATTGAAACCATTCCATATTTCTATCAGTATTTTACTGAGTTATCTAAATAACAACACAAAAAAGTCATTACAATTGTAATGACTTTTTTTATAAAGATATATACCAAGTGGTTCTAAACCATAAAGAGTTTTTCTTCGGTGTATCTAGTAATTTTCCTAAACGATAATCAAGACCAAACTCTAGCTTGTCTTTTTTTGAAAGTTGATAGCCTAAATATGGCGATAATCTCACTTCTAAATCCTCTTCATTAAACTGCCACAAATATTCATTTGACAATTTTACATACCATTCTTTAACATCTACTTTATCTCCTGACAATGCTTTTTCTAACGAGGCTCGATAACGAGTTCTGTATTGAGGTTTTTCACCCGATTCAAAAAACTGTTCAAAACCGAAGCGATGCCCTAATTTAAGAGCATCAAAACTTTGTACTAAATTAAAATGCTGAACTGTACGATGAATAATATCATCATCTTTAAATCGGAGAATATATCCTATATTAAAAGATTTATTCACATCTGATTTTATAGAAAAAATACTAGAAATATCTACCAAACTATGATAAAATGCAAATTCATCTTCATAAAAAATCTCCCTAGCCTCTATACTATTCACCCATTTTGTAGTGGATGATGTTTTTGCTGACACCACTACTTTTGGCAACCACCCTGATGTAAAACTTGTTTGTCCTTTAACCGACACCACAAACAATACAAGCACTAAAAATACAAGTTCCTTTTTCATTAGAATTCTAAATTTAATGAGTTAGATGGAGCAAACTTTAATTGTTTTATAATTGTTCCGTCAGCTTTGATTAACACTTCATATAAACTAGTAGATTCTGTTTTTCTTCCTTTAAGTACTATCTCATAAAGCACATCCGTTTTGTTTTCTTTACCACCACGGATTAAACCCAATAATGTTTCCTCATCAGATTTCCATTGAACCTGAATTTTTCTAATTGTAAATTTTTCAAACTCCTTTTTCAATGAATTTTCAATATTTTTTCTAACAGATGATTCAATCTCCTTCCATTTAATCTTCTTTTCAACATCAAGCACGTTGCCTTTCATATCAAATTCTACACTATACTTATAAGTATTTTTATAAGATTTAGCTTCAATAGCTTTACCATCTTGACTTTCTTCCATGTACCATTTTACTTTTTTATCAAATTCACATTGTTTAATAAAATTTTGTGCTTTTTGTGGAGCTTCTTCTGTCGAAATTCTAAATTCACGCTCAAACTTTTCTTGAGAAAACCCCGAAAACACACAGAATAATAGAAGTGCTATTATAAATTTCATCCTTTTATTTTTTTCTTCAAAATAACAAATATTTGATTGTTAACTAGATAAGTAATTTATTAATTCTTTATTAAAAAAAACACAAAAACAATAATTTGTGTAACAGAACCCTAAATAACTCGTTATTAAAACATAAGCTTATTTTATGTTAAAACGATTTTTCCTTCTTTGTTCGGGGGCAGATTTAGTCTTGCTTCAAAAATGTGCTAATGGTGAACAAAATAAATATGCGGGTATTGGTGCTACCGTTTTCTTTACTGCTTTAATGGCAACCATAGCTGCTGCTTATGCATTATATACTGTTTTTGATAACATTTACACCGCTATTTTCTTCGGACTTATTTGGGGACTACTCATTTTTAATTTAGATAGATTCATCGTTTCTACCATTAAAAAAAGTGAATCTAAACGAAAAGAACTTATACAGGTACTTCCAAGATTATTGTTAGCAATGATTATTGCTGTAGTAATTTCTAAACCTTTGGAATTAAAAATTTTCGAAAAAGAAATCAACCAAGTGTTGCTGACTGAAAAAAATCAGATGACATTAGATAACAAAACTCAAATTGCACAACAATTTACTCCTGAAATCGAGAAAATCAATGCTGAAATCACTTCTTTAAAAGAGGAAATTACCACTAAAGAAAATGAAGTAAATACACTATACGAAACCTATATTGCCGAAGCAGAAGGAAGAAAAGGCTCGAAACTTATTGGCAAAGCTGCCCTGTTTATAAAGAAAAAAGAGACAAACACGATGCTGCTCTTGCCGAATTGAATCTGTTAAAAACTGAAAACACTAACAAGATTCAGCAGAAAGAAGCTACCATAACCAGTTTACTGGAAAATCAGAAATTGAAAGAAACACAAACCCAACCTATCATTTCTAATTTTGATGGATTAATGGCTCGCGTTAATGCTTTAAACAAATTACCGTGGCTACCTTCCTTCTTTATATTCTTGTTGTTTTTAGCAATCGAGACCGCCCCTATTTTTGCGAAACTTATCAGCTCAAAAAGTGAATACGATTATAAGCTAGAAAACCATGAATCTCAAGTAAAAACTTGGATTCAACAACAAGTTCATCAAAGAGAAGCCATTCTACAAACCGATATAGAACTCAACAACAAAGTATATTCCGATTTAAAAACAGAAGAAGAGTTGTACAATTATAAACAAAAAATGGCTCGTAACCTTATGAAGCTACAGGCTGATTCTTTTTATAAAAATCAACAAGAAACTTTATAAAGCTATTGCTATAGAGTTTTTAACTTCTCCAATAGTAAAAATACTGTGGGTACTTCCTATATGTTTTAAAACTGTAAGTTTATTTACCATAAACTCACGATATTCATCCATATCTTCTACATAGATTTTTAAAATATAATCGTAGTCGCCACTTACATGAAAACATTCGGTTACCTCTTCTAACTTATTAATTTCTCTTTCAAAAACATCAATATATTCTTTGGTATGCTTTTCTAATCGAATATGGCAAAACACCAAAAACGATTTTCCAATTTTGTTCTTATTTACTAAGGCAACATATTGTTTAATAACATCTTCTTTTTCAAGTTTTTTTATTCGCTCATAAACTGCAGTAACCGATAACCCCAAGTGCAAAGACAACTGCTTAGTTGTTTGTTTACTATCAACTTGAAGTAGCTCCAACAATTTCCTATCTATTTTATCTAATTTCATTTGAATCGGTTTTAATTAATTATTCTGATTTACTTAATCCCTCTACGAGGGTTCATCTGAAAAAAAATCTATTTAATTCAGCTTCACTATAATAAACATCGAAATAAAATCCAAAAACTACCACAAATTTAGTTTAAAAAACCATAAAAAGCATCTTCTATTGATTTTTTAACCCATAATACTGATTTTAGTAGTCATTAAATAACTAATTCAATTCAACATGAAATTTAAACCTGCAAACAACATACAAGACCTACAATATTTTGGAGAATTCGGTGGTGTAAACCCTTCAATTTCTGATTCTTCAACGTATACATTCTTATCAGCAAAAACAATGTTTGATACTTTTGAAGGAAACACAGACGGATGTTACTTATATTCTCGTCACTCTTCTCCTTCAAACCTATATTTAGCTGAAGCTTTAGCTGCTATGGAAGGAACAGAAACAGCCAATGTTGCAGCTACTGGTATGGGAGCGATTACGCCAACTATTTTACAAATTTGCGGTGCGGGCGATCATATAGTTTCTAGTAGAACTATTTATGGCGGAACCTATGCCTTTTTGAAAAATTTCACTCCTAAAATGGGAATTGAAACCTCTTTCGTAGATATTACTAAACTAGACATAGTTGAAGCTGCTATTAACAAAAACACTAAAATGATTTACTGTGAAACTGTAAGTAACCCACTTTTAGAGGTAGCAGATATTAAAGCATTAGCAACGATTGCAAAAAAACATAATTTACAGTTGGTTGTTGATAATACCTTTTCTCCATTATCAATCTCGCCAGCTCAATTAGGTGCTGATATCGTAGTTCATAGTTTAACAAAATTCATCAACGGTTCATCTGATACTATGGGAGGTGTTGTTTGTGGAACTACAGACTTCATCAATTCACAAAAAAGCGTTATTGATGGCGCAAGTATGCTACTAGGAGCTTCTATGGACTCTATGCGAGCCGCTTCGATCTTAAAAAACATGAGAACCTTGCACATACGAGTAAAGCAACACAGTAAAAACGCTAGTTATTTAGCTGAGAAATTTGAAGCCGACGGATTAAAAACTGTATATCCGGGATTGAGATCACACCCTTCACATGAAGTTTTTAAATCCATGATGAATGAAGAATACGGATTTGGAGGCATGTTAACTATTGATGCTGGTTCTTTAGAAAAAGCCAATGCTTTAATGGAGCTAATGCAAGATAGAAACTTAGGATATTTAGCAGTAAGTCTAGGTTTTTATAAAACCTTATTCTCGGCTCCAGGTACTTCAACTTCATCAGAAATTCCTTTAGATGAACAAAAAGAAATGGGATTAACCGATGGATTAATCCGTTTTTCTATCGGATTAGACAATGATATTGAACGCACTTATCAAATGATGAAAGAGTGTATGAAAGAGGTTGGCGTACTGTAAAAACCTCAATTTTATATTTTTAGACATGTCATTTTAAATAATGTGAAAATTATCAACTTCTTTTACGTTATTTAAAGTGACATTTTTGTTTATCTGTCATTTCTTTTCAATTTTTCTTAAAGAAAGTCATTAACTGATTCGATTTGTGTAATTCTATTCAAAATCGTAACATTACAATCCGAAAAACACTACACATGCAAGACGATAAAAACCTTTCAGAAATCAAAATTGAAGACCAAAAAATAATCCAAAATAAAGAATTGACTATTTGGGAAGCACTGATTCCTGTTTTTGCTCTAATTGCAATGTTAGCGTACAATGTATATGTTTTTGGTGATGATGCTTTAAGCGGTAGTAACCAATTTATCTTATTAATGGGTGGTGCTGTAGCGGCAATTATAGGTTTTAAAAACAAGGTTTCTTATGAAAGAATGATCGAAGAAGTTGCCGAAAATATTAAATCTACCGCAGGAGCCATTTTAATACTTTTAATGGTAGGATCTTTAGCTGGAACATGGCTTATAAGCGGTATTATTCCTTCAATGATTTATTACGGACTTCAAATCTTAAACCCTACTATATTTTTAGTCGCTTGTCTAATAATTTGTGCTGTAATTTCTGTTGCTACAGGAAGTTCTTGGACAACCTCAGCAACTGTAGGTATTGCTTTAATAGGAATTGGAGAAGCCTTAGGAATTTCTTTAGGAATGACTGCTGGTGCTGTTTTATCAGGAGCTTATTTTGGAGATAAAATGTCACCAATGTCTGATACTACAAACCTAGCTCCTGCCATGGCAGGAACCGACTTATTTACGCACATAAGATACATGGCGTTCACCACAGTTCCTACATTTATAATTACCATTATCTTCTTTATCATACTTGGATTTACACAAACAACAACTGGTGAAGCTAACACATTACAAATGCTAACCGATATTAACAAAGCGTTCAATATTACCCCATGGTTATTTATAGTACCTATATTAGTTATCATTCTAATTATTAAAAAAACACCTCCATTAATTGCTCTTTTAGCGGGTACAATTTTAGGGGGTATTTTCGCTTTAATCTTTCAACCACATGTAGTAGCACAAGTTGCAGGCGTTGAAAAATTAAATTTTGAAGCTGCTTACAAAGGAGTAATGCAAGCCATTACTGTTGAAACCTCTGTTGCTACAGAAAACGAGGTTTTAAAAGATTTATTTACCGCAGGAGGAATGAAAAAAATGCTAGGAACTGTATGGTTGATTTTATTAGCGATGGTTTTTGGTGGAGTAATGGATGCTATCGGAGCTTTAGCTAAAATTAGTAGTTTTATGTTAAGTTTATTTGACTCTGTATTTGGTTTATTTGCTAGTACAGTTGCTACTTGTATCGGATTAAACTTTACAGCTTCTGATCAGTACTTAGCAATTGTTGTTCCTGGAAAAATGTATGCGCAAGCCTATAGAGATAAAGGTTTAGCTCCTGAAAATTTAAGTAGAACACTAGAAGATTCTGGTACAGTAACTTCTGTTTTAATCCCATGGAATACCTGTGGAGCTTACCATTCGGGCGTATTAGGAGTTCCTGTTATAGACTATGCTATTTATGCTATGTTTAACTGGTTAAGTCCGTTTACAACTCTAGTATATGCTGCTTTCAGAATTAAAATAAAACAATTAACAACTTCATCTAAGTAAATAATAAAACCTCTATTTTTGCAGATTTTATTATTTGTATGATTACAAAAGCTAACGCGCTAGATGCAGATTCGCTAACTAACATTGCCTTAAAATCCAAAGCTTATTGGGGCTACACTGAAGAACAAATAGAAAGTTGGCGCCATGATTTAACCATTACGGAAAACATCATGGAAAATATGTTTGTGTATAAATATATTTTAGAAGACACTATAGCTGGATTTTATATTTTAAATCAGCCTAAAAACGATGCTATTGAGCTAGAATTTCTATTTATTTTACCTGAATTTATAGGAAAGGGAATCGGTAAAAAATTATTGGAAGATTCTTATATAAAAGCGAAACAGCTCAATGCTACTACCATGACATTATTAGCCGACCCAAATGCTAAATCGTTTTACGAAAGTCAAGGATTTCTTTATTTCGGAGAAAAAGAAAGCAGTATTCCTAATCGTTTTTGCCCTTTAATGAAAAAAGATTTAACACTATAGAAATTAATAAGAGTATCCATGGGGTTCCGTGTAAAAACACATCAAACCAATCCATAAACTTCATGGCATGCTCTCCAGAAAAAGCATTCCCTCCAGCAATCCATTGTAACTTTCCTACAATATGTGGCGGTTTAAAAGGAGCTAAACCTAAAGTTAAGCTTGCTAGTAAAAACAGCTTCCAGTTTTGTTGTAATTTTTCTTTCATACTATTAAATAAACCAATTCCATACTACCCCAAAACGAATTACAAAATCTCTATACGGGTAATTTGGTGCTGAATAATAATTCTTTTTAAAAGCAAAAGAACTAACATTGTCTGCTTTAAAATAAATTCGAGTTCTTCTTACGCGTGCATTAAAAAATAAATCGACTGTTGGATAGCCAATTTCAGTATCGTTTTGTAGCGTAAATTCTGCCAATAACGGATTGTAGGCATTTGCCTTGTACTCTGTAAAATACTTAAACGTAGCTCCTATTTGCACCAAGAGAGGTTTTCCTTTAAACCACTCATCAGTATAATACAGTGTATTACGAGTAACAAATTCAGGTACTCTAAAAACACTTTCTCCGCTGGCTACTTTTTGATACATCAACGTGTTATCTAAAGCAAATTTCCCGAAGGTAACCTCTTTAGATACTTTCGCTTTTAAATAATTAACATCTCCTGAAAACTGTTTCGGTTGTCCATTTTCGTCAAAATAAGTGTAATTGCTAATATTGGTAATATCAACAGATGCATTTCCCCATTTAGAATCAATTACACCACCTAAACTATGGGTTCCTATTTGAGAAAAATTGTTTTCCCAGTTATAATCATCATAGCTACTTTGGTGCAGTAAGAAGTTAAAGTTAGGTGATTTATTACTGATTCCTAACCTACCTTTTACAGTTAGTACACTATCTTTTTTATAAAAAGCTTCTCCTGAAAATTGATTTCCTGATAAACGTCCACTTCCCGGAGTAAGACTTCCTGAAGCATTTACATGAAAGTTTCCTATACGTCCGTTCCAATCGGCTCCAAACGAAACAGCATCACCTTTTAATTTGTTTTTAGTAATTCCAACCGTGTTGTTTTGCAAGTTTTCGTATCCGTAGTTATATGAAGTTACTCCTGTTTTAACGCGAAACTTCCCTAAAACATACTTAGAATTAAAATCTAAAAACAACTGATTATCATACAACAAATATTTCGTCTTGTTATTTATTCCGCTAGAAATATTAGTATCCCCAAATACATCTGATGTCGCAGTTCCTTGATTAAAACGATAAAATTTAGAATCTCTCGTAAATGAGTGTCCTAATTTTAGATTTGAAAAATCTCTTTGAGTCACGCTATCTTTTGATGAAAGCAGTTTGAACGTGTGTTCAAAATACAAGCGTTTTGCATCTAAATTGTTTTCAGCATTATTTAAAACCACATCCATCCTACCTCTGTTGGCACTAAAATTAGGATCATCGTTTATAAAAGCCTCCAAAGATGTTTCTGTTAACCCTCCACTTTCCTGATTAAAAAAATCTTGATTTACAGCATGTCCTCTTATAGCATATTGTCCTTTCGGAGTTTCATAACTAAAACTCACTCTAAAATTACCTGTACTTGCTAAAGAACGTCGGTATTTTCCTAACGAACGAAGCCCTTTATAGGCGATTGCTAAATTAAATCGTTTAGAAAAGTTTGTGGTAAACAATGCATCTACAACTTGCCCTTGCTCCAAACCTGTTCGGTACATAATTTCGGATGTTGGTGTAGGCACATGGTAATAATTCACATCTTCTACATCCATATAACCAAACATTTTAGCTCTAAAACCAATATCTGGAAATTGTGAAATATTCGTGAAATCGTATGCTAAATTATTAAATGTTTGCCCTTGGTTATGAAAAGCCAACAACTCAAAATTATCTTTTCGTAAAAAGTTAAACTTATATTCTTTTTGAAGGGTAAGTGTCGTGTCTATAATTGTAGTATCGTTCTTGTGCGATATAATTTTATAATCGGTATACTTTGTTATCCCACTTAATTTTACATTGATTTCATTTTCAGGCAATGAGTCTCTACCTTGATTAAGTCCTCCTCTACCTCTTGCAAAGCCTCCATCAATTGTTCTTAACTGAGCAAAAAACACCTGAACACTAATCAAACAAAAGAATACTAAAAAATTTTTCTTCATAACAGCAAAAGTAAAATAATTTAACGATTAATTTTAAGTTTAATTTCTTTGAAAACTGTTAATTTGTAGCATGTTGAAATTAAACTTTAGCGGACATAAATTAGAAGCTGGCACTGATGAAGCTGGTAGAGGATGCTTATCAGGTCCTGTAGTTGCCGCCGCCGTAATTTTACCTGATTATTTTCAACATGAATTATTAAACGACTCTAAACAACTTTCTGAGAAAAGAAGACAAGAGCTTCGCCCGTATATTGAAGAACACGCTTTGGCTTACGGAGTATCCTTCATTCATCAAGAAGAAGTAGATGAATTGAATGTTTTACAAGCTTCAATCGCTGGCATGCATCGTTCTATTCAACAATTAAATATTCAACCAGAATTTATTATTGTTGATGGGAATAAATTCAAACCGTATGAAGAAATTCCACATCAAACTATTGTAAAAGGTGATGCTAAATTTATGAGTATTGCTGCAGCATCCGTTTTAGCAAAAACTTATCGAGATGAGTATATGGAAAAAATTCATCAAGAATTTCCGCAGTATAATTGGCAAAAAAACAAAGGATATCCTACTAAAGAACATCGCGAAGCTATTCGACAATTTGGCGCAACAACCTACCACAGAAAATCATTTAAATTGTTACCTGAACAATTGAAATTAGAATTGTAATTTTTCTATTTTTGTCTTCCAATTTTTTAGAAGATGATTAAAAGAACTCGTACCGAAATTAACAAATGTATCATTCATAAAGTCGCTAATAAATACAATAGCGGACAAAATGCTTTTTCTGAAAGTTTAGTGCGTTTTGATGAAGAAAGCTACGAATTGCTACTTCCTTTTTTACTAAAACCATTTGGTTCGGTTACGCAGAGTTATCGTTTTAGTCATCATGCAGATGTTCGCTTAAACGAAATAAACAAATACACTTCAGATATTTTTGAAGATGATAGCAATGAGGTCTTTATCCAACATTCTAAAAACATTGTTAATCACTTATACGAGCAATCAAATTCTGCCAATATTAAAACGGGTGATGTTATTGTTGCTTATTTTGAAGGTATCGAGTACAAAGATGTTTTAACCGAAGCCGTTGGAATTTTTAAAATTGAAAGTAAAGTAGACTTCTTCCAAACCTATTTAGACGATGAAAGTTTTGATGTAGTAGTTCAAAAAGGAATTTCTACCAAAAGATTAGATAAAGGTTGTTTGATTTTAAACTCTTCTGATACAGAAGGAACCGTAGTTTTATCAGTAGACAATAACAATTACGATGCGCAATACTGGATTAAAAACTTTTTAAGCGTAAAGTATGCCGATGATCGTAATTTACATACTCAAAATTACTTAGAAATGTGTAAAGAGTTTTCTGAAGAGGTTATAAAACCTGAATTTGGAAAACAAGAACAAAGCAACTTTTTAGCCAATACAGTTGATTATTTTAAAGAACACGAAAATGTAGATTATCACAACTTTAAAGATGAAATCTTTGAAGAAGATAAACACAAAAATTTGTTTGAAGACTATAAACAACACTTTGAGAAATTGAACGATGTATTAATTCGTAACAACTTTGAAGTATCTGATGTTGTCTTAAAAAAGGAAAAAAGCAAGTTCAAAACCGAAATAAAGCTAGACACTAATATTCAAATTAAGATTGATGTAGATGCTCCTGATGCTTCTGCTGAATATTTAGAGCAAGGTTACGACGAGGAGAAAAAAATGAAATTTTACAAAGTGTTTTATAACACTGAGAAATAAAAAAAGCTGAGTTAATTCTCAGCTTTTTTATTTTAATATTACTCCTTTTCAGCCATTTTCTTGACGTAATCGGTAATAATTACAATCTGTGTTCCGTCTACTTTACCTTCAATATATTTAGCATTTTCAGGATCTAATGAAATTCTACGCACTGCAGCACCTTGTTTAGCTACCATACTAGAACCTTTTACTTTTAAATCTTTAATCAATACCACATTATCTCCTGCTTGTAAAATTGCTCCGTTTACATCTCTGTGAATAATTTTTTCACTTTCATCTAAATGCTCTCCTGTTGCTTCTGCAAAACGAACATCTTCATCTTCTAAATAAAGCATATCCAATAAATCTTGCGACCAACCATCCTTTTTAACACGATGTAACATTCTCCAAGCTACAACTTTTACCGCTCTAAATTCACTCCACATACTATCGTTTAAACAACGCCAGTGGTTTGCGTCTGTAACCTCAGGATTCTCTATTTGCTCAATACAAGTGCTACAAGCCAGTAAACTACCATCTACTCCACCTGTAGAAATTGGTGGCACTTCGTAAATCGATAAGTTATCTTTTGATGCACATAGCTCGCATTGATTTCCGCTTCTATCTTGTAATTCTTGTAATAAACTCATTTTGTTATTTTTTTGCTTCGCAAAAGTACATTTTTAATTTATATTTAAACCATGTTATTAGAAAGCGAACGATTAATCATACGAAATGCTCTGGTGAGTGATGCTCCTTTTTATTTTGAGTTATTCAACGACCCTGATTGGATCCAATTTATAGGTGATAAAAATTTGAAATCTATTGAAGAAACCGAGGTCTATTTAAAAGACATTTTATTTAAAAATTCAAAATTAGGCGGGTTGGGGTTTTTCACGGTTATTTTAAAAGAAACCAACAGACCTATTGGTGCATCTACCGCATTACAAAGAGATTCTCTTGATTTTATTGATATTGGCTATGCTTTTTTACCCATCGGAAGAGGAAAAGGATACGCAACCGAAGCTACAAAATTGATTATAGAATACGTTCGAACAAAGTTTAAACAGGATAAAGTATTAGCTTTAACCATGCCTAAAAACGAAAAATCTCAAAAATTGTTAAAAAACTTAGGTTTTAGCTATATAGGGATGCAGCAAGTTTTTGAAAGCGGAGAAGACTGCGTGTTTGAATATGTTTTTTAGAGTCCGAAATCATCCAGACTTCTTATTTTCCCTCAAAAACAAACTTCAAAAAAACAAATTAAACAACTAATAGACAGATGTGTATATTTTAAAAACACACTTCATAATATTCTGGACGACTCTGTACTCTTATCCGTAAAGTTTTACCTATTTTGGCACTGCTTTAACAAAGCGTTATTAATATTTTCGCTTCGACAGCATTCCCCTACCCCTAAATATCTAATTCTTTTCAAAAAAAAGAACTGAATTTTCTTGTTGTATTACACGTAAAAATTTTACATAATTAAACAAAAGGAAATGAAAATTAACCTAAAACCCTCTCAAAAAAGGATAAAAAGAAAAGTAAGCCGCTTTTTATTCTTCCCTTTACTTTTTAAAGGAGAATTGTATTGGCTAGAAAGAGTTATTGTTAAAAGAAACTTTAACGGTAGAAGTCTGCAAATAACTGATGTTATTAGATCAAAAGATTTGATTGAAAAAGAAATAAACAAACCACATTTTAAATTAAAAGTTGTAAAAGAAGCTGTTTAATTTAAACAGCTTTAAATTTTATACTATGAAAAAAATTATTTTATTATTTGCTATCTCTTTAACTTTTTTAAACTGCTCTTCCAGTGATGAAAACGTTTCTAACAACTCATTAATTGGAACTTGGAAACAAACCAAACTATTAATTAACGGCAATGAATCTCAATATGAATGTATTGAAAAAAATTATATAAAATTCAGTGAAAACAACTCATTAGAATGGGCTCGTCACTTAAATCCTGATTGCAATTTAGACGAAGGAACTCCATACATAGGAGCATGGAATAAAATAAATGAAACTAACTATTCATTTAAAACAGATGAAAACTTTGTACTAAAACTAATTAACAATACCATTGAAATTCAAGAAGAAAACGATGATTCAAGAAAATGGATCTTTAAAAAATAAAAACCGGAAGGATAACTTCCTTCCGTTTTTTATACTATCTCATTGAAGTATCTCTAAGAATATTATTCTAAATACAACTCAATTAATCCTTCTGGTGTATTTACTTCAATTACTTGATTTTCTCTATCTACCTTTTTAATAAAATCATCTATCATAGGAATAAAAATTTCTTTACCCTCTCTATCAATTTCAAATAAAGGTTGTGCAGAAGCATCGTTAATACTCACAATAGCTCCAACTTCACCAAAAGTATCATCAACAACCGTAAAACCAATAACTTCATGGTAATAAAACTTATTTCCAGAAAGTTTCGGGAGTAAATCTAAAGGTAAATACACTTCTGAACGCAAAATAGCTTCTGCATCAGCTTCAGTATCTACATCTTCAAATTTTACTCTAAACATAGTTCCTTTACTCAATGAAGATTTTTCAATAAAAAAAGGAACCAGATTATTGCCTAAATCGACAAAAACTGATTCCAAATTTTCGTAAAGATCGGGTTCATCAGTGTCTAATTTAATAACTACCTCGCCCTTAAAACTATGTTTTTTAACGATTTTGCCAAGATAAAAGCAATCTTCTTTTTGCATCATCGTAGTACACGTTTTTATTCTTCGCTATCAGCACCTGTTTCAGCAACAGCAGCATCTTCGCTATCAGTAGCAGGAACAGCAGCAGCAATACGTGCTTCGTTTACAGCTTTTTCAGCTTCTAAAGCTTTAGCTTTAGCATCTTCTTTAGCTTTCGCTAAACCATCAGCTTTACCAGCTACTTTTGATGCTTTTTCTTCTAACCAAGCAGTAAATTTAGCTTCTGCTTGCTCTTCAGTTAAAGCTCCTTTTTTTACTCCACCAGCTAAGTGATTCTTTAATAAAGCTCCTTTATAAGATAAAATAGCTCTAGCAGTATCAGTTGGTTGAGCACCGTTTTGTAACCACTTTACAGCTCCATCAACATCTAAATCGATAGTTGCAGGGTTCGTGTTTGGATTGTAAGTTCCGATTTTTTCTAAGAAACGACCGTCTCTTTTAGCTCTAGAATCAGCAGCTACTACCCAATAAAATGGTTTTCCTTTTTTACCGTGTCTTTGTAATCTAATTTTTACAGGCATAATTTTAATTTTTAAGGTTCGCGACCTTGATTATTAATAAATCTTATCATCTCGTGATAAGTGGGCGCAAATTTATGAAATCTTTTTCATTAAAAAGCAAAAAACCTGTTTTATTAAACTAAAAAAGAGCCTGTAAAACAGACTCTTAAGAAAAATAAATTACTAAGGTATATTATAATACTCTAACGCTAACAGCGTTTAATCCTTTTCTTCCTTCTTTTAACTCAAATTCTACGTTATCACCTTCTTTAATCTCATCGATTAAACCTGATACGTGTACAAAGTGCTCTGTGTTTGAGTTTGATTCGATAATAAATCCAAAACCTTTAGATTCATTGAAGAACTTTACTGTTCCTTCTTTCATTGTAAAAAAAATTATATTAAAGTACAAATGTAATCTTATTAATTGATTGTCAATCACTTTTTATCATATTTATTTTTAAATTAATCTACACTTAACACAATATTTAGTTACAGTCAACCAATCAAGCCTTTACCTCTACTCAAAAACACTCGTTAATAACTTCTCTCTTTAGCAATCTAAATTCTTCGTATTTTTACACTTTGTTTTACTCAAAAAACACTTCAAGTAATTTTTGCCCATGTATTTAATTTTCGATACCGAAACTACTGGATTACCTAAAAGCTGGAACGCTCCAATAACCGATACCGATAACTGGCCTAGAGCCATACAAATTGCATGGCAATTACATGATGAATTAGGAAATCTGGTTGAACACAACGATTTCTTAATTCAACCTGACGGATTTAACATTCCCTACGACGCAGAACGTATTCACGGAATTTCTACAGATTTAGCTATTGAACAAGGTATTCAAATAAGTGAAGGACTAGAATTATTTAATAATGCTTTACAAAAAACAAAGTTTATTGTTGGGCAAAATGTTGGATTTGATGTCAACATTATGGGATGTGAATTCCATCGTCTGGGTGTTGAAAACAACCTAACCGAATTGCCAGTTTTAGATACCTGTACTGAGCATACAGCAGAAATGTGTCAAATTCCTGGAGGTCGTGGAGGAAAATTCAAACTTCCTACCCTTACCGAATTACACAATCACTTATTTGGAACTGGTTTTGGCGAAGCTCACAATGCTACTGCCGATGTTGAAGCTACAACTCGTTGTTTCTTAGAATTAATTCGTTTACGTCAGTATACCGAAGAACAACTAGATGTTCCTTCAGATTATTTTAAACGTTATACAGAGGCAAATCCTAATCCAATTCAAGTTATCGGACTTAAACACTTAAACCTTAAAAAGGAAAGTGAAAAAATCCGTAAAAGAAAATCTTCAGAAACTGAAGAAGCTACTACCATTTCTACTGCAGAAGGTTTAGCTGAACTTGAAGGCGTTAAATTTGCCCATTTACACAACCATACACAATACTCAATTCTACAGTCTACCATCCAAATTGGTAATATTGTAAATGCCGCTGCAAAAGACAATATGTCGGCAGTTGCTATGACAGATACTGGGAACATGATGGCTGCTTTTCACTTTGTACAAGCCGTTATAGGCCACAACAAAGCAGCCGAAGCTGCTAATCAAGAAGCTATAGAAAAAGGTGAAACGCCTACAGAAACTATTTTAAAACCTATTGTGGGTTGTGAGTTCAATATTTGTGAAGATCACACGAATAAAAGTCAAAAAGACAACGGATACCAAGTTGTACTACTTGCTAAAAACAAAAAAGGATACCACAACTTAGCAAAAATGTCTTCTATCGCTTTTGTGGATGGTTTTTACTACGTTCCAAGAATTGATAAAAAAATCATTGAACAATACAAAGAAGATGTAATTGTTTTAACAGGGAATTTATACGGAGAAGTTCCTAGTAAAATATTAAATGTTGGTGAAGCCCAAGCTGAGGAAGCCTTACTTTGGTGGAAAGAACAGTTCGGAGACGATTTATACATCGAATTGATGCGTCATGGACAAGAAGACGAAAGAGTGGTGAATGAAACTCTTTTAGAGTTTTCAAAAAAACATAACGTAAAAATTGTTGCTACCAACAACACCTTTTATTTAGAAAAAGAAGATGCCAACGCACACGATATTTTATTATGTGTAAAAGATGGAGAAAAACAAGCAACTCCGAAAGGTAGAGGAAGAGGTTATCGTTACGGCTTACCTAACGATGAGTACTACTTTAAATCTACCGAAGAGATGAAAAAGCTCTTTGCTGATCTACCAGAAGCCATCATTAATATTCAAGAAATTGTAGATAAAGTTGAGCCTTTTGGTTTAGCTCGCGATGTATTATTACCTGCTTTTGATATTCCTGAGGAATTTAGAGATGAAAAAGATTTAGAAGATGGAGGAAAACGCGGAGAGAATAATTTTTTACGTCACTTAACCTACGAAGGAGCCAAAAAACGATATGGTGAAATTACAGATAGCATTCGAGAACGTTTAGATTTTGAGCTGGATGTAATTGCCAAAACAGGATACCCTGGATACTTCTTAATTGTAGAAGACTTTATTCGAGAGGCCCGTAATATGGATGTATCAGTAGGTCCTGGACGTGGATCTGCTGCTGGTTCGGTAGTTGCCTATTGTTTATGGATTACTAATATCGACCCTATTAAATACGACCTACTTTTTGAGCGTTTCTTAAATCCTGAACGTGTATCGATGCCCGATATCGATATTGATTTTGATGATGAAGGTCGTGGACGAGTAATGGATTATGTAATCCAGAAATACGGAGCCAATCAAGTAGCGCAAATTATTACTTACGGTACAATGGCAGCAAAATCATCGGTTCGTGATACCGCTCGAGTGCTTGATTTACCCCTTTTTGAAGCCGATAGAATTGCCAAGTTAATCCCAGGAATGAAATTGGCTAAAATATTCTCTTTGGATGAAGCCGGATTAAAAGCCAAACTTCGTTCCGAAGAAATTGAAATGGTCAACGAACTAAAAGCGATTGCCGATGGTAGTGGGCTGGAAGCGGAAACCATTAACAAAGCTAGAATTTTAGAAGGTTCTGTTCGTAACACAGGTATTCATGCCTGTGGGGTAATTATTACTCCTGATGATATTACCAAGTTCGTACCTGTATCGGTTGCAAAAGATTCCGACATGTATGTTACTCAGTTTGATAACTCGGTCGTAGAAAGTGCGGGATTATTAAAAATGGATTTCTTGGGATTAAAAACCTTAACCCTGATTAAGGATACGGTAAAAATTGTAAAAGCACGTCACGGAGTAGAACTCGATCCAGAGAACTTCCCAATTGATGATGAAGAAACATATGCTTTATTCCAACGAGGAGAAACCGTAGGGATTTTCCAATACGAATCTCCTGGAATGCAAAAGTACATGCGTGAATTAAAACCTACCGTTTTTGCCGATTTAATAGCAATGAACGCCTTATATCGTCCAGGTCCTTTAGAATATATTCCTTCATTTATTCGAAGAAAACATGGTGATGAAGAGATTCAATACGACCTTCCTGCCATGGAAGAATATTTAGCCGAAACCTACGGAATTACGGTATATCAGGAGCAAGTAATGTTACTTTCACAAAAACTAGCTGATTTTACCAAAGGTGAAGCCGATGTATTACGTAAAGCCATGGGTAAAAAACAAGCTGCGGTACTGGCTAAAATGAAGCCTAAGTTTGTAAATCAAGCAAAAGCTAACGGGCATGATGAAAAAGCCTTAGAAAAGATTTGGAAAGACTGGGAAGCATTTGCATCCTATGCTTTCAATAAATCGCACTCAACTTGTTATGCGTGGATTGCCTATCAAACTGCTTATTTAAAAGCACATTATCCTGCTGAATACATGGCGGCAGTACTTTCAAACAATATGAACGATATTAAATCTGTTTCATTTTTTATGGAAGAATGTAAGCGTATGGGCTTAGAAGTATTAGGACCAGATGTAAACGAATCATATGCTAAGTTCTCGGTAAACAAAGATGGCGCTGTTCGTTTTGGTATGGCGGCAATTAAAGGTGTTGGTGGTTCTGCTGTAAAAGCTATTATTGATGAACGTAAAGAAAATGGACATTATTCTTCTGTTTTTGATGTAGCAAAACGTGTGGATTTACGTGTAGCAAACAAAAAAGCTTTTGAAGGATTAGTCTTAGCTGGAGGATTTGATTCATTTACAAGTACACATCGTGCTCAATATTATGTAAAAGACGAAAAAGGGCAAACTTTCTTAGAAAAAGCCATCCGTTTTGGAAATAAATATCAAGAAAATCAAAACTCCTCTCAAGTTTCTCTGTTTGGAGAAGCCTCTGAAGTTGATTTACCAGAACCTCAAGTTCCAGTATGCGAAACCTGGGGAACTATGGAACTTTTAGCTCGCGAAAAAGAAGTAGTAGGGATGTATATTTCTGCACATCCGTTGGATGATTTTAAAAATGAAATGAACTTTTGCAACGCTACCCTAGCACATTTTAAAAATATTGCTCAATACGAAGGTTTAGGATTGTCTTTTGCCGGTATTGTTACCGATGTGCAACACCGTGTATCTAAAGCCGGAAAAGGTTGGGCTTCTTTTATTATGGAAGATTACAATGACAGCTACGAGTTCAGAATTTTTGGGGAAGATTACTTAAAATTCAAGCACTTTTTGGTTCCAAATTCATTCTTGTTTATCAAAACAACCATTAAACCTGGGTGGACTAACAAAGAAGGAGTTAAAGGTGAACCTAGAATTGGATTTAATGAGTTTTTATTACTGCACGACATCATGGACAAAATGTGTAAAAAACTAACCATTAAAATTCCGTTACAAGAAGTAAAAGAAAACACGATTAAGGAGTTACAACACTTATTTGCTACCAATAAAGGTTCTCAAAGCTTATATTTTACTATTTGGGACACTGAAGAAAAAATTGAACTAAGCTTACCAAGTAGAACCACTAAAATTAAAGTATCTAGTGAATTTTTAAAAGCTTTAGACGAGCAATTTATTAATTACAAATTGAATTAACTAAATGCTACCTAGCTATCAAAATAGCGCTGATTTACTAAGCAATGTGGCTAACACCAAGTTATATAAAGATCTTATTATTCAACTTAACAAAGATCTTAACCTAACCGGTATTGATATTGATTTTTCTAAAGACAGTAGCCCTTTAGCATTAAAAGAGTCTCTTCAAAAAATTATTAAGGAGTTAATTCTACAAGATTTTAACTCGTACTCAAATCTTTTATATCGTATTGATGTTTCTGAAAAGGAAATACAAAATATAGCATCAAGTGATATTGATAAGTATTCTGAAAATACTACTTTTTTAATTTTAAAAAGGGTTTGGAAAAAAGTGTGGTTTAAACATCAGTTTTCTGGGTAGTTAACTCTCTAAACAAGCTTTCTAAGTTTTTGTTTTCAGTATTTAGTCCTAAAATTTTCAACCCGTTTTCTTGTGCGAAGTCGAAAATTACTGGACGCATATCTTCCGAAGTATCAAAGGCTAAAATCCAGTTGTTTTCTACGGTGTTTTTAAAGGCTTTAATATTTGGTAATCGTTTGATAAACTGTTCTTCTAATTTGTAATCAAACGTTACTCGTATCACTTGTTCCGTATCTGTTTTTAATTCAGATATCGGCTTGTCAATTACTATTTCTCCTTTATTGATAATGATAACGCGATCGCAAACGGCTTCTACCTCTTGCATAATATGAGTAGACAGCAAAACCGTTTTATCTTTACCTAATTCTTTAATCAATTCACGGATTTCAACCAGTTGATTCGGGTCTAACCCAGTAGTAGGTTCGTCTAAAATTAACACTTCAGGATTGTGCAATATAGCAGCTGCTAATCCAACACGTTGACGGTATCCTTTAGATAATTGATTGATTTTTTTATGCGCTTCTACAGATAAACCTACTTGTTCAATTACCTCTGCAACTTTTGTCTTATCAATTTTATGTAAAGATGCCTGAAATTGTAAGTACTCCTTAACATACATATCTAAATACAACGGATTGTGCTCTGGTAAATACCCTATCTTTTTTTGAGCTTCGATAGGGTTTAAAGTAACATCAATCCCACTCACTAAAACACTTCCAGCTGATGGCTGAATAAAACCTGTTAAGATTTTCATCGTAGTTGATTTTCCTGCTCCATTTGGACCAAAAACCCAACAATTTCTCCTTTGTTTGCTTCAAAAGAAATAGTATTTACTGCTTTTTGTGTTCCGTAAGTTTTTGATATTCCTGTAAGTTGTATTGACATACTTTTAGTTAGATTGATAGATTTTTAGATAAAAGATTCAAGGCATATTTACTTTAACCTTATATCCTTAATCTTTTCTCTTTTCGTAAGAAACGAAACTGTAGTCATATTTATTTTTCTCATCTGCTTTAAAATCTTCTCTAGCTACTTCTTTCCAAACAGTTTTGTCTATCTCTGGAAAAAAAGCATCTGCTTCAAATTCGTGATGCACAATAGTAATATCCAAACGATCTACTAAGTCTTGTTCTAAAGCTTGCTTATAAATTTGAGCTCCTCCAAGAATGAAAGCATCATTTCCTTCAGCTAACTCAATTGCCTGCTCAATACTATTGGCTATAAGACATCCATCTTTAAAATAATCGTTATTTCTGGTAATAATGATAGAAGTACGATTAGGCAACGGTTTTCCAATACTTTCAAAAGTATTACGCCCCATTAAAATATGATGACCTGATGTAATTTGTTTAAACCTTTTTAGGTCGGCTGGTAAATGCCAAATTAAGTCGTTATCTTTTCCTAAAGCATTGTTTTTTGCAATGGCAGCAATAAGTGTAATCATAAATCTTAGTTGAAGGGTTTACATACTTTTAACCCATTCTTTTATATATCCTGTAAGATCAATCTTTTCGGTACTCGCTTCTTCAAAAGCCTCATTTTTGATATTATCAACCAAGGTATTAATAGCTTTTAACACATTTTCATCTTGTATATCGGCTATTTTATCGTAGAGAGCATCTTTTAATGTATCAATTTCAGTGGTCATTTTTTATAGATTTTAGCTGGTTTTCTACAAATTTACTAAACAAACTACAAAAAATAAAGTTAAATTATACAGCTACAATTCCTTTGATATGAGGATGTGGGTTATAATCAATCAACTCAAAATCGTCAAAAGTAAAATCTTCTATATTCTTTATTTCTGGATTGATTTTCATCTTCGGAAGTGGTCTTGGATCGCGTGATAACTGCAACTCTAATTGCTCTAAATGATTGTTATAGATATGTGCATCACCAAAAGTATGAATGAACTCTCCAGCTTCATAACCACAAACTTGAGCTACCATCATGGTGAACAACGCATATGATGCAATGTTAAACGGAACTCCTAAAAAGATATCCGCGCTACGTTGATATAATTGACATGAAAGTTTACCATCAGCTACATAAAACTGAAAAAAAGCATGACATGGAGGAAGTGCTGCTTTACCATTCGCCACATTATCTGAAAATGACTTAGAAGTATCTGGCAACACAGATGGATTCCAAGCTGACACCAACATTCTTCGGCTATTCGGATTTGTTTTTAGTGTTTCTATTACTTCTTTTAACTGATCTATTTCATCACTATTCCAATTACGCCATTGATGACCATACACTGGACCTAAATCACCATTTTCATCTGCCCATTCATTCCAAATACGAACTCCATTTTCCTGAAGGTACTTAACATTAGTATCACCTTTTATAAACCATAATAGTTCATAAATAATCGATTTTAAATGTAGCTTCTTGGTCGTTACCATCGGAAAACCTTCACTTAAATCAAATCGCATTTGATAACCAAAAACACTTTTGGTTCCCGTTCCTGTTCTATCTCCTTTTTCGTTTCCGTTGTCTAAAACGTGTTGTACTAAATCTAAATACTGCTTCATCCTTCTCCGTTTAATCGTTAAACTTTCGTATTAAATAATCAAGGTAAAAATAAAAAAGCATCTACACAAAATGTAAATGCTTTTTAAAATTATATTAATAAGTTATTAACTTTTTTGAGTGACTAGGTGAAAGGTTTTAGGTTAAAGGTTGTTGGAAAAGGTAAAGGGTTCTTTGGTTTGGGTTTAAAAGTTTGCTCGGTTGTATTTGATGAGTGATGCTATTCTTTTTTGTAAAACCTGTACTTTTTCTATCACTAAGAAAACTTCATTTTCAGAAACGAAATTTAAATCGGTACAAATAACTAAATGAGACTCTAACTCAAAAGCTGATCCTAAACTAATTTGCAAAAATCTTACAAAATCTTTTTGAGAATCTTTAGCACACCCTTCTGCAATATTTGCAGGAATTGATAACACACATCTGTTAATTTGAGAAATTAATCCAAATTTTTCGGTAGATGGTAAACCGGAAGTAAGTTCGTAAATTTCCTTCACTAACTGTCTGGCATCATTCCAAACATCTAATTTTCTGAAATTCCTCATATACTTTTACCTAACACCTTTTACCCTTCGCCTATTTAACCTATAATCATTCCCGCAATAGTTGCTGACATTAACGAAGCAATAGTACCTCCAATTAATGCTTTCATTCCGAATTCAGATAAGTTTTTACGTTGACCTGGTGCTAAGGAACCAATACCTCCAATTTGAATACCAATTGAAGCAAAGTTTGCGAATCCGCATAACATATACGTTGCCATAATAATAGACTTATTATATGTTAAATGTGTAGCGCTCGCTGCATTTTTTAAATCTGCTAACTGAATATATCCTACAAACTCACTTGCTGCTAACTTAACACCTAATAACTGCCCCATTAACGCCATATCTTCTTTTGCAACACCAATTAACCACATTAATGGCGCAAATACATACCCTAAAATAAACTCTAACGACAATGCTTCATAAGGCGTTGCTCCTGCAATTAACTCGTTTAACGAAATGAATTTCCAGTTAAAATATTCGATTCCATCAAAGCTTCCTGCTGTTCCTAAAATTCCATTAATCATAGCGATAAAAGCAATAAACACTAATAACATCGCTGCAACATTCATCGCCAACTGTAACCCTTCTGTTGTTCCGTTAGCAATAGCATCTAAAATATTTGAACCAATTTTTTCTGATGATACTTGCACATCAGTATTTACTTCTTCCGTTTGTGGATATAATATTTTTGAAATAATAATTGCTCCAGGAGCTGCCATTACTGATGCTGCCAATAAATGTTTCGCATATAATAAACGTAATGCTTCATCATCACCCCCCAAGAAACCAATATATGCAGCTAACACTGCTCCAGCCACAGTTGCCATTCCTCCTATCATTACCAATAAGATTTCAGAACGGTTCATTTTTTCTAAGTACGCTTTTATTAATAAAGGCGCTTCGGTTTGCCCTAAGAAAATATTTCCTGCCACAGATAAACTTTCTGCTCCTGAAATTTTTAATCCTTTAGATAATAACCATGCCAATCCTTTTACTACTTTTTGAATAACTCCTAAGTAAAATAAAAGTGAGGTTAATGCAGAGAAGAAAATAATCGTAGGCAATACTTGAAATGCGAAAATGAACCCGAAAGAATCCATATCTGCTACCAAACCACTGAATAAAAACTCACTTCCTACACGGGTAAAGTCTAAAACACTTACAAATAAACTTCCTATTAATTCAAATGTTTTTTGAACAAATGACACTTTTAAAACCCCAATAGCAATTAACAATTGAAATGCTAATCCTAATCCGACTGTCTTCCAATCTATTCCTCTGCGGTTCGCACTAAATAAAAAAGCAATAATTAATAAGGAAACCATCCCTAATGCTCCTCTCCATAAACTTTGGAAAGAAAAACCTTGACTCGGAATTATTTCACTCACTTTTTGTTCAGCTTCTTCAGCTTCAATAACTGAAGCTGCTACTGGCTCTGTTGTAAACTTATACAACATATTTTTCTCAGAAAGTATTAATTCGTCTTCTGCTAATTCAACCACATTGTAATAGCGAACAGTATCGTTAGGTTGGTTGTAATTAAAAATTAATAAGTTGTTTTGGTGAATATAGTTTCCTGAAGCTTGTAAACTATCTTTATCAACTAATGAGTAGTTGAATTTTCCTTCTGACAGATTAAGAACATCTGCAGAGTTTATCGTAACAATTGAATCTCCTTCAGTTGTTGTGATTGATGAGAAATTCCACTTTTTTTCAATGCTTTGACCAAAAGTTATCATCGTAACGCAAAGCATTATGAAAGTAAATAGTTTCTTCATTTTAAATGATTTTAATTAAGAACGTTTACTGATTTCATCACGGATTCTGGCCGCCAACTCATAATTTTCGTTCGCCACAGCATCGTTAAGTTGTTTGTGCAATTCTTCTAAAGATAAGTGTGAATAGTAATCTTCTTCTTTTTCATCCTCATCAAAAGAAAACTCTATTTCATCTTCTTCATCCGACTCCAAATCTTCTTCAATAGTTAACTCTTCATCCATTTTCAGATAAATACCTGCTTTATCTAAAATATTCTCATACGTATAAATTGGCGCTTCAAAACGAACCGCTAATGCAATAGCATCTGATGTTCGCGTATCTATCACTTCTTCTACCCCTTCTCGCTCGCAAATTAAACTTGAATAAAACACGCCATCAACCAATTTATGAATGATAACTTGTTTAATTACGATAGAAAATCTGTCTGCAAATGTTTTAAATAAATCGTGGGTAAGAGGTCTTGGTGGTCGAATTTCTTTTTCTAAAGCTATGGCAATTGATTGTGCTTCGAAAGCTCCTATGATAATAGGTAGCGTTCTAGTTCCTTCCATCTCACTTAGCACTAAAGCATATGCCCCACTTTGTGTTTGGCTATACGAAATCCCTTTTATAGTTAGTTTAATTAAACTCATGTACAATCAATCATCATAAAATACAAAAAAACTGTCTAAATTTAGGTTTTTTCTTAAAAATTTAGACAGCCTTCTAAAGTGGGCACAATTTACTAAAAATTATGAGTTGTACTCTAATTTCTAGCAAAAGAAAAAATTCCCCCTATTTTATGCTTGTTTAAAAGCTTTTAATTTCTCTACTAATTGAGGCACAACTTCAAAAGCATCACCAACAATACCGTAATCTGCAGCTTTAAAGAAAGGTGCCTCTGGGTCAGTATTGATTACTACTTTTACTTTTGATGCGTTAATACCTGCTAAGTGCTGAATTGCACCAGAAATACCAATGGCAATGTATAGGTTTGAAGCTACTGGCTTACCTGTTTGACCTACGTGTTCGCTATGAGGACGCCATCCTAAATCAGACACTGGTTTAGAACATGCTGTTGCTGCTCCTAAAACCTCTGCTAATTCTTCTACCATTCCCCAGTTTTCAGGTCACTTTTAAACCTCTACCTGCAGAAACAACGATATCAGCATCAGCAATGGTTACTTTTCCTGTAGCTCTACTAATACTTTCAGATTTTACTCCTAATTCAGGTAATGTAGCATCAAAACTTTCAGTTGCCCCACTTACTGCATTTTCATGCGCTCCGTAAGAATTTTTAGCTACACCTACTACTTTTTTCTCTGTTGAAATTTCAGTATTGTTGAATCCTTTGTTAGAAAACGCTTTCCTCTTCACTACAAAAGGACTTGTGCTACTTGGTAACGCTACTGCATTTGAAGCATATCCTGCTTCTAAAGCTACTGCTACTAAAGGCGCTACTGTTAATCCGTCAACGCTAGAATCGATAATTACAGTGTTTGCTCCCTTCTCCTCAGCAACTTGTTTAATAATTGAAGCATATGCTTTAGCATTAAATGACGACAAATCATTCTTTACTTCAACAACTTTCTCTGCTCCGTAAGTATATAATTCAGAAGCATCTCCTCCATTAATAGTTAACACTACTAAATCGCTTCCTAATTGCTCTGCTACTTTTTTTCCGTATGAAACAACTTCAAAAGCTGTTTTTTTGAATTTTCCTTCCGATGAATCGGCAAAAACTAATACAGACATATTTTTTAAATTTTTGGATTTTTAGACGTTAGATTTTTAGATTTCTCACGTCTCTATATTTTTTATCTCTTTTTTAAAACTTTGTCAAATAATTCAATAGTTGAACAACTAACTGTTCAAACCTTATTAAATTACTTTTGCTTCGTTGTGTAATAAATTGATTAAATCATCAACATTATCTACTAACTTCACTGCTCCTTTTGGTGCTGGTTTCTCAAAGTTCTGAGTTGCTGTTGCTGCAGTAGCTCCAGTTGGTTCAACTACACTTAATGGTTTTTTACGAGCCATCATAATTCCACGCATATTAGGAATACGTAAATCTTTTTCTTCTACAATTCCTTTTTGTCCTGCAACCACCATTGGTAACGTTGAAGAAACTTTTTCTTCTCCTCCATCAATTTCTCTACTTAACGTTACGTTTGTTCCCTCTACTTCAACTCCAACACAACCATTAACAAAGTTAAAATCTAATAAAGACGCTAACATAGCAGGTACCATTTGCCCGTTATAATCTGCAGATTCTTTTCCTGCTAATACTAAATCGAAACCTCCATTTTTAACAACTTCAGCTAACTCTTTAGCAACCATAAATCCGTCTGTAGGTTCAGCATTTACACGAATAGCATCATCTGCACCAATCGCCAATGCTTTACGTAATGTTGGCTCTGTAGAAGCTCCTCCTACATTTACAACTGTTACACTTGCTCCTTGTTTTTCTTTAAACCACATAGCACGAGTTAAACTAAACTCATCGTATGGATTTATTACGTATTGAACTCCGTTAGTATCAAACTTTGTGTCATTATCAGTAAAGTTGATTTTTGAAGTAGTATCAGGTACATGACTGATACAAACTAATATTTTCATATATCGTTGTTTTAAAGAAACTTAATTTTGTGCGACGAAGTTAAGCATTTTTTTTAATTTACTATGCGTGCATAATAAATTTTTTACTCAACCTTAATCTGCCTCAAATTTAAGGTATTAATATGACTTAATCATTTGTTGTTTTAAAGCTACAATATTACTCGTATTTTTATTATTTTTGCACTCTTGATAAACAACTACTTATAAAACGTATGAAAACAGTACAATTTAGAGAAGCCGTTTGCGAAGCAATGAGCGAAGAAATGCGTAGAGATGAAAGCATTTATTTGATTGGTGAAGAAGTTGCTGAGTACAACGGAGCATATAAAGCCAGTAAAGGAATGTTAGACGAATTCGGGGCTAAACGTGTAATTGATGCTCCTATTGCCGAATTAGGTTTTGGTGGTATTGCTGTAGGATCGGCAATGAATGGTAACCGTCCTATTGTTGAATATATGACTTTCAATTTCTCATTAGTGGGTATTGATCAAATTATTAACAACGCAGCTAAGATTCGTCAAATGAGTGGTGGGCAATTTAACTGTCCTATCGTTTTCCGTGAACCAACAGCTTCTGCAGGTCAATTAGCAGCAACACACTCACAAGCTTTTGAAAGTTGGTATGCTAACTGTCCTGGATTAAAAGTAATTGTTCCTTCGAACCCTTACGATGCTAAAGGATTATTAAAAGCAGCTATTCGTGATGACGATCCAGTAATTTTTATGGAGTCTGAGCAGATGTATGGTGACAAAATGGAAATCCCAGAAGGAGAATATATCATTCCTATTGGAGTTGCTGATATTAAAAGAGAAGGTACTGACGTAACTGTAGTTTCTTTCGGTAAAATCATTAAAGAAGCGTATAAAGCTGCTGATGAATTAGCTAAAGAAGGAATTTCAATAGAAATTATCGACTTACGTACAGTTCGTCCAATGGATCATAAAACTATTTTAGATTCTGTTAAGAAAACTAATCGATTAGTAATTTTAGAAGAAGCATGGCCTTTCGGAAGTGTATCTTCAGAAATTACTTTTAGAGTACAAGACGAGGCATTTGATTATTTAGATGCTCCTATTAAAAGAATTACAACTGCCGATACACCAGCACCATATTCTCCAGTTTTATTAGAAGAATGGTTACCAAACGCTGATGATGTAATTACCGCTGTTAAAGAAGTAATGTATCGTAAGTAATTAAAATAAAAAGAAATTGAAAACACATAAAATCCTTTTGGCGCTCGTCAAAAGGATTTTGTAGTAAGTACACAAATGAAAAATCTGTTAACACTACTATTACTTCTAACAACCAGCTATTTAAGTGCTCAAATAACACTGCAAGGTAGAATTGTTGATGAATTTAACACTCCCTTACCTTTTGTTAATGTAGTTTTAAAAAACACCACTTTTGGTACAACCACCGATGATGAAGGGAAATTCTATTTAAAAACTCCAAAAAATAGAGGACTCTTAGAAATTTCATTTGTAGGTTTTCAAAAACAAGCAATCAAAGTAAATCAAAAAACAAAATTCTTAAATGTTGTTTTAAGAGAAGAAAGTAATCAATTAGACGAGGTTGTTATTGTTACAAAACCCAAAAAACGCTTAAAAAAGAAAGAAAATCCTGCTTATAAAATCCTAAAAGAAGTCTGGAAACGTAAAAGAAAAAACGGACTGGATTTAGTTGACCACTATCAATACAAAAAGAACACTTCTACAGAAATTGGCCTAAATAACCTAGACACGCTTTTTTTAAAAAAATTATTTAAAGACGAATACAAACAAGCTATTAACCAAGTTCAATACGATAGTGACGGAATTAATTATTACATCCCTATTTATATAAATGAACAGGTTTCTAATATTTATGGCAACAATGTAACTAAAGCTGTAAGAGAAGATATTGAAGCTGAAAAATCAGAAGGATTAAACGCTCAAGGATTTGTTTTTGATAGAATGGCTAACACTTTTCAAAATATTGATGTGTTTCAAAATGACATTACGTTATTACGCAAGTCATTTGTAAGCCCACTATCTACAGATGGTTTTTCTACTTACGATTATGTTTTATACGACAGTATTGTTGACAACAACCGAAAATTATACAATATCTACTTCTTTCCTAGAAGAGATGGTGATTTAGCATTTCAAGGAAATTTATGGATTGCAGACAAGAGCTTTTCTATAAAAAAGCTAAAAATGAAAGTTCATAAAAGTATCAATCTAAACTTTGTAAGAGGATTAACTTTTGAAAAAGAATTCGAAGTTAGAAATGATAGCATTTACATTCCTACTAAAAATGCTTACGAAGGAGATTTTACTTTTATTGATAAAAATGACAGTAATAAAGGTTTAACGATTAAGAAAAACACTACGTTTGAAAATTACATTTTAAACAAACCTCTTTCTGAAAACTTCTACGAAGAAAAAATTGAAAAAATAAGACCTAATCAGTATGAAAAAGAAGACACATACTGGGAATCTGTTCAGAGTGATGAAAGCAAAAAAACGTATGAATTAATTAAAAACATTAAAAAGAAAAAGCAAATAAAAAACATTACGGGGCTTATTAATACGGTCTCTAGTGGATACGTAAACACCAATTTAGGTTTTCAAGTTGGCCCTTTATCGGACCATTTTTGCCAACAACCAAATTGAAGGATTTAGAACCAAATTAGGTTTTAGAACTTTTGTAACCAAAGATGATCGATTTCGTTTAACAGGTCATGTTGCCTACGGTTTTAAAGACAAAAAAGTAAAATATGCTGCCGAGGGTCGTTATTTATTGTCCTACAAGCCTAGAATAGCAGTAGGCGCTGCTTACCAAAAAGATATTGAGCAATTAGGAAGCTCTTTATTAAACACTACCCAACTTTTAGGTAGAAGTTTTGGTACGGCTGCTGTATTTTCTAGAGGCGACAACTACTTTTTATCCAATGTAGAAAAGATTGCTACAAATTTTGATTATCAAATTCAACAAAATTTACACTTTGGAATTAATCTTTCTCATGCAAAAATTTCTTCTGCTGACGAACGATATTTCTCTATGGATTATATTGACGAAAACGGAGATATTCAATCAAAATTAACAGATGTAGCTTCTGATGTTTACCTTACTTATACTCCTGGTAGATTTGTGTATGGTTTAGGAGTAGAAAGACGTTTTGGTAATAATGTTTTCCCTACCTTGGTTTTAAACTACCGTAGAGGATACAAAGATGTTTTCAACGGCACACATAACTATGACAAAATCCAGTTCAAATACAACCAACCTATTTTACTAAGTAAGTTTGGTGTTTTAGACGCTACTTTTGAAGCTGGAAAAACTTTTGGAAATGTGCCAATCGCTTTACTAAGTCCGGTACCTGCCAACCAATCATTTTCTCTAGTTAAAGACACTTTCACCTTACTTAATTATTACGATTTTGTTACTGATGAATATTTAGCAGGACATTTTGAGCATCACTTTAATGGTTATATTTTAAATAGAATTCCATTATTGAAAAAACTAAAACTACGAAGTTTAGTAACTTTTAGAGCCGCTTACGGAACAATTTCAGCAGAAAACAGAGCAATGAACGCTGGAAATGTTAATTACAATGCTCCAAATAAAGTGTACTATGAATATGGTTTTGGACTAGAAAATATAGGATACGGAAACTTACGTTTTCTTAGAGTTGATGCTATTTGGAGAAGTAATTACACACCTCCAGTAGGTTCTACAGTTGCTCCAACCCCGAAGTTCGCTATTCGTATAGGAATTAAACCTGGCTTATAATCATACAATTAACCATAAAATAAACCAGTTTTTTCTTAAAAAAAAGTAATAAATCGTTACTTTTGCAAACCGATTTTAGAAACGAAGAAAAGTTAAGAATATATGACCGCAAAAGAGAGAAAAACAGTTGATGTTTTAATTGAAATTCCAAAAGGAAGTAGAAATAAGTACGAATACGATTTTGATTTAGGAAAAATTCGTTTTGATAGAATGTTATTCTCATCAATGATGTATCCTGGTGATTATGGATTCATTCCTCAAACTTTAGCATTAGATGGAGATCCATTAGACGTATTAGTTTTAGGAGCAGAACCAACTTTCCCAATGTGTGTTATGGAAGTAAAGCCAATTGGTGTTTTCCATATGGCTGATGAAAAAGGTCCAGATGAAAAAATCGTTTGTGTACCTGTATCTGATCCAATCTGGAACAAATACAATGATTTATCTGACTTAAACCCACACCGTCAACAAGAAATTACTCACTTCTTCCAAGTTTACAAAGACTTAGAAAAAAAGAAAGTAGATATCGGAGATTGGGGTAACGCAGATGAAGCTTACGAAATCTTAGATAAATGTTTAGAGCGTTATGAAAATAGCGAGCACAAAACAAATGGAGATTTTACTATTTAACACGTAAAACTTCACTATAAAATTAAAAAAACCTCTCAGTTACAACTGAGAGGTTTTTTGTTTAGTTATTGATTTTGTTATATTTACGAACACTTATAACTAATCAAATAACAATAACATGAAACAAAACATGATGTACGTGCCTATTATTTTGGCACTTTTAGGACTCATTTTTATGTATACAAAAATGGTCTGGGTTAGAAAGCAAGACGCAGGGAATGATAAAATGAAAGCTATTTCTAAAAGTATTAAAGAAGGAGCCCTTGCTTTTTTAACTGCTGAATATCGATTGTTATTAATCTTCGTAATTATAGCTTCACTAGCGCTATTCGGTATTTCACAATTAGTAGAAACCACAAGTATAATGATTGTTCCTGCCTTTATCATAGGAGCAATTTTCTCTGCCTTAGCTGGTAACATAGGAATGCGAATTGCAACTGATGCAAATGCAAGAACAGCAGAAGCTGCCAAAACTAGTTTACCACAAGCTTTAAAAGTGTCTTTTGGAGGAGGAACCGTAATGGGTCTTGGAGTTGCTGGTTTAGCTGTACTAGGATTAAGTTTATTCTTCCTTATTTTTATTGGTCAATTTATTACTGAAGGAGGAAATTTTTACAATGAAATGACCGTTGTTTTAGAAGCCTTAGCTGGATTTTCTCTAGGAGCTGAATCAATTGCTCTGTTTGCTCGTGTAGGTGGTGGTATTTACACCAAGGCTGCCGACGTAGGAGCTGATTTGGTTGGAAAAGTAGAAGCAGGAATTCCTGAAGACGATCCACGTAACCCTGCTACTATTGCCGACAATGTAGGTGATAATGTAGGTGACGTTGCAGGTATGGGAGCCGATTTATTCGGTTCATATGTAGCAACCGTTTTAGCTGCCATGGTTTTAGGAAACTATGTAATTAGAGACATGTCAATAACCTCACAGTTCACTGATGACTTTAACGGAATGGGGCCTATTTTACTTCCTTTAGTTATTGCTGGAGTTGGTATCGTAGCTTCTATTATTGGAACTTTTTTAGTCGGAATTAAAGATAACTCTGCAAAAGAAGCTCAAGTTCAAAAAGCATTAGATACTGGTAACTGGACAGCTATTATATTAACTTTAGCAGCAAGTTTCTTTTTAATTAAATGGATGTTACCTGAAACCATGCACATGAATTTCTTTGGTGAAGGCATTCAAGAAGTTTCTTCTATAAATGTATTCTGGGCTGCTTGTATCGGTTTAGCAGTTGGAGCCTTAATTTCTATGGTAACTTCTTATTACACTAGCTTAGGTAAAAAACCTGTATTAGATATCGTTCAAAACAGCGCTACTGGCGCAGGAACCAACATCATTGCTGGTTTAGCAGTAGGAATGAAATCTACTTTTCTATCAGTTTTATTATTTGCAGCTGCAATTTATGGTTCGTATTATTTCGCTGGCTTTTACGGTGTAGCACTAGCTGCATCTGCAATGATGGCTACTACCGCAATGCAATTAGCTATTGATGCTTTCGGGCCTATTGCTGACAATGCTGGTGGAGTTGCTGAAATGAGTGAGTTAGAAGATCACGTTCGTGAACGTACTGATATATTAGATTCTGTTGGAAATACAACTGCTGCGGTTGGTAAAGGATTTGCCATTGCTTCCGCTGCTTTAACTGCTTTAGCTTTATTTGCTGCTTATGTAACCTTCACAGGAATTGACGGAATTAACATTTTTAAAGCAGATGTGTTAGCAATGTTATTTGTTGGAGGAATGATTCCTGTAATATTTTCTGCATTAGCAATGCAATCAGTGGGAAAAGCAGCTATGGAAATGGTACATGAAGTTCGTCGTCAGTTTAGAGAGATTCCAGGAATTATGGAAGGAACTGGCACTCCTGAATATGCAAAATGTGTAGATATTTCAACAAAAGCAGCCTTAAAAGAAATGATTTTACCTGGGTTAATAACTATCATCACCCCTATTATTATAGGCTTAGTTTTCGGAGCAGAACCTTTAGGTGGTTATATGGCTGGTGTATGTGTATCAGGTGTAATGTGGGCTATTTTCCAAAACAACGCAGGTGGTGCTTGGGACAATGCTAAAAAATCATTTGAAGCTGGTGTTGAAATTAACGGAGAGATGACCTACAAAGGTTCAGATGCACATAAAGCTGCTGTTACAGGAGATACGGTTGGAGATCCTTTCAAAGATACTTCAGGTCCATCAATGAATATTTTAATTAAACTTACATGTTTAGTTGGTTTAGTTATTGCTCCAATATTAGGCGGGCACGCTTCTTCTGAAACACATGAAAAGACAGAAGAAATTAAAGTATGGATTGACGAGAATGGTGAAAAACATAAAATAAAACTTTCTACTGATACTGATTTTACTACAGAGAACAAGTTAGAAAACATCGTTAAAGTAAATATTGAAAAAAATGATGATGGTACTGCTAAAGCTACCATCACTACTACAATTATTAAAAATGGTGAAGAAACAACTGAAGAAAAAATTTTTGAAGGAACTTTAGAAGAAGTTAAAAAGAAAATTAAAGAGTACGAAAACTCAAAAAAAGAGTAAACTTCAACCTATATAAAACCCAAACCCGATAGCAGTATTTCTATCGGGTTTCTTATTTTTGTGGCGATGTCAAGAACTGTCCGTATTTTTTCTATAGATGAGCCAAATAAATTTAAACAAAAGCTGTTTGTTTGGGCTAAACAATTTGAAACTGCTATTTGGCTTGATTCTAACAATTACGAGCAGCATTACAGTTCTTTTGATTGCGTGTTAGCTGTAGAAGAATTCACTTCAATTAAAACCGATTATCACGGAGCTTTTGAACAACTAAAAGAATATCAATCGTATACTAAAGATTATATCTTCGGATATATTTCCTACGACGTAAAAAACGATGTAGAAAAACTGACTTCTAATAACTTTGACGGACTACATTTTCCTGATGTCTATTTTTTTCAACCTCAAAAATTAATATTCATTAAAAACGACACTGTCGAATTTCATTACTTACAAATGATTGATGATGAATTAGAGGAAGATTTTGAAGACATTATTGAAACTAATCCAAACTTTAATTCGAAAGAAGTTGATAATCATTCTGATGAAAACGAACTTAAAATTAAGCTTCGTATCCATAAAGATGAGTATCATCAAAAAGTAGAAAAAGTATTAGAACATATTCACCGAGGCGATATTTACGAAGCTAATTTTTGTCAGGAATTTTATGCTGAAAATGCAGAAATCAATCCGTATGAGGTATACACCCATTTAAATGCTATATCAGAACCGCCTTTTGCTACTTTTTTTAGAAATGACAATCATTATTTGCTATCAGCCACTCCTGAAAGATATGTAAGAAAAAAAGGAACTAAAATTATTTCTCAACCTATAAAGGGGACAGCAAAACGTTTGATTAACCCAATTGAAGATGAAAAAATCGCATTTGATTTAGCACGAGACGAGAAAGAGCGCTCTGAAAACATCATGATTGTTGATTTAGTTCGCAACGACTTATCTAGAACCGCAAAAAAAGGAAGTGTTCAAGTAGAAGAATTGTGCAAAGTGTATTCTTTTAAACAAGTATATCAAATGATTTCTACGGTAGTTTCTGAAATTGACAATAATACTCACCCTGTTGATGTAATTAAAGACACCTTCCCCATGGGCAGTATGACCGGAGCTCCAAAAATTTCAGCCATGAAAATTATTGAAGAATTAGAAGAAACTAAACGTGGCCTATACTCTGGAACCGTCGGCTATTTTACTCCAAATGGCGACTTCGATTTTAACGTAGTTATCCGAAGTATTTTATACAATTCAGAAAACAAATACGTTTCCTATTCAGTAGGTGGTGCCATTACTGCAAAGTCTACTCCAGAAAAAGAGTATGAAGAATGTTTACTCAAAGCCAAGGCTATGAAGTATGTTTTAACGCATACTAACAAAAGTTAACTATATTTATAGCAAATACTCGTAACTTGTATTTTGCAATCAAAAATCTATTAAAAAAATAAAGAGATGAAAAACACCTTTAAAATTTTTCTTTTTATCGCTGTTATTGTTACAGCTGCTTCTTGTAAATCAAACAAATATTCATTTTTAAATGAGTATCCTACTAAAACGGTTCCTTTAGTTGACAGTACAAACTTTAGCAATCATGCAGAAGGAAAACTATTAACCAAATCTCAACAAGAGCTTTTAAAATTACCTTCAATTTTTGATGATCAATTAACTGAAGAAAGTAAAATTGGTGTTTCATATCTTCCAGAATTATCAGAAAATTTTCAATCAGTGGTATATTATTTCTATCCAAATAATACTGAGTTAATCTCTATGTTGGTAACTTACGATAAACAATTTAATATAATTAATAGTCAAGTATTGGCTTATGATGAAATTGCGGAAGGAATGTTAAAAACCACCTCTACTCTTAACAAAAATAATATTGAATTAGTTGAATATATTTCTGATTCTCCTTCTACTATTATTTTTAATATTTTAGAAGACGGAAACATTACCAGAGACTAATGACACATCATACGTTTACATTCGATTTTCAAAAGGCAACGTTTTTTGGTCAGTATTGGCAACCTGAAACCGTTAAAGCTGTAGTTGTTATTGTTCACGGAATGGGAGAACATTCTGGAAGGTATGAACATGTCGCAAAAAAACTAACTGATAACAATTTTGGTGTAATTGCTTTTGATCACTTCGGACATGGAAAAACAACTGGAAAAAGAGGTCACAATCCAGGATTTGAGTATGTCTTAGAAAGTGTAACCAAACTTATTGAAAAAGCTAAAGAGGTTTTTGGTGACAAACCTATCTTTTTATATGGACATTCTATGGGGGGAAATACTGTAATTAACTACACCCTTAGAAAAGAACATAATCTACAAGGAACTATAGCTACAAGTCCGTTTTTACGATTAGCTTTTGAGCCGCCCGCTTGGAAACTATCACTAGGAAAAATTATGCAAAAAATTGCTCCTTCAATAACTTTAGGCAATGAATTAGATGTAAATGATGTATCTCGCGATCCTGTTGAAGTTCAAAAGTATATTGATGACCCATTGGTGCATGATAAAGTGAGTCCTAATTTCTCGTTATCTTTTATTGATGCTGGTGAATGGGCTATTGGAAATGCTAGTTCCTTAAAAACACCTATGTTATTACTACACGGTACAGGTGATAAAATTATTGATTATAAAGGAACAGAAGCTTTTGCCAACAATAGCTCGAAAGCTAGCTTAAAATTATACGAAGGCGGATATCATGAGTTACAAAATGACTTGTGTAAAGAAGAAATGCTGCAAGACGTAGTAAACTGGTTAAACACTCAATTACAATAGTTACCTACTGTTTTTTATGCTCCAAGAATTAGCTAAACATATTGACGAACATTTTCCTTTTTTAAAAAGTAAAAAACTGCTCATTGCTATTTCTGGTGGAGTTGACAGCGTAGTACTAACACATTTATTACATCAACTTAACTTTGACATTTCCTTAGCACATTTCAACTTTCAACTAAGAGGAAAAGAAAGTGATAAAGATGAAGAATTTGTTAAAAACTTAGGAAAAAAACTAGGGATTAACACCTATGTAACCCGTTTTAACACGAATGAATATGCTGACAGTAATAAACTATCAACACAATTAGCTGCGAGAGAACTCCGCTATAATTGGTTTGATAAATTAAGTAAAGAATATTCTTTCGAACATTTACTTACAGCTCATCATGCTGATGATAATTTAGAAACTTTTTTAATCAACCTTACTAGAGGCACAGGGTTAGAAGGACTAACAGGCATCCCTCCTATTAATGGAAACATTGTTCGTCCGTTGCTTGTTTTTTCTCGCGAAAAAATTTTAAACTACGCTAAACAAAATAATATTGAATGGCGTGAGGATGAAAGTAATTCGGAAACCAAATATCTTCGAAATAAAATACGGCATCAAGTTACACCTATATTAAAAGAACTGAATGCTAGTGTTTTAAAAAACTTCAACAAAACAATTGATCATTTAAAAGAATCTCAACAAATTATTGATGATAAAATAGAGGACATTACCTACGAAATCATTTCAAAAGAGGGTGATTTGTTAAAAATCAACATTGAAAAACTGTTAAAGTTATCCAACCCTAAAGCTTACCTCTATCAGCTACTAAAGCCTTATGAATTCAGGGAATGGAACGATGTTCACAACCTTATTTATGCGCAATCTGGAAAGCAAATTTTAACAAAAAATTATACTTTGTTGAAAGACAGAGATTTTTTATTACTTTTACGCACTAGTGAAAAATCTTCTGTTAAAGAGGAGGTTTACACTATTAGGGAGGAAAACAAAGAAATTACAGCTCCAATTAAGCTGCTACTGAAAAGGGTTCAAGAAAAAACAGATACTAATCAAAAAAGTATTTATGTTGATAATGAACTCCTTAGTTACCCCCTAAAACTTAGACGGTGGAATTCCGGCGATTTTTTTTATCCTACAGGAATGCTAGGAAAGAAAAAAATAAGTAAGTATTTTAAAGACGAGAAAATATCAATTATAAATAAAAATAAAATTTGGCTCCTCTGTTCTAGTAAAAATGAGATTATTTGGATTATAGGAAAACGACAAGACAGACGCTTTTTACCAACAGAAAAAACGACCAAACTATTACAAATTAGTATTTAATTAACCCCATCAAACTACATAGAATGAAAAAATTCTTTACTCTATTTTTATTATTCATAGGTTTAGCGGTTTATTCTCAATCTGATGATAACCCCGTAGTTGTTACTCCTAAGGTAGAGAAAATCTCTGACACCGAGTACGACCTTATTTTTGACGTATTAATAGCTGAAGACTGGCACTTATACTCTCAGTATAACCCAGAAGATGCTTCTTTACCTATGACAATTTCTCCTGCAGAAGGACAAACTGGATACACCCTAAACGGTAAAGCTAAAGAAAGTGAAACTGAAACACAGTTTAGTGAAATCTGGGGAAAAGACGAGATCTTTTTCGTTGAAGAAGGTAAATTAGTACAACGAATTACTGTTTCTGACCCTACATTAACAAAGGTAACTTTAAATCTTGATGCTCAAGTTTGTAAAGAATACTGTTTACCTTTTGATGAAGACTTCACATTCTCTTTAACAGGAGAAGAGGTAGAACAAACCGTTGCTGAGGTAGATGATAAAAGTAAAGAATTATCGCAATCATTAAATTTAGATTTAAAAAATACTGTTTTATTAAAAAGTTCTACAGAAGCTAGTGCTGATGGTGAAGAAGGTGGAGACAACAGTTTATTAAATATTTTCTTATTAGGTTTTGTTGGTGGATTATTGGCGTTTTTAACTCCATGTGTATTCCCAATGGTTCCTTTAACCGTATCTTTCTTTACAAAACGTACAGAGAAAAGAGGTAAAGGTATTGGTAGTGCAATTTTATACGGATTCTTTATCGTATTAATCTACGGATTAATAAGTCTTCCTTTCCATTTCTTAGACACTTTAGATCCAGAGATTTTAAATAACATCTCTACCAATATTTGGTTAAACTTATTCTTCTTTGTTGTTCTAATATTCTTTGCAGGTTCTTTCTTCGGATTCTACGAATTAACATTACCAAGCTCTTGGAGTAATAAGGCAGATAGTGCTTCTAACATTGGAGGATTTATTGGAATATTCTTCATGGCGTTAACATTAGCAATTGTATCGTTCTCTTGTACTGGACCAATTTTAGGTTCTTTATTAGCAGGATCGTTAAGTGGTGGTGCTACACAATTATCTGTAGGTATGGTAGGATTTGGTTTAGCTTTAGCATTACCTTTTGCTTTATTTGCAACGTTCCCTGACTGGTTAAATACTTTACCAAAGTCTGGTGGATGGTTAAATACAGTTAAAGTTGTTTTAGGGTTTATTGAATTAGCTTTCGCTTTCAAATTCTTATCAAATGCAGACTTAGTTGGTCACTGGGGATTATTAAAAAGAGAAATTTTTATCGGAATTTGGGCTTTAATTGCATTCTTATTAGCTCTTTACTTATTCGGATTTATTGGGAAAAAGTATGGAAAAATGACCCTTTTCAGAGTCTTAGTAGGTATAGGTGCATTAGCTTTATCTGTCTACTTAGCTCCTGGAGTTATGGAAAAACCAGCTTGGAATCAAAATGAATTATTAAGTGGATTTGCTCCTCCTAAATTCCATAGTATTTATGAAAAAGACAACCACTGTCCTCTTAACTTAAACTGTTTTAAAGATTTTGACGAAGGTATTGCTTACGCTAAATCTGTAAATAAACCAGTATTATTAGATTTTACAGGATGGGCTTGTGTTAACTGTCGTAAAATGGAAGAAAATATTTGGAGTCAACCAAACATCTATTCTTTAATCAATGATGATTATGTATTAATTTCTTTATACGTAGATGATCACCAAAGAATGTTACCAGAAGAAGAGCAATTCGATTTTATCAAATCTAACGGTAAAGTAAAAAGAATTAGAACCTATGGTGATAAGTGGGCTACCTTACAAGCAGCAAACTTTAAAACTGCTTCTCAACCATTCTATGTATTAATGAGTCCTGAGTTAGAAGTATTAAACTCACCTCAACAGTATACAGACCACACAACATATTACAATTGGTTAAAAACTGGTTTAGACCGTTTCAACAACAACTAATAATAGTATTATCATAATATTTTAAAAGCCTCTTTTTTAAAAGGGGCTTTTTTTATATCTTACATTAAAAAAAAGATGAGTCCAGAAACAATCATCAGTATCTTTTTAGGGATCGGGCTTGCCGCTTCGGTCGGATTTCGAGTTTTCCTGCCTTTGTTTGCTTTAAGTTTAGCTGGTTATTACCAAGCTATCCCTTTAAACGAGAACTGGATGTGGGTTGCAAGTTCTCCTGCTATTATCGCATTAGGAGTCGCAACTTTATTGGAAATATTTGCTTATTACATTCCTTGGTTTGACAACGTACTCGATACTATAGCCATTCCGTTAGCTGCCATTGCGGGTACAGCTGTAATGGTTTCAACTGTTGCCGATTTATCTCCCGTAATTACTTGGGCACTGGCAATTATTGCTGGTGGAGGAACAGCAACGGCAATAAAAGGAACTACAGCTTCTGCTCGTTTAACTTCAACAGCTACAACAGCTGGCGTTGCAAATCCTATAATTTCAACAGTAGAAACAGGCACCTCGGTGGTAATGTCTGCTTTTTCTATCTTCTTGCCTATACTCGCTATCGTTTTTGTTGTTTTTATATTCTTAAGCATGCGAAAGTTATACAGGTTTGTTTTTCCTTCATTGAAAAAAGACGAAGAACAAGCATAACTAAATCAAACGTAATAGCTTAACATATTTTTTATATCTTTAACAGAAAGAGGAAAAATATGCTAGTAAAAGTTTATGGAAGCGCTGTTTTTGGTATAGAAGCTACTACAATTACTGTTGAAGTAAATATTGATAAAGGAATAGGTTATCATTTGGTAGGATTACCCGATAAAGCCGTAAGTGAAAGTTCGTACAGAATTTCAGCTGCTTTAGCCAATAACAACTATAAACTTCCTGGTAAGAAAATCATAATAAATATGGCTCCTGCCGATATTCGAAAAGAAGGTGCTGCTTATGATTTAACCTTAGCTGTTGGGATTTTAGCAGCCTCTAATCAAATACAATCTCAAAACATAGAAGATTATATAATTATGGGAGAACTTTCTTTAGATGGAAGTTTACACCCCATAAAGGGTGCATTGCCCATTGCTATTAAAGCCCGTGAAGAAGGATTTAAACACTTAATCCTTCCTAAAGAAAATGCAAAAGAAGCAGCCATTGTTAATGACTTAAATGTTTTGGGAGCTGATAATATTATGGAAGTTATCAATCATTTTGATGGTAGTAAACTAATTGAACCTACAACCGTTGACACCCGCGCTGAGTTTTATAAACACATGGATTTTCCTGAATTTGATTTTTCAGATGTTAAAGGTCAAGAATCTATTAAACGCTGTATGGAAATTGCTGCTGCTGGCGGACATAACATTATATTAATTGGCCCTCCAGGTGCAGGAAAAACAATGTTAGCCAAACGGCTTCCATCAATTTTACCTCCAATGACCTTACATGAAGCCTTAGAAACCACTAAAATACATTCCGTTGTTGGAAAAGTAAAGAATACTGGCTTAATGTATCAACGCCCCTTTCGTAGCCCTCATCATACAATTTCGGACGTTGCATTAGTTGGTGGCGGACAATATCCGCAACCGGGTGAAATTTCATTAGCCCACAACGGTGTATTATTTTTAGATGAGCTTCCTGAGTTTAAACGAACAGTATTAGAAGTCATGCGTCAACCTTTAGAAGATAGAGAAGTTACTATTTCAAGGGCTCGTTTTACTGTGAATTACCCTAGTAGTTTTATGTTAGTCGCAAGTATGAATCCTAGTCCGTCAGGATATTTTAATAACTCAGACGCTCCTATTACCTCCTCTCCTGCTGAAATGCAACGTTATTTAAGCAAAATATCGGGTCCGCTATTAGACAGAATCGATATTCATATTGAAGTAACTCCTGTTCCTTTTGAAAAACTCTCTGAAGAACGCAAAGGAGAAAGTAGCGTAGATATTAGAAAACGTGTTACCAAAGCTAGAGAGCTACAAACAGAACGATTTAAAGATTTTGAGAACATTCATTACAATGCTCAAATGAGTGTAAAGCAAATACGTAAATTCTGTAAAATTTCTGAAGAAAGTAAACATCTTTTAAAAATAGCGATGGAAAAATTAAATCTTTCTGCTCGAGCCTATGACCGAATTTTAAAAGTATCTCGTACCATTGCCGATTTGGCAAATTCAAAAGATATTCAATCAGAACATATTACTGAAGCTATTCAGTATCGTAGTTTAGACAGAGAAGGTTGGTTAAATTAACCTAAGAAAAAAGAAATATATTGTAAGGCAACAGGCAATTAGCAATGCTTTACTCAAAAAAACCTCGTTAATACTGGTAAAAAAGAACATTGTGTAAACGATTAATAGTTTTTTAACACTTGTTCTTTGAATAATATTTATAAATTTACAGACTACTATAAAAAATTTTTATAAATGAAAAAATTTATCTATTCATCGCTTTTAGCGCTATCTATCGTTGCATGTAGCAAAGAATCAAAAGATTATGTTACTTTTTCTGGAAAAATAACAAATAAAAATTCAGATTCTGTTGTAATATCTAACCCTCAATTTAAATTCAACAGAGTAATAAAAGTTGATGAAAATGGTATGTTTAAAGATACTATGAATGTAAAAGATGGCTTTTACAGACTTTTTGATGGGAAAGAATACGCTACTTTATACTTAAAAAACGGAGCTGATATTAACATGACTCTTGATGCGAATGAGTTTGATGAAACTATCACTTTTACAGGAGAAGGCTCTAAAGAAAGTGCTTTCATCGCTAAATCTTCTATGGAGCAAGAAAAATTATTTGGAGATAAAGAGTTAATGGATTTACCAGAATTAGACTTTAGAGCTAAAGTTTCTGAATTTGTTGATGGATTTAACAAAAGAGTTGATGAAGCTGCTTTAGATTCTACATTTGCTGCAAACCAAAAACAAAGTATTACTGGTTTAGAAAAATACTTAACTAAAGTATATAACGATAAACAATACTTAGCTAAAAACTTAGCTAAAGGAATGGAATCTCCTAAATTTGTAGATTACGAAAACAATGCTGGAGGTACTACTTCTTTAGATGATTTAAAAGGAAAATACGTTTATATCGATTTATGGGCTACTTGGTGTCAGCCTTGTAAAAACGAAATTCCTTTCTTAAAGCAAGTTGAAGAAAAATATCACGATAAAAATATCGCATTTGTAAGTATTTCTGTTGATAGACAAAAAGATTATGAAACTTGGAAACAAATGATTGTTGACAAAGAATTAACAGGTGTTCAATTATACGCTAAAGAAGATAAGTCTTTCATGGATGCTTATAGAGTTTCTGGAATTCCAAGATTTATCTTATTAGATCCTCAAGGAAACATTGTAGATGCTAACGCTCCAAGACCTTCTAACCCTAAGTTAGTTGAGTTATTCGAATCATTAAGCATCTAGTCTTAAAAGACGTTTATAACTTAAAAAGCCTGCAAATTTGCAGGCTTTTTTATTGTTTTATTATTCTTCTTTAGATTCATTAAAAATAATTATATTTGCCGAATGAATTTTTTCGTAGAAGATGTACCGTTTAAAATATCTTGTGGTGGCAGAAATTGTTACCAACTAGATTTAGGCTATAAAGTAATAGACTTTACTTTTTGTCAGCTATTAGCTTTCAGAAAAAAAGTACTAGAATACGCTTCTTACGAATCATTAGAAAACATTATTAACGGCGATAATTTCATACTCCTTTTCGCTGCAGACAACAAACATGTTTTATTCTTAGAAGTACCTCAACTTATCGAGCTAAGAGAGCTGCTATTAGCTGTTTTCAACCAGAAAACCCTTTACTAAGACTAGCTTTAAATTAGAGCCTTCATTCTTTTTAACATCTTATAATCTGTATCTTTATAGTATTAAAACTAAACAAAATATTATGGAAACAGCAATAAGAAGAGACATGATTTTAGATGTGGAAGTAGTTGATTTGCTAAACCACCAAATCATGATGGAGCAATATGCTTCTTCTAAGTACTTAGCTATGGCATCTTGGTGCGACCAAAGAGAGCTTAGAAATAGTGCTACTTATTTTTATAAGCAAGCTGAAGAAGAAAGAGCTCACATGATGAAGATTTTTAAATTTGTAAACGATAATGGTGGTAGTGCCATCTCTCCTACTGTAACAGAAGTAGCTCATGAATTTGAAAGCTTACGAGCTATTTTTGAGGCTTCTTTAGATGCAGAAATAGAAGTAACTAAAGCTATTCATAACGTATTTAAAACCGCAAGAAAAGTAGGTGATTTTACTTCTGAAATCTTTTTACAATGGTTTGTTACAGAACAAGCTGAAGAAGAAGAAAAAGTAAGAGATATTTTAGACTTAATCGATTTAATGGAAGATATGCCATTAAAAATGATTGATGAGCGTATTCCTACTGAATAAAACAAAACGTTTATAAAAAGCATAAAAAAATCCCGCAACAATGTTGCGGGATTTTTTGTGTCTTGATTCTTGATTCTAAAATCTCAAATCTATAATCTAGTATCTATAGTGTTCTGGCTTGTATGGACCTTCTACAGTTACACCAATATATTTCGCTTGGTCTTCACGTAACTCAGTTAACTCCACACCAATCTTCGCTAAGTGTAATTTTGCTACTTTTTCATCTAAGTGTTTTGGTAACATATACACATCATTTTCATACTTATCAGCATGATTCCATAATTCGATTTGCGCTAGTGTTTGGTTGGTAAATGAGTTAGACATTACAAAACTTGGGTGACCAGTAGCACATCCTAAGTTAACTAAACGTCCTTCCGCTAATACAATAATATCGTTTCCTTTGATAGTATATTTATCAACTTGTGGTTTAATTTCAACCTTAGTATCTCCGTAAGTTTCATTTAACCAAGTCATTTGAATTTCATTGTCAAAGTGACCGATGTTACAAACGATAGTCTTATCTTTCATTGCTTCAAAATGCTCTGAACGAACGATATCTTTGTTACCAGTAGTAGTAATTACGATATCAGCATTACCTACAACAGTTTCTAGCTTCTTTACTTCAAAACCGTCCATAGCAGCTTGTAATGCACAAATAGGATCAATTTCTGTAACAGTTACAATAGAACCCGCTCCGCGGAAAGATGCTGCAGTACCTTTACCTACATCACCATAACCACAAACCACTACTCTTTTACCAGCTAACATTACATCAGTTGCACGACGAATTGCATCTACTGCAGATTCTTTACATCCGTACTTATTGTCAAATTTCGATTTTGTAACCGAATCATTTACGTTAATTGCTGGCATTGGTAATGTTCCGTTTTTAACACGTTCGTATAAACGGTGAACACCAGTAGTCGTTTCTTCTGATAAACCTTTAATTCCAGGAGCTAACTCAGGATATTTATCTAATACCATGTTTGTTAAATCTCCACCATCATCTAAAATCATGTTTAATGGTTTACGATCTTCACCAAAGAATAATGTTTGTTCAATACACCAATCAAACTCTTCTTCATTCATTCCTTTCCAAGCATAAACTGGTGTTCCAGCAGCAGCAATAGCAGCAGCAGCTTGATCTTGCGTAGAGAAAATATTACAAGAACTCCAAGTAACCTCAGCTCCTAAAGCTTGTAATGTTTCAATTAAAACCGCAGTTTGAATCGTCATGTGTAAACATCCTGCAATTCTTGCACCTTTTAAAGGTTGCTCCTCTTTGTATTCTTCACGTAAACTCATTAACCCAGGCATTTCTGCCTCTGCCAATTCAATCTCTTTTCTTCCCCAATCGGCTAAAGAAATATCTTTAACTTTGTAAGGAACATATGTAACGGTTTTTGTGCTCATATTTTTGTATATTTATATATCTTAAATTTGAGTCGCAAAATTACGAAATAACTTTCTAAAATATGCCTCTTTACAAAACATTAACGGTAAACAACCACGCTAAAGCGTTGATTTGGAAGATAGATGAACCTTTTGAAGAACTTTCAAAAGGGGTATTTCTTACAGATGAAAATCAGCAACGAGTAAATGGTATGAAATCCGATTTGCATCAAAGAGGTTTTTTAAGTGTGCGCCATTTACTAAAAGAAATTGGTTATACTGATAATGATTTGGTGTATGATGAGTATGGAAAACCACATTTAAAAGATGGAAATTTTATTTCGATTACGCATTCATTCATCTTTTCGGCCATTATTATTTCTACAGAACAACCTGTTGGTATTGATATTGAAATGCAGCGAGACAAGATTGTAAAAATTGCCCATAAGTTTACTCCTATTGAAGAATACAAATCGATTGCCAACCACGATGCTTTGGTAAGCAAACTCACCATTGTTTGGGGCGCCAAAGAAAGTTTGTATAAAATCTACGGAAAGAAAAAACTCCGCTTCTTAGAAAACATTTATATTGAAGATTTCTCTTTTGACACCAATGAAACTACAGGTAAAATTTTGTACGAAGGTGAAACTTCTGACTACGATATTCGCTTCTTAGAAATGGAAGGGTTTACTTGTGTATATGCATACTAAGGAACTATTCTATTAAAACACCTTAAACAATTTTGAAACTTTGTAACTTTGTTTCTTTTCAATAAAAAAGAACAATGAAAATCTCTGTAGAACTTACCCTAAGTCCACTTCAAAACGAATTTGAAGAACCTATTATCAACTTCATTAAAAAGTTACGTGCTTCTGGTTTAACTATATTGGAAAATCCATTAAGTACCCAAGTATATGGTGACTATGACATCGTAATGAATTTGATTACTTCTGAGTTAAAAAACACGTTTGAATTGATAGATAATGGATTGCTATTTATGAAAATCGTAAAAACGGATCGTAGCGATTATGAACCAACTTTTTGATTTCCTTTTTGGTCAATATGCCGACTATAATCCCATAGATGTTTGGCTAGAAATTATTGCCGTAATTTTTGGTTTTTTATCGGTTTGGTATTCTAAACAGAATAAAATTTGGGTGTTCCCTACGGGAATGATAAGCACTGCTATTTTTGTGTACCTCTTGTTAAAATGGGAACTATTAGGCGATATGATGATTAACGGCTACTATTTTAGCATGAGTGTATACGGTTGGTATATCTGGACGCGTAAAGTAGATGCCTCTCACGTTACACCAATTTCTAGAACCACACCAAAAGAGAAAAAAATAAGCATCGCTATTTTTTTAGCAACCCTACTTTTTGTGTATGTTGTGTACACAAGTTTCGACAAATGGACTAACTGGACTGCCTATGTTGATACCGTTACCACAGCTATTTTCTTTGTGGGAATGTGGCTCATGGCAAAACGAAAAATAGAGAACTGGATTTATTGGATTATCGGAGATATCATTTCCGTTCCTTTGTACTTTTATAAAGGATTTACCTTTACCAGTATTCAATATTTAATTTTTACTTTTATAGCAATTGCAGGATATTTAGCATGGAAAAAGCACTTAAACAACAACCTATCAACCTTGTAAAAGTAGTTTTATTTGGACCTGAAAGTACGGGAAAAACCACACTTTCTGGTCAGTTAGCACGCCATTACAATACGGTTTGGGCTCCCGAATTTGCTCGGGAATATTTACAAGACAAATGGAATAACGAACGTAAAACCTGTGAACAAAGCGATTTAATTCCGATTGCTGAAGGACAAATGGGTTTGGAAAACGAATTGGCTAGAAAAGCAGATAAAGTCTTGGTTTGTGACACCGATTTGCTAGAAACTAAAGTATATTCTGAAGAGTATTATGGCGGATTCGTAGATCCGAAATTAGATGAGGCTGCCATTGCAAACACTTACGATATTTATTTTTTAACCTATATCGATACTCCTTGGGAGGCCGATGATTTACGCGACAGACCCGAGCAACGTTTGGAAATGTTTAAAGCCTTTGAAAATGCGTTAAAAAAATACAATCGCCCTTATGTGTTATTAAAAGGTGATAAAGAAACCCGCTTAAAAAAAGCAGTAGCAATTATTGATGCGTTACTCGCTAAAAAAGAAAACTTGTATTCTTTTTCGGATACCCTTACCGATGTAGACATGCATTTTATGCATCAAGATTTAGGAACACCCGATTACCCAATTGACTAATGAATAAATACATTAAAGAAAACAGTCAATTCGAGTGAATTTTGCGATTGAAAAGAGCATAATTTGTATCGAGAATTTAGGACTTAGACGCTGGAATAGTTCTCGATAAAATTTTCTTCTCATTATCACTTGATAAAAACCACTCGAACTGACATTAGAAATTAATGCATTCACAAACACCATGAACAAAGAACAACTATTAAAAGAACTCAACTTTAAAGCCGTACGAAGCTCTGGTGCGGGCGGACAGCATGTAAACAAGGTTTCCTCAAAAGTAGAATTGACGTTTACTATCGAAAGTTCTGAAGGACTCACCGAAGAGGAAAAAGAATTGTTGCTTAAAAACCTAGACAACAGATTGTCTAAAGACAATGTTTTAACCCTAAGCTCTCAAGAAAGCCGCTCACAACACCGCAATAAAGAATTGGTAACTGAACGCTTTTTTAACCTCTTAGAACAAGCTTTAGTAGTACCTAAAGTACGTAAAGCTACTAAACCTAAAAAAGCAGCGATCACCAAACGTTTAGACGAAAAAAAACAACACTCAGAAAAAAAAGAAAACCGAAAAAAGTTTCGGTTTTAGAACATAAAAAGTTAAAAACACTATTACCTTTAACTTTTTTACTTAAATCTTTTCTTACAACGGAATATTCCCGTGTTTTCTATTAGGTCGTTCTACCTTTTTACCTTCTAACATGGCAAAAGCTTTGATTAGTTTTCTACGGGTATCTTGTGGCAAAATAACCTCATCTACAAATCCGCGTTCTGCTGCACGGTACGGATTCGCAAATTTATCAGCATACTCCGCTTCTTTCTCCGCTAGTTTCGCTTCGTGATCGTCAGCTTCGGCAATTTCCTTTTTAAAGATAATTTCACTCGCTCCTTTTGCTCCCATTACCGCAATTTCTGCACTAGGCCATGCAAAATTCATATCGGCTCCAATGTGTTTTGAATTCATTACGTCATACGCTCCACCATAAGCTTTACGGGTAATTACACTTACTCTTGGCACGGTAGCTTCACTCAACGCATACAATAATTTTGCTCCGTTGGTAATAATAGCATTCCATTCTTGGTCAGTTCCAGGTAAAAATCCTGGTACATCTACCAACACTAATAACGGAATATTAAAGCAATCGCAAAAACGAGTGAATCGTGCTGCTTTTTTAGAACTGTTTACATCCAAACATCCGGCTAAACTCATCGGTTGGTTGGCAACAATCCCAACACTTCTTCCTCCTAAACGCGCAAATCCAACCACGATATTATCAGCATAATCTTTATGGATTTCAAAAAACGAATCAGCATCAGCAATACCATCAATTACTGCACGCATATCGTACGGCTTGTTGGCATTATCTGGAACTATATTGGCTAATTCTTCTCTAATTTCATCGCCTAATTCAAATGGTAACTTTGCTGTAGTTTCTTGATTGTTCTGTGGCATATAGCTCAACAATGTTTTAATATCTTCCAAACATTGTACATCGTTCGCTGCCGTTAAATGCGTAACTCCCGATTTAGTTGCATGCGTACTCGCTCCTCCTAACTCTTCCGAAGTTACTTCTTCATTGGTTACTGTTTTTACTACGTTAGGTCCCGTAACAAACATATAACTTGAATTTTCTACCATAACGGTAAAATCGGTCATCGCTGGTGAGTATACTGCTCCACCCGCACAAGGCCCCATAATTGCTGAGATTTGCGGAATTACTCCCGATGCTTGTACATTTCTGTAAAAAATATCGGCATAACCCCCTAACGAACGCACTCCTTCTTGAATACGCGCTCCACCAGAATCGTTCAATCCGATTAATGGTGCTCCTACTTTTACTGCTAAATCCATAATCTTACAGATTTTTTCCGCATGTGTTTCCGATAAGGACCCTCCAAACACCGTAAAGTCTTGTGCAAACACATATACCAAGCGTCCGTTTACAGTTCCGTATCCTGTTACCACTCCGTCTCCATAAAACTTCTGATTTTCCATTCCAAAATCGGTCGTTCTATGAGTTACTAAAATGCCTACTTCTTCAAAAGAACCTTCATCTAAGAAATAATCGATACGCTCACGAGCGGTTAATTTTCCTTTTTGATGATGACGGTCGATGCGTTGTTGTCCGCCTCCTAACTTTGCTTCGGTAATTTTATGTTGTAATGCTTCTATTTTAGATTTCATCTATATTCTTTTTTTTGGCGTTCCACAAGGGTCGGGCTTTCCGCTATATCTTTTGTTGGTTCTCGATATTTGCTTCGCAAACTCGAACTGACAACAAAAGGATGCCGCTGCAAATGCTTTGCATTCAACGAAACACGTAAAATACAAATTATTGAGTTAATCCCTAACGCACATTATATATTAACAAGTTTTTAAAATACGTTGCTCTTTTAAATACTGCTGTAAGGCAACTTGTGCAGCAATCTTTGCTTCTTTTTCGTATACTGCTTCTAACAACTCTGGTGTGTAATACTTCTTTACAAAATGAGTATCGAAATTCCCTGAGGTGAAAGCTTCGTGTTCACATACGAACTTTCCGAACGGCAACGTAGTTTCTATTCCTTTTACCTTATAATTACTAATCGCTTGTTTCATTAACTCAATAGCTTCTTCACGCGTATTTCCGTAGGTAATCAATTTAGAAATCATCGGATCGTAATAAATAGGAATTTCCATACCTTCTTCAAAACCATCATCTACACGAATATTTTCTCCTTTCGGATGTTGGTAGGTTTCCAACACTCCAATACTCGGTGCAAAATTGTCTAACGGATCTTCTGCATATACACGTAACTCTAGTGCATGTCCGTTAATTTGTAAATCGTCTTGGGTGAATGATAGCTCCTCTCCTCTTGCTATTTTTATTTGTTGCTCTACTAAGTCTACTCCCGTAATGAGTTCCGTAACTGGATGCTCTACTTGTAAACGTGTATTCATTTCTAGGAAGTAGAAGTTTTTGTTTTCGTCTAGTAAGAACTCCACTGTTCCAGCTCCTAAATAATCACAGGCTTTCGCAACTCTTACAGCTGCAGCCCCCATGGCTTCTCTAATTTCTGGAGTCAACACACTCGATGGTGCTTCTTCTACTACTTTTTGGTGGCGACGTTGTACCGAACATTCGCGTTCAAATAAATGTACTACGTTTCCATGAGCGTCTGCCAACACTTGGATTTCTATATGACGTGGTGACCCTACATATTTTTCTATAAATACAGAACCATCTCCAAAAGCTGATTCTGCCTCTGAAATTGCACGCTGCATTTGATCTTTAATATCGACTTCTTTTTCAACAACACGCATTCCTTTTCCTCCGCCTCCTGCTGAGGCTTTGATTAAAATCGGATATCCTATTTCATTCGCTACTTTCGAAGCATATTCTACATCGGTTACCGCTTCATCAATACCTGGAACCATCGGAATATCATAGGCTTTTACTGCATCTTTTGCTGCCAATTTACTTCCCATTACTTCAATAGCATGAGTTTTTGGACCTATAAATACAATTCCTGATTTTGCTACGGCTTCTCCAAAGGCTGCATTTTCACTTAAAAATCCGTATCCTGGGTGAATTCCATCTACATCTAACTCTTTCGCTACTTCAATAATTTTATCGCCTAATAAATAGGATTGATTCGATGGTGCAGGGCCAATACATACTGCTTCGTCTGCAAAAGTTACGTGTGGTGAATTTCTGTCTGCTTCCGAATAAACCGCTACCGTTTTAATTCCCATCTTTTTTGCCGTACGCATTACACGTAAGGCAATCTCTCCTCTATTTGCTACTAATATCTTTTTCATCTTATTCCATTTCTATTAAAACCGTATTCTTTTCTACTTTATCACCTGCCTGAATAGCTACCGATTTTACGACTCCGTCTCTTGGTGCTTGTAAGGTATTTTCCATTTTCATGGCTTCTAACACCAAAATTCCATCACCTTCTTTTACTTCTTGACCAATTTCAACATCAACAGAAACAATTAACCCCGGCATTGGTGCCTTGATATCGTTTTCTTTTTTCTCTGCAGCTACTTCTAAACCTAATTCATCAATCAACATATCTAATTCGTTAGAAATATTCACCTCATAGGTGTTTCCGTTGATTTGAATGGTGTATGTTTTTTTGTTGAAATTTGTTTGGAGTATGGTAGCTTGATACGATTGGTTGCCTTCAAGTACGTGGTAGTTATTTTTTGATTTTTCTACTATATCTAACGCCTCTATTTGCGCTTCAGTAAAGTCAAAATCATGCGTTTTATTAACGCTCGTTTTAAAAGATTTACTCATAAATATCTGATATTTTCACCACTAAAATATTAAAATTACAACGGAATGCGTGTGTTAAATCTATAAATTGATTTAGAATGTTTTTTTATTTCCTTAATAACCTACCTTTCATTTATAAATAACCCTAGAAAAACCCGCTATTTATCGCTCTTAATTCATATTTCATATTTACCTTTGCACTGTTCTCATAAAGGGGTGCCTTTTGAGTTATTAGTGTTTAGTGAATAGTTGTTAGTTAACTTAAAATTCAACATTTATAACTCATAATTAAAAATAGGCTGAGATCATACCCAACGAACCTGGAACAGGTAATGCTGTTTAGGGAAGCGAGCGTAAATAAAAGGTCTGGCAGACCTTTTTAGCGAGTGCAAAAGTAAAGCTACGCTTTACGCTCATAATTTAATTATTCAATGTTTAACTAAAGAATAATTACCTCTTTTTATTCGATTTTGTTTTTTATAAATGAGACCGATGTCTTTTCGTAAAAAAGTGAAGATAGTAACTTTTTTACTCGTAGTATTCACAACATTAACAACAAGCGCACAAACGTTTATTTTATCTGGTAAAGTAGTTGATGGAAATCAAGAACCTTTAGTTGGCGCAACCGTTGCTGTTAGAAATCAAACCAAAGGAACTTCAACCGATTTTGAAGGTAGTTTTAAATTAAACCTAACCAAAGGAACACATGTTATTGAGGTTTCTTATGTAGGATTTAAAAGTACTTCGCAAGAAGTTGAACTTACCAACAACCAACAAATTACCTTTCAATTAATTTCTAACGAAACAGTGTTAGATGAAGTGCTAGTTTCTGCTGTTCGTGTAAAAGCAGATGCGCCTGTAACACACTCTAACCTTAGCAAACAAGAAATAGAAAAACGTAATTTAGGACAGGATATTCCTGTATTGTTAAACTATTTACCTTCGGTAACATCCTCATCTGATGCAGGTGCAGGTGTTGGTTACACTTATATTCGTGTACGTGGTTCAGATGCTTCTCGTGTTAACGTTACCATTAACGGAATTCCGTATAACGATGCCGAAAGTCAAGGAACTTTTTGGGTAAATATGGGAGATTTTGCTTCGTCAACCCAAAGCTTACAATTACAACGTGGTGTAGGAACTTCTACGAACGGTTCTGGAGCTTTTGGTGCTAGTTTAAACATTTTAACTGATGCTGTTTCAGAAGAAGCTGGTGGAGAAATTTCAAATGCTTTTGGTTCGTTCGGAACAAGAAAGCACACCGTAAAATTTACTACTGGAAAACTAAACGATCATTTTGAGTTTGCAGGACGTTTGTCTAACATTTATTCTGACGGATATGTTGACCGTGCTTTTACCGATTTAAAATCGTATTTTTTACAAGGTAGCTATACCGATGACAATACGTTGATTAAAGCCTTAGCTTTTGGAGGAAAAGAAAGAACGTACCAAGCTTGGTATGGATTAAGCGCTGAGGAATTACAAGAAAACCGTCGTCAAAATCCGTATACCTACGATAATGAAACCGATAATTATTGGCAAGATCACTACCAATTACACTGGAATGAGCAGTTATCTGAAAATTGGTCTACCAATATTGGTTTAAATTACACCAAAGGAGAAGGGTATTTTGAGCAATTTAAAGAAGGCAGTGCTGTATCAAAATATGATGGTATTGTAGAAGCAACAGGAACCGACTGGTATGGTTCTCCTGCTACAGATTTAATTGTTCGTCGTTGGTTAGACAATGACTTTTATGTGGTTAATGCTAACGTAACTTATAAAACTGAAAAGTTCGAGTTAATCTCTGGTGCTTCTTATAGTAATTATACAGGAGACCACTTTGGAGAAGTTATTTGGGCTAAAGAATTTGCTGATGGAGCTGGTATTAGAGATCGTTATTATTTTAGCGATGCTAAAAAGAACGACTTTAGTGTTTTTTCTAAGGCTACTTTTAATGTTTTTGATAACCTAAAAGCTTTTATTGATGTACAAGTTAGGTTTATTGATTATCAAACTAACGGATTAACTTCAGATAGAAACCCTTTAAATGTTGATACTTCGTTTAGCTTCTTTAATCCTAAATTAGGGGTTACTTACACCATCAATAAAGAAAATAGTATTTATGCATCGTATGCTCGTGCGAATAGAGAACCGAACCGTGATGATTTTCAAAACGGTATCAACGTACAACATGAAACCTTAGATGATTTTGAACTTGGATGGCGTTTACACAATAAAACAGTTCAATTGAATACTAATATCTACTATATGTCTTACGACAATCAATTAATTCAAACAGGTGGATTAAATGATGTTGGGGAATATTTACGTGAAAATGTGAAAGACAGCTATCGTTTAGGAGTAGAAATTGATGCTAATATTAACGTTACAGACAAATTTAGCATTAATCAAAATCTTACCGTAAGTAGTAATAAAATCAACAATTTTATGTTAGATCGTGATGGTGTTCAACGCAATATTGGAACTACAAACATTGCTTTTTCCCCTGATATTATCGCTGGAAATGCTTTGGTTTATAAGCCTATAAAAGGGCTACAATTAGCTTTACTGTCTAAATTTGTTGGTGAACAATACTTAAGTAATACTAATACAAAAGCCTCTAAACTAGATAGCTATTACGTTAGTGATTTTAATGTTAGTTATGAACTTGAAATGAATACAATTTTTAAATCAATTGTATTTACAGGATTGGTTAACAACCTTTTTGACAAAGAATATGTTGATAGAGGATACACCTATTTAAATACTTGGGATACTCCTGGAACTTCTTTTGAAGTACAAGGGTACTATCCGCAAGCTACTAGAAACTTTTTAGTAGGTGCAACGTTAAAATTTTAAGTGGGAAAAGAGCTAAGAAAAAGTAAAACCGAGACAAATGTCTCGGTTTTTTTATTTTTTTAAAGTTTGACTTAAAAGACTAAATTCGCCAAAAAATTACTTAACTATGAAACTGAAAGAAACCTTAATAATATTACTTTCTTTAACAAGCATCGGACTTGGGGTTTATTCTTTTAAATTAAATAAAGAAATTTCTCTATTAATGGATGCTAAAAACTTCACTTTCAAATGGATAAATAATCACGAAATCTTGACTAGCTATTGGAAAGAAAACAATAAAATAGCTAATCAGTTTTTTGATGTAAACTTTGATTCCAATTATGAAATTGCTAGAGTTTATACTACTTATGGAAAAGTATATCAAACTTGTTTTGACAGAAATGAAAATGGCATTTATGAAAAAACTGATTGTTATAATTCAGCTGGAGATAAAGTTGGTTATTCTCTCGATAATGATGAGGATGGAGTGCCAGAAGAATTCGTTTTAATTTATGATTCAAAAAAAGAATTAAAGTTTATTGATAGTAATTTTGATGGTAAATTTGAAAAAGTCATAATAATTAATAATAACAACGAAACTGAATTATTAATCAAAACAATGTTTGAGGAATAATAAGGTGAATAAAAAATCCCGAGTAGTATACTCGGGATTTTTTATTAATCTTTATTTTTCTCTGTCCATTCTAGATAACCTCCTAAAACATTATAGGCTTTGTAACCTTTTTTTGCTAGGAGTTCCGTAGCTTTTTTACTTCTACCTCCTGAGCGACAGTAAATATATACAGGTTGCGATTTATCTAACTTTTCTAAAACCTTTCCTTCAAAGTCATCTCCTGTAATATCTATTTTTATCGGATCTTTAATTACTCCTTCTGCCCATTCTTGTGGAGTTCTAACATCTAACAACTGTACGTTATCTTCGTTTTCTAAAACTACCTGCAAGTTTTCAACCGTGATATCTTTTGCCTCATTGGTTTGAGGTTTACACGACAATACTACTGTTAAAAATAAACCTACTAAAAATATACCTCTCTTCATTATTTTTATTTTAAGGTTGATGGACAAACAGCTGCTGATCTTGGAATATCAGTTTCTTTAATTGCTTTGTATCCACCTGCAACATCAATTATGTTATGGAATCCTCTAGCTTTTAAAATAGATGCTGCAATTACAGAACGATATCCACCTGCACAATGCACATAAAAATCTCCTTTTGTTGGAAACTCTTCAATATGGTCGTTTAAGAAATCTAACGGAGTACTTGGTGCATCTATAATATGCTCACTTGTATATTCTCCTGGTTTACGCACATCAAAAACTGGAGCTCCCTTCGTAAGTTCTTCTGCTAAAACAGTTGCAGGAACCGAACGCAAGGTGTCTACTTCTTTTCCTGCTGCTTTCCAAGCTGCAAAGCTTCCATCTAAATATCCTAATACATTATCAAAACCAACACGAGACAAACGTGTAATCGTCATTTCTTCTTGTCCTTCAGGGGTAACTAATAAAATTGGTTGTGTAACATCTTTTATCAATGCTCCTACCCATGGTGCAAATGTTCCTCCTAAACCAATAAAAATTGATTGCGGAATGAATCCTTGAATAAATTCTGCTTGATTACGAACATCTAATACCAACGCATCTGTTTCATTTGCTATTTTTTCAAAATCTTCTACAGATAAAGCTTTTGCTCCGCTTTTAATAACTTCATCGATAGATTGGTATCCTTCCTTATTCATTTTTACATTTAAAGGGAAATATTCAGGTGGAGGTAATAAACCGTCTGTTACTTCTTTTACAAACTCCTCTTTGGTCATGTCTGCACGCAATGCGTAATTGGTTTTCTTTTGGTCTCCAATCGTTCCAACTGTTTCTTTACTTAAATTCTTACCACAAGCTGAACCTGCTCCGTGTGCTGGATATACAATTACTTCATCTTCCAACGTCATGATTTTTGTACGTAAACTGTCGTACAACAATCCTGCTAATTCTTCTTGTGTTAAGTTTGCTGCTTTTTGCGCTAAATCAGGACGACCTACATCTCCTAAGAATAAGGTATCTCCACTAAAAATTGCATGGTTTTTTCCGTCTTTATCTTTTAACAAATAAGAAGCACTTTCCATCGTATGCCCTGGTGTATGTAATACGGTAATGGTAATATCACCTAACGTAAACACTTCACCATCTGTTGCGATATGAGCCTCGTAGTTCGTTTTCGCTGTTGGTCCATATACAATCGTTGCTCCTGTTTTTTCTGCAAGGGTTACGTGACCGCTTACAAAATCTGCATGAAAATGCGTTTCAAAAATATATTTGATTTTAGCGCCATCTTTTTCAGCTCTGTTTATATAAGGATCTACTTCACGTAATGGATCTATAATTGCTACTTCTCCGTTACTTTCAATATAATAGGCTCCTTGTGCTAAACAACCTGTATAAATTTGCTCTATTTTCATAATATTATATAGTTATTTATACGCTTGATGTATGTATTGTGCGTATTTTTTTTGGTTTTGATTATCTCCTGTTTTATAAAAATTTACGGCTCCGTTAGCACGCATAAAAAAGTGATCTAAACTTACAACATCTAATAAACCACCTCTAAAAAAGGCATCTCTTACTGGCCCTTTTACTCCTGCAAAATAGAATTGGATATTATGCTTGTTAAAATAAACAATACGTTCTTTTAACACGTCTATACCCGTACTATCTACTCTATTAATACTCTCTGCATCTAAAACGATCAACTTTAATGCCTTTCCTTTTTCTGCTGCCATTTCGTCTAATTTATCACGAAAATAGTTTGAATTGGCATAAAATAATTGTGCATCAAAACGGAACACTAAAATTTCTTCTTCTATAATGACTTCCTTGAATCTGTTTTTATTACGATAAAAATCCGAATTTGGCACTTTTCCTAACTCAGCTACGTACGGTCTTGAGGTTCTAAAAATTAAAACGATTAACGATAAAACTACTCCTATTAAAATTCCGTATTCAATTCCGAAGAAAATCGTTGCTAAAAAAGTAGCTAATAATAACCAGAAATCTAAGTTATTCGCTTTCCATAACCTTCTTGCTTCTTTTACATTTATCAAGTTAAAAACCGCAACAATAATAATTGCTGATAAAATAGTTTTAGGTAAATGGTAAAATACCGGTGTTAAGAAAAGTAAAGTTATTACTACCAATAATGCCGAAACGATTGCTGAAACTCCTGTTGTTCCACCAGATTCTGCATTGATTGCCGAACGAGAAAAACTTGATGCTGAAGGATATGATTGAAACAATGATCCAACCATATTACTCAATCCTAACGCTACTAGTTCTTGGTTTGGTCGAACTCTATATTCATCTTGTTTGGCTTCCAACGTTTTCCCTATAGAAATGGTTTCTAAATACCCTACCATAACCAATGTTGCAGCAATTGGTATTAATTCTCGTATTAATGCTACATCAATTACTGGTATTGAAAACTTAGGAAGTCCTGAAGGAATATCTTTTACGATAGCTACATCTGTAAGTTGATCTCCAAAAAGACGTATTGTTACAATTCCTAATATCACAACGATTAATGCATTTGGAATCTTTCTATTTACTTTTCTAAAAATTATAATAACCACACAGGCTAGTAAACCTATAATCGTAGTATTTGTTTTAAAATATTGAAGTCGGAACAAAATATCTTCTAACAACACATGTATTTGATCGCTTTGTACAAAATCTACTCCAAATAAATTTCTAAACTGATTCAATCCAATAATTAAAGCTACGGCAGATGTAAACCCAGTTATTACAGGTCTCGACAAGAAGTTAACTACAAAACCTAAGCGGAAAATCCCCATTAAAAATTGAATAGACCCTACCACTAACGCAAGTAATATTGCTATACCTATATAACTTTCAGATCCTGTTAATGCTAAAGTAGAAACTCCTGTTGCTACGATTAATGAATCCATTGCTACAGGACCAATTGCTACTTGGCGTGATGTACCAAAAACAGCATACATTAATTGAGGCATTAATGCGGCATATAACCCATAAATTGGTGGTAATCCAGCAATAAGTGCATACGCTATACCTTGTGGAATTAACACAATAGCAACAGTTATACCTGCAACTACATCACCTCTTAATTGTGATCTTTTATAGTTAGGCAACCATTCTAGTATCGGTATGAGTTTTTTTAACAGTTTCATTTTTAAAAGAGCTCTCCTTGGCTACTTCCTTTAATTCTACCTAAATGTTTATAAGCCAAATCGGTTACTTCTCTTCCTCTTGGCGTACGCATGATAAACCCTTGTTGAATTAAAAAAGGTTCATACACTTCTTCTATTGTTTCTGAATTTTCTGCCACGGCAGTAGCTAACGTGGTAATTCCAACTGGACCACCTTTGAACTTATCAATAATCGTAGATAATATTTTATTATCCATTTCATCTAGTCCATGTGCATCAACATTTAATGCTTTTAGCGCATATCTAGCTATTTCAATAGTAATGGTACCATCTCCCTTTATTTGTGCAAAATCACGCACTCTACGTAATAATGCATTCGCTATACGTGGTGTTCCTCTACTTCTTCCTGCAATCTCAATAGCAGCTTCCATAGAAATTGGCACTTTTAATATAAAAGCACTTCGTTGAATAATGTTTGTTAGTAGCTCAGTTGAGTAATAATGCAATCGACTACTGATTCCAAAACGAGCTCTCATAGGAGCTGTAAGTAATCCTGATCGTGTAGTTGCTCCTACTAAAGTAAACGGTTCTAGATTGATTTGTACTGTACGTGCATTAGGTCCAGATTCAATCATAATATCGATTTTATAATCTTCCATAGCCGAATACAAATATTCTTCTACTACAGGACTTAATCGATGGATTTCATCTATAAAAAGTACATCTCTTTCATCTAAGTTGGTTAGTAAACCTGCTAAGTCTCCTGGTTTATCTAAAACAGGACCTGAGGTAACTTTAATTCCTACCCCCAACTCATTTGCTAAAATGTGTGCTAACGTCGTTTTTCCTAACCCCGGAGGTCCATGAAATAAAGCATGATCTAACGCTTCATCACGCTGATTTGCTGCTTCAACAAAAATCTTAAGATTTTCTATCGCTTGATCTTGACCTGTAAAATCATCAAATGACAGTGGACGCAGCTTTTTTTCAACGTCTAACTCTTCATTAGAATAATGTTTGTTTTCAGGGTTTAGGTTTTCGTTCATATAGTTGCAAATATACTTGAAATAAAACGGTTGTTTTGTAATATATGTTACTTAGCTCTTTACTATGCTAAGATACGTATTATAAAGAATTCTTATGTTTATAAAAATAAAAAGCCTCCCAAAATTGGAAGGCTTTTTATTTTTACTTTTTATTAAGATGGCTCTTCTCCATCTAATAATGGTACTGTTTGTGGCACGAAATCTTTTCCGTGAACATACTCACCATTTTCATCTGTTTTACTGTAATCATACGCCCATCTGTGAACTTCAGGAATTTCTCCTGGCCAGTTTCCATGGATATGCTCTACAGGGGTAGTCCATTCTAATGTATTTGCATTCCAAGGGTTTTGCGTAGCTTTTTGACCTCTGTACATAGAGATAAAGAAGTTAGCAATAAAGATTAACTGAGCAGCTCCACCGATAATAGCCATGATAGTCATGAATACGTTAATATCTGCTAAATCATCAAACATTGGGAAGCTTGTGTTTGTATAGTAACGACGTGGTAAACCAGCTAAACCAATAAAGTGCATTGGGAAGAATACTCCGTAAGCTGTAATAATTGTTAACCAGAAGTGCCAGTAACCTAATGTTTTGTTCATCATTCTACCATACATTTTAGGGAACCAGTGGTAAACACCAGCAAACATTCCTAATAAGGCAGATACCCCCATTACTAAGTGGAAGTGAGCCACTACGAAATAGGTATCGTGAACGTTAATATCTAATGCTGAATCTCCTAATACTAATCCTGTTAAACCTCCTGTTACGAATGTAGAAACTAATCCGATAGAGAACATCATTGCTGGGTTTAACTGTAAGTTACCTTTCCATAGTGTAGTTACATAGTTAAACGCTTTTACTGCTGATGGAATTGCAATTAATACTGTTGTAAATGTGAATACAGAACCTAAGAATGGATTCATTCCTGATACGAACATGTGGTGACCCCATACGATTGTAGATAAGAATGCAATTGCCATAATAGATCCAACCATTGCACGGTATCCGAAGATAGGTTTACGTGCGTTAGTAGAAATTACTTCAGAACTAATACCTAATGCTGGTAATAAGATAATATATACCTCAGGGTGACCTAAGAACCAGAATAAGTGTTCAAATAATACTGGTGAACCTCCTTGGTAGTGTAATACTTCTCCAGAAATAAAAATATCTGATAAGTAGAAAGAAGTACCAAAGCTTCTATCAAAGATTAATAATAATGCTGCTGATAATAATACTGGGAATGAAATTACACCAATAATTGCTGTAATGAAGAAAGCCCACATTGTTAATGGCAATCTTGTCATTTTCATTCCTTTGGTACGTAAGTTTAAAACTGTTACGATATAGTTTAATGATCCTAGTAAAGATGAAGCAATGAAAATTGCCATAGATACTAACCATAATGTCATACCTGTACCTGAACCTGGAATTGCTTGTGGTAAGGCAGATAATGGCGGATAAATTGTCCATCCTGCAGATGCTGGTCCTGCTTCCACAAACAGTGAAATAATCATGATTACTGATGATAAAAAGAATAACCAGTATGATACCATGTTTAAGAATCCTGAAGCCATATCACGTGCTCCAATTTGTAACGGAATTAAAAGGTTAGAGAAGGTACCACTTAAACCTGCCGTTAATACAAAGAATACCATGATTGTACCGTGTATTGTAACTAACGCTAAGTACATATCTGGGTTCATAATTCCATCTGTTTGATGGTTACCTAAGAACGCTTCAACAATTGAAAACGACGTATCTGGCCATGCAATTTGTAAACGAAACAACATAGACATAAAACCTCCTATGATACCCATAAATATACCTGTAACTAGGTACTGCTTAGAGATCATTTTGTGATCTTGACTAAAGATATATTTAGTTACAAATGTTTCTTTGTGATGATGATCTGACATAATCTTTATATACTTTTAAAAAATATCTTATTTAATTACTTGAGCTAATGTTTGTTGTTCTGACAACCACTTGTTGTATTCGTCTTCTTCTACAACAGTAATTTTCATTTGCATGTTGTAGTGAGAGGCTCCACAAATTTTGTTACATAATAATACATAATCAAACTCATACGGATCTTCTCCTTTAGCTCTTCTAATTTTGTTAATTCCTTCGGTTTTAGCAACTACTTCTGAATTCTGACGCATTTCAGCAGTTGTATACTTTGGTGTGAAAGCAAATTGAGTAACCATACCTGGAACACAGTTCATTTGCGCTCTAAAGTGAGGCATATAAGCAGAGTGTAATACGTCTTGTGAACGGAACTTGAATAATACCTTTTTACCTTTTGGTAAATATAATTCTGTTACTTGCTTATCGTCTTGTGCACTTGGGTCAGACATATCTACACCCATAGTGTTAATTCCTTTGATAAAGTTTACATTACCAAGACCTAATTGGTTGTCTTCACCTGCATAACGAGCATCCCAACGGAATTGTTGAGAATAAACCTCAATAACAATTGGGTTTTCATCGTCTCCAACATACATAATGTTGTTCCAAGCCCATAAACCGTATCCGATTAACAATACAATTGTTACTGCAGGAATTGTTGTCCAAATTAACTCTAATTTGTGGCTATCAGCATAAAATAATGCTTTGTTGTTCTTATTTCCTCTGTACTTATAAGTAAAGAAGAAAATTAAAAACTGCATACCGAACTGAACGATTCCAATTAACCAAAATGTAATATTGAATAAGTTATCGTCATGCTCTCCTTCAACAGAAGCAGCTTCTGGTAACATAATTACGTTCATGGCAATTAAACAGTAAATCATCATTGCATAAAGGAATACTAAGAAACCTAAAGCGTATTTACCTTGTTTTTCGTTGTCTTCATCTGTAGCAATTACAGAACGGAAATTCATTATACGAGTAATTTGCCAAAAACTTACTCCGATTGCAACTGCTATGAAAATATAAAATAAAGCGAGCATATTATCTAAACTATTTGTTTATTAATTCTTTTTAATTAATGATGATTACTATCTTCTCCTGTGTGTTCGATGTTGTAGTAATGATAGGTTTCACTTTCGTGTAAGTAAGGGTTTCCTTTTGGTACTGGATTAGCTTTAGCAAATGCACTAAACGTAGCAAAGATGAATAATCCTGTAAAGAATAATAATCCGCTTATTTCACCAATTCCGAATCCCCATTGACCACCAACGGTTCCTGGCATAATCATTACAAATAAGTCAATATAATGACCTGCTAAGATTACAACACCTCCTAAGATTACAAACCAAGGTCTGCTCTTAAAATCACTGTTGATTAATAATAATACTGGGAAAACAAAGTTCATTACAACCATTGCTAAGAATGGTACTTTGTATTCGTTAAAACGTAATAAGAAATACGTTGTTTCTTCTGGCATGTCTGCATACCAAATTAACATGAACTGTGAGAACCATAAGTATGTCCAGAATACTGAGAAACCAAACATAAATTTCGCTAAGTCGTGAATATGACTATCGTTTACTAATGGTAATGCTCCTTTTGAACGTAAATAAATAGTTACCATAGCAATTACTGTTAAAGCAGATACTAAGAAAGTAGCTAATACATACCATCCAAATAATGTAGAGAACCAGTGTGGGTCGATACTCATAATCCAATCCCATGACGCCATACTTTCAGTAATCATAAAGAATACTAAGAAAATAACTGTAGCGTTGTAGTTTTTCTTGTGTTGTTTTAAATCACCATTATCTTGTGCTAAAGACCACTTTCTGATAAGGAAATAGTAAACATTCCAACCTGCTAAGTAAATAATACTTCTAATTAACCATCCTGGAGTGTTTAACCACCATTTTTTACCATCTACAATAGCATCGTAGTTTTCACTTGTAGGATCAGTAACTCCTTCTCCCATCCAAGTAAATAAATGGTTCATTTGCATCGCTGTTAATATTAAGAACGCTAACATGAAAAGACTTACGTAATGTATGTTTGAAGAGATAGCTTCCATTACTCTATGTAATACTACTGACCATCCTGCTTGTGCAACGATTTGAGATCCGTAAAAAGCTAATACTAATAAAGTGATTCCTAAAGAGAATAATAAAGCTACATACATTGCAGACCATGGTCTGTTTTGCATTTGGTGTAAAGCGTGCTCTGCGTGAGCATCATGATCTTCACCATGTGCCTCAGCTACTGCATGAGTTTCTTCTTTTACTTCAGTTTGTGCTACTTCTTCCTTAACTTCAGCTTCATTTGCATTAACAACTGTTGAGTCTTGTGCTTGTTCTGCAACGTTTGCTACAGTCTCTTCTACTTGAGTTGCTGTGCTATCTGCTTGAGTTTCTTCAGTAGCTACTTCTTCTACATGCTCTTCTACTTTAGCTTCTTCAGCATGCTCCTCATCAGTGTGAGTCGCTGTTGCTTCATGACCACCGTGGTGAGCATCTTGTTTTGCTAAAATTTCTTTTGCATCTTCTAATGTTTTAGGTGCTGTAAAGAAACTATAACCTGTTCCTAAAAGTCCTACAGCCATTAAAACAATAGCTAGCATTTTTAATTTTCCTGAAAACTGGTACATATCTTAACTATCTATTATAGACTTATTTTAATTCGCTTCTTAATTTTTCTACGTATTGTACAACTTGCCAACGCTCATTGTATCTTAACTGTGACGCGTGAGATCCCATTAAGTTTTTACCGTACATAATTACGTGGTAAATGTTTCCTGGTGTTAACTCTCTATCGGTATAACTTGGAATACCGTTGAATTTATCTCTTTGAGATAATACTCCGTTTCCGTCTCCTTTTGTACCGTGGCAAGAAGCACAGTAAATATCGTATAACACTTTACCTTTTTCTAAGTTTTCCTCAGTTGTTGGTAATGGGTTTTTTAATTCTGCTTTCGCTTTTTCATATCCTTCATTTGTATCAGGAATATCATAAGCTACTACACCGTTTCTACTTACAGTACCTGCAACAGGTTGTATGTTTACCATCTTGTTATTTACACCTTCTGCTCCATTAGCGTCGTAAGGTACAGACACATACATGTCTGGCATAAATTGTACTTGTGGTTTACGTTTATCGTTACAAGAACTTAAGCTTGTTGCTACTACAGCTAAAGCGATAATTATTTTTAAACTCTTCATATCTCTTTATTAGTGCGTTTCTACTACGTTAATTTCTACAGCTCCTGTTGTTTCTAACAATGCTACTAACTCTTCTTCGTTTCCGTGAACTGGAACTTCCATTAAGAAATGATCATCTGTAGTTCTTGGATCTGGGTTTTCAGCTTCTTTAAATGGCCAAATTCTACTTCTCATATAAAAAGTGATTACCATTAAGTGTGCTGCGAAGAATACTGTTAATTCGAATAAAATTGGTACGAAGGCTGGCATGTTAGCTGCCCAAGAAAAGTTTGGTTTACCACCAATGTCTTGAGGCCAATCAGCAATCATAGTATACCATGTTAACCATACTGCTACTGATAAACCTGTAATACCGTATAAAAAAGCAGTAATTGCTAAACGTGTTGGAGCTAAGCCCATTGCTTTGTCTAATCCGTGAACTGGAAATGGACAAAATACTTCTTCAATATGATGATTTTCTGACTTTACTTTCTTAACGGCATCCATTAAGATATCATCATCATTATATAATGCGTGAATTACTTTATTAGTGCTCATTGTTCTCTTCTCTTGATTTTTTAAAATTCTCACCTGATGATTTCAAAATAGTCTTAATCTCTGCCGTAGGGATTACTGGGAATGTTCTTGCATATAATAAGAATAATACAAAGAAGAACCCGATAGTTCCTATGAAGATACCTACGTCTACAAACGTTGGCTCAAAACGCCACCATGTAGATGGTAATTGTCCTTTACTTAATACAATTGCAATGATATCAAAACGCTCAAACCACATACCGATGTTAATTACAATTGAGATAATGAAAGACCAGATAAAACTTCTTCTAATTTTTTTAATCCATAATAACTGTGGAGTGAAAATGTTACAGATTAATAACGACCAGAATGCCCATCCATAAGCACCTGCTTCAGCACCAAACGATAAGTATGTATAGTTTTCATAAGGAGAACCTGTATACCATGCGATGAAGAATTCAGTTGCATAAGCTACAGCTACAATACCACCTGTTAAAATAATTACGATGTTCATATACTCTACGTGTAAACGCGTAATATATGCTTCCATGTTCGTAACCTTACGCATAATACCTAATAAGGTTTGTACCATTGCGAATCCTGAGAAGATCGCCCCTGCTACGAAGTAAGGAGGGAAAATTGTTGAGTGCCATCCTGGGTTGATAGAAGTAGCGAAGTCCATCGATACAATTGTGTGTACAGAAAGTACTAATGGAGTTGCTAAACCTGCTAATACTAACGACACTTCTTCAAAACGTTGCCAGTCTTTAGCTCTACCAGACCATCCGAAAGATAATAATGCATAAATTTTCTTTTGGAAAGGTTTTACAGCTCTATCACGAATCGTTGCAAAATCAGGTAATAAACCAGTCCACCAGAAAACTAATGATACCGATAAATACGTAGAAATTGCGAATACATCCCATAATAATGGCGAGTTAAAGTTAACCCATAATGATCCGAATTGGTTAGGAATTGGTAATACCCAGTATCCGTTCCATGGACGTCCCATGTGGATGATTGGGAACAATCCTGCTTGGAATACCGCAAAGATTGTCATCGCTTCTGCAGAACGGTTAATTGCCATTCTCCATTTTTGACGGAATAATAAAAGTACTGCAGAGATAAGTGTTCCTGCGTGACCAATACCTACCCACCATACGAAGTTGGTAATATCCCATGCCCAACCGATGTTTTTACTTAATCCCCAAACACCGATTCCTGTTCCTACGGTGTAAAAGATACATCCAAATCCCCATAACATTGCTGCTAAGGAGATATAGAATGCTATATACCAATTTTTGTTTGCTTTACCTTCGATAGGTCTTGCGATATCTTCCGTAATATCATGGTAACTCTTGTCACCAAGTATTAAAGGTTCTCTATAAGATGATTCGTAATGAGACGACATAAATCTATATACTTATTAATTTTACTATTAAGCTTCGTTTGTATTTCTTACTTTCACTTGGTACACTACGTTTGGTTTTGTACCAATATAATCTAACACATGGAATGCTCTTTTATCTTCTTTTAATGCTGTAACTGTATCTTCAGAGTTGTTAATATCTCCAAATACCATAGCTCCAGTAGAACAAGCTGCAGAACAAGCTGTTTCAAACTCATCTTTGTTTACAGCTCTACCTTCTTTCTTAGCTTTTAAGATGGTAGCTTGTGTCATTTGAATACACATAGAACATTTTTCCATAACTCCACGAGAACGAACAACTACATCTGGGTTTAATACCATTTTTCCGTACTCATTGTTCATGTTAAAGTCAAACTCGTTGTTTTCAGCGTAGTTAAACCAGTTGAAACGACGAACTCTATATGGACAGTTGTTTGCACAGTAACGAGTACCTACACAACGGTTATATGCCATTTGGTTTTGACCTTGACGACCGTGAGATGTTGCTGCTACTGGACATACTGTTTCACATGGTGCGTGGTTACAGTGCTGACACATCATTGGTTGGAAAGCAACCTGTGGATTTTCAGCTGGGTTTTCTAAAGCATCAAATAAATCTCCTTTGCTTAACTCTAATACTTTTTCAGTATATCTTCTTTCAACTTCTTGGTTAGCTAAATTAGGGTTCTTAGCTTTGAACTCTTCTAAAGTAATTCTTGGCTCTCCATTTTCATTTTTCTCATATTGCTTATCAACAACAGTTGAAGAATAATAACGGTCAATACGTAACCAAGCCATATCTCTACCAACTCTCATTTCATCTTTACCAACAACAGGTACGTTGTTTTCTGCGTGACATGCAATAACACAAGCCCCACATCCTGTACAAGATGTTAAGTCGATAGATAAGTTGAAGTGGTGTCCTAAACTTCTATCATGCTCATCCCATAAGTCGATTTTACTTCCTTCAACTTCTTGGTGATCGTAAGAGACCATGAAAGGTTTATTCCATGTATGTTTAGGGTCTAAACTAGTATCGTTTACTTCTTTTAATGAAGCTTCTTTTAAGATATCATGACGACCTGCTAATGTGCTTTGTACTTGCATACAAGCAAACTTGTGCCATCCAGAAGCTTTTTCAATAGAAACGTTGAATTGTACGTTGTTTCCATTTTGATAGAAAGGATATGCGTTGATACCTACTTGCATCTCTGGCTTTAATCCTTGAGTTCTACCATAACCTAATGCTAAACCAACTGATCCTTTAGCTTGACCTGGTTGAATGATTACTGGAATTTTGTTAATTGTAACTCCATTAACCGTTACATTAGCATAATTACCGTTAATTGCTCCGTTATCTTTTACTGGGTTTTCAAAACCTAATTCTTTAGCATCTGCCATAGAAACAGTTAAATAGTTATCCCAAGAAGCACGGGTAAGAGGGTCTGGTAATTCTTGTAACCAAGGGTTGTTGGCTTGTTTACCATCTCCTAATGCAGTTGATGAATATAAGTTTAATTCAAATCCTGAAGCACTGTTAGCTAACCTTACTAATCCTACTGCTGCTGCATTTACATCTGCAGTAGATTCAAAAGCAACATCTTCAGTAGTAGTCGTAGCTTTAAAGAATCCATCATGTAATGCTTGATTCCAAGAAGCTCCTCCTAAGACATTAGTACTCCAAAATTCTTTTAAAGTATCATAGTAATTTACTGTACTACCTGACCACTTTAATAATACATCTTGTAACTGACGTGTATTAAATAATGGTTGAATAGTAGGCTGCATTAAACTATAAACACCTTCTTTAGCCATAACATCTCCCCAACTTTCTAAGTTGTGAGGTGCTGGCAATGTATATTGTGTAGCATTAGCTGTTGCATCATTCTGAGTAGATAAAGCAACAGATAATTTTAAGTTTTTAATTCCTTCTGCAAAATCAGCTGCATTTGGTAAAGAGTAAACTGGGTTTACATTATAAGTAACTAAACCTTTTACTTTTCCTCCTTTAATATCTGCTACTAATTGTGCAACTTCAGTATCGTTACCTTGGCGAGTTAAGTTTACCGCTTTTGTATCGATTACTTCACTGTTTAATACGTTGTTAATTGCTAAAGCAATTAATTGTGCATTTTTATCATTTAATCCAGTAACTACAACTCCTTTTGAACCTGCTTTTTTAAGATCGTTAGCTAATTGCTTAACTTCTGCATCAAAAGCGGTTGCTTTAGAAGGAAGAGAACTTCCTGTTACTGCATTGTATAAATTGATTAAAGCGAAAATTTGTTCAGATGGCTTAGCAACTATTCTTTTATCGGCACTAGCACCTGTTAAAGACATGTTACTTTCTATTTGAACGTGGTAAGACATTTTACCTGTTGCTACTCTACGACCATCTGCATATGATTTCTCATATCCACCTTGCCAATCTCCTAAGAAATCTGCTCCGATAGACGCGATAACTCCTGCTTTGCTAAAATCGTAGTCTGGTAAAGCTCTTTTACCATACATAGCTTCAAAAGCATCAGCTGTAGCACTTTCAGAAATTGCATCGTATACTACATGCTTAACATTTGGATAAGCTGCGATAAAATCAGCAATAACTTTATCAGTAGAAGGACTCGCTAAAGTTCCTGTTAATAACACTACTGGTTCATTAGCGTTCTTTAACTCGTTTAACTTAGCAACGATTTCTTTGTCAGCATCAGCCCAAGAGATTTCAGTTTCACCTTTTCTTGGTTCTCTTAATCTTAATTTACCATCATACAATGATAAAACCGATGCTTGCGTACGTGCGTTTGTTACTCCTCCTGCCTCTTTGTTAGGCATGATTTGAATTGGACGCCCTTCACGTGTTTTTACTAATACGTTTGCGAAATCAAAACCATCTGCGATTGTAGTTGCGTACCAATCGGCAACACCTACTACGATATCATTAGGTTGCACTACATAAGGAATTGATTTTCTTACTGGACCTTCACAAGCTGCTAAAGAAGCTGCTGCAGTGGTAAATCCAACATATTTCAAGAAATCTCTACGTGATGTTGATGAAGTTTCTAAGGTTTCTTTATCGCCTAAAAACTCATCTGTAGGGATATCTTGTACAAACTCATTATTACGTAGCGTTTCAACAATAGAACTTCCTTTAAGTTCCTCAACACTTTGCCAGTATTTTTTGTCTGAAGCCATTTATATATGTGTTTTTCTACTTTCTAATTTGATTAATAGTGGCACTTACCACACTCTTTTCCTCCTAATTGTGCAATTGTTACTTGCTCAACACCGTACTTTTTAGCTAATTCTTCGTGAATCTTAGCATAGTACTCATTACCCTTTAAGTCTACCTTAGTATCCTTATGACAGTCGATACACCAACCCATTGTTAATGGAGAATGTTGATACACTTCTTCCATTTCCTCTACTGGTCCGTGACATTTTTGACAAGCAACCCCACCTACTGTTACGTGTTGTGAGTGGTTAAAATATGCAAAATCTGGTAAATTATGAACTCTAACCCATTTGATTGGCTTAGTATTACCTGTGTATTCTAATTTTTCTGGATCCCAACCAGCAGCTTCGTAAATCTTAGCGATTTCTTTATCTAAATCTGATTTCACTAACGTATTGTCATCCATTACTACTTTAGTATCTTCTGCTACTTCTGAAATGTTTTTATGACAATTCATACAAACATTTACAGATGGTATACCCGAATGCTTACTATGTTTTGCTGCAGAGTGACAGTATTGACAATCTATCTTATTATCTCCTGCGTGAATTTTATGCGAGAATGCAATTGGCTGAATTGGTTGATACCCTGTATCAACACCTACTTTAAACAACGTACCAAACAAGAAGTACGCCACTACTAGAGCACCAAAAATTACCGTTAACACTTTTAAGAATGTATTTTGCTTAACACCTTCCCACAATTCAGCAGTTTGCCCCATTAAACCTGGAGTTTTTGGAGCACCTTTTAATTCACTAATAGTTTTTAATAAACTACCAATAATTAAAAACGCAACAATAATTGCCGCCGCTAATATGTAAACCAACCACTGAGGCGCTTGATCTCCTTGAGACTGACCAGCAACCTCCGCACCTGCAACAGGAGCCGTCTTCAACTCACCTACAGTTGTGTAATACAAAATATCATCAATATTTTGATCAGTTAACTGAGGGAAAGCATTCATGCTAGATCCATTATACTCTTCAAAAATCGCAATAGCATCTTTATCTCCAGAAGCTCTTAAAGCAGCATTATCTTTAATCCATGCCTTTAACCATTCATTGGTTCTTTTATCTTCAATACCAGCTAAAGCAGGCCCCACAAGTTTTTTATCTAACTTGTGACACGAAGCACATAAAGACTTAAATAATTTCTTCCCTTCTTTTTGACGCGCTTCGTCTACATCTTGCGAGAACGCCGAAAAACTTACTAAGAAAACTAAAAAGAAAGCTAAACTCCTTACTAGAGTTTTGGTTAACCGACTGTGATGATTCACACTTTTCATACTATAAAATATAAGTTTTGTATCTATTTTGGTACAATTTTTTCTGTATTACTAATTTTAATTTAGCACACAGAAAGTTGCACAAAAGTACTACTTCTGTCTAAATTGTGAAATGTAAAGAGATTGCTTATTCGCAATTTATAATAATTCTAAATAAAAGAGATTAACAATCTATTAACGGACAAGTCGTTACTTTTGTAAAAAGATTCAAAAAATGAAGAAAAGCAGTTTAATCATAACACTTATACTTCTATTAACAGCTGGTGTTTTTAGCGCAAACGCACAATCTAAGTACGCTGATAGCAAAAACATTAACTCTTTAATAGAGAAAAAGAGAGCTTACAACAAACACAACGGAACTGGTTATAGAATACAACTATACAATGGTCAAGAAGGACGCGCTAGAAGCTTACGAAATAGATTTCAAGTTGAGTACCCTGGTGTATACACCAAATTAACCTATTCTGCCCCTGAATGGAAAATTCAAGTTGGAAATTACAAAACACGTTTACACGCAGACAGAGCTTTAAATGAAATTCGCGAGAAATTCTCTGGGGCTATCGTTGTTCCAATGTAAAAACAATATTTACACCATAAAAAAAGAGTGATCGTTTGATCACTCTTTTTTTATTTATATCACTAATACTTATTATTAATAAGCTCTAGCATCGCTTCCTTCATAAAAATTGATAAACGCTTGGTTTACTACTCTATGACCTCCATCGGTAGGATAATCTCCAGTAAAGTACCAGTCTCCTAAATTATCTGGACAAGCTTTATGCAATTCACTAACAGGTTGAAAGATTACTTCTACTTCAGCTTTAATCTCTTCAGTTTTTAACATCTGAGCAATCTTAACAGAGATTTCTTCATCAGTAAACGGAGCATAAATTTCTTTTACGTAATTCACTACATCTTTATCCTCACTATTTTCTTGTTGCTTACATTTTTGATATACTTCATCAATAATATTGTATTGATTTGTTTCTTTTAACAACTCTAAAGCAGCTTTAAATGCGATAAAATCATTAATCTTAGCCATATCAATACCATAACAATCTGGATAACGAATTTGAGGTGCCGATGAAACCACAACAATCTTCTTTGGATTCAATCGATCTAATATCTTAATGATACTTTTCTTCAAAGTAGTTCCTCTTACGATACTATCATCAATAATCACTAAGTTATCGGTTGGTTTTACAACTCCGTAAGTAATATCGTATACGTGCGCTACTAAATCATCACGACTACTATCATCTGTAATAAAAGTACGTAATTTCGCATCTTTAATAGCTATCTTTTCAAAACGTGGTCGTTTAGAAAGAATCTCCGTTACCTTTTCTTTTGATAATTTTCCTCCACCTGCTAAAATAGCATCTGTTTTCTGTTGATTTAACACATCTTCCGCAGCTTCCATCATTCCGAAGAAAGAAGTTTCAGCCGTGTTTGGAATGTAAGAAAACACTGAGTTTTCAATATCGTTATCAATTGACTTTAATACTTCAGGAAATACATATTTTCCTAAATTTTTACGCTCTTTATAAATTGAAGCATCACTACCTCTTGAGAAATAAATACGCTCAAACGAACATGCTTTTTTAGGACGTTGCTCTAAAATTGGCAACATGCTTGTTTGACCATTTTTCTTAATAATTAACGCATGACCTCTTTCAATTTCTTTTATTGAATCGATATCTACATTAAAAGCTGTTTGAATAACTGGACGCTCAGAAGCTACCACCACTACTTCATCATCTTCATAAAAAAATGCTGGACGAATAGCTGATGGATCTCTCAACACAAACGCATCTCCATGCCCCAGCATACCTGCCATGGCATAACCCCCGTCCCAGTTCTTAGCTGAACGCTTTAAAATACGTTGAATATCTAAATGTTCTTCTATATAAGGAGAGGCATCTTTTTTATTAAATCCTTCTTCTTTTGCTTTTAAGTATAAATCAGAAACTTCTGATTGTAAGAAGTGCCCTATTTTTTCTAAAATAGTAACCGTATCTGTAGATTCTTTTGGATGCTGCCCTAACTCTATTAAATCATTTAATAATTGTTTAGAGTTTGTCATGTTAAAGTTACCCGCAACAATTAAGCTTTGGTGCTTCCAGTTACTTTGACGTAAAAACGGGTGCACATTTTCGATAGAGTTTCCTCCAAAGGTACCATAACGAACATGCCCTAAGAATAAATTACCTAAATAAGGTACATTTTCTTCTTGCCATTCAACATCATCAACTTTATCTGGATTTTCTTCAAAAACCCCGTTGATTCTTTTATTAATTTTTCCAAAGATATCTTGTATAGGTTGCGACTCGTTCGATCGAACTCTACTTATATACCTTGTTCCCGGCTCTACATTAAATTTAATACTTGCTAATCCAGCACCATCTTGACCTCTGTTGTGCTGTTTTTCCATTAACAAATACATTTTGTTTACACCATAAAACGCGGTACCGTATTTATCTTTATAATATTGTAATGGTTTTTTTAATCGAACCATTGCAATTCCGCATTCATGTTTAATAGCGTCACTCATTTAATTTCAAGTATTTAGTTGTGTTGTGGTTTTGTGTGTTGTATAAAAAAATCCGCACCAAAAAGCGCGGATTTATAGTTATGATAATTCAATATCAAATTGTGTTAATTCTTTAAAAGCCTGTAAACGTGCTTGTACTTCTTGGTTTGACAGCTCCTCCATACGTTCTGTTCCGAATTTTTCAACACAGAACGATGCTAAATTTGATCCGTAGATAATAGCACTCTTCATATTTTCAAAAGAGATATCTTCAGTTTTAGCTAAATATCCGCAGAAACCTCCTGCAAACGTATCTCCAGCTCCTGTAGGATCGAACACTTCTGCTAGTGGTAATGCTGGTGCAAAGAACATATTACCTTCGTTAAATAATAAAGCTCCGTGCTCTCCTTTTTTAATCACCACGTATTTAGGTCCCATTTCATGGATTTTTTGAGCTGCATTAACCAACGAATACTCTCCACTTAACTGGCGAGCTTCTTCATCGTTAATTGTAATAACATCTACACGTTTTAACACTTCGTGTAAATCGTTTAAAGCGATATCCATCCAAAAGTTCATAGTATCTAGCACCACTAACTTTGGACGCTCATTCATTTGATCTAACACCGATGCTTGTGTTAATGGATGTAAATTCCCTAACATTACAATTGGCGCATCTTTAAAAGATTCTGGCACTACTGGCTGAAAATGTTCTAACACATTTAATTCAGTAACCAAAGTATCACGAGAATTCATATCGTTATGATATTTTCCACTCCAAAAGAAGGTTTTTCCGTCTTTTACGATTTCAACTCCATCAGTATTGATTCCTTTGTTGTTCATCATATCTAAATATGACTGAGGAAAATCTCCTCCAACAACAGAAACAACTCCTGTTTTTACTCCAAACTGTGAAGCTGCCAATCCTACAAATGTAACTGATCCTCCTAAAATCTTATCTGTCTTTCCGAAAGGTGTTTCAATAGCATCAAACGCTACCGTACCTACTGCTAATAATTTACTCATAACTCTACCTAATCTCCTGTACTAGAAGAAATATTTCTTTTCTTTTTGCCTTAACAACGTAAGACTTAAAGTTTTACTAATAATATGTATTAAGACGCAAACTGTAATGTTAACTGCCTTTTTTGTCGTAATTTTGCCCCTTTAATTAAAAACGGTCTTTTTGACTTTGCAAAAATAGTTTTAAAAAATGACTATCAAAGAAATACAAGAAGAAATTATTGATGAGTTTTCAATGTTTGAAGACTGGATGGAACGTTACGAATACATCATCGAATTAGGAAAATCATTACCATTAATAGACGATGCTTATAAATTAGATGAAAATTTGATAAAAGGCTGTCAGTCAAAAGTATGGCTACATTCTGAATTAAAAGGCGATACTATTGAATTTACTGCCGATAGTGATGCAATTTTAACCAAAGGAATTGTGGCTTTATTATTGAGGGTGTTTTCAAACCAAACACCAAAAGCTATTTTAGAGGCTGATACCAATTTTATTGACGAAATTGGCTTGAAAGAGCATTTGAGTCCAACCAGAGCAAACGGATTAGTATCAATGGTAAAACAGATTAAAATGTATGCGATTGCACAGCAATCGAAATTATAAGATTATAAAGAGTTAGAACTAATGACTGAAGATCAATTAGAAGAATTAGGAGATATAATTGTACGTGTATTAAAAACGATATACGATCCTGAAATCCCTGTAGACATCTACGAATTAGGATTAATTTACGACGTATTTATTTCAGAAGAAAATGACGCCAAAATATTAATGACGTTAACTTCTCCTAACTGCCCTGTAGCAGAAACTTTACCTGTTGAAGTTGAAGAAAAGGTAAAAACACTAAAAGAAATTAACAACTGTGAAGTTGAAATCACTTTTGATCCTACATGGACACAAGACATGATGAGTGAGGAAGCTAAATTAGAGCTAGGAATGTTATAAAATAATTTCATTTTTTAAGGAAATTATTACAATACTTAAATAGCAGTTAAAGTTTTTTAACTCAACAACTATTGAATAAAAATATGGCAGAAGAAATAATTAATAGAGTAGCAAATAGTAATCTTACTACAATAGACCTTGAAGATTTTTATCCGAAAGGAAATCGTATTGTATTTGATATTAAAGACTGGTTGTATGAAGAACTCATATTGCGTGAAAAAGATTTTAGAGAATCTGTAAAAAATCACGACTGGTCTCAATATCAAGATAGTTATGTCGCTCTTACTTGTTCTTCTGATGCTATTATTCCTTCATGGGCATACTTGTTACTAACTGTAGAACTTACTCCTTTTGCAAAAAAAGTAGTAGTTGGTGATTTACCGTTACTTGAAACAGTTATTTATCAAGATATCATAAACCAAATTGATATATCTGAATACAAAGACAAACCCATAATTATAAAAGGTTGTGCAAATAAGCCTATACCTCCTTCGGCATATACCTTACTGATTGAAAAAGTAAAAACTGTAGCCAAGACTATTATGTTTGGAGAAGCTTGCTCAACGGTACCACTTTACAAGAAAAAAAAGTAATTCGATTTATAAACTCCTTAACTTAACTATAAATGAAAAAACTCTTTTTATTTCTTTTTATATGTTATTCTTTTTCTACCTTTTCACAAAGGACAAAAAAAGACAGCATTTCAGCATTAAAATTAGTTAGTGCTCCTGCTGAAGTTGATTATAGTTCTACCATTATAAGACGATTCCTTACTCCTGAAGTATTGGTAAAAAAGAACCCACCAAAAAAATGGATGGTTACCGGAAAATATACTTTTTTATTCAACCAATCATCTTTTGCCAATTGGTCTGCAGGAGGAAACAACACGGTTGCAGGAAACATGACGCTTGGTTATGATTTCAACTACAAAAAAAAGAAATGGAACTGGGATAATAAAATCATATCTGCTTACGGCTTAAGTTATGTTGACGGTCAAGGAATGAGAAAAACAGAAGACCAATTTGAATACAACTCTTTATTAGGTTTAAAAGCCTCTAAGCTTTGGTTCTTCTCATTTTTTAGCAATTTTAAAACTCAGTTTTCTAGAGGGTATGACTACAAGCAAGAACCAAAATTAGCTGTTTCTGACTTTTTCTCTCCTGCTTATTGGAGTTTTGGTCCCGGTATGCTATGGAAACGAAATGACGATGCTAGGATAAACATCGCACCAGCTACAGCACGATATACATTTGTTTCTAATCAATTTTCAGGAAAATATGGTGTTGAAGAAGGTAAAACCTCAAAATTAGGGCTAGGTTTTAACCTTTCTGCTTACTACAAGAAAGAAATTATGAAAGATGTAACAATGGAAAATATTCTTGCTGTCTATTCAGATTACTTAAACAAACCTCAAAACATCGACATAGATTACCAATTAAACATCTTGGTTAAGATTAACAAAAATCTTTCTACAAACCTCGGTTTGCATGCTATTATTGATGATGACGCTTCTAAGAAAATACAATTTAAAGAGGTTTTTGGACTTGGATTAAATTATATTTTTCATAAAACGTGACTTTTAATCAATAACTTTGTCTAAGCTTTTTGTAAGGTGTACATTCGCGCCTTCAAAAAAATAAATTAAAATTTATCCAAATGAAAAAATTATTAGCAATCGCTGTTTTATTTAGTGCTTTAACAGCCAATGCCCAAGAAGAAAAAAAAGAAGAACCTAAAGAGGGGTGGAAACGAAACGGGAACATCTCTTTCCTATTCAATCAATCTGCTTTTAATAACTGGTTAGCCGGAGGTACAAATAACATTTCTGGTACTCTTGGTTTAAACTACGATTTTAACTACACAAAAGGAGATTGGACTTGGGACAATAAATTAATTGCTTCTTACGGTTTAACAAAACTAAAAGGAGAAGAAATGAAAAAAACAGATGACCGTTTAGAGTTGAACTCTTTAGTAGGTAAAAAAGCTGGTGGAAACTGGTACTACTCTGCTTTTTTCAACTTTAAAACACAAATGTCATCAACTGATGTGAATGGTGTACAAACTTCGCACTTCTTTTCTCCTGCATACTTTCAATTTGGACCTGGTATGTTATGGAAAAAACACGATAACTTAAAAGTTAATATTGCCCCTGCAACTTCTAAATTAATACTAATGCACGGGCATTTAACCGAAATGGGAGACGCTTTTGGTGTTGCACAAGGAGAAACTACTCGTTATGAGTTAGGGGCTGCTTTAAACGCTTATTACAAATTAGACGTAATGAAAAACGTTTCGGTAGAAAATATTTTAAACCTTTATAGCAACTACCTAGAAGATTTTCAAAATGTAGATATTGATTATACTGTTAATGTAGTGATGAAAGTTAACAAGTATTTATCTGCGAACCTTTCTATGCAAGCAATTTATGATGATAATGCTTTTGAAGGATTTCAAACAAGAGAGGTATTTGGTTTAGGAATTAACTACGGTTTTTAAAACATAACAAAACATCTATTTAAAACCTCAAGAAGTACTTCTTGAGGTTTTCTTTTTTATGTATTTTAGCTTAAAAATTATAACGAATGACACTTTTAATTGTTTACGCAACTTTATCTATATTTTTTTCCTTTTTATGCTCCATACTTGAAGCTGTTTTACTAAGTGTAACACCAACTTTTGTTAATGTTAAAAAGAAGGAAGGGAAAGCCTACGCCGACGGTTTAGAAACCTTAAAAAAAGATGTAGACAAACCTCTTATTGCTATTCTTACTGTTAACACTATTGCACATACAGTAGGCGCTATTTTAGTAGGTGCGCAAGCAAAAAAGATATTTAGTGATGATGGTAATGGTGTTTTTATTGTTTCAGCAATAATGACGATTTTAATTTTAGTGGCTTCTGAAATCATTCCTAAGACTATAGGAGCTACTTACTGGAAATCTTTAGCTGGTTTTTCAACAAAAGCGCTAAATATTTTAATCTTTATCTGCAAATACACAGGAATTATCTGGACGCTTCAACTTTTTACCAAAATTTTTGGAAAAGGAGCCCATGGTGAAAGTGTACTTAGTAGAGAAGATTTTACCGCAATGACCGATATTGCTGAACAAGAAGGAGTTTTTCATGAAAGTGAAGGAAAGGTGATTAGAAATATGCTAAACTTTAAACAAGTACAAGCAAAGCATATCATGACTCCCCGTACAGTTCTTACCACTGCTGATGAAAACCAAAGTATAAAATCTTTCTTTGACGAGAATAGACCTTTACGTTTTTCAAGAATACCTGTTTATGCTGAAAATCCAGATAACATAACGGGTTATGTGTTAAAAGATCAATTGTTGCTTTCATTGGTAGATAATAAAGGAGATGAACCTTTAAAAACTATTAAAAGAAATATTATAATAGCTAGTCGAGAGTTATCTATTCCAAACTTATTTGATCGGTTAATTGAACAAAGAGAACATTTAGCCTTAGTTGTAGATGAATATGGCTCTGTTAGTGGTTTAGTTACTCAAGAAGACGTTATAGAAACGCTTTTAGGACATGAAATTATGGATGAAAGTGATAACGTAGCCAATCTTCAAAGTTTAGCTAGAAAGAGCTGGGAACAGCGCGCTAAGCGATTAGGAATTATTAGTGATGATAGTGAAAATGAATAAACTATTTTAATCATTATACAAAAAGAGGCGTGAATTACAAATTCACGCCTCTTTTATTTTATACAACTAAATTAATTAGTCATTAATCGTCCAAGAAACATAGTACATAGAACCGATGAATCCTGAACCAGGAGCTACCATATATTCGTTACCTGTTAAATTAGTTCCTCCAATTTTAAATCTAGATTTAAGTGAAGGCACTCTATAATTTATTTGTGCATCTAACACTGTTCTTGCAGATACCATGTCATCTAAGAAACTCGACTGCCATAAAAACTCATCTTGCCATCTTACATTCACATTAAATCCGAAATTGTTAAATAAATTCGGATTACCAAACATAACTTTTACTTGATGTTCTGGTGTATTAAATCCTGGTTTAAAGCTTAAATCTTCACTTTGATCAAAAACTAGTTTTGAGTAGGTATAATTTGCTCCTAAATTAAATGTCTTAAACACTTTAGTATTTAACCCTATTCCTACACCGTACGAATCTACATTAGCTTGTGTATTTGTGTTAAGTACAAACGATGTATAGTCTCCATTATCAATTGCTGCATTAGCTAAAGCGTTTGGTGTTCCATCTGCTTCTAAACCTCCATAATTAGCTACAATAACATCTTTAAAAGCTACAAAATCGTTATACTGGTTGTAATAACCATTAATATCTAATTCTAAAATGTTTCTACTATTTAAATCAATAATACTTCTATACCCTACTTCATAAGAAGTTACTTTTTCTGGTTTAATTGGGTTTACATGAAGCTTAACTCTATTATCTTCTCCTGCCAATGCGTTGTCAAAAACGTTTCTACCAGTAATTGTATTGGTAGTACCATCTTGATTCATTGCTATTGTAGAAAAACGGTCTAAATTTTCTTCTGAAGTTCCTAAAATATAATTACTTGGTCCTGAACGCAATCCGAAGTATTGCTCTAAAGTACTTGGATTTCTAAATCCTGTTTGATAAGAAGCTCTTAAAATATGGTTTTTTGAGTCTCCTAAAGAATAGTTTAATGCTACCCTTGGCGAGAAGTTTCCTTCGAAGTTTTTAGATTTATCATAACGAACAGATCCTGTAAACTTTAATCTATCCTCTAAAAATTTCTTTTGAATTTGAGAGTAAACTCCAAACATATCAAACTCAATATTATCGTTTTCATCGGTAAATAATGTTCCGTTTGAATTAATATCATACTTACGATAAGAACCTCCTACTTGAATTTCTCCCCAACGAATAATATCTTTAAAGTTATAGTTGGCATCAAAATGGTAAAAAGAAGTTTCATCTTTTATACCAGCTCCTCCTTTATTTATTGGAGTATTAATTACTTCTTCTAATGCTGTTTTAAATTCAGCTGATCCAGGTACAAATCTATTTCTGTTAGCATATCTTCTTGCATCTGCATCGTTAAAAGCAGTGTAATCTTGATCGTTAATTACTCCTGAATACATGTCTATGTATTCTTTATACCAGTTTTGCGTTGGATTGTACTTTTCATTTAAGGCAATTGCAGCAAATCGTAAATCGTGACTTTTTCCTGAATCGTTTCCAGTATAATATCCTCTTGCATAGAAATTCTTCCCTTTTAATTCTAATTTATACTGCTCGATAAAATATCCTTTTTGAGAGAATCTGTTGGATCCTTGGTAAGTATTGTCTCCACGAGAAAAACGAGAATTTAAAATAATTTCGAACGCATCATTAGCCCATGGTCTGATATGAATAGATCCGTCAAATTTTAAGTTATAACCATCATAATTTGTTAAATCTTTTTCGTCATACCCTGTTCTACTTACATTTCCAATACCTGGAATAGCCACTGAAAAATCATCTCCATACACATTTACTCCATCGTAATCTGTATTGGTATCTCTATCTCCATCAATTGCTACACCACCAATTCCTGTAGTATTTCTAGTATCATCAGCATGCCACTCTTCTGCAGAAAAGTAAGTTAGGTTTACTTTTGCAGCTAAATAGTTATTAAATTTATATGCCATACGTGCACCCACATCGTAAAAAGCATTATTCCCTGCTGCTTCTTGCGACATGTTTCCTGTTTTAATATACGTGCTAATACCTGCATCATCAAAAGGGTTTCTACTTTTCATTAACAAAATACCGTTAAAGGCGTTTGCCCCATATAAAGCAGAAGATGCTCCTGGAAGAATTTCAACATTTTTTACATCTAAATCTGAAAGCCCCATAATATTTCCTGCTGAGAAGTTTAATGCAGGGATTGATGTTTCTACCCCGTCTACTAACTGTACAAATCGAGTGTTATCGAAAGTAGAAAAACCACGTGAGTTAACAGATTTGAATCCGTAGTTTGCTTCACGCGACTCGATTCCTTTTAAGTTTGTTAATCCGTCATAAAACGAGATAGAAGTATTTCTTTTAACATCAACAATCCCCATTCTTTCGATAGTTACAGGAGATTCTATAACTCGTTCTGGAGATCTCGATGCAGAAATTACAACTTCGTCTAATGCGATGTTTTCTTTCAAAATCACGTTAATTTCTTGATCTTGAGACACAACTTCAACGATTTCTGTTTTGTATCCAAAAGCTGAAACTTGGATTGTTACAGGATAGTTTGATGCTGATTTTAAAGTAAAACTTCCCTCGAAATCTGAAGTTGTTCTATCATTTCCTGAAATAATTACAACATTAGAAAAAGGCTCTAAATATTCATCATAAACTTTTCCCTTTATAGTCGTTTGTCCGTATACAGATACAGCACAAACTACTAAAAATATAGATAGTAGTTTTTTAAACATAACGTTTATTTTAATTGATTTTTGTAAATTATTATTAATTTATTTACTCGTCTAGAGCAAACATGATTGGGAATCCGTATTTAACTGAAGTATTACCTCCTTCTTTTTTTCCAGGAATGAATTGAGGTAGCTGCGATACAACTCGAACCGCTTCGTTATTTAATAACTCTCCGCCCTTAGGCCCTAAGGTTTTGATGTTTTTAACCTGTCCGTTTTTATCAATAATAAAACGAACCCAAACCTCACCTTGAACAGATTCTTTTACCGCCTGACTAGGGTACCTGAAGTGTTTTTGAATATGTTTTACCATTTCAACATTAAAACAATCTAATCGTTCTCCTTTTTTAGCTTTTTTACAAGCTGTAAAAAGAGGGATTTTATCTACAGTACTAAATTTTTCAGCATTTTTTATTTCTTCTGCTGATAATTTACTGGTAATATCTTCGATATTATTTTTTATTGTTAATGGCTGAGAGATTTCTGCAAGTTGATTTGTGCTTTCAACTTCAGCTGTTCCTGCACTAGATAACTCCACACCAGATGAAACGGCTTGTTTTTTGAAATTTTCTCTCTTTTTTAAATACCTTCTATTAGCTGATACTTTAACAGAGATTTGACGCGTACCTTTATTGTCTTTACTTTTAGGCTCAATGGTACATTTAGTAATACTATTTAGGTCTAAAGTTTCTTCTGGAGTTTCACAAACCTCACGTTGAGACATGACATTTGTAGTATACAAACAAACTAAAAATATAAATAAAATTACTCTTTTTTTGTGAAAAATTAAATTTTTTAGCAGTTAATCTACACCGGTGTTTAATGTAAAGCTCATTGGAAAACTATAGGATACTTTTGAAGGCGAACCAGCTTGTTTTCCTGGTTTAAAATTCGGGAGCAACAACACAATTCTTTCTGCTTCTTGTTTCAAGATTTCATGCACTCCTTCACCTTCTGTTTTTATACTTGTTACCTTACCTGTTTCGTCAATTACAAAGCTCACCAACACATTCCCTTCTATACCTTTATCTAATGCTTCATTAGGATAAACTAAATTATTAAGTATATGCTGTTGCATTTCGTAGTTAAAACAATCTGTTTTATCTATTGAATCATCTGCACACGATAAAAACATTGGTATTTCTTCAACTACATCAAAAGAAATCCCCTTACTTTCTACAGTTCTAATAATTGGGGTAGGATTGCTTAAACGAGCTAGTTTTAAATTATTAATTGCATTGAAAGTATGCATTTCTTTCGCTTTTAAGTCTTCTGCTAAGCGAGTAACTTTTTCAAAATAAACACGTTTTTTTAAATATCTTCTACTAGTAACTGTGGTAACCATTGTAGAAGCTTCATCATTACTGTCATCATGCTTTTCAATCAAACATTTATCTACAGTATTAATATCTTGTGTTTTATGATCTTGAGATGTACATTTTTCTTGTGCATTTACTAAATGCGTGCTATATAAAATAGCAAACAAGAATATCATTATTTTTTTCATCACGATCTTATTTTGTTAAAACATGGTAACTCAATACAAAATTGAGCAGACAATTCTTTAGGCCTTTATTTTAAAAATTAAAAGCTTTGCGAATACCTATTAAGTTTTAGGACTGTATTAAACTAAGTTTAGAGTGTTAATGAATGAACTCTTTTCAACTTGATGTTCTACTAAAAATCGTGCTGATTTTTTATGTGAAGTTTTGTTATTTTTCATTTTTTAGGGGGATAAAATGTTTAAAAAACTGGTTTACAATGTTTAAAATAACACAGAAAATACTGTATTAACAATTATAAATGTAATGAAAAAGAACTTAAATAGCAATTATTTAAGTTCTTTTTGTGTTATCGTTGTGTTTTGTTATCGTAAAAAACTAGTACTCATTATATAAGAAATCATTATACGGAAAACGCTGTATATGTATCTTTTTTACCTCTTCATACACCTTTTCTTTAAAATCTTCTAAATTGTCTTTATTCAAAGCTGATATGAAAATACACTCCGTTTCTAAATCATTCATCCAGGTTTTTTTCCAATCTTCTAAAGTATAATGTTCCTTTGTTTTTTCTGTTACTATATCGTCTTCATCAATAGTTTCATGAGTATAAGCATCTATCTTGTTAAACACCATAACCGTAGGCTTATCTTTACTATCAATTTCATCTAAAATTTTGTTTACAGAAGCAATATGATCTTCAAAATTTGGATGCGAAATATCAACTACATGCAGTAGTAAATCGGCTTCTCTAACTTCATCTAAGGTAGATTTAAACGACTCTACTAATTGAGTTGGTAACTTTCTGATGAACCCAACAGTATCGGTCATTAAAAACGGAATGTTTTTAATCACTACTTTTCTTACTGTAGTATCTAAGGTTGCAAATAATTTATTTTCTGCAAAAACCTCACTCTTACTAATCACATTCATTAAGGTAGACTTACCCACATTCGTATATCCTACCAAAGCAACTCGCACCATTTTCCCACGGTTTTTACGCTGTATTGACATTTGCTTATCAATAGTTTCTAATTTCTTTTTAAGCAATGAGATTTTATCACGAATAATACGACGGTCAGTTTCAATTTCTGTTTCCCCTGGTTCACGCATACCAATTCCCCCTTTTTGCTTATCAAGGTGAGTCCACATTCGGGTTAATCGAGGTAATAAATATTGATATTGCGCTAATTCAACCTGAGCTTTTGCCGAACTTGTTTGTGCTCTACTAGCAAAAATATCTAGGATTAAGTTGGTTCTATCTAAAATCTTACAGTCTAAAAAACGTTCTATGTTCCTCAACTGCGCAGGCGATAATTCGTCATCAAAAATTGCCGTTCCAATATCGTTTGAATCTATATACGCTTTTACATCTTCTAACTTTCCTGTTCCTAAAAAAGTTTTCGGATTGGGCTTATCAAGTTTTTGCACAAAACGTTTTACAGCAACCCCTCCAGCTGTTAGAGTTAAAAACTCTAGTTCATCTAAATACTCTTCTGACTGTTTTTCGTCTTGATGTTGGGTTATAATTCCTATTAAAACCGCTTTTTCTGATATGGCTTCTCGTGTTTCTATCATACGTTACAAAAGTACGAATTTATCAATGCAAAGTAATTAACTTATTTGTTTAAGAACTAGGTTATTTTTAATCTTACAGTAACTCTTTAATCATCTTTTTTAATTGTGGAAGCACCTCTTTTTCAAACCATGGATTTTTAGTTAACCAAAATCGATTTCTTGGTGATGGATGTGGTAACACAAAATAGTCTGGTAAATATTCGTGAAAAGCATCTACCGTTTCTGTAAGCGTTCGTTTTGCTTTGTCTTTTAAATGGTAATTCTGAGCATACATCCCAATTAAAATAATTAACTTCACATTAGGCATTTCATCTAGCAAAGGTTGATGCCATTTCGGAGCACATTCTTTTCTTGGTGGTAAATCTCCTGATTTTCCTTTTCCTGGATAGCAGAATCCCATAGGAACAATTGCAAAGTTATTGGTGTCGTAAAATTGGGCATCGGTAACTCCTAACCATTTTCGTAATTGCTTTCCACTAGCATCATCCCACGGAATACCTGATTGATGTACTTTAATCCCTGGTGCTTGACCAACAATAATAATCTTTGATTGTTTACTTGCTAAAACAACAGGATTAGGCTCAATAAAGCCTTTACAAATAGTGCATTTACGAATATCGGCTAGTAATTCTTCCATAGTTAAAAATACTAAAACCCTATCGATTTAAAATGCTTTATTAATAAGAGATATCTCGATACAATTTTGTGCTTATTCGCTTTCCTCAAGAACAAAATCACTCGATATGACAAGTATTAAAACTTAATAAAATCATCAAAAGCTACGTAGTACGGTTGATCTTTAAAAACAGGGAGCTCTATACTCTCAGCATTCGCAATACCAATTCCTGCAAACCAAACTTTTGCATTTTGATTTTTTGCGTGTTCTTTAAAGGTTTCCATCCATAACACATCATATTCTTGTGGTGACTGAATGTTATTTGTAGTTTTTACCAACACAAAAATGGTAGGCTCTCCTTTTTTATACAACACAAACTGCGGATGCTTTTTCAACTCGCTATTAATTGCAACAAATTCATACCCCATTTCTTGCAGTTTCTTACCCACAATATTCATTCCTAAATTGTGGAGTTCTTGCTTGGTAAGTTCTTGCATTATTTCTTCTTATTGCGTTTATTATAGTTTTTATCGCCTCTAGTTTTTGGCTTTTTGTATTTCTTAGCAAGCTCTCTTCTATACGAACCTCCTTGATTTGTTTTTTTATTCTTTTCCTTTTTTTCATGGAAAGCTGGACCTGCTTCATACTCTTGAGAAGTTCTATTTTTATTTACTTCTCTTTCTTCCTTCGGACGCTCTTCTTCCGTTAATTGCTTGGTTATCTCAACTTGTTCAGGAATTTCTAACTTCGGAATTGTATAATCCATCAATTCCTCAATTCGTTGTTTAGCTTCCTGCTCTTTTTCCGTAGCAAATAAAATTGATTTTCCTTCATGTTCTGCACGACCTGTACGACCAATTCTGTGCATATAGTTTTCTGGGAAATGCGGCACATCAAAATTGACTACATGAGTAACCTCTTCTAAATCCAATCCACGAGCAATTACATCAGTTGCAATTAAGATTCGTTTTTCTCCTTTATTGAATTGTTCAATAGAACGCAAACGATAATTCTGTGTTTTGTTCGAGTGAATTACACAGGCTTGTGACGGAAATTCTTCAGCAACACAATCAAACAATCTATCTGCGTTTCTCTTATTCGGTGCAAATACCAATACTTTACTAAACTCCGATTTATCGAATAATAAATAGTTCAATAAGTTGACTTTTGTATAAAAATTCGGAACGTCATAACTTGTTTGTTGAATATTATCTAACGGAGTTCCACTAACTGCAATGGCTATTTTATGCGGCGCTATAAAAAAGTCATCAATCAATGCTTCTACATCTTCCGTCATCGTTGCCGAAAACATGATATTTTGACGTCGTTGTGGTAGTAAATCAAAGATATTTAACAACTGAAAACGGAAACCTAAATCAAGCATCACATCTACTTCATCAATCACCAATTTTTGAATAGATTTTAGCTTCAACACATTGCTTAATGCTAAGTCGTATAAACGCCCGGGAGTAGCTACAATAATATCTGCTCCTTGCATAACTGCTTCTTTATGACGGTTTAAATTAACACCTCCATAAACTCCTACAGTTTTTAACGTAATATATTTGGCTAACTTTTCAATTTCATCAACCAGTTGCACAACTAATTCACGTGTAGGCACCAAAATCATCACTCTCGGGTGTTGTTGTTTTGAGAACTTTAAATCGCGAAGTATAGGTAATAAATACCCGAAGGTTTTACCTGTACCTGTTTGAGCAATACCCACTACATCTTTTCCTGAACGAATTACAGGAAATGCTTGTTCTTGAATAGGTGTCGGACTAACGAAGCCTAATTCTTCAATTGAATTTCTTAGTGGATTTGATAAGTCTAAATCTTGAAAAGTAGTCATTAACAATAATTTGATGCAAAGGTACAACCATTATTTTGTATATTTAAAGGACTTAATTCATTTTGATTATGGAAATACCTAAAAGATTAGAGCAAGCACTTATAAAGCTTTATAATGCTTTTCATAATGACGAATTGAACCCTGAATGTTGTTCAGCTTGTGCAGTTGGTAATATTTTAGACAACCGAGATAGCTGGAAACACCTAACAAATGGTCATGGTTCGTTAGATTTAAGCTATGTAGGTAGGGTACATCAAAATTTAGGTAGAAAATTTAATGGTTACTCTCCTTTAGAACTCTTACAAATTGAAAAAGTGTTTTTAGAAACTTGTGGATTTACAGTTCCGTTATGTCATTACAATCCAAAACCTCAAAACCCAACACATAAAGAAACTTTATTTAATGGTTTATGTGCTGTCGTTGCTCACTTGTGCAAACTAGAAGACTTACCAAATGTCATGGAGTATTCTAAGATTTTTGAATATGAACAAGACAATCCTGTGTATAAGTTTGATGTGATTTACGAGTAAATTACTTTGCTAAAAACATTGCTTTACAGTCGAAACACTTAAATCTTTTCTTATTAAAAAAGACGATTTTTTGAAAGAGGCTTCTTCTTTTTCTTCTAACAAATGTTGATTGGCATTTTGGACAATTCATAGATTTAGTTTTATTATTTATTTAGCTGATAATCACAAAATAAAATCATTTATTTTAATCTAAAGTTAAAAAAATTATATTTTGTTGAAAATTAATTATGAAAAGTACTTTTTATGCATAAAAAAACCGATACAATACTGTATCGGTTTTATATTTTAAAATCACTGAGTGATTATCCTCCAAAGTCATCAAAACGAATGTTTTCGTCATCAAGACCAAAATCTTCACCCATTTTTTGTACTGCTTTATTCATTAATGGTGGTCCACAGAAATATAATTCTAAATCCTCAGGACTGTCATGCTTAGATAAATATTGGTCTATTACAACTTGGTGAATAAACCCAACAAAACCATCTCCGCTTTCATCATTAATATCTTTTTTAACCTTCCAGTTATCTTCTTCTAATGGCTCAGATAATGCCAAGTAAAATTTAAAGTTTGGAAAGTCTTTTTCTAACGCTCTAAAGTAGTGAATGTAGAATAATTCAGCTTTAGAACGACCTCCGTACCAGTATGTTACTTTTCTACCAGTCTTTAAAGTTCTAAATAAATGATAAATATGTGAACGCATTGGTGCCATACCAGCTCCACCACCTACATATAACATTTCAGCTTCAGAATCATTAATAAAGAATTCACCATAAGGTTCAGAAATAGTTACTTTATCTCCTGGCTTTTGATTAAAAATATACGAAGATGCCACCCCTGGATTTACATCCATCCATCCACCTTTAGCACGGTCGAAAGGAGGTGTAGCTACACGAACATTTAACATGATTTCTCTTCCTTCTGCAGGGTAAGAAGCCATAGAGTATGCTCTCTCTACAGTTTCTTCATTCTTCATTACCAATGGCCTTAGGTTAAATTTATCCCAATCAGCCTCAAATTTATCAGGCTCACCTGGATGATCTTGTGGATGAGCAGAAATATCCATATCAGCATATTTTACTTCACATGGTGGTATTTCAATTTGAATATACCCACCTGCTTTATAATCCATTTCTTCTGGAATCTCAACTACAAACTCCTTAATAAAGGTTGCTACGTTATAGTTTCTTACAACAGTTGCTTCCCATTTCTTAATTCCGAAAATTTCTTCTGGAATAGAAATATCCATGTCTTGTTTTACTTTTACCTGACATGCTAAACGAATACCATGTTGTAATTCTTTACGTGTAAAGTGAGGCGTTTCTGTTGGTAAAGCTTCACCTCCACCAGAGTTAACGTGACACTCACATTGTACACAAGAACCACCTCCACCACATGCTGATGGTAAGAAGATTTTTTCATTACCTAAGGTAGATAATAAAGTTCCTCCTGATGGTACTTCTATTGTCTTTTCACCATTGATTGTAATTTTTACAGGTTCAGATGGTGCTAACTTTTGTTTTACAAATAATAATAACGCTACTAAAACTAAGATTACCGCTAAAAACGCTAATACTGTAATAGCAACTGTTCCTCCTGTGCTTACTTCTAAAAATACCATTATTCTGTAATTTCTTTAGTGTTATTAGCTAATTCTTCAGCTTTCTCTTCAGTTGTTTCAACTTTCTTCTCTTCTACTTCTTTCTTTTCAACCTGAACTGCTGTAGTTTCTTCTTTTTTACCTTCATCATCACCACCTGTTAACATTCCACCGAAACTCATAAATCCGATAGCCATTAAACCTGTAATAATAAATGTAATACCTAATCCTCTTAATGCTGGTGGCACAGATGAATATCTGATTTTTTCACGAATAGCTGCAATTGCTAAAATTGCTAAGAACCATCCGATACCAGAACCTATACCGTAAGTTAATGATAAACCTAATGTTGGGATTTCACGAGATTGCATGAATAACGATCCTCCTAAAATTGCACAGTTTACAGCAATTAACGGTAAGAAAATTCCTAAAGAGTTATATAATGCTGGTGCAAATTTTTCTACAATAATTTCTACCAATTGTACCATGGTTGCAATGGTTGCAATAAACATGATGAATGATAAGAAACTTAAATCATAGTCTGCATACTCAGCTCCTAACCACTTTAAAGCTCCAGGTTGTAATAAATACTGATCTAACAACCAGTTTACTGGTACAGTTACCGCTAATACGAAAATAACGGCTGCTCCTAAACCTACGGCTGTTGATACTTTTTTAGATACTGCAAGGTATGAACACATTCCTAAGAAGGTTGCGAATACCATGTTATCTATAAATATCGACTTGAAAAATAATTCTATATGTTCCATTTCTCTATATTTTTTTAATGAATACTAACCTGGGGTTAGTCTTCTACTAATGCTTTATTTCTTGTACGTTGTACCCAAATAATGATACCTACAACGATTAATGCCATTGGTGATAATAACATAAACCCGTTGTTTTCATATCCTAAAGCATACAATCCTGTTTTCTCGATAGGATCTCCTAATACTTTAAATCCTAATAAAGTACCAGAACCTAATAGCTCTCTAAAGAATCCTACAATAATTAAGATTACTGCGTATCCTAAAGCATTACCAATACCATCTAAGAAAGATCTCCAAGGTTCCGTTACCTAAAGCAAATGCCTCAAAACGTCCCATGATAATACAGTTGGTAATAATTAACCCAATAAATACCGATAGGGTTTTACTTAAATCGTACGCAAATGCTTTTAACACTTGGTCTACAATGATTACTAAAGTAGCTACAACGATTAACTGTACAATAATTCTAATTTTTGATGGAATAATATTTCTCATTAACGAGATTACCACATTTCCTACTCCTAATACAAATAATACCGATAAAGACATTACAATAGAAGCTTTTAACTCTGCCGTAATTGCTAATGCAGAACAAATACCTAATACTTGAATAGTAATTGGGTTATTATCTGCTAATGGATCAGTAATTAACGCTGCGTCTTTTTTTGATAAAAGTCCCATATTTATTTTAATGTTTTAAAGTAAGGTACGTATAAACCTAATTCGGTTTTAATCATTGCAGCTACACCGTCTCCTGTAATAGTTGCTCCTGCAATTGCATCTACCTCGTTATCATTTTTATCTTCATTCTTTGGATCATTGTTTGATTTAGAAACTGCAATTCCTTTAAAAGTACCATTGCTCATTAAATCTTCTCCAATAAAATCATCCATAAAGTAACGTTGCTTAATGTTGGCTCCTAAACCTGGTGTTTCTCCTTTATGATCGAAGAAAACCCCTTGTACTACCATGTTTTTATCCATTGCAACATATCCCCAAATAGCATCCCAAAGACCTTTACCTCTAATTGGTGCGATGTAAAATGTAGTTCCATCTTTTTCACCAACAAATAATGGTAATTTTCTTGTTTTACCTTCTTTAGCTTCTGTTTGTTGTTTTTTAACATCAATTAAATATGCTTTAGCATCTTCAGAAACATTTTCTCCTTCAATTACTAATTGCTTTTTGATGTATTTAGCAAACTCATCTGCTACTTTATCTTTTGAAACAAATACGATACTTGTTTCATCGTTTTCGTTTACACCCATTGCATACAAAATGTTTTGTTGCTTTTCGATACGTTTGTTAGCATCGATTGTTGGGCGAAGTGATGACGCTGTAAAAGCTAACAACGCACCCACTACTAGTACCATTCCTATTGCGAATACTACCGTATATACATTACTATCTGTCTTCTTACTCATAATTAGGCAGTTTTAGCTTTTAAACGTTTTAATCTTCTCTTTACATTTCCTTGAACCACATAGTGATCGATAGTTGGAGCAAATACGTTCATTAATAAGATCGCTAACATTACTCCTTCTGGATATGCTGGGTTGAATACACGAATCATAATCGAGATAAATCCAATTAAGAAACCGTAAATCCATTTTCCTTTGTTAGTTTGTGATGCTGTTACTGGGTCAGTTGCCATGTATACCGCACCAAATGCAAATCCTCCAATTAATAAATGTTTCCAGAAATCTAAGCTCATTAATCCGTAAAACTTACTCGTTTCACCAACCCATCCCATATCAACTACTTGGTTGAAGATGAATCCCATTACTAAAGCTCCGATTACTGAAGATAACATGATTCTCCAGCTTCCAATCTTTGTAAAGATTAAGAATAAAGCTCCTAATAAGATTAATAATGTTGAAGTTTCTCCTACTGAACCTGGAATAAATCCGAAGAACATATCAGAAACTGAATAACTAATTGGTTGTGATTGTGCTAAACTTCCTAAAACTGTTTCACCAGAAATTGCATCAGCAGTTCCTGCAGCTTCTACTGCACCGTGAACCCATACTTTATCTCCCGACATCCAAGTTGGATATGCGAAGAATAAAAATGCACGAATTGTTAACGCTGGGTTTAAGATGTTCATTCCTGTACCACCAAATACTTCTTTACCAATTACAACACCGAAAGCTACAGCTACGGCTAACATCCATAATGGTAAGTCTACTGGTACGATTAACGGAACTAACATTCCTGTTACTAAGTAACCTTCTTCTACTTCGTGTCCTTTAATTACAGCAAAGATAAATTCGATTACTAAACCTACTAAATACGATACAATTACTAATGGTAAAATTTTAGTTAAACCAACTAGGAAGTTGTCCATATTCCAAAAGTCTCCACTAAAGAAAGACATTCCTTCAGTAAAGCCATTAATTGCAGCGTTGTGTTGATACCCTGCATTAAACATACCGAAAAGTAAACATGGTACTAATGCCATAATTACTGTATTCATGGTACGCTTTAAATCATCGGCTGCCTTGATATGAGTTCCTCCATGAGTAGTCTCATTTGGCAAATATAAAAAGGTGTGGATTGCGTTAAACGCAGGTGCCATCTTAGTACCTTTATATTTCTCTTTTAAATTATGTAAATTTTGTTTTAAGCCCATATCTTATCCTAATTCTTCTCTCATTAAATCTAATCCTTCACGAATTATTTTTTGGTGAGGTTGTTTCGATACACAAATAAATTCTGTTAATGCAAAATCTTCTGGTGCAATTTCATAAGCTCCTAATCCTTCCATTTCGTCAAGATCTTTATACATACAAGCTTTTAATAATTGCATCGGATAGATGTCTAACGGAAAAATTTCTTCATACGAACCAGTTACCACAAATGCTCTGTGTTCACCGTTAGTATTCGTATTTAAGTCATATTTTTTCTTCGGGTTTAACCAAGAGAATGTTAATGCTCTAGAAGTAGATATCTTATCAAAGATTGGCTTATTCCATCCGAAGAATTCATAATCATCTCCTTCTGGAATTGCAGTAATTATGTTGTCATAATATCCTAAAAAACCTTCTTGACCAACTTGTAAACCACTTAACACATTTCCACTAATAACACGTGCGTTATCTGCATCTAAATTTCCTTTAACAATATCAGCAATTTGCGCTCCTGCCTTAGCAGTTACGTATTGTGGCTTGTTAAAATTAGAACCTGCTAAAGCTATTGTACGTGTAACGTTAAACTTACCTGTTAATAATAACTCACCAATAACAACTAAGTCTTGTGGTGTTACTACCCACACAACTTCTCCTTTATTAATAGGATCAATTTGTGCAATTTGAGTACTTACGTTACCTACAGGATGTGAACCAGAAACCTTGTGTAACTCAACACCTTTTACTCCTTTAAATGGAGATAATGTTGAATTCGCCGCTACAGAAACATGAACTTTACCAGTAGTTAACTTTGTTAACGCTGTTAAAGCAGCTTGTAACTCAGCTTCTTTACCCTTCAAGGCATAATCATAATCAGCTGCTAAAGGCGCACTTGCATAAGCAGATACAAAAATAGCTTTTGGTGCTTGATTTGGATTTGCAACCACATCGTACGGACGTTGTTTTACAAACGGCCAACAACCTGAAGCAAATAAGTGGTTTTTCACCTCTTCTCCAGACATTGCATCAACATCTTTTTTACCAAAATCTTTGTATTCCTGCTGTGCATCAGCAGTGATTTTAATTGCTAAAACTTTTCTTCGTGCTCCACGAACGATTTCCGTAACTTTACCACTAACCGGACTAGAGAATAAAATACGCTCGTCACTTTTTGCATGAAAAAGTGCTTCACCTGCTTTTACTTCTGTACCCTCTTTTGCTAAAATTTTAGGAATAACGCCGTGAAAATCATCTGGCTTCACTGCAAACACACCACCTAATGGAAGTTCGGTAGTTACCTGTTCTGCCTCGCCAACTAGCTTGATATCCAAGCCTTTCTTAATACGGATGTCTTTTGACATAGGAACTGATTAATTTGATTTTCTTAAAAACACGCAAATTTAAAAATTTTACCCCCCTTTACAGAACAAAACAATCCATATCTTTACCTTATCTTCTTATTTATATTTATTCTAAATAAAAACCTTGTCTTTGGCGTATATTTTGATATTTTTGTTAATTATGAAATTAAGAAACCTACTTATACCTGTTTTTTTCTGTGCTATTTCAAACTATGCTCAAAACATAAAAACAGTTCAACTACGTCCTAAGCACAATTCTGAACAATACACACCAATTGTACGTTTAGGAGATGTTTTAAAACTATCTTTTGATGATTTAGAGGCTGATAGCAAACAATATCAATACAAAATTGAACACATGACACATGATTGGAAACCTAGCTCTATGACTAGCAACCAATACATTCAAGGTTTTGAGCAAAACGAAATCATCAATTTTTCAAATTCGTTCAACACACTTCAACCCTACACGCATTATTGGGTTGAAATACCGAATCAGAACACCATTATTACTAAAAGTGGCAATTATTTAATTTCTGTTATTGATGAAAATTACGAGGTTGTTTTCACAAGAAAATGTGTATTTTATGAAGATATAACCACCGTAGGTGTGGCTGTTTTTAGAAGTAGAAATACCGCTACAGCCAACGAACAACAAACTGTTCAATTTTCAATAAATCATCCGAACTTACAAATCAACAATCCTTCACAAGAAATCAATGTAACGCTATTTCAAAATCACAATTGGAACACCGCTATTAACAATTTACAACCTATATTCATTAAACCTCAGCAATTGCTGTATAACCACACTGTGGAAACTAATTTTTGGGCAGGTAATGAGTTTTTAAATTTTGACACCAAATATATAAGGAATAGTAGTTTAAATGTTGCTAGAGTTACGCGTGACAATTTATATCACAGTTATTTATACACCGATGAACCCAGAGCGGACAAACCTTACACCTACAATCCTGATATTAACGGACAATTCGTAATAAGAACTACCGAACGTGATGCAAACAACGAACAAGATGATACCGAAGCTGATTACTCTTTAGTACATTTTTCATTAGATGCTTTTGAACCTTATGAAAACAAAGACGTGTATGTGTATGGCGCTTTCAATAATTATGAATTATCAGAAGAAAACAAAATGTCGTATGATTCTAGTCAAAGTATATACAAAGCTGTTTTACCTTTTAAACAAGGATTTTACAACTACAGTTACGCTACTTTAAACTCTAACAATTCTATAAACCTACATGAAATTGACGGTTCTTTTTATCAAACCGAAAACGAATATACCGTAATTGTTTACTACAAATCGTTTGGTGAAATTTATGACAGAGTTATAGGTGTTGGCAACGGTTATTTTAATCAAAATAGGTAAGCCTTACAATAAACATTGACTAAAAAGTGAAAAAGAACTATCTTTATCCTATGTTTCAACAAGTAACTAAGGGGATAAAAATTTCGGTAAAAACTTCTTTTAAGAATACCGTGTACAAGGGCTATCAGCAGTATTATGCCTTTAGCTACTATATCACTATTGAAAACAATTCGAAAGAAACGGTAAAGCTCCTTGAACGTTTTTGGGTAATTTTTGATGCTCTTAACGATATTGAATATGTAGAAGGTGAAGGTGTTGTTGGCGAAACCCCTATTTTACAACCAAACGATGTTTACAATTACAGATCTAACTGCTTTTTACTCTCTACAACTGGAGCCATGGGTGGCAACTACAAAATGATTAATACCAAAACCCTTGAAGAGTTTTTAGTAACCATACCTACATTTCAACTAACTACCACGCCTACTTTAAACTAAATGATTAAAAATAAATAAAGTTCCTGTCGTAAGAGATGCTAACTGCCTTAACTGCGGATGTCCTTTTACCAATAATGAGAAATTCTGCCCTGAATGCGGACAAAAAAACAGAGGTAAAAAAATTACCTTAGCAACCTTTCTTCGTGAACTTTTTGCTGGATTCTTTTTCTTTAGATACAAAGTTTTGGAGAACATTAATTCCTTTATTGATTAGTCCCGGAAAGGTTTCAAAAGATTATATTGAAGGAAAACGTGTTCGATACACCAATCCGTTTCGATTTTATTTAGCTACAACAATTATTTTCTTTTTGATTTTGGGAGCAATTAATAGTTACGACCATTTTGAAAGACTTAGAAAAGGAACTCTTGAAAAATCATCTCCTATAAGTGTTAATAACGAAAATAATCAAGAAAAAATACTCACTATTGGTCAATTACACGATTTAGTTTTTGGTGAAATAAAGATTAATCAAAAGAAATTAGACTCTTTAAATCAAAACAAAAAAGATTCGGTACCTCAACTGGACTCAATAGTTAACAACTACAACAATTCTACCTTTTATAAACTATCGAAGTTTGAAGAAAAAAATCCAACTCTTTCTTCTGAAAAAGCTTTAGATAGTTTAGGTATTGATAAAAACTTCAGCAACAGATTCTTGTATTCTGAGGTAAAACTTGTAAACTCTTACCTTAGAAGTGATGAAGAACATTCAAAATTTAACAAACAACTATATTCACATATTTCAATTTCACTATTTGTGCTACTTCCACTGTTTACACTCTTCTTTTCGTTTATATATATTAGAAGAAAATTTACCTATGTTGAGCATTTAGTGTTTGTTTTTCATGTACAAACCGTGTTTTTTCTACTTGCTAGTATTTTTACATCATAGGTTTTATCAACAAAGGCAGTAATAATTTACCTACAATTTTTTCTGTACTCTTTTTACTGTATCTATTTATAGCAATGAAAAAATTTTACGGTCAATCGTTCTTTAAAACACTCATTAAATACTTTATCATAAACACCGTTTTTGTAACTCTGATGTTTTTTGGTATAGTAATCGTTTGGGCTATAACTTTTGCGCTGTATTAACTTTTAATTCAACAGTTGTAAAAAGAAGTTTTTTGAAGTGTTTTTAAGCTTTATCGTTGCTTTTAACTGATTATTATTAGCTACAGACAATTCCAATACCTGAACTTTATCTAGATAGTTGTTTTTAAAAGAATATATCCCTCTGTCTTTTGCTTGATATTGAGCTACATTGAATGAAAAATAAAACTTATCCTCTAGTTTTTTCATTTCATTTAAAACTGGCTGTTTATGTGAAGTAAATTGTAGCTTATCCTTATCACAAAAACTATAGGTAGTAAATAGAGGCATTAGGGTTAACACTTCATTATCTTCCACTTGTTTGATTACCTCTTTTTCATGCAAATACTCACACAATCCCTCTCCTTCCAGATTAAAAGTTACGTTGGGAGTTATTATATTTTGGATTTCTTTTTTCTCCACTTTGTTAAAGTCATCATCGTACTCATAAGTTACAATAGTATCTGATTTCTCAACAAAGGAAGAAAAATTAAAATTCATCGCTCCATTCCATTTAGCAGCAATGGAATCTAATGATAATGTGGTTAGTTTTCTAAAATTTTCTGAAGTATTTTCAGGTAAAATTTTAGCTAGCTTTTTGGTGTTTAATTTCCCTGAAACAGTAGCAATAGCATCAGCTTCAAAACTAGCATTAAAAGGTAAGAAAATATCGTTGTTTTCATTTAATTTCCCTTCAATACTTAACTGACCTTCATCAACCAAAACTTTGAAAAAACCTCCTTTATTCGTACTAAATGCTATCGGGCTTTTATGCTTTTTAATATTCGAGAAAATTTCAGCATCATCTAAAAAGTAATCCTGCTTATGAAGAACCTTTATTAACTCTTTAGAAACGCTAGCACTTTTATCAACCTTAAATAGTACTTGAACTTTGTTATTGTTAACTACACAAGTAATTTGTTGTTTCCTGTAAATGGTAGTTTTACCTATCTTTTCTTCTTTAAATCCTGTTTCTTTTAAAACCTCAACAAAATCGTTTTTAATCGAAACTTTATCACTGATTAAAAACCCTTTAAATTCTTGTTGATTCGTATACAAAAACACACTACTAGGAACTTCAATTTGATCTAACAACGAGCGTTGTTTTTCTTTTACTGTAGATAATTTTTTAAAATCTACTTGAGAAAGTGGATGCTCTAAAAAACTAGTAAGTATGTTGTATTCTATTTCTCGAAGATTAATATGGACAACCGTCTCTGCAGAAACAGGAACCTTTCCTGTATAAATTACGGTTGGATTGTATCTAAAAAACCCAACCGTAACTATAATACAGCATACTATTAAAAAGGTATATGCTATTTTTTTTATCATTCAGTTTATTTAGCTACCGAGTTGATAAATTTTAATAATAATTTTAAGGTGTTTTCTTCTGTACCTTGAGTTGATAGTTTTAACTCAGAAGAAATGGTGTTTCCTTTCATTCTAGAAACTCTAAACACAGCATCATTCATGTTTTCAGTAGAAAAATGTAAGGCTTCTTTTTCTGACTTACTCATCCACTCGTTTGGTACTTTGTTTAAAATTGCATTTGCATCAACATACAATACTGTTGAGTTGTTTCTAACTAACTTATCGTGTTTTTTAGTATTGAAATTTGTAGTACCGTTAGCAATATTTAATGCCCCAATTTTAGAAGTCGTTAAATACAACACATCGTTTTTAACCACTGAGTATAACCCAAATGGTAAATCTGCTTTTTTAGTTACAAACTCAACCACATTATCCTGAATTTTTACTGCATTGTGCTTTGCCCCTATCTGGTAAAACTTATTTAATAACTCTTCTTTTTCAGAACCAATCATTAACATAAAATCTGGCACAAAATCTTCTTTTGTTTTTGTTACCTCTTTACGATTGTAATCTTTATCATACTCATAAGTAGTGTACTCAACTTCTTTTTTAGCAAAATCATTCAACACTAACAATGCATCACCTGTAATTAATTCGCCAATAGCTTTTTCATCTATTACTAAAGAAAATAAATCTCCTACAATTTCAATTTCTTCTTGAAACTTAGGTAAAATACCTCCGTACATTTTATTGATTAATTCTGGATACTGCTTTAATGTTTCTTCAGTGTTTAAAGAAATACTCCAGAAAGCTAAAGCCTTATCATGATCGAAACTGTTAACCAAGTTACGGTTCATTCTCTTATTATAAATCTTTTTAAAAGACTTACTCATATCAGAACTAACCGCCATATCTAACAAAATTCTTGCATCATCTTTTTCAAAAAACAAGTTTGCAGTTACTTCTTCAACTCCATAAACATTTTGATTTCCTTCAGCATACAAAGGATAAAAGCTGTTTCCAAAAGATTTAAAAATATCTGTCATTAACTCACCATAATTACGCACCCATAATGTTGCTGATGAATTCTTCTTTTTGCTTTTTTGAAATTTTCTGTTTGAAGCAATTGATTTAGAATAGTTTTTATCAAAAACATTTAATCCATATTCTTTCGACCATTCTCTAGCTAATCTTCTTTTAAAGTTATAATTGTATTCTCCTTCTTCCTTTAATTGCTCTAAACGCTCTTTGTTATCAGAGAAAAATGATGAAGACATACTTCCGTTTATAAGTAATAACGTGTGGTCATTCCAAATTTTAAAAGAAGAACGTCCTGCGATATAACTATAATTTCCTTCCGTTTTAAGCTTCTTCTTTTCGCGTTCATACAACAAAGATTCAAACGTTTTTCTATCGTTTAACTCAACATAAAAGTTATGATACGAAATGCTATCCGTCTTTGTTAAGAAATAATATGCGTTTGCATTAATATTCACACCTGCCTTAGCTACAGAAGAAACTTTATGCTTAATTACTTCATTATCTTTACTTCTTTCTTGATTTTCATCAACAACTACTGATTGAGACTTAACCTCGTAATTCCTATAATCTCTATTTAAATCTTTTAAAATCTCTCTTCCAATAGCATTATCATCAATATCCGACACATTGATTAACTTAAATAAGTTTTCTGCATTTGCAGAGATTAATACATCAACATTCTCAGGTATTTTAGTCTCTAATCTTTGAGCTTGTATAACTGTAATTGTGTTTAAAAGCAGTAGTGTAGCAATAATTTTTTTCATCTGTTTGTTTTTACTTTTTAAAATCATAAGTAACCTTTGATGTTTAAACTAATCTTTTACCCTTTCTATTTAAAAGATTCTTTTAACCATGTGGGTTTCATCCTGATTTTAATTTTCTAATTGAATTTTATTTTTGATTGTTTGTGTGTTCGATATAATATCTTGTGCTTGTAAATGCAGCATAATTGCTTTTTTACTTTTTGATATTCTTGCTTGGTTATTCTCGGTTGATTTTATAGGTTCTTCAAATCGATAAACGCTCGTATACGTAGCCGTTTCAAATACTTTACGATCTTGATTTTTTGTTTTTTGAAACTCTTTTCCTAAATCGAAATGATGACTACGAGTAAACGTTTTCTTTTCTTTATTATAGGTAAAGTGCTGATTCTTCCTAATCGCTTCTATATGCTTTTTTGAACTGAAGTTAGAAATCACTTCGTTCAAAGCTTCAACATTATCAAAATCACACGAAACAGTTACGATAAATTCGTTAAAATCTAGCGTGTTTTTTACATTGTGAACCCCTTTGGTCTGCTTTATTTTGTAAACTATTTCGTTTACTTTGTTTCTAATAGTAGTTTTAGATGGTACTTTATAACCATTAATACTATCAAGCAACATTATTGAAGCTAATTTTGTTTTACTTTTACTTAAATTGATAGTTAACACAGCACTACCTGAACCATCTTTATTAAAGCTAACTTCTTCTACAAACTCAAAGCAACTTGTAAACAAAAAAGTAGAAATAAGTGAGAATAGCAATAGTAATCTTTTGTTCATATTAAATTTTTGGCAAAGATACCAATTAGGTTTAATTACGAACGAATGATTTCTTCTTGTATTGTGTTAATATTTGAATGTAAATCGTAGTAAGTCATGGTAAGTTCATTGTCTTTTTTTACCACAGAAGTAATACTTACTGTTTCAACATAACTACGTTTCATTTTTAATGAAATTTCTGGAGTTCCTCTGGTTTCATCTTGATGAAAGTTAACGATATTTAACTTATTAATCTCTTGAGTAGTATTCAACCATTCTGAAAACCATTCTCTTCTTAATTGTTTCATTTCTTCTCCATATAAAGTTGAAGATGACCATATTTTAGGTTCACTACCTAACTCTTGAAAATATTTTTCAACTCCATCCCAAACCAACTCGTATGCTTTTAGTTCGTTTACCCAATCTACCAATACAATTGTAAATGGCTCTATTCCTTCAAAATTAAAATTCTCAATCATTTCAACAGGATTATCAACCTTTAGTAATTGCTTTACAATAACTCCCCTACTCATGCGGTACGACTCAGCTCTTTTGTGTTTGGTAAAACCTCCGTTCAATAAACAAATCAACCGGTGTTTTTCACTAAAACCAATCCATGTGCCACCAGCTAGCTCATCTTTCGGATAGGTTAACTTCACTCCTTCTTCACAGTAAGTTTTTGGCGCAATTGTTTTACGCTTCGGATCTTCATCTCTATTAGAAGTTAAAATAAAATTATTATCCTTTAAAGGTAAATAAGTTACCGTACACATGTTGTTCTCCTTTTATTAAATTCAAGCCTTTTGTCTACCTAAATATTCCTAAAATAACCTTAACTTTGTCTTTTTAAGAAAGTTTTCAAGACTTTTCAATAACAAAGAAAGAAATTTAATTCAACAAACAACATACAAAAATGGGAAAAGGATTTTTTCACGTACCGACTGCCATTAATGAAACTGTAAAAGGATACGCTCCTGGATCTCCAGAGCGCGAAGCAGTTTCTAAACAATACAAAGAATATTTTAACGGATCTATGGATGTACCAATGTATATCGGTAGTGAAGAAGTTAGAACAGGAAAGACTGAAAACATGACTCCTCCTCACGATCATCAACATGTAGTAGGACAATATCATGTTGGAGACAAATCGCACGCTGAAAAAGCTATCGCTGTTGCTTTAGAAGCTCGTAAAGAATGGGCACAAATGCCTTGGGAGCAAAGAGCTGCTATCTTTTTACGTGCTGCTGAATTAATCGCAGGTCCTTACCGTGCAAAGATTAATGCTGCAACAATGATTGCACAGTCTAAAACAGTTCATCAAGCAGAAATTGATTCAGCTTGTGAGTTAATCGACTTCTTACGTTTTAACGTAGAGTATATGACTGATATTTACAGTGAGCAACCTAATTCTGATGACGGAATTTGGAATCGCGTTGAATACAGACCATTAGAAGGATTTGTGTACGCTGTAACTCCGTTTAACTTTACTGCTATTGCTGGAAACTTACCTGCATCTGCAGCAATGATGGGGAATGTTGTAGTTTGGAAACCTTCTAGTAGCCAAGTTTTTTCTGCAAACGTAATTATGCAAATATTTAAAGAAGCTGGTTTACCTGATGGTGTTATCAATTTAGTATTAGGAAATCCTGCTGATATTACTGAAGTTGTATTAGCTTCTCCTGATTTTGCTGGAATCCACTTTACTGGTTCTACAAACGTATTCCAAGATATTTGGAAGAAGATTGGAGAAAACATCCACATCTATAAAACATATCCAAAAATTGTTGGTGAAACAGGAGGTAAAGATTTTATCATCGCTCACCCATCAGCAAACGCTAAGCAAGTAGCTACTGGTATTTCTCGTGGTGCTTTCGAATTCCAAGGGCAAAAATGTTCTGCGGCTTCAAGAGTATACTTACCAAAATCATTAGCTGAAGAAACTTTAAATTATGTAAAAGAAGATATCGCTTCTTTCAAAATGGGTTCTCCAGAAGATATGAGCAACTTTATCACAGCTGTAATCCACGAAGGATCTTTTGATAAATTAGCTAGCTATATCGATCAAGCTAAAGCTGATGCTGATGCTGAAGTTATTGCAGGTGGTAACTACGATAAATCTAAAGGATACTTTATCGAGCCAACAGTTATCTTAACTACTAATCCTAAATACACGACTATGGAAACTGAATTATTCGGTCCTGTAGTTACTATTTATGTATACGAAGATGCTGATTGGGCTGAAACATTACAATTAGTTGACGGAACTTCTGAATACGCTTTAACAGGTGCTGTATTCTCTACAGATCGTTATGCAATTGCTGAAGCTACTAAAGCATTAGAAAACTGTGCTGGTAACTTCTACGTAAACGATAAGCCAACAGGTGCTGTAGTAGGACAACAACCATTTGGTGGAGCAAGAGCTTCAGGAACAAACGATAAAGCAGGATCTGCTCAAAACTTATTACGTTGGGTATCTCCTCGTTTAATCAAAGAAACATTTGTTTCTCCAACTGATTACCGTTACCCTTTCTTAGGATAAGATATTCCGATTACGGAACTCTATATAACTAAAAGCAACCTCACTTCGGCTACGCTCAGTAACCAAGTAGGTTGCTTTTTTATTTGTTTTCAAACAGAATTCAACTAATTTCGTTTAGCAACTGTTCACGACGTTTAAAAACAATGAATTATAAAGAAATACTTAAAAATGTATACGAGAAAATAACTCCTATTGAAAACATAGGTGAGTTAGCTACCTACATTCCTGAATTGGCCACCATTGATTCAGAAAAATTTGGTGTGCATATATCAACCATTTCCCATGCCAATTTTGGTTTAGGAAACTTTCAAGAAAAATTCTCTATACAAAGTATTTCAAAAGTATTATCACTTTGTTTGGCGTATAAGCATCTTGGGGAATCTATTTGGAATAGATTAGGCGTAGAACCTTCTGGTAATAGTTTTAACTCATTAGTACAACTGGAAACGGACAATGGTATTCCTAGAAACCCGTTTATTAACGCGGGTGCTATTGTTATTGCTGATATTTTAATTAGCAGTTTGGTAAATCCTAAAGAAGATTTATTGAGTTTCATTAAAAGTCTTTCCAAAAATAAAGACATTGACTACTCTGCAAAAATTGCAGCTTCTGAAAAATCGGTAGGATACAGAAATGTTGCCTTGTGTAATTTTATCAAGTCTTACGGAAACATCTACAACGACCCTGAAGTGGTGCTCGATTTCTATTTCGATTTATGTTCATTGGAACTGACGTGCGAACAACTTTCTGAATTATTTTTCTTCTTAGCCAATAACGGACAAACACGACAAGGAGAACAAATATTAACCAAAAGTCAATCGAAAAGAATCAATGCCTTGATGCAAACCTGTGGGTTTTACGACGAATCGGGTGAGTTTGCTTTTAAAGTTGGACTCGCTGGTAAAAGCGGTGTTGGTGGCGGTATTATTGCCATACATCCTAACCAGTATGCGATTGCAGTATGGAGTCCTAAATTGAACAAAAAAGGAAATTCCTACAGAGGTATGCGCTTTTTAGAGGAGTTTACCACCCTTTCTGAACAGTCTATTTTTTAGGTTGATTTTATTCTTATTTTAATTAACTTGGTTGACGTTGAATATAAATTATTAAAATAAGTTTATATTCTTAAAAAGTTATCTACAATTTGAAAAAATAATAGCCTTGAATAAAAAAAAGAATCAGAAAAAATCAATAATTGAAGAAAAAAGAAACAATCATCTTTATTGGATTGGAATACTTGCTTTTTTAGGTTCAATCGTTGGTTTTCTTTGGAATTACCAATCTAATAATAGAGATGAAAGACATGCAAAAGAACTGACTGAACTTAAAACTAAAATATCCTCAATAGAAAGAAATATTGGAGAAAACGATTATTTCGATGTAAAACAACTATTTATATCCGATTATAATAGAAATACACCATCTATAAAATCTGATTACATAACAAGCGGAAACTTCTACGCAGATACAACTAATATTAATTGGATATATAAACAAATTTCACCTGTGACGTTTATTAAAAATGGATTAGACATAAATCCTTTTGAATTTGCAATAGGTCGAAAAAGTAGTTTTACAATCGATAGTATTTTCAAAAATCCAGAATTTAAAAAATACAAAAAGAAATATAGATTTCATCAATTTAAATACAAAGACTCTCTTAAAATTGAAGTTGCGGGAAAAGAAGAAGTTTATAATTCTTCAATAAATGTTATTGTAATTAAGAAAGACGTTGCCAAAATAATTTTTGACATACTCAATGAAAATATAAACAAGGAAAAGCAACTATTGAAAAGTCTTGATATTGATAGTACAATGGTCAATCAAATAGTTAAAACAGCGGAAAAACAATTTAATCAAAATTCAAGTAGTCTTATTTTTAACTTAATTCTAAATGGAATGGTCTATAACTCATTATCGACCGGAAACACTTTGGAACTACAAAGTGTCCAAAAAAAATCAGAAGTTTTTTACACAAAATACACTCAAGAATATGATGTTGAACCCGTAACAATATTTGAGACTGGAGAAGTGTTTTTTGCCGACAAAGACAATCATATTTATATAGTTTTGATTAAAGTTATAGATAAACAACCTTTAATTAAAACGGAATTAGCAGCTGATATTAATGACTGGTTGTTTTCATTAAAGTTCCTTTAGAAAAAAACATATACAACAATCTGCATAAATACATTAGCGAAAAAAAACAAAATAGCATCTGTAATACTATTTTGTTTTTTTCCTTAATTAACTCAACTCAATTTTCATATTCAAGTACAACCATTTTGTAGGAACCTCTAACGATTGTCCATTTACTAACTTATCATAATCAATACCCCAGTCCAATAAATTCACTTGACCTTGTAATACCAATTCACTCGACATACTTTCGTATGCATTTCTAATTCCTGTTGCAAAAAACTTCACCTCTCTTTCCACTCCTTTAATAGACATCACTCCATTAATTTGATACCAATCAACTCCCATCACATACACATTGGTCGTTTTAAATCTTATTTTCTCGTTGTTATCACTAACAAACACTCCTTTCGTTTTAACTCTTTCGGTTAAATCAGCCACATCACCTCTGCATGCTTTAAATGAGTTCGGATCAACCTCAAACGAAATACGCATATTTTCTAACGGATTTCCAGCATCCATTCGCACAGGAATTTCCACTTTTAAATCGTCTACAATACCTCCAAACGGTGTGCTACAATGTCCGTGTGTTACAAACATATTAATCGTTTGATTTTTTTCTGTTTTTTCAACCTCTGTTTTCTCTTTTATAGTAGGTACTGAAGTTTTAGTAGCATAACCACTAATAAAAACTACTGTTAACAATAACACTCCTAACAGAAGGCCTTTTTTTATACTATTCATAATTTCAAATTTTAAAGTTTCCTCAAAATTATCAGAGCCTATCGTGAAAAGTGCAAATCAATTGTCAAAAAAGTGTAAAAAGTACCTTTAACAAGGCTTTTATACTTAGTTTGCCCTCTGAAATACTATAAAATAAATGTTTCATCATTCCTTTTAACCTACCTTTGCAAAAAATATTTTGATGCAGTTTTCAGACCTACAACTTAGCAAGTCTATCTTAAAAGCACTTAATGAAGAAAGACACCACAAACCAACTCCGGTACAAGAAGAAGTAATTCCGTTAGTACTCAATAAAAAAGATGTGATTGTAGCTGCTCAAACAGGTACAGGTAAAACTGCTGCTTTTGCGTTGCCTATTATTCAAGAGCTTTCTGAAGAAGCTGATGTTGAAAAAAGAGCCAAAAAGATAAAAGCGTTAGTGGTGAGCCCTACTCGTGAATTAGCGATTCAAATTCAAGAGAATTTTAAAGCCTACAGCAAATACACCAACTTACGAAGCACTGTTATTTTCGGTGGCGTTGCTACACAACCTCAAAAAGATGTTTTAGAAAAAGGAGTGGATATTTTAATCACTACCCCAGGTCGTTTTATCGATTTGCACCAACAAGGTAGTATTGATGTTCGCCAATTAAAAACATTGGTGCTAGATGAAGCCGATTTAATGCTAGACATGGGCTTTATTGAAGATGTGCAAAGAATTGAAGAGCTTTGTCCGCGTAAAAAACAGACCTTACTATTTTCTGCAACAATGCCTGATAAAGTAAGTGATTTGGCTAAATCGATGTTATACAAACCTGAAAAGGTAGATATTTCTCCTGCGGAAACGACGGCAACTAACATTGGACAATTATTGTATTACACACCTAAAAAAAACAAGGTAGATTTATGTTTACACTTGCTTCGTAATACTATACATGGACGTATTATTATCTTCCGTCGCACCAAATTTGGAGTTGATAAGTTAGAAAAAACACTTCAAAAAAATGGATATAAAGTAACTAGTGTACACGGTGATAAGTCGCAAAACTTACGAAACCAAGCTATCGAAGATTTCAAAAATAACAAAGCCAATATTTTAATTGCTACCGATCTTGCTGCTCGCGGAATAGACGTAAGCAAAGTAGATGCGGTTATTAATGTTGACTTACCTAACATTCCTGAAACCTACGTGCATAGAATTGGTAGAACAGGTAGAGCAGGTAAATCTGGAATTGCCTTTTCATTGTGTAGCGCCGATGAAACTTCTTACATCAAAGCTATTCAGGAATTTATGGACAGAACTATAAAAGTTGTAGAAGATCATCCATTTCCTTTAGCAAAGCCTAAGCCAAAAAAACAGCCAAACACTATTAGCAAACACAAAAAAGGAAGAAAATCAGAAGCTTCTAAAAAGAAGAAAAGACGCTGGTATTAAACTTTTTATAAAAAACAACACTAAAAATAGTTAGTATTTTATTTATTAATCGTAATATTGCAATATAATAATTAATCAATGGGATTAACCAAATCAGAAATATTTACTGAAGAACAAAATCAATTGGCTACCATCGCAAAAGTCTTGGGGCATCCTGCTCGTATTGCAATTTTACAACACTTATTCAAATTGAATTCTTGTGTTTGTGGTGATTTGGTAAATGAAATCGGTTTGGCGCAACCTACTATTTCGCAACATTTAAAAGAATTAAAAAAGATTGGTATCATTAAAGGAACTATTGAAGGAACTAGCGTTTGCTATTGCATCAATCCATCAACATGGAAAGAAATTAAAACCTTGCTTTCTTCTTTTTTAAACCTTGACATGAATAACCAGAGTTGTTGCTAAAAAAATTTGAAACCATTAATCGTAATATTACAATTAAAAAAACAAAACCATGAAACTATCAGAAATTAAACAGCATTTAAGCACGTTAAAAACTATCGCTTTTCAATTACCTAACGGAAGCTTAGTACCCAATCATTTTCACGTAACAGAAGTAGGAAAAATTACCAAAAACTTTATCGATTGTGGTGGAGTTGTTAGAAATGAAGAAGTGGTAAACTTTCAATTATGGAATGCGAATGATTATGATCACAGATTGCATCCAGAAAAACTAATCCACATTATTGAATTATCAGAAAAAGTATTAAATATTCCTGATTTAGAAATTGAAGTGGAATATCAAGGAAGTACGATTGGAAAGTATGGGTTGGATTTTGACGGAACTAACTTCTTATTAACTACAAAACAAACAGATTGTTTAGCGAAAGATAACTGCGGAATTCCACAAGAAAAACCAAAAGTGAAATTAGCTGATTTACAAAAGCAAACTACTTGTGCACCAAACTCAGGATGCTGTTAATATGAAAACACAAACCTCAACGCTATTTCCTGAATTACAGGAAACTATCTCGAGCTTACCAACCGTTTCAGAAGAACGAAAAGAAGTTTTACAACCGCTTGTAGAGTATATTCAGGGAAAACTGGATAACAAGGAAGCTATAAACTTGAATTTTATTTGCACACACAACTCCAGAAGAAGTCATTTGTCGCAAGTATGGGCGAAAACAATAGCTTTTTATCATCAAATACCAAATGTACTTTCTTATTCAGGAGGAACAGAAGCTACCGCTATGAATTCAACAGTTGTTACTACTTTAAAAGATAACGGATTTAAAATTCAACAATTATCTGATGGAACAAATCCTATTTACGCAGTAAAGTATGCTGATAACACACCATCTATTATAGGTTTTTCTAAAAAATATGACGATGACTTTAATCCAACCTCAGCTTTTGGAGCTATTATGACTTGTTCACAAGCAGATGAAGGATGTCCGTTTATCGCGGGTGCTGATAAAAGGATACCTGTTACTTATGAAGATCCAAAATTATATGATGGAACAACTTCTGAAAAAGAAAAATACTTAGAAAGAAGTTTACAAATTGCATCTGAAATGCAGTATGTATTTTCTTCAACAAAAACTAGCCTTTAAACTTTATTGGTAAGTGCACCACTTTTTTAGTTTCGAAGAAGTCTTCTTCAAAAAAATCTGGTAAATCATAAATGGTGGCTTTAGGGAAGTTCGCAAGTTCTTCTGTAAGGTCACCACCTTTTAAATATAGAATTCCGTTTTTTAACGTGTGGTTTTCTTTCTTTTTTACCTTATTTTTTACCCAACGATGAAAAGTTTCCATTTGCGCTACCGCTCTACTCACAATAAAATCATAAGTTTCATCTACCTCCTCTACGCGTCCGTGAGTCGTTTTTACATTTTCTAACCCTAATCCTTCTACTACTTCATTAACCACTTTAATCTTCTTCCCGATAGAATCTACCAAGTGAAATTGCGTTTCAGGAAATAAAATTGCCAACGGAACTCCAGGAAAACCACCTCCGGTACCTACATCCATCACATTTGCTCCTGGTTGAAACTCCATTACCTTCGCTATTCCTAATGAATGTAATACATGACGTAAATACAATTCATCAATATCTTTACGAGAAACAACGTTAATTTTCAAATTCCAATCTTGATACAATTCTTGCAACTTAGAAAATTGTTCTAATTGTGTTTCCGTTAAATTGCCAAAGTATTTTTTTATAAGTTCCATCTAGTGATTTTTTCCGCTGCAAAAATAAAAAACAATTTGGTATTGTTAATTTTTAAGTAAAAGATATTAATCTGGTTAAAAAGTTGGTGTATAGCAATAACCGTGAACCAAAAACGTTTATTTTTGCGAGACAAACAAACAACAAATGACGACAGTAAACTTCTCAAGAATAGACAAAACAAAGTTTTTTAGAACTTTAAACAAAAGAGTTAATACATACTTTAAAGAAAACGAAATTAAACGTACAGGAAACTGGAAATTATACACAAAGGCAATAATTATGTTAGCTATTTTTATTGTTCCTTTCATATTAATTTTAACTATTGATATGTCTCAATGGATAAAATTAGCCCTAACTGTATTAATGGGAGTTGGAATGGCAGGAGTTGGAATGAATGTAATGCACGATGCCAACCATGAATCTTTTTCGAGTAAAAAATGGGTAAATAAACTTTTTGGAAGTAGTATTTATATTTTAGCAGGTAATGTATACAACTGGAAAGTACAACACAATGTATTGCACCATACCTATACAAACATTCAAGATCATGATGAAGACATGGATGCTGGTAGAATCATCCGTTTTTCAAAGCATTCACAATGGTTGTGGATTCACAAATTCCAAAAATATTATTCAATCTTTTTATACGGATTGTTAACTATTAACTGGGCAATTACGACCGATTTTAAGCAAATGCACAGCTATTTAAAACGTAAATTATCGTACGGAGAATTTCCTAATCCAGCAAAAGAATGGACAAAATTAGTAGTTTCTAAAGTGATTTATTATGCTCTTTGGTTGGTATTACCAATCGTAGTTACGGATGTTGCTTGGTGGAAGGTATTAATCGGATTTTTTGTCATGCATTATACTGCAGGAATCATTTTAAGTGTAGTTTTCCAATTAGCACACATCGTTCCTAAAACAGAAACTCCTTTACCTGATGAAGACGGAAATATGAAAAACACCTGGGCTATTCATCAGTTATATACCACTGCAAATTTTGCCCCTAAAAACTGGTTTATCAATTTCTATACAGGTGGATTAAACCATCAAGTAGAACACCATATTTTTCCTCATATTTCTCATATTCATTATGATAAATTAGCTAAGATTGTAAAAGAAACTGCTAAGGAATTTAATCTTCCTTATAACGAATACAAAACAACTCGTAGAGCAGTTATTGAACACTTTAGACATTTAGCTGAGTTAGGAAGAAAACCTCAATTAGCATAATCAACACACAAGATAACAACACAATGTCAAACGCATTATCAAACAGAATTAACAGTTTACCTGTATCGCAAACTTTAGCTATGGCAGCTAAAGCAAGAGAATTAAAGGCTGAAGGTAGAGATATCATCAGTTTAAGTTTAGGAGAGCCTGATTTTAACACTCCTGATTTTATTAAAGATGCCGCTATTGAAGCCATCAATCAAAATTACAATTCATATACTCCTGTAGACGGATATGTAGAATTGAAAGAAGCTATTTGCGAAAAATTTAAGCGTGATAACGACTTAACATACACACCAAACCAAATTGTAGTTTCTACAGGAGCAAAACAATCTATTGCTAACGTAGCACAAGTATTGTTAAATCCTGGTGATGAAGTATTATTACCTGCACCATATTGGGTAAGTTATTCTGCTATTGCTACGTTATGCGAGGCTACCTACACAGAAATTCCTTCTTCTATTGATACTGATTTCAAAATCACTCCAGAGCAATTAGAAGCAGCAATTACACCAAAAACAAAGATGATTTTCTTCAACTCACCAACCAACCCAAGTGGTTCTATTTATAGTGAAGAAGAATACAGAGCTTTGGCTAAAGTGTTAGAGAAGTATCCAAACATCTACATCTTATCAGACGAGATTTACGAGCATATCAACTACGGAACAAAGCCATTTAGCTTTGCTGCTATTGAAAGCATGTACGACCGCACCATTACTGTTAACGGATTAGCAAAAGCATTTGCTATGACAGGATGGCGAATCGGTTATATTGGCGCTCCTGAATGGATTGCTAAAGCGTGTACAAAAATGCAAGGTCAAATTACTTCAGGAACCAATTGTATCGCTCAACGTGCTGCAATTACTGCTGTAAAAGCATCGCCAGAAAAGGTACAGTACATGGTAGATGAGTTTAAAAACCGTAGAGATTTAGTATTACAATTATTAGGTGAAATTGACGGTTTCAAATTAAACATACCTGAAGGTGCTTTTTATGTATTCCCAGATATTTCTGATTTCTTCGGAAAAACCATCCGTGGAAAAGAAATTAAAGATGCTAACGATTTTTCTATGTTGTTATTAGAAGAAGCTAATGTAGCTACAGTTACTGGTGAAGCTTTTGGTGCTCCAGACTGTATCCGTTTATCATATGCTGCTTCTGAATTACAATTACGTGAAGCTATTAAAAGAATTAAAGAAGTTTTAAGTTAATTAACTTAAACTGTCAAGCATAAAAAAATCCGTAAGAAATATCTTACGGATTTTTATTTTTTAGAAAGGTACTTTCAATTTTCTAACTTTTTTCTTTTTAAGCTTCTTTAAGTATAATGCTTTCTTGTTATAATCAATAAACGCTTTTCCAGCTTCTAAAATATCTGCACCAATAATCCCATCAACTTCTTGTGCATCATGTTGTTTTAAGGCAGTATTTACATGCGTTAAGTCAAACAATACTAAATCACAAGCTTCGGTTTTCCACTTTCCTATTTTAAGTGAATTATTTTCTGACTTTTGTGTTTCCATATCGGTTGCTCCAGCTCCTGCTGCTTTTACCTCACTCTCTTCAGAGACAAGTTTAAAACGCTCAATTAAATCCAATCCAACACACGAATTGGAAGCGCCTGTATCTAAAATAAACCTTCCTTTAACACCATTTATCTCCGCATCTAACTCTAAATGATTAGTCACCATTTTTTTGAGTTTTATTTTGATGTATTTCTTTTTTCGTAATACTTTTTTCAAACTTGCCATTTCTTGTACTTTTGTCCTCGCAAAGATACAATATAATACAATGTCCCCTTGAACACAGTCGAAAGGGATTTTTATTAAAATTATGATAACCGATACACATACACACCTATACTCAAGCCAGTTTGATGAAGACAGAAACGAAATGATACAACGTGCAAAAGATGCTGGGGTTTCTCGTTTCTTTATTCCTGCAATTGATAGTTCTTACACTGAACGTATGTTCGATTTAGAAAAAAACTACCCGAACGATGTGTTTTTAATGATGGGGTTACACCCAACTTCGGTAAAAGAAAACTACCAAGAAGAGTTAGCACATGTAAAAGAGTGGTTAGATAAACGTGATTTTTATGCAATTGGTGAAATTGGTATCGATTTGTATTGGGATAAATCATTTTTACCACAACAACAAGAAGCTTTTCGTACGCAAATTCAATGGGCTAAAGAAAAACAATTGCCGATTGTTATCCATTGTCGTGATGCTTTTGATGAAATTTTCGAAGTATTAGAAACTGAAAAAGGAAACAATTTATTTGGAATTTTTCACTGCTTTACAGGAACCTTAGAACAAGCTGAGAAAGCAATTTCTTATAACATGAAATTAGGAATTGGTGGTGTAGCGACTTTTAAAAATGGAAAGATTGACAAGTTCCTAAACCAAATAGACATTAAACACATTGTGTTAGAGACCGATTCTCCTTACCTAGCTCCTACTCCGTACCGAGGAAAACGTAATGAGAGTAGTTACATTACTAATGTTGTGGGTAAGTTAGTAGATATTTACGGATTAACTTTCGATGAAATTTCGGAAATTACAACACAGAACTCTAAAGACGTTTTTGGTGTCTAACCTACAAACTACATATTATAAAACCCCAATCGGAATTGCCAAAATTGATGGTGATAAAAACGGAATCCAATCGATTTCTGTATTGGATGAAGATACTTCAACTCCAATCAGTACTCAAAAAGATGTTCCTGCTTATTTACAAGAATGTGTTACACAATTGGACGAGTATTTTGCAGGAACAAGAACAGCGTTTGATTTACAATTGAATCCTCAAGGAACAACCTTTCAGCAATCGGTTTGGGAGGAATTACTAAACATCCCTTTCGGAAGTACTAGAACCTACTTAGAACAAACCAAACAATTAGGTGATGTAAAAGCAATTCGTGCGGTAGCTTCAGCGAATGGTAAAAATCCTATTTGGATAGTTATTCCGTGTCACAGAGTTGTAGGTTCTGATGGTTCGTTAACAGGATATGCAGGTGGTGTTTGGCGTAAAAAGTGGTTGTTAGAACACGAAAGTGGGGCAAAACAACAAACGTTATTTTAATTTTCGTCAAGCTGAACTCGTTTCAGCTTCGCATCCTAAAAAGATTCCTGCATACGCAGGGATGACAACTTAATTCAAATTGCGTTTTTCAATAAAAAATTTCTTCAATAAAAACCCGCATTCTTCTTCTAAAACCCCTGATATTACCTTTGTTTTTGGATGTAATTTTGTTTTTAATACACTAAAACCAAGCTTTGGTTCACTGGCTCCATACACTATCTTTCCTATTTGAGCCCAATAACTTGCTCCAGCACACATCTGACAAGGCTCTAAGGTAACATACAAAGTACAGTCCTTTAAATATTTTCCACCTAAAAAGTCTGCTGCTGCGGTAAAAGCTTGCATTTCGGCATGCGCCGTAACATCGTTTAACAACTCAGTTAAATTATGCGCTCTAGCAATAATCTGGTTGTTAAAAACAATTACTGCACCTACTGGAACCTCTCCTTTATCAAAAGCAAGCTCAGCCTCTTGCAAGGCTTTTTTCATAAAGTAAGTATCATCAAACGGATTCATATACGTGGGTTCATGTAAGTTCTTAAACAAATGTAGCCAAAATTTGTTTGTGCTAACTCTGAGTAAAATACTTATTTTTACCAAAATTTACGATTTGATTTCAATCAACACTTCTGATAATAAAAAAGTTTATTTTGCTTCCGACCAACATTTGGGAGCTCCGACTTCTGAAGCTAGTTTTCCTCGTGAACAAAAGTTTGTTGCATGGTTAAACGAAGTTAAGAAAGATGCTGAGGCTATTTTTATTTTAGGTGATTTATTTGATTTTTGGTTCGAATACAAAACTGTAGTACCTAAAGGCTTTGTTCGCGTTTTAGGTAAGCTCGGAGAAATAAAAGACAGTGGTATTCCGATTTACTTTTTTGTTGGAAATCATGATTTATGGATGCGTGATTATTTTGAAAAGGAATTAAACATTCCTGTGTATCATTCTCCTCAAGAGTTTAAAATCAACAATCAATTGTTTTTAATTGGTCATGGTGATGGACTAGGACCAGGGGACAAAGGATATAAACGTATGAAAAAAGTATTTACGTTTCCTTTATTTCAATGGATGTTTCGTTGGTTACATCCAGATTTAGGTGTTCGATTAGGACAGTATATGTCAGTTAAAAACAAATTGATTTCTGGTGATGAAGATGCTAAATTTTTAGGCGAAGACAATGAATGGCTTGTACAATATTGTAAACGTAAATTAGAAACTAAACACTACGATTATTTTGTGTTTGGACACCGACATCTTCCTTTGGAAATTCAACTTAAAGAGGATAGTACTTATTTGAATACTGGTGACTGGATTCAGTATTACACCTATGCGGTTTTTGAAAATGATAAATTAGTTTTAAAAAAGTATAATTCATAAAAAAGCACCTCAAAAAAGGTGCTTTTTCGTTATCAAATAATTAAGCTTAAAATTTAAAGGTTAATCCTGCTTTAAAAGTCATCCCATTAAATCCAAATTGGTTTACTTCCCAAGGGTATTTAAAACGACCTCCTAAATCAGTTACAACATCTCCCTTTGTATCAATTTCGTCTGGGTACACATCAAATAAATTATTTACTTGTGCATTGAAAGAAATCATATCAGAAAACTCATACCCAAAAGAGATGTCTGTAATTATCTTTCCACTAAATGTTTGATCTTTTCCTGGATCTGTAGCATGCTGCCACATTACCTCTCCAAAGTATGTGTTATTTAAAAAGGCTGTAAACTTTTTATACTTATAATCAGCCCCAAATAAAAGTTTAGTATTAGGTCTTGCACTAATAATTCTTGATTGTTCTTTTCTATTAAAAATAGCATTCTTATAATTTGCTAACTTAGTTGGAGTTTTTACTTCTCCTTCTAATTTAGTTTTATTGATGTTTAATGCTAAGTTTAATCCTAATTTACCTGCTGCAAAGTCAATGTTTTTATAACGCATTGTATAATCAAAACCTTCTGTTTTAGTATCAGCAGCATTGATAAAAAACTTAATACTTGTTACTGAGTTATCATCTAAAATCTGTTGAACATCTGCATTTGGATTCCCGTCATCATCAGTACCTCCAATTTCTCCAGAAAACACTACTCTATCATCTACTTTAACATTGTAATAATCTAACGAAATTGTAAAGTCATTCGAAGCCTTTACCGTAATACCAGCCGAAACATTTTCAGAAGTTTCAGCAAATAGCGGATCAACTCCTAAATCTCTAATCACTGGACTTACATTATTGAATGTTCCTTGATTTGAAATAGTACCTCCTGAAACTAAAGTTTGTACATTACTCAAATATACCTGATGTAATGATGGCGCTCTAAATCCTGTACTATATGAAGCTCTTAACACTCCTGCTTCTCCTAACTTATATCTAGAATTTACTTTCCATGAAAAATTATCTCCAAAATCTGAATAATTCTCATAACGAACTGCCCCACCTATTAAAAAGTCTTCTGAAACATCCCAATCTAATGTACCATAACCACCTACGTTAGTTCTTGTTTCATTTAAAGCATTACCAGGTTGTAAACCAGGAAATGATTGTGCTCCACCATCAATATACGAAGCCTCCTCTCCAGCTGTTACTTCAAATCGTTCTTGTCTTGCTTCAACACCAAACCCTATACTTACATCTCCAAAAGAACGACTCATATCAAAGTTCCCTACAATATTACTGAAAGCATATGCTCCTGCATCAAAAGAAGTAGGACTGTTAGCTCCTAAGCTTACATTAATAGTATTACCTATTGTATAATCAACAGAGTTACGACCATAACTACCACTTAAATCTGCATTAAATCCTCCTAACTTAAACCTACTACCTGCTGTAAACAAAATATCTTGAATATCTGTTTCAAAGGTTGGTTGAAATCCATCATAAGTTTCTCCTGGAGGTGTTAACAATCCAAAATCATCTGTAATCCAATATGGAGGTCTATAAAGAGCAAAACTTTTACCTTGTCGCATATTAAATCCTCCAAAACCATATAGTGTAGTATTCTCGTTTAAAGGATATTCTGCATTCACAAACAAATCTCCTTTTTTCATTTCTGGCTGTCCAATAATCATTCCTAAATCTGGATTATCTCGTGTCCATTGATTATCTACACCAAACAAATCATCTTTTCCTGGTTCACCAGCCCTATCGGTTTTCTCTTGATAACTTAAACCAAGTGTAGCATTCACAAAACCTCCTTCACCAAAGGTAAATGTATGATTAACATCTCCATCAATATTAAATCCGTCTCCTTCTTTCGTTACTCCAGAGTTTACATTTACTTGAGTAAATTCAACACCTTTTTTTAAAATAATGTTTACAACCCCAGCTACAGCATCTGAACCATATTGAGCAGAAGCCCCATCACGTAAAATTTCTACTCTTTCAATAGCAGCTGTAGGAATACTTTTCATATCTACTCCTACTTCTCCTTTACCTGGTGTATCATTTACATATACTAAGGCACTTTGGTTCTTACGCTTTCCATTTACCAAAACTAAAGTTCTACTTGGCCCTAACCCACGCAAATCGGCAGGATCAAAATGCGCAGTTGCATCAGAAATTGTTTGGTTACTTGAATTGTAAGAAGGAACTGTGTACGTTAACATTTGGTCTATATTTGTTTGACCTGTAGCTTGCAACTCTCTCACACTTACATTATCAATAGGTACTGCAGAGTCTAAAATTGTTCTAGGCTTAGCACGGTTACCTGTTAACACAACCTCCTCCAAAACATTATCTTCTTTTAAAACTACAGTAATAAAAGAAACATTGTATAATGTTTTTTCTAACGTGGTAAAACCTACTGAAGAAAACACTAACGTAGCAGGCATCTGTTTAACATTGAGTACAAATTCACCCTGTTCGTCTGTACTCACTCCGTTAACGGTCTCCTTTTCTAGAACATTTACAAAAGCAAGAGGAACCCCATTTCCGTCTGTTACTTTACCTTTAATTGTTTGTCCAATCATTGATGTGAAAGACATCAATAAGATGAAAACAAATATTTTGCTTTTTTTATCCATAAGTACATTCATTAAGTTTTAGTTTATATATGATTGTTAATTTCTGTTAAATTTATATAAAAAAACTAAATATAGTGTTATAATAAATTAAAAACAAAATATTTAACACTGTTTAAATATCAATACAGCACCAAAACACACCCTTTCATCTTTAACCATACTTTAACAACTCTTATTTTCTTATTATTGTAGCTTTGTTTCATAAAATTCTAATTTATTTCAAATACTATGGATATAGACGTAAGAGCCATCAATGAAAAAATAGAAAGAGAGAGTGCCTTTGTAGATTTATTAACTACTGAAATGAATAAAGTAATTGTTGGTCAAAAGCACATGATTGAACGATTACTTATAGGGCTTTTAGGAAACGGTCATATCTTATTAGAAGGTGTTCCTGGTTTAGCTAAAACATTAGCCATTAATACACTTTCTAAAGCTGTTGATGCAAGTTTTAGCCGTATACAGTTTACTCCAGACTTACTACCTGCTGATGTTGTAGGTACTATGATATACAACGTAAAAGAGAATGACTTCTCTATTAAAAAAGGGCCAATTTTTGCCAACTTTGTATTAGCAGATGAGATTAACCGTGCTCCTGCAAAAGTGCAATCTGCATTGTTAGAAGCTATGCAAGAACGTCAAATTACTATTGGTGACGAAACGTTTAAACTAGACGAACCTTTCTTAGTAATGGCAACTCAAAACCCAGTTGAACAAGAAGGTACATACCCACTTCCTGAGGCACAAGTTGACCGTTTCATGTTAAAAACTGTAATTGACTATCCAAAATTACAAGACGAACAACTTATCATGCGTCAAAACTTAAATGGAAGTTTTCAAAAAATAAACCCTGTAATTTCTATAAACCAGATTATCAAAGCTCGTCAAGTAGTTAATGAGGTGTATATGGATGAAAAAATCGAAAAATATATCTTAGATATCATTTTCGCAACTCGTTATCCTGAAAAATATAATCTAGAGAAACTGCAACCATTAATTAGTTTCGGATCTTCTCCTCGTGGTAGTATCGCTTTGGCAAAAGCTGCAAAATGTTATGCTTTTATTAAACGAAGAGGATATGTGATTCCTGAAGATGTGAGAGCTGTAGTAAATGACGTATTACGCCACAGAATTGGAATTACTTACGAAGCAGAAGCCGAAAATATTACTTCAATAGATATTATCAACTCTATTATTAACGAAGTACAAGTACCTTAATCAATTATCAATGAACAATTATCAGCTGAATATATTTTTACTGATTATTGATAACTGTTAACTGAGAATTGAAAAAATGGACACAAAAGAATTACTAAAAAAAGTTCGAAAAATAGAAATTAAGACACGTAGGTTGTCTAATCATATTTTTGGAGGAGAATACCACTCAACCTTTAAAGGGCGTGGTATGACTTTTTCTGAAGTACGCCAATATCAATACGGAGACGATATTAGAGCAATCGATTGGAATGTTACCGCGCGTTACAATGAACCTTATGTAAAAGTTTTTGAAGAGGAACGCGAACTTACTATGATGTTGGTAGTCGATGTTTCAGGTTCTGAATTTTTTGGTACTTCTGAACAATTTAAAAAGGATACAGTTACTGAAATTGCCGCAACATTAGCATTTTCTGCCATCCAAAATAACGATAAGGTTGGATTAATTCTGTTTTCTGATCAGGTTGAGTTATACATTCCGCCTAAAAAAGGAAAAAGTCACGTATTACGAATTATTCGTGAGCTTATAGAGTTTCAACCAAAAAGCAAACAAACCAACATTAGTGAGGCTTTAAAGTTTTTATCCAACATTATGAAAAAGAAAGCTATTGTTTTTATGCTTTCTGATTTTATGGATGACAATTATGAGCGTACTTTAAAAATTGTTGGTAATAAGCACGATGTAACAGGTATTCGCGTATACGACAAACACGATGAAGAAATTCCGAATTTAGGAATGGTTCAAATGTTAGATGCAGAGACAGGTAAAACACATTTGGTAAATACAAGTTCTAAAAATGTAAGAACACATTACAAAGCAAATGCTTTGCGTTTAGCTGATTATTTTGAAAATTCGTTTACAAAAAGTGGCGCAGGTACTATTAGCACTAGAGTTGATGAAAGCTATGTGCGTAAATTATTAGGTTATTTTAAAAGAAAAGGATAAGAATGAAATACAACTTTTTTTATTTATGCTTGTTTTTAGCTTCTTTTACCTTTGCACAACAACCTCAGGTAAAAGCTGAAATTGACACTACCAGCATTAGAATTGGAGAACAATTTCAATATAAAATATCTGTTGATGCTATTGAGAATGTCATCATCCCTAAGTTAGAAGATTTAAAAGGGTTGGAAGTAATCGACACCCTAAAAATTGACACAATTGAAAACAAACTGGTTCAAAAATATATTTTAACAGGATTTGATAGTGGCGCATTTTACATTCCTAGGCAGCAAATATTTATTAGAAATCAAGCCTATTTAACTGATAGTTTACTTGTAAATGTTGCTACTGTTCCTATCGATACCACCAAGGTTAAAAAATTCCCTATTAAAGGGATCAAAGGGGAACCGTATCAATTTGATGATTTCAAACAGTATATCTGGTGGGCTGTAATAGCTTTAGCTATTATTGCACTACTACTCTACTTCTTTGTTTTCAAAAAGAAAAAAGAACAACAAGAAAAAGTTGTTGTTCCGTTATTGGCTCCTTATGAAGAAGCAATGCAAAAATTAGAAGAGCTAGATAAAAAATTATTGTGGCAGAATAATCAAGTAAAACAATATTACAGCGAGTTAACCGACATTATTAGAGGGTATATTGAACGAGAGTTACACGTTCCTGCTTTAGAAAGCACTACAGATGAATTAATTAGTGTTTTAAAAGACTTTAACGACACAAAATCAATAGAAACAACGAAAGAAACTATTGAAAAGTTAAAAGGTTTATTACAAGAATCCGATTTAGTAAAGTTTGCAAAGTCAAAACCTTTATCTCATGAAATCGAGGGAGACCGTAAAAATGCTACCTTTATTATTGATAATTTGAAACCAAAAAAACAAATAGAAGAAGATGAAGTGGAATAATTTTGAGTTTCATAACCCTGAGTTTTTATGGTTACTGATATTGATTCCTCTATTAGCTTTTTGGAGTTTCTATAGCCGAAAAAAAGATAGTGCAAAATTAAAAATGTCAAGCACCAAAGGTTTTAAAATACAAGGTTCTATTTTACCTAAATTAAAACCTTTACTGTACTTGTTAAGACTACTTGCATTGACTTGTTTAATCATTGCTTTGGCTCGTCCAAGAAACGTAGCTGTTAGCAAGAAAACAAAAACAAATCGCGGTATTGATATTGTAATGGCTATTGATGTTTCGGCAAGTATGTTAGCCAAAGATTTACAACCAAACCGACTGGAAGCTTTAAAAAGAGTAGCTACTGATTTTGTGAATCGCCGTCCCAACGATCGTATTGGTATTGTTGTGTATGCTGGTGAAAGCTTCACACAAACCCCTATCACCAGTGATAAATCCATTGTAAAAAGAACCATTTCTGAAATTAAATGGGGACAATTAGATGACGGTACTGCTATCGGAATGGGCTTAGGTTCTGCCGTAAACAGATTAAAAGAAAGTGAAGCAAAGAGTAAAGTAATTATTCTGTTGACTGACGGAGTAAACAATGCTGGTTTTGTTGACCCTAAAACAGCTACGGAGCTAGCGAAAGGTAACGAAATAAAAGTATATACTATTGGCATCGGAACTAACGGAATGGCTCCTGTACCTTGGGCAAGAGACCCAAGAACAGGTAAGATTTCATTTAAAAATCAACCTGTAGAAATTGACGAAGCCTTACTAAAACATATAGCTTCCGAAACCAACGGGAAATATTTTAGAGCCACAAACAATACAAAACTTAAAGAAATTTACGACGAAATTGACAAGCTAGAAAAAACAAAAATAGAAGAGTTTAAATACTATAATTATTCTGAAAAATATCGCTTACTCGTGTTCTTAGCAGGAATATTTTTATTGCTAGAATTCTTGTTAAAAAACACACTGTTTAAGAGTTTTATATAAATTTTAGTTGTTTAATTTTGAATTCTTTACGAAAAACACAGTTAAACCATTAAACACATCAACAATTAAACTATCCGAAGGATGTACAAACTAGAAGAACCAATATATTTTTACCTTTTTGCAATTATTCCAATAATAATTGTGGTTTTCCTGTTGGTTTTATGGTGGAAAAAACGAACACAGAAAAAATTCGCTAACACTATTCTTTTAACCAGAATAGCACCAAACACTTCCACTTTTAAATCCGTTTTAAAATTGATTTTTTTTATTTTAGGACTGTCATTTTTAATTCTGTCTTTGGTAAACCCTAAAATGGGTACCAAACTTAAAACTGTAAAAAGAGAAGGTGTTGATGTTGTTTTTGCTTTAGATGTTTCTAAAAGTATGTTAGCAGAAGATATTGCTCCAAATCGACTAGAAAAAGCTAAACAAATTATCTCTAAAACGATTGATAAATTAGGAAGCGATAGAGTTGGTATTATCATTTATGCAGGAAATGCGTATCCGTTACTTCCAATTACAACCGATCACGCCGCAGCAAAAATGTTTTTGCAAAATGCAAACCCTGATATGGTTTCAAGTCAAGGTACCGCTATAAACGAAGCCTTAAACTTAGCAAAAACTTATTACGATAACGACGAGCAAACCAATCGCTTTTTAATTATAATCTCTGATGGTGAAGATCATCAAGAAGAAACTAAACAAGTTGCGCAAAATATTGCCAACGAAGGTGTAAAAGTATACACCGTAGGTGTAGGTACTGAAAAAGGAGGTCCAATTCCTATAAAATTAAATGGCGCACTTATTGGTTATAAAAAAGATAGAATTGGAGAAACAGTAATTACCCAACGTAAACCCGATGTTTTACAAGGAATTGCTGATGCTTCTGACGGACAATATTTTGATGGAAATAAAACTGAAAATCCAGTTGAGGCCATCGAAAAAATTATTGGTAACGCACAAAAAAGTGAGTTTGAAACTAAGCAATTCTCTGATTACAAAGACCAATTTCAATGGTTTGTAGCTATCGGATTGTTGTTTTTAATTCTCGATATGTTTTTGTTCGACAAAAAGACCAAATGGTTAAAGAAAGTAGATTTATTTAATGAGGAGTCGTAAACTCCGTTAAGTATTGAATGATAGAATGAAAAATTTACAAAACATCCTAATAATCCTTGCTTTTGCTTTATCAGCTACGGTAAACGCACAACAAGACACGCTGAAGTTACAACGTGAAGCGCGTGCTTTATTACGAGACGGAAACAAGCTTTACAACAAAGAAAAATATAGCGATGCTGCCATTGCTTACCGAAAAGCCTTAGGCAAAAACAGTAAGTATGAAAAAGCGAGTTATAACTTCGGAAACACTTTATATCAAGAAAAAAAGTACAAAGAAGCTATTGAACAGTTTGAAGTAACCACCAAAACCTCAAAAAATAAAATAGAGCAAGCTGAGGCTTACCACAATATTGGTAATGCTATGATAGAAGAAAAGCAGTACGAACAAGCTGTAGAAGCTTTTAAAAATGCCTTACGAAGAAATCCTAATGATGATGAAACTCGTTATAATTTAGCGGTTGCTCAAAAAGAAGCTAAGAAACAAGAACAAAACAAACAGAACAATAACGACAATAAGAACAAAAATAATCCTGATAATAAAGATATTAAACCATCAGAGTATGCAAAAAGCATGAAACAAAAAGCTGATAACGCATTAAATAATAATGATTTTTCTAAAGCATTAAGTTTAATGAAAGAAGCTTTAAGTAAAGATCAAACAACCAAACATTATCAAGACTATATTAAAAGACTTGAAGATATTAATCAAATTATTAAATAATGAGAAGTTTTTTATTCATATTAGTTTGTTTGGCTTCAACACTGATGCAAGCACAAAGCTCTGCTACTAATTTTTTTAATGCGGGAGCACAGCTATATACCTACGGAAAAACTCAATCTGCAAAAGACATTATTAATGATGGATTACAAGCTTTTCCTAATGATAGAAAGTTGAATGCCTTAAAGAAAAAAATTGAAGAAGAAGAGGAAAAGAATAAAAACAAAGATCAACAAGATCAGAATCAGCAAAATAAAGATCAGCAAGAGCAAGACAACAAAGACAAACAAAACGATAAAAATAAGGATCAAAAAGGCGACGATAAGGACAAAAAGGATGATAACCAAGATCAGAAAAACGATGATCAAAACAATCAGCAAAAACCTAATCAAGACCAAAAAGACAAACAAAATCAACAACCTAAACCTCAGCAAGGTAACATGACTCCTGAGCAAATGAAACAGCTACTTGAGAGTTTAAATAATGAAGAAAACAAGACGCAAAAGAAAATGAATGCGCAAAAATCAAAAGGAAGAAAAGTAAAACAAGAAAAAGACTGGTAATTTTTCAGTTGTTAAAATCTTAATTACTTTTAGGCATTTTTGAAAAATAAGTATGAAGTTGAAAGTATACATAACGTTATTAATTAGTTTTATTACAATTGCTCTTAGCGCGCAAGATGTCAACTTTTTAATGTCTGTTAATCATGAAAAGGTTAGTTCAAATCAGGAGTTTAAATTAAAATTCAAGTTAACAACTACCTCTGATCAGATTGATAGTTCTTTTTTAACTAAACTCCCCATAGATTCTTTATTTACTCCACCAGATTTAAATGACTTTAATATAGTTTCTGACAAAATTTCAAAGAATTTTAACCGCTTTTTATTTAAAGATAAAAATGGTAACACCATAAACAAACGTTCTTTATCATGGTATTACTTGATAAAGCCCCAAAAAAAAGGCACATACACAATATCGCCACCTTCCTTTCTCTTAAACAACACAAAATTAAAAGCACAAAAACTAACTATTAAAGTAATTGATAGTTATTCAAATGAAGCAAAATGTTTAGCTGATATCAAATGTAAAGTTTCGAAAAACACATTCCTATTCTCAAAAAGAAATAATAATCCCCAATCTGTAAATTACTACCTCTATTACTTGGAAGAAGGAGTACCTGACTCCTACCTTGTAATATCAGAGCCTAGGTTTAAAGGCTTTCACTCAAAAGAAGTTAAAATAACTAATATTAAAAAAGAAGTTGTCAAACACAAAGGAATAAATTATAACAAAATTTTATTTAAAAAATTTTTATTAACAACCAATAAAAATCAAGAAGAAGAATCTCCTATGATTCTTAATTTAAAAGTCAAAATTAATAACTCAATAGACGATTTTATTTCTATAACTAAAGACACTCTTGAGTTAAAATTAGTTTCAAAAAATTAAACTAAAGTAATGCGTTTATTAATTTTAATATTAATTTTTATTTCACATTCTATTAGTGCGCAAGATGTTGCATTAACAACTACTGTTAGTAAAAATAAATTGGGAGTAAACCAGCGACTACGTATTGAGTTTTCTATCAACAAACAAGGAGCCGATAATTTTAAACCACCAAACTTCACTAATTTTAAAATTGTTGGTGGTCCGAGTCAATCGGTAAGTCAATCTTGGATTAATGGTAAGGTTTCATTCAATCAATCGTATACATATATTCTTCAACCTTTACGAAAAGGAGAATTTAACATTCCTTCAGCAAGCATTGAAATTGAAGGAGAAACCATCAAATCTAATCCTGTAAAAGTTATTGTATTAGATGCTGTAGATATTCCTAAAAATCCGAACGATCCTAATTATATTGCCGAACAAAACATCCATTTAGTTGCAGAAGTTTCCAAATCACAACCTTATGTAGGTGAAGGAGTATACATAGAATATCGTCTGTATGTTAGCGATAATGTGAGCGTTTATGATTTTGGAATTACAGAAGCACCACAATACAATGGTTTTTGGAACCAAGAGATAAAAATTAATGGAACTCAAGTTAAAATAGGCACTTACAATGGAGAACGTCATCGTTACGCCGTTTTACATAAAGCTTTATTAATCCCAACAACTTCAGGTAAGCTAACAATAGACCCTATGAAAATGGATGTTGTCGTAGCTGTACCTACTGGAAAAGCAGACTTTTTTGGCAATCTTATTACACGTCAAGTTCGTAAAGAGTTTTCTTCAGTAAAAAAAGTAATCAACGCAAAAGCATTACCTCTTCAAAATAAACCAGAAGATTTTACAGGAGCAGTAGGGCAATTTTCTTTTGATGTTTCTCTTAGTAAAAACACTTTAAAAGCAAACGAATCATCTCAAATTAAAGTTGCCGTTAACGGAAAAGGAAATTTAAAATTATTTGAACTTCCTAAAATTGAAACCCCTAAAGAGCTAGAAGTATACCAACCAGAAAGAAAAGAAAGTGTTAGTGTTCTTTCTGACGGGCTAAAAGGATCTGTTACCGACAGCTACACTGTAGTTCCAGAATTTAAAGGAAAGTATAAAATCCCGAAGGTTAGTTTTTCATACTTCAACCCTAAAGAAGAGGTATATCAAACAATTACAACTGAAGATTTATATGTTGATGTTTTAGAAGGAAAAGAAATCCCTACGGATTCAGACACCAATGAGGTAGCCAAACAAAATGTAAATATTACAGGTAGTGATTTTAGATATATTCAAACATCAACTAATTTCCAACCTATACAAACAGAAGATTTCTTTAAATCTACTTTATTTTATATTTTGTTATTACTTCCTATTGTAGCAATTCCTATTGGAATTTTTATTCAGAAAAAGAAAGAAGAACGTAATAGTGATGTATTGGGTAATAAGCTACGTAAAGCCGATAAACTAGCTAAGAAATACTTATCAGAAGCTCAAAAACAACTAGGTAATAAAGAAGCTTTTTATGAGGCGTTAGAAAGAGCTTTACACAATTATTTAAAAGCAAAATTAAGCGTAGAAACCTCTGATATCAGTCGTGAGAAAATCACTGAATTATTGGCCGATAAAAATGTAGATAGCACTACAACACATAGTTTTATCGATGTTTTTAATAATTGTGATTTTGCTCGATACACTCCTATTACCAACGTACAAATGAAAGAAGAGTACGAAAAGGCAAAAAAAGTAATAACGCAATTAGACCGACAATTATAATGAGAAAGCTAGCTATATTATTATTCTTTTTTGTGTCAATTAGTACGTTAGCACAAAACACCGACAATTTATTTTCAACGGCTAATTCTTTGTATAAAGAAGGTAATTACGAAGAGGCAGTTAAATTGTACGAGCAAATTCAAAGTCAAGGCATTGTTTCTTCTGAACTGTATTACAATTTAGGAAACTGTTATTACAAGCTAAATAAAGTGGCTCCTACAATTTACAATTACGAAAAAGCATTAAAACTAAATCCTTTAAACGAAGATGCTAAAAACAATTTAGTTTTAGCAAAACGATTAACCTTAGATAGAATTGAAGCCTTACCTAAGTCTGTATTGCAAAAATTCAATGAAAACTATTTACAAAAGCTAGCTTACAACACTTGGGCTATCGTTACGGTAATAATCTCGTTCATTGCTTCTGTATTCTTTTTACTTTTCTATTTTGCTTATACCCCAAATAAAAAGAGGTTATATTTTACAACTAGCATTATCTCTTTTTTACTTTTAATTACATCTTTGATTGTTACATACACTGAATACAATCAATCAAAAAACACTGTAGAAGCTATTATTTTTTCGGAAGTAGTTTCGGTTAGTAACGAGCCTACAAATAACTCAGATGAAGTCTTTACTTTACACGAAGGCACTAAAATTCTTGTGTTAGATTCGGTAGATAATTGGAAGAAAATAAAACTAGCCGATGGCAAAATAGGTTGGACGCAATCTGAAAATTTAAAAGAATTATAACATTTTAGCTTTAAAAAAATAATTACTTTTGCAGCTCAACTTATAATAGTTATAGTATTTGAAATCTAAAATCGCCATATTCTTTATTGTATTATTCGCAGGAATCATTGTGGCTCCTACGGTAATTACTTTGGTAGATAAGAACCAAGACTTAACTATTTTCTTGAATTTAAGTGAAGAAGAAGAGAACACAAAACATGTTAAGGTTGCTGAATTAAAAGCACACCCTAACAAAGATTACATCTCTTTTTTATACAAGACTATTCAAAAAAAGAAAAACGTGCGTTTTCAATCTAAAAACTACGTTTCTCAATATCCAAAAATTCTCACCCCACCTCCCGAATTTTTTACTGCTTAATTTTTTGGCTAATTATTTCATGGAATAAAACTCCGTGTGATGCTTAGTGAATAAAAACAACGTTATTTTGAAATAAGGCTTGTTACATATTGCCTTGGCTCAACCTAATAAGTAATAAATAATTCATTTACATTTTAAAATACACTCTAAATTTTCATTTGGAGTATAAAAATATACACATACATTATGTTTAAAAATATTAAAAGCGACTTGCCTGCAAGTATCGTCGTATTCTTTGTTGCCTTACCTTTATGTTTAGGTATTGCTTTGGCCAGTGGAGCCCCTCTTTTTTCAGGAGTAATTGCAGGAATTGTTGGAGGTGTTGTTGTTGGAGCTATCAGTGGCTCTAAAATTGGAGTTAGTGGACCTGCTGCTGGTTTAGCAGCTATTGTATTAACAGCTATTGGTTCTTTAGGAGGTTATGAAAACTTTTTAGTAGCTGTAGTATTAGGAGGAATTATTCAAATTCTTTTCGGAGTTCTTAAAGCTGGTGTTATCGGATATTACTTTCCGTCATCTGTAATTAAAGGAATGCTTACCGGTATTGGAGTTATCATTATTTTAAAGCAAATTCCTCATTTCTTCGGATACGATGCTGAACCAGAAGGAGCAGATAGTTTTATTGAAGCTTCTGGTGAAAATACTTTTTCTGCAATCTTTAATATTGTAGATAATATTACCATGGGGTCTATGGTTATTGGTTTTATTGGATTAGCTATTTTAATTCTTTGGGATAAAGTTCTAAGTAAAAAAGGGAAAATATTTCAACTAATTCAAGGGCCTTTAGTAGCTGTAGTGTTGGGAATTGTGTTTTTTACATTAACACAAGGAAATGAAACATTAGCTATACAAGCTTCTCACTTGGTAAGTGTACCAATTCCTGAAAGTTTTGATTCTTTCTTAGGTCAATTTACTTTCCCTAACTTTAGCGCCATTACTAACTATGAAGTATGGGTAACTGCCTTTACCATTGCTTTAGTTGCTAGTTTAGAAACTTTACTTTGTGTTGAAGCTACTGACAAGTTAGACCCTGAAAAAAATGTAACTCCAACCAATAGAGAATTAGTTGCACAAGGAACAGGAAACATTTTATCTGGTTTAATTGGAGGTTTACCTATTACGCAAGTAATTGTAAGAAGTTCTGCTAACATCCAATCAGGTGGTAAATCTAAAATGTCTACTATTATTCACGGTTTATTATTGTTGATATCGGTAATTTTAATTCCAACTTTATTAAACAAAATACCTTTATCTGTTTTAGCTGCTATTTTATTAGTAGTAGGTTACAAATTAGCAAAACCAAGCTTATTCAAACAAATGTACGCTTTAGGATGGAAGCAGTTTGTACCTTTTATGGTAACAGTTTTAGGTATTGTTTTTACCGATTTATTAACTGGTATTTCATTAGGTTTAGCAGTAGGAGTAGTTGTTATTTTAATTAAAAGCTACCAAAACTCACACTTCTTACACATTGAAGACAAAAGTAATGGCGTACACAAAATAAAAATGACACTTGCTGAAGAAGTAACATTCTTTAACAAAGGAGCTATCTTAAAAGAATTAGATAGTTTAGCTGAAGGAACACACTTAGAATTAGACGTTAGAAAAACTAGATATTTAGATAACGATATTATTGAAATTTTAGAAGATTTCGCCTTTAAAGCCAAAGAAAGAAATATTAATATCAAGCTTATTTCTGAACGTGGTGAAGTTGAAAACCCAGATAGTTTCATTCAATTCTTTAAGTTAAGACCAAAAGTGGCATAACGCCTTTTAAAGGTTATAACGAAATAAAAAACACTTTACTAACAATACGCTATTCAAAGTATTGTTAGTATTCAATAAAAAGATATAAATAATTTTATAAAAATACAAATCATGAAAGCACATACTAAAGAAACTCAAGCTACTATGACTCCTGAAAAGTCATTACAATATTTAAAAGAAGGAAACTTAAGATTTCAAAATAACTTAAAAGCGAACCGTAACTTATTAGAGCAAGTTAACGATACCAGAGAAGGACAATTTCCTTTTGCTACTATTTTAAGCTGTATCGATTCAAGAGTTTCTGCTGAATTAGTTTTCGACCAAGGTTTAGGAGATATTTTTAGCGCAAGAATTGCTGGTAACTTTGTAAACGAAGATATTTTAGGTAGTATGGAGTTTGCTTGTAAGTTAGCAGGTACTAAATTAATCGTAGTATTAGGACACACAAGTTGTGGTGCCGTTAAAGGAGCTTGTGATAATGCTGAGTTAGGTAACTTAACCGCCATGTTAGGTAAAATTAAACCAGCTGTAGAAGCTGTAACTGAGCCAAAAGATGAAAGCTTAAGAAACTCTTCTAACATCGAGTTTGTAAATAACGTTGCTGAAAAGAACGTACAATTAACTATTGATAGAATTTTAAACGAAAGTGAAGTACTAGCTGATATGCATAAAAACGGTGAGGTTATGATCGTTGGAGCTATGTATAACATTGAAGACGGTGCTGTTACTTTTTTTGAATAAGAATCACTCCTCTTGATTTTACACCACAAAGAGAATCTAAATTTAATTTTAGGTTCTCTTTTTTTATTAACTTCGAAAATTATTTCCCTCCAAATACAGAACGGTGGTGAAAACTCTTCTAACGAGTAATATTTACAACTATGAATCTATCTAAAATTTTTGATAACAATAAAGAGTGGGTAAAAAACAAGCTATCTACCGATAAAGACTATTTTAAAAAATTAAACGAAGGACAAAATCCTGAATTACTATACATAGGATGTTCAGATAGTAGAGTTTCTGCCGAAGACTTAATGGGTCTTGACCCTGGTGATGTTTTTGTACACAGAAATATTGCCAACATGGTACCTGCAATCGATTTGAATTCTGCTTCAGTAATTGAATATGCTGTAGAACATTTAAAAGTTAACCATATTGTGGTTTGCGGTCACTACTCTTGTGGTGGTGTAAAAGCTGCAATGCAATCTGCCGATTTAGGTTTATTAAATCCTTGGTTACGTTATATTAGAGATGTATATCGCTTACATAAAGATGAATTGAATAAAATTGAAGATGAAAATGAACGTTACGATCGCTTGGTTGATTTAAACGTACAAGAACAATGTGTTAATCTTATTAAAACTGCAGCTGTACAAAAGGCTTACAGAGATAGAGGCTTAAAAGTACATGGTTGGGTTTTTGATATTAAAACAGGAAACCTCATCGATTTAAACATCGATTTTGAACGCATCTTAGAGGGTATTATGGAAATTTACCATTTAGATTAAAAACAAAAACGGATGAAACTTTTCATCCGTTTTTGTTTTTATATATTGATATCTAACTCTAAAGTATTCTTTTCTCCCTCCTCCTTTTCATCATCTTTAATAATTGATGGGAAAATAGTTGGTGCTATTTTTTTTACGGGTGTGTATAAAATAGACTCTTCTAAACTTTCTTGTTTTACAAACGGAATGGTGTCATTCATTTTTCCAAAGAAAATAAAAACTACACTTAAAATTAATCCAATTTTTAAAGCTCCAAAAACACCTCCTAAAATCTTATTTAAAATTCCAAGTGAAGCAAAATCAGCTATTTTAGTTAGTATTTTACCAAGTAAAGCAATTACAATAATTATCACTACAAAAGTTCCTGCAAAAGCCGCTAGAGAAATATACTTTTCATCCCAAGTAACACTATTTTTTAACCAATCTCCAATAAAATACGAAAAGTGAATCGCTCCATATACTCCAGCAACCAAGGCTACCAACGAAGCTATTTCAACAAAAAGCCCTTTCATAATACCTCTTACAAAACCGAAGAGCAACAAAGCTGTGATAATAATATCAAAAGTATTCATAAGTGTGAAAACAAATTACATGCTCAAATATACATAACTCATTTGTATCTTTGCTTTTTCTAAAAAACACAAATGACTAAAAAAACCAACTTAAAAGAAAAATGGGACTTCGTGGTAACTCAATTATCACAACAATTTGCTGACGGTGATGAATTAAATATAGATGGAATTATTTATTTAATTGGTGTTCAAGAACTCGGACAAGGTCATAGAAAGTTTAAAAAAGATGAGAAAGTTAACCTTATGCACATAGCAATTTGTAAGTTATTAGAACCTTACGGATACTATGAATTCGATTATTTTGATAATGATGGTTGGCCTCACTATAAAACCTTAACTGAGCTTCCAACTTTAAAACCAGGAGAGCAATCGGTTTTAATGAAAGAAGCTATTATTAACTATTTTGAAGTAATTGACTTTTTTAGTTAAGTAACACTTAATTTTCGAATCATTTTTGATAATAACTTCGGAAAGAAACGTTTGGTATAAACTCCAAGCTTTTCCTTAACTCCGGCGATGTATACCTCTTCTCGTTTGTTTCGAATAGCTTTTAGCATGTGTTTAGCAAACTCATCAGGATGAATACCGTTTGCCGTGGCTGTATCCATGGTATTTTGCGGACTTCCATCACCTGTCAACGCATTTTTAGAAACATTAGTCGTTACAAAACCTGGACAAATCAATGTAACAGCAATATTATCGTTATGGTGTTCAGCTCGTAAACTATCAAAAAAACCATGCAATGCATGTTTGGTAGCAGCATAGGTTGAACGTAATGGAGTTCCAATCTTTCCTACTATACTCGTAGTTACCACAAAATGCCCCGATTTATTTTCAATAAAATGAGGTAATAAAGCCTTTGTTAAAGCAACCGTTCCTAAATAATTAACATCCATCAATCGTTTGTCAACCTGAATTGAAGTATCTTTTACCAATGATCGTTGGCTAATTCCTCCATTATTTACTAAAACATCTATTCTACCAAAAAATGAAATAGCTTTGGCTACTTTACTAGCTAAACTTTCATAAACCTCTAAATCTAACGTAAGAATAGCAACCTTTTCAGGAAACTTACATTGATTCTTTACTTCAATTAAAGCACTCTCGTTTCTTGAAGAGATAATTAATTTTGCTCCTAGATTAGCCAATTCAATAGTTAAAGATTTTCCTATACCTGATGAAGCTCCAGTAATCCAAAATACTTGATCTTTAAATTTCATGTTATCAAACAATTAAAAAAACATCTCTAAAGTACACAAGAAAAAATAAAAGTGGTATACTTCTTGGATAGAAGTTTGTAAATACCTAGTTTTAAAACCTTGTAAGTAACCCTTTAAAATATTATGATGAAAAAATTACTCGCTCTATTAATATTTACCGCACCACTAGTTAACGCTCAATATTCTGTTAAAGGTACTATGACTCCTCCAGAGAAAAGTGACCAAATAGCTCTTTATAAAATAGAAGGCGCAAAACAAGATTATGTTGCCTTCACAAACATAAAGTTAGATACCGTAAACATTAACGGAAGCCAGCAAGTTTTAGGGAAGTTTAATTTTGATTTGGGCGAAAATGCTAAACCTGGTGCTTATCGTGCAGTATACAGAACTAGAGGAGCAGGTTTTGTTGATTTTTTCTTCAATAATGAAAATATTGAATTTATTTTCAACCCAAAATACCCAGATCAATCGGTTCTTTTTACAAGTTCTAGAGAAAATAAATTGTATAGTGAATACCTACAAGCTTATAACGCAGTACAAAAAAAAATAGATTCTTTACAAGCTTCTTATATAGAGTCTGAAGATAAAGAAGCTAAAAAAGCTTATAAGAAAGAAATTAAAGAGCTTGAAGATATTCAAAAAACCTTTGAAAACAAATCGGAAGGAATGCTGGTAAACAGCTTTATAAAAGCATCTCGCCGTTATAACTCATACAATCCTCACGACAATATAAAAGATTATTTATCTGCTACTAATGAAAACTTTTTTGAGTATGTAGATTTTAAAAACGAAGACCTATACAACTCTTCTTTTTTAATTGATAGAATTAACGACTATGTTTTCTATTTAAACTATTCTGACGATAGAGAAGTACAACAAAAGTTAATTAAAGAGTCTATTGAAAATGTAATGAAGAAAATTTCTTCAGATAAATTAGAAAAGGCTGTTACTTACTACTTAATTAGCGCACTTACCGATAAAAGAAACGGCCCTCTTGTAGATTGGATGTTTGAAGAATATTTTGATGAGTTACCTGCTAAAGATCAAGATGCGGAGTTTAAAAAAGAAAAATTAGACGTTTTACTTGCAACTGTAGGTAGAACTGCTCCAGATTTTTCTTGGGAAGAAAACGGGCAAGAATTAAAATTATCTACTTTAAATGACGGAGAAAAGTACTTGTTAGTATTTTGGAGTACGGGTTGCCCACACTGTGTAAAAGAAATACCTGAATTATATAAATTCATGCAAACGCATAAAGAAGTTTCTGTTATTTCTTTTGGTATAGAAGACGATGCTGCTGAATGGACTGCATTCGTTAAAGATTTACCAGAGTGGCATAATGCAATAGGAACACATCCTGATTACAAGTTTGATAATGAAACGGTAAAGAAATACAACTTACTTGGTACACCTACTTATTTCATATTAGACAAAGACAAGAAAATTATTGCAATGCCTGATCACGAAGAAGATGTAGAAAAATATTTTAATAGTGGTAAAAACAATTAATCCACTCAATTAAAACCTCACAAAAAAAGCTCAACAGAATTATTTGTTGAGCTTTTTTTATACTTTAAAAATATAGAAAGGCATCTTTAATATGCTCTATTTTAAACGCTCCTTGTTCTCGTAAAATAGCAATTATATCAAATCGAACTTCAACATCTAGATCTCGGTCATTTACATAATTATCAATAGCACTTACTAGTAATTTTATTTTCTTCGGATTCACAAAATCTTGGGGATTACCAAAATCGATAGATGATCTTGTTTTCACCTCAACAGCAATTAACAAATCGTCTTTTTGAGCAATAATATCTACTTCTGCTTTTTGAAAACGATAATTCTTTTCAACAATTTCATACCCATTTTTCAATAGATAATCAACTGCTAACTGCTCTCCTTTCTTACCAAGCTCATTGTGTTGTGCCATATAAAAACTTATATTTGAATAACCTTAAAACTATCTACCATGAAAAAAAATATGGGAAACACCGACAAGGCTATTAGAACGCTAATTGCTTTAATTATTGCAGCTCTATCTTACTTTGAAATTATCTCAGGCGTTTTAGGCAACATATTGCTTGTACTGGCAATTATTTTGCTAATTACTAGTTTTGTTAACTTTTGTCCGTTATATCGTTTGTTTGGTATAAACACTCGAAAAGACAAAAATTAAATTACTTAAATAGTACTGTAGAAGTTTCTTTTTGGACACTTAAAGAAACTTCTCTTCCTAAAATCAAAGCCCTATTATCTGGCTCATGCCCTGCAGGAAAGTTAAAAAGAATAGGAATATCTTTTGGTACAACCTCTAAAATTAACTGCTCTATTGAACTTCCCCACGGAGTTGTATTTCTTTTTATTTTGGTCATATCACCTACAATAATAGCCTTAACCTTTGTAAAATACCCTGCTCGTTTCAAGCTTTGCAACATTCGATCAATCGAATATTTGTATTCTCCTATTTCTTCTATAAATAAAATTTTACCATCCGTAGAAATTTGACTATCCGACCCCAACATCGAAGCTAAAATAGCGATATTACCTCCTACCAATTCTCCTGATACTTCTCCTACTCTATTCTCTTTTGAAGAAGGAATTGAATATCGTAATTCCTCTCCAAATAAAGCTTTTTTAAAAGCAGCAATGGTTTGTACAAGTTCTTCTGGTTTTTCTTCCATACTTGTACCCATCATAGCATGTAGCGTTTCTATTCCTAAATTATGAATATGATTATGAAAAGCTGTAATATCAGAATAACCAACAATCCATTTAGGATGCTGTTTAAACTTCGTAAAATCTAATTTATCAATAATTCTAACTGAACCATATCCACCACGTGCAGCCCAAATTGCTTTAATATTCGGGTTATCTAACGCATCTTGAAAATCTTGACAACGCTCTTCATCCGTCCCAGCAAAATGATCATTCTGATTGAATAAATGTTTACCATAAACCACTTTTAATCCCCAACTTTCAGCAAGTTCTTTTGCTTTATCAATTACATGTTTTCTATTCTTTAAAATTCCTGCAGGAGCCACAATAGCTATTGTATCTCCTTTATGTAAATATGGTGGTGTTATTAATTTCATAGTTTTATTTTGCGCACAAACCGATGTAATTATCAATAAAAAAAATAAAGTGAAAATTCTTTTTTCCATAAACAAGTCTCTTTCTTGATTCTAAAAGTTTAAAATCCATCAAATGTACCTAATTTATAACAGTATAAAAAATTGCTTTTTCGTACTTTTGCGCTTTAATTTTAGTCGAAAAACATGAGTACACCAAAAAGATATACAATTACAGCGGCATTACCTTATACAAACGGACCTATTCATATTGGTCACTTAGCAGGGGTATATGTTCCTGGAGATATTTATGCTCGTTATTTACGTCAAAGAGGAAAAGACGTGGCATACATTTGTGGTTCAGATGAACACGGAGTTGCAATACCAATGCGCGCTAAAAAAGAAGGTGTTACTCCACAAGCTATTATAGACAAATACAACGGAATCATTAAACAATCGTTTGAAGATTTCGGAATTTCTTTTGATAACTATTCGCGTACCTCAGCAGAAATTCATCATAAAACAGCTTCAGATTTCTTCACCAAATTATACAACGATGGTGAATTTATTGAAGAGGTTACACAACAATTGTACGATGAAGAAGCTAATCAGTTTTTAGCAGATCGTTTCGTAATTGGTACCTGTCCTAAATGTGGCAACGAAGAAAGTTATGGTGATCAGTGTGAAAAATGCGGAACGAGCCATAATGCTACCGATTTAATCAATCCTAAATCAGCAATCACTGGTAATGTACCTACTTTAAAAGAAACCAAACACTGGTTTTTACCATTAGATAAACACGAAGCTTTTTTACGTGAATGGATTTTAGAAGGACATAAAAACGATTGGAAACCTAACGTGTTAGGTCAAGTAAAATCGTGGATTGATGACGGTTTACGTCCTCGTGCCGTAACTCGTGATTTAGATTGGGGAATTCCCGTTCCTGTTGAAGGTGCTGATGGAAAAGTTTTATATGTTTGGTTTGATGCGCCTATCGGATATATTTCTTCAACCAAAGAATGGGCTACTCGTGAGGGTAAAAACTGGGAAGACTATTGGAAAAAAGATGATACGAAATTAGTACACTTTATCGGTAAAGATAATATTGTGTTTCACTGTATTATTTTCCCTGCAATGTTAAAAGCACATGGAGATTTTATTTTACCTGAAAATGTACCGGCAAACGAGTTTTTAAATTTAGAAGGAAATAAATTGTCTACCTCTAAAAACTGGGCGGTTTGGTTACATGAGTATTTAGAAGATTTCCCTAATCAGCAAGATGTATTACGTTATACCTTAACAGCAAACGCACCTGAAACTAAAGACAACGATTTTACTTGGAAAGATTTTCAAGCAAAGAATAACAATGAATTAGTAGCTATTTTCGGAAACTTTATCAACCGTGTGGTAGTGTTAACCAACAAATACTATAACGGATTAGTACCTGCTGCTGGTGAATTATCAGAAGCGGATGAAAATGCTTTAGAACAATTAAAACAATTTCCAGATGTGATTGCGAAATCTATCGAGCGTTATCGTTTTAGAGAAGCATCTCAAGAAATGATGAACTTAGCTCGTTTGGGTAACAAGTATTTAGCAGATGAAGAGCCTTGGAAAGTAATTAAAGAAGATGAAGAGCGCACAAAAACGATTATGAATGTTGCCTTACAAATCGCAGCTGGTTTAGCAATAGTATCGGAACCATTTTTACCATTCACTTCAGAAAAGTTAAAATCAATTTTAAATATTGATGATTCACTTACTTGGAATGACATTGCTGAAAAAGACGTTTTATTAACTGAAAATCATAAAATAAATAAAGCTGAATTATTGTTTGCTAAAATTGAAGACGCCACTATTCAAGTACAGTTAGATAAATTAGAAGCAACTAAAAAAGCGAATGAAGCTGCTAACAAAGTGGTGGAGCCTCAAAAAGATACTATTGAGTTTGATGATTTCACTAAAATGGATATGCGTGTCGGAACTATTTTAGAAGCTGAAAAAGTAGCGAAAGCTAAAAAGTTATTAAAACTAAAGGTTGATGTTGGTATGGATGTTCGTACAATCGTTTCTGGTATTGCTGAAAGCTTTAAACCAGAAGATATCGTAGGGCAACAAGTAACCGTTTTATGCAACTTAGCACCAAGAAAAATTCGTGGAGTAGAAAGCCAAGGAATGATTTTAATGACTGATACCCCTGATGGTAGATTAGCTTTTGTGCAACCTTCTGAAAAGGTGAACAACGGAGAATTTATAGCTTAATAACATATATTCATAAAATAAAAAGCCTCTCAAATTGAGAGGCTTTTTATTTTACGTATTTTTTAACCAACCTACGATACTTAAACGAGGTCTTGTTAATGCTGCTTTTACTTCATGTTCAGTTACATCACTCTTAAAAAAAGCAACTCTACCTCCAATCGGTAAAATGGTTTCTGTCTTTTCTTTGGTGTACAACACTAACTCCCCTCCATCATCAACATTCCAATCGTCATTTAAGTACATTACAAACGAAAATAATCGTCCGTTATCACTCTTAAATTGATCAATATGACGTTTGTAAAAACTACCTACATCATAATACGCATAATGAAATTCAAATGCATTGATACTCGTATAGCATGTTTTGTTTAGATACTCAGCAAATTCATTCATTTTCTGGATAAACAACTTTTCTAAATCATTCTCTGTTTTTTCGTTAATCCAACAAATAACATCTCGTCTTATCTCTTTGTCTTTTGTATAATCAGCGTCTTTTCCAATACCCGCTCTATACATGGTTCCTTCGGTATAGTGTTGTTTCAAATTATCCCGAAATCCTGCTATCATATCCGCAGAAAAAAAATCATCACAAACTCCAAACTCGTTGGAAATTAAGCCAGTAATCAATCGTTCATACTGTTGCTTATGCAATTCATTTACAGTTGTTTGCATTAATAAATTTACAATTAGACTAACCGCGAAAGATAGTCTAAAAACATATAGATTGTATACCCCCGAATAAAAATTTATTTTCTTTTTATAGCTTAGTAATTTTCTTATAAAGACAAACAATGAAAAGCTTAATTGTTAAACAAAAACTGCTTTTATTATATTTGAAACCTCAGAAATTTATGAGTTTATTTAATAAAATTGACATGAAAAAAATTGTTTTTGGATTGATAATGATGAATCTGATTTATACGTATTCACAAAAACAAGTTGGTAGTTTTAATTTTGAAATTAAGAGTTCTTCGAAATCAATTCAAAAATCATTTTCAATATTTAATAAATATAATAACAATACTTCAACCTTTTTGTTTGAAAACAAAACTATTTATGCTTACTTATTGAATGAAAATTTCAATCTTAAAAAACAACTTACTTTTGAAAGCAAAAAACAGAAATACAATGTTTTTGTTGGAAAAATATATGATAAAAAAGATAACTATACTCTAATTCTTTCCAACAACAAGAGAACAAAATTTGTTACAATTAAATTTCTTTTTGACACTAATAAAGTTCTATTAATTGAGGATAGTTTTGATACAAAAAATCTTCGCTTTCTTCAAAGTGTTAACAAAGGAGATAAAGCTCACTTACTTTTTCTAGATGAGAAAACATCTAATATAGTCTCACGAAATTATTCGATAAACAAGGAAACAACATCAACTGTTTTTGATTTTAAAAATGAAAAGTTCTTTATAACAGACACAAAAGAAACATCTTTAAAACAACTCTTAACTGATTATACGAAACCTAATCATTCGGAAATTAAAAATATTGTTTATGAACTTACAAAAATTAATGATAGCCCATATAAAAATGAGTTTGTTTACAAAATTTTTTCTACAACAACTAAAAGAAGTCAAGTTCCTCCTACTTCCATAGAGCTTTCTTCTCGATTAAATAAATTATACATTAACGAAAATAATGTTATCATCACCCTAGATAAAAACAGATTTTATACACAAATCTTAACACTAAACTTAGAATATGGCACTTATTTATTTCAAAAAATAAAAAAACCTCTTTATAATGTCAGTAGTATGAATAAAAGATCTAATTCTTTTATTCATAATAATTTGTTTTTTCAAATTACTGCTTCAAAAGACGGTTTAAACTTCTCTATTTACGATTTGGAAAATAAAAACCTTTTAAAAGAGTTTATAACTACATCTAGTGACTCCATAAAATTTAAAAATTCTCCCATTATTCAAGAAGGAGGGGCATTTAAAGAGTATAGAAGCCTCGAGCAAACTAAACAGTTTTTAAGAAAAGTGTCTCAAAGTAATATAGGAATTGGTGTTGCAAACAATAAAGATGGTTATGAAATAGTAATAGGTTGCGAAAAGCAAACAGTTAAAGGTATAAACACTATTTCAACTATTTTAAGTATGGGGTTAGCAGGTTTCTCTCCCAACTTAATGGATACTGGTAATTTTTCACAAACTGATTTTAATTCTTTCACTAATTATTTAACTACAAAATCAGTTCGTATTCATTGTCTTTTTGATGAAAATTTTAATCATAAAGCTGGAAGAATTCAAGAGAATATATATGATCGGATAACAAACTTTATAAAACCTAAATTAATTACCGAAAAAGATGGTATCTATGAGGTTAGTTCACAAAATACAGAAGTTCCTCAAGCCATTGATATATTTAAAACTAGCAACTCCACCATCCTTGGATTCTATTTACCATTAACCAAAAAATATTCTTTTTACACCTTTAATTAAACTATGCAACTCATTTCTTATATAACCTCCCGTACTCAAATCTCTCAAAAATCAATTCAAAATACTATTGAACTGTTAAATGAAGATTGTACCATTCCTTTTATTGCTCGTTACCGAAAAGAAAAAACAGGAAATTTAGATGAAGTTGAAATTGGTCAAATTGTACAATTCAAAGAACAATTTGAAGCCTTAGAAAAACGAAAAGCAACAATTTTAAAAGCTTTAGAAGAGCAAGAAGTTTTAACCGATGAATTAAAAAGCAAGGTTGAAAAAGCAGAAGATTTAACCTCCCTAGAAGACCTATACCTTCCCTATAAAAAGAAACGTAAAACCAAAGCTGAAACGGCTCGCAAAAATGGATTAGAACCGTTAGCAAAGATGATTATGAGTCAGCGAGTCAACGATTTGGAGTTTACTGCTTCAAAATACCTTTCGAACGAAGTAGAACAAATAGACGATGCTTTAGAAGGTGCTCGCCATATTATTGCGGAATGGATTAACGAACGAACGGATGTTAGAAATAACATTCGTTACCAATTAGAACGTTTTGCTACCATTGCAACCAAAGCTGTCAAAACCAAAAAGGAAGACGAAGCTGCTCAAAAATTTAAAGATTATTTTGATTGGGAAGAAAACCTAAGTCGAATTCCTTCTCACAGATTGTTAGCTATTTTACGTGCAGAAAAAGAAGGTTTCATTCGTGTAAAAATTAGTATTGACGACGAACGAGCACTTCAAAAAATAGAAGACAGAATTATTCGTTCACATAACGGATGTGCAGAACAAATTGAACTAGCTATTGCCGATGCATACAAACGTTTGCTTTTTCCTGCTTTGTCAAATGAAGCTTTAACTCTTGCCAAAGAAAAAGCAGACGAAAGTGCCATCAAAGTATTTGCTAAAAACCTACAACAACTACTATTAGGCTCTCCACTGGGTGAAAAACGAATTTTAGCTATCGACCCAGGATTTAGAACAGGTTGTAAAGTAGTTTGTTTGAACGAACTAGGACATTTATTACATAACGAAACTATTTTTCCTCATGCTCCTCAGCATCAGTCGAAAGAAGCGATGAACAAACTTAGCTCTTTGGCCGATGCTTATAAAATTGAAGCCATTGCTATTGGTAACGGAACTGCTTCGAGAGAAACAGAGCAATTAGTAAAACGTGTATACTTTAAAAATTCCGTAGAACTGTTTTTCGTAAGTGAAGCTGGTGCTTCTATTTATTCAGCATCCAAAATTGCACGAGATGAATTTCCTAATTATGATGTAACCGTTCGTGGAGCAGTTTCCATCGGTCGTAGATTAGCAGATCCTTTAGCTGAATTGGTAAAGATTGAAGCAAAATCAATCGGAGTTGGACAGTATCAACACGATGTAGATCAAACACAACTAAAAAAGTCGTTAGATACTGTAGTAGAACACTGTGTTAACAAAGTAGGTGTTAATATTAATACCGCCAGTGCTTCTTTGTTAAGTTATGTTTCTGGTATCGGACCTAAATTGGCAGAAAATATTGTGAATTATAGAAATGAAAACGGAGCATTTGCAAATAGAACTGCCATTAAAAAAGTTCCTCGTTTAGGAGGAAAAGCCTTTGAGCAATCTGCTGGTTTCTTACGAATTAAAAATGGTGACAACCCGCTAGATGATTCTGCTGTACATCCAGAGCGCTATGCTTTAGTAAAACAAATAGCCAAAGACGTTGGTAAAAAAGTAGATGATTTGATTGGCAATTCTTCAGTTTTAAAACAAATTAAACTACAACAATATGTAACCGATTCTTACGGATTACCAACCCTACAAGATATTATAAAAGAGTTGGAAAAACCTGGCTTAGATCCTCGTGAAAAAGCCAAAGCTTTTAGTTTTAACGAGCATATTAAAACAATAGATGATGTACGAACAGGTATGATACTACCTGGAATTATAAACAACATCACCAACTTTGGTTGCTTTGTAGATATTGGAATTAAAGAAAGTGGCTTGGTACATGTATCTAATCTATCTGATACATTTGTTAAAGATGTAAATGAACATGTGAGTTTGCATCAACATGTTCAGGTAAAAGTGTTAGAAGTTGATATTGCTAGAAAACGTATTCAGTTAAGTATGAATTTATAATATAAAAAGAGCGGTTAAAAACCGCTCTTTTACTTTTTCTTTCATCATAGTAGTTTTCCCACTTATTTATTTCCTAACATCAATAGCTCATTACAAACTACTTCTGTAATGTAACGCTTGTTACCATCTTTGTCTTCAAAAGAACGAGAGGTTAATTTACCTTCAATCATTACCTCTTTTCCTTTTTCTAAGTACCTCTCAATAATTTCAGCTGTTTTATTCCAAGCAACTACATTGTGCCTCGTTGCTCACTACTTTTGTTAGCCTCACCCATATTAAAGCCACAAATTTAAGCTACCATATTTGTTTTTAATCTTTTTTTATTTAATTTTGTTAACCAAATGGTTAAACTTAATGGTTGAATTATGGCGAAACACAAAGACAATAAAACAGAGGAACAAATACTGGAAGCAGCACAAAAAATATTTCAATCTAAAGGAATGGATGGTGCCAGAATGCAAGAAATTGCTGATAAAGCTAGCATCAACAAGGCCATGTTGCACTACTATTACAGAAGCAAGCAACTTTTGTTTGAAGCTGTTTTCAAAAAGGCGTTTACCTTATTGGCACCACAGCTTAATGCCATACTTAACGATGATTCAAGCTTGGAAGACAAAATCAAGAACTTCACCCATAACCATATCAGCTTTATTTTAAAGCATCCTTACTTACCAAACTTCATCATTCAAGAGCTTAACAGAAATCCGCAGTTCATTGAAAAAATAAAAACCAATGTTGCTTTTCCCAATATTGACAAGTTTAAGGAGCAAGTAAAAAATGAAGTGGACAAAGGAACCATAAAACCGATTAGCGCAGAACAATTGTTCATCAACATTATATCCCTAAATATTTTCCCCTTTGTTGCTTCACCTTTAATCAAAGCCTTTACAGATGCTGATGACAAAACCTTCAAAACACTTATGGAAGCAAGAAAAAAGGAAGTATCCGATTTCATCATTAATTCCATTAGAAAATAATTCTCTATGAAAACTATATTTATATATGCATTAGTTCTGTTAACAACATGTTTTGGCTACAGCCAAAGCACAATGAGTTTACAAGAGTGTTATGAAGGTTTAAATACAAATTATCCACTTGTTAAACAGCGTGCTATTTTAGATAGTCAAAAAGAAGCAGAACTTTCGGCTATTACAGCCAAAACGTTACCGCAATTTAACCTGAATGCCCAAGCCACCTATCAAAGTGACGTTACGGAAGTGCCTTTTCCAAACACGGGTATCGAACCTTTGAACAACGACCAATACCGTGCTACCCTTACGGCCAACCAGTTGATTTTTAATGGCGGAAAAATCAAGGCAACACAAGGGCTTCAGAATATTGCAACCGATAGAAAAAAACAGGAAGTTGAAGTCAATCTGTACCAGTTGAAACAACATGTTAACCAACTGTATTTTTCAATTCTTCTGATTGATGACCAAACGGCACTATTGAATGTAAGGGAACAACAGTTACAAAGTAAACTAAAGGAAGTGAAGTCTGGAATAGAAAACGGCGTGCTGTTACCAACTTCAGATAAAGTTATTGAAGCCGAATTGCTTAAAATCTTACAGCATAAACAAGAAGCCGTCAACAATAAATCAAAATTGATAGCCTCTTTATCTGCATTAATTGGAATTTCCATTTCAGCTGAAACAGAATTCCAAAAACCTTTGGTCTCAATGAACGAAAGTTCTGAATTGAACAGACCCGAATTAGGTTTGTACAGCTTGCAAAAACAAGAGATTGAACATCAACAAAACCTACTATCAAAATCATTGATTCCTGAACTCAATGGTTTTGCAACAGGCGGTTATGGCAACCCAGGCTTGAATATGCTGGAAAACGACTTTACCTCATATTACATAGTTGGTTTAAAGTTAAACTGGAATGTGTTCGACTGGAACGGCAATAAAAAGCAACGGCAAGCACTGGACTATTCAAAAGAATTGATAGACAATCAAGAAGAAGTTTTTAAACTGAACACAAACACCGCTTTAAATGAACAGCTCAAAGAAATTGAAACCCTTGAAAACACCATTGATATAGACCAACAGCTTATGGTTTTGCAACAGGAAGTTGTGGCCACTTCGGAGTCCCAATTAAAGAATGGTGTTATTACAACCTCTGAATATGTTACAGAACTTACCAAATTGCACGAAACAGAGAATGTGTTCAATCAACATAAAACCCAATTGGAACTGGCCAAAGCCAATTACAACATCCTTAAAGGAGATACTAAATAGAAGAACAATGAAAACAACAAGAATAAAAATACTAATTGTACTAACTGTTTCAGTTTTGCAAACCGCTTGTAACAGTAATGGTGATAAAGCAGATGGCTACGGTAATTTTGAAGCTACCGAAATAACCATTTCCGCGGAAAACACAGGAAAACTAATGGCTTTCACTATTGACGAAGGCACTGTTGTAGAGCACAACCAATTAATCGGTTATATAGACACCATTCCTTTGTATCTCAAAAAAGAGCAACTTTTGGTTCAAAAAGATGTCATTAATTCCAAATCCAAAGGTGTCTTGTCGCAAATTGACGTGTTACAGGCCAGACTGAAAACCGCCAATATCAACAAAACCCGAGTCGAGAACCTAATTAGAGACAATGCCGGGACTCAAAAACAACTGGATGATGTGCAAGGTGAAATAGACGTCATCAAAAACCAAATACGAAGTGTGGAAATCCAAAATGCGCCTGTGGTAAACGAACTAAAAACGCTTGACGTGCAATTACAACAAGTAGAAGACCAAATTCAAAAAAGTAAAATCGTTAATCCAATAAACGGAACGGTGCTATCAAAATATGCCGAAACCAACGAGATTGTAGCTTTTGGAAAACCACTCTATAAAATTGCCGATTTATCAACAATGGAACTGCGTGTTTACGTAAGTGAAACTCAATTGGCCAAGATAACGATAGGTGAATCCGTTTCCGTCAAAATCGATGACCAAGAGGGAATGAAAACCTATGAGGGTACTATTAGTTGGATAGCTTCAGAAGCGGAGTTTACTCCTAAAATCATCCAGACCAAAGAGGAACGCGTTGCCTTGGTCTATGCAGTAAAGGTTCAGGTAAAAAACGATGGTAGTTTAAAAATAGGAATGCCCGCCGAAATGTGGTTAAAATCAAATAAAAATCAATAACTATTTAAATCTAAAACTTATGAAAAGAACAACACTCATGCTATTTGCAGCAGCATTATTTATTGCAAGCTGTAAAGACCAGCCAAAAGAAAACAGCACAACTGAAACCAAAAAAGTTGAACACACAGAACAACATTCTGAAAGTGCTGTAATTGACAATAACTGGATGAACAACATAGAACTGAACAATGGTGCTAGATGGGAAGCAAACCCAGAAACCAATGAAGGTGTCGCCAATATGAAATCAATTTTAACACAGAGTAATCCTAAAGAGTTGAAAGACTATCACGAGATTGTCAATGCCTTGAATAAAGAGAAAAACTATGTCATCAAGGAGTGTTCCATGAAAGGACCTTCACACGATAATCTTCACGTATGGCTACTTCCTTTAATTGAAAAAATTGATGCTTTAGAAGAGGCTAAAACACTGGATGAAGCACAACGCATTTATAAGAGCATTGAGCAAAATGTAAATGCCTACGACGAATATTTCGAATAAACATGGGCATTACCGTATCCAACATATCAAAATCCTATGGCAAGGTAACTGCCTTATCGGCTATTTCTTTTGATGTAAAGCCCGGTGAGCTTTTTGGGCTCATTGGGCCTGATGGTGCCGGTAAAACGACCTTGTTTCGCATCCTAACCACCTTGTTGATAGCTGATAAAGGACAAGCTACCGTGGCAGGTTATGACGTACTTAATGATTACAAGTCCATTAGAAACAGTGTTGGCTACATGCCTGGGCGATTCTCATTGTATCAAGATTTGACCGTAGAGGAAAACCTAAATTTTTTCGCCACCATTTTTGGAACAACCATTGAAGAAAACTACGATTTGGTAAAAGATATTTATGTACAAATAGAACCTTTTAAAAATCGTAGGGCAGGCAAATTATCAGGTGGTATGAAGCAAAAATTAGCGTTGAGCTGTGCATTGATACACAAACCCAAAGTATTGTTCTTGGATGAACCTACAACCGGTGTGGATCCTGTGTCCAGAAAAGAGTTTTGGGAAATGCTAAAGCGGTTGCAAGAAAAAGGTATCACCATTTTGGTGTCTACTCCTTATATGGACGAAGCGGCCCTATGTGACCGTATTGCGTTAATTCAAGATGGTAAAATCCTGGAAATTGACACGCCAAACGCTATTGTAAGCCATTTCCCTAAACCTTTATACAATATCAATGCTGATAATATGTACGGTCTTATTGCGAGTTTAACAAAGTATGAACATACCTACAGTATTTTTCCTTTTGGTGAGTTTGTACACTATACAGACAAGCGGGACTCTATGGATAAGGAAAGTTTAAAAGCCTATTTGGAATCACAAGGGCTTACGGATATTCACATAGAAGAAACCCAACCTACCATAGAAGATACTTTTATGGAATTAGCGAAATAATGAAAGATAAGAACGTCATACAAGTAGAAGATTTATCCAAATTATTTGGTGATTTTGCTGCCGTAAACAACATCAGTTTTCAGGTTAAGGCAGGTGAAATATTTGGTTTTTTAGGAGCTAATGGCGCTGGCAAAACGACAGCCATGAAAATGCTTATTGGTATTTCATCGCCTACATCGGGAAAGGCAACGGTTGCCGGTTTTGATGTGTATAAAGAAGCCGAGTCCATTAAAAAGAACATTGGCTACATGAGTCAAAAATTTGCTTTGTATGATGATTTGACCGTAAAAGAGAACATCACTTTTTTTGGTGGCATCTATGGACTATCTAAAAAGCAAATAGACCAAAAGCGCTGCGAACTGGTTGAGGAACTAGGGCTTCAAGAAGTCACCAACAGCCTTGTGGCTTCATTACCCTTGGGATGGAAGCAAAAGTTGGCCTTTTCAGTTTCGCTTTTGCACGAACCCAAAATTGTCTTTTTAGATGAGCCCACAGGTGGCGTTGACCCTATTACCCGACGCCAGTTTTGGGAAATGATATACAAAGCCGCCCACAACGGAACGACCATTTTTGTAACGACCCATTATATGGATGAAGCCGAATACTGCGACCGCGTTTCCATAATGGTCAATGGTAAAATTGAAGCGCTTGATACCCCAAAAAAACTAAAAGAGCATTATAAAACAGACACCATGAACGATGTGTTTTTAAAACTGGCCAGAGGATGAAACGATTTGTAGGCTTTGTACGAAAAGAGTTTTATCACATTTTCCGAGATAAACGTTCCCTGTTTATTTTGTTCGGAATGCCCATTGCCCAAATATTACTGTTTGGTTTTGCCATTACCAATGAAATCAACAATGTAAATATTGCCATTTTAGACCAAGCCAATGATGTTACCTCTAAAGAAATAATAAATAAAATAGCCTCTTCAAAACACTTTAGTATTGTAGATATTATTCAGCAAGAATCGTCCATAGAATCCATATTCAAAAAAGGAAAAGTAAAAGCTGTAGTTCAATTTGAAAATAACTTTGGGAATAATCTCATTAAAGAAAAACAGGCCAATGTACAGGTACTTACCGATGCTACCGACCCTAATATGGCAAGCACCATCAGTAATTATATTTCGTCAATACTTAAAAAATATCAGCAGGAATTAAACAAAAATAGCACCATAGATTACCAAATTGTTCCGCAAAGCAGGATGGTATATAACGCCGAATTGAAGAGCGTTTATATGTTTGTTCCAGGCGTGATGACGGTTATCTTGATGTTGGTATCCGCGATGATGACGTCCATTTCCATCACCCGGGAAAAAGAACAGGGCACTATGGAAATTTTATTGGTGTCCCCATTAAAACCGTTTCAGGTAATTATTGGCAAAGTGTTTCCGTACATTTTCCTATCCATTATCAATGCGCTAGTTATTGTGTTGTTGAGCATTTTCGTCTTTAATGTGCCTGTTAATGGTAGCCTGTTCTTACTAGGTATTGAAAGCGTGCTGTTTATCATCACCTCATTGGCATTGGGTATTTTAATTTCAACCATATCGGCAACACAGCAAGCGGCCATGATGATTTCCCTAATGGGTTTAATGCTGCCCACCATATTACTTTCCGGGTTCATTTTTCCCATCAGCAGCATGCCCTTACCGCTTCAAGTTATCAGCAATATCATACCCGCAAAATGGTTTATCATTATCGTAAAAGGCATCATGCTAAAGGGTGTTAGCATTGGCTATATTTTTAAAGAAACCGCAATCCTTGTTCTAATGACCTTGCTATTCATAGGCATAAGTGTAAAAAAATATAAAATCAGGTTGGAGTAAGATGAACATTATACTGTATATCATTCGAAAGGAGTTTAAGCAAATCTTTAGAAACAAAGGCATGCTGCCCATTATATTTATTTTACCAGTACTGCAATTGGTCATTTTATCCAATGCGGCAACCTACGAAATAAAAAACATTCAATTTGGATATGTTGATGCCGATAATAGCAGCACCTCAAGAGGATTGATAACGCAATTTGAAGCTTCATCGTATTTCAATGTTTCAGAAAGATTTTCTTCTGAAAAAGAAGCTTCGCAAGCTATGCAAGAAGGTAAAATAGATGCCTACTTAAACATACCTGTGCGCTTTGAAGGGGATTTACAAAAAGACAAAACAAATGCCATAGGCGTGTTTATCGATGCCATTGATGGTGCGGCAGCAGGCGTTATTAATGTCTACATAACACAAATCATTCAGAATTACAACAAGTACATTGCAACAGAATTAATACAGATTTCAGATACGGTACAAAAACCGAACAGTATTGACAGCATTCCTCTATTTTGGTACAACCAAACCTTGAACTACAAAACATTCATGGTACCCGGGATTTTGGTTTTGCTTGTTACCATGATTACGCTGTTTCTTTCGGGAATGAACATTGTGAGAGAAAAAGAAATAGGTACCTTGGAACAAATCAATGTAACGCCCATAAAAAAGCATCATTTTATAATTGGAAAACTATTCCCTTTTTGGGTTTTGGGAATGGGACTGTTAACCATAGGCTTACTACTCGCCAAAGTTATTTTTAATACACCCATGCTAGGAAATTTGGGACTGCTTTATGCCTATACTTCAGTTTATATATTAGTGATTTTGGGAATGGGGTTGTTCATCTCAAACTTCACGGACACACAACAGCAGGCTATGTTTATTGCTTGGTTTTTTATGGTCATATTTATATTGATGAGTGGTTTATTCACCCCCATTGAAAGTATGCCAAAATGGGCGCAACTACTTACGGAATTTAATCCTATCAAATACTTTGTGGAAATCATACGAATGGTCATGCTTAAAGGTTCTGGGTTTACCAATATTTTTCCATTGGCCATAAAAACACTGGTCTATGCCATAATAATGAACGGTTTGGCGGTTTGGAGTTATAAAAAAACAAGTTAAAACTTAATTAGAATAAAAAATATATCAACAACAAGTTTTTTAAGAAACAAGATTTTAACAGACATGTAAGAAATGTAAAAAATAAAGGCTATCATTTGACAGCCTCTTAAAGCACTATTTCCCTAACATCAATAGTTCATTACAAACTACTTCAGTTACATAACGTTTATTCCCTTCTTTATCTTCAAAAGAACGAGATGTTAATTTGCCTTCAATCATTACTTCTTTACCTTTTTTTAAGTACTTCTCAATAATTTCAGCTGTTTTGTTCCAAGCAACCACATTGTGCCATTGTGTATCGGTAACCTTTTCACCACGTGCGTTTTTATATGTTTCGTTGGTTGCAATAGCAAATTTTGCTAGCTTCTTACCACTTTCTAATGTGATGATTTCTGGTGTAGTTCCTAAATTTCCAATTAACTGTACTCTGTTTTTTAGTGCGTTCATAATATTTGTTTTTAATGTTAAACAGTTAAGACTCTGTCATTCAAACGAATTGACACTGCAAAGATGAAACACCGTACAAATTAAAAACGGTTAGTAATCATTTGTTTTCGTTTGTAATTGAATGTAATCGTTTAAATATTTTTAATATATTTGAAATCAAACAGTTAGAGCATGAGATTTTATTTAGAAACCGAGCGCTTAATTTTAAGAGAATTTAGAAAAAGTGAAACAGAAGGAATTTTTGAGTTAGACTCAAACGCTGAAGTGCATAAATATTTAGGAAACAATCCAATCACAACCTACAAGCAAGCAGAAGATATTATCACGTTTTTTGAAGAGCAATACAAAGAAAGAGGTATTGGCAGATTTGCTGCTTTTGAAAAAGAATCAGGAGAATTCATTGGATGGTCAGGATTGAAACTCAATACAGGAGAAAAAGAAGAATTAAATGGATTTACTGATTTTATTGATATCGGTTATCGTTTCATTCCTCGTTTTTGGGGTAAAGGGTATGCTTCTGAATCTGCTTTTGCTTGTTTAGACTTCGGCTTTAAAGAAATGAATTATGATATTATTTACGGTGCTGCCGATGTAGAAAATATTGGTTCTAACAAAATTCTGCAAAAAATAGGTTTACAATTTGTGAATGAATTTGGATTCAAGGGTGTGGATGTAAACTGGTACGAATTAAAAAAATCAGATTATGATCGATAAACAATGCTTAGAGTGTGGTGAAAAAGTAATAGGAAGAATTGATAAAAAATTCTGTTCCGATTACTGTAGAAATGCCTACAATAACAAGGTAAACAAGGATAGTAAAAACCTTATCAGAAATACGAATAACCGCTTACGAAAAAACTATAAAATTCTTTCCGAGTTAAACGTTTCTGGAAAAACAAAAGTAACACGTCGTAAACTATTTGATAGGGGTTTCGACTTTAAATTTATCACATCTTTATACACCACAAAAACAGGAAACACCTATTATTATGTGTACGACCAAGGATATTTAGAACTGGAAAATGAATTCTATTTATTAGTTAGACAAGAGTAACTACTTCCAAGTATTTCCTTTAAGCTTCATCGCTGCAATTAACACATCTTTTTGGCTAATTTGACCGACTAGCTTACCGTTTTGAACGATAGGAAAACGTCTTCTACGAGATTGTAAAAACTTATTGGCTGCATCTAATATGTTCGTAGTACCATCTATCGTTTCAACCTCTTTCACCATCGCTCTTCCAACAGTACTATTCTCTATCGGTAAATTATAATATCTGCTATCTGAAATTTGCTTTATACAATCACCTTCTGAAATAATACCTACCAATTCATTATTATCATTTACAACTGGGCCACCTGATATTTTATTATTAATTAAAATATTAATAGCCTCTTCAATAGTTTGATCTTCCTTAAACGTAATAAGCTTTTTCGTCATATAATCTGACACTAAAATTGGCTCCTTCTCTTTTTCTGGTGGATTATTTCGTTTACCTTGAAAATTGATAATTCCCATAATAATTAGTTTTAGGATAGACTTAAATATACTGATTTTTAACTAATTAAAATTACGAATGTTAAAAAATAAATTCCCTATTTTTATAAGGGATAAAATTAAACTATGAAAACATCAAGAAATTACCTAGCTGTAATCATTATCATTCTAACAGTTTATTGGAGCTTTAGTGATATGATACCTAGTGTATCTTCCACTAAAAAAGAAATAAAAACTGCTGATTTTTCTGTAGACAACGCGTTATATCATCTAAAAAACATTTCTCAAAAACCACATCATACCGGTACAGAGGAGCACAAAATTGTACAAGAATATCTTGTGCAAGAATTAAAAAAACTAGGATTAAACCCCGAAGTTCAATATCAGACAGCTATCAATAAAAAATGGAGAGCTGCTACAACCACAGAAAATATTCTTGCTAGAATTAAGGGAAGTGACAGTAGCAAAGCTTTGCTACTATTATCACATTACGATTCCAATCCACATTCTTCACTTGGAGCTAGTGACGCGGGTTCTGGTGTGGTAACTATTTTAGAAGGTATTAGAGCTTACTTAGCAGCAAATAAAACGCCCAAAAACGATATTATCATTCTTTTTTCGGATGCAGAAGAATTAGGTTTATTAGGAGCGCAAGCCTTTGTTGAAAAGCACCCTTGGGCAAAAGATGTTGGTTTAGTTTTAAATTTTGAAGCACGTGGTAGTGGTGGATCTAGTTATATGCTGATGGAAACTAACGGAAAAAATAAAACATTACTTACTGAATTTCTGAAAGCGAATCCAAACTATCCTGCCGCCAATTCTTTGATGTATGGAGTATACAAAAAACTACCTAACGATACCGATTTAACGGTTTTTAGAGAAAAAGGGAATGTCAACGGATTTAATTTTGCTTTTATTGATGATCATTTTGATTATCATACCGAACAAGACTCTTACGAACGATTAAACAGAGAAACCTTACTCCATCAAGCAGACTACTTAACTAGCACATTAAACTATTTTGCAGATGCTGACTTAACTAATTTAAACAGTGACACCGACTATATTTATGTCAACTTTCCTTTTACAAAACTTTTAACCTATCCTTTTTCTTGGGTTTTACCTATGTTAATTATTGCCCTAGTTATTTTTATTGCGTTGGTTTTTGTAGGAATTTCAAGAAAAAAAATCACCACTGTTGGAATGTTAAAAGGGTTTATCCCTTATATCATTTCCTTAGTAATCTGTATGGGAATATCGTATGGTTTATGGCAATTGCTATTAATTATTCATCCACAGTATACCGATATATTACACGGATTTACTTATAACGGACATCAATACATCATCGCTTTTGTATTCTTAAACCTTTGGATAATTTTTAAAACTTATTCGTTCTTTAAAGAACACAAAACAACAGATTTATTGGTTGCTCCTATTACCTTTGGATTGGTTGTAAATTACCTTATATACACAAACCTTCCTGGTGCTGGTTTTTTAATTATTCCTGTATATGCTTCATTATTTATTTTAGCAGTTCTACTTTTTATGAATATTAAAAGGGAGTCTAGAGGTACTTTGTTTGCTATTCTATCAATTCCAACTATTTATATGGTTGCCCCAATGGTTCTACTATTTCCTGTTGCTTTAGGTTTAAAAATGCTATTAATTTCTGCTGTACTTTTAGTGCTTCTTTTCGGATTTATGCTTCCTATTTTTCAGCAAGAAAAACTAAAAAATGGGTGGCAAGCTCTTACAGGTTTTATAACCTTATTATTTTTTGTTTTAGCTACTTTTAATAGTGGATTTTCAATAGAAAAGAAAAAACCTAACAGCTTAGTATTCATCCAGAATTCTGATACTAATACTTCGTATTGGGCTAGTCATAATAAAACCCTAGACGGATATACTAAACAGTTTTTTGATGAAGATTCCCCTCAAGGAGGAAAAGATTTGCTTGCTGGAAATAGCAAGTACAATACTTCTTTTAATTATTATAAAAAAACAGATAATAAAGACATTGCTGTTTCTAACATAAATATCAATAAAGACACTATTAGTAATGGGAAGAGAAACATCTCTCTTACTATTACACCTACTAGAACTATCGCTAAATATGAATTGTTTACAGCTTCTAAAATTACTCTAACTGACCTAACTGTTAACGGTACTTTATATGACTCTGGAAAAGCTTTTACTACTGATAAAGGCACGTTACTTATTTACCAAATGGCAAATACTGATAGCAATTTAACTATTTCTTTTTCTATTGATAAAAATGTAGAACCAGATATTACATTACACGAAATATCTAATGATTTACTATCACATCCTAAGTTTACAATTAAACCAAGAAGTGAAGTAATGATGCCCATGCCTTTTGTGATAAACGATGCTATTATTTGTACTCGAAAGCTTAAACTATAAAACAAAAAAGCTCAACTTTTAAAGTTGAGCTTTTCTATATTTTATTGTCTTTATTTAGTCAATATGTGAAACACGTAAGGTATTTACCATTCCTTTGGCTTCAACAGGCATTGATGATAGATTTATTATAAAATCTCCTGATTTTACAAAACCTTTCTCCTTTGCAATTTCATTAATATCTTCAATTGTGTCATCAGTACTTAACTCTCTATCATAAAAATAAGCTCTAACTCCCCACAACAAATTCAATTTCCCTAAAATTCTCTTTTCAGAAGAAAATGCCAATACGTGTGATTTAGGTCTCCAAGCTGAAATTTGAAAAGCGGTATATCCACTATTCGTTAAAGTAGAGATTGCAGCTGCATTAATATCATCTGCCATTAGTGCTGCATGGTGGCAAACCGATTTTGTAATGAATCTTTTTGTGCGAATATGTGGCGGTTCTTGCGGAACTTCAATCAAATCTGAAAACTCTACACTTCCAATAATCTCTGTCATCTTTTGAATAACTCGTACCGGATGTTTACCAACCGATGTTTCACCTGAAAGCATAACTGCGTCAGCCCCATCCATAATAGAATTGGCCACATCATTTACTTCTGCTCTAGTTGGTACCGAATTTTCAATCATGGTCTCCATCATTTGCGTTGCAATAATTACAGGAATTCTCGCTTGTTTAGCTCTACGAACCAACATTTTTTGTATTAAAGGTACATCTTGCATTGGCACTTCAACCCCTAAATCACCACGAGCTACCATTAATCCGTCACAATAAGGGATTAAAGCATCAATATTTTCAACCGCTTCTGGTTTTTCAATCTTAGCAATTACAGGAACTCTATAACGTGATTTCTGCTTAATTAAATCGCGAAGAATACGTAAATCTTCTGGTGTTCTCACAAAAGAAAGTGCAATCCAATCTACCTCTTGTTCTAATGCAAAAACAACATCTTTTTTATCTTTTTCAGTTAAAGCAGGTAATGATATTTTAGTATTAGGTAAGTTTACACCTTTTTTTGATTTTAAAGTGACCTCCTACTATAACTTTAGTTACAACTTCTTTCTCTTTGTCTGTTGCAACTACTTCAAATAACAGCTTCCCATCATCAACTAAGATCTTTTCTCCGACTTTTACATCTTTAGGAAAATGTTGATAGGTCATGAAAGCCTTTTCTTGAGTTCCTTCACATTTCTCTGTAGTAAAAATAAAGGTGTCTCCAGCCTTTAACTCTACTCCTTCCTCCATTACCCCTACTCTTAGCTTAGGACCCTGCAAATCGGCTAAAATTGCTACATTATACCCTCTTTCTTCATTAATTTCACGTATTTGACGAATACGCTCTTTTACTACATCATAATCAGCGTGTGAAAAATTAATTCTAAAAACATTAACACCTGCAGCAGCCATATCTGCTAAAACTTCTTTAGTACTGGTTGCTGAACCTAATGTTGCTACAATTTTTGTTTTCTTGTTATGTGGCATATTATTAAAAAATTAAAAAGTCTTTCGACTTTAATGAGTTTACCTCTATTTCATAAGAGGTTATTATTTGTGGAATTTGATTAATATTTTCTATTAGTTTTACTATAAAATCGTAATCAAATTCTCCTTCTATCTTTAAAAAAAAATCAACTTTTTTCTTTTCTGGAATCAAAAAGCTAGTTGAATCACTTTGACCAAAAAGACTTATTGATTCTGCTTCAAGAGTGTATTTAAATACGTTGGATATTAAAAACCAATCTTGATCTAATTTTGTGTTTGTATACTCGTATACGACATATGAAGATTCTATATTCTTTTGAAAAAAATCTAAATCGTAATTTGCTCTACGAAAGTTAACTTGTAAATGTTTGTTTAACAAATACGCTAACCTATAGTCATTCAAAGTAGTATGGACGCCTATTAACGTGTAATCGTCGTTAGAAAAATCATTAATATTTACCTCATAAATTGGCATAAAAACAACTATTTGCTTTTTGCTAAATTAATGAATGTATCTAAAACAGTGTGTAAATTTTCCGAAAACGTTTTTAAGTAAGTGTTAAGTATTTAACATTTGACTTTGCATAGCGTAGTACACTCTTTTAGCAGCTATTTCTTCTGCTTTTTTCTTAGAGGTCGCCCTACCTTTTGCGATAATATTACCATCTATACTTACACGTACGCTAAAATGCTTCTTATTCTGATTACCAGAATCTTCATAAGACTCAAACTTGTATTTTTTCTTCTGCTTTTGACACCATTCGATAACAAAACCTTTGTAGCTTGATATTTTACCTTCAAGTCTTTCAATATCTACATAAGGCATTATAACTTGTTCGTAAATAAACTGATGACAATAATTGAACCCTCTATCTAAATAAATAGCTCCGATGAGGGCTTCAAAAATATTTCCATGAATATTGTTACTAACATGTTCTTTGGAAATATTACTTTTTACAAATTTGATTAAGTCCAAATCTTTACCTAAATCATTCAAGTGCTCTCTACTAACAATTTTAGAGCGCATTTGTGTTAAGTACCCTTCGTCTCCATCGGGCACTTTTTTAAATAGGTAAGAAGCTATTACCGTTCCTAAAATAGCATCTCCCAAAAACTCTAAACGTTCATAATTAACTGGATTTCCCTTACTGTCAACTAACTTTAGAGATCTGTGCGTAAACGCTTTTTTATAAAGCGATAACTTAATTGGTTTAAAATTAAGTAACTCTTTTAATTCGTAGTAGAAGTTTTCGTCCTCCTTATTTTGGGGTTTGACAATTCTACGAAGAAAATTCATAAAAGATTAATCTAGTTTTCTAAAGGCTATACAGGCATTATGACCACCAAAACCAAATGTATTGCTCATTGCAACTTTAATCTCTCTTTTTTGAGCTTTGTTTAACGTTAAATTTAACTCTGGGTTGATGTTTTCATCAACGTTAGTGTGATTAATTGTTGGGGGAACAATACCGTGCTCCATGGCTAATAATGAAGCAATAGCTTCAACTGCACCAGCAGCACCTAACAAATGTCCTGTCATAGACTTTGTTGAGTTGATATTAATGTTTTTAGCATGATCTCCAAAAACTTCAGAGATTGCTTTTAACTCTGCAACATCTCCTAAAGGGGTAGAAGTACCGTGAGTGTTGATATGATCTACGTCTTCTGGTTTTATTCCAGCATTTTCAAGACAGTTCTTCATTACAGCAATAACACCTATTCCGTCAGGATGTGGTGCCGTCATGTGGTAAGCATCCGAAGATAACCCTCCACCTATAACTTCAGCATAAATTTTAGCTCCACGAGCTTTGGCATGTTCGTATTCTTCTAAGATAATAGCTCCTGCTCCTTCACCTAATACAAATCCGTCACGCTCAGCATCAAATGGTCTTGAAGCTGTTTCTGGACTCTCATTTCTAGTAGATAAAGCGTGCATAGCATTAAAACCTCCCATACCAGCAATTGTAACTGCAGCTTCACTACCACCTGTTACAACTACATCACAATGACCAAGTCTAATGTAATTTAATGCATCAATCATTGCATTTGCAGATGATGCACAAGCAGATACCGTAGTATAGTTAGGCCCCATAAATCCATTTTTAATAGAAATATTTCCAGGTGCAATATCTGCAATCATCTTTGGAATAAAGAATGGGTTAAATCGAGGTGAGCCGTCACCTTCAGCATAGCTTAACACTTCGTTTTGAAATGTTTCTAAACCTCCGATACCAGCGCCCCAAATAACACCAACTCTTAATTTGTTTACTTCGTCTAAGTTTAACTTCGCATCAGCAATTGCTTCATCAGAAGCAACCATTGCATACTGCGTAAACCTATCCATTTTACGCGCTTCTTTTCTGTTAATGAATTCAGTCGCGTCGAAGTTTTTAAGTTCACATGCGAAACGAGTTTTGAACTTGGCAGCATCAAAATACGTTATAGGTGCTGCTCCGCTAACTCCGTTAACTAAGCTATTCCAATACTCTTCTTTATTGTTTCCTATTGGCGTTAATGCGCCAAGTCCAGTTACTACAACTCGTTTTAATTGCATATAATCTTATTTTTTTGCGTCTTCAATATAGCTAATCGCTTGACCTACAGTACCAATGTTTTCTGCTTGATCATCTGGAATTTGGATATCAAATTCTTTTTCGAATTCCATGATTAACTCAACTGTATCTAAAGAATCTGCTCCTAAATCGTTTGTGAAGCTTGCTTCGTTAGTTACTTCGTTATCGTCTACTCCTAATTTGTCTACGATAATTGCTTTTACTCTTGATGCAATGTCTGACATAATTTGTTTGTTTTAAAATTTAAAATCGTGGCAAAAATACAAATCTTAGTTATTAATTCTAACTTTTGCACAAAAATGTGATGTCTAAATTAAAAAAAATACCTGAATATTTTGCTACAAATACCACCATTGTTAATAATTATTCTTTTTTTTGTAGTAACAAAACAACTGATTTTTAACATGAAACGCATCGTAATTTTTGCTTCAGGATCGGGTTCTAACGCCGAAAACATCATAAAACACTTCAATTCAACTCAAACTGCAATTGTTACTCACGTGCTCTCTAACAATGAACATGCCAAAGTTTTTGACCGTTGCGAAAGACTAGGAATAGACGCATCGCTCTTTGATAGAGAAAGTTTTACAAAAGATGACACTGTTTTAAATTTCTTACATGTAGAAGCCGATTTTATCGTGTTAGCAGGCTTCTTATGGCGTATTCCTGCTAAAATTGTTGAAGCTTTCCCTAATAAAATCATCAATATTCATCCTGCATTATTACCAAAGTATGGTGGGAAAGGCATGTACGGGATGAATGTACACAAAGCTGTAAAAGAAAATAATGAACCTGAAACAGGTATTACCATCCATTATGTGAATGAAAATTATGATGAAGGAGCTATTATTTTTCAAGCAAAAACGGCTGTTTCTTCTGAAGATACCCCAGAAACGATTGCTCAAAAAGTTCACGAGTTAGAATATGAGCATTTTCCGAAGGTGATTGAAGAGGTAATTTTACAAAATGAGTAAAAAGAAAAAATACTACGTTGTTTGGAAAGGGAAAAAAACGGGTGTTTTTTCATCTTGGGATGCTTGTAAAAAACAAATTGATGGTTTCACAGGAGCTCAATACAAGGCTTTTGCCGATAAAAAAGAGGCAGAACTTGCGTTGAGTAAAAGTTATAACGAATTCAAAGGAAAAGACACTAAAAAGCATACTTTATCAACTACAGAGAAAGCTAAATATGGAACTCCTATTCTAGAAAGCATCTCGGTTGATGCTGCTTGTGCTGGTAATCCTGGAATAATGGAATACCGAGGTGTACTTACCCACAGTAAAAAAGAAATTTTTAGAATGGGGCCTTTTAAGAATGGGACCAACAATATTGGTGAATTTTTAGCTTTAGTTCACGGAATTGCTTTACTAAAAAGTAAAAAACTGGATACTTACCCTATTTATTCCGATTCAAAAATTGCCATGAGTTGGGTTAAAAAGAAACAATGCAGAACAAATATTGTTTTTGACAGCTCTAATAAAGAGATACTAGATTTAATAAAACGTGCCGAAAAATGGCTACAAGAAAATTCTTATAAAAATCCATTATTGAAATGGGAAACCAAGGCATGGGGCGAAATTCCTGCCGATTTTGGAAGAAAATAAAAAAACCGAGCAAATTGCTCGGTTTTTTATTTTTTATTCAAGTAACAACCTTACTTAACTGCCATTTTGGTTTCTTCTTTCCAAGTTTGAACACTAGCAATAGTATAGTCTTTAAAGTCGATTTCTTTTAAACCGTCTTCTTTCCACATAAACCATTTTCCTACTTTTTTACCAGCTTCATAATGACCAATAGCCACTTTGTTACCTTTTGTATCAAAAGACGTCCAAGTACCTTCTAACTTTTTATCTTTGAAAAAACCTTGTTCTTTAATAGCACCATTTTCGTAATAATACGTGACTTTCACTAACTCTCCTGTTACTTCATATTTTGGCTCTACTTCTTGAGCTTGTAACAATCCTACCGACAACATGCATACTGCTAATACTAATTTTTTCATAATCTAAATCTTTTAAAGTTAATACCTGATAACACAAATATACAAAAATTTTACATATTTGAAACATTTACGTAACATTAAATTAACATTAAAAATATAATTGATTAATTTTCAGCAAAATAAAAAAAACAAAACCTTATATTTACATAACAATTATAAAAAAACGAGAAATTATGGCTGTAATGAAAGTTATTGAAATCTTAGCAAACTCTGAAAATAGTTGGGAAGATGCTACAAAAAAAGCGATTAAACAAGCTTCAAAATCGGTAAAAGGGATTAAGTCTGCCTTTGTGCAATCACAAAGTGTGGTTGTAAATAATGACGAAGTCACAGAGTTTAGAGTAAATCTTAAGGTTACTTTTGAAGTAAAATAACCGAAAACATACACTAACTATCAATTGCGGTTTTGATTAATTATTTTCGAAACCGCTTATTTAATTTTCTAATATTTATGAATGGTTTACAATACACTTTAATAGCGTTTGTTTCATTGATTCATATTTACATCGTAATACTTGAAATGTTTTTATGGACGCATCCTAAAGGCATAAAAACCTTCGGACTAAAATCTAAACAATTTGCCGAAGAAACTAAAGTATTAGCAGCCAATCAAGGATTGTATAATGGCTTTTTAGCAGCTGGTTTAATCTGGTCTATGATTTCACAAAAAAACGATATTGCTATATTTTTTCTAATCTGTGTGTTTATTGCAGGTCTTTATGGTTCTTTTTCTACAAAAAAACCTCGTATTTTTGCCATTCAGTCTATCCCAGCTTTATTAGCGTTAGCTAGTTTAATTCTATAGATAAAAACCAACCACTACTAATAAAATCAATTATTAATCACTAAAATTTACCATAACTAATGGAAAAGTATTTAGAAAAATTTCAAGAGTTAATAGTCACCTATGCCCCAAAAGCGATTATGGCTATTATTATTTACATTGTAGGTTCTTATATTATTAGCCTACTACTTAGAGCTACCAAAAAAGTAATGATTAAAAGAGAAGTTGACATCACACTTCAAAAATTCTTAATCAGCTTATTAAACTGGACATTAAAAATCCTTTTAATAATTACTGTAATAGCAAAACTTGGAGTAGAAACGACTTCATTTGCAGCAATATTAGCTTCTGCTGGTTTAGCTGTTGGTTTAGCGCTACAAGGTTCTTTAGGTAATTTTGCTGGCGGTGTGTTAATTATGTTATTCAAACCTTTTAAAGTTGGTGATTTAATACAAGCTCAAGGTGAAACTGGTGTTGTAAAAGAAATAGAAATTTTTACTACTAAGCTTACTGGTTTATCAAATAGAGAAATAATTATTCCTAACGGTTCTTTATCAAACGGAAATATTATTAATTTTTCTTCGGAAGGAACTCGTAGAGTTGATTTAGTTTTTGGAGTTTCTTATGACGCAGATATTAAACAAACTAAAGAAGTGTTGATGAATGTTCTTACTTCACACCCAAAAGTATTAAAAGAACCAGCTCCTACGGTTAATGTATTAGAGTTAGCAGATAGCTCAGTAAATTTTGCTGTAAGACCTTGGTGTAAAACAGAAGATTACTGGGGTGTTTACTTTGATGTAACCGAAAATACTAAAATAGCCTTAGACAAAGCTGGAATCGAAATTCCATATCCACACTCTGTGGAAATTCACAAAGAGAATTAACGCTTTTTTTCGGGCGTTACCACAAAATCTTTCAAATAAAAAGGTTCAAAATAAGCGACATCTTCGATGTCGTTTTTTTTGTACTTATCATAACTTAATTGTGCCATTTCTTTTGCTGAAGGATGTTTACTGTCAATAAAAACAGCATTTTCATGTGTTATAACTTCTTTACACTTCTCTGCCCCATCCCCTAAAAAATATACTTTTCCTTCTGACAAATATTCTTGAAAAGAGTTTTCATCAATAACTTCAGCTTTAATTTCTCTTAACTGATTATAATTACTATCGTAAACTGCCGCATAAACTTCCATACGACGTGCATCTAACATTGGTACAATTACCCCATTATCTACAGTAGCTTTGTGAGCTAAAGAGTTCAATGTTTCTATAGAAATTAAAGGTTTATCAAAGGCAAAACATAATCCTTTAGCAGCAGAAACTCCGATACGCAAACCTGTATAAGAACCTGGTCCTTTACTTACAGCTACAGCATCAATATCATTGAAAGATATTTTAGCTTCCTCTACCACTTGTTGAATAAATGGATGTAGTTTTTCAGCATGAGAATAATTACCATCATTCAACTCTTGTAAAATAAGGGTTACTCCATCTTTCGCTATACTAACCGAGCAATTTTTAGTTGCTGTTTCTATGTTTAAGATTGTTGCCAAACTGAAATTATTTTTGGCAAAGATACATTTTATATAAAGTTGAATAAAAAAATCATTGTATGTCATACAAAGAAAAACCCCGTTAGCATAAATCTAACGAGGTTCTTCCAACAATAAATATCTCTTTCTTATTAATCTACAATAGATTCACCATAGTAGAATTTTAATACTTTCGTTTTAAATACATAATCATATTTTGCTCTAATCATTGCTCCTTCAGCATTTACTAAACGATTACGAACTTGATCAAAATCAAATTGAGTCATTGATCCGTAATCATAACTTACCTGTGCGTTTTTAAACGCTTCTTTTTGGGCTTCTAACGATATTTGTGCTGCTTCAAAAGTTTTTGCTGCTGCTTTAGCATCTAAAAAAGCACTTTCAATTTCTTGTTGCAACTGCAATTTTTGATTTTCAAGAGCTAACTCTGAAACCTCTTTATCAATAGTAGATTTAGCTACTCTGTTTTTTGTTTGAAAACGATTAAATATTGGAACATTTAACGAAATCCCTACACCGTAACTTAAATTATTATCTAATTGCTTAAAAAAACCATAAGACTCATATATAGGTAATTGTGTCACTGGATCAACTCCAATAACTCTTCTATCAGGCTCTCCAAATACTGTAAAATAAGAAGTACCTGCATTTGCTGAATAGGTTAAGGTTGGTAAATAAGCCCCTTTAGCTAATTCTATTCCTAAATCTGCATTTTCAAGGTTTAATTCTGCCCTTTCTATATCTGGCCATTGTGTTAATGCTTTTTCGTATACGACACTAGAATTGTCATACAATAAAGCTGCTGATGGTGACCCTACTTCAATATCTGCAATAGCAAAATCTTCTGAAGAAATTTGTAACAACTGACTTAATCTAAGTAAAGCAATACTTAATGCGTTTTCTTGTAAAACTACATTTTGAACATCATTAGCAGCTGTAGACTCTACATTTAATAAATCTCCTTTAGGTATTGCTCCTCCTTCATATTGAGCTTTTGCTCTTTCAATTTGTTTTTTACTTATTTCGGCTTGAACTTTTGCCACGACAAGGTTTTCTTTTGCGAACAGTACATTTAAGTATTCGTTTACTACATTTAAAGAAATATCATTTTCTATTTTCGCTAAGTCTAACTCACTTCCTTTAACATTAAGTAAAGCTTGTTTTTTAGTGTTTAAGTTTCTAAAACCATTGAATATAGTACCTTGAGTTCCTAAAGTGAAATTTGTTGAATACCTATCTTGACTGGTATTAACTCCGCTAACACCTGAAGACAATCCAAAAGATCCTCTATGAGAATTACTAAATCCTAAATCAGGTAAGAAATTTCCTTTAGCGACCTCAACATCATTTTCTGCTAAATTTACATTTAACCGATTTTGTTTAATCGTTATGTTGTTTTTAAGAGCGTAATCTACACACTCTTTTAAGGTTCATTGTTTTTGAGAAAAAACAGCTAATGAGGCAAATATAGCTGTGAATAGTGCAATTTTAGTTTTCAAAAGACAAATATTTTTTGTTTAAATTATTAGCTAGTTGATATTTCAAAAACAGAAATATATCATTTTATTATTAAAAAGTAAACCTTTAAACAGTTTAAAATCAACAATAAAAAACAGTTAACTATTTTTAACTGCCTCTATATGACGATTAAAAATATAATTTGTTACAAAAAACTTTGCTAAATTAAATTACTCTTTACCTTTCTTTTTATGACGGTAAATAAAATAAAAAAGTGTTCCCACTAAAATATATGGAAAAACCATTAAGTAAGTAATTCCGTTATTCACTCCTTCGGCAACAGAAGGATTATCTCCTTCAATAACAGCTTTACACATAGCACACTGTGCAGATGTGTTTAATGTGAAGAACAATAATAATGCTAATACTACAAGTTTTTTATACATAATAAGGTGATATCATTAAATACACTACAACTCCTGTTACCGCCACATACAACCACAATGGAAATGTAATTTTTGCTATTTTTTTATGTTCTGGAAAATTTCCTAAACGCGCTCTCATAAATGTAATTAATACAAAAGGTATAATTACAATAGATAATAAAATATGTGTTATTAAAATAAAGAAATACACATATCTTATTGTTCCTTCTCCTCCAAATGGTGTTGAATTAGAGGTCATGTGGTAAGCCACATACATTACTAAAAATAACGCAGAACAAATTATTGCTGTTGTATTTAACTGCTCGTGTAATTTTCTTTTACCGTTTTTAATAGCCACAACAGAAGCAACTAATAATACTGCTGTAAATCCGTTAATACTGGCATAAATAGGAGGTAAAAACGACAACGGTTCTACATTCGGTATTTTAATACCAAACAACGCTGCTACTGCAATAGGAACCACAATAGAAACTATTGTAATAAACCTCTTATATTTTTTTTCTTCTGTAGTACTCATGTTATTCTTTTAATAATAACTTAATATCTTCTTTCAACTCTGTTATTTGATCACCAAAACCATGCTCGTCTAATGCTCTGTAATACATTATCGGATTTCCGTTTTCATCGTATCGTGATCTTATATATCCATCTTTATCTACTAAAGCAAATAATCCTGAATGTTCGAATCCGCCATGACTAACTTCTCCTTTACCTGCATACAACTTAAACCCTTCGTTAGATAACTCATACACTACATCATCTCCTTTTCCGGTTAACATATGCCAGTTTTTATGGTTTATACCATTGTTCTTAGCATATTCTTTTAATTGGTGTGGAGTATCTATATCTGGAGTAATTGAAAACGAAGCGATTCCGAAATTAGGATTCCCCATAAATTCGTTTTGAATTTCTACCATTTTTTGATTCATCAATGGACATATTGTTGGGCATGTAGCAAAGAAAAATTCAACTACATATACCTTTCCTTCATAATCTTTATTAGTAATTACTTTCTCATCTTGATTGATAAACTCAAAATCTGGCACCTTGTTAAACTTGTGCAAGTTCGCTGTTTGAAAGTGTGCTATGATTTTAGGAATAGCATAAATTCCGAAAAGTAAAACGATTAATGAAATACCTACGTAAGAATAATTCTGTTTTTTCATGACTCAAGTCTAATTAAATCTGTCTGTCTGCGTTGTTCTTTTTTAATGCTAAACGATATTCTGCCAATACAACCTTAACATCGTCTTTCATTTTATTATTCAACTCTGCTACCGATGTCATATTGTACCCAAACAACTTTCCATCAACGCTATCTTCATCATCATTTCTTCCTCTTAAATTTCCTTCCTTATCAATTATAAAAGCTTTAGATGAGTGCAGTTTATTATCTAATGATTGGTTTGTTTTAAAGCTATCGTACAATACTTCAATTTCGGTATCAGACGCATAAACAAACTTCCAGCTAATCATATTGGTATAAGCGCCAATTTCTTTTTCAAGTTTTTCAACATCGTCTTTAACATCAGGAGAAGCTATTACAATTAGTTGAAAATCTTTAAATCCGTAAAATGGTTTGTATATTTTTTCGTTAAGATTGAATAATTCCCCTTTTACTTCCTCTACATTCTTTCCTAAAAAAGTAACAATTGATATTTTTTTATCAAATTGATGTTGTTTACTTACTGATGATATATCAATTACATTTTCTGTAAGCACCGGTAATTTTGCGAAATTATTGATTCCTAGTGACAAAAAAATATAAAACAATAGCGGCACTATAAAAAGCGCTAACAGTACTATGTATTTTCTTGTTTTATCCATTTTACTAAATCTTATATACAAAAAGAGGCGGTTAACACCACCTCTTTTCTCATTTTATTTTGATTACCACTTTACTAATGGTGCTAATGTATCGTATAAGTAATCACCTTCTATTAACACTAGTGTTACTAAATAACATATTAAGAAAACACCTGTCCAAACAATGGCTCTTCTTAACCATGGTTTTTCTCCTTCTAAGTGCATAAATGCCCAAGCAATATAATATGCTTTTACTATTGTTAAGATGATAAATATCCAGTTTAACCAACTAGTACCCCAACCGTGTAAGTGTAAAGCAGCAGGTTTAATAATACCTAAAACTACTTCTACTGTTGTTACTATGGTTAAGATTGCTAAAACAATCCAAATTCTTTTTGTATTTGATTCGTGTGCGTGACCCATTTTTACTATTGTTTTTTGATTATACTAAGTAGAAGAAGGTAAATACGAATACCCAAACTAAATCTACAAAGTGCCAATATAAACCTACTTTTTCAACCATTTCGTAACTTCTTCTACGCTCGTACGTACCTAATACAACGTTAAAGAAGATAATGATATTTAAGATAATTCCTGAAAATACGTGGAATCCGTGGAAACCAGTAATAAAGAAGAAGAAATCAGCAAAAATAGGGTTACCATATTCGTTCTCTATTAAGTTTGCTCCTTCAACAACTTTAGTTGCTGTAGCTAACTTAGCGATACTTTCTTCTCTTGATAAAACAATTTTTTGTTTCGTTTCAGGATTAATTCTTTCGATTCTAATTAATAAAGAAGGATCTGCTTTAAAAGCTTCTTGAACTTGAGCTACTGAATATTGAGAAATTGTTGCTTCGTCTACAAACCACAATCCATTTTCTCTTTGGTGTTGAACTCTTCCTTCTTTTCTATCATTATGAACAAAATCAGCCAATGCTATTTGATGTCCGTCTTTTACAAATTGTAAAATGTGATTATCGGCAGTTTTAACAGCTCCGTAAGAACCGTTAATGAAGTTTTTCCATTCCCAAGCCTGAGAACCTACGAAAATAATACCAAAAACGATGGTAGCAAACATGTACCAAGCTACTTTTTTCTTTTGCATTTTATGACCTGCATCTACGGCTAACACCATTGTTACCGATGATACAATTAAAATAAATGTCATCAATGCTACGTAATACATCGGTGCATGAACACCGTGTAAACCAGGAAAGTGTGTAAATACCTCATCAGCAATAGGCCAAGAGTCAATAAACTTAAAACGTGTTAAACCATACGCTGCTAAAAAGCCCGAAAAAGTTAATGCATCAGATACGATGAAAAACCACATCATCATTTTCCCATAACTAGCGCCAAATGGTTTTACACCACCTCCGCCCCAGGTCTCTTTGTTGTCAGAATTTACAGCAATATTTGCTCCCATAAATCTCTTTTTGTTAATTTTTGTTTAATCAGTGCGCCAAAATTACGCATTTTTCATCATCTAATAAAATAGAAAAAGAAAAATAGGTAAATCCACAATACATCTACAAAATGCCAAAAGATTGCACCTAGTTCAAATCCAAGCATATTGCTTGATGTATACTTCTTTTTAAAATGATTATAAATAACAACCAATAACACGATTACCCCTGCTAACAAGTGTAAAACGTGCATAAATGTTATTCCTATTATATACGATGTTGATACTGTACTTTCAGGTCCTGTAAAATATAATCCTGTATTTTTTAATTCATTAAATCCTACCCATTGATACCACACAAAGCCTAAACCTAACACCAATGTAACTAATAATAAAATGAAAGAACCTTTAATATTGTCTTTTTTCAATAAGTTTTGAGAGAAAAACAACGTAATACTACTTAGTACAATTAACACGGTACTAATGTAAAATGCCTGAGGTAAATCGAAGGTAACCCAATCTTCACGATTCATACTTACTACGTAAGCACTGGTTAATCCTGCAAAAAACATTACCATACTTACCATGGAAATCCATAGCATTGGTTTAGCCGATTTACGTTTAGCTACTTTTAATTCTTCTTGTAACGATTGTTCACTCATTAGTGTAAAAATTTATCTACCACATATATAATGGGCACTATTGTAATATAAAAAACACTTGCCAACATCAATTTACGTGCATCAGTGTTTTTTTCTGTTTTATATAATTGTATTGCGTAATACAACATTAACAATCCTAATAATAGAATAATTACTGCTGTTAACGGATATATATATAAATCTCCTGTTACTTTTAACACAGGCGCAATTGACATTAAAATCATTATGCAGGTATAAAAAATAATTTGCACCACAGCACCTTTGTCTTTTTTATCCATTGGCAACATGTGCAAACCTGCCTTGTTATATTCTTCAAATTGTAACCAACCAATAGCCCAAAAATGAGGAAACTGCCAAAAAAACTGAATCATAAATAAAAATCCAGCTTCAATACCAAATTTACCTGTTGCTGCTACCCATCCTAACATAAAAGGAATCGCTCCAGGAATTGCCCCTACAAATACTGCTAAAGGTGTTACTGCTTTTAATGGTGTGTAAGCACTTGTATATAAAAAGATAGAAATCGCCCCAAATAAAGCACATTTCGGATCTATAATATATAAAATTGCAATACCCGCTATCGTAAAAAGAGTTGCTATAGTTAATGCTACGGTCGTAGACATTCTTCCAGAAGGTAACGGACGATTTTTTGTGCGTTGCATTACCGCATCAATATCCTTTTCTATTACCTGATTAAAAGCATTAGATGCCCCTACCATTAAGTAGCCTCCTAAAGCTAATAATATTATAGTAGTATAATCAATCGTTTCTGCTCCTAATAAATATCCTGTAACCGATGTAAAAACTACACTTATAGATAATCCAACTTTAGTTAATTGTTTAAAATCTTTAACTATTGATTTTACAGAGGGTTTAGTATGTACAGATGAAACAGAATTCACTTCTAATTTTAAAAAATTTCTGCAAAGATATTCCATTCTTATTGAACCACCATAAATTTTTATTGGAATTAAAATTGAAAAAAATTAAAAAGTGCTTTGTAATTAAAAAAAAGGTTTTATATTTGCACCCGCATTCGCAGTAATGCACGTTCATTAAAATAATAAATGACTACGCGAAAGTAGCTCAGGGGTAGAGCATCACCTTGCCAAGGTGAGGGTCGCGGGTTCAAATCCCGTCTTTCGCTCAAGCCTTTTTTAAAAGAGTATGCTGAAGTGGTGGAATTGGTAGACACGTTGGACTTAAAATCCAATGAGCCGTAATGCTCGTGCGGGTTCAAGTCCCGCCTTCAGTACCAAGAAACCTCACTTGTATGAGTGAGGTTTCATTTTAAAAGTAGTCATTAACAAAGCACATACGCTGAAGTGGTGGAATTGGTAGACACGTTGGACTTAAAATCCAATGGGCCGTAATGCCCGTGCGGGTTCAAGTCCCGCCTTCAGTACAAAAGCCTTAACAAATTTGTTAAGGCTTTTTTTGTATCTATACTTTTCATAATATTGCTTGTAAAGTATCAATAAACGTCTCGTCTAACCCCCAAAATAAAATACATGTCAAAAACATATTACGATCCTGCCGACTTACGAAAGTTTGGTAAAATTACTGAGTGGAGTGAAGAATTAGGAAACAAGTTTTTCGAATACTACGGAAAAGTCTTTGAAGAAGGCGCCTTAACGGCACGCGAAAAAAGCTTAATAGCTTTAGCTGTTGCGCATACCGAACAATGCCCCTATTGTATTGATGCGTATACAAAAGACGGATTGCAACGCGGAATCACTAAAGAAGAAATGATGGAAGCCATTCACGTAGGAGCTGCTATTAAAAGTGGTGCTACTTTAGTACACGGAGTTCAAATGATGAACAAAGTGAACAAACTAGAAATGTAAGTATGAAGAAATCACTTTTAGCAAGAAATAATGACTTAGCAAACACGCAACGTCAGCTTGAAATCTTATCAAACGGGGTTTTTGCTGATGGCGAATTACCTACGTTTGCAAAAAAACTCAAAGAAACCAATCAGTTTCCTTTACGTCCTAAAAAATTAGAAATTCTTCAAATTAATTTAGGATACATGTGTAATCAAGTTTGTGCACATTGTCATGTAGATGCAGGTCCTGATCGAAAAGAAATTATGACCATAGAAACCATGGAGCAATGTTTAGAGGTTATTCGAAAAACGGAAGCACACACCTTAGACTTAACAGGAGGTGCTCCTGAAATGAATCCTAATTTTCGATGGTTTGTAGAAGAAGCTTCCAAAGCAGGAATCAAAGATTTTATTGTTCGCTCTAACCTAACCATCATCAGAGCTAATAAAAAATATCACGACTTACCTGAGTTCTTCAAGAAACATAATATACATGTGGTCTCTTCTATGCCACATTGGACACGTGGAAAAACCGACAAGCAGCGTGGTGATGGTGTTTTCGACAAGTCTATTGAAGCTTTAAAAATGCTAAATGCTGAGGGTTATGGAATTGAAGGAACTAGTTTACAATTAGACTTGGTATACAATCCATCAGGCGCCTTCTTACCAGGAGATCAAGCTGCTTTAGAAGCTGATTTCAAGAAAGCATTATATGAAGATTTCGGAATCTCATTCAACAGTTTATTTGCAATTACCAATTTACCTATCAGTCGATTTTTAGATTACTTAATTGCTTCTGAAAATTACGAAGATTATATGTATTCCTTAGTAGAAGCCTACAATCCTATGGCGGTAGAAAATGTAATGTGTACCAATACCTTATCTGTAAGTTGGGACGGATATTTATACGATTGTGATTTCAACCAGATGCTAAACCTAAAAGTAGCCAGTAAATCCCAACATATTTCTGAATACAACGAAGCATTGTTACAAAATAGAGATATCATTATCAACCAACATTGTTACGGATGTACCGCAGGGGCTGGTAGCAGCTGCCAAGGAACTGTAGCATAACACATTAATTTCGAAACACCTTTACAAACAATATGTCTTTATTGCCTAAGTCAAAAAATCTTCTTTTAATTTTCACCAGAAACCCTGAGTTAGGTAAAGTAAAAACACGTTTAGCTAAAACAATTGGAGACGAAGCTGCGTTAGATATTTATAAATTCTTATTAGAACACACAAAACAAGTCACCCAAAATTTATCTTGTGACAAAGCTGTGTACTACTCAGTAAAAGTTCGTGAAAATGATATTTGGGATGCTTCAGTATATCAAAAGCACCTGCAAGATGGAAACGATTTAGGTATACGAATGTACAATGCCTTTCAACAAGCGTTTTCTACTGAATATGAAAAAGTTGTAATTATTGGTAGCGATTTGCCAGATTTGACTTCTGAACATATCAATAAAGCTTTTGAAAAACTCAACGCAAACGATGTCGTTATGGGACCTGCAGAAGATGGAGGTTATTACTTATTGGGCATGAAAAAACTTCGTGCAAACATTTTTCAAAATAAAAACTGGGGAACCTCAACTGTTAGAAAAGATACGTTGAACGATTTACAAAACGAATCAGTACATTTGTTGGAAACCTTAAATGATGTAGATGTTTTTGACGACATCAAAAATAACCCAGTATTCAATCAGTTTTTAAACTAACCGTCACTCCCCATAATGACAAACACGATATAAAATGCTAAAAAAACAACAACTACAAGAAACACAAGAGTTTCTTCAACATAAAGGAATTACCAACCCAGAAATAGGAATTGTTTTAGGAACAGGGTTAGGAAAATTAATCAATGAAATAACTATTGAGCAAGAAGTTTCCTATGCAGACATTCCCCACTTTCCACAAGCAACGGTAGAATTTCACTCCGGAAAGTTAATTTACGGAACTTTATCAGGCAAAAAAGTAGTTGTTATGTCTGGTCGTTTTCATATGTATGAAGGGTATAATTTATGGGAAGTTACCTATGGTATCAGAACCATGTATGCGTTAGGTATTCAAACGTTATTAGTTTCTAATGCTGCAGGTGCTATCAACCTTTCTTATAAAAAAGGTGATTTGATGTTACTAGAAGATCACTTGAATTTACAAGGAGGTTCTCCCCTAGCCTTTAAAGGAGCTAATGCCTTCGGAAATATTTTTGCCGATATGCTAGAACCGTATTCAAAAAAACTGAATACAAAAATGAAAGCAATCGCTAAAGCTAACGACATAGACCTGAAAGAAGGAGTATATGCAAGTGTTGTAGGTCCGCAATTGGAAACCAGAGCAGAGTACAGAATGTTACAAATTTTAGAAGTAGATGCGGTAGGAATGAGTACCGTACCTGAAGTAATAGTAGCAAAACAACTCAACATTCCGTGTGCAGCTGTTTCGGTATTAACCGATGAGTGCGATCCTAAAAATTTACAACCTGTTGATATTACCGAAATCATTGAAGTTGCAGGAAAAGCAGAACCGAAAATGATTACACTTTTTAAAGAATTAATTACTAATTTATAGAAGCAAGACTATTAGACTCAAGAATCAAGACAAACAATACAAGTCTTTATTCTTTTATCTAACAGCAAAGCGGTCTTTAATCTTAAAAAGATGAGTTACTTAGAAACCACAATAGATGTATATAAAGAAGCAGCCTTAACCCCTGATGTTGGTTTATGCTGTACAACAAACCCTATTTGGGAGTTGCCAGGATTAAAAATTCCGAAAATTATGCAAGAAATGAACTACGGATGTGGTTCTACTGTGCATGCTCGTGATTTAACCAACAATCCTAAAATACTCTATGTTGGTGTTGGCGGAGGAATGGAATTGTTGCAGTTTGCGTATTTCTCTCGTCAGAAAAACGGCGTGATTGGAATCGATGTGGTAGATGAAATGTTAGAAGCTTCTCAAAAGAATTTTATGGAAGCCGAAGCGCAAAACGATTGGTTTAAAAGTGAGTTTGTAGATTTACGCAAAGGTGATGCTTTACACTTACCTGTAGAAGATAATTCGATTGATGTGGCTGCTCAAAACTGTTTATTCAACATTTTTAAAGCTGAAGAACTAAAAAAAGCCATTGCTGAAATGTACCGTGTATTGAAGCCTCACGGACGTTTGGTTATGAGCGACCCTACGTGTGAGCAACCTATGAACGAAACCTTACGCAACGACGAACGTTTACGTGCTTTATGTTTAAGCGGAAGTTTACCGATTGCGGAATATGTTAAAATGTTGACTGATGCTGGTTTTGGAACCATTGAAATAAGAGCACGTAAACCGTATAGAATTTTAGATCCTAAAAATTATCCTACCGATGAATTGATTTATATTGAATCGATTGAAGTAGCAGCGATTAAAGATCCTATGCCTGCTGACGGACCTTGTGTGTTTACAGGAAAAGCTGCCATTTACTTTGGTGATGAAGATTATTTTGATGACGGAGCAGGACACACCTTATTAAAAAACCAACCCTTAGCGATTTGTGATAAAACAGCCTCGGATTTAAAAGCATTGGGAAGAGACGATATATTTTTCTCGGAATCTACCTATCATTACGATGGTGGTGGATGTTGTTAGAAACAAGCAAAAAACTAGTAAAGCAATCTCAAATGAGATTGCTTTTTTATTTGATTTCTGATTTTTCTTTTGATAATAAGTATCTTGCCCTTATTCATAGTGTGGAAAATAATGAGACAGAAAAATTGTACCTTTACAAAATGGAATATTGGGAAGAAATAAACAATAAACTGAAACCTTGGATTGATACTGATTTAAATAAAACAGTAGTTGATTTATTTGCTGGTTGCGGCGGGCTTTCCCTAGGATTTGAAGCTAATGGATTTAAAACTATTGGTTATGAAATGGATCAAAACGCCACAAAAACATATAATAAAAATTTAATTGGAGAATGCTTCAATCTAAAACTAACAACGGAAACTATTTATCCAAAAGCAGATATTGTTATTGGAGGATCATCCTTGTCAACCATTTAGTGTTGGAGGAAAACAACTTGGATTAAAAGATTCTCGTGATGGATTTCCTATTTTTCTATCTGCGGTTAAGCAATTAAATCCAGAAATACTTCTATTCGAGAATGTTCGTGGAATGCTCTATAAAAACAAATGGTATTTAAAAGAAGTTATTGAAGAACTTGAAAAATTAGAGTATTATATAAGCTACTCTTTGCTAAATGCAAAAGACTATGAAGTTCCTCAAAATAGAGAAAGAGTTATTGTCATTGGTTCAAAAAAGAAAAATAGATTGCCTAAAAAAATAAATAGAAAAGTTACAGCAGGAGATGCTTTGGGAGAACTAGCTTTTCAGTTTGACGAAAACTCAAAATTTTTTACAAAATCTATGGATGAGTATGTTGCAAAATATGAAAAAGCTTCAAAGTGCGTAAACCCGAGAGATTTATACCTAGACAGACCTGCTAGAACTTTAACTTGTAGAAATTTAGCTGGAGCTACTGGTGACATGCACCGAGTTAGATTAAAAGACGGAAGAAGACGTAGAATTACAGTTAGAGAAGCTGCAAGACTTCAAAGTTTTCCTGATTGGTTTGATTTTTCAGGCACAGAAACACATCAATACAATCAAATTGGGAATGCAGTAGCACCAAACTTTGCTTATCATTTAGCTTCGAGTATTAAAGACTATTTGACAAATGATTCAACATATCTAATAACAGAAGACCAACAATTCAAACTATTCGAAAATGAAACAATATATCAGTCCAGATAAATCAAAAACATTTAACCAAAAAAGCAAACAAGTTCAGGAACTGATAAATACTACACTACATATTTTAGAATGTTTTGGTATACCTACAGATTCAACACATAGAAGACTAGAGAGAATGGCAATTGCTTTTTTAGCTACTGCTGACATTAAAAATATAAATGATTTTAAGTCTATAAAAGATTCAAATAGTGGTTATTCTTTAAAGACTAGAGATATAATAGATTACGTAAATTTAAATTTTGGAGAAAATATTAGTTCAGGTTCTTACGATGATATAAGGAGAAAAGATTTAAAACTACTTACTATTGCAGAGGTTGTTTTAAGATCAAGTCCAAATTCTGCAACAAATGACTCTACTCGTGGATATTGTGTCAACCCACTTTATGCAGAGCTCATAAAAAAATATGGTGTTGATAATTGGAAACAACTTGTTGCCAAAAAACTTGAAGGTGTTGAACCTTTAAATCAAAAACTAAAAAGACAAAGAGAAATACAAAAGGTAAAAGTTACCTTACCATCTGGGGGAAAACTTGAGTTTTCTGCTGGTGAACATAACGATTTGCAAAAGGCAATTATTGAAGACTTTTTACCTAGATATGGATTTGGTGCAGAAGTTTTATATGTAGGAGATACTTCAGACAAATATTTATACTTAGAAACTGAAAAACTCAAAGAGTTAAATTTCTTTGAAATATCTCACGAAGAATTACCTGATGTAATCGCTTATTCTAAAAAGAAAAATTGGCTTTATTTAATAGAAGCTGTTCATTCTTCTGGACCAATAAGCGAAATACGACTTATTCAACTCCAAAAATTAACTGAAAAATGTACAGCTGATATTGTCTTTGTAACTACTTTTTTAGACAGATTAAAGTTTAGACAATTTATGGCTGAGATAGCTTGGGAAACTGAGGTTTGGATTGCCGATAATCCTGACCATATGGTACATTTTAATGGTGATAAGTTTCTTGGACCATATAGAAATTAAGGATTTACATATAACAGTACATAAAATAATACTGGATTAGTGTGAATAAACTAAAAACATCAATTTAAACCCTAAAAAGTTCTTGCCCATAAAACTTTTATTACCTTATACTGACTGTTAACAAACAACATAATGAATCCTCCTATTCAATTGTCATTCAATAATTATAACTCCATAAAAGTTTAACGAACCTCGTTTTTTAACTTTACAATTTCATCAACGAATCTTCGTTTTTAGTACAATGAAAACATTAAAAGAAATACAACTTCAACTTAGAGAAAATAAGAAACTAACCCTTCTGTTAAAATATGTAACAGGATTCATACTGTTTGGGTTTCTTTCAGTAGTACTATTATTCTCCTTAGTGTATTTTGAGGTCTTTGGTAAACTCCCTAACAAAGAAGAATTAACATCCATCATCAATGAAGAAGCTTCTTTAATTTATTCATCCGACGAGGTAATTATAGGTAAAGTATTTGCTGAGAATAGAACCAATGTTCAACTAGAACAAATTCCAAATCATTTAAAAGAAGCTTTAATAGCTACAGAGGATAAACGATTCTATTCTCATAATGGCTACGACGGTCAAAGCTATGCACGTGTTTTCTTTAGAAGTATTTTACTACAAGATGCCTCTGGAGGTGGTGGAAGCACCATTACTCAACAGTTAATTAAAAACCTATACGGTAGACAGTACCATGGTTTTTTGAGCATGCCTATCAACAAAATAAAAGAGCTCATTATTGCCAGTCGTATGGAGAAATTATACAGCAAAGATGAAATCTTACTATTGTATTTAAACTCGGTTCCTTTTGGAGAAAATAACTTCGGAGTAGAATCGGCTGCTAATAGATTTTTTAATAAATCAGTCAACAAATTAAATATCGAAGAATCAGCGGTACTTGTAGGAATGTTAAAAGCCAACACCTACTACAATCCAAGATTGAATCCAGAAAATGCTAAAAAACGTCGTAATACGGTGCTACAGTTAATGAATGGCGAAGCCTATTTAAGCAATAAAGTTACCGACAGTTTACAAAAACTACCTATTGCACTCAACTATCATAATCTCGATATAAATACAACAGCGGGTTATTTTACGTATCAGGTAAAGAAAAAAGCTTCGGAGCTTGTAAAAACCATTAATGAGACTTCTAATAGCAACTATAACTTAGAAACAGACGGATTAAAAATTCATACGACGCTGAATTATGAGATTCAAAAAATTGCGGAGAAATCTGCGAAGGAACAGCTCGTCATCAAGCAACAACAATTAGACAAAGAATTAGCTTCAAACAGACTAAAAAATAGATGGTTAAAAAAGCAACAGTTTACAGAAGACGACAAACAAAATAGAACTATTCAACTCTTTGATTGGGATAGCACAAAAACCATTACTGGTAATAAAATTGACAGTCTTTGGTATTATGATAAAATGCTAAATGCTTCTGTTTTAGTTACGAATCCGAAAAACGGAGCAGTAATTAGTTGGGTGGGTGGTAATAACTTTAACACACTTCCTTTTGATATGGTGCTATCACACCGTCAAATAGCCTCGGCATTTAAACCGTTTTTGTATGCTACAGCACTGGAAAATGGAATTTCTCCGTGTGATTATTTTGAAAACGAAGAAAAAACCTACCCTGAATACGATAATTGGGAACCACAAAATGCCGACCATAGCTCAACTCCTGATAAAAAAGTTGCCATGTGGTATGCGTTGATAAAATCTATGAATATTCCTAGTGTAAACCTATATTTTAAACTAGAAAAAGAATGGCTAATCGATACTTGTGAAAAATTATTGTTCCCTGAAATTACCGACGACGCTCCTTCTATTGCTTTAGGAACGTTAGATTTATCCCTATTTGAAGCTACAAGAGCTTACGGTACTTTTGCCAATAATGGTGAAATGAACGACTTGTATATGATTCATAAGATTACAGATAAAGAAGGAAATGTCATTTATGAAAGCGAAGTGCAAAAACCCGAAAGAGTATTTACAAAAGAAAGCACACAAACCCTAACCACCATTTTACAGCAAGCAGTAGAACAAGGAACAGGAGCTAGCATAAGAAATAGGTATAAAATTAAAAGTCCGTTAGCCAGCAAAACAGGTACCGCTCAAAACTATACCAACGCTTGGTTTATGGCATATACACCAAATATTGTTCTTGGAACTTGGGTTGGGACTTCTAAAAACGACATACATTTTAACAGTGGAAATGGTTCGGGATCTTCTTTAGCCCTACCAATTGTTGCGAACATTTTAAAAGAAATTGAAAACAATCCTGAACTAAAGAAAAAATACTTAACCTCTTTTGATATACCAGAAGAAATATCTTCCTCAATCGACTGTCCTCCATACAGAGAAAAAGGAATTAAAGGGTTTTTCAATAGGATTTTTGGAAAGAAAAAAGAAGAAAATTAACCTACGCAAACAAGGTAGCAAAAGCTTCTTCAATCTTACTCACTAAAATCAGTTTTATCGAATGGTTTTTACTCGTAATCTTGTTGTATTTTGAAGTTACAAAGGTTTTATAGCCTAATTTTTCAGCTTCGGTAATGCGCTGATCTATTTTAGAAACTGGACGAATCTCCCCTGCTAAACCAACCTCTGCAGCAAAACACACATCGGGATTGATGGCCAAATCTTGGTTTGATGATAAAATTGCTGCTACCACTGCTAAATCTATCGCGGGATCATCTACATGAATTCCACCAGTAACATTCAAAAACACATCTTTCGCTCCTAATTTGAATCCCGCACGTTTTTCTAACACCGCTAAAATCATGTGCAAGCGTTTTAAATTGTACCCCGTGGTAGTTCGTTGTGGAGTTCCATAAACCGCTGTTGAAACTAAGGCCTGAATTTCTATCATCAATGGACGAATTCCTTCTAACGTGGAAGCAATCGCAGTTCCACTTAAATCAGCATCTTTTTTAGAGATTAAGATTTCTGAAGGATTCGATACTTCTCGCAATCCGTCTGATAACATCTCGTAGATTCCCAACTCAGCAGTAGACCCAAAACGGTTTTTTTGGGAGCGTAAAATTCGATAGGTATGATTTCGGTCTCCTTCAAACTGCAACACCACATCTACCATGTGTTCTAAAATTTTAGGCCCTGCAATATGTCCTTCTTTATTGATATGTCCGATTAACAATACTGGAGTTGCTGTTTCTTTTGCAAACTTGATGAGTTCTGCGGAAGTTTCTCGTATTTGTGAAATACTTCCTGGTGAAGCTTCAATTGTATCTGTATGTAAAGTTTGAATAGAATCAATCACCAATACATCTGGTTGAACTTCTTCTATGTTTTTAAAAATCTGTTGTGTATTAGTTTCGGTAAGAATTAAACAATTAGGATTTTTTCCCTCTATACGTTCAGCACGCATTTTAATCTGCGACTGACTTTCTTCACCAGAAACATACAACACTTTTTGTGGAATTTGTAAAGCAATCTGTAACAACAAGGTAGATTTACCAATCCCTGGTTCTCCGCCTAATAACACTACCGCTCCTTTCACCAATCCGCCACCTAAAACAGTATCTAACTCTTGATTCTTGGTGCCAAATCGCTCTTCTGGATTCAATTGAATATCTTCAACTCGTAAAGGTTTCGCTATTCTTTTTTGTGTGTTTGATGGTGATTTCCAATTTCTTTTTTCTTCTTTTTGAATCACTTCTTCAACAATAGTGTTCCATTCTTTACATGAGCCACATTGCCCTACCCATTGCGCATGTTGCGCTCCACAGTTTTGACAGAAAAAAGTTGTTTTGGTTTTTGCCATTAGTTTAGTTTAACACATTTTAAATATTGAAAAATGCTAAAGTTACAAGTTTCAAATATAAAATACTTTGCTTTTTTATTGAACGAATGTTTGCGTTAGCGATTGCAGCAATTGTTTAAGCTCTTTTTTGTTTTTAAAAACAAAAAAAGCGAGTGCGGAAAGCGCGACCTGAAAGGGAACGCCCTATATTTTTTTATTTCTATTATAAATAGGCAAGAACAAAAATGCCAGTCCACCAAAGACAATAATCATAGCAGTTTGAGCTGTCCACATAATCCAACCAAAGGCTGTTGCAGGCTCTTCTGCAATTCCAAATAACGCTAAAGCTCCAGCTACGGCAACAGGATACAATCCTATTCCTCCATTAGTAGCTGCAATTGCAAATCCACCAGCGATAAACCCGATTAAAACACCTCCTAACGGAACTTGTAACCCTTCAATTGCGGGAATTGTTGCCCAAAACATTAGTACATACATCACCCAAATGAATACCGTATGGAATATAAACGCCCATTTGTGTTTCATTTTGAAGATACTGGTTAGCCCTTCAACCAAACCGACTACAAAGTTTTTAATTTTTAATCCGATACCTGATTGTGCTTTTTTTACAAAACGTGTAAAAACTACAAAAAGCAACACTAAACCTGCTAACAGAATTCCAATTTTAATAGGATTGAAGTTTTTGGTAAGCAGTTGATAAATAAAATCGAATTGTACAAAAAGAGTAATAGCAACGATACTTAGCATCATTAACAAATCTGCCATTCGTTCGGCAACGATGGTTCCGAAGCCTTTTTCGAACGGAATGTTTTCGTAATTTGTCATCACCGCTGCACGCGACACTTCTCCGGCTCTTGGTACTGCATAATTTACCAAGTAGGCTACTAAAACTGCCATGGTACTATTACCAAAGTTTGGTTTATATCCCATTGGCTCTAATAAAAACTTCCAACGATAAGCACGAGATAAGTGACTTAATATTCCGAAGAAAAGCCCTAAAGCTATCCACGAATATTTAGCATTTTTAAAATATTGAACTAAGGTTTCTATTGAAATTTTTGACAATGAATACCAAACTAAAAAACCTCCCAAAATGAGAGGTAATAGTATTTTTGTAATTTTTTTGACTGATAAACTCAAACTATTCTAGCAAGTTATTTTCTTCGTTAGGAAATACCAATTGTGGTTTAAATTTCTTCGCTTCTTCTAGTTCCATAAAGGCATACACAATTAAAATAAGTATGTCTCCTTTTTGAACTCTACGAGCAGCGGCACCATTCAATGTAATTTCACCACTTCTTCTTGGTTCAGGAATCGCATAAGTTTCTAAACGCTCACCATTATTGTTGTTCACAATTTGAACACGTTCACCTTCAATAATACCTGCTGCATCCATTAAATCTTCATCAATGGTAATGCTTCCTATATAGTTTAAATCCGCGTTAGTTACTTTAACACGGTGGATTTTAGATTTTACTACTTGTACTAACATGCTGCAAAAATAGTTGTTTTTTAATGAATACTAAGTTGTTTTTTAATGATTTTAACATTATTGTAAAACCTGATTTCTTACCTAGTTTTCAACCGTTTAATTCTTTAAACGAATATTATCAATCAAACGAATATCTCCTGCAAAAACAGCTATAAAAGCGCGATACTTGGTGTTTGCTTCCTTTTTTGTTGCTGTTTGCAAGGTTTTTTCATCTGCAATAGTAAAATACTCCAGCTCTAGCAACGGATGTTTTTTGAACTGTTTTTCTACCCATTTGGTTAATTCTTCTGGACTTTTGGAACCAAATTTCTTTTTTGCCTTTTTTAAGGTTTTATAAATAAAAGGTGCAGCTTCTCTATACTCTTTAGTCAATCGTGTATTTCGAGAGCTCATAGCCAACTCATCTTCTTCTCTAAAAATTGGTCTTCCTTTTACTATTACTGGTAGCTCATATTTTTCAACTAATTTTTTGATGATTTGTAATTGTTGAAAGTCTTTCTTCCCAAAATAAGCTGTATTTGGCTCAACGATTTCAAACAAGGTTTTTACAATTGTACCTACTCCATCAAAATGACCATCCCTAAACTTTCCTTCCATTTGATGTTCTAAACCATCAAAATCAAATTTTTCTGAAACTACATTTTCAGCATAAATTTCCTCTACCGAAGGGAAAAATAACACATCACAATTAACCGACTCTAGTAAAGCTACATCGTTATCGTATGTTTTAGGATATTTAGCTAAATCCTCCTTACTATCAAACTGAGTTGGGTTTACAAAAACGCTAACAACAGCAAGGTCGTGCTTCTTTTTTGCTCTTTTTATAAGTGACAAATGCCCTTGGTGAAGAGCTCCCATCGTTGGTACAAATCCGATAGACTTTTCATCTTTTTTTTGAGTTGATAAAAACTCTTTTAATTCGGATTTTCTTGTGAAAATTTTCATTGTTATTTTATTGAAATGCATGCAAAATTAGCAATTTAACACGATTTTTGCATTAATTTTCGTATTTTTGCACCTCCAATAAAAGAGACCGATTTAATGAAGGATAAGAGAATTTTATATGTTTCGTCTGAGGTTACCCCTTATTTACCAGAAACAGAATTATCGTCTACCGCATTTAACGTTGCTAAAAATGCACATTCTAAAGGAATTCAAACCCGTATTTTCATGCCTCGCTTTGGGGTAATTAATGAGCGCAGGCATCAATTGCACGAAGTTATTCGCCTTTCGGGTATGAACCTGATTATTAACGACATGGACATGCCTTTAATAATTAAAGTTGCCTCTATTCCTAAAGAAAGAATGCAAGTGTACTTTATTGACAATGATGAATATTTTAAGCGTAAAGCCGTTTATTCTGACGAAGACGATAAGCTTTTTGAAGATAACGATGAGCGCATGATCTTCTTCGCTAAAGGTGTTGTTGAAACCGTTAAAAAACTAAACTGGGCTCCAGATATTATTCATGTTCACGGATGGATGGCCTCTTTATTACCTCTATATTTAAGAGAATATTATAAAGAAGAACCTTTGTTTACAGAAAGTAAGATTGTAACTTCGCTGTATAATAGTGACATTGAAGATTTAAATAAAGAAATGGCTAACAAGGTTCGTTTTGACAAGATTGAAGAATCTAAAGTAGTAACCATCGAAACACCAAGTCATTTAAATATTTTAAAAAGCGCTATTGAAAACTCAGATGCTGTTATAAAAGGTAGTGAAGTTTTACCAGACGAAATTGAAGCTTTTATTGAAGAAGCAAATGCAAAAGTGTTAGATTTCCAGTCTGAAGAGACTTTAACCGAAGCATATTTAGAATTTTACAAAGAAAACGTTTTAGAATTAAGCGAATAATGATTAGAAAAATTGGTGCATTAGGTATTAGCCTGCTATGTTTAGCAGCTTTTACATCTTGTGAAAAAGACTTTAGTGATGTAGGAACAAATGTTGTTACAAACGATAAATTTGAAACAGGAGAAATTTTATTAGATGTTGAAATCACTCCTATAGATATTCAAAAAGTTCAAGCAGACAATATCAATGCTAGTATTAGCGAGTATTGGTTAGGTGTGTACAACAACCCTAACGGAAAAAAGATTGAAGCTTCTATCATTTCTCAACTAGGTTTTATTGAAAACCCAAACAATAAGAACACAGACACAACTGTTTTTAACCTTGAGAAGGTTATCTTAAAAATTCCTTATCAATCAACTTCTACAGGTACTACTGATAATGTAACAACTTTTAGGCTAGACTCTATTTTAGGAGATCCTAACGTAGCCGCCTCTATTCAAGTATTACAAAACGAAACGTACCTAAACACGTTAAACCCTAACGATCCGTCTAAAAAGAATACATTCTTTTCTGATGATGAATACGCAGGAAACGTAGTGTTAAACGAAGATGGTGGTATATATGAGTTAAAACCTAAAGCCACAGATACGGTATTTATTTTTGATAGAATTGACAGATCTATCTCGTTAACAAATACAACAACATATAAAGATACTATCAGAGCTACAAACTCACAGGATTTGAATGTTCCTTTTTTGGCAATTCCTTTAGATCTAACTACAATGAAAACCTTATTTTGGGATGAATTTCAAAGTGGAAAATTCGCTTCTAAAGAGGCTTTTGATAATCACTTTAGAGGGATTAAAATAATTGCTACAGGAAATGACGGATCTATAGTTCCGCTTAATTTGACCTCTGCAAATCCAGCACCATCTATAGATTTCTTATACACCAAATCTGAAGTTGATGGCACAACAATAAAGAATACTGCTAAAGAAGTGTTTAGTTTCCCTCTTTCTGGAGTAAGAAACAGTGTTTATAAAATGACGGACGCTACTTCAGCTGCTCCTGCAAACAATTTTGTAATTCAAGGAACTGCAGGTAGTATGGCAGAAGTTAAAATTTTAGATGACACCATACTTCAAGAATTAAAAAGTCAAAATCTTTTAATTAATGATGCCTCACTAACATTTTATGTTAACCAAAGCATTAACAGCGACAAAAGCACCACACCTCAGCAATTATTCTTGTATCAGAATAAAGACAACGGTGCAGGAGAAATTTCTCCTACCCATATTTCAGATGTTTATACTGAAACAGGTACTTTTGGAGGAAGTCTTAGTTTAGCAGAGGATAACAAAACTCCTGAAAAATATACTTTTAGAATCACTAACTATATTACTAATTTATTAGCTGGTGAAGATAATTTTACAGCCGAACCATTAGTATTGAAAGTGTACAATGCTACAGATTTCCCTACTACAAGTAGTACTGGAGGAGTTAACACAAACGTAAAAACATACAATTGGAATCCTAGAGCAGTAACTTTATTAAATGGAAATGAAACTGCTAATGGAACAAAAAAAGCTGTTTTTAAAATATCATATTCAAAAGAAAAATAAGAAATTGTTATGTGTGGAATCACAGGTTATATAGGACACAGAGATGCTTACCCTATTGTAATTAACGGGTTGAAGCGTTTAGAGTATAGAGGTTACGATAGTGCGGGCATCATGATGTACGATGGTGAAGCAATGCATTTATCTAAAACTAAAGGAAAAGTTTCTGATTTAGAAGTAATTACCAACAAAGAAGAAGAACGAAAAGTAGGAAAAATAGGAATAGGACACACGCGTTGGGCAACTCATGGTGTACCTAATGACGTAAATTCACATCCACATTTTTCTCAATCTGGAGATTTAGTGATTGTACATAACGGTATTATTGAGAATTACGATACTATTAAAAAAGAGTTAATCTCTAGAGGTTACGAATTTAAAAGTGATACTGATACTGAAGTTTTAGTAAACCTTATTGAAGAAGTTAAGAAAAGTGAAGGTTGTAAACTAGGTAAAGCTGTTCAAATTGCACTTACCAACGTAATTGGAGCTTATGCCATTGCTGTTTTTGATAAAACAAAACCAAACGAGTTAGTTGTAGCCCGTTTAGGTAGTCCGATTGCTATCGGTGTTGGGAAAAACAACGAAGAATTTTTTGTAGCTTCTGATGCTTCTCCTTTTATTGAATACACCAAAGATGCGATTTATCTTGAAGATGGTGAGTTAGCAATTATAAAAAAGAACAAGGGTATCAAAGTTCATAAAATTGATAACGATAAAGAAATCGATGCAAACATTCAAAAGTTGCAATTAAGCTTAGAGCAGATTGAAAAAGGTGGTTACGACCACTTTATGCTAAAAGAAATTTACGAGCAACCTAAAGCGATTATAGACACCTATAGAGGTAGGATGTTAGCCAATGAGGGAATCATCCGAATGGCAGGTGTTGATGATAACATTTCTAAATTCTTAAATGCAGACAGAATTATTATTGTTGCTTGTGGTACTTCTTGGCATGCAGGATTGGTTGGTGAGTATCTTTTTGAAGACATGGCTCGCATTCCTGTTGAAGTAGAATATGCTTCTGAATTTAGATATCGTAACCCAATTATAACTCCAAATGATGTGGTAATTGCTATTTCGCAATCTGGAGAAACTGCTGACACATTAGCTGCTATTAAATTAGCAAAATCTATGGGCGCTTTCGTATTCGGAGTATGTAATGTAGTAGGTTCTTCTATTGCCAGAGAAACGCATGCTGGAGCATATACTCATGCTGAACCAGAAATTGGAGTAGCTTCTACAAAAGCATTTACAACACAAATAACAGTGCTTTCTTTAATAGCTTTAAAGTTAGCGCAAGCTAAAGGAACTTTATCTACATCAGCTATAAACAACTACTTGCAAACGATGCAGCAAATTCCTACGCAAGTAGAGAATTTATTAAAAATTGATGCTCAAGTTAAAGAAATAGCAGCTGTTTATAAAGACGCAAAGAACTGTTTATATTTAGGTAGAGGATTTAACTTCCCTGTTGCTTTAGAAGGAGCTTTAAAACTAAAAGAGATTTCTTATATCCATGCTGAAGGATATCCTGCTGCAGAAATGAAACACGGACCTATCGCTTTAATTGATGAAAACATGCCTGTTTTTGTAATCGCTACTAGTAGAGGTCATTATGAAAAGGTAGTAAGTAACATTCAAGAAATTAAATCGAGAAGTGGTAAAATTGTAGCGATTGTTACTGAAGGTGATGAAACGGTTAAAGAAATTGCAGATCACGTAATTGAAATTCCTGATACTGAAGAAGCTTTTACTCCTTTATTAACTACGATTCCGTTACAGTTATTATCATATCATGTAGCTGTAATGTTAGGTAAAAACGTAGATCAACCTAGAAATTTAGCAAAATCGGTTACTGTAGAATAATAAATCGATTTTTATTTAAAATATAAATCCTGAGAGTTTTCTCAGGATTTTTTTATGTCTTTTCGCAAAGAATTATCATAAAAAAACATCGAGTAAAAAGGAATTTTTAAGAGAGTTATAACCTAAAACTAACTCTTAGAAATATTAATTTTTCTTAATTTTTCTAAATAAAATTAGCATTTTAAATAAAAAACAAATTATTGATTGAAAAACAAGAAATGAAATCAACAAAAAAGATAAATATTATCAATATTAACTCTATGTAAACTAACCAATCGTTGCTCATTCTTTTACCTTAAAACAATCTTTTATTAATCAACAATACAACACTCAAACAACTCATTAACAGTACTTTTACAGCAACAAATTTTAACAAACTCTAAATCTCTAAAAAATGAAAAAGTTATTTGTATTCGTATTCGTTACGTTAATGAGCACATCAGTGTTTTCAGTAAATGAAAGTCCTTCAAAAAAAGAAGAAATCAGAACTAAAATTGTTGAGTTACTAGGTAACCCAAACTTTATCCTTGATGAGGAAGTAAAGACTACCGTTGAGTTTTTAATTAATAAAAACGGTGAGATTGTTATTTTGAACGTTAACTGCAACACTGAACAAATTTGTCAGTATGTAAAAAGCAGGTTGAACTATAAATTGATTAGTAAAAAATCAACATTAAAAAACAGCTTTTATAAGATGCCTTTAACGATAAAGAGCCCTTTAAAATAGCCCATTTTCATTCCTCTACTAAAAAACAAAACCTCATAGATATCTATGAGGTTTTTACTTATATATGTGCTATTTATTACACAGCTCCTTGATCTAACATTGCATCAGCAACCTTAACGAAACCTGCAACATTTGCACCTTTAACATAATCAACATATCCACCTTCTTGCGTACCGTACTTAACACAAGCTTCGTGAATATTGTTCATAATTGAATGTAACTTAGCATCAACCTCTTCACGAGTCCAAGACAAACGCAATGAGTTTTGAGACATTTCTAACCCTGAAGTAGCAACTCCACCTGCGTTAGATGCTTTTCCTGGTGCAAACAATATTTTTGCTTTTTGAAACACCTCAATGGCTTCAGGTGTAGAAGGCATATTCGCTCCTTCAGCCACACAAATACATCCATTAGCAACTAAAGTTGTAGCCTCTTCACCGTTTAACTCATTTTGAGTTGCACAAGGTAACGCTACATCACATTTAGTTCCCCATGGTCTTTCTCCAGCAAAAAACTTAGCTGATGGATATTTATCTACATACTCGCTAATACGTCCACGCTTTACATTCTTTAACTCCATTACAAAAGCTAGTTTTTCAGCATCAATACCTGCCTCATCATAGATATATCCTGAAGAATCAGACATTGTAACTACTTTTGCTCCTAATTCTGTTGCTTTTTCAGTTGCATACTGCGCCACATTACCTGAACCAGAAACTACTACCGTTTTTCCTTCAAAAGAATCTCCTTTAGTTTTTAACATGTTTTCAGCGAAATATACATCACCGTAACCCGTAGCTTCAGGACGGATTAACGATCCACCCCAAGTAGCTCCTTTACCAGTTAAAACACCTGTAAATTCGTTACGTAAACGTTTGTACTGACCAAACATGTATCCGATTTCACGACCACCAACACCGATATCTCCAGCAGGAACATCAGTATCAGGACCAATATGACGCGCTAATTCTGTCATAAAAGATTGACAAAACGCCATAACTTCACGATCAGATTTTCCTTTAGGGTTAAAGTCAGATCCTCCTTTACCTCCACCCATTGGTAAGGTAGTTAATGAGTTTTTGAATACTTGTTCAAATCCTAAAAATTTTAAAATTGATAAGTTTACTGATGGATGAAAACGTAAACCTCCTTTATAAGGACCAATAGCTGAGTTGAACTCTACTCTATATCCTCTGTTTACTTGAGTTTCTCCGTTATCATCAACCCAAGGTACTCTAAACATAATCGTACGCTCAGGTTCAACCATGCGTTCTAGTAACTTTTTACCTTGATACTTTGGATTGTTTTCTATAAACGGAATTACTGTTTCTGCTACTTCATGTACAGCTTGCAGAAACTCTGGTTCGTATGCATTACGTTCTTTAACGTAATCCATAAATGCATTTATTTTAGATTCCATAAATTTAGTTGTTCTGTATTTTTACTATACAAATATACTTAATTTCCAATTTTTTAATTTCCATTTTACTGGTTAATTTCCTTGTTTCACTAGTATTATAAGCAAAGACTCTTAAAACCCCTTTTATTTTCACAAAAAAACGTAAATTTGCCACTTAACTTTTGGACAGATATATGTTAGACAAGGTAAAAGAATTGATTGGAGAGGTAAACGCTTTTAATACTACTTCAAAAGAAGAAATTGAAGCATTTAGAATTAAGTATTTAGGAAGTAAAGGGATTTTAAAAGATTTATTTGCTGAATTTAAGAATGTACCTAACGACCAAAAGAAAGAATTTGGTCAAACCATCAATTTACTTAAAACTTCTGCTGAAGATAAAGTAAACGTATTAAAAGAAGCTATTGAAAATGCTGTTGAAGACAAAGGTGTTTATGGCGATTTAACACGTCCGTCAGAGCCAATTAATTTAGGTTCTCGCCATCCTATTTCATTAGTAAAAAATCAAATCATTGAAGTGTTTAACCGAATTGGTTTTACAGTATCTGAAGGACCAGAAATTGAAGATGATTGGCATAACTTTACAGCTTTAAACTTACCAGAGTATCATCCAGCACGCGATATGCAGGACACTTTCTTTATTGAAAAATCCCGAAACGTCGGGACTGATACGTTGTTAAGAACACATACCTCATCAGTTCAAGTACGTTATATGGAAAACAACGAACCTCCAATTCGTACAATTTCTCCAGGTCGTGTATTTAGAAATGAGGACATTTCTGCACGTGCACACTGTATTTTCCACCAAGTAGAAGGTTTATACATTGATACTGATGTTTCTTTTGCTGATTTAAAACAAACCTTATTATACTTTACCAAAGAAATGTTTGGTAAATCTAAAATACGTTTACGTCCTTCATACTTCCCGTTTACTGAGCCAAGTGCTGAAGTAGATATTTACTGGGGACTAGAGACTGAAACCGACTATAGAATTACCAAAGGAACAGGTTGGTTAGAAATTATGGGATGTGGTATGGTAGATCCTAATGTATTAAAGAACTGTAATATCGATCCAACAAAATATAGCGGTTACGCTTTCGGAATGGGTATTGAGCGTATTGCAATGTTATTATACCAAATTCCAGATATTCGTATGTTCTACGAAAATGACAAACGTTTCTTAGAACAATTTAAATCGGTAATTTAATTTTTTTAATTTGATAAAGAATACTCCTATTTTACTTGTCTCAAGTATCGGATTAATTGTTTTTGGACTTAATGCTTTCTTTGAATTCATTCCTTTTGAAAATCAAAGAGTTAATCATTTTATTATACTAATATTCTCAATAATTAATTTTATTTTTTTAATTAAAAAAACTAACAACGATTTAAAACAATAGTTTCAAAATGAAAAAAGATATTGAAATTCCAAAGGTTACTGGCGTTGAAATCGCAGTAGTTTTAGAAACTAATGAAGTTGACGGTAAAGAGGATTGGAATGTATACATTCTAAACAAAAAAGATGTTGACTTAGAAATGGTCGTAATTGTTTCTCAAGGATTCTCAGATACTAAAACCACTTCTGTTTTCCGTAGAAAAATAGACAAACTTCCTGCAAATAGTTACCAAAAGTTTGAACTAATGCAACCTGAATTATTCGATTTAGACAACCGTTTTCAAGTTACTTTTTTTGAAAATAATAGGCTACACGACAAAACCTTTATTTTTCAAGCAGAAACAATTCAAGAAGGTTTTTTAAGAGATATTGAGTTCTTAGGAAAAAGAGGAATTGTTTGTAAATAAAAACTCACAAAAGAACGATAGTTGTTAATTCACAGCTATCGTTCTTTTTTTACTATCACTTTTTAGTACTTTCGTAAAAATCCTATTTCATGTTTTTAAACATTCAAGACTTAGTTGCACAATTTTCTTCTTGGGTATGGGGAATTCCCTTATTAATTTTATTAATTGGTGGTGGTTTATACCTATTTATTTATTCAGGGTTGGTTCCTTTTAGATATATGGGACATGCCATTGCTATTTTAAGAGGAAAGTACGACAAAGCTGATTCTCCTGGTGATTTATCGCACTACGAAGCTTTATCTTCCGCTATTGCTGCTACCGTTGGAATGGGGAATATTAGTGGTGTTGCCATTGCTATTGCAACTGGTGGTCCTGGTACTATTTTTTGGATGTGGGTAAGTGCTTTTGTAGGTATGGCAACCAAGTTTTTTACTTGTAGTTTATCAGTAATGTATCGAGGAAAAGATGAAAACGGAAATGTAAAAGGCGGTCCGATGTATGTTATTACAGAGGGATTAGGAAAAAAATGGAAACCTTTAGCTGTGTTTTTTGCTTCTGCTGGATTGATAGGAACGCTACCTGCTTTTCAAGCCAACCAATTAACACAAACATTGATTGATGTTTTTCAGGTACATGAAACCAATCATTTCACTGCAAAATTATTACTAGGAATTACCATTACCATTATTGTTGCCATGGTAATTTTTGGGGGAATTAAACGAATTGGTAGTGTCGCAGGAAAATTAGTTCCTATAATGGTAGTAGTATACCTTGTTACGGTATTAACTATCCTGTTTTTAAGAATAGAACAAGTTCCTGCTATTTTTTCTTTAATTTTTGAAGATGCTTTTTCAGGAAAATCTGTTCTTGGTGGTGCTTTAGGTGTTTTGATAATTACTGGAGTAAAACGAGCTGCTTTTTCTAACGAAGCTGGTTTAGGAACTGCACCTATGATGCACGGAACAGCAAAAACCAAAGAACCTATACGAGAAGGGTTAGTTGCTATGCTAGGGCCTGCTATTGACACATTATTAGTTTGTTCTTTAACTGCATTGGCTATTTTAGCTTCGGGTGTTTGGAAAGATTTTGATGGTAACGGAATTTCGATGACCTTAGCTGCATTCGATGCGGTACTTCCTCACAATATAGGAAGTGTTATTTTAACCATTTGTGTATTGATTTTTGCTTTTTCAACACTCTTCACCTACTCTTTTTACGGATTTAGTTGTTTAAGCTTTTTAACCAATACCAAGATTGGAAAATCATACAATTACATTTACATCATCACTATTGTAATTGCTTCTATCATAAAATTAGACTTTGTAATCAATCTAATTGACAGTGCTTATGCTTTAATGGCAATTCCTACTGTGCTCTCAACACTAATTCTAGCGCCAAAAGTAAAAAGAGAAGCTGCAAAATATTTTCAGAAATTAAAAACAAATTCTTTTTAGTGTCATTTCTGTAAAACAAAAATGATTTGTAGTTATATATTAACCTGTGGCGTTAGTTTTACTCTCTGCCTATAGGAAAATCTTCATAAAAATCTTCAAAAGTTTTGTTGGTCGTATAATGGTCTCGTAATACTTTGTAAACCATCAATACTACCAGTAACTGACCGATAACCGTAAGTACAAACATCCAACTAAAACCTATTTTAGCAAAAATCAAACCTGTTAGTACAAATAAGAAAGCAGTGGTAAACAACACCAAAAACATAGCTGAATTCTTCATAATCATCAAATTACCCTATAATTTACGAAAAAATCAATAAATAATAAAGCCCTAGTTACTTTATTAAAGAGCAACCTTAGATATTTAATGTTTTTTTGGAGTACTTATTTGAGATAGAAGAAACAGACTAACTCTCTAACAATACTTAACGTTTTGTTAGCGCTTCTCCTTCAAAAAGCAATCCTTCAAAACCAGTGTTTATAAAATTTCTAATGTTTTGATGATCTGTTCCTTCAGGATTTTTTAAAACATCTTCAAAATAATACTGTCCAAAACAAGCCAAGGTTTCTTCTTTACTGAATCCTTGTTGTATAGCAAACGAAAACACTTTACATGAACCTTGATTTTTTTCAGCTTCATTATATAAATCGCCATTTTTAAAAGCAGTTGGCGTAAAGTTATATACGTTTTCAATCACTGAAATAGTATCAGAAAACTCAACTTTTTCCGGTGTATTTTGTATCGTTTGTTTAAATGTATCTAGTGTCATTTTAAAAAGGTTTTACACTACAAAACAAAAGATTTAAACTCATAAAAACTAACTCGTAGTAATTTTTTACAAACTAACATTTATAGTTAAATTTGCACAGCAAAAATTTCTAGATTCCGAAACAAGTTCGGAATGACAATTTGTAGGAAATCTCGCTATGCGAGAATAAAATTTTTAAAAATGTACAGAACGCATACTTGTGGTGAGTTAAGAGCATCGCACATCAATACTGAAGTTACCCTTTCTGGATGGGTACAAAAATCACGTGATAAAGGTTTTATGATTTGGGTAGATTTACGTGATCGTTACGGAATTACACAGTTAATTTTCGACGAAGAACGTACTTCTAAAGATTTAATGGAGAAGGCTAAAACTTTAGGGCGTGAGTTTGTTGTGCAAGTAACTGGTACCGTAATTGAGCGTCAATCTAAAAATGCTAATATCCCAACAGGTGATGTAGAAGTTTTAGTATCGAACTTAGAAATTTTAAACGAAGCTAAATTGCCACCTTTTACTATTGAAGATGAAACGGATGGTGGTGAAGATATTCGTATGAAATATCGTTATTTAGACATCCGTCGTAACCCAGTTAAAAACAGCTTAATTTTCCGTCATAAAGTATCGATGGAAGTTCGAAAATATTTATCTGACAAAGGATTTATTGATGTTGAAACTCCATATTTAATCAAATCTACTCCAGAAGGAGCGCGTGATTTCTTAGTGCCTTCACGTATGAATGCTGGTCAGTTTTACGCCTTACCACAATCACCACAAACCTTTAAACAGTTATTAATGGTAGGTGGTATGGATAAATACTTCCAGATTGTTAAGTGTTTTAGAGATGAAGATTTACGTGCCGACCGTCAACCAGAATTTACACAGATAGACTGTGAAATGGCGTTTGTTGAGCAAGAAGATATTTTAGAGATTTTTGAAGGAATGACACGTCATTTATTGAAAGAAATCAACGGAGTTGACGTAGATAAATTCCCAAGAATTACGTTTGATGAAGCGATGCGTAAATATGGTAATGATAAACCAGATATTCGCTTCGGAATGGAATTTGGCGAGTTAAACGAAGTAGCACAACACAAAGACTTCAAAGTTTTTAACGATGCTGAGTTAGTAGTAGGAATTGCTGTGCCAGGAGGAAACGCATACACTCGCAAAGAAATTGATAAATTAATCGATTGGGTTAAGCGTCCGCAAGTAGGAGCTTTAGGAATGGTATATGTAAAATGTAACGAAGACGGAAGTTTTAAATCATCAGTAGACAAATTCTATGATCAAGATGATTTAGCAAAATGGGCAGAAGCTACAGGTGCTAAAGCAGGAGATTTAATCTGTATTCTTTCAGGAAACACCAACAAAGTTCGTGCACAATTAAGTGCTTTACGTATGGAAATGGCAGAACGTTTAGGTTTACGTAAACCTGATGAATTTGCTCCTTTATGGGTAATCGATTTCCCGTTATTAGAGTTAGATGAAGAAACTGGTCACTACCACGCAATGCACCACCCATTTACCTCTCCTAAACCAGGTCAGTTAGCATTATTAGACACAGATCCAGGAGCAGTAAAAGCAAATGCTTACGATTTAGTGTTAAACGGAAATGAAATTGGTGGAGGTTCAATCAGAATTCACGATAAAGAAACTCAGGCAATCATGTTTAAACACTTAGGATTTACTGAAGAAGAAGCAAAAGCACAGTTCGGATTCTTAATGGATGCTTTCGAATACGGAGCACCACCTCACGGAGGGTTAGCTTTCGGATTAGATCGTTTGGTAGCTATTTTAGGAGGACAAGAAACTATTCGTGATTTTATTGCCTTCCCTAAAAACAATTCAGGTCGTGATGTAATGATCGATGCACCTGCAACTATAGACGATGAACAATTACAAGAACTAAGCATCAAACTAGATGTAAAAGCTTAAAAATAAGAACCCTGCAAATTATGCAGGGTTTTTTATTACCTTTAATGTACAAATCGTTACACTTCTTGAAAAAGACTAAATCTCAAAAAAACTAATCAATAATATTATGAAACACAACGTTTCTAAAAAGCTAAATGAATTAGAATCAACTGCCATTTGTGGTAATGACATCAGCTCTTCTGTTTTGTATGTATCTGCCCTAGCAATAGCCTTTGCCGGTCAATATGCATGGATAACACTTTTAATAGTATCATTAGTACTATTTTTATTCAGAAAAATTTATGGTGAAGTTGTTGGTGCAATGCCACTGAACGGAGGTGCTTACAATGCTTTATTGAATACGACAAGTAAAATGATGGCTTCTTTTGCTGCAACCTTAACCATACTTTCGTATATGGCTACTGCTGTAATTTCTGCCAATGAAGCTATTCATTACTTACATCACCTAATTCCTTCTATGCCAATTATCATAGCAACTGTTGGACTTTTATTATTTTTCGCATTATTAACCATTGGTGGTATTACCGAATCGGCTAAAGTAGCGGTTGGTATTTTTTTGTTTCATTTAGTATCACTAGTTGTACTAACCTTTTTTATCATCTTTTATTTATCTCAAAACGGTATAGATATTCTTTTTAAAAACTGGGGATATCAATCGGAAAATAGTATTTGGTATGCCATCTTTTTTGGTTTTGCAGCTTCAATGTTGGGGGTTTCTGGTTTTGAAAGTTCTGCCAATTTTGTTGAAGAACAGCAAAAAGGTGTGTTTCCAAAAACACTAAAAAATATGTGGATAATCGTGAGTATTATCAACCCTTTAATGGCTATTTTTGCTTTATCATTATTTGCTATTCCAGTATTACAAAGTGCAGATTACCAAAACACCTTACTAGTTCAAATGGGCGATTTTGTTGGAGGAGAATGGGTAGCTGCTATTATTGCTGTTGATGCTTTCTTGGTGTTGAGTGGTGCTGTTTTAACTAGTTTTGTTGGAGTTACCGGTCTCTTGGAGCGTATGACCTTAGACCGCATCATGCCTCGATTCTTTTTAAAGAAAAACAAAAGAGGAAGCTCTTACCGAATCATTATTTTATTCTTTATTCTGGCAGTTTCTGTATTACTCATAACCAATGGAAATGTTGCTTTATTAGCTGGCGTGTATACAATTTCATTCTTATCGGTAATGGCTTTGTTTGCTATAGGAAACATTCTTTTAAAAATAAGAAGGAACCAATTACCTAGACCAGAAAAAGCTCCTTGGGCTTCTGTTATATTAGCAATCATAGCTGTTTCTTCTGCTCTAGCTGGTAATATTTTAATGGATCCTAAAGACGATTTACCTAGTAATACTATAGTCTTCTTAGACTACTTTGTTCCTACAATTATTTTTGTCATCATCATGTTAAACCGTACGGTTTTATTAAAGCTAGTACTACGAATAATCTATGCTATCTTTAATCCGCTAAGAAGGTTAGTTTTTAACGTAGATAAAAAAATTACCCAAACCGTAGACAAAATAAACTCTCAAGAATTTGTGTTTTTTACCAAGGGAGACAACATTGCTACTCTTAATAAAGTAATGTTATACATTATTAGAAACGAACATACTAAGAAAATAAAAATTGTGTTAGCGTTGGAAAAAGGGCAAGCTATTCCTGAAAATTTACCAAGTGAAATTACGTTTTTAGACAAAGAATACCCAGGAATTAAAGTAGATTTTCAAGTAGTTGAAGGAAAATTCACTCCAGAATTAATCAAGGAATTATCTGAAAAATGGAACATCCCAATTAATTTCATGTTTATAGGAGCACCAAGTAAAAAGTTTCCTTATAAAGTAGAAGAACTAGGTGGTGTTCGCTTAATTGTGTAATAAAATTATTCATAAATTAAAAAGATGGTAGTATCTTTAATTATTCATAACTAGGTTTTCATATATCAACTAAGGCTCTGAAGCACAATGCTATCATCAAAAGAAATTTACAAGAAAATACTTGTTTGGAGGTATAAACATATTTCTGAACGTCAATTTATCTATATATTGAGTGTTTTAGTAGGTTTTTTAGCGGGTTTGGGTACGTTAATCTTAAAAAACCTCACGTTCTTTTTTCACAATATTTTAGAAGATGGTCTTATTGAAGAATACCATCATTCACTATACTTTATCTTTCCTATCATCGGATTATTTTTAGTGTATTACATTAAAAAATACGTGATAAAAAAAGACATTGGTCATGGTATTTCTACCACGCTACAATCAATTTCCAAGAAAAACGGAATTATAGAGCGTTACAAAATGTATGCGTCACTTATCACTGCACCAATCACAGTTGGTTTTGGAGGGTCTGCAGGGTTACAAGGACCTGCTGTAAGTACAGGTGCAGCGTTAGGTTCTGGAGTAGCACAACTATTTCATATGAATATGAGAACCCGAATGTTATTAATAGGTTGTGCAACTGCTGGGGCAATGTCTTCTATGTTTAAAGCTCCCATTGCCGCCATTATTTTTGCCGTAGAAATTTTTAGTTTAGATATTGCTTTTGCATCTTTAGTTCCGTTATTACTAGCATCGGTTTCAGCTGTAATAACCTCTTATTTCTTTTTAGGTAAAGACGTATTATTCAGCGTAAAACTTCAACAAGCTTTTGAAATTAACGACTTGATGTTTTACGTAGTTCTAGCTATTTTCACAGGATTTTCATCAGTCTATTTTTCAAAAATATATTTCAGAATAACGAATTTTTTCAAACAGTATACACCTTTTAAACGGTTGGTTTTTGGTGGAATTGCTATTGGATTGATGCTTTTTTTAATCCCTCCACTATATGGTGAAGGGTACGGAATCATCAACAACTTACTCTCTGAAAATGCACCAGAAGCATTAAAAAGTATTCATTACAATATCGATTTTGAAAATGTATGGATGGTCATTGTTTTTTTGTTACTTATCGGAATATTTAAAGCAATTGCTATGACCACCACCTTTGCTGCTGGTGGGGTTGGAGGAATCTTCATCCCTACATTGGTAATGGGAAGTACTTTAGGAAATGCTGTTGCAAAAGTCATCAATCAATTTGGATTTGATGTTTCTGAAACCAATTTTACCTTAATTGGTATGACAGGTTTAATGGCAGGTGTGTTACACGCACCCTTAACTGCAATTTTCTTAATTGCTGAAATTACAGGAGGTTATGATTTATTTGTTCCGCTAATGTTGGTTGCAGCCGTTTCGTTTGCTATTACCAAGTATTTTGTATCAAACTCTATTTATACAATTGAATTGGCAGAACGTGGAGAGTTATTTACACATAACAAAGACAAAAATGTGATGATGATGATGAGAATGAGTCAAGTTATTGAAAAAAACTTTGTGAAAATTCATCCAGAAATGAGTCTTGGTGATATGCTAAAACAAGCTGTAGCAAAATCGAAACGAAATATTTTTCCGGTAATTGATGATGATGAAAAGTTTATAGGAATTGTTTTGTTAGATGATATTCGTCCTATGATGTTTAATCAAGAATTATACGAAGCCACCAAAGTGAGTGATATTATGAAAATTGCCCCTGCTATAATTTTCTACAACGATACTACCGAAAAAGTCATGGAGAAATTTAAAGAAAGTGGCGCGTGGAATTTGCCTGTGGTAAAAGACGGGGTCTATGTTGGTTTTATTTCTAAATCAAAACTACTTTCGGTGTACCGTAAAAAATTATTAGAAGTTACTGTTTAGCTAAAAATTGAACCATTTTATCAGGAAAATCGGTAAAAGCACCATCAATATTTGCTTCAAAAAAGAGTACTTGCATCATTTCTTCAAAAGAAGAAAACTCTTCTAGTTGATCAGCTCTAAATGTATACGGATGTACTTGTAATCCGAGTTTGTGAGCATCTTCAACAAGTGTTGTAAACTGCCACTTCTCTCCTACTTTTTTATCCAAAATTTGTTTATACCAAGGCCCTAATCCATCTGCATAGGTTGCGAAATATTGAAGTTGTTTGGTTTCTTCAGGAAACTCAATTAATTGCACTAAAAACAAGTCCGATTGTAATTCTTTTCGAACACGTTCTAGCTCCTTAGCATCAAAACATTGAAACATACATTTATCTTCCTTGGTTTTGTAACCGTACTCAGAAATAATATCCAAGGTAATTTTAGCAATATCTTTTCCGTTTTGATGATGAAATGCTGGATTTTTAATTTCTGGATAAATTCCGATATTTTTTCCTGTAGAAGCATTCAATCCCTGAATCAATTCTATTTCTTGTTGTAAAGAATGTAATTTAAAACTCCCCTTTCCTTTCGGAAATCGATTCGGATACACCTGCTCTCCCGTCTTCGGATTGAAACGTTCTGTAACATTCAATTGCTGCAATTCATCAAAAGTAAAATCGATGACATAAAATCGCCCGTCTTCACGTTTTCTTTCAGGAAATTTTAGAGCAACGTCAGTAACATCATCCAATTCAATATCATGAATCACAATAAGAACATCATCTTTACTCAATACCAAATCCTGCTCAATATAATCAGGATTCATCGCATACGCCATCGCTTTGGCTTCCATAGTATGTTCAGGTAAATATCCTGAGGCTCCTCGATGCGCTATGACAGTTTTTGTATTCATATTTGTTGATTTTTTAACAGGTGTACATCCGAAGAAAACACTAAAAAAAAGAAAAGTACAAATTCGTTTCATAGGTTATAAATACACTTGAACAGTTAAGGCTATCATGGTGAAAACAGTTAAAATAATTACTAACGGAATTACAAATTTTAACCATTTATCGTATCCTACTTTTACTATTGCCAACGATGCTAAAATCAATCCTGTTGGATTGATAAAAGCGAACAGCCCCATTCCATATTGATAAGCATTTACAATCACTTCTCTACCTACACCTACTGTATCTGCCAAAGGCGACATAATTGGCATCGTTAATACCGCCATTCCTGATGAACTTGGAATAAAAAACGACAATCCTGAATAAATAAACAGCATCACATTTGTGAAAATTCCTTTAGACATTCCTGTAGTAAACTCACTTGCATGTTGTAAAATTGTATCGCTAATCAACCCTTGTTCCATCAATACTGAAACACCACGAGCAATACCAATAATAAAAGCAACTCCTAATAAATCGTTTGCTCCTTTAATAAACGTAGTTACAAAGTTTTCTTCTTTCATTTTGGCTAAGAAACCAATTAAAATTGCCCCTATTAAAAACACGACTGTCATTTCTTCAAACCACCATCCTAAACGAGAAACTCCGTAAATCATAATCACAAAACACATCGCAAAAACAGTTAATATGATGCGTAATCTTCCTGTTAACGTATGTGTATTTGATGTTGAGCTTCCAAAAAGACCTTCTATCATTTCTTTTTGATCGTAAATAATCGATTTTGTTGGGTCTTTTTGAACTTTGTTGGCATATCGTAAAATATAAATCACACAGATGATTATTCCTCCAATCAACATTAATAATCTTCCTGTAAAACCAGTCGTCCAGTTAATTCCAGCAGCATCTGAAGCGATAATCACACTAAACGGATTTACCGTTGAGCACATCGTACCAATTGAAGAACCAATATACACGCAAGCTAAAGCCACAATAGCGTCGTATTTTGCTGCTAAAAAAATCGGAATTAGAATCGGATAGAAAGCAATGGTTTCTTCTGCTAATCCGAAGGTAGTCCCTCCAACAGCAATTAAAGTAGTTACCACAAAAATCAACCAATATTCTTTCCCTTTCAATGTTTTTGCTAACCATGCAATACCCGCATCAAAAGCTCCTGTAAAGTTCATAATACCAATGATTCCTCCTAAAATTAATACAAACAGGATAATATCCGAAGATTGAATAATACCCTTTATAGGCGATTTAAAAAAGTCTAAAAACCCTTGAGGTTTTGGATCTAGTTGGGTATAGGTTTCTGGTACACTAATCGGTTTTGCAATATCTCCACTCGTGAATTTTTCTAACGGAATTTTAATTCCTAAACTCTCCAAAGTTTCTTGATTCACAGGCATTGTTTTTTCTTCTTCTAAATGTTTATAAACAAAAGAATTATCAGCTTCTTGATACTGTAAAGTATCGAATTTACCTGCGGGTATAAACCACGTTAAAATAGCAACAAACCCTGCTATTAATAATAAAATGGTATGCGGTGTTGGGAATTTTATTTTTTTCAATGTGCACGTTTTATTTGAGTTGTTAAAAATATAAAAAAAGCCAAGAGCTTAATACCTCTTGGCTTTATAATAATTAAAAATAATTATTGAGAACGTCTTTTTAAAAGACTTTGGTTTTTTCTAGTTTAACATAGAAGCTCTTGCACCACCTGAAGCAAATAAAGCTCTCATTCTGTTACGCTGACCATCAGTGAACATGTACATACAAGCATCATTTGTATAATCCATATAGTTCATAGTCATATCAGCAGATTTACAGCTAACATCTGGATACGTTGGACATCCGTAGTTTGAGGCATCAGAAGATGGAGTATCAGCTACGAAATCGTCTTGACGACATCTTCCGTCTCCCCAAATGTGACGTAAATTTAAGTAGTGACCAACTTCGTGAGTTGCAGTTCTACCCATATTATATGGAGCAGAAGACCCTCCTGGTAAAGTTCCTGCTAATAACACTACTCCATCAGTAGCAGAACTACCTCCTGGGAATTGAGCATATCCTAAAATTCCTCCACCTATTTCACACACCCAAATGTTTAAGTGAGTTGAAGGAGTAACTGGAGGGTAAGCAGCTTTTACAGCATCGTTCGTTCCCCATGAAGACTTAGGGTCGTCATGTCTAAAAGTACCTGCTAATGTAAATTGGATTCCTGTATTTGTTGCATCGTTGATAAAATCAGTAGCTCCTGAAGGAAGTTGGTTTGTGTTTGGACTACTAAAATCATCATTCAACACGTTCATTTGTGCTTGAATTTGAGAGTTTGTAACACTACTTGCGTTTGGTAAAACAACGTGTACGTATACTGGAATGTTAATAGTTCCTAATCCATCTTCGATTGGTAAAACATCTACATCACCGCTTCCAGAACCACCTCCTGGTTTACCTTTAGCCGTTGTTAACTTTCTTGTAGCATACTCAATATCATACATTTTCTTGTATAATCCTGGGTTCTCTTTCACTTGTTTGTTTAAAACTCGCATTGAATGACATTGCTCGGTTCCTCCTTTGTGAGAAACTTCATCAGTTACTACATAGAAATCGCTCATGTCAATTGCTTCTTGTTCTAACGGAGCTTCGTCTTTAGAGGTTTCTTGACAACCTACTAAAACAGATGCCGCTACAGCTAGTGTTAAAAAAATTCTTTTCATGTTGTGAAAAATTAAAAAATTAGTTATTTAAAAAACTGCCTGTAAGGCAATAAACTTGTTAAAAAACTCAAAAGAGAAGGTATCCTCAATCAAACTGTTAAATACCTATCACTTTGATAATTATTTGAAGGGTTTTTTAACGATATGCAATATATAATTTTTTTTAAACGCTAGATAAAAGTTAAAAAAAAGTTAATTTATTAGGTTTTATCACTTGGGAGCCTGCATTTCTTAACAATATAGAAATGTTAAAACTTAACAAAAACAATAAAAAAACGTCAATTTTAAACAATAAAAATTTTAAATACGACATTTTTAACACACTTAAATTGTATTTTCTACAACATGGAAAGCTAAATTTAAAAATCATCTAAAAAACACATATTTACATTTAGTTTAAAAAAATAATTATGGAAAACTCATTTGAGCCAAAAGTGCTTGTAGCACAAGTTTCAGAAGCTGATAAGATAGCTTTTTAAAAAAAAAACACACACACGTTGCTGGTGGTGTATTGTTATTCGTTTTGTTTGAATATTTATTCTTGCAAAGTGCTACTATAGTAGAATTCGCCTTATCAATGACACAAGGCTATAAGTGGTTATTATTACTAGGAGGTTTTATGTTGATAACCAGTTACGCTGAAAGCACCGCTTTAAAAACTTCGGATAAAAACTTGCAGTACCTAGCCTATTCAGGGTATGTTTTTGCGCAAGCTTTTATTTTTGTCCCTCTAATTTATATTGCCATTTCGTATACCAACAACTTTGATATTATAAAACAGGCAGGAATTGTAACACTTGCATTATTTGTTGGAATTTCTTCCATCGTATTTATTACTAAAAAAGATTTTTCTTTTATCAGAGCTGGATTATCAGTTGGTTTTTTTATCGCTATCGGATTAATTATTGCTGGAACCTTATTCGGATTTAACTTAGGGTTATGGTTTTCAGTTGGAATGTGTGTATTGGCAGCTGAATCTATTTTATATCAAACTTCTAACTTAGTTCATAAATTTTCTACAGACGATTACATTCCTGCAGCATTAGGTTTATTTGCTTCGTTAATGCTATTATTCTGGTATGTTTTGCAGATATTTATGTCAAGAGACTAAAAATCAAAATATAATTACAAACAAAAAAAGCCTCCAATGGAGGCTTTTTTAAATTATTATAATCTTTTAACTTAACATCATCTGCGCTTTCTTAACCGCGTTTACTAGCACATCTACTTCCTCTATAGTATTGTAAAAAGCAAACGATGCTCTTACAGTACCAGGAATACAGTAAAATTCCATAATAGGCTGTGCACAATGGTGTCCTGTACGAACTGCTACACCCAATTTATCTAAAATTGCTCCAACATCATACGGATGAATTCCTTCTAAATTAAAAGAGATCACCGATGTTTTGTTCGTTGTTCCGTAGATTTTTAATCCGTCTATTTTTTCTAACTCTTGGGTTGCGTATGCTAACAATTCATTTTCTTGTTGTTGAATAGCATCAAAACCAATCGAATTCATATAATCAATAGCTACTCCAAAAGCAATTCCTCCACAAATATTAGGAGTTCCTGCTTCAAACTTATGTGGTAATCCTGCATACGTAGTCTTTTCAAAAGTTACGGTTTCAATCATTTCTCCACCTCCTTGATATGGAGGTAATAATTGTAACAATTCTTCCTTTCCATACAACATTCCAACACCTGTTGGCCCACACATTTTATGTGCTGATGCTACATAAAAGTCAGCATCTAATGCTTGTACATCTGGTTTTATATGCGGAACCGCTTGCGCACCATCAATCAATACATACGCGCCAAACTTATGCGCTGCATGAATAATTTCTTTAATTGGATTGATAGTTCCCAATGCATTCGAAACATGATTACAAAAAACTAATTTAGTTTTTGGGTTTAACAATTCATGATATAAATCCATTCGTAACGAACCATCTTCATTCATTGGTATTACCTTTAAAATAGCTCCTGTTTTCTCACATAACATTTGCCAAGGCACAATATTAGAATGATGCTCTAAAGCCGAAACTAGTACCTCATCACCTTCTTGTAAAATTGCCGAAAAACCAGACGCTACAATGTTAATTCCGTGAGTGGTTCCTGAAGTTAATATGATTTCATACAAATGCTTCGCATTAAAGTGTTTTTGGACTTTAATTCTTGCTTCTTCATATTTATCAGTTGCTTCTTGGCTTAACGTATGTACTCCTCTATGGATATTGGCATTGTAATTAGAATAATAATCAACAATAGCGTCAATTACCACCTGCGGAGTTTGCGAAGTTGCTCCGTTATCTAAATACACTAATTTTTTTCCGTGTACTTCTCTATTTAAAATAGGAAAATCAGCTCGAATTTTATCTATACTAAACATGTAAAATATCAAATTTAGCACAAAGGTAGGGCTTGCTTTTCAAATACAATCATCAAACAATTAAATTATTACATTTGCTTAAAACCACGTTTTATGAAAAGTTTTAAAAGAATCCTTTTACTCATTGTAATAGCCTTGGGTATCGCTATTTATTACAACTATCCGAAGCTAAATATCCTTGCTGGATACTCTGCCAAAAACACTGCTTCGTCGGTTTTTCTTGCTGGAAGAAGTTTAGAGTTTACCGATGCTAACGACAATAACTTTTCTCCTATCAATGTAACTTCTGACGAAATTAATATTGAAGAAAAATCAGCAACAGGTTCAGTGTACGGTTTACTAAAAAGAAAAGCCGTATACCGTAAAGGACTCGGAGCTGTTTTGGTTACTGATGATTTCGATATTACTAAACCTCAACTCACACCTAAACGTTCTAAACCTGACAACAACACTCCATTTCCTTACGGAAATGCTGATCATAAAGACACAATTTTTTCTAATATTAACTATAAAAAACTTAACGAAACTATTGATACTATTTTTAATGATAGAAATCAAACTCGTTCGGTTATTGTAGTATACAAAGACAAAATTATTGCTGAAAAATACGATACTGGTTTTACCAAAGAGTCAAAGCAATTAGGTTGGTCGATGACCAAAAGTATTACAGGTACTTTGTTCGGTATTTTAAAATGTCAAGGGAAAATTGATATTCAACAAAGCAATTTATTTCCAGAATGGGAAAGTGACGACCGTAAAAACATTACCATTCACAATTTATTACAAATGAATTCTGGCCTAGAATGGGAAGAAGATTACAATACCATTTCTGATGTTACTAAAATGTTGTTTTTAGAAAAAGACATGACTAAAGTTCAAGTCAACAAGCCTTTAGTAGGTAAACCCAACGAGACTTGGAATTATTCTTCTGGAACTACCAATTTACTCTCTGGTATTTTACGAACAAAATTCAACACACAACAAGAATATCTTGATTTTTGGTATAGTGCTTTAATTGATAAAATTGGCATGAATTCTATGATAGTTGAAACCGATATGAGTAATCATTATGTAGGTTCATCTTATGCTTGGGCTACTACAAGAGACTGGGCTAAGTTTGGATTGTTATACCTACACAACGGTGAGTGGAATGGTGAGCACCTTTTTGATAAAGATTGGGTTGATTATGCTACAAAACCTACACCAACCTCTGATGGTTCTTACGGAGCACAAATTTGGTTAAACGCTGGCGGAAAATTTCCTGATGCTCCTAAAAATATGTATTCTTTTAACGGCTATAAAGGTCAAAATGTATTTATTTTGCCTGATCAAGATTTGGTGGTAGTTCGTACTGGACTTACCAAAAATGCAGATGTAAACACCTTGTTAAAAGGAATTATAAATTCTATTAAACATTAAAACATGAACCCTATTTATTATGTGCTTTCTATAAACGGAGTGCTTTTTTTATTCAGTATTATTTTTCACTTTTTTCCACCAAAAAAAATCAATGCGATTTACGGTTACCGTACTAATAAAACCATGAAAAACGATACTATTTGGCAATTCGCTAATTCTTTTTTCTCTAAGGAGTTTATGAAATATTCAGCAATTTCGTTAGTTGCAGCTTTAGTTTTAGCTTACTTATCGAAAGAATTAACATGGCAGCCAATGGCGATTATGTTGTTATCGTTAGCGGTATCTGTAGTTAAAACAGAACAAGAGATTAATAAGAATTTTGACGAAGACGGTAATAAAAAGTAAAAACTAAATTCTACCATAAACTAAAAGACCTTGATGTTAAGCTTAACATCAAGGTCTTTTTACTTATGAGTTTTTTATAATCTCCTATTTATACTCTTCTTTTAAAAGAGTAATATCATCGATTATTTTTTGCATGTTTTCTTTTTTAGTTCCGTCATACGAACCTCTAATGCGTCCTTCTTTATCTATCAACACAAAGTTTTCGGTATGAACCCAATCACTCTCTCCTCCATCACCTTCATCTAACACAGCAAAATAATGCTTACGTGCTAAGTTGTAAATATGCTTTTTTTCACCTGTGGTTACGTTCCATTTTCCATCAATCACACCTTTTTCATCGGCATACTTTCGTAATTGTGGTACACTATCCATAACTGGAGTGACAGAATGCGATAAAAACATAATATCATCATCATTTTTGTAATGCTCTTGCAATTCGCTCATGTTATACGCCATTGCAATACAAATGGTTTGACAACGGGTAAAAAAGAAATCAGCTATGTATATTTTATCTTTATAATCAGCATTGGTAATCGTATCACCATTTTGGTTAATCAAAGTAAATTCTCCTACTTTATGATTCTTCGTTCTATTTCTTACGGAAACATCAACTAATTTTGGATTGATGTCTGCAGGATTGTAAATAGGTAATTTAGTATCAACTTTTACTAAATGATAAAATACAGGAACAACAATTGCACTAAAAACAAGTATAAAAATTAGGGTGCTTTTCGATTTTTTGAAGAATTTAATATCCACAGTACTAAAATTTTCTACAAAAATACGACTAAAAACAAGGTTTATAAACTACTATCCTAAAAACTTTGTTAAAACCAAAGGCTAACTTACATACAAACTTTTACAACTGTTGTTAAAAACGTACATTTGTCAGATTTTAAATTTAGACGAACACCATTTATGGAGATTTTAATAAAAGCATCACAATTTATTTTAAGCTTATCGCTCTTAATCGTTTTACACGAATTAGGACACTTTATTCCAGCAAAACTGTTTAAAACCCGAGTAGAAAAATTCTATTTATTTTTCGATTACAAATTCTCTTTATTTAAAAAGAAAATCGGTGATACAGTATATGGTATTGGTTGGATTCCGTTAGGAGGTTATGTAAAAATTGCTGGTATGATTGACGAAAGTATGGATACCGAGCAAATGCAAAAACCTGCACAACCATGGGAGTTTCGTTCTAAACCAGCATGGCAACGTTTAATTATTATGTTAGGTGGCGTTTTTGTAAACTTCATTTTAGGTATTTTAATATACATCTGTTTGATGTGGGCTTATGGTGAGAAATACTTGCCAAACGAAAGCTTAAAAGATGGTGTTTGGGTTCAAGACCAATTAGGAAAAGACTTAGGTTTAGAAACAGGAGATAAAATTTTAACTATTGACGGTCAAAAAATTGAAAAATTTAGAGAGCTTCCCTTAGAATTTATCAACGGGCATAATTATACTATAGAAAGAAATGGAACCGTTCTAGAAAAAGAAATTCCTACCGATTTTATTTCTAAATTAGTTGATAGAAGTAAAGATGCTGGTGCTTTTCTAAGCTACAGAACACCTTTTGTAATAGGACAAGTTCCTGAAGATTCTCCAAATAACAAAAGTGGATTAAAAAAGACAGATATTATAACTTCTATTAATGGAACACCAATAACCTATTTTGATCAAGCTCAAGTTGAACTAGATAAAAATAAAGGTCAAGATGTAACTATTACCGTTAAAAGAGATAACCAAAATGTGAGCCTTCCTGTAAAAGTTACTGAAGAAGGAAAATTAGGTGTTGTTATTGCTATTTTATCTTTACCAGATTTAGAAAAGTTAGGATATTACACCTTAGCTGAAAGAAGTTATTCTTTTGGAGAAGCTATTCCTGCAGGAGCAAACAAAGCTTGGACAACCCTAACTAACTATATTAAGCAAATGAAAAAGATTTTAAATCCGAGTACAGGTGCTTACAAAGGTTTAGGAGGATTTATTTCTATTGGAAGTATATTTCCTTCTGAATTTAGCTGGGAAACATTCTGGAACATTACAGCATTCTTATCAATCATGTTAGGTTTTATGAATTTATTACCAATTCCTGCGTTAGATGGTGGTCACGTTGTATTTACCTTATGGGAAATGATTACGGGTAAAAAACCAGGTGATAAGTTCCTAGAATACGCGCAAATCACAGGATTTATCTTATTAATAGCATTACTGCTATTTGCTAACGGAAATGATATTTTCAGGTTATTCAAATAACCTTTGAAACTACATAATAAAAAAAGCATCGTACTTAGTACGATGCTTTTTTTATTACTGCTTTTTTATAAGCTATTATTTATTCAAGTTCTCTGCTGCGCGACGCTCTAACTCTGCTTGAAACTCTTCCATTACGGGTTTTACCGTGCTTTCTGGTATGTCTGCTACCTTAATATACATTAATCCATCAATAGCATTATTAAACTTCGGATCTACATTAAAAGCTACTAATCGTGCATTTTGTTTTACGTACTTCTTAATTAACACAGGAATACGTAATTCTCCTGGTTCTAGCTCATCAATAAGTTTATCGAACTTCTGCATATCTGCCTCTGTAGCATCAAAAACAAAGTCTTTATCGGCATCTTTCAGCTTCACCTTAAACTCTTTCTTCGGATGAATGTATTGCGCCACATATGGGTCGTAATAATGCGACTTCATAAACTCAATCATCAACGACTTTGAAAACTCAGAAAATTGGTTACTAATACTTACTCCTCCCATTAAATATTTATGTTCTGGATATCGTAACGTGACATGAACTATACCTTTCCACAACAAGAATAGTGGCATTGGTTTTTGTTGATATTCTTTAATGATAAAAGCACGTCCCATTTCAATGGTTTTTTCCATCATTGGGTATAACTCAGGTTCAATTCTAAACAGCGTGTGAATGTAAAAACCATTTACACCATGCTTTTTAAAGATATCTTTTCCTAAGCCCATTCTATAAGCTCCAACCAACTTCTTTTGGTCATTATCCCATAAAAATAAATGGTGATAATACTTGTCAAACCTATCTAAATCAATCGGCTTGTTGGTTCCTTCTCCAACCTCTCTAAAGGTAATTTCGCGCAAACGACCTACTTCATGTAAAATATTAGGAATCTCTTTTGCAGTTGCAAAAAACACCTCATAATTTTTACTTTCTAATAACCTACTTCCCTTCTCACGTAAAGCATCTACTTCTTTTACAAATAACTCTGGTGATTTTTGAGAAGTAATATTTTTGGCTTTCTTCGGAATTTTAAGGTTTTGTGTTGATAAAATCTTTTGAGAAGCTTTCTCATACGGATTTGCCAACATATACGTTTTTCTACGTAAAAACTGGTAAAACTCTGGGATTTCAGGATAAGCATCTTGGTCTTTTACTGAAATTGGTTTTCCAATCCTTACTTTTATAACCCTATTTTTTTGAGATAATAATTCCGATGGAAGTTTTGCAGTTCTTAAGGTATCACTAATTTTAGATAGCGTATAAAACAACTGACTGTTTTTAGCGTGAAAATAAATAGGAATTACTGGTACCTTCGCTTTTTTTATCAAACGAACAGCTCCTTGCTCCCACTCTTTATCTACCATTAACTTCCCATCACGATAGGTAGATACTTCTCCTGCTGGAAAAAGTCCTAAAGGCTTTCCTTCACGTAAATGCAGTAAAGCGTTTTTAATTCCTGTAACACTCGATTTTGCATCCTTATGATTTTCAAAAGGATTTACGGGCATTACATAAGGCTTTAAAGGCTCTATTCTGTGTAATAAAAAGTTAGCGATTATCTTATAATCTGCTCTATGTTCTAATAAAAGTTTTAATAATAAAATACCATCAATCCCTCCTAACGGATGATTAGAAATGGTAATAAACGGTCCTTCTTTAGGAATACGTTTTAAATCTTCTTCAGGAATTTCAAACTCTATCTGAAACTCATCAAGCAAACCATTTAAAAAAGGTAAATCCTTTTTATGCTTATGCTTGTTATAAACTTCATTAGCTTTTGAAATTCGTAGAACTTTCATCAGCAACCATCCTGAAAATGTTCCGAAAACCCCGAACTTATCAGCTCCTATTGCTTTTGCAACTTCTTTAGGTGTTACTAATCCCATACACAGTTATCAATTGACATAACTGCAAATATAAATCATTTTTTGCTAGCTTTAAACGTTTTCTTGAATCACTAATTGCGCCGTTTCAGTATTAATCTGACGAATGATTGATTTTCCTCGCTTTCTAATAGTTTCTATGGCTTCATCATCAAAATGACGAATGGTAAATAAGGTCGTATCTTCATAAGCTTTAATCTTATACGCTCCTTTTAAGTCATTATAAAAGTCTTTAAAGTGATTGTACTTATCTTCGATACAAACTGAAAAACTAATAGCAGAATTTTGAATCAAGTTTACTTTTAATTTGTATTCGTGTAATTTTTTAAAAACGTCACTGATATTATCTTCCACCATAAAAGAAAAATCTTTTGCAGAGATTGCCACTAAAATTTGATTTTTCTTTACAATGTAACACGGTATTTCTGGAGTTATTTTCTTTCCTCTACCAACACAAGTTCCCGATTTTGTAACATCTTCAAACGAGCGTACAAACAACGGAATATTTTTTTGCTCTAAAGGTTGAATCGTTTTTGGGTGAATTACAGAGGCTCCATAAAATGCCATTTCTATCGCTTCGGTATATGAAATTTCTTCTAACAAAGCTGTTTCTGAAAATACTCTAGGATCAGCATTCAATACCCCTTCAACATCTTTCCAAATAGTAACACTATCGGCATCTAAACAATACGCAAAAATACCTGCGGTATAATCAGAACCTTCTCTGCCCAACGTTGTAGTTTGTTCTCCAAAACCTCCTAAAAATCCTTGAGTAATATTTAATTGAGAAACATCAACTTTATCGTGAATTTGTTGTTGAGTTTGTTCCCAATCAATCTTTGCGTCACGGTAATTACCATCGGTTTTAATCAATTCTCTTACATCTAACCATTGATTGTTAACTCCTATTTCAGACAAATATGCACTTACTATAGTTGTTGATAACAATTCACCAAAACCAACCATTTGATCGTACACAAAATTATAATCTTTTGAAGTGTTTCGAGCCATAAATCCGCTTAACTCTCCAAATAAACAATTGACCTTGTTATAAACTTCATGGTTTTGACTGAATAAATCATCCATCATTTGTTGATGAAAACTTTCTATAAAACTTAAAGCCTCTGTAAGATCTTCCTTTTTATAAAAATAACTATCAACCACACGTTCAAACGCGTTAGTCATTTTTCCCATGGCAGAAATTACTACCAAAGTATTTTCTGTACCTTCATGTTGCAATACTTGTGCAACATTTTTTACTCCATTAGCATCTTTTACTGATGCTCCTCCAAACTTAAATATTCTCATTACAATATTGTTGTAAGCTTTGTTCATTCATATGACATACTCTCCACTCTTCGTATACTGTTGCTCCTGTTCCTTTATAAAAATCTACAGCACCAGTATTCCAATCTAAAACTTCCCAAGCTACCCTTTTACACCCATTTTCATAAGCATATTTTAATACCGAAGTGTACAGTGCTTTTCCTGCACCTATACCTCTTTTAGATTGAGTAACCATTAAATCTTCTAAGTGAATTGCTTTTCCTTTCCATGTAGAATAACGTTCATAAAACAACGCCATACCTATAATCTTATTATCTTCTTCAGCTACAAAGGTTTTAAACTTTGGTTTTTCAGCAAAACCATCTTTAATAATGTCTTCTACCGTAATTTTAACCGCGTTGGGTTCCTTCTCAAAAACAGCTAATTCAATAATTAAATCTAATATAGCTTGAGCATCTTTTTGCTCTCCTGGTCTGATAATAAAACTCATTTCTTACTTTTTTGGGTAAAGATACTTCTCTTAAAACTTTCTGATAAAACAAATGAAAAATTAAAACACATCATATTTTTTTGTTGAAAATTTTAAAATACTAAATAAAAGTTGGCATCTTTGTACGCACAACACAAAAATTTGACATGAGTAACAAGCATATGACGCTGGGTGAGTTTATCATCAGCAAACAAAAAGACTTTAAATATTCTTCTGGTGAATTATCTCGTTTAATAAATTCTATTCGTCTTGCTGCCAAAGTGGTGAATCACGAAATTAGAAAAGCAGGATTGGTAGATATTACTGGAGCTGCTGGAGATATTAATGTACAAGGTGAAGCACAGCAAAAATTAGATGTTTTAGCTAATGATTTATTCAAACAAACACTAATTAACCGTGAAATTGTTTGTGGTATTGCTAGTGAAGAAGAAGATGACTTTGTAATTGTTGAAGGAAGTAATAAAGCTAACGAAAACAAATATGTTTTGTTGATGGATCCTCTAGACGGATCATCTAACATTGATGTAAACGTATCTGTTGGAACTATTTTCTCTATTTATCGAAGAATTTCTCCTGTAGGAACTCCTGTTACTAAAGAAGACTTCTTACAAAAAGGTAGCGAGCAAGTAGCTGCTGGTTATGTTGCATACGGTACCTCAACTATGTTAGTTTTCACTACTGGTAACGGTGTAAACGGATTTACGTTAAATCCAGCAATCGGAACTTTTTACTTATCACACCCTAACATGCAATTCCCAGAAATTGGTAGAATTTACTCAGTAAGTGAAGGGTATTTTACACATTTCCAAGAAGGGATGAAACGTTTCTTAATTCACTGTAAAGAGTTAAACGAAGCTGATAACCGTCCGTATACAGCGCGTTACATCGGATCATTAGTATCAGACTTCCATAGAAACATGATTAAAGGTGGTGTATATATTTATCCTGCTACAGCGATAACTCCTAAAGGAAAACTACGTTTATTATACGAATGTAACCCTATGGCTTTTATTTGTGAACAAGCAGGTGGTAAAGCTTCTGACGGATTTACACGCATCATGGATATTAAGCCAACAGAATTACATCAACGTGTTCCTTTTTACTGCGGAAGTATACAAATGGTAGAAAGAGCGGAAGAATTTATGAGTGAATTTTCTTCAGAAGATAAACCGACTTATTAAAGAATAGTTATTATTTATACCCAAATAAATTATCCATAAGGCAAACAGTTGTTTGCCTTATTTTTTTGGGTTAAATTTACATTCAGAAAAACGAAAAATTTAACCTATTTAAAAACAAATAATTATGGCTTTTAACTTACCAGAATTAGGATACGCTTACGACGCTTTAGAACCAAATATAGATGCTAGAACTATGGAAATTCACCATAGCAAGCACCACCAAGGATATACAAACAACTTAAACAATGCTATTGCAGGTACTGATTTAGAAGGAAAATCTATCGAAGATATCTTAACTAATTTAGACATGAGCAATGCTGCTGTACGTAACAACGGTGGTGGTTTTTATAATCACTCTTTATTCTGGACAGTAATGAACCCAGAAGATAGAGGCTATTTATCTGGAGAATTAAAAGATGCTATCGAAGCTGAATTTGGATCGAAAGAAGCATTTATCGATGCTTTCTCTAAAGCAGCTGCTACACAATTTGGTTCAGGATGGGCTTGGTTATGTGTACACAAAGGAGGAAAAGTAGAAGTTTGCTCTACTCCAAACCAAGACAACCCATTAATGCCTGGTGTTACTTGTGGCGGAACTCCTATTTTAGGATTAGATGTTTGGGAACACGCTTACTACTTAAACTATCAAAACCGTCGTCCTGATTACATTGAAGCTTTCTTTAAAGTAATCAACTGGAACGAAGTAGAAAGAAGATACGCAGAAGCTAAATAATTTTAGTTTTTGTATAATAAAAAATCCGAAGTGCTTACACTTCGGATTTTTTTATTAGTATGTTTTTACCATTTACCTTTAAGCCTAAAAGTAAAACACTCTTTTATCTATTCAATGCTTGCTCTAAATCAGCTAATAAATCATCAATATCCTCTACTCCAACACTTAAACGAATTAAAGAATCGGTAATTCCAATTTTTAAACGTTCCGCTTCTGGAATTGAAGCATGGGTCATTGTTACTGGATGGCTCACCAAACTTTCTACGCCTCCCAGCGATTCTGCTAATGTAAAAATTTTAGTGTTTTCTAAAAAAGTTAAGGCTGCCTGTTTACTCTCATCTTTTAGTCGAAAAGAAACCATTCCTCCAAAGTCATCCATTTGCTTTTTAGCTATTTCATAACTTGGATGACTCTCTAAACCTGGGTAAAACACCTCTCCTACTTTAGGGTGACTTACTAAATATTCAGCAACAGCTTTCCCGTTTTCGCAATGACGCTGCATACGCAAATGCAAAGTTTTTACTCCACGAAGTGCTAAAAAAGAATCCATCGGTCCTGCAATAGCACCTGCAGCAAAATGTATGAAATGTAATTCTTCAGCTAATTGAACATCTTTAACCATTAAAGCTCCCATCACCAAATCGGAATGTCCTCCTAAATACTTAGTTGCCGAATGCATTACAATATCAACTCCTAAATCTAACGGACGCTGTAAATAAGGAGTCGCAAATGTATTATCAACCGCCACTAAAATATCAGCTCTTTTGTTTTTTACAGCTTTTGTAATTTCTTTTATATCCGCAATTTTCATTAACGGATTTGTTGGAGTTTCAATCCAAATTAATTTTGTGTTTTCAGAAATCGCATTAGTTACGCTCGATACCTCATCCATATCAACAAATTGAAATTTCAATCCGTTTTTTTGAAACAATCTAGTGAACAGGCGATAGCTTCCTCCATAAATATCATCACCAGCAATCACCTCATCACCTGGCTTTAAAGTACGTAATACACAATCGATTGCCGCTAAACCTGAAGAAAAAGCAAATCCGTGAGTTCCATTTTCAAGAGCTGCAAAAGCTTTTTCTAAAGCCGTACGAGTTGGATTGGCTGCACGTGAATACGCATATCCTTTATTCACTCCCGGACTTGATTGCGCATAGGTAGATGTTTGAAATATAGGTGGCATTACCGCTCCTGTAGCTTCTTCGTGCTCTTGTCCTCCGTGTATGGTTTTGGTATTGAACTTCATCTATCGATATTTATTATTTTCTTCAGAGTTAAGCAGCTATTACACCAACTTCGTCAAAGTCATGATAATACCTAAATGCATTCCTTCATGTAAGTTATTAAACGCAATAGCACTTTCAATAGAATCGATTACAAAACCTGTACTAGTTTCATATTCTTCGTATTCTGTAAAAATTCCTGCTTCAAAATCTTCTTGTAAAGTATCTGGCAAACCAAGTAATAATTCTTTTACTTCTTCAAATTCTTCTTCTGTAAATTCTTTCGTTGGAAAAGTTCCTTTTCTATATTCTTCAATTAATTCATCTGGTGCTAAACAATTCAATCCAGATAACTTATAGTGCAATAACTGTTGTGTTACTACTAAATGAGCTACATTCCATGCAATATTGTTATTAAAACCTTCAGGAATTGTATGTAATTGCTCTGTTGTTAAGCCTTCTATTCTTTTTAAAACTAATTCTCTTGATCTTTTTAAAACTTCAAATTGTTTGTTCATTTTTCTACTTATTTTAGCTATTTCAAAGATACCTATTTAACCATGAAAACTTGTGTTGAGTATTTATTATTTAATGGTTAAAATCTAACGTCTTAAAAACATAACACGATGAAGAAAGTTTATTTTTTACAAACTTGTGATACTTGCCGTAGAATCTTAAAAGAAGTAAATCTTGATGGGTTTGAAAAACAAGAAATAAAAACCCAACCAATTACAGTTGCTCAGTTAGAAGAAATGCGTGCTATGACTGATAGCTATGAGAGTTTATTTAACAAAAGAGCAAAACTTTACAAAGAAATGGATTTGAAAAATCAAAATATTACTGAAGCTGATTATCGCCAGTATATTTTAGATGAATATACCTTTTTAAAGCGCCCAGTTTTTATTGTTGAGGACCAAATTTTTATTGGAAACAGTAAAAAAGTAGTAGAAAGCTTAAAGGCTATGCTTGATTAAATAAAAACTCCGACAAAAATTGTCGGAGTTTTCTATATAATAAGGTTAGTTCTCTAGGCTTCTCTTCGACTACACTTAAGGAACTAAGAAGTATTTTAATTTGAAGCTATGCTTTTATTTTTGGGAGACGCTTCAACCATAGCTGATAATTCATCCATTGTAAGGTTGGTTTTAATTCCTAATAAAACTAACTCATCCATATTGTCATGAACATTAACAATAATTTCTTTAATACGATCTTTGCTTTCTCTAAAATACACCGTAACTCTTTCTTTACCGTCTTTTACTCTAACTAGAGTTTTTAATTTATTTTTTCTAGCAAACTTTTGAAAATCTTTTTGAACAGAGGACATGTTATTGTTAAAAACCATGATTTTATAGTTTTTAGATTTCTTTAAAAACACTCCAAACTCATCAGTATCTTCATCAGAAATGAACATATTAGCAAAGAAACTAGAGATATTTAACGATACCTCAGCTCTATCTTTATTAGATTGATAGAATTCTTTAAAGTTTTGTTCTTGTGCAAAAGCAGTAGTTAATACAAAAAGGCTAAAAAAGGTGATTACAATTCGTCTCATAATAGTAGTTATTTTAAAATGAAGACGATAATCTTTGAAGTTTGTTACAAATAAAAAAGCCTTAACTTATACAGTTAAGACTTTTTAGTTGGCCCACAAGGACTCGAACCTTGAATATCGGTACCAAAAACCGGTGTGTTACCATTACACCATGGGCCAATGTTTACAGTGCAAATATAAAAACAAAGTTTTATATTTAGAAATCATTAAACACTTTTTATAAAAAAATCCTCACGAAATTCGTAAGGATTTTGTTGGCCTACAAGGACTCGAACCTTGAATATCGGTACCAAAAACCGGTGTGTTACCATTACACCATAGGCCAATTGCTTATTGCGGATGCAAATATAAAACAAAATTATATTTCAGCAAATTTTTTACACTTTTTTTCGGTTACTTCTTTTTTAACCTCTAAAATTTCATTTAACAGAACTTTATATGAGTGACTATTTTAGGGAAACTGTTAAAATTATATTTTTGTTTTCAACGAAAAAAACCATTAGTAATTAATACATTCGTACTTTATATCTAGATAAAAAACTATGACTGAGTTTAACTATAAAAAGTGGAACATCATTTTAGGATGGGTTTCGTTTGCAGTAGCGTTAATCACTTATACCTTAACTCTTGAGCCCACAGTGAGTTCATGGGATTGTGGAGAATACATCGCAACTGCTGTAAATTTAGAGGTTGGACACCCTCCTGGTGCTCCTTTATTTCAAATGTTAGGTGCTTTTTTCGCTATGTTTACTAGTGATCCTAGTCAGTTGGCTAAAATGGTCAACTTTATGTCTGGGTTAGCAAGTGCTTTTACTATCCTTTTCATGTTTTGGACAATTACCAATTTAGCTAAAAGAATGGCTATAAAAAATGGAAGGTTAGGTAATAATGAAGCTATTGCTGTATTAGGAAGCGGATTAGTAGGTGCTTTAGCGTATACTTTTTCAGATAGCTTTTGGTTTAGTGCTGTAGAAGGAGAGGTATATGCCATGTCTTCTTTCTTAATGGCGCTACTATTTTGGTTAGGGTTACGATGGGAAAGTGAATTAAATACTCCTAGAGGAAATAAATGGTTGGTATTAATTAGCTTTGTAGTTGGACTATCTTTTGGAGTTCATATACTATCCTTATTAGTAATTCCATCAATCGTTTTGGTATATTTCTTCAAAACATATAAGGATATCAACATCAAAACAACTGCAATTGCTACACTAGTTGCAGTATTAGTTTTAGCGTTTGTGTTTAAGTTTTTATTCCCTTTTACTTTAAAGTTCTTTAGTGCTGCTGAATTATTCTTTATCAACCAAGTAGGACTACCTTATAACTCAGGAACTATTATAGCAGGAATTGTTTTAATAGCTTTATTCTTTTACGGATTAAAATACACGCGTAAAAAGAATATGGTTACTGCAAACACTTTAGTACTTTCAGTATTATTCATAATGATTGGTTTCTCGTCTTGGTTAATGTTACCAATTCGTGCCAATGCTGATACCATTATTAATGAAAACAACCCATCAAGTGCGCGTGAACTACTAGCATACTACAATCGTGAACAATATGGTGATGCAAATGTTTTTTATGATAATTACTATTCTGTAGCTTATGATAGAGAACAAGATGCCGAAAATCCATATAAAGACGACAAACCTAAATATGAAAAAATAGATGGTAAGTATGTTATTGTAAACAGGTATAAAAACGTACTTCCTAATTATTCAAGCAAACACAAAGGGTTTATTCCTCGTATGGTAAATCCTGCTTCTGAGCAACAATACAAAAGCATTGCTGGAATTCCTGCTCGAAGTAAAAGACGTCCAACGTTTTTAGAAAACATAAAATTCATGGTTGATTTTCAATTTGGATATATGTACGGGCGTTATTTTATGTGGAACTTTGTAGGTCGTCAAAACGATATTCAAGGACATTTAGACATTGAAAACGGAAACTGGTTAAGCGGTATTAATTTTATTGATGAAGCTCGCTTAGGCTCTCAACAAAATTTACCAGATGATGTTAAAAACAACAAAGGACGGAACACCTATTTCTTTTTGCCTTTACTTTTAGGAATTTTCGGACTGTTATATCAACTTAACAGAGATAAAAAGAATTTTTATGTACTAACCTTGTTCTTCTTATTTACAGGGCTAGCTATTATATTTTACACCAACCCTAAACCATTTGAACCACGTGAACGTGATTATGCCGTAGTTGGTTCGTTTTATGTCTTTGCCATCTGGATTGGTTTCGGGGTACTTGCTTTATATGATTATTTTAAAAAGTACGCCAACAAACGTGTGGTTGCCATTGCCACTTCTGCAGTTTCATTAGTTGCTGTTCCTGCATTAATGGGCTTCCAAAACTGGGATGACCATGATAGATCAGATCGCTATTTAGCCCGATTAAATGCGCAAACCTATTTAGAAAGCTGTGATCCGAATGCGATTATTTTTACCATAGGTGATAATGATACATTCCCGCTATGGTATATGCAACAAGTTGAAGGAGTACGTAGAGATATTAAAGTTGTAAACACTAGCCTTTTTCAAACAGATTGGTATATCGATCAAATGAAAAAGAAAACATATACGGCAGATCCTATTCCGTCACAATTAACGCACGACCAGTACAAATACGGAACCTTAGATATGGCGTACCATTATCCTATTCCGCAGTTAAAAGATTCTGTTCTTTCTATCAGCGACTTTATGCGTTGGATTGCTAGTGACAATGATGCAACCTATTTAGATGCTGGAGATGGAGCAAGAGAAAAATTCTATCCAACCAATAAAATCCGTATTCCTGTTAACAAAGAAAATGCGTTAAAATCTGGTTTGGTAGCAGCAAAAGATGCTGATAAAATGGTAGATTATATTGATATTACTGTTGATGACAGAGGTTTATCAAAAGCGCGAATTTTAATGTTAGATATCTTAAATAATTTTGATTGGAAACGCCCTCTTTATTTTACAGGTGGTGCTAATGCAGATGAAGAGTACATCTGGTTAAAAGATTATTTACAGCTAGATGGAATGTCGTACAAACTGGTTCCTATTAAAACTTCTAATGAAGGACAATCTATTTTTGAAATGGGACGTATCGACCCAGAAAAAATGTATGCTAACGTTAAAAAATGGGATTGGAAAACTATTAATAACGGTGAAATTTATTTGGATGAACAAAGCAAGCGTAACGCTATTTCCTTACGTAATAACTTAATCCGTTTATCGGAAGAGTTTATGCAAAAAGGTGATTCTGTAAACGCAAAAGACGTGTTAGATTTATCGTTACATAAAATGCCTATTAGAGATTTTGATCACTATAACTTCTCTTTAGGATATCCAGAATTGTACTACCGTATTGGTGATATTGATAAAGCACGTGAAACTGCTGAAACATTGATTGACATCTTCCAGCAAAAACTACAATACTATATTACTTTTGATCCTCAAGACCTTTATTTGGTAGAAGATAACATACAAACTAACCTGTACATGTACCAAAACATTATTCAGCAAATTGTACGTTATGACAAAGATGAAGAGTACGGAAAAAAAGCATTCCAAGACTATATGGTTCACGAAAGATTCTTTAGAGCACCAACTGAAGAAGAATTGGAACTAGAACAACTAGATTCTATAAAACCTTAATTAATGAGGTTGTATTTTATAAAAACACCACGTATACTTAAACGTTTATTCACAAAGTATACGTGGTCTTTTTTTTCTGATCAAAAAGAAATCTTTCTAACTTTTGATGACGGTCCTATTCCAGAAGTAACGGAATTTGTACTTGATCAACTCCAACAATTTAATGCGAAAGCTACTTTTTTTTGCATAGGTGATAACATACGTAAACATCCTGCTGTTTTCAATAGAATTATTACAGAAGGACATTCGGTAGGAAACCACACTTTTAATCATTTAAACGGCTGGAAAAACAGTAATACCACTTATATTGAAAATATAAATAAGTGTGAAAGTTTGTTAACTCATCAAACAGTAAAACTGTTTCGTCCTCCTTACGGAAAAATAAAAAGAACTCAAGCAAAAAAATTGATTGCGAAAGGTTACAAAATTATTATGTGGGATGTACTTTCTGCTGATTTTGACAAAACTATTTCAAAAGAAAAATGCTTACAAAATGTACTTAAAAATACACAAAACGGAAGCATTGTCGTTTTTCACGACAGTATAAAAGCTAGTGAAAAGCTATATTATGCACTACCAAAAGTACTTCAAGAATTTTCGGAAACAGGTTACGAATTTAAGGCTATAAAATCAAGTGCCTCAGAGTAAGTATAAGAGGAATTTAAGTGAATAAGCCTCACTATTTTCGAGACAAACCTCGGAAAATTAAATCTTTGGCTATCGCCCTGCGATTAAACGTATTGTTGCACCAAACCAATTAAGGTATTGGCATCTTGCTCACCTGTTTGACGCCACTTCATTTCCCCATTTTTGTAAATGATAAATGTAGGATTTCCTTTTACACGCAAAGCTTCAGCAAGAATTTCATTCTTTTTAATATCTATTTTGATAACTTTCGCTTTATCTCCCAAAGCAGCAGCAACATCACGAAGTGTGTCTAAACTAGGCTCTAACTCACTCCAATCTGCATAAAAATCAATTAACACAGGCTTGTTAATACTTATAATTTCACCAAACTTTGTCATCTTTTGCATAAGTTTAATCAGTAAAGAGCCTAAAATTACTAATTTTTTGTTAGGTAAATATTATTTAATTCTTAAAAAATACTGAAAATCAGGCTTTTTTTAACTCTATAACGGTAATTTCAGGCCAAATCCCTACTCTTCCAGGAAAAGCGTGATATCCAAATCCTCTGTTTACGTTAATATATCTGCCAAATTCTTCGTACAATCCTGCCCATTGCTTATACACATATTTAGAGGGACTCCATTTGAACCAACCTGGAATTTCAATTCCAAATTGTAATCCGTGTGTATGTCCGCTAAGCGTTAATTGATAATTGTGTTCATCTGTCTTTACCATATGTTCCCAATGGCTGGGATCATGAGAAAGTAAAATCTTAAAATCTTCTTGCTTTACTCCTTCAGAGGCTTTTGCTAAATCTCCCTTTTTACTAAAACGACCTTTCCCCCAGTTTTCTACACCTATCAATGCTATTTTTTGTCCGTCTTTTTCAATATAACGGTTTTCATTTAACAATAAATCAAACCCAATCTTTGGGTGAATATCTTTGATTGCTTCAAAATTAGCTTTTTTGTCTCTTGGACTTGTCCAGTCTGAATAATCACCATAATCATGGTTTCCTAAAACAGAAAACATCCCTTTAGGAGCCTTTAATTGAGAAAAAACAGACACCCAATCATCCATTTCATGAGCAAAATTATTTACCATATCACCTGTAAATAAAATCATATCTGATTGTTGCTCATTGATTAAATCTACTCCGTATTGAATTTTCTCATGATTGTCAAAACTTCCAGAGTGAATATCGGTAATGTGAGATATGGTAAAGCCATCAAAAGCTTCGGGTAAATCTTTAAAACTTAATTGATATTTTAATACTTTATAATTGTATTTTCCTTTAACCATACCATACAGCATGCTTGCAAAAGGAAGTGCAGCCAACCCTAAGGCTATTTTTGATACAAAAGCTCTTCTTCCTGCTAAATCTTTGGTTTCTTCTTTAGAGAAAAATGAAAATCCTTTTTGAGCCAACCTCACAACGTCTTCACCAAACATTAACAACAATACTACTAATTTTGGCACCAAAACAAGTAAAAACATCCCTACTGCCCATTGAAACTTAATTGTTTGTCCAGAGCCTCTATCTGACGTAAGAATTACATAGAAAAAATTCGCATACACCAGCAAACTTACCAAGAACCAACTGTACTGTACAATTTTACTTTTAGTTAGTGTTTTTATTGCCTGAAACGCATACGTTTCAAGCAGAATAACAATTGCTGATATTATAATAAGAGTTACTACCCAACGAGACATTTACTTCATTTTTAAGGATAAACAAAGATACAGCGATTCTTAAAATAGGTTTTTAACATCTTGTTAAAGTTTTGTAGCTTTACCTTCAAAATTCTCACGAATAAACAATATTGCCTTTTTACCGTAAGCGAATAGGTATCAATAATTTAATTCAACAGACTCAATATACAACATGGCAGATCAAAAACGACTTTTTTTACTCGATGCATATGCGCTAATCTTTAGAGGGTATTACGCTTTTATTAAAAATCCGAGAATCAACTCTAAAGGTTTAGACACTTCTGCTATTATGGGGTTTACAAACTCTTTACTAGATGTAATTAAACGAGAAAAACCCGATTATTTAGCTGTATGTTTCGATAAAGGAGGTAGTACTGATCGTGTTGAAGCTTTTGAACATTACAAAGCTAACCGACAAGAAACACCAGAAGCTATTCGTTTAGCGGTTCCGTATATCGAAAAAATATTAGAAGCAATGAATATTCCTGCTATTGTAAAAGAAGGATATGAAGCTGATGATATTATTGGAACTCTTGCCAAAAAAGCCGAAAAAGTAGGTCTGCAAACCTATATGGTAACTCCTGATAAGGATTTTGCTCAATTAGTGTCTGATAACATTTTTATGTACCGTCCGCCACGTATGGGGAATGGTTATGAAAAATGGGGTATTGAAGAAGTAAAAGCTAAGTTTGAAGTTGAAGATCCATTACAAGTAATTGACTTTTTAGGTATGATGGGGGATTCTGTTGATAATATCCCTGGACTACCTGGTGTAGGTGAAAAAACAGCTAAAAAATTCATTGCTGCTTATGGTTCTATGGAAGGATTGCTTGCCAACACCCATGAATTAAAGGGTAAAATGAAAGAAAAGATTGAAGCCAATGCGGAACTTGGTATACTTTCAAAGCAACTAGCTACTATTATGTTAGATGTTCCTGTAGAATTAGAGCTAGATAAACTAATTTTTGAACAACCAAACATTGAAGCTACCAAAGAAATTTTTACCGATTTAGAGTTCCGTCGTTTAACAGAAAACTTCCTAAAAACATTTGCTTCTCCAGAAGATATTCAAGAAAATTCTTCTTCTGTTGAAAAACCAAAAGCCACCAAAACTAGCACTTCAGGTCAATTCGATTTGTTTGCCGCTCCAGGTAGCGGAAATACTTCAGAAGAAAATACTATCAACGGATTTAGAACCATTGAAAACACCAATCATTTTTACCAATTAGCCAATACACCTCTTTCAAGAAAACTCTTATTAGAAAAGTTATTGCAACAAAACTCTGTGTGTTTTGATACCGAAACAACGGGTTTAAAAGCACTAGAGGTTGAATTAATTGGAATTGCTTTTTCATGGGAAGCTAACAAAGGATACTATGTTGCTTTTCCAGAAGACCAAGAAGAAACCACAACTATTTTAGAAGAGTTTCGTCCATTTTTTGAAGCGGAAACTATTGAAAAAATAGGTCACAATTTAAAATACGATATCAAAGTATTATCAAATTATAACATACCTGTAAAAGGTAAACTATTTGACACCATGATTGCGCATTACCTTATCAATCCAGATATGCGCCATAACATGGATGTACTTTCTGAAACCTATTTAAACTACCAACCTGTTTCAATAACTGAATTGATTGGTAAAAAAGGTAAAAATCAACTTTCTATGCGCGAAGTTGAATTGCCAAAACAAACTGAATATGCTGTAGAAGATGCTGATGTAACGTATCAATTAAAAGAGCATTTTTCTAAGGAATTAGAAAGCGGAAATGTAACCAAACTGTTTAATGAAGTTGAAATCCCGTTAGTTTCTGTATTATCAGCCATGGAAATTGAAGGTATTAACTTAGATACCGACTTTTTAAAGTCCTTATCAGTTGAGTTAACCAAAGATATTCAGCAATTAGAACAAAACATTTACCAACAAGCTGGAGAAGAGTTTAACATTGCTTCTCCAAAGCAATTAGGTCCTATCCTATTTGACAAATTAAAGTTGGTTGACAAACCTAAAAAAACAAAAACAGGGCAATATTCTACTGCGGAAGATGTACTTTCTTATTTAGCCAAAGACCATCAGATAGTGTCTGATATTTTAGAATATCGTCAGTATAAAAAATTACAAAGCACCTATGTTGATGCACTTCCTAATGAAATCAATCCAAAAACAGGAAGAGTACATACGGTGTATGCGCAAGCAGTAGCTGCTACTGGACGTTTAAGTTCAAACAACCCGAACTTACAAAACATTCCTATTCGTACAAAACGCGGACAAGAAGTACGTAAGGCTTTCATTCCAAGAAATGAAGATTATGTGTTATTAGCGGCAGATTACAGTCAAATTGAATTACGAATTATCGCTGCTTTAAGTGAAGAAGAAACCATGATTAAAGCTTTTCAGCATGGAGAAGATATTCATGCTTCTACTGCTGCTAAAGTATTTAATGTTCCTATTGAAGAAGTAACGCGTGAGCAACGTAGCAATGCTAAAACGGTTAACTTCGGAATTATTTATGGAGTTTCTGCCTTCGGATTAAGCAATCAAACCGATTTAACTCGTTCAGAAGCCAAAGAATTAATCGACACCTATTATGCTACCTATCCTAAACTAAGACGTTACATTGCTGAACAAGTAGATTTTGCTCGTGAACACGGATACGTAGAAACTGTTTTAAAGCGTCGTCGTTATTTGAAAGACATCAATTCTCGTAATGCAATTGTTCGTGGTGCAGCTGAGAGAAACGCAGTAAACGCACCTATTCAGGGTTCTGCTGCTGATATCATTAAACTTGCCATGATTAACATTTATAAGCGATTTGAGCAAGAAAATTTCAAGTCGAAAATGTTACTACAAGTCCATGATGAATTGGTTTTTGATGCCCATAAAGATGAGTTAGACATCATTAAACCTATCATTAAACAAGAAATGGAAAATGCATTTAAAATGAGCGTTCCGTTAGATGTTGAAATAGATACAGGAGCAAATTGGTTAGAGGCACATTAATATGTGCTTCTAAGCTTTTTTAAACGTGTCTTTTTGAAGAATTAAATCTCTAGAGTGAGATTTCTCAGTCGTAGACTCCTTCGAAATGACATTTACTTAATTACAAACGTTTCGTTTTGTACCCAGTTAGCTCTTAATTTAAACTCTGTTTCTAAGTAAATGATTTGCTCTGGTTGTTTACGCTCTAAGAAATTACCCGTATCCCACACACGGTTATTATTTTCATCAATAATAGCTCTTACACTGTATTCTTTAGGCTCTAACAAGGCAAACTCTATTTTTTTAGATTCTGAAAGATACACTGTTTCTTTCACCTCATCTTTCACCAATAATTGAATAATTACTGGATGTGGTGTTTCTTTTTTAACATCCAACACTATACTTCCGTAATCATCTACTGCACGAGTAGTAAACTTGTAATTTAACGTGTCGTTGGTGGTTTCGTAAACATCCGTAATTCCTTGTGGCAATCCTTTAAAAATGTAGCCAAACTTAGGTTTCTTCTCAAATAAAACAGCTAATTTGTTAATCGATTGCTTTTTTAACTCAAAAGCTACCTCAACAGTATCTTTATCTATTAAAGAAAACTTGGATTTATCAATAGAAACAATAGGGTTATTCGTTTGAATAAACATTGTATCTTTTAAATGTAAAACACCCCCCACGTTTGATGACACTGATAAAGAATCAATCTGTTTTTTTCTTAAAAATACGGTAACCGTATCTTTAAAATTTAGGTTGTTTACAATAAAGTTTAACGAGTCTCTTACAATCGGAGTATACCAATAGTTTAATGTGTCCTTGTCTTTTTCTAACTGTGTAAATGATTTGAAATCTTGCGGAACTTCCGACAGTATTTCAATATTTATATCATCTTGCTTCCCTTCAAATCCAAACTGAATTTTTCCTTTAGTTACTTCTTTCCCTCTTTTAAATTCATACGGTTGAATTTCTTTAAAAAAACGAATCGGGTTACTTATAATACTATCTGCTGGCAATGTAATCGTATCTGCTACAAAACCTATTTTGTCATTTCTACTACTAAAAATATAGTCGTTTGCTTGCTCTTTTAAAGCTAACATTAAATATTTTCCTTCTCGTAAATTACTAAACTCAAAGTTTGTAGAATCTAACGTACTCGTTACGTAGTTAGGTTTTTGTTTGTATATAATTGAGTCGTTATAAACGCTATCTAACTTATACAATAACACACTTACTTCTTTTACTTCCTTTTTATCAAAAGCATCAGCGACAGAGCCCTTTATTGTTAACGAATCGATATAATTCCCTGTAGAAAACACGTACTTGAAACTCTCTAATTTATTGTTTTCATTGTTGTCTTGAACCGCATTTCCGAAGTTAAATGTATAGGTTGTATTCGGTTGTAGTGTATCTAATATTTTTATATTGATATACTTACTTGGAGCTCCTTGAGGTGTAATTAGTGGTGGGTTTTTCATTGGAGGTGAAACCACTAATTGTTTTTGTAAATCTTTTAAAACAATATACTCATCGAAATAAATACGAATATTATCTTCTTTAAAATGAATAGTTTCGTATGGTGGATTTGCAGTAACCATAATGGGTGCTGTTTCATCTTTTGGGCCTCCTTCTGGTCTTCCTTTACGTGCACAACTAACGATGATAAAAGCAAAAAGTGTTATTAAAATAAGATGTTTATTTTTCACAAATTGATGGTTTTAAATCCAATTTCAAAAGTAGTAAATTAAGATGGAAAGTTACTACCCTTTTTGCGTGTACGCCATAGTAGCAACACTAATGGTTATATTTTTAGTTTTTAACAATTCGTTTGCACAAGCTTCTATCGTTGCTCCAGTTGTAATCACATCATCAATTAGTAAAACATGTTTGTTTTCAAAAATTGTGGTGTTTGCTAATTTGAATTTGGTGTTACTATCAGAAAATCGTTCAAATCGCTGCTTTAATGTTTGCGTTTTAGTTGTTGAAGACCTAATAAGCACGTTTGGTTTATATTCAACATCGAGTATCTTACTTAATGTTTCTCCAAATAATGTTACTTGATTATAACCTCTCTTCCTCTGCTTTTTGGGATGCAATGGAACAGGAACAATATAATCTATGTCCTCAAAAACATTCATATCTACTAAATTACTTCCAAACCACTCACCAATAAAAACTCCTATTTCTGGTTGATTTTTATATTTTAATTGATGAATGAGTTTTTGAGTAATTCCATCTTTTTGATAATACAAAAACGAACGTACTTTTTCTACAGGAATTCTACCATAAAAAGTTGACATTAATGTAACATTTATATGCTCATTATCGTCTATAATTGGAAGATCATTTTTGCAAAATGTACACAGAAATTTTTCATTTTGAAGTAATGTTGTTTCACAATTTATACATAAATTGGGGTAGAATACATAAAATATATCTTTTAAAAATTGCATCTTTACAAGCCTTTTTTAACAGAAAGATACAAAAAGTAACAGAAAACGATATTTTGAGCACTAAATTTAACTTTTTTAAAGAAGCAGTAAAAAACTATAAAACATCAGGAACAATTATTCCTAGTTCAAGGTATTTGGCTAATAAAATGCTAAATGAAATTGATTTTACTACGGCGGAAGTAGTTGTAGAACTAGGCCCTGGTAATGGAGCAATTACACATCATATTCTCAATAAAATCAAACCGAATTCTGTACTGATTTGTTTTGAAATTAATGATGTTTTTTACCAAGAGTTACAAAAAATAAAACATCCACAGTTAATTGTTCTAAAAGCATCTGCTGAAAAAATTAAACCGGAACTTGAAAAGTTAGGCTACACTAAAGCAGATTATATTATTTCTAGCTTACCTTTAACTATTATTCCTAAAGAAATTTCACATGCTATTTTAGTAAAAAACTATAATTTTCTTGCTACTAACGGAGCTTTCATTCAGTACCAATACAGCTTAACTTATTACAAGAAATTAAAAGATGTTTTTGGTAATAATATTGACTTAAGTTTTGAGCCTTTAAACTTTCCGCCTGCATTTATTTACAAATGTGTTAAAAAATAAATAGTATATTAGCCCAAAACACAATAATGCATCATACCCCCTAAAATGATGATCCCTTCAATAATAAAAAACAATGGCTTTACAGCCTTCTTGATTCTATTAGTGTTTATTATAGGTGTTCTTTCCTATCAAAATGCTAAAGACTATTCCGAATTAAAAGCTGTTTTCGAATTAGACAAAGATGAGTTAGAACAAGAACTCACCACTATCATTAAAGACTATAGGCAAGCTAGTTTTAAGAAAAATGAATATTCTTTAAAATTAAAAGACGAGCTAGAAAAGGTTGTTCAACTAAGAGATTCTGTTAAAAACTTAAAAGAAGCTGATTATCGATTTATACGATACTACAGAAAAAGAACAAAAATCCTTATCGAAGAAAACCATAAACTTTTTGAAAAAATAAATTACCTAAGCAGTATAAACGATGAGTTACTTTCAAAAAACGATAGTGTTAAACAGGCACTACTCTTTAAAGAACATCAAAACACAAAATTATCTAGTATAAACAACCAGCTAAGTAAAGAACGTCAAGTTTTAAAAGAAAAAGTTGCCATTGCAGAAGTTATTGAAATATCAACAATTAAAGCAGAAGCGCTTAAAAAAAAGAGAAACGGAAAATATACTTCTACAACGAGATCAGAAAAGGTAAATGCTTTTAAAATAGAGTTCGATTTATTAGAAAATAAAGTAGCTGCACCAGGTCCTAAAGAAGTACACATTCAAATTACTGATAACAACAACAATGTTGTGGCGCCTATAAAAGATGATTGTACTCATAATAAAAAAAAGATACCATGTAGTGATGTTTTAATCGCCGATTATAACAACAGACAATTGTCTATGGTTTCAGTCGTAAATATTAATAATAAAATAACTGCAGGTGTTTATCACATTAGTACCTTTGTAAATGGTATTAACGTCGGCAAAAATTCATTAGATTTAAAATAAACCTCCTTAATAGATAGAAAAGACATAATATAAATTCAATTCCCCTAAAATCATGAATCATCAAAAAAAGAAGAATGTACTAATTATCGTACTCCTACTTCTAACAGTTTTCCTAATTTTTTATGCTCAGCAAAAATCAAACGAAAACAAAACACTCAACAACATTTTCTTAGAAGAAAAAGCCGATTTACAGCAAGATCTTGACGAAATGATTAAAGATTACACCGATGTTGTTGTTGGCAAAAAACGTTTAGCTGATAGATTAGAGATAGAGCTAACAAAAATGAAGAGTTTAAGAGACTCTATTAAAGATTTAAAGTCTGATAATTTCAATTTAATCAGAAAATATCGAAGAAGAATTGCTACTCTAGAGCGCGAAAACAAAAAGTTATTCATTCTAATAGATTCTTTAAACAGCGCTAACGAAGCCTTAACGCAAGAAAATGTTATTGCTAACGAAATTTTACAACAAAAAGACAGTGTAAACGAAAATTTAGTAGAAAAAAACAAAGAGTTAGAAGCTAAAGTAGCTATTGGAGGTATTATTAAAACAAGTCCTGTTAAAGCAATTGCAATGAAAGAGCGTAGTAGCGGAAAACTTACTACAACCTCTAGATCTAACAGAACTGATGCATTTCGAATAAATTTTGATTTATTAGAAAACCCTATCACTTCTTCTGGTGAAAAAAGAGTATACATTCAAATTACTGATGAAAACAAAAATGTAATTGCCCCTAAAGGAAAGTTTAGTTTAAAAACTGGCGCTCAAGTTCAATATACCGATTCGCTTGAAGTAAATTACGACAACAACCGCTTAAGCTTAGTTTCTTTAGTATTGGTTAATCGTGACGACATTAAAAGAGGCACGTACGTTATAAGTGCATTTATTGACGGGGTGTATTCTGGAAACACCAAAATTAAGCTTAAATAAAACAATAGTTACCCACAATATTTCAGCCAAAGTGAAGAGTTTACTAAATTCTTCACTTTTTTCTTTTTCAATACCCTAAGTTCAAATCCTTATTCTATTTTTGCAATATGGCAAAACAAGAAGATCAATTTAAAAAAGTTTTATCGCACGCTAAAGAATACGGTTATGTATTCCAATCATCTGAAATTTATGACGGATTAAGTGCGGTGTATGATTATGCTCAAAACGGAGTAGAATTAAAGAAAAATATTCGCGATTATTGGTGGAAAGCAATGGTGCAAATGCACGAAAACATTGTAGGTATTGATGCGTCAATATTAATGCACCCAACTACTTGGAAAGCTTCTGGGCACGTTGATGCTTTTAACGATCCATTAATCGACAATAAAGATTCTAAAAAACGATATAGAGCTGATGTTTTAGTAGAAGATTACTGTGCTAAAATTGAAGCCAAAATTGATAAAGAAGTAGCTAAGGCTGCAAAACGTTTTGGCGATGCTTTTAATAAAGAAGAGTTTATTTCAACGAACGGAAGAGTACTAGGGTATCAAGAAAAAATTAATACTATTTTAAGCAGGTTAGCGAAATCCTTAGAAAATGAAGATTTAGCGGATGTTAAAGCCTTAATTGAAGAGTTAGAAATTGCGGATCCGTTAACTGGTTCTAAAAACTGGACAGAAGTAAAGCAATTCAACTTAATGTTTGGTACTCAATTAGGTGCTTCTGCCGATAGTGCTATGCAAGTATACTTACGTCCTGAAACTGCGCAAGGAATTTTTGTAAACTTCTTAAACGTGCAAAAAACAGGTCGTATGAAAATTCCTTTCGGAATTGCACAAACAGGTAAAGCTTTCCGTAACGAAATCGTTGCACGTCAGTTTATCTTTAGAATGCGTGAATTTGAGCAAATGGAAATGCAATTTTTTGTAAAACCAGGAACTCAAAAAGAATGGTATGAAAAATGGAAAGAAACCCGTTTAAAATGGCACTTATCATTAGGAATGGGAGCTGATAATTATCGTTTTCATGACCATGAGAAATTAGCGCATTATGCGGATGCTGCTGCTGACATCGAGTTTAAATTCCCATTCGGATTTAAAGAATTAGAAGGAATTCACTCACGTACCGACTTCGATTTAAAGGCACACGAAGAATTCTCTGGGAAAAAATTACAATATTTCGATCCAGAAGAGAACAAAAACTATGTGCCATACGTAGTAGAAACTTCTATCGGTTTAGACAGAATGTTCTTAGCTGTTTTCGCTAACTCTTTACAAGAAGAAGAATTAGAAAACGGTACCACTAGAACAGTATTAAAATTACCTGCTGTTTTAGCTCCAACAAAAGCAGCTATTTTACCATTAGTAAAAAAAGATGGGTTGCCAGAAATAGCTCGTAAAATTGTAGATGATTTAAAATGGGATTTCAATGTTTCTTACGATGATAAAGATGCTGTAGGTAGAAGATATCGTCGTCAAGATGCTGCAGGAACTCCTTTTTGTATTACTGTAGATCATGATACTTTAGAAGACAATACCGTTACCATTCGTCATAGAGATACCATGGAGCAAAAACGTGTTAAAATAGAAGAATTAAGCAACATTATTAATCAAGAGGTAAATGTACGTTCTTGGTTACAAAAAATGGAAGCATAGTCTTTTAAAACCATAAAACAAGCAAAAATCCTAAGCCTAACCGTTTAGGATTTTTATTTTTGCATTAGAAAACTATTTCAAAAGAACAGATGAAGACATTACTTAAAATATTATTTATAATCTTTTTACTTTGGATGATTGTAGGAGCTTATCTTTTAAACACTGACCATCTCAAAGGTCAAGTTGTAATGGGTTTAGGCGTTTTATACATGTCTTTTGTATTAATGCCTATATTTATATACCATAGATACAAAGATGGTAAGTATAAAAAATATGTTATGAACTCCGATAAAGACAAAAAAAAAGCTGAAGATTAATCTTCAGCTTTTTTTACTTTATATTTTGCTCACTATTGTAAAGTAGGTGAGTAATTTGTTGGATAATCATCTGGTTTAGCTAAACCGTCCTTACCTACAGTAAAGTTAGATCCGTAGGTAGCATCAATAGCAGCTAACATTTTATTAGCCATTAAAGCATATCCTCTACCAGTTAAGTGAATTCCATCTAAACCAACTAAACCACCAGTTACTAGACTAGTATTCATATTGTAATTTCCAAATTCTAAACCAACTGTAGAAGCTTCTTGTAAAATAGCTTTAAAGTCAACAAAAGCATATCCGTTTGCATCTGCCATTGTTTTAAGGCTTGTGTTATAAGCATCCGTTGCTACTTTTATTTCTGCCTGTTCACCAGGAATCAAAACCCACTTATCTTCCAAAGGCAAAGACACACCCTCTACAGAAAACATTCCTGCCAATTGTTGTGGTAAACCTTGAGACATTAAAAATGCAACTGAATCAGCATTCACCTCTCCTATCACATTCATACTTGGTAGCACTAACAAATCATCAGCAGTCGCTTGTCTTGCTTGACCATAATAAGTACCTAATAAACCTGCTACTTTTTGCAATGTAGTTGCATCAGTAGGTAATCCAAAACTCGCTACAAAAGGAGGGAAAGTAGGACTTGCCAATAGAGCACCAACGATTTGAGCAGTTTTATTTTCTAACGATTCATCTTTAATCACAACAGCACTTGCAGCATCTGTAGCAAACACAATTGATCTTTCTGGAACACCAATAGCTTCAAAAACTCCATTTATCGCTCCAAAAACATTATTTAATGTTGGTATTTGCGCCCCAAAATCAGGGTTACTAGGATCTAATGGTGCGTGTGGTACTGTTGTAAAGTGAGGTAAACTTGTAATATATGGTAAGTTTGCCACTACACCTTTTGCTCCTGTTTCTTTTAAGGCCGATTCAACCGTACTCAAAGCAAAATCAAAAGTTGCTGTAGGTGTAATTGGACTAGAATTGTCTCCTCCAGAGATAGCATAACCTAAAACATCGTTTCCTCCAAACTCAGACAAAGTAAAAAATGTTGGGTTTTGACCAACTGCCAATTCAATAATAGAAGCATTTGTATTTCCAGCTACTCTTATAGCATAAGGATTTGCAGCTGCAGGGAAATTAGCTAAATTACCATATCCTGGTGCAATAAAATGCGTACTTTTTGCTCCTGGCACCCCTACATTATTAAATGGTCCTGTTGGATTATTCAATGCAAAATCTGTAGTAGACATCGCCATTGGATTAACGTTACTTAAAGAGGTTGGACCTTCACCATTGAAAGTTAATCTTACATCAAATAACCTTTCTCCTGTTACTGGATGTAATACAGGGTTTCCTGCTAAAATTAACCCTCCATAGTTATCATTCATTAACGGTTGAGTAAATGTTCCTCCACCAACTAAAGCAAATCTCTTTGCCAAGGTATTTGGAAAAGAATTTTCTTGCCCTGCTTTAAACAAAGCGTTATCTGTAAAACCTGCTGTAAAAGATGCTCCAATAGCAACATATTTTGAAAAGTCTGCACTACCTGCTTCTAATGCTACAGTACTCTCTGCTTCTCCTTTAATTTCAGGTAATGTATTATCTACATCACAGGCAACAAAACCTAAAAATAACGCAGATAAAAATGTATATTTTATTGTATTTTTCATTGTTTCTTTTTTTAGTTGTTGATAGTCCATGAAATGTAGTATTGAGAACCAACAGCTCCCACTCCTGGGGCACTTAAGTATTCTTTTCCTGTTAAATTAGAACCTCCTACTTTAAACACAGACTTTATTGATGGGATAGAGTAGTTAACTTGAGCATCAAGAACTGTTCTTTCTTCTATTGTGCCTTCTAAGAAAGTAGATTGCCAATAAAACTCATCTTGCCAACGTGCACTAATGTTAAAACCAAAATTTTCAAATAAATTTGGGTGTCCAAATTGCATTTTTACTTTATGCTCAGGTGTATTAAAACCTGCTTCGAAATCTGGGTCAGCTGCTTGATCAAAATCAAATTTAGACCATGTATAATTTAATCCTATATCAAATCCATTAAAAATTTTAGTGTTTAATCCTAAACCTACTCCGTATGAATTTACATCTACTGTTGAGTTTGTCTTTACACTAAAAGTTCTTATCAAATCTCTATTTTGTAAATTACTAAGAGTAGGTTGTGTCGTAGGGTCAACTAAAACAACCACGTCTTTATTTGAAATAAAGTCAGAATACATATTATAATAAGTACTAAAATCTACTGATAACTTGTTTTCTCCTAAAGGAAGCGCTGCTCGATAACCTATTTCAAATGACTTTACTTTTTCTGGATTTACCAAAGCTGTTTTAACTAGAGAAGGATCTGGAACACTTGGATCGTTTGGTGCATCTGCTTTTTCAGTAATTGAAGCCGCTGAATACCCTCTATTGAGTACATCTTGACCTGTTAAGGTAAAAGTCCCTGTTGTAGTTTGTGCAGTAGCAGAAAAACGATCAATATTATCTGGAGCTGTTCCTATAATGTATCCTGCTCCTGTAGCTAAACCAATGTATTGATCTTGTGTTGTAGGATTACGGAATCCTGTTTGAAAAGATGCTCTAAAGTTATGATTTTTGTTTTCTCCTGCTGCATAAGCTAATGAAACTCTTGGTGTGAAGTTACCATCAAAGTTATCTGACTTATCATAACGTGCAGAAGCTGTAAACTTTAAACGATCATCCATCATTTTCTTTTGGATTTGTGTATATACACCATATTCTCCATATTTAATTGGCCCGTCATTATCAGTATAAATAGTTCCGTAAGAGTTTAATCTATATTGTCTATAAGAACCTCCAACTTGTACTTCTGCCCAATCAATATAATCACGTAAATTTAAGTTTGCATCTGCATGATAATAACTTGTATTATCTCTAAACTTAGATCCTGTTAATAAGTCTGGGTCAGAAGTCACCTCATTAAATAATCTTGTAAATTCAGCAGAACCAGGTTCTGGTCTGTTTCTATCAGCAAACTCTCTAGCTATATCATGTGATCCATGCATTAAATATGCTCCCGCATATTCTTGAAACCAAGCTGTATTATCTTTCCATTTGCCATTTATATTGATTGCAGCAAAACGAGTATCGTAAGAATCTCCTGCGTCTTCACCTGCGTAATATCCTCTAACAAAGAAGTTTTTACCTCTAACTTCTAATTTGTGTTGCTCCATAAAGAAATTAGCAAGATTGTAACGGTTTTGTCCTTGGTAAATAGTATTACCTGTACCATATTTAGAGTTCCATATTATTTCTACTCGATCATTTCCTAATGGACGATAGTGAATAGCTCCATTGAACTTTACACTTTTTGCTTCGTTAGACATTAAATCTACCTCTCTATATCCTGTTCTACTAACTTTTCCAATAGCTCCTCCTAAATCAACAGAAACTTCATCTCCATAAGTATTTGCGCCATCATAATTAGGATCATCATTATGACTCATACCTGGAATATATGTACCACCGATACCTGTTGTGTTTCTATAATCAGTAGCATGCCATTCTTCTCCTTTCAAATAAGAGAAACTAGCTTTAACTGCAAAATAATCATCAAAAGCATGTGCCATTTTGATAGTAGCATCATAATAACCATTGTCTCCTGCTGCTTCTTGACTTGTTAAACCTGCTTTTAAACCTACACTAATTCCTTGTTCATTAAATGGGTTTTCACTACGCATTAACATAATACCGTTAAATGCGTTAGCCCCATATAGAGCAGAAGCGGCTCCTGGTAAAATTTCAACACTTTTTACATCTACTTCAGAAATTCCTAATAAGTTTCCAATTGCAAAGTTTAATGCCGGAGATGCATTATCCATTCCATCAACCAACTGAACAAAACGCTCATTCCCAAAAGTAGCAAAACCACGAGTGTTAACTGTTTTAAAAGTTAAACCTCCTGAGTTAATATCTACTCCTTTTAAATTTTCTAATCCATCGTAATACGATGCAGAAGCGGTATTTTTAATCGCTCTTGAATCAAAACGTTCAATAGTTACAGGCGATTCCATAACACGTTCTGGAGTTCTAGAAGCTGAGATAACAACTTCATCTAACGAAGTAGCATTTTCGGTTAAGCTAACCTCAACAACTTGGTTGTTTTTAGTTATCTCAACTGTTTTTGTTTGATACCCTAAAGAAGAGATTTCAATTGTAAACGGTGGGGTATCTGTTACCGTCATTGTAAACTTTCCGTCAAAATCAGTAGATGTACCTACTGCTTTTCTTGAAACCTTAATGTTTGCTCCCGGAATAGGCTCTCCTAATGAGACGTCTTTTACCGTACCTGTAATGGTAGTTTGAGCAACCATTATTGCTGTGCCAAATAGCACAAATGCAACAAGTAATAGTTTTTTCATCATAATGTAAAATAATTTGTTAACTGCTTTGCAAAATACAATTTTTTTTCATTTACGAAATATACACTGTTCTTTTTTACTATTTTATTAAATAATTAGATAATTTTTTTACTAAATCTGAATTTTAGATTTTATTCTTGAAATATTATTTATCCTCTTATACAAATTGTATTTTTGCCTAAATTTATTTGTAACCTTGGAAATTACACATTCTATTTTTGACTTCACTCCTACTCAAAAAACAATAGTTACCATTGGTACTTTTGACGGTGTGCACATTGGGCATCAAAAAATTATTGAAAAGCTAGTGCATGAAGCAAAATCTAGCGGAAAAAAATCGGTACTACTTACTTTTTTTCCACACCCTAGAATGGTGTTACAAAAAGACGTTTCTATCAAATTGATTAATACAATTGATGAACGTGCACAACATCTTGAAAAATTGGGATTAGATTATTTAATCATTCATCCGTTTAGTAAAGAGTTTTCAAGACTTACTGCTTTAGACTTTGTTCGAGATGTTCTAGTGAATCGACTAAAAATTTCTAAATTAATAATTGGATACGATCATCACTTCGGAAAAAATAGAGAAGGGAACATTGAACAGCTAACTGAATATTCTCATTTATACGATTTTACGGTCGAAGAAATTCCTGCTCAAGATATTGATGAAGTTTCTGTAAGCTCTACCAAAATTAGAAAAGCACTTGCCAACGGTCAGTTAAAAACCGCCAACAACTATTTAGGTTATAACTTTTCTCTCACAGGAAAAGTTGTAAACGGTAAACAATTAGGCGGAAAAATAGGATTTCCGACTGCTAATATTGATGTTTCTGAAGAATATAAATTGATTCCTAAAACAGGAGTTTACGTTGTAAAATCAACTATAGAAAATGCTACTGTTTACGGAATGATGAATATTGGAAATCGTCCTACTGTTGATGGCGAATACCAAACCATTGAAGTCCACTTTTTTGATTTCAACCAAAATCTATATAATAAAGAGTTAACTATTGAACTGTTATACTTTTTAAGAGATGAACAAAAGTTCGATTCTGTTCCCGATTTAATATCACAACTTAAAAAAGACAAAGAAACTTCTTTAAACTACCTCAAAACAATTAGCCTCTAGCATTGCTTAAGTCTGTTGCTTCTTTTATCTTTGCTTTTCTTAAAAAATTAAAAAGATGTTACAGGTTCAGTTTATTAGAGAAAACAAACAAACTGTTTTAGACGGATTAGCAAAACGTAATTTTGCTGATGCCGAAGCAATTATTGAAGAAGTATTAACTACTGATGAAACACGTAGAGCTACACAAGTTTCGTTAGACAATATATTGGCTGAATCTAACAAAATATCCAAGGAAATTGGTGGTCTTTTTAAATCTGGTAAAGTTGAAGAAGCGAATCAACTAAAAGCAAAAACAGGTGAATTAAAAGAGGAATCTAAACAATTAACTGAAGAGTTAAACGCTGCTGCTGATAAATTAAACGAGTTATTATATCAAATTCCTAACATTCCGCATGCTTCTGTAAAAGCAGGAAAGAATGAAGAAGATAATGAAGAAATTTTTAAAGAAGGGATTATTCCTGATTTAGGAGAAAATGCCTTACCTCACTGGGAATTAGCTAAGAAGTACGACATCATCGATTTTGAATTAGGTGTAAAAATTACAGGTGCTGGTTTTCCTGTATACAAAGGAAAAGGAGCTCGTTTACAACGTGCTTTAATCAACTATTTCTTAGATAAGAATACAGCGGCTGGTTATAAAGAAGTACAAGTTCCTCATTTGGTAAATGAAGCTTCTGGTTTTGGTACGGGTCAGTTACCTGATAAAGAAGGACAAATGTATCACGTAACAGGTGACAATTTGTACTTAATTCCTACAGCTGAAGTTCCAGTAACCAATATCTTTAGAGATGAAATAGTACAAGAAAATGATTTACCAATTACTGTAACTGGTTACACTCCTTGTTTTCGTCGTGAAGCTGGAAGCTACGGAGCACATGTTCGTGGATTAAATCGTTTACATCAATTTGATAAAGTAGAAATTGTTCGTGTTGAGCATCCTGATAATTCATACAATGCCTTAAACGGAATGGTAGAACATATCAAAGAAATTTTACGTGAATTAAAATTACCGTATCGTATTTTACGCTTATGTGGTGGTGATACAGGATTTACTTCTGCCTTAACTTTTGATTTTGAATTATATTCAACTGCTCAAGAACGTTGGTTAGAAATTAGTTCTGCTTCAAATTTTGAAACTTTTCAAGCAAATCGTTTAAAGTTACGTTTCAAAAATAAAGAAGGAAAAAGCCAATTAGTACACACTTTAAACGGAAGCTCTTTAGCATTACCTCGTGTACTTGCTGGTATTTTAGAGAATTACCAAACTGAAAACGGAATTAAAATTCCTGAAGTATTAGTTCCTTACTGTGGTTTTGATATGATTAATTAATCAATCTTCACTATAAAAATGAAAAAATCCCAAGCCTCAATTACGACGCTTGGGATTTTTAATTAATCAATCCCCATTGAAAAAAAATATGTTTAATTGGCAACTACCGCTACCATTAATCTCTTGTATTTGTTCATTTCAAGCAATGCTTCAAAATATTGAGTTATTTGACCTTTTCTCATAAACTCATTTGCATTCTGCTTTGCTATCTCGTATTGTGTAGTAAAGTTTTTCATAATTAACATTGTTTAGTTGTTTTACTAATAAAACAAAGTTCGTGCCAAAATGTTACAGTACTTTTCAAAAAAGCACCCCTTTTAATAGTATTTTAACAATTATGTTCAGTATTTTTGATAAATGAAAAGAGTCGTTATTCTATTTAATTTACTGATATTTAGTTTGTTTTGTCATGCGCAACAAAACGAATTTATCATTGCTGAAAATTATTTTAGAAATAATGAATATGAAAAAGCAATTCAGTTATATAAAGAGTTATACAACCAAAGCCCTTACAACACTACTTATTTAGAAAGATTAATTACTTGCTACCAAGAAACCGAACAATTTTCAGTTGCTGAAGAGCTTCTTTTTCAAAAATTAAAAGAAAAACCAAATTTAGCTTACTTGCATGTTGTTCTCGGTCACAACTTCGAACGTCAAGAAAAAATAGATACTGCAAACAAACATTATCAATTAGCAATAGAATCCATTAATAACAAGGCTAATTACGGAGCATTAATTGCTGGTATGTTTAAAAATTACAGCAAACTAGATTTAGCTATTGAAACCTTTCAAAAGATAATGGATATAAATCCGAAAGCTAATTATGGGTTTCAAATGGCTCAAATTTATGGTGAAAAAGGTGATTTTAAACAAATGTTCGAATCATACATCGATTTGGTTGATAAAAACGAAGGCTACCTCAACAATGTTAAACGTTATGCTGGTAAATACTTAACCGATGATAGTGAAGATGAAAATAATATTTTATTCAAAAAAGCTTTATTAAAAAGATCTATAAGTAACCCAAAAGACATTTGGAACGACCTACTTTCTTGGTTGTTTATTAGGCAAAAAGAATATAGCAAAGCACTTATTCAAAGCAAAGCATTGTTTGCCAGAGATCCTGATAATTTAAATAGGATTAATGAACTAGGTAAAATAGCTTTGGAAAATAAAGACTACGAAACTGCTAAAGAATGTTTTGATCTTATTATAGAAAACACCAATTACCCAAGAGATAAGTTTGAAGCCATAAACAACAATCTGAGAATAGCTATAGACACCAAACAACCAGACATTGACCAACGTTTTGATGCTATTTTTAAAGAATACGGTATAAATTCAAACACATTATTCACCCAAATAGCTTATGCTGATTATTTAACCTTTACCAAAAACATCCCTGAACAAGCTGAAGTTATTTTACACAAATCTTTAGATTTTTCTAACTCAAGATTTATAAAAGCATCAATAAAATTAAAATTAGGAGATGTTTTAGTGTACATGGGTAAATTCAATAAAGCTCTCATTTATTATTCGCAGGTACAAACTTCATTTAAAAATCATAATATAGGTCAAGAAGCTCGTTTTAAAGTTGCCCAAGCATCTTACTTTAAAAATGATTTTAAATGGGCTAAAGCGCAACTAAAAGTTTTAAAAGGATCAGCCTCTCAACTTATTGCCAACGATGCTGCAAACTTGTTTTTAACTATATCAGATAACGAACCTAAAGACAGCATTTCTTCTGGATTAAAAGAATACGCCAAAGCCGATTTGTTAGCTTTTCAGAATAAAAACGACCAAGCTATTGCTGTTTTAAGTGAAATTATTACAACTTATAGAGGACAAGCTATTGAAGATGAAGCCTTGTTTAAACAAGCCCAATTATTTATTAAAAAGAAGCAATATGATGAAGCTATTTTAAACTATGCTAAAATCATAGCCTTAGATAAAAACGGAATTTATGTTGATGATGTTTATTACTACATGGCAGAATTGTACAACAACGAATTAAATAACCCTGAAAAGGCAAAAGAATACTATCAAAAGATTATTTTTGACCACCCTTCGAGCATCTATTTAGTAGAAGCTCGTAAAAAGTTTAGAAAAATAAGAGGAGACGATATTTAACAAATCAATTTGAAAATTTGAAGATGCATAAATTACTTCATTTTCAAATTTTTAAATTCCCAAATTAAAAAGAATGTACATATACAATGTAACCGTAAATATAGACGAAAGTATCCACGCTGAATGGTTAACTTGGATAGAAAGCCATATTCCTGAAGTATTAGCAACAGGACATTTTATCAGCGCAAAAATGACGCAAGTTCTGGTTGAAGAAGAAATGGGAGGAATTACCTACTCTATTCAATATACAGCAAGAACTCGTGAAGATTTGGACAACTACTACAAACACAGTGCAGATAAATTACGCAGCGATGGATTAAAAAAGTTTGCAGATAAAATGTTAGCGTTCCGTACAGAACTTAAAGTAGTGAATGAGTTTTATCCTACAGTGAACTGCAACTAAACATGCAAGAAAAAATCTATCAAAAGAAAAAACTACTCATAATCTTAGGAATACTCATAGCAACTTTAGGTGGAGTTATGGGGTATTACACTTATGACAACAACCCTTGGGAAACCATTAGTGGAGTAATTAGCGGGATAGGTTTTGGACTAACAGTTATAGCCTTAACAATAAAACCACCAACCAAATAGATACAATAAAGAATGACCGTAAGAGCTAAAAAACATTTAGGACAGCATTTTTTAAACGATGAAAACATTGCAAAAAAAATAGCTGATACTTTAACCGAAAACGGATACGATAATGTATTAGAAATTGGTCCTGGAATGGGGGTTTTAACAAAGTATTTGTTAGAAAAAAAACCTAAGGTTACCGTAATGGAACTTGATTCAGAATCGGTGGTTTACTTACAAGACACCTTTCCTGTTGAACATATTAAGTTAGACACTTCAAAAGAAAAATTTAATATCATTGAAGGTGATTTTTTAAAAAAGGATTTTACAGAGATTTTTAATAAGCAACAAGTAGCTATTATAGGAAACTTTCCATACAATATTTCATCACAAATTGTTTTTAAAGCGATTGAAAACAGAGAGTATATTCCTGAATTCTCTGGAATGTTTCAAAAAGAAGTAGCTGAACGAATTGCTGAAAAAGAAGGAAGTAAAACCTACGGAATATTATCCGTATTAACACAGGCTTTTTACGATGCTGAGTATTTATTTACCGTTCCTCCGTCAGTTTTCAACCCACCCCCAAAAGTAGATTCTGGAGTTATTCGTCTTATCAGAAAAGAAAACTATACACTTCCTGTAGATGAAAAGTTATTTTTTAGAGTAGTAAAAACTGCCTTTAATCAACGAAGAAAAATGCTTCGTTCAAGCTTAAAATCTTTCAATCTTTCGGATACCTTAAAAGAAGACCCTATATTTGCGATGCGTCCCGAACAATTATCGGTACAAAAATTCATAGAATTGACACAAAAAATAGCACAAGACAACAGTTAAACGCTTATTTTTAAGTTAATTTTAGAACATTCAACTCTCGATTATCGGCTAAAATCGTAAACGATGGCATTAGAAATTACGAAAGACTTACTAGAGCGCGTAGAAGAGCTTATACAAAATCAGAAAAATAAATCGCTTTCTAAATTCTTCTCAGAATTCCACCACGCGGATATTGCAGAAGTTTTAGATGAATTGTCTTTTGATGATGCTGTATATATCATTCGACTACTTGATAGTGAAACTACCTCAGAGGTATTAATGGATGTTGACGAAGAGGTACGTGAAAACATTCTAGAACAACTTTCTGCCAAAGAGATTGCCGAAGAAATTGATGAATTAGATACCGATGATGCTGCCGATGTTATCGCTGAACTTCCAGAAGAGCGTAAACAAGAAGTAATCCAACAAATTGAAGACCGTGAACACGCTAAAGAAATTGTTGAATTATTACGTTACGATGAAGATTCTGCCGGTGGATTAATGGCAAAAGAGCTTGTAAAAGTTAATGAAAACTGGAATGTACTTACCTGTGTAAAAAAAATGCGTTTACAAGCAGAAGAGGTTACCAGAGTGCATTCTATTTACGTAGTAGATGATGAAGGAAAGCTAAAAGGGCGTTTGTCTTTAAAAGACCTTTTAATGGCGTCTACCCGTGCAAAAATATCAGACGTTTATATTCCGAAAGTAGATTTTGTTCATGTTCATGATAAAGCAGAAGAAGTTGCTAATATTATGAGTAAATATGACCTTGAAGCTATTCCTGTTGTTGATGAACTAGGAGTTTTAGTTGGAAGAATTACCATTGATGATATTGTTGATGTAATTAAAGAGGAAGCTGAAAAAGATTACCAATTAGCTGCCGGTATTACCCAAGATGTAGATTCTGAGGACAGTATTTTTGCCTTAACCAAAGCACGTTTACCTTGGTTATTCTTAGGAATGGTTGGTGGACTAAGTGCTGCTAGTATTATGGGAGTTTTTCAAGATGCTATGGAAAAAAGCCCTATTCTATTTTTATTTACACCACTAATTGCGGCGATGGCTGGTAATGTAGGAGTACAATCCTCTGCAATTATTGTACAAGGTTTAGCTAATGATGGAATTAAAGGTTCTATCTGGAATCGTTTATTAAAAGAAGTTTCTTTAGCAATGCTTAATGGGGTAATCTTAGCTATTTTATTATTCTCTTTTGTATGGATAGCCAAAGGGGATTTTCAAGTAGCTTTAGCTATTTCTACTTCACTATTTTCAGTTATTATTGTCGCTGGTTTGGTTGGCACCTCTATTCCGTTAATTTTAGATAAATATGGGATAGATCCTGCTATTGCAACAGGGCAGCTTTTATTACAACCAGTAATGATATTTTTGGAATTCTAATTTACTTTTCAATAGCCAAAATGATTATTGGCTTTTAATCGCAAGAAATAGCCAAGGGTTGAATTTCCTCGAAGCTTACCCGTTGTTTAATCTATCGATTCTACTTTTTCAATCAGATTATCAATTTTTTCATTAGGAATAAAGCCTTTCAACATTAGGAAAGCTCCGAAAACGATGAGTAATATTCCCATTCCGCGTTTTATACGGTAAATAACTAAAGGAGTTAATCTACTTTTTAATTGTTTTGCTAAAAGTATCTTTCCTAAATCGGTAATCATATATCCTGCTATTACAGTACCAAAATACCATACTAAATACTTCGGATTCATGTCATAAGTAGGACCAATTACCACAATTAATCCTAACCAAAAAGCCAAAACGCCAATATTAATAAAGTTTAAAAAGAATCCTTTAAATAGTAGTTTTAAGTAGTTATTACTTTCAGGAAGCACAACATCAGGAGCTTCTGCTTCCTTTTTATTGTTTTTGTCTAAATAAGTGATTAATCCGTAAACAATTAAGACCAATCCGCCGATAAGAAACAACCGCGGATCGTCTTTTATTTTTTCTAACAAACTTCTACTTCCAAAATAGGCAATTAACATAAAAGAAATATCTCCTAAAATTACCCCAAGATCAAAGGCAATAGCTGCTCGGGCACCTTTTAAAATACTTGTTTTTATTAGCATAAAAAACACTGGGCCTATCATAAAAGCCATAAAAACACCTACTAAAAAAGCATTTTTAAAATCGTAGAAATCCATAGTTATAAAGTTACGACTTACTAAACATCGTCAAAATCTACCACAATCTTCTGAGTCGTCGGATGTGCTTGACACGTAAGAATTAATCCTTCTTCTAATTCTTCGTCTGTTAAAATTGAGTTTTTCGCCATTACTGCTTCTCCTTCGGTAACTTTTGCAATACAACTACTGCAAACCCCACCTTGACAAGAATAAGGAGCATCTAATTTATGGTGTAAAGAAGCCGCTAAAACCGTATCTGTCTTTTCCATCATAAAAGTATGCTCTTCATCATCTAATAGTACAGTGATTTCAGATTTTCCATCAGGAATATTTAACGCTGCTTCTTCATCTGAAACGCTTGCTGTAAATAATTCAAAATTGATATCTCTTTCGTCAAACCCATCTTCTTGAAGTGTATTAGAAACTGTTTGAATCATCTCTTCTGGTTCACATAAGTACACTGAATCAAAAGAAATATCTTTATGAACATTCTTTACAAAGTAATTTACAAGTCCTTTGTCAATTCTACCAAACTTAGTATTGGTTTTAACCTCTTGGCTAAACACATAGTGTAAATTTAATTGAGAAGAGTATTTTTCTGCTAACTCATTTAATTCATCGTAAAAAATAGTGCTCTCTGCTTTCTTATTTCCAAAAACCAAAGTAATTGTTGAAGTTGGTTCATTTTCTAACACTGCTTTTACCATCGATAAAACTGGTGTTATACCACTTCCTGCAGCAAACGCTAAATAATTCTTTTGCGCTTGAGGCTCTATGATAAACTTTCCTTCTGGTTCAGAAATTTCTAAAAAAGTATTCTCTTTTAATTTCGTAGTAGCATAGGTTGAAAATTTTCCGTGATTAACAGCTTTTACCGCTACTTTTATTTGTTTACTGTTAGGTGAAGCACAAATAGAATAAGCTCTTCTTATTTCCTTATCATCTAAATTGGCTTTTATGGTAATATATTGTCCTGCAATAAAGGTATAATTACTTGCTAACTCAGCAGGAACATCAAATAAAATTGAAACAGCATCTGCCGTTTCCTTTATTATTTTTTCAATACGTAGTTTGTGAAATGTAGACATTTATTCATTTTATAAGGATTACAAAAATAAGAAACTAAGCACGAACAAAAGTTAGGGTTGTTATAAAATATATACCTAAGAATTTTATACATAAGAAAATTATGTATATTTGTTGCAAGTCGCAAACACAAAAAAGCAACTAAAAACAAACCATTCAATATTAACACAATGGGAAATCAGAAATTATATAAGGGTTCTTTACAAACTATTATTTTGAAGTTATTAGCTCAAAATGATAAAATGTACGGATACGAAATCACACAAAAAGTAAAAGAACTTACCAAAGGTGAACTAAAAATTACTGAAGGCGCTTTGTATCCTGCCCTACACAAACTTGAAGCAGAAGGCTTGTTAGATGTTGAAGTTGCAAAAGTTGGTAATCGCTTACGTAAATATTATAAACTCACAGAAAATGGAACGAAAGAAACCGCTAATCGTATTTCAGAAATGCAGGAGTTTTTAAGTACCATGCAACAATTGGTAAACCCTAAGTTTAGTTTGGAATAATTTTTTTAGCTATGGAATTAACAAAAGAACAAATTAAAAAAATAGACCTTTTTTTAGAAGGAATAGGAATTGAATATATCGATATCCGTTTTGAAATGGTAGATCATATTGCTGCCGAAATTGAAAATAACATTGAAGATACAAATGCTTTTTTTGAAGGTAAAGGTTTTCAAGTACCTTTTATAAAGTATATGTTGAGCAGAAAAAAAGCTCTAAAAAACCGATATGAAAAACAGACCAAGAAATTACATTGGCATTATACTAAAGCTATCTTAAAAGACATCTTAAAAAAAGTCATATATCCTAAAAATGTACTCGTTATACTTTTCTTCTCGTTTATATGCTTCTTTTTTGGTCCTAAATATGTTAAAGAAACTTCTATTTTCATTTTTAGTTCATTAATGTTAAATCTTGTATATACTTCATATGTTTCCTGTAATTTTACAAAGAAACATAAGTTTCTTAAAATTGTAAAAACTTACTCTTTTGTAAGCTCATTTGTTATTATTTTTGCTTTAAACTTCCCTAATTTTTTTGACATTTTTTATAATGGTAATTATCAAAAAAATGCTATCTATATTTATCTAACTGCTTTTGTTTTTAATTACTTACTCTCTCAAAGTTTTCTAGAGAAAAGAGATTTTATTGAAAAAAAATATCAGTATTTAATTTAATAGCTATGAAACTAACCGATCAACATATAGAACAATTATACAAGTTTACACGTCAACATTTTGTTGAGCATTATGATGTGCAAACAGAGTTAGTAGATCATCTAGCTAACGATATTGAACAAATTTGGGAAGAAAATCCAACACTCACTTTTGAGCAAGCTCGCGATAAATCGTTCAAAAAATTTGGTGTTTTTGGGTTTATGAATGTCGTTGAAGAAAAACAAAAGCAAATGAATAAAAAGTACAGAAAAATTATTTGGAGCTACCTAAAACAATGGTTTACGCTACCTAAAATAATTTTAACTCTAAGTTCTGTTTTTATCTTTTATTTTTTATTCCAAATACCATATTATGGAAAGTATTTTTTCTACGGTTTAGAAGTTTTCTTTTTCCTTTTTATAATAATTAGATGTCAATTTTTAATCAAGCAACAAAAGCAGCGAGTAAAAGAAACTGGTAAAAACTGGTTATTAGAAGATATCATTTTTAAAATGGCATCTACTAACTTTATTGTCTTTTTTTCTAATGTATATAATATTTTTCGATTAGCAGAACTGATGCATAGAAAAGAATTTACGCTTTTTATTTCTGTCTTTTCGGTTCTTTTAATATTAGTGTCTTACATCACTTTAGAGCTAATCCCTAAAAAGTCAGAAAAACTTCTCGAAGAGCAGTATCCTGAATATAAATTTGCGAACAATTAAAACTCTAAAAATCCAATTATCTAATAGTCCAACAATCTAAACTACTTTTTCCCTTCAATCACAATTACAATCTCGCCTTTGGCAGGTTTTTCAGTATAATATGCTAACACTTCTTTTACACTTCCTCGCTTGGTTTCTTCAAACAATTTTGTCAATTCTCTAGAAACTGATAGCTGTCTATCTTCACCAAAATACTCAGCAAAATTTGCTAAGGTTTTTAATAATTTATGCGGACTCTCATAAAAAATCATGGTGCGTGTTTCTTCAGCTAAGAACTGTAAACGTGTTTGACGTCCTTTTTTTACAGGCAAAAAACCTTCAAAAACAAATTTATCATTTGGTAAACCAGAATTTACTAATGCAGGCACAAAAGCAGTCGCCCCAGGTAAGCATTCCACCTCAATATTGTTTTGTACACAAGCTCTAGTCAGTAAAAAGCCAGGATCAGAAATTGCAGGAGTTCCTGCATCTGAAATCAAAGCAAAAGTTTCACCACTTTGCAAACGTTTTACAATGGTTTCAACCGTTTTATGTTCATTGTGCATGTGGTGCGATTGCATGGGCGTAGCAATATCAAAATGCTTTAACAGTTTTCCACTAGTACGCGTATCTTCTGCTAAAATATAATCTACTTCTTTTAAGACTTTTAACGCTCTCAGCGTAATATCTTCTAAATTCCCAATCGGTGTAGGCACCAAGTACAATTTGCTCATACAACAAAACTACAAAGTTTTTAGTCTAAAAAGTTAGGAATCTCTACCTTTTTGTACTTTTGCTATATGTCGAACGACCTTTTGAAAAACATTCAAATTCCTGCTGATTTACGTAAGCTAACATCAGACGAATTACCACAACTTGCCAAAGAATTGCGCGAGTTTATTATTGATGTAGTTGCCACTAAAGAAGGACATTTAGGCGCAAGTTTAGGTGTGATAGAGCTAACCATTGCACTCCATTATTTGTTTGATACCCCTAACGATTTATTAGTTTGGGATGTTGGGCATCAAGCTTACGGACATAAAATTTTAACAGGAAGAAAAGACGTTTTTCACACCAATCGTCAATTTGATGGAATTTCAGGTTTCCCAAAACGTTCTGAAAGTGAATACGACACCTTTGGTGTTGGACACTCTTCTACCGCTATTTCAGCAGCTTTAGGAATGGCAATTGCTTCTAAATTACAAGGAGTTCACAAACATCACATTGCGGTAATTGGTGATGCTTCTATCGCAAGCGGAATGGCTTTTGAAGCGTTGAATCATGCAGGAGACACCAATACTAATTTGTTAGTTATTCTGAATGATAACGCTATTGGTATTGATCCATCAGTCGGTGCTTTAAAGGATTATTTAACTAAGATTAAATCACCTCGATTAGAAGTTGAACAACACAATATTTTTGAAGCCTTAAATTTTGACTATTCAGGTCCTATTGACGGACATAATTTTGAGGAATTACTCTCTGAATTAGAACGTTTAAAAAATATTCAAGGCTCAAAGTTTTTGCATGTAATTACTACTAAAGGAAAAGGATTACGACAAGCAGAACAAGATCAAGTAAAATACCATGCTCCTGGAAAATTTGATAAAATTTCTGGTGATGTATTACCCAAAGAAGAAAGCAAGTACACAAAATATCAAGATGTTTTTGGTAAAACCATTGTTGAATTAGCACAGCAAAACGAAAAAATTGTAGGAATTACTCCTGCTATGTTAACAGGTAGTTCCTTGAAGTTTATGTTAGAAGCTTTTCCTAACCGAACTTTTGATGTGGGGATTGCCGAACAACATGCAGTAACTTTAGCTGCAGGTATGGCAACTCAAGGGTTAATTCCATTTTGTAACATTTATTCTACCTTTTTACAACGTGCTTACGATCAAGTAATTCATGATGTAGCTTTACAAAACTTACCTGTAATTTTCTGCTTGGACAGAGCTGGATTGGTTGGTGAAGACGGAGCAACACATCACGGTGTTTTTGATTTAGCCTACTTACGTTCCATTCCGAATTTAATTGTTTTTGCTCCTCGAAACGAAATTGAGTTACGTAATATGATGTTTACCGCTCAACAAGGATTGAAAAATCCGATTGCAATTCGTTACCCGAGAGGAAAAGGAAAATTAGAACAATGGCAACTTCCTTTTGAAAATATTGAAATAGGGAAAGGAGTCTGTTTAAAAGAAGGAAATAAAGTAGCAGTGTTATCTATCGGAACAATAGCTAATAATGTCTCAGAAGCGATAAATCAGCTTGAAAACAACGAAGCTGTAGCACATTACGACCTTCGTTTTGTAAAACCATTAGATACTCTACTTTTAGATACAATTTTCAATAAATTCGATACGATTATTACTATTGAAGATGGTACGATTAAAGGCGGATTTGGAAGTGCAGTATTAGAATATGCTTCCGAAGTAAACTATCAAGGAAACATTAAACTTTTGGGTATTCCTGATGCGTTTATCCATCACGGCACTGTTCAGCAATTACAAGAAATTTGTGAGATTGATATTAACTCTATCAAAAAAACAATTCAAAATCTAGTATAAAAGAAAAGCGAACCAAAATTGGTTCGCTTTTCTTTTATGATAACTCTCAGAATATTCCGAGGTGTTTCTCTTAGTTATTTAAAGCTTCTGCTCCACCAACAATCTCTAAGATCTCGTTTGTAATAGCAGCTTGACGAGCTTTGTTATAAGTTAATAATAACTCATCACGTAATTCCGTAGCATTATCCGTTGCTTTGTGCATTGCAGTCATACGAGCACCGTGTTCGGCAGCAAATGAATCACGAATTGCTTTGTATAATTGTGTTTTTAATGACTTAGGAATTAACTCTAAAATAATTTCTTCTTTAGAAGGCTCAAAAATGTAATCTAAATTAGCATTAGCCTCACCTTCTACAGGTTGAATTGGTAAAAATTGCTCTACCTGTACAATTTGAGTAGCAGCATTTTTAAACCTGTTGTAAATGATTTCTATTTTGTCGTAAGAACCATCTACGAATAAATTCATTAACTTTTCAGCTACTTCAGCAACGTTTTCAAAAGTTAAGTCATCAAAAATGTCATTTCTATTTTCAACAACTGTATATTCTTTTGATAAAATATCGTTTCCTTTTTTACCAATCGTTAATAAATCAACAGTAGTATTGTTATATTTTTCATTGATTGTTTTAACTGTTTCTTTGATAACAGATGAGTTAAAACCACCACATAAACCTCTGTTAGAAGTTACAGTAACTAACAATACCTTATTTACTTCTCTTTCTGTTGAATATACGCCACCTGCATCGCTATCTAAAGTAGCGCTTAAGCTTTGTAATAATTCGGTAAGCTTAGATGAATACGGACGCATTGCTGTAATTGCATCTTGAGCCTTTTTCAACTTTGCTGCCGATACCATTTTCATGGCAGAGGTAATCTGCATTGTTGATTTAATCGAAGTAATTCTGTTACGTATTTCTTTTAAGTTTGCCATACTTTGTAGTATTTAGTATTGAGCACTGAGTATTGAGAAGTTTCATCTCAATACTCAATACTAAAGTCTTTTTATTAAGCTGAAAATTTAGCTGAAACTTCTTTAGCAGCTTCTGTTAAAGTATCGATTACTTCGTCAGTTAATTTTCCTGCTTTTAAAGTATCTAAAGTACCTCTGTGCTTAGCGTTTAAGTACTCTAAATAATCTCTTTCAAATTCTTTTACCTTTTCTACTGGTACATCTTTTAACAAGTTTTTAGAACCTGCATAAATGATAGCTACCTGATCTTCTACAGTAAAAGGATCGTTTTGAGCTTGCTTTAAGATTTCTACGTTACGCTTACCTTTTTCAATTACGTTCATTGTAGCAGCATCTAAATCAGAACCAAACTTAGCGAATGCTTCTAATTCACGATACTGAGCTTGATCTAACTTTAAAGTACCAGATACTTTCTTCATTGATTTAATCTGAGCGTTACCTCCTACACGTGATACAGAGATACCTACGTTAATCGCTGGACGAACCCCTGAGTTGAATAAATCTGACTCTAAGAAGATCTGACCATCAGTAATCGAAATTACGTTTGTAGGAATATATGCAGAAACGTCTCCAGCTTGAGTTTCAATAATTGGTAATGCCGTTAAAGATCCTCCACCTTTTACTTTACCTTTTAATGATTCTGGTAAGTCGTTCATTTCAGCAGCAATAGCATCGTCATTAATAACTTTTGCAGCACGCTCTAATAATCTTGAGTGTAAGTAGAATACATCCCCTGGATATGCCTCACGTCCTGGTGGTCTTCTTAATAATAAAGATACCTCACGGTAAGCTACTGCTTGTTTAGATAAATCATCATAAACAATTAAAGCTGGTCTACCAGTATCACGGAAATATTCTCCAATTGCAGCTCCTGCGAATGGTGCATATACCTGCATTGGTGCAGGATCAGATGCATTTGCAGCAACTATAGTTGTATATGCTAACGCTCCTTTTTCTTCTAACATGTTAGCAATAGCTGCTACTGTTGAAGCTTTTTGACCGATAGCTACGTAGATACAGTACACTGGTTGTCCTGCATCATAAAATTCTTTTTGATTTAAAATAGTATCAATAGCAACAGTTGATTTACCTGTTTGACGGTCTCCAATGATTAACTCACGTTGACCACGACCAACTGGAATCATTGCATCGATAGATTTGATACCTGTTTGCATTGGCTCAGTTACAGGCTCACGGAAGATAACTCCTGGTGCTTTACGCTCTAAAGGCATTTCGAAAGTTTCACCTTCGATTGGTCCTTTACCATCGATTGGTTGCCCTAAAGTGTTAACAACACGTCCTACAATTCCTTCTCCAGCTTTTAAAGAAGCAATTCTTTCTGTACGTTTTACAGTAGATCCTTCTCTTACTGAAGTAGAAGCTCCTAATAATACAACACCTGCATTATCTTCTTCTAAGTTTAATACGATACCTTCTAATCCGTTATCGAATTCTACTAATTCTCCATATTGTACGTTAGATAAACCGTAAACACGTGCAATACCATCACCTACTTGTAATACTGTCCCTACTTCGTTTAATGAAGCTTTAGACTCAAAATTTGTTAATTGTTCCTTTAAAATTGCTGATACTTCAGCTGGTTTAATTGCTGCCATCTTATTTCTTTTGATGTATAATTAAATTTTTGGAATGTAATGACCGTTGTCAAACTCTCTCCTTAACTCATTAAATTGATTAGAGATACTTGCATCGTACTGCACATCTCCAACACGTAAGATAAATCCTCCTAAAATCTCAGGATTTACTATATTTTCAATACTAGCGCTGTTTCCTGTTAAGGCAACAATCTTTGCTTGTATTTTATCTTCTAACTCTTTTGTTAAAGCTACCGCAGTAGTAACTTTAGCAACTTGCATGCTTTTATCAAAATCGTAAATTACTGAGTATTGTCTAGCAATAGACTCTAACATAATCATACGCTTATTTTCCTCTAATAAATTAAATAACCCTTTTACAATGTTATCTACTTTATCTCCAAAAAGTGCATTTAAAACTCTACGCTTATCTGCAGCTTTTATTACAGGACTTTTAAGCATAACATCTAAATCAGCGCTTTCGGCAATTGTATTAACGATTAACTTCATGTTATCGTTTACTAAAGTTTCATTTCCTGAACCTTTAGCTAAGTTTAAAACTGCTTTTGCGTAACGTAATGCTGCTCTTGCTTCTTTCATCTAGTGATTAGTTTAAAGTAACCTCTTCTAACATTCCTTCAACAAGCTTTAACTGATCGTCTTGTGAAGCTAATTCTTTTCTTACTACTTTTTGAGCGATTTCAATAGATAAGTTACCTACTGTTTTCTTTAACTCAGCGATAGCTGCTTGTTGCTCTTGTTTTATAGTAGCTTTTGCGTTATCAATCATTGCAGTAGTTTGCTCTTCTGCTTCTTGCTTAGCATCAGCTATAATTTTATCTTTAATTTCACGAGCTTCTTTCATCATTGCGTCTCTCTCTGCTCTTGCTTCTTTTAATAAACGCTCATTATCAGCTTGTAAATTTTGCATTTCCTTACGAGCGTTTTCTGCAGCATCTAAAGCTCCTTGAATTCCTTCTTCACGCTCATTTAACGCATTCAAAATAGGCTTCCATGCAAACTTTGCCATTATAAAGATTAACAAACATAAGATTACAAGTTGCATAAGAAACAACCCTATTGAAAAGTCATTAAATATTCCCATTATTATTTATTTTTTCGTGTTTTTGTTTAATTGTGTAAACAATTCCTGTAACCAACCGTTACAGGAATTTGTTTTTTTGTTTTGTAGCTTATCCTAAAAGTAAAGCACCGAATGCTAAACCTTCTAATAATGCTCCAATAATAATCATTGCAGTTTGGATTTTACCAGCTGCTTCTGGTTGACGAGCAATAGCTTCCATTGCACTACTACCGATTTTCCCTAATCCTAATCCTGCTCCGATTACGATTAATCCTGCTCCAACTAAATTAAGTGTCATAATAATTGATTTATATATAATTAAACAAATTTTTGATTCTAGTTCTTAATGATGATCATGCTCTTCTACAGCCATACCAATGAATAACGATGATAACATGGTAAAGATATAAGCTTGTAAAAAGGCTACTAATAATTCTATAATAGTTAAGAATAAAGTTAGGAAGAAAGAGATTCCTGTTGCCCCTGCTGTTCCAAACTTTGCTCTTAATAAAATCATCAATGCTGCGATACCCATTACTACAGAGTGACCTGCTGTGATGTTCGCAAATAAACGCACAAATAAAGAGAATGGTTTAGTTAACATACCTAATACCTCGATTGGCGCTAATACTATTTTCATTAATACTGGCACACCTGGCATCCAGAAGATATGTTTCCAATAATCTTTATTTCCGCTAAATTGCACAATAAAGAATGTGAATAAAGCTAAACAAACTGTTACTGCTATTTGACCTGTTACGTTAAATCCTAACGGAGTTAATCCTAATAAGTTTAATAACCAAATAAAGAAGAACACAGTTAATAAGAACCCCATAAATCTACGGTAATGCTTCTCTCCGATATTTGGACGCGCAATTTCGTCTCTTACATATAATACTAAAGGCTCTAATATACGTGCCGCACCTGTTGGAATTGGCCCTTTCTTGTATCCTGAAGCTAAACTTCTAAATCCGAAGAACATTAACAAACCTGCGAACAACATACCAAAAACACTTTTAGTAATAGATAAATCTAACACTTTTTGTGCATTTGTAGCGTGGTGTTCTTCATCAAAAGCAACCGCTTCTTCACCTGCATTTAACTCATATATTTTACTGTGAATTTTCGTTAACTTAACTCCATCTTTTTCTACGATAACAGCACCGTCATCATTATGATGAAATTCTGAAGACATAAAAACTCTTAATCCTTCGGTTGTCCAAACAATTACTGGTAACGGAAACCCAATGTGTTTACGTTCTCCTGCATCATTTGTATATGAAAACAAGCTAAAATCGTGAGAGTCTGCTAAGTGATGCTTAATGTAAGAGTCTATCGATTCTTTAGTGTTAACTCTACCATTATCGTTGGAAGTTGTATCGCCTCCTCCTGCAAATGCAGTTAACGATGAAAACACAAGTGTCAAAAGTGTTAAAAACTTGATAGTTCTGTTTGCTACCATCATACCTTTACTAAATATAGATTTTGGGTCTGTAAATTTCGCTGCAAAGGTACACATTTAATTAAAACTACAAACCCTTTTTTTGCTTAGTTTTAAAGAAGCCTATACCATACCTTAAACAGTTCATCTATTTGGCATTAAGTATTTTTGAAAGCGCTATAGTTTCAATAACTAAAAATACCATAATAGGAACCAACAAGGTGGCTTTTTCTGGAGTTGTTAATCCTGTCTCTGAAAAAATACTCTTTTGAAATAATAGGATAAAGATACCGAACTTCACCATCAACATTCCTAAATATAAATATCCTGTTTCATTGGGTAAATATCCTAACACCCATTCTATTAACGCATAAATTAAAATGGTTGCTATTACATTAAAACAATACACTTGTAACACCGAAAAAGAAAGTGTTACCCCTGCATTAGAAAGTAAAAAGCTGTTTAAAAAAAAGCCTCCTATCCCTAAAGTTAGTATGATAGAAGAAAATAGTAGTATTCGTTTACCCATTATTATCGGTTATCTTAATTACTTGGCGTATTACAGAATATATGGCACCAAAAACCGCTGCAAGTGTACAAATTTTTGTGTAAAGTTCACTATCGTTAGGGTATTTTTGGTCTAACCATTCACCTAGTAAACTTCCTACGTAAATGGTTAAACCCATTTGAAGTGCGATTCCTGTGAATCGTATGTATTTATTAAGCGGATTTTTCTTTGAGTCCTTGCTCATTTTTGTTCAATTCTTTTACCGCTCCTTTCATGGCACATGTTGCGTTAAACTCTGCTCCTGGCTCTACAGAAAGCTTTCCTATAACAACATCTCCATTAATGTTTGCTGTTGATTTTACGGTAAGCACGTTTGAAACTAATAATTCACCTGAAAATTTTCCTTCAATATCAGCATCAGTACATTCTACTTTTCCTTTAATAAGACCTGAACCTCCAATAATTACTCTACCATTGGTAACTATGGTTCCTTCTAAAGAACCGTCAATTCTAAAATCTCCTTCTGAAATGATTTCTCCAGTAATTTTAGTGTTTTGTCCTATGATATTTCTTTCTGCAACTTTGTTTTCTCCGGATTTTTTATTCTCTTTACCAAACATATTAGGGGAATTTAAGGGATTTATGTTTTATTTAATTGTTCTATGATTTCTTTTGCTTTTTTACCTTCTTCGGTAGTTGCATAACTAACCGCAACAAACTCTAACTCTTTTTTATAGGTTTCTTTATTTTGATATTTACCTATTGCTAGGGCTTTTAGGAGTGCGAATTTAGGAATTAAATTTGAATTTTGTAGTGAAGAAGAAAAATTATCTATCTCATTAACAGCTTCTTCAAATTTATTTTCTTTATACAAATAGTAAACTTCTTTATACTTGTTTAAAATTTCATCTTCTTTTTTCTCCGTTACTAACTTTACGTCAGGGTTTTTAATTATTTGAGCAAACGTTGTTTCAGGATACTTTTGTAAAATGATATTTTTATACTCATTAGATTTTGCTATATCTCCTTGTTCTTTATAAACTTGATATAAGTGATAGCTTATTGGTAATTCTAACTTATCATCTGTACTTACTTCTCTTAAGCGTTCTAAATTCTTAATGGCTAGTGCATGATTTATAAACTGCTCTTTGTAAATCAACCCTAATTGATACAATGCCTCATTACGTTCCAAAACTAAATTTGTAATTACTTGTTCGTCGGTTGGAATCGCATCTAGATAGGTTGAAAGCTCATATCTTGGATTAACTTTTGTTCCTTCTGCATTTGCTGATGTGTTCTCGACAGTATTTATTGACTTATCTGACAATCTCCAGTTATCTTCTAAAGGGCGTGTTCCCCATATTTTTTGAAACTCTCCTCTTCCAAAATTAAGAGCTTGTGTATTGTAGAAATACCATTTTCCTTTATTTGCTACACTATTTATTGAAGCACCACCTCCAAAACTATTTCCGAAGTTTTGCGCATTTAACAACCGCTGTTGTTTTTCTTCGTCTTCTTTTTTAATTTTTTCTATATAGCTTTCAAAAAAAGAAGTTCTTTCATCGGGAGTCATAGCTACTAATTGAAGAATACTGTCGTTGTTCTTCACTGTTTCTTCGTATTGTCTTAAAGTAGTAAGTCCTTTATTTTTTCTTCGGATTTTTCGGATTCTTTTTTCTTGATCAAATTCTTTAGAAACCACCTGCATTACACTATCGTAATACGAACCTGCTAGTAGATAATCTTCTTTTTCAAAAGCCATATCTGCCAAACGTTCGTAGGCATACGTTTTTTGATAGTTATTATTATGCTTTGCTTGTAGTGATTTTTTATAGTACTCAACTGCTTTTTCAGAGTTATTTCTTCCTTCTTCTAAAACTCCTGCTTGATAATACAGTGCGTTTAAAAACTTACGATTATCTGTATTCTTTATGAGTTTTTTCATTCTTGCCAACACTACTATAGATGCTGAATCGTTCGGAGTATTTTTAGCATATTCTATTTCTGCTCTAATACGGAATCTATCTGGTGCTTTTCTACTTTCTGCTAGTTTTTTAAACACCATTCGAGCAGAATCTTTTCTATCTAATTCACTATACACTTGCCCTAAAACAAACATGTTTCGCGCTGTTTGTTCTTTATTGTAATTTGTTGTAGTGGCTAATTTTAAGTAATCTACTACTTTTTGAATCGTATCTGTTTGCTCATACGCCATTGCCATAGCTGTATAGGCTTGCTCTTTAGTCGATTTACCGATCTTTTCCGTTTCGTCTAAAACATCTAATAATAATCGTAATGTTTGAATCGCTCTTTTTTCATTTCCTAGACGAATGTTTGCCTTAGCTCTCCAAATTCTGGTTTCGTAGTTCAAGTTTGCTTTAGGGTAGTTAACTATAACGTAGTTAAACGCCTCTAACGCTGGAATAAATCTCTGTGTGTAGTATCTTGATTTTCCTAAAAGAAGATAAGCATCATCTATTTGACTATTTTTTTCGTACCCATTAATGTTCATTGAATGGGTTTGAATTGCTTTTACAGCTTTCTCTTCTGCTTTTTCAAAAGGAGTAAGATTTTTATTCTCTTCGTCTTCTTCTCCAGTATTAAAACCTGTACCTGGAGTTAGTACTTTAGTATCTATTGTACTCTCATCAAACGTAATAGGTTCAATTTGTAAACGTTTCCAAAAGTTATCTTCATGTTTTTCTTGAATTTCTTCAAGGCCTTTTAAATACGCTTGTTCTCCATTAAAAAGCACATTGTATTTGGTGGTAACAGCATGGTAACTTCTATTTAAAAAAGCGTCCTTTTTAACACTACACGAATATACGATAGCTGCTAAAACACTGAATACTATTATTTTGCCCCCTTTTTTCATAAAATAAAGCTTTTACTGTACAACAACGTTATAATTGTCTTTTTTGTACGTAAAAAGGTAAAAATAATAATTATAAGGTGATTTTAACCCTATTTTAAATAGAAAAATAGCTTTCTAACTCTTGTAATGTTTCTTGTGATGTGTGAATGTCTTTTACTAAGTTTCCTTTATCTAAAACTACTATGCGCTCACAAACTTCGGTAACATGACTTAAATCGTGGCTAGAAATTAACACGGTTACCTCGTTATTTTCAGTTAATTTTTTAATTAGCTTTTTTAATCTGATTTGAGTGGTTGGATCTAAATTTGCAAAAGGTTCATCTAAAATTACTACTTGAGGATTCCCCATCATTGCAGCAACAATACCTACTTTTTTCTGGTTTCCTTTACTTAAGCTTCGTAAGTATTTTTTCTTCCCTAAGATTTCACCATTAAAAAATTCTTCAAACTGAGTTAAGAAACCTTGTATATCGGCTTTGTTCATTCCGCGTAAATCTCCTACAAAATCAAAATATTCTTCAGGAGTTAAATAACCTATTAAAAAAGATTCATCGATAAACGATCCTGTAAAGGTTTTCCAATCTTCACTTTTATTCACTACTACTTGATTATTTACAATTTCTCCAGTCGTAGGTCGAATCAAATCTAACAACAAGTTAAACAACGTAGTTTTTCCTGCTCCGTTATTTCCTACCAATCCAAAAGATTGTCCGCTAGGAATTTCTATATTTTCAAGGTTTAAAACTTGTGCTGTTCCGTAGGTTTTTGAAATATTTTGTATTGAAATCATTTTAGTTCTTTTAAGGTTGGTTATGATTTTTGGCTAAATGCGTGTATTGCAGCATATTTATTTTTAATGTATCTCTTTTCTATCCTATTCATAAAGTAATTTTTGAACACTAAGGCAATTGCTCCTGTTATAGCAATTGCTAAAACACCAGAATTGAATCCTACAAACTTGTTAAAAATCCAAAATAAGAACATTGGAACCCCCATAATAGGAATGATAATTAAAAACTGTGTTGCACTAGTTCCTTGATAGTTTGAAAATCCACTTTTATTTAAGTCGATTCGTTTTTTATTGAACGCTCCTGCAAATAGTAAAAACAATGAGTTGAATCCGATATTAAAAATAGCTCCAGCTGTAATCATCAAAAAGATGTCTAATCCATAAAAATATAAATATGGAATGCTTAAAAGATATAATCCTGCCGATACCACAACCATTAAGTACCATTTACTTTCTAAAAACTTTCGATAACGAATATTTTGACTCATAAGCATCTTATAATATTCACTATCCCAAGCAGGAATAAATTGCCCATAATTAAGTGTAAAACCTCCGGTAATAAATATTGCTGCAAAGACTAAAAAAGCAGGCATTTTTTCTCGATAGGTGTCTTGTCCAAAGAAAATAGCTCCGTAAAAAAGAAACAAAAAAGACATAAAAAATACTGTTTTAGTACGTTTGTTTCTCCAGATTTGTCGGATGTCGTTTTTTATAAATGGCGCTACATCTCCTAACCTATCAATAAAAGACAGATCAGTAGTACTAGCTACTTCTTCTTTACTTTTAATCGCGTCATCTAAATATACTTTACTTCGTAAGAATTTAAAGTTCAAATAATACAATCCTGCAAGCAAAAACACTCCTAAAAGAGCAACTATTGGATTGTTATATACTGATTGAAAAACTGGTGCAAAAAACTCAGTAATGTTGAATATTTCGTATTTGTTTACCAAAAACAATAGTGCTAAAACAGCAACCATTATTCCTAGTGCATAGTTATTTTTGTTAATTAAAAAATTAAGATAGTTAGCGCTTAATACTAGTGTAATCATTAAAAGCAACCATCCTACAACTCCCAAAGCGTTATAACCTTGTCCTATTAGTACTATTGAAAAAGGAACATAAAAAAACAACGGCATGAAGTTGAAAAACGAAAAGGCTGATTTGCCTAATACAAAATGTACTAACTTTTCCTTTCTTATGGGTAATCCAAGAAATGGTTTAATATTCAGCACAGGAAGTTTTTGCATTAAATAGCGAAAAATTAAATCGGCTACTAACAAGAAAATGATAATTCCATTTACAAAAAACAAAGGGTCTGTATTCGGATATTCTTTTTTAATAAAAAAATAGCCTCCTAAACCTATCATTAAAAAAGACGCTAACATATACAAGGCAAAAAAGCCCATGATAATTTTTAGTGCAATACTTTTCCCAAAATAAGAGGAGCGAAAAAATTGTTTCCACTCAAGTTTTAAAAAATGTGCAATCATTTGGTTACTAATTTGGTTGATTATTTTATAAGTCTATCATCCCTGAATTTTGTTACATAAAAAAAGCATCAATTTTTAAATTGATGCTTTACTTAGTCTTTGTTAGTCGGGGCTATTTTATTGTTAACGACTTTCCGATTGCTTCTAGTTCAAAAATAAAATCTCTTTTATTTACAGAGGGTGCATAAGTAAATCCTTCAAAAACAATTACTCGGTTGTGCTCTTTATCAACTATAGTATAATTAATAAAAGGCCCTGCCATAAAATCATTTTTCACTTCCCATTTACCTCTAGTTTCATAGGCTTTTTTTCCATCTATTTCTGCATCATACGTAAACGGTGTATAGGCTTGTTCAGTAATCATGTACATTCCTTCTTTGCTTCCAGGAATGTATTTTTCACCTATAACATCTCTCATATTGGTGATATTATCTGCAACTTTAGCTTCGTCTTCTAGCGGATAACTGTATACTAATATATTATTCGATCCGTCTCCTCTAGCAATTCCACTTTTTAAGTGTTGACGTAACCATAAAAATTCACCTGTATCTTCAACTAAATTATACCTTTCAGGAATTGTAATTGTAACACCTAAATCTTTAATTGTTTTAAATTTACTCTCGTCTAATTTTTCTTTATTGAAAATTCTTTGAATAAATTTAACATCTTCATCTTTAAATAATTGCAAGATTTCTTTTCCTCTATTTCGGATTAAATTTACAATACCTTCTTTATCTTTTGCTGTTGCATAAACTAATATTTGAGGCTGTGCGTATTTGTTTTTTTCAACTACTATTTTCTCATTTTCTCCTTCTCTAACTATTAAAACAGCCTTTGCATTCCTTATAAAACCTTTGTAGCCTACAGGATCTATTTGACTTACAGATAATAATGTTTCTGGTTGCGGTAAACCCACTTGATGCTCTCCAAAAGTAGTACGGATTTCATCTCCAATTCTTCCTTCCCAATCAACTCCTTTTATAACTACCAAAATTTTATTGGTGTTACCTGTTGATGTGGGTAAAACATGATTATTTTTTCCTCCTTCTGTTTTACATGATATTGATATAAAAATCAATACAAAAAAGGTTAATAGTTTATTCATAGTTGATAGCGTTTAAATAATTGGTTTTAACTTTTAAAAATTTTAAGCTTCATTCCTGGCTTTAAACTTTTAGCACCCCAAATATTGTTCCATTTTTTAATTTCTTCAATAGAAACTGTAGGATATTTTTTAGAAATTGTCCATAAAGAATCTCCAGACTTAACAACATAAACCTCATGCTTGCCTTTTGGAGTTGCTACTTTCTTTTGTGAAACCTCTTTTGGAATTGCCATTTTCTTCGGATAAATACTTAATCGCTGGCCTATTTTTAAATGATGGGTTCGTAAACCATTCCATCTTTTAATATCGCTAACTCGTACACCAAACTTATTCGCTATTTTTCCTAAATAATCTCCACTTCGTACTTTGTAACGAATACGTTTATCCATTTCAAAGTACTTAGGTAATGGTTTTTCTCTTTTCGCATCATCTTCGTTAGCCAATGCGTAAATTTCTTCTTCCTTTTCTAAGAACTCAATCATATCTCTTCGAGGTAATCGAACAGCATAATTCTTTTCTTTTACATATGGAATGATATCTAGCTTGTAAGACGGATTTAAAAATGATAATAAATCAGAATTAATACCTGTTTTCTCTGAAATTTGATCAAAACTAATAGTTCTCTTTACACGGATTGTATCTGTTTCAAAATTGAAGATTTTAGGTGCGTCTGGATAAATATGATGTTTATCTGCATACTCAAAAATATACATTGTCGCATAAAATGCAGGAACGTAGCCTGCTGTTTCTGTAGGTAAAAACGGACGAATATTCCAATAATTCTTATACCCACCAGAACGTTTTATTGCTTTTGATACATTTCCAGGTCCTGAATTATACGCAGCTAAAGCTAAATCCCAATCACCAAAAATTTTATATAATTGACTTAAGTATTGACATGCTGCAATGGTAGATTTTACAGGATCTTGGCGTTCATCTACATACGAATTTACTTTTAAATCAAACTGAACACCTGTTCCGTACATAAACTGCCATAAACCGGTAGCTCCTACCCAAGAACGGGCATCTGGACGAAGCGCAGATTCAACAATTGCCAAATACTTCATTTCTAGAGGAATGTCGTACTGGTCTAAATATCGCTCAAACATTGGAAAGTAATATTGAGCACGCGCCATTAAAGCTGGATAGTATTTCTTTCTATATTTTAAATAGCTGTTAATTACTTTTTCTAACGCAGGATTGTACTCTAAATGAAAAGGAGTTTTTACATTTAAATCGTGTAATCTTTTCTTTAACAATTCTGTAGTAAGTATTGTTGTTGAATTACCTAAAATATCTTTATCGTTAATAACATATTGAATACTGTCAAACAACGAAGAATTAAATTTTTCTTCTACCAACAAACTATCAATCATTTTTAAATCCTTTGTAGAAAATAACTCTTGATTTTGTATTGGATTTATAGAATCATTTACCATCAGCTCAACGTTAATACTGTCTTTAGCCACTAAAAGACTATCTGCAGGTTGTTGTGCTATTATGGATGTTGTAAAAAGTAGTAGTAATAGTAGTTTTTTCATTTTGGGTTTTATAAATCTAATTCAACTGCAATCGGACAGTGGTCTGAATGCTTCGCTTCTGGTAAAATATATGCTCTTGAAATTTTATCTTTCAATGGTTCAGTTACCATATTGTAATCAATACGCCAACCTTTGTTATTCGCTCTGGCATTTGCGCGATAACTCCACCATGAATACTCTTGTTTTTCTGGATGTATGTGACGGAAACTATCAATAAAACCACTATTTATAAATTTTCCTAACCACTCACGTTCTTCAGGTAAAAACCCTGAAACACCTTTCATTTTTGGGTTATGAATATCTATTTCTTCATGACAAATATTATAATCTCCACAAATAACTAAATTCGGAATTTCCTTTCTTAACTCAGTAGCATACTCAAGAATTTCATCCATATAATTGAACTTATAATCTAATCGATCACTGTTCGTTCCTGAAGGTAAGTACATACTCATTACAGATACCTCATCAAAATCTACACGAAGGTTTCTTCCTTCAAAATCCATTGATTCGATTCCTGTTCCGTACTCTACATGATTTGGTTCTTCTTTACAGAAAATAGCCACAGATGAATATCCTTTTTTTTCTGCTGAAAACCAATAGTGATATGGATATCCTGCATTTTCAAACTCTGTTACATCTAACTGCTCTTTATGTGCTTTTGTTTCTTGAATACAGATTACATCAGGATTTGCAGCTTGAAGCCAATCGATAAATCCTTTTTTAAGTGCTGCTCGTATTCCGTTTACGTTGTATGAAATTATTTTCATCTATTTATTTAAAATACAAAAACGTAAAGCTTAATGCTTTACGTCTTTTTTTATCCTATAATTTTGTTAAAAGTTCATCTCAGGAATATCTCCTTCGACTACTAAAGTACCTTCAGTGGCTGCTTGAATTTCTTCAACAGAAACTCCTGGAGCTCTTTCTAACAAGTAAAATTTATTGTCTTTAATTTCTAATACCGCTAAATTGGTTACAATCTTTGTTACACAACCTACACCCGTTAATGGCAACGAGCATTTCTTTAACAATTTAGATTCTCCTGCTTTATTGGTATGCATCATTGCTACGATAATATTATCTGCAGAAGCTACTAAATCCATTGCTCCTCCCATTCCTTTTACCATTTTTCCTGGTATTTTCCAGTTGGCAATATCTCCATTTTGAGCCACTTCCATCGCCCCTAAAACGGTTAGTTGTACGTGTTGCCCACGGATCATTGAAAAACTAGTTGCAGAATCAAAAATAGACCCTCCATCTAACACAGTCACCGTTTGTTTTCCTGCGTTAATTAAATCGGCATCTTCAGTTCCTTCAACAGGGAAAGTTCCCCATTCCTAACAAACCATTTTCTGATTGAAACTCAACTTCAATTCCTTCAGGAATATAGTTTGCAACTAACGTAGGAATACCAATTCCTAAATTAACATACCATTTGTTTTGTAATTCTTTAGCTATTCTTTGTGCTATTTGTTCTTTGCTTAATGCCATGATTTACGATTTAGGAGTTACTGTTCGTTGTTCAATTCTCTTTTCATATTTCTCTCCTTGAAAAATACGTTGTACAAAAATTCCTGGAATATGAATTTGATTTGGATCTAACTCTCCAGCAGGAACTAACTCTTCTACTTCAGCAACCGTAATTTTAGAAGCTCCGCACATATTTGGATTAAAGTTACGTGCAGTTCCTTTAAAAATTAAGTTCCCCGCAGTATCTCCTTTCCATGCTTTTACAAATGAAAAATCTGATTTAAAAGCAGGCTCAAGTACGTACATTTTTCCATCAAACTCACGTGTTTCTTTACCTTCTGCTACTTCTGTACCATAACCTGCTGGTGTATAAAATGCTGGAAAACCTGCTTGTGCTGCTCTACACTTTTCTGCCAAAGTTCCTTGTGGAGTTAATTCTACCTCCAACTCTCCTGATAACATTTGACGTTCGAATTCGTCATTTTCTCCAACATAAGAAGAAATCATTTTCTTTATTTGATGATTTTGTAATAATAATCCTAAGCCAAAATCATCAACCCCTGCATTGTTAGAAATACAAGTAACATCTTTTACTCCTATTTTAACTAACTCTGCAATAGCATTTTCAGGAATACCGCATAAACCAAATCCACCTAACATAAAAGTCATTCCGTCTTTTACGCCCTCTAATGCTTCTTGTACGTTATTTACTTTTTTATTTATCATTATAGTTGTTGTTTTAAAGCTTCGTTACTAAAAATCTGTATCGTTAAGGTTTTCTTCTTCCTCGCCTTCTTCCGGAGCTGTTACTTTTGAACAATCCAAATTAATACTTATATTTTCTGGTTTTTCAAAATTTCCTTTACTGATGTCTAATGTCTTGTCTTCATAGCACTTTCGCATGAATATACCCCAGGTTGGAAGTGCCATCGTTGCACCTTGACCATATCTTAACCCCGCAAAGTGTGTAGCTCTATCTTCTCCTCCAGCCCAAATACCAGTTGCTAGATTAGGAACCATACCCATAAACCAACCATCTGATTGATTTTGAGTAGTACCAGTTTTTCCTGCAATCGGATTGGTAAATCTGTAAGGGAAACCTGTAACCGCATCTCCTCCTGATGTATAGTTAGATCGTAAACGTGCTCCTGAACCTACCTTCGTTACTCCTTGCATTAAATCTAAAATAACATAAGCTGATTCTTCGCTTAATACCTCTTTTGTTTCTGGAACAAACTCTTGTAAAACAGTTCCGTTTTTATCTTCAATTCGCGTAACCATTAACGGGCTTACACGTAATCCTTTATTTGCAAAGGTTGAATAAGCACTTACCATTTCCATTAATGATAATTCTACAGCACCTAATGCAATAGACGGATTTGCCTCTAATTTAGATGTTATTCCAGCAGACTCTGCTAATCGTACCACATTTATTGGTGAGACTTTATCAATTAATTGGGCTGTAATTACGTTTAACGATTTTGCTAAAGCATCTTTTAAGGTTATCTCTTCACCATATTTACCTCCAGCATTCTTTGGTGTCCAATCTTCTGGCATTCCATATTTTTCCTTCGGAATAGTATATGGTGTATTTGGCAACTTATCACAAGGAGACATTTTTAATTGATTAATTGCTGTCGCATATACAAAAGGTTTAAAGGTAGAACCTACTTGACGCTTTTGTTGCTCTACTGCATCGTATTTAAAATACTTGTGATTAATACCTCCTACCCAAGCTTTGATATGACCTGTTTGAGGTTCAATAGATACCAAACCTGAACGTAAGAAATATTTATAGTGACGAATAGAATCGTAAGGTGTCATTACCGTATCACGTTCTCCTTTCCATGTGAAAATACGCATATCTGTTGCAGTATTAAACACCTTATCTATTTCTTTTTCAGATTTACCATTTGCCTTCATTCGTTGGTAACGATCTGAATTTAGTTTAGCTCTTCGTAAAATTCTTTCTATCTCAGTTTCATTAATATCGTAAAAAGGAGCTGTTTTATTACGCTTTTGTTCTTTGTCAAAATACGTTTGAAGGTTAGACATATGTTCTACTACCGCTTCTTCTGCGTATTGTTGCATACGTGAGTCAATCGTTGTATAAACTTTTAATCCATCTCTATAAATATTATACTCTTCACCATTTGCCTTAGGATGTTCTTTTGCCCATTCTTTTAAATAGCTTCGTAAGTGCTCTCTAAAATAAGTGGCTAAACCATCACTATGACTTTCAGGAGTAAAATTTATTTTTAATGGTAATTTTTGTAATGAGTCTTTTTCTTGTTCCGTTATAAACCCATTTTTTTGCATTTGACCAAACACTACATTTCTACGAACTAACGATTTCGCTTTTGAACGTTCTCTATGTGGATTAAACTGACGTGGGTTTTTAAGCATTGCTACTAAAATAGCAGACTCTTGCAAATCTAAATCTTTAGGTTCTTTCCCGAAGTAAATACGAGCTGCTGAACGAATACCCACCGCATTAAAAATGAAATCTTGCGTGTTAAAGTACATCGTCACAATCTCTTCTTTTGTGTACTGACGCTCTAACTTAACCGCTACAACCCATTCTTTAAGTTTTTGTGATAATCTTTTAAAGATATTACTAGAACCTCCTCTGTTAAATAAATTTTTAGCTAACTGTTGTGTAATGGTACTTGCTCCACCTGACCTTCCTAAGTTAGCAACCGCTCTAGCAGTTCCTCTAAAGTCAATTCCTGAATGTTCGTAAAAACGTTCATCTTCTGTAGCAACTACAGCTTTTATTAAATTATCTGGTAAATCTTTATATTGAATTGGAGTTCTATTCGCATTTACATAGTATTTACCTAAGGTTTTTCCATCTGAAGAAATTACTTCTGTTGCTAAATCACTTCTTGGATTTTCTAGTTCTTCAAAAGTAGGTAAAGCACCAAACACACCCCAAGAGGCAAGTAAAAACAGAAGACCTAACGTAAGAAAGCCTCCTATAATAATACCCCAAAACCATTTAATGTATTTACTAAAATTTGCTGTTTTTTTCTTTGTCATTTATTGTGTTTTTTCAATTCTAAATCCTACATGAGTTATTCCTTCTAATTCTTCTATGCCCTGAATTTCTCCGTTTTTTCGCATAGCTTGACGAACTTTAAAGATATAATCTCCCGTGCTTGGAAATGTTATGTTTTCTTTATAAAAAAGTTTATTCTCTTTAATATCTGAAAAACCTTGCCCTAAAAACTTTCCTGTAACGTCTGCCATATCATACTCTAAAGTATCGACAATAACTTGACCGTCTGGAAAATTCATTTGGGCTATCAAAAAAAGATTACTGTACTCGTAATCTTTATTATTTCTAAGATTTATAAATAGGTTTTTCTTATTTATTGAATCATTAACTGGAAATGTAAATTGTATCGTATTTGTTCTATGCCAAGCACTCTTTGGAAGTGCCACATATTCATCAAAATCACTATTTGACTTACACGATACAATTAGTGTAGCTATAAAAAAAAGTAAACCAATTTTAGTTCTCATTATTGGGGTTGTTTTTAGTATCGCTATTATTTTTTTTACGCTGATTATTATTCTTTCTTCTCGGATTTCTAGGCTTTTTTTGTTGCCCTTGAGTTGGCTTCTCTGTTGTACCTCCTTCAGGTTTAGGTTTCCTGTTTCTCGGATTGTTTTTAGGCCTTGGCTTTCTGTTGTCAACTCGTTTTTTATCTGGTTTCGGCTCTCCTTCTGCCTTTTTTACCTGTTTTGCTTGAGGTTTTCTTGTTGTTTTAGCCTCCGAAGCCTGATTTTCTGGTTTTTTACTTACAGGTTTTCTTGATCTTCTTCTGTTATTTCTGCTTTTCTTAGGAGCATCAAAACGAGTTAAACTGTCTTGGCCAACAACATTTTCAAAATCTATTGGAGTTTCTTCTGCTATCTCTAATTCGTATTCTTCTAACGGTAAAGCAAGCTCATTATTTTTGTTCATTTCTATAATTTCATGAACTTGATCTAATGACAGTTTGTACCATTTAAAGCTTTCTTCTTTGTAAGTGTACCAAAGTAATTTTTTAAAGATGTCCATTTTCACAAAAACAGCATCTCCTTTTTCAGTTTTTAAAACTTTATCTTGCTTCGGAAAGCTTTGCAATGCGTCTAAATACGTATCTAACTCGTAGTTTAAACAACACTTTAACTTACCACATTGTCCTGCTAATTTTAACGGATTCAACGATAATTGCTGATACCTAGCCGCTGCGGTATTTACCTTTCTAAAATCGGTTAGCCAAGTAGAACAACACAGTTCTCTACCACAAGACCCTACCCCTCCTAAACGAGCAGCTTCTTGACGCATTCCTACTTGACGCATCTCAACTCGAATAGAAAAAGCGCTTGCTAAATCGCGAATTAATTGACGGAAATCTACACGATCATCAGCTGTGTAATAAAAAGTAGCTTTGGTAGCGTCTCCTTGATACTCAACATCAGAAAGTTTCATTTTTAAACCTAAACGACTAATAATTTCTCTTCCTTTTCGTTGGGTTTCTGGCTCTCTATCTCTAGCTTCTTGCCAAACATCGATGTCTTTTTGTGAAGCTTTTCTGTAAATTTTCTTTACTTCCTCACTATCTGCATCAATTTTTCGCTTTTTCATTTGAACTTTTACCAGTTCTCCTGCTAACGATACAATACCTACATCATGACCCGACGAACCTTCTACCGCAACCACATCTCCCATAGAAATGGTAAGGTTTTCAGGATTGCTAAAAAAGTGTTTTCGACCGTTTTTAAAACGGACTTCAAAAATATTAAATGGAGCTTCACCCGTAGGTAAAGTCATATTCGATAACCAATCAAAAACGGCAAGTTTATTTCCACTTCCGCAGGTACCTGTTCCACAATTTCCATTGCTCTTACATCCGTTAGGTACACCGTCTTTGTTAGTTGAGCAACTGCTACAACTCATACAATAGTATATTTTTTGAAAAGCCTTTTAAACCTGTAGTTTACACAGTATCAAAAAGCATTTTTATTATTGACTTTCAACTAGATAAAATCTCTTTTATCACATCTTTCCTTAATCTGTAAAGATACATATTCTGATGAAAAGTGAAAATTGAATTTTTGTTAAAAGAAAACCGCCACTTTTATCATAAAAGCAGCGGTTTTTATATTAATTCTAGTATGTTTATTCTAATTATTCTTCTTCGCCCAAGTATCGCGTAAACCTACTGTTTTGTTGAATACTAAAGCTTCTGAAGTTGAATCGTCATCTACATTAAAATATCCTAAACGTTGAAACTGGAAACGATCTCCAATATTTGCTGTTTGCAAACTAGGCTCAACATAAGCTGTAATTTTCTCCAACGAATTTGGATTTAAAAACTCCATGAAATCTTTGTCTTTATGACTGTCTGGAGCTTCATCTAAAAACAAACGATCGTACGCTCTTACCTCTGCTTTTACCGCATGTTTTTCCGATACCCAATGAATCGTTCCTTTTACTTTACGCTTACTTTCTTCTGTACCACTTCCTGATTTACTCAACGGATCGTATGTACAGTGAATTTCAGTGATATTTCCGTTTTCGTCTTTGACACAAGATTCTCCTTTAATGATATACGCATTCTTTAAACGAACTTCTTTACCAATGGTTAAACGGAAGTATTTCTTATTTGCCTCTTCTTTGAAGTCATCTCTTTCAATATATAATTCTTTTGAAAAAGGCACTTCTCTTGACCCTGAGTTTTCATCTTCAGGATTATTTTCAGCAATTAAAATTTCCTCTTCTCCTTCTGGATAATTAGTAATTACCAACTTCACAGGATCTAACACAGCCATTACTCGGTTTGCTGTTTTGTTTAAATCTTCACGAATTTTAAACTCTAACAACGCTACATCAATTACGTTTTCTCTTTTTGAAACTCCTACAGTTTCTACAAAACTACGGATAGATGCTGGTGTATATCCTCTACGACGTAACCCTGAAATAGTTGGCATACGTGGATCATCCCATCCAGAAACAACACCTTCTTCTACCAATTTCATCAGCTTACGCTTACTCATTACCGTATAACTTAAGTTTAAACGAGAAAACTCACGTTGTTTTGGAGGTAAAGGATATTCTGATTTACTGTACTCATACACATTATCTTTAAACCAATCGTACAATTCACGGTGAGGTTTAAACTCTAACGAACATAACGAGTGTGAGATTTGTTCTATATAATCACTCTCTCCATGCGTCCAATCATACATTGGGTAAATTACCCAATCGTTTCCTGTACGGTGGTGTGCTTTTTTTAGGATACGGTACATGATAGGATCACGCATTAGCATGTTAGGCGAAGTCATATCAATTTTTGCACGTAATACATGAGCTCCTTCATTAAACTCACCATTTTTCATACGTGTAAACAAATCTAGATTTTCTTCTACACTTCTATCACGATAAGGTTCAGCTACTCCAGGTTGCGTTGGCGTTCCTTTTTGTTCGGCCATCGCTTCTGAAGACTGACTATCTACATACGCTTTTCCGTCTTTAATTAATTGAACAGCCCAATCGTAAAGCTGCTGGAAATAATCAGAAGAATAACATTCTTTTTCCCATTGATACCCTAGCCAAGCTACATCGCGTTTAATAGCATCTACATACTCTTGTTCTTCTTTTGCTGGGTTGGTATCGTCAAAACGAAGATTTACAGGAGCGTTATACTTTTCCCCTAAACCAAAACTAATACCAATGGCTTTCGTGTGCCCAATGTGTAAATATCCGTTTGGTTCTGGTGGAAAACGAAAACGTAAATTTTCTTTTGGCATTCCGTTAGCCAAATCTTCTTCAATAATTTGCTCTAAAAAATTCAATGATTTCTTTTCTTCTGACATTCTGAATTGTTAATTGTCTTTGTTCAATCTTCTATAATTTCTTTCATTAATTCCTCTTAAAAGGATTCATTTGTGAAATTAAGCCACAAAATTACATAGAATCTGTGAGATATTTACACAAAGAAAACTAAGGATTAAACTTTTACAACAAAAAAACGGAAACCTGAATGGGTTTCCGTTTATAAGCTTTTATATAACTTGGTTTTATTTACCGTATGAATTGTTTGCTTGATTTACATCTGCCATTAATTTAGACGGATCAATTTCAACTGATTTTACCTCTTTTTTTGCAGTAAACGTGTAGGTTGGATGCGCAAAAGTCCAATCAGTAATAATAGTTGCGTTGGTTGGTTTTTCTCCACGCATCATACGTAACGGAATGTTAAACGGTTCTTTTGAACCATCAGTATAAATTACCTCAACATCAATAGGCATTGGCATTTGACCAATACGCTCTAAGGTAATTTCTTTACCGTTAACAGATTTGATTCCGTAGTCAATTGTATGCGTCGTTTGCGTCCATTCATTTAAGTACCAATCTAACTGAATACCTGAAACTTTTTCTGCTGTACGCTTAATATCATTTGGTGTTGGGTGTTTAAACGCAAAATCTTCAAAATACTTTTTTAAGGTTTTTGCTACGTTTTCTTTACCTATAATATACTCTAATTGCGATAAGAAAATATTTCCTTTAGAATAACTCGCAACTCCGTATGCAGTGTTCGTGTGATATCTATCAGCATGTGTTGTTAAAGGCTCTTCAATATTATTACCCACCACATAATTATATCCTCTGTAAGAACCTGTGTGTGGATTTTCCTTTCCTTCACCTAAAATTTCATTTTCAGCTTTGTTTGAAATATACGTGGTAAATCCTTCATCCATCCAAGGGTGTTTACTTTCGTTAGTTGCTAACAAGAATTGGAACCAAGTATGTGCTAACTCGTGCGCAGTAACACCGAATAAACTTCTCCATTCACGCTGCCCAGTAATTAACGTACACATTGCGTATTCCATACCCCCGTCTCCTCCTTGGATAACTGAGTATTGTTTGTATGGATATTGCCCAATATGTTTACTGAAATACTCCATTAACTCAGCTGTTTTTGGCTGTAATTTTTTCCAGTTTTCTAAATATTCAGCATCTAATGTTTTTTTGTATAAGAAGTGTAAATCGATACCATTCTTCATTTTATACGTATCGTGAATGAACTCTGGATCTGCCCCCCATGTAAAATCATGTACATCTGGTGCTGTAAATTTCCATGTTAACTTATCTCCTGAAGGAAGGTTTAATGGTTGCTTTTTGTCTTCGTAACCATGACCTACCTCTTGTGGATTTTGTACATATCCTGTTCCTCCAACTACATAGTTCTTGTCGATATGTAATGTCACATCAAAATTACCCCAAACTCCATGGAATTCTCTTCCTAAGTACGGAGGTGTGTGCCATCCTTCAAAATCATACTCAGCCATTTTAGGATACCATTGTGTCATAGACAAAGCAACTCCTTCTGCACTATTACGCCCTGAACGACGGATTTGTTTTGGTACTTGCGCATCAAAAATCATATCAAATGTTACGCTTTGTCCTGGTTGAATTGGCTCGTTTAAGGTAACCTCTAAAATGGTTCCAACAGTTTCGTGTTTTACCGCTGTTCCATTTTGTTGTAAAGAGTTTACTTTGATATATCCTATTTCTGAAGGTGATAATTTACTAATTCTATCACCTACTCTTCTATCTGGATCTTGAATGTTTCTTGAGCGAACATCCATTTGAGAGTTTGGTTGAAAAGCATTAAAGTATAAGTGATAAAATACTTTATCTAACACATCTGGTGAATTATTTGTGTACACCAGTTTTTGGATTCCTTTATACTGATAGGTTTTTACATCCATATCAATATCCATTGTATAATCTACATGCTGTTGCCAATAACCGTTATTGGTAGATTGCTTATTTTCGTGTGCTTTTACCACATTAGTATCGGTACCATTTTTCATTGTAGCACATGAAACCATTGGCAACAATAAAAGGCTAAAAATTATTTTCTTCATATTAAACTGGTTTAATTCCCATTGAGGTTAGTGTTCTTTTCAAACTCTTTAATTCTTCTTCATTTTTTAATATTGGAAAACTACGTCTTTTCCCGTTTTGTAGCTTTAAAAAAATACGTTCTCTTCCGTAAGCTACTTTTGTTTCCAGTCCTGCTATTTCTTTTAGTAAATATTTAGACTTCCACGATCTTTTTACAACGTAATACAATATCACAGCTACCGAAACTAAAGCTAATAAAAACATAAAGCTAAATAGTAATTCATTGTTCTGATAACTCATTAAGTATAGCTGAACTCCCATATTAACTCCGTTAACAAACATTAAAATTATAACTAACCAAGAATGCATAGGAACTTCGTCTTTAATAGTTAGTTCTTCTGTTTTTTTATTGAACTCTAATTGCATAGCATTTTCATTATAACAAAAAAAGAGCATCAAAAAATAATGCTCTTTTTTAGCTAATTTATAATAGTCTTATTTTCTTCCGTTAACCATTCTTTCAGCCATTCTAACTGCATTGTATGCGTTTACAACACGTCCTGAAACCGATAATTCTGAGAAAGGAACTTTTACTGGCTCGTTACCATATCTTGCTCCTGTACCTGGTTTTATAACTTTAAAATCAATCTTAGTTCCTGAATTCATTAAGATGTGTTTTACTTGACTTGCTGTTAATTCAGGATAATAAGAACGTACTAATGCTGCAACCCCTGCTGCTGCTGGAGAAGCCATAGATGTTCCGTTGAATTTCTTATACTCATTATCTGGAGTAGTTGAGTATACTTGTACTCCTGGAGCAAATACATCTACATTCTTTTTACCGTAGTTAGAGAATGTTGCTGGTAAGTTCTCATCATAATTAGCACTCATTGCACCAATAGTTAAGAAGTTGTCTGAAACCTCATTTACTAAGTCTGGAGCATCATTTGGGAATGTTTTTTCAACATCAATGTTTTTACCATCGTTTCCTGCTGCATTTACAATTAATACATCTTTGGAAGCGGCATACTTAATAGCATCGTAAACCCACTCTTTGTTTGGTGAAAAACCTTTACCAAAACTTGTGTTGATTACTTTTGCTCCGTTATCAACTGCATAACGAATACCTAAAGCAACATCTTTATCGTACTCATCTCCATCAGAAACTGAACGTACTGCCATAATTTTTACGTTATTAGCAACACCATCCATACCTTTACCATTGTTACGAGTTGCACCAATAATTCCTGATACGTGAGAACCGTGAGCTTCTCCTTTTTCAGAGTGTCCTGTATTACCATTTCCGTATCCTGGCTTATCGTTAATATCGTAAGCATTATCTCCTACAACTGTACGGTAATCTGTTTTTAAGTTTTCTCCGTCAATTGTTTTTTGAGCATTTTTAATCCCTTTTTCAAAGTATTCTTTTGCTTCAGTTAACGTATCAAAAAATCCGAACATTCTAGTTGCAAAATCTTTTGCATTACCTAACGCAGGATCGTTTGTGTTAATTGCTGCTACCTCTTCTTTTGTATAGGTTGCTTTTCCGAAGTATTTAGTGAATACTTTATCAGACTCTACTGCACCCATTTTTAAGTTCTCGTAACGACTAACTGTTTTTTTAGCTTCTTCAACTTTTTCAGCCTGAAAAGCTTCTACTTCTGCTAAAGTTTCAGCATCAGCAATAGAAGGGTTCATTAAAATACGCTCGTACTCTAAGTGCTCTTTGTATGAATCTCCTAAGAAGTTCCACCCGTTGATATCATCAACATAACCATTCTTATCGTTGTCAATTCCGTCTCCTGCAACTTCTTTAGTGTTTACCCAAGCTACATCAACTAAATCTTCATGTTTTAAATCGGTACCCGAATCAACTACACCAACAACAACCTCAACATGTTTCTTTCCTTTTAAGAATTCATACGCTTTGTTAACGCTCATTCCAGGAATTGTATCAGTTGCTAAATCTAAATGTTGCCAGTTTTCTTGTTCATAATCAGTTAACTCCGCTTTTTTTGCTGGAATATTAACTACTGTATTGCTTCCTGCTGGTACAGGGATTTTGCTTACTGTGTTACAACTAGCTAATGTAGCTACTGCAATTGCCGAGTAAAATACGGGCTTTAAAACTCTCATAATCTCTATTCTTAATTAAAAATATCTGTAAATTTAAATGTGTCTTTTAAGCGAACTCCTTTTTCAGTGTGCTTAACAGTTATTACCTCATTGTAAGCATCGTGCTCTAAAAACAGGTAAAACTCTTTATCGGCAGCTTCTTTTAAGAAAGCTTCTTTTTCTTTTAAGGTAAGTAACGGACGCGTATCATAACCCATTACATACGGTAACGGAACATGACCTGCTGTTGGTAATAAATCTGCCATGAATACTAAGGTTTTTCCTTGATATTCTATTTTTGGTAACATTTGCTTTTCTGTATGTCCGTCTTTAAATAAGACATCAAAACCAACATAATCCCTTGCATTTAAATGCAAAAAATTTAATTGTCCACTTTCTTCAATAGGTAAAATGTTTTCTTGTAAGAAGGAAGCTTTTTCGCGTGCATTAGGGTGTACTGCCCAGTCCCAATGACGTTGGTTACTCCAAAAACGTGCATTTTTAAAGGCTGGTTCGTATCCTGTTCTGTCTTTATTCCATTGAATTGCTCCTCCACAGTGATCAAAATGTAAGTGTGTTAAAAACACATCGGTTATGTCATCTCTATGAAAACCGTATTTTGCTAAAGAAGTATCTAATGAAAAATCTCCGTATAAATAATAATAACCAAAAAATTTATCGGACTGTTTGTTTCCAATTCCTGTATCGATTAAGGTTAATCGATCACCATCTTCAATCAACATACAACGCATGCCCATTGAGATCATATTGTTTTCATCGGCTGGATTTGTCTTCTGCCAAATCGACTTCGGAACCACGCCAAACATAGCGCCTCCGTCTAATTTAAAGTTACCTGTTTCTATCGGATAAATTCGCATAACGACAAAGATGCAGAATTTTAGCGAGTTATTTTGTTAATAAAAACAAAAAAGCACATCGTTTAGATGTGCTTTTTGAGGTGTCGAGCGGATTCGAACCGCTGTAGATGGTGTTGCAGACCACTGCCTAGCCACTCGGCCACGACACCTTATATTGATAAGGACTGCAAATTTACAGCTTTTATCTTTTTTTGCAAGCTTTTTTTACTTTTTACGCACTTCCGATAAAACAATTGCTACCTCAGCAACATTTCCGCCAATTGGTGGATTAATTTTTGCTACGCTAACTTCCGCTTCATCAACCAGTTGTATTTCTTTAAAGATTCTATCTAAAATTCGTTGAGCAACATGCTCTAGTAATTTAGAACGAATTGCCATCTCTTCTTTTACAATTTTATTTAAATGCACATAATCTACCGTATCAACCAAATTATCTGTTTTTGCAGATGTTTGTAAATCAGCTTTTACTTCAATATCAACTCTATATTCCGAACCGATTCTTGCTTCTTCATCTAAACATCCATGATTCGTAAATAATCGGATGTCGTTTACACGTATAATTCCCATGCCGCAAAAATAGTAATGTTTCTTTATTAAGTCGTGTAAATTTTATTTCAAAAAAAAGAGAAAAACAACAATCTTGCTTTTCTCTTTTATAAATTATTCTTTTTAAAGAATTTCAAATGTTTGACTTAACTCGCCCATTGTTACTTTATACTTTCCTTTTGGTAAATAGTATTTATCATTCTTTGCTTTTTTTATCTCAGCATCTTTGTGCTTTTTCAGGTATTTCTTTCTTCCTTTTTCTGAAAAAGAAACATCATACACAGCCTCGTTAAATCCTTTTGAAGCTTTCGTTGTTAACGTATTTACCAAAATATCATCTGAAGAATATACTTCTAACACAACTTCTTTATCAGAATTCACATAAAATGGAATGTTAACACTTGGCGTATAAGGCTCTAACCACTTACTCCAAGAGCTTCCCCAAGAATTTCTTTTTTTAATATTCTTGATACTAAAAATAGCTTCTTTACCATCAAACTCTTGTAACGATGTGACATTTGCTTTGTATAAACTACGTCCGTGGGTACCTACTAATAAATGTTTTGCTTTTGGTTGAATTACTAAATCGTGTACGGCTACATTTGGTAAACCATTACTAAACGCTTCCCAAGTTTCTCCTTGATTGAAAGAAACATACAATCCGTTATCTGTTCCTAGGTATAAAATGTTTTCCTTTTCTGGATCTTCCTTAATCACATTTACTGCGGAAGTTGGTATGTTACTACTGATGTTTTTCCATGTTTTTCCGTAGTCATCAGACATGTATACATAAGGTGTAAAATCATCAAAACGGTATCCGTTTAACGTAACATATACACGTTCTTTCTTATATTTTGAAGCTATTACACGACTTACCCATAAATTTTGTGGTAAAGAATTGGAAATTTTCTCCCAACTTCCTCCTCCGTTTTTAGTCACTTGTACCAATCCATCATCAGAACCTACGTAGATTAACCCAAATTGGAATGGGCTTTCAGAAATAGTAGTTAACGTTCCGTAAGCTACATTTCCTTCCTTCTCTCCTTTGGTTAAATCTCCAGAAATTTCTTCCCAATCATCACCTTTATTTAAAGAACGGTGTAACTTATTTCCTCCTAAATATAAAATATCTTGATTGTGTTTTGATAGCTGAATAGGAGTTTGCCAATTGAATCGATATGCTGGTTTATCTTTTTTAGGTTTCGGTTGAATATAAGTTTGTTTTCCTGAAGCTCTATCAATTCGATAATAGTTTCCAAATTGATACCCTGTATACACAATATTCGGATTTCTGTCATCAACGGCAACTTGCATTCCGTCACCTCCCATTAAACTTTCGTAAGGATTTTGTCCTGTTTGATGCCAGCTTTTGTCAATTTTTGCATTGTGGTTTCCTACCCAAACTCCGTTGTCTTGTAATCCTCCATATACCTTGTACACTTCTTGATTATCCGCATACACGGTATAAAACTGCCCAACTGCTGGTTGATTTAATTTAATCCAGCTTTCACCATCATCGTATGAAATATTTAACCCACCATCGTTTCCATCAATTAGGTGTCCCTGTTTTTTAGGGTTCACCCATAATGCTTGATGATCGGCATGTACATTTTCTTTGCTAATAGATGTAAATGTTTTTCCTCCATCTTTCGATTTTAAAATTGGAACTCCTAATACATAAATTCCATTTTCATCTTGCGGATCTACACGAATTTCTCCAAAATAATACCCATAAGAATAGTATAAATCATCTAAATGCCCTTCATGTGTTTTTTTCCATGTTTTACCTCCATCAGTAGTCTTAAAAACCTCCGCCCCTATTACTGGAGTATCAAATAACGCTGCATTTGCATCTTTTAAATAACCAATTAAATCACTTGGTTTCATTTCCCCTGGACTTGAGCGAATGATTTGCTTAATATTTTCCGCACGATATTTTTCTTGAAGACCATTCATTTTGATATATGAATTCAATTTTTTGTCTTTCATATTCAAAAGTTCATCTGCCGAAATTGATGCAAGCTCCTCTTTTGTTAAGGCTCCTGCTCCCTTCTCTTTCTTAGCAGGATCTTTTTTTCTTCGGAATTGACTATCGTGAAAAGCATATACCGTGTTTTCATCATATACCGCTAAACCAATCCTTCCTACTCCATCTCCATTAGGAAAACCATTGTTATCCGAAATTTTAGTCCACGTATTTCCAGCATCAGTCGATTTATATATTGCAGAATTTTTTCCATCTCCATCAAAATTCCATGCTTTACGCTCGCGTTCCCAAGCAGCAGCATATAAAATATTGAAGTTGTTAGGTACAGGTTGAATGTCAATAATCCCTGTATTTTCATCAATGAACAAGGTTTTTGTCCATGTTTTTCCTCCATCTGTAGTTTTAAAAATTCCTCTTTCATTGTTTGATGAATATAAATGTCCTATAGAACCTACTATTACTTCATCAGGATTTTTCGGATTGATTAAAATTCGCCCAATATGATGTGAATCGAGTAACCCAACGTTTATCCAAGTTTTACCTTTATCGGTAGATTTTAAAATTCCGATTCCTGCATACGACGAACGAGAAGAATTGTTTTCTCCTGTACCAACCCAAATTGTTCCATTTTTCCAATCTACAGCAATATCACCCACATTTTGTGTAGGAGAATTATCTAAAATTGGAGTAAAAGTAGTTCCGTTGTTATTGGTATGCCATACCCCACCAGAAGCAAATCCTACATAAAATTCTGTTGGATCATTTGGATTCACATCAATATCCACCACACGTCCACTCATTACTGTAGGTCCGATGCTTTTAAATGAAATATTTTTTACCGTGGAATTTTTTGTTAACGCTTCTTTTTGCTGTAAAGCATCTTGTATTTTTTCTGCTGAAGTAGGTTGTTGAGCAACTACTGTAAATGGCAACAAAGCAATACAAACTTTTGCTAAGGTTTTCATGATTATTTGGTTTAGTAGCTTGTGAAAATACTGTATGTTAAAACTATTTCAAAAAAATTAACAGAAATTTGGGGTATTTCCTCCGAGTAATACACCCGCAAAAAATTATTAGATTTGTGTTAACTCAATTACATAAAGCTATGACCATTTTTATTCTTTCTGTTAGCGAACATATTTATTCAACACAAAGAATATATAAAGAAGCACTTCGTAGAGGTCATAAAGTTGAAATTATAAATCATTTAAAATGTTCTATCAAACTAGGTAAAGGCAAACCTGCAATTATTTATCAAGGTAAAGACATTATTGATGTTCCTGATGTTATTATTCCTCGAATAGGCTTTTCTGCAATGAGACACGGAGCTGCTGTTGTAAAAGAGTTTGAACTAAATGGAGTGTACAGTACAGCTAGTTCATCTGGTATTTTAAAAGCACAAAACAAAATAGAGACCTTACAAATAGCTAGCAGAAATAGATTGCCAATACCACAAACTGTTTTTTCTGTAGACTCTGAAAATGTAACAGAACAAATAGATTTGTTAGGAGAAGCTCCAATCATAATTAAATTACAAGAAGGCACACACGGATCAGGAGTTATTTTAGCAGAAAGTAAAAAATCTGCCATTTCTATTATTGATACTTTATACAGCTCTAATACTGGTATTTTATTACAAGAATTTATTAAAGAAAGTAATAGTGAAGATATTCGTGCTTTTGTGGTAGACGGCAAGGTAATTTCTTCAATGAAACGTAAAGGATTAGACGATGATTTTCGTTCAAACATTCATAAAGGAGGAAGTGGATGTAAAGTTACTTTAACCCCAGAAGAAGAAGAAATAGCCATTAAAGCTACTCAACTCTTAGACCTTTCTGTCGCCGGAGTAGATATGATACTTTCAAAACGAGGAGCCTTATTAATTGAAGTTAACTCTACTCCTGGCTTGCAAGGAATTGAAACGTACACCAAAGACAATATCGCTAAAACTATTATTAAATTTTTAGAAGAAAATGTTCGACCAAAACTTTAAAAACGAAACCATAGAAATAAGAGGGCAAAAAATAGGATTGGGTGAATCTAAACTTATCAGAATCCCAATTGATCGATTACCTACAGGAACCCTCATAGAAATCCCTGTCTATATTTTTAACGGAGATGAAGTAGGTCCAACTATTTTATTACAGGGTGGTTTACATGGAGACGAGGTTAATAGCGTAGAATTGGTACGAAGAATGTTAATTGACAAATCGTATAAAATTCATCGTGGTTGTGTTATTGTGGTTCCTTTGTTAAATGTTTTTGGTTTCTTAAACATGTCTCGTGACATGCATGGTAAAGATGTAAACCGAAGCTTTCCTGGATCTAAAACAGGATCTTTAGCCAGTAGAATGGCATATTACCTAATAAAAGAAATAACTAACAATGTAGATTTCGCTATTGATTATCATACGGGTGGTGAACAACGCAACAACTTTCCACAAATACGATATACACCTCAAGATGAAATAGGACGTACACTAGCCAGTATTTTTAGTGCTCCATTTATGTTCGGTTCTAGCCTTATTCCGAAGTCCTTTAGAAATCAATGTTATAAAAACAATATTCCTGTAATTGTTTATGAAGGAGGAGAATCATTGCGTTTAGAAGAAAAAGCCATTCAACAAGGAATTGATGGAACGCTTCGTATTCTAAAACACTTTAAAATGATACACGAAAGAGTTCAAGTTCCTGAAAACCCTTCTTCTATTCACATTAACAAACGCAGTTGGATTCGCGCAAAAGTTGCTGGTTTGTTTAATCCAACCGTTCATAACGGTGCTGAAGTTAAAAAAGGGGAAGTTTTAGGGCATATTATGGATACTTATGGAGAAACAAACTTTACCGTAAAATCTCCAGCAAATGGCTATATCATTGCTAAAAACAACTTTCCGATTATTAACATGGGAGATCCTTTATTCCATTTAGGAAACACCTAACAAACTGATTTTAGTTGCTTTATAATTTATTTTTTACGTTCTTTAATTCAAATTAACTAATCAAAAATTATAAATTATGGAATTATTAATTAGCTTATTAAGTGGTGCCATTGGTGGTAACATTGCTGGGGCTTTGTTAAAAAAGTTTTCTCTAGGTACCCTATGGAATTCGGTGGTAGGAATTTTAGGAGGGGGGCTTGGTGCTCAATTACTAGGAATGTTAAATATTGATATTTCTGGTATTATTGGTAATATTGCTGGTAGTGGTGTTGGTGGAGCTGTTTTATTAGTTATTGTTGGTATTATAAAAAGTGCCATGGCTAAAAGTTAAACACATATTAAAACTTTAAAAAAAAGACGTCTAAATAAGGCGTCTTTTTTATTTATAGCCAAAGCCCAATAAAATAGCAGTACCTTTGTTGGCTCATAGTGGTATTTTCTTTAGATACTACTGAAGAATTATATATGACATTTACATCGTTAGGTTTATCAAAAGCTTTAGTGAAAGCTGTAACCGAAAAAGGGTATGAAACTCCCTCTCCTATTCAAGAAAAAGCAATTCCAGTTATTTTAGAAGGCAAAGACGTATTAGCTTCTGCACAAACCGGAACAGGGAAAACTGCAGGGTTTACCTTGCCTATTTTACAAAATATATCAGAAAAAAAGAATCCAAAATATCGTCCAATCAAAGCATTGGTACTAACACCTACAAGAGAATTAGCCGCTCAGGTTTATGATAATGTTCGCGAATACAGCACCCATTTAAATATTAAATCTACCGCTATTTTTGGTGGCGTAAAACCAAGCGCTCAAATAGCAACACTTAAAAACGGAATTGATGTTTTGGTGGCTACTCCTGGTAGATTAATAGATTTACACGAGCAAAATCAACTTTCTTTAAAACGTGTAGACGTTTTGGTTTTAGATGAAGCCGATAGAATGCTTGACATGGGTTTTTTACGAGATATTAAAAAAATTATCTCTTTTTTACCTCAAAAACGTCAAAACTTGTTGTTTTCGGCAACTTTTTCTAAAGAAATAAAAAAATTAGCAGAAGGTATTTTACACAATCCTGTGTTGGTTGAAGCGGCTCCTGAAAACACAACTGCTGAAAAAGTAAATCAGAAACTATATAAAGTTCCAAAAAGTAAAAAAACGGAGCTAGTTGGTCAGTTGATTTCAAAAGGAAACTGGAGTCAAGTATTAATTTTTACTCGAACTAAACACGGTGCTAACAGGTTAACCGAAAAACTAGTTAAACGAGGTATTTCTGCCGCAGCTATACATGGTAACAAAAGTCAAGGAGCAAGAACCAAAGCTTTAAAAGGCTTTAAAGACAATTCTATTCGAGTATTAGTAGCTACTGATATTGCAGCTCGTGGATTGGATATTCCATTATTACCACACGTTATTAATTTTGAACTTCCTAATGTTCCTGAAGATTATGTACACCGAATTGGTAGAACAGGAAGAGCTGGTGCTAGCGGAGAAGCTATTTCATTAGTAGCCCAAGAAGAAGAAGCGTACTTAAAAAGTATTGAGAAGTTATTAGGTCAAAAAATTATCGTTTCTCAGTTAGAAGGATTTGATTTATCCACTATAAAAAATGAAGTAACTACAGAACGTACAAAACCAGAGCGTACTGAAAAAAAGACTTCTAAGAAACCTTTTAAATCTAAAAAAAAGAAGCCTACAACTACTTCTGAAGGTACTAAAAAACACACCCCAAGAAAACGAAACAACCATAATAGAAGAAATAATAATAAAGCTTCTCAATAACAAAATTAGCTCATTAGGTATCTGGGGTTTTGATATTTTAATCTTTACATAAAGCAATATTTTGGTAGAAATCTAGTTATATATTTTGTATTACAAAACCAATATAATTATGAAAAAACATGTTTTTTTACTAGTTGCTTTAGCAACTTTTTTTACCGCTTTTATTAGCTGTTCTAACGATGATCCAAAAACATCTCAAGTAGAGGTTCGCTTAGTTGATGCTCCTGGAGATTATGATGCAGTAAACATCGACGTACAAGACGTGATGATTAATGCTAATGATGGAGAAAACGGATGGAAGAGCTTAGGAAACGTAACCCCACAAGTATATGACTTATTGGAGTTAACCGGAGGAGTTGAGGCTTTATTAGTTGATACCGAAATTCCAGCTGGAAAAATTAGCCAAATCCGTTTGGTTTTAGGTGAAAACAACTCGATTGTGGTAGATGGACAAACACATCCATTAGCAACCCCTAGTGCTCAACAATCAGGATTAAAATTAAATGTACACCAAGATTTAGTAGGCGGTGTTAAATACTCATTTATCTTAGATTTTATGGTTGATAAATCAATCGTAGTTGAAGGTAACGGAGATTATAGTTTAAAACCAACCATTAGAGTAATTACTGAAGCTGCTTCAGGTGCTATTTCTGGAATGGTAAATCCTTTTGACTATCAAGTAGAAGTTAGCACTGTTGTTGGAGAAGAAACAATTACCACTTTAACAAATGAAGAAGGTAAATTTATGTTATACGGAGTTCCAGCTGGTACTTACAACGTAACCTTTACTCCAGATGAAGCTTCTGGTTTAACACCAAAAACTGTTGAAGGAGTTAATTCTGTTCTAGGTGAAAACACCGATATGGGAACTGTTGAGCTAGAATAATTCTTATAAACATAAACTCTCAAAAAGAGGTTATTTCAAAACGTCATTTTCGCGTGTAGAGAAATTTTAACTATTACAAGTTAAGGGATATTTTTTGTAATAGAATTCTCAAATTCATTCAAAATGACATGGTATTAAATGTTTTGAAATAGCTTCTTTTTTTATATTTTTAAGCTAAAATTTATTTCCATAAATGGAAGCTTCAAAAAAAATAGTAGCACAACACCTTCAAGAAATTGTAAATGACAACGCTTTAAACAATCTCATTCCTGAGATTGTCGAGTATTTTAAAGAGTTTTCTTTGTTAAAAAACCAATATTTTGTTGAAAAAGGAGAAATTTGCTCTTATTTCTGTTTTATAGAAAGTGGTATTTTACAGCATGCTGTTGCTGTTTCTGGAGAGGAAAAAACCACTTATTTAGGTTTAAAAAATAGTTTTACCTCATCATTAAAAAGTTTTTTACAACAAACTCCTTCCCCTAAAAACATCAAAGCATTAAGTACTTGCAAACTTTGGGTTATTACGATAAATGATTTTAAATATTTAATGAAACACAACAAGGCTTTTCATCAGTTTTATTACAATTTAGTTGAACATCAAATTTTTTTAATTGACGATTACCGTATTGATTTATTAACACTAACACCTGAAGAGCGTTACAAAAAACTACTCGTAAACGAACCTAAATTGCTTCAAGAAGTTCCGCTACACTATTTAGCTTCCTTTTTAGGAATTTCTACCCGACACATGAGTAGGATTCGAAAAAACATAAATTAGCGCCAAATGGCTAATATTTGCACAGTTTCTTTCCGTATTTTTGAAGGACTTTATCAAATTTAATTGAATCATTATGAAATACGACGCAATAAACAGTCAATTATTTATAAAAAATCGTAAAAACTTTATGGCGCAAATGAAGCCAAATAGTTTAGCTGTTTTTAACTCAAACGATATATATCCTGTAAGTGCAGATAGCACTTTACCTTTTGAACAACACCGAGATATTTTCTTTTTAAGTGGAGTTGATCAAGAAGAAAGTGTATTGGTTTTATTTCCAGATTGTCCGAAAGAAAACTTACGTGAAGTATTATTTTTACGTGAAACCAATGAACATATTGCTGTTTGGGAAGGTGAAAAACTAACCAAAGAAAAAGCCTTAGAAACTAGCGGAATTAAAAATGTACACTGGTTACAAGATTTAGAAAAAGTATTGGCTGAAATGATGGCGTTAGCAGATACAGTTTACATCAACACAAACGAGCATTACCGTGCTACTGTTGAAACTGAAACGCGTGAGGCTCGTTTTACTAAATGGTTATTAAATAAATATCCTGCACACTCTGTAGCAAAGAGCAACCCTATTTTACAACGTTTACGTTCACTAAAAGATCAAATCGAAATCGATTTAATTCAAACTGCTTGTGATATTACTGAAAAAGGATTTAGACGTGTGTTAGATTTCGTAAAACCTGGTGTTTGGGAATATGAAGTAGAAGCTGAGTTTATTCATGAATTCATCAGAAATCGTTCTAAGAAGTTTGCATATACACCAATTATTGCATCAGGTAACAACGCAAACGTATTACACTATATTGAAAACAACCAACAATGTAAAGCAGGAGATTTATTATTGATGGATGTAGGAGCTGAATACGCAAATTATTCTTCGGATATGACTCGTACTATTCCTGTTTCTGGTCGTTTTACTGACAGACAAAAAGCAGTGTATAATGCTGTAAACCGCGTAAAAAATGATGCTACAAAAATGTTAGTTCCAGGAACTCTTTGGGCTGATTATCATGTAGAAGTTGGTAAATTAATGACTTCGGAATTATTAGGTTTAGGCTTATTAGACAAAGCAGATGTACAAAATGAAGATCCTAATTGGCCAGCTTACAAAAAGTACTTTATGCACGGAACTTCTCACCACATGGGATTAGACACGCATGACTACGGATTATTACACCAACCAATGGAAGCTAATATGGTATTTACGGTAGAACCTGGTATTTATATTCCTGAGGAAGGTTTTGGTATTCGTTTAGAAGATGATGTTGTAATTCAAGAAACTGGAGAGCCTTTTAACTTAATGCGCAACATACCTATTGAAGCAGACGAAATAGAAGATATTATGAATAAATAGTATTATTTCCCACACTTTTTAAACGCCATTATGATTACTTTTAAAGAATTGTAATGGCGTTTTTGTTTCTGATAAAATTAATCTTCTTTCTACTATTTTTATTACTTTTAGCATACAAAAATTGCTAGAATTCTTCCATCTTTTACTCCAAGTAAACATAAAAGAAGTTACGATTCTGCATTCAAATTATTACTAATAAATTTTATAAGAATGAAAAATTACTCAATAATTAAGCTTAGTTCTGCTTGGTCAACAAGTGAATTGAAAGAAAAAACTGAAAAAATAGTAAACGAGAAAAGTGCTCAAGGATACGAAATTATATCTGTTTCTTTTGGAATAAATTCATGGTGGGCACCTACTGCTTTTATAACTATTTGTAAATAAAAATATCGAAAATGAATTATTTAGGAATAATAGGCCCTTGGCAAATTCTTTTAATTTTAGTCTTTATATTATTGGGTATTATACCAACAATCGTAGCTCTTATTGATATTTTAAAAAGTAAATTTAAAGGAAACGATAAAATTCTTTGGATTCTATTAGTTTTATTCGCCAACTTCTTTGGAGCTGTTTTATATTTCTTAATAGGCAGAGGACAAAAAATCAAAGAGTAAACAAAAGCTTATCGTAAAAAACAGTAAAAAATCCCTGCTAATTGGCAGGGATTTCCTTTGTTGCCTGTTTTTTTATTTTTTAAATTCAGCTCGCTCCTCATATTACTAATGAGTTTGCAAGCTTTCTACTTTATCTAGTGCATAATTAACGAGTTGTTTCTCATTAGTTTTTCTACTAACAACTAAACTATTTAATTATGGAACTAAACGAAACAAAACTACACGAGTTATTAGGAAAAGTGGTTACCGAAATGGGGGCTGCTGCTAATCGAACCTCTTGTTACCATTGGTGACAAACTAGGATTGTACAAATCTCTTTCAGAATCTGATGCTTTATCTTCTAGTGAATTGGCAGGTAAAACAAATACTTCAGAAAGATATGTAAGAGAATGGTTAGCTGCACATGCTGCTTCTGGATATGTAGAGTACGATGCTACTAATAATAATTTTTATATGACCCCTGAGCAAACTGCGGTTTTCGGTAATAATAAAAGTCCTGTTTTTATGCAGTTTCTTCAGTATACCATGACGAACCAAAAGTTGAAGAGGCTTTTAAAACTGGAAAAGGAATTTCTTGGGGAGACCACAACCGCTCTTTTCGCTATTTTAAAAACAATAATATCTGTTGTTTTTAGATAACATTAAAAACATAAAGAGCACATTAATTTGACCTTTTGTTAAAACTTAAATAATATCTATTCATCTTGTTAGCTGTAGTTTTACCATGTCAAAAAAGGTTGTTTGTATTAGTGTAACAAACGTATTAGTTGTGTAGTTGACCACGCGTTGCGTGGTTTTTTTTGTTCATTATTTTCTTACACAAAACAAGAACAAGCAAAACCCTATATCTTTGCTCTAAAATATTGTTAATGCAAAAAATACTACTCACAACTTTTCTTTTTTTAAATATTTCTTCGTTTTCTCAATCCAACTGGGAAGAATTTAAAAAATTATCTTCCCCTAAAAAAAATTGGGTACTACTCCACCCTTTCAAGGCTAAACAAGCCTTAATTGTTTCACGTGAAGCATTAAGAGTAAGTGACTCTATAAGAGTTTCTCCCTTGTTAGATGGTGATTATTCTGGTGGAAAAGTAGATGCGTTTCGTCATGCTTTTTGGATGGCTTTGTTACAACAAGAAATTGGAAAAAAAGCGGCTCGATCCCTTGGAAGGCCACGCAAAAAGAAAACTATCAAACTTTTAAAAAACAACAATTAGAAGACGGTGTTGTTCCTGATGAAATTTCATCAGAAATGGATTTGTTTAATAACGAAATAGGGTTGTCTCTTTCTGAGGAAAATGGAAAACTCCCTAAAAATGGATTAATTTACAGAGTAATCAACGCCATTCATCAAGGAAAGCTAAAAGTCATTAAAAAAGACCCAAAAGGAAATTTTTTAACTTGTGATGATAAAATTATTTCTGATGAGTCTCTCAAAGGAAAATGGAAAAACAACAAATGCTTAGTCAATTCTAATTACAATCAATAAATGCAAAAAATATACTTTATTTCAGGTACGATGTGTACGGTAGATTTATGGCAATTTGTGTTTCCGAAGTTAGAAAACATATTGCCTATCCATATTGACATTACTCCAGCAAACTCTTTTGAAGAAATCAATACAATTATTACAAATCATATTGAAGTTCCAGCTACAATTGTTGGGTTTTCTTTAGGCGGATTTTCTGCTATGAACTTTGCGGTACACCATCCTGAAAAAGTAAAAAAACTAATTATAGTTGCCGCCAACACAGACGGATTGAGTGATTCAGAAATTCAACTGCGGAAAAGCACCATTGATTTTTTAGAAAAACACACCTATAAAGGAATCTCACAAGCAAGAATTCAACAATTTCTACACCCTGATAATCACAGTAATTCCAAGATTGTTTCCATCATCAAAAAAATGGATGCAGATTTAGGAAAAGAAGTATTATTGCGTCAGTTAAAAGCTACTTCATCTAGAATAAATATTTCACAAGAAGTTTCAAAATTAAACATTCCTATCCTTTTTATTACTGCGGAAAATGATGCACTTATCAATCCAAAAAAAGTAAAAGAGTTTACACAAACAACTAAAAACGGAAAAAATATTACTATTAAAAATTGCGGACACATGATTCCGTTAGAAAAACCCTTGGAGCTAGCTCATATTTTAAATTTGGTTTTATTCTTAACCTTTAAACAACTAACTTCGCTATCAGACGATATCAATCATTAAAACGACGAATATCTTAACCGATAACGAAACCCTTTCAAAAAAACCCTCTATTTAAACCCATTCTAAATATTTAAGAAAACAATTCGTAAAGTTTGTTCAAGTAATGCGTTCCGCTTAAATTTGTCTTATTATTTAATCAATCAACAAAATAATGAGCGGATTACTAAAATCTTCTATTGGAAGAAAATTTGCCATGGCACTTTCGGCATTCTTCCTGATGTTTTTCTTATTACAACATTTTGCAATTAACATCACCTCAATTTTTCCAGATAACGGAGCTACATTCAACAAACTATCTCATTTTATGGGAACTAACGGTTTGGTACAGTATGTAATGCAACCAATCTTAATTTTTGGTGTCGTTTTTCACTTTGTAATGGGATTCATCTTAGAAATGAAAAACAACAGTGCACGTAAAGTAAGTTATGCTAAAAATAACGGAGCTGCGAACTCTACTTGGATGAGTAGAAACATGATTTATAGTGGAGCCGCTATTTTAGCGTTTATTGTATTACACTTTATCGATTTTTGGTTTCCAGAAATCAACACCAAATTCATTCAAGGTGATTGGAGTGGTTTACACGATGGAGAGTTTAGATACTTCCACGAGTTACAACACAAATTTGTAAATCCACTTAGAGTAGGTGCTTATGTAATTGCTTTTGTTTTCTTAGCATTACACTTATTACACGGGTTCAACTCTGCATTCCAGTCAGTTGGAGCAAATAACAAATATACCAGAGGATTGAAAACATTTGGTAAAATATATGCTATTGGTATTCCAGCAGGATTTATCATCATTGCGTTATTCCACTTTTTCAATCACTAATAAAACCACTTAAATATGGCAATTTTAGATTCAAAAATACCAAAAGTTCCATTAAAAGATAAGTGGACAACTTATAAAGATAAAATCGACTTGGTAAACCCTGCTAACAAGCGTTTAATTGACGTAATTGTAGTAGGTACTGGTTTAGCAGGTGGTTCTGCTTGTGCAACTTTAGCAGAATTAGGATACAACGTTAAAGCATTTGCTTACCAAGATTCTCCTCGTCGTGCGCACTCTATTGCAGCACAAGGAGGTATTAACGCAGCAAAAAACTATCAAGGAGATGGTGACTCTTTTTACCGCTTATTTTACGATACTGTAAAAGGTGGAGATTACCGTTCTCGTGAGGCTAACGTTTATCGTTTAGCTGAGGTTTCTGCAAACATCATCGATCAATGTGTGGCGCAAGGTGTTCCTTTTGCTCGTGATTATGGTGGACAATTAGATAACCGTTCGTTTGGTGGGGTATTAGTATCTCGTACTTTCTACGCGAAAGGACAAACAGGTCAGCAGTTATTATTAGGAGCATATTCTGCAATGAACCGTCAAATTGCTCGTGGTAAGATTGAAATGTTCAATCGTCATGAAATGTTAGACGTTGTTATTGTTGATGGAAAAGCACGTGGAATTATTGCTCGTAACTTAGTTACTGGTGAAATTGAGCGTCACTCTGCACACGCAGTAGTAATTGCTTCTGGTGGATACGGAAACGTATATTTCTTATCAACCAACGCAATGGGATCTAACGCAACCGCTGCTTGGAAAATTCATAAAAAGGGAGCATTCTTTGCAAACCCTTGTTATACACAAATTCACCCAACATGTATTCCTCGTTCGGGAGACTATCAGTCTAAATTAACCTTAATGTCAGAGTCGTTACGTAACGACGGACGTATTTGGGTTCCGAAGAAAATGGAAGATGTATTAGCTATTAGAGAAGGTAAATTAAAGCCAACTCAAATCGCTGAAGAAGATAGAGATTACTACTTAGAAAGAAGATACCCTGCCTTTGGTAACTTAGTACCTCGTGATGTGGCTTCTCGTGCTGCAAAAGAGCGTTGTGATGCTGGTTATGGTGTAAATGCTACTGGTGAAGCTGTTTACTTAGATTTTAAATCGGCAATTGAGCGTTACGGTAAAGAGCAAGCAAAATTAAAAGGTATTGAAAACCCTTCTGCAACTAAAATCACTGAATTAGGTGAAGCTATTGTAGAAGCTAAATACGGAAACTTATTCCAAATGTATGAGAAGATTGTAGATGACAATCCATACAAAACACCAATGATGATTTATCCTGCAACTCACTATACTATGGGAGGAATTTGGGTAGATTATAACTTAATGACAACGATTCCTGGTTGTTATGCTATTGGTGAAGCAAACTTCTCTGATCACGGTGCAAACCGTTTAGGAGCTTCTGCTTTAATGCAAGGTTTAGCTGACGGATACTTCGTATTACCATACACCATTGGTGATTATTTATCTGACGATATTCGTACAGGAAAAATTTCTACTGATACAAAAGAATTTGAAGAAGCTGAAAAAGCAGTTAAAGATCGTATTGATTTCTTCATCAACAATAACGGAGAGCATTCTGTAGATTACTACCACAAGAAATTAGGAAAAATCATGTGGGATAAATGTGGAATGGCGCGTAACGAACAAGGTTTAAAAGAAGCGATGGCTGAAATTAAAGAGTTACGTGAAGATTTCTGGAAAAACGTAAAAGTTCCTGGAGAAGCTAACGAAATGAACCCAGAATTAGAAAAAGCAGGAAGAGTTGCTGATTTCTTAGAATTAGGTGAATTATTCGCTAAAGATGCCTTAAACAGAACTGAATCTTGTGGAGGACACTTTAGAGAAGAGTCTGTTGAATTAGACGGACCTCAAAAAGGAGAAGCTAAACGTGATGATGCTAACTTTGCTTACGTTGCTGCTTGGGAATATAAAGGTGAACCAGCTGATGCTGTTTTACACAAAGAAGAATTAGAGTTTAACGATATTGAACTAAAACAACGTTCATACAAATAAGAAAAGAGATATGAGTAACATGAATCTTACGCTAAAAATTTGGAGACAAAAAGGAGCGAACGATAAAGGAAAAATGGTCGAATATAAAGTGACCGATATTTCTGAGCATATGTCTTTCTTAGAAATGATGGACGTATTAAACGAACAACTAGTAAACACTGGTGAAGAACCTGTAGCATTCGACCACGACTGTCGTGAAGGAATTTGCGGTATGTGTTCTATGTACATCAACGGTGAAGCACACGGACCAGACCGTGGTGTAACTACTTGTCAGTTACACATGCGTATGTTTAACGATGGTGATACAATTACAATTGAGCCATTTAGAGCTGCAGCGTTCCCTGTAATTAAAGATTTAGTAGTTGACAGAAGTTCTTTTGAAAGAATTCAACAAGCTGGAGGGTATATCTCTGTAAACACTTCTGGAAACACTACCGATGCGAATGCAATCTTAGTTCCTAAAGAAGATGCTGATAAAGCAATGGATGCTGCAACTTGTATTGGTTGTGGTGCTTGTGTAGCTACTTGTAAAAACTCATCTGCAATGTTATTTGTAGGAGCAAAAGTATCTCAATACGCTTTATTACCTCAAGGACAAGTTGAGGCTACTGAACGTGTTAAAAACATGGTAGCTCAAATGGATTTAGAAGGTTTTGGTAACTGTACTAACACTGGAGCTTGTGAGGTTGAATGTCCAAAAGGAATTTCTTTAGAAAACATTGCTCGTATGAACTCTGAGTTCTTAAAAGCAAGTTTTAAAGGATAAGATTTTATAATAATCTATAGATAAAAAACCGAAGCAAATGCTTCGGTTTTTTTATGCTCAATTATATCGAATTTCACATATTCTTCAATTTATTACGTTTGTACCTTTTTCCATACTATAAGCTTAAAAAGAAAATACATTTGCCACCATTCATTACAATATTATAATCTGTGTGGACTATCTATTACAAAATCAAAAAAAAGCCTGAGCATCTGCTCAGGCTTTTCAATTATATTAAAAATAAATCGTTACTTCCAGGTGTTATCCGCTTCACTACCATCCCATATTAGAGTAGCTAAATACGGATTATCAATAAATGGATTTCTATTTCCTTGATTATTAGCTACAACATTATTACGTTGTATTTCTAAATCAGACACAGGGTCGTCAGCATTCCATTCTAACAACAAAGCAACCATATTACTGTCAGAAGCTACTGTAGAACCTACAGCTACATTTTTTGGTAAACATTGACTCCCATATCGTAAATACATATACATCATCATACGCGCTACATCACCTTTCCATTCATCACCTGGATACCAGTTTCCAGAAACATCACCAGCATTACCTGAGCCAGCAGCAAATTTTTTACTCGATCTATCATTATTAAATTTAACATCTGAAGGTCTTAAATGATGTGCATCTGCACCAGGTCCAGATGTTCCTAAATTCGGGTTTCCTAAAGACTTAGGGTATACATGTTCTCTATTCCAATCAGTTCCTTGTGCGCCTCCATTTGCATCTTTACTACGAGTTCTATCTGTTACATAATTTCCGTCATTATCATCATACCCGTAAATTAAGACTACTTTGCTATTATCTGTAGGATCTAAATCAGATTGTTTTAATACATCCCATACACCAGGAGTATATGATAAGTTGGTAGTATGTGTACCTATTATCGTTGTAGCTAATTCTTCTTTTAGGTCATTACCCGTCAAATTAAAATCGGTATTTTTATAATATTCAGCTAATTCAGAAGGTATATTAAAACTCCCTGCATTATTAGAAGGCTCTTCTACCTTAATAGTTATAGTGGCTGTAGAACAACTTTTTGTAGTATCATCATCACAAATTGTATATGTAAATGTGTCATTACCTACAAAATCAGCTTGTGGCACATATTTTATTGTTCCATTGCTATTTAAGGTAACCGATCCATTTGTGCTAGAATTATCAATAGATTCAAATTCTGCATCGTCAATTAAATTATCATTTTCTAAGAAATCACTAATAGTAATTTCTATATTCTTTTGTGTAGTATAAGCGTCATTTTTTGCATCAGGACTCCCTTGATCTACAACAGTTATACTTACTGTTGCTGTTGAGCACTTATCCTCTTCTTTTGTACTACAAATAGTATAAGTAAAAGAATCTGCACCTACAAAGCTTTTAGCTGGCGTATAAGTTATTTTATTGTTGGTTTGAACTATAATACCATTTTCATTAGAGGTTGTTGGGAACGACACTTCTATACTTCCTTGCGTATACGTATCATTTGATAAGAAGTTTAATTCAGAAGCTGTATCTTCGGTTACTTCATAAGAGTCATTTACAGCGACAACCTTTTCTTCTTTTGGGGGTATAACTTCGCTATCGCTACCTCCACAATTCACAAACAATGCTAACATTGCTATGAGTCCAATTACTTTCTTCATAATCTACTACTTTTAATAATTATTCTTTTTTATTCTTATCGTGTACTTTAGTTGGTACATTTTCATTCCAGACCGTTAAAATATCTGTTGCAACGCTAGCACCACTTCCAGCAGCAATGGCAAATTGACTTCGCCAACCCGCTAAGGTTCCGCATACATACAATCCGTCTTTAATCAAGTGATTAAAGTTACGTAATTGTATTCTATCTTTCATTGCATTTGCTCGCATGTGCTTTTCTACATATTGCTCTAAACCAGCAATTTCAAATGGTTTTGCATAATTTAGTGCTATCACAACCATTTTACTGGTATATTCACCTTTGTTCGTGATTATTTTGTATCCTTCTCCTTCGTCTAAAACCGCTGCTCCTTTTTCATTTTCTATCTGAACAACTTCAGGGTAAATTTCTTCTAGCTGTTTTTTTCCTTCCTCTAAAATATCTTTCCCTAGAGTTCCAGGAACCAAACCTAGTACGTTATAAAATAAAGCCTCTTGCAAATGAGAAGCTCTTTGATGCATTATAATTCCAACTTTCTTACCTTTTGCATATTCTTTACTTAATGCAGAACCTAAAACTAAGGCGCATTGCATTCCAGAGACGCCTCCTCCAACAACTAATACGTCAAAATTCATTTTATGCTAATAATATTTTAATATTGGCTGCAAATAATTTAACTGCAATTGCTAGTAGCACAACTCCAAATATTTTTCTAATAATGTTAATTCCGTTTGGACCTATTACACGTTCAATTTTAGAAGATGTTTTTAACACGATGTAAATTACAATTACATTTAACAATACTGCTACTATGATGTTTTCTAAACTAAACTCTGCACGTAAAGAAAGTAAGGTTGTTAAACTCCCTGAACCTGCAATTAATGGGAATGCTAACGGAAAAACTGTTGCGCTTAAAGCCTCTTCTTCATCATCACTTCTATATAAGGTAATTCCTAAAATCATTTCTAATGCTAAGAAAAATAGGATAAAAGCTCCTGCTACTGCAAAAGAATGGACGTCTATACCAATTAAATTTAATAGTCTTTGTCCTAAAAATAAAAATAGAATCATAATAAAACCTGCAATAACTGAAGCTTTTTCTGATTGAATATGCCCTACTTTTTTACGTAAATCGATAATAATAGGAATATTTCCAACAATATCAATTACCGCGAATAATACCATAAAGGCTGTAAAAATTTCTTTAAAGTTAAAGTTCATAGTTGATGTTTTTCGTGTGCAAAATTATATAAGTAATCTTACAATCTAGTATTTTTGCATTTAAATTTACGTGAAGTCATATAAACTTCCAACTTTAAATACATTTTATGTTTCAATTAGGAAAAACCATCGTTTCAGAAGATCTTATAGAAAAAGAGTTTGTCTGTAACTTATCTGCTTGTAAAGGTGCTTGTTGTATTGATGGTGATGCAGGTGCTCCGTTAGAAAAAGAAGAAACCAAAATATTGGAAGAAATTTATCCTAAAATTAAACCTTTTTTACGCAAAGAAGGTATTGAAGCTATTGAAAAACAAGGAACTTGGATAACTAGCGATTTTGGAGAATTAGAAACTCCTTTAATCAATGATGCCGATTGTGCTTATGTTATTTTTGATGATAAAGGAACTGCCTTGTGTGCTATTGAAGAAGCCTATAACCAAGGAATTGTAGATTGGAAAAAACCTGTTTCTTGTCATTTATATCCTGTTCGTGTAAAAGATTATAGTGAGTTTGCTGCAGTTAATTACCATAAATGGGAAATTTGTGATGATGCTTGCTCTTTAGGAAAAGAACTGCAAGTACCTGTATACAAATTTGTAAAACAAGCTTTAATTAGAAAGTTTGGTCAGAATTGGTACGATGAACTTGAAAAAGTTGCAGAAAAGTATTTAAATAAATAAGTTCAATAAAAAACGACGCTATTCAGCGTCGTTTTTTATTCTAAACTCTTGTTTTATTTTACTGTAAAACTCCATATTTGCCCAATCGATTTTGCTCCTGCATTATCAATTGTATTTACTTTCCAATAGTAAGTTTTTCCTGACTCGACAGTTTCCTCTACACTAGTGGTGCTTATACCTTCTTCTTTTAACGTTGTTGGAGTTGCATCTTCACCAAAATAAACATCATAGGTTAAGGTATCTCCTGTATTAGAATCGGCTCCTTTCCACTCTAAAGTAACCGTTAGTTCATCCACTGCGTCCTCGTCTGCTGGTTTCACTAATTCTGCCGTAAAGGGTGCTATATTGCTCTCTCCATCTGCTTTTGTATAAAAAGCAAATACTGATGACGGCTCACCTTGCTTTCCTTTATTATCTACTGCAGTAACTCTCCAGTAATACGCTACCCCTTTTTCTAAAGTAATTGTAGCTTGAGAATTACTTACTGTTTGTGATTTAGCAATATTGGTTAATTCTCTGTTTTTTGAGATTTCTACTTTGTAACTAATATTATCATTATTAGGGTCTGTAGCATCGCTCCAATCAAATGGAATACTATTATCTATACATAATAAATTTTCTGTAGGATATACCAAGTTTACACTTGTTGGTGCTTCATTTACAGGTTCTTTGCTTCCGCCTCCACAAGCCACAAATAAAGGAAGTGAAAATAGGGCGATTGTTTTTATTGCTTTTCTCATCGTTTTAAAACTTTAAATGTGTTGGTGTTTTCGTTTCCTACTTTAAGGATATAGGTTCCTGAATTTAATCCGTTAAAAGGGATTGACAGTTCGTTTCCTTGCTTTTCAAATCTTCCTTCAAGAATCAATTTTCCTTTTATATTATATACTTTAGCCTCTATACTAGAAGGTGCATTATCAGGTAACATCAAATCTATTGTTTCTGTAACTGGGTTCTTTTTCAAGAAAATATTATTGATAACTACATTAAACTTTCCTTCACATGCTTTTGCTGTTTTAACCTCTAAAACTCCTCCTTCACTAGTGTTTACATCAAATGTTGATGTCGTAAATGTATCTAGTATGTTTCCGTTTAAATATACTGTATATGGTGCCGTTCCTGAGGTTACATTGACCGTGTAATTTCGAGATGCTTCATTTTTAGCTAATTTTAACGATACAGGGTTAGATGCTTTAATATTTACCTCAAAACATTGAGTGTAATCATCTCTGTCATTAACCTTTGCACATACTTCATAGTTTCCTGGTGCTAAATCTGAAAAGGTAGCTGATGTTGTTGTTAATTGCTCGGTTACATCTGTTGAAGTTCCTTTAACAGTTACTGTATAACTTACATAGGTTTGTTTTGCCTCTACTACTATTTTTCCATCGTTTTGATCAACACAAGTTTCTGAAATTGTTTTAACAGAAATGTTATCTGCATTCTTATAACTCGTATCACACACATCACCTATACCATTACCGTTAGTATCTGCTTGATCTGGATTTTTTGTAGTTAAACAGTTATCCACATCATCCATTACACCATCGTCATCGGTATCTTGACACGCATCTCCTATTCCATTATTATCAATATCTGTTTGATTTGGATTTGCTGTGTTAGGACAGTTATCATCAACATCTAAAACACCATCTTCATCTGTATCTTGACATACGTCACCTATTCCATTATTATCAACATCTGCTTGGTCTGCATTTGCTGTATTAGGGCAGTTATCAACTCCGTTTAACACACCGTCTCCATCAGCATCTCCATTAGGGTCAATTGTAAATTTTCCAGAGAAAATACCTCTACCATAAGTAGCTGCAAAAACAGTATGATCATCTCTCAAATCTAGATCTAAAACAGGTACATTACTCATACCGTTATACGATTGAGACCAATTTGGTGAAGCATCATCAAAGTTTTGTGTTTTCCACACACCTAAATCGGTACCTATAATAACCTCATTAGTGCTTAGTGGATTTTGCAAAATAGCTTTTACTGGAATATCTGGTAAATTTCCTTCTTTACTTACCCAGTTAGCCCCTCCATCATTTGTATACCAGATATTTTGTACTCCGTAATTGTGCATCGTAACAAATATTTGGTTTTCATTAACACCGAATTCAATATCAGAAACTGATCCGATAAACTCTGGACCTGTAATTTCTGACCAAGTTCCTGAACCTGAATTTGCTTCTTCAACCTTTAATAGTTTTCCATTTTTTAGTCCAAGATATAACTTGCTTGAAGTTGTTGTATGGGGGGAAACTTTTAATGCAGATGGCTCACTATTCATTAACGAATTAGATAAGTTTTGTTTTGCTACAGAGTTAGATAATATATTAGAGTATCTCCTAACAACATAATTACCTACTGAAGAATAGTTTGAGTATAAGATATTTAGATTTGAATCTAATTCTTCTTGATTAATAAAATCTCCATTCGAACTTTCTTCTTCGTTAATAATTATTTCCTGATTATTTGCTAAGTTTTTTAATGCAATTGCTTGGTTATATACATAATTAACTATATAATATTTATCAGTTCCATCTGTATCAAAAAAGCTAGCCGCTCCATCACCTCCTGAAACATCTTCTGAACTATTAATTCCTTCTGATGCTTCTTCGATTAATTGGGTTCCATTGTCCTGAGCTCCTGCTAAAAAGTACTCCTTTCCATCAAAAGCCGTTGTTGGTGCTACACCAACTGTGTAAAACTGTAGTGTATTATAGTTATTATTCCTCGCACTTATCGTAATTCCTGAGTTATTAGAAAAGTAAACTCCTCCATCATTACCAAAAACCATTCTATCAGAAGAAGCAAATGCTAACCCATGTTGATCGGCATGTACATATTGTTTTCCAAACCCTCCGTACCAATGAGATAATTGAGTCCATGTTGTTCCTCCATTTGTTGATTTAAATAAGTCTATTCCACCTACGTAAATTGTATTTTCATTATTTGGGTCAACTTTTATCAATAAATCATAAAAAGCTTGACCTCTCGTAAAATCATTTGCATCAATATTTGTATCTGCATCATTTGGTAATGCTGTTTCATTTACAGTAGCAAAACCATTTGTTGTTTTTAATATTTTAACAGGTGTTTCCGAATCATAAATTTCTGCTAAAACATATACTGTTCCTGCATTAGTTGGAGATACAGCAATCTCGGTTCGAACCCCATTATTTATTGAATATATAAGGTTAAAATTATCTCCATCAGTGGATTTAAAGATAGCGCCTCCACCATCACTAAAAGTGAAACTTCTTGTAGTACTAAGATAAATAGAGTTATCAGTTGCAACTTCTAAATTATTTGGCTCATACTGATTACCTCCAGAGGTTTTAGGAAGGTTTATTTTAGTAAAATTTATACCATCGACAGACTTGTATACTCCAAAACTGTCTCCTCCTAATGAAACTTCTCCCGTATATCCTGCTTCTCCTACCGCAACGTAAACTTCTGAAACTCCAGCATTATTTCTTACTACGATATCGTTTATGTGCTGTATTCCTGGAACTATAGTCGAGTTTGTCGCATCCTCTTTTAATTTTGTTAACGTTCCATTTACAGAACCTTTAGATAACTTCGTTATTATAGCATCACCTATTTCTTGGTTTATCATTACTGCAGGAATAGTTACTGCTTCCGACCCATCTCCTGCAGCCATGTTAAAAGGTGCTGTACTTACATTATTTACTATAATTACAGCTACTGCTCCCGCATCTTGAGCATTTTTTGCTTTTGCTGAGAAATTACAAGCTCCTCTTCTAATAACTGCTATTTTTCCATTTAATTCTGCTGCATTTGTAATAGCATCGCAACCATCTTCTGTTGGAACTGTACCGTCTATAACTAAAACTAAATCTTTTGTAATAGGTGTTGTAATATCACCTCCAAAAGCAGTTGTTAATACTGAGACATAATCTCCTCCTATTTCGGCAGGTGAATTAATTGTTAATTTAGAATTTGTATCTAGAAAGGTTTCTCCTGTCACCCCTCCTAATACTTTGTTCCACGTGTTTCCTCCATCTATAGACTTCCATAAACCGTCTCCGTTTACATCTCCATTTACATAAGATTCTCCGGTTCCTACATAAAAGATTTTTGAATCATTTGGGTCCACAGCTATACATGACACTGCTAAGTTCTCTGGAATTCCAACACGTTCCCATTTTTGGTTATAATTAGAAATATTTGAGTTTTTCCACAAACCACCACTAACTCCTCCTGCAAAAACGGTTTCTTTAGTAGCATCATTAGGGTCAAATAAAAGAGCTCTGGTTCTTCCTCCAACATTATCGGGTCCTCTTTCTACCCAAGCATTATCTGCATCACCAGGTACTTTTCGTCCAATTCTTCGTTTGTTTAATTCCTCTTGAAGTCTGTAAACATTTTCTTTGTGTGTTCTTCCTGTACTAGGGTTAATTTCACTCAAATATTTCTGTTCAAAATAAGCATTAGGAGGTAGCCCCTGTGCTTTTCTTTTTTTCTTAGGTAGGTTTCCCGTTTTTTGAAAAGGATGTTCTTGTAAGATTTTTGCATGCTGTTTTCTTAGTTTGTCAATCTCTGTTTCATTATTAACTGAAACTTTAAAAACAACACTACATATAGCTATAGTTAAAAAGCTAAAAAAAAGTATTTTTTTATTCATAATAAAGTGGTTAATGACTAGTATAACAGGCAACTTTTACTTTACCCTATTAATTTTTAGCAATAATATGTTAAACCCGTTAAATTTTAATCAAAAAACCAACTATTTAACATTTTCTAACTAATATATCCCATTAATTTTCTGTGTAATCGAATGGCATATCCGTCAGATAAGCCTGCAATATAACTACACACTTGCATAATTCTGTCATATAAATTTTCTCTCTCTTGTTGGTATTCCTCTGGAAGTAAGTTCAATACCAACTTATCGTAGTTTGACTGTTTGTTATCAAACTTATTATTAAGTGCTGTTACAAAAACATTTAGTAAATCAGCAATGATTTTATAGCCAGCTACTTCTTTTTCAACCACTTCTTTACTTCGGTAAATTTTATCAACACTTATTTTGATGATATCGTTAATCTGTGCTTCGTATTTACACTTGTCTAACAAACCTTTATCAAAAGTTCCGTTTAAAATAGCCTCTTCATTCTCTAAAAAGATGGTAACAGCTTCATTTATTAACACGCCAATTGCTAAAGCACGCAAATAACTTACACGATCTTTTTGATGTTGCAATGAATGGTACTTTTTACTATCAATCGTATCTTTTACCAACTTAATCATATATTCTAAAGCATAATCTTCTTCAATTAAGCCAAGATTTATTCCATCTTCAAAATCGATAATCGTATAGCAAATATCATCCGCAGCTTCTACCAAATACGCTAATGGATGACGGTAGTAAGAAACTCCTTCAGATTCTTTTTTTAACAAACCTAAATCTTCAGCAATCTCAGAAAAAGCAGCTTTTTCCGACTGAAAGAAGCCGTATTTTTTATCGACAATATGTTGGGTTGGTTTCTTTGGAAGACTCTCTTTTGGATACTTTAAAAACGCTCCTAAGGTTGCATACGACAAACGTAAACCTCCTTCAATACCTTCTCTGCTTTCTGTAAGGATTTTAAATCCGTTGGCATTCCCTTCAAAATCAATCAAATCTTGATATTCTAAATCGGTTAGTTGCTCTTTATATTGAAGTCCTTTACCTGTTTTAAAATACTCCCCAATCGCTTTTTCTCCTGAATGACCGAATGGCGGATTCCCTATATCGTGCATTACTGATGCTGCAGCGACAATCGCTCCGAAATCGTTAAAGGTATATCCTAACTCTTTTAAATTTGGATGACGCTCTAACAGCTCCTTTCCTACTCTACGACCTAAAGTTCTACCTACAACAGAAACCTCTAAACTATGCGTTAAACGTGTATGAACGAAATCAGTTTTAGATAGCGGAATTACCTGTGTTTTATCTTGTAAGCTACGAAAAGCCGATGAAAAGATAATTCTATCAAAATCTACCTCAAAACCTAAACGAGTTTCGTCTTGTTTTGCACGTTCACGTTTATGGGTATCACCAAAACGTTTTAAAGAAAGGAGTTGTTCCCAGTTCATTATCAAATAAATTTTTTCGAAAATACAAAAAAGAGAAGCCTTTCAACTTCTCTTTTCTCACTTTTAATTTTGCTTCGACTGCGCTCAGCAATCTTTAATGAATAATTAAAACAAATTCTTAAGATCCACACATTAAACAATCGTCTGGTCCCTCAGCGTTTTTAGAAGCTTCTACCATCGCTTTGAATTCATCTGTACTCATTGGCTTGTCTTCTTCTTTCTTTTCTACATTTAACGTGAATTGCTTCGCGTTTACTGCAGATTTGGTACGTAAATAGTACATTCCTGTTTTTAATCCAGATTTCCAAGCATAGAAGTGCATTGACGTTAACTTAGCAAAGTCTGGATCTTGCATAAATAAGTTTAACGATTGAGATTGATCGATAAAATATCCTCTATGGCGTGCCATATCAATAATATCTTTCATACTCATTTCCCAAACTGTTTTGTATAAATCTTTTAAGTCTTGAGGAATTTCATCAATATGTTGGATAGATCCGTTTGCACGCATGATATCCTCTTTCATATTGTTGTCCCATAAATCTAACTCTACTAAATCTTCTAATAAATGCTTGTTTACTACGATAAACTCACCTGATAATACTCTACGAGTATAAATGTTAGAAGTATATGGTTCGAATGCTTCGTTGTTTCCTAAAATTTGAGAAGTAGATGCAGTTGGCATTGGCGCTACTAATAACGAGTTACGAACCCCGTGTTTTTTCACTTCTTTACGCAACTTCGCCCAATCCCAACGACCACTTAATTCATCATCGTTAATTCCCCACATATTGTGTTGGAATTCTCCTTGCGACATTGGTGATCCTTCAAATGTTGAATAGGCTCCTTTTGCTTTTGCAACTTCCATAGATGATGTAACTGCTGCAAAATATAAGGTTTCAAAAATTTCTTGGTTTAATTTCTTAGCTTCTTCTGAAGTAAATGGTAAACGTAACATGATAAAAGCATCTGCTAACCCTTGAATTCCTAATCCTACCGGACGGTGACGGAAATTCGAGTTTTCAGCTTCTTTTACTGGGTAGTAGTTACGATCGATTACAGTATCTAAATTACGTGTAACTTTTTTAGTTACTTCAAATAATTTTTGGTGATCAAAGAATTTGTTTCCATTTTCATCTTCAGCAACAAACATTGGAATTGCAATCGATGCTAAATTACATACTGCTACTTCATCTTCTGCAGTATATTCCATAATCTCAGTACATAAATTTGAAGAACGGATGGTTCCTAAATTCTTTTGATTTGATTTACGGTTTGCTGCATCTTTATATAACATGTACGGAGTACCTGTTTCAATTTGTGATTCTAAGATTTTCTCCCATAAATCACGTGCTTTGATCGTTTTTCTACCTTTACCAGCAGCCTCATATCCTGTATATAAACGCTCAAACTCTTCACCATAAGTGTCATATAAATGAGGACATTCGTGTGGACACATTAACGTCCATTCACCATCTTCCTGCACACGTTTCATGAATAAATCAGAAATCCACATAGCATAGAATAAATCACGCGCACGCATTTCTTCTTTACCGTGGTTCTTCTTTAAGTCTAAGAAGTCATAAATATCAGCATGCCAAGGCTCTAAATACATTGCAAAAGAACCTTTACGCTTTCCTCCTCCTTGATCTACATAACGAGCAGTATCGTTAAAAACACGTAACATTGGTACAATACCATTTGATGTTCCGTTAGTACCTGCAATGTATGATCCTGTTGCACGAATATTGTGAATAGATAAACCTATACCTCCTGCAGATTGAGAAATCTTAGCTGTTTGTTTTAACGTATCGTAGATTCCATCAATACTATCATCTTGCATTTGTAATAAGAAACAAGAAGACATTTGTGGTTTTGGCGTACCTGAGTTAAATAACGTTGGTGTTGCATGTGTAAAATATTTTTTACTCATCAATTCGTATGTAGCAATTGCCTCATCAATATCTTCTTTATGAATACCAATAGCAACACGCATTAACATTTGTTGCGGACGCTCAACAATGTTTCCGTTTAACTTTAATAAATAAGAACGCTCTAATGTTTTAAAACCAAAATAATCGTAGTTAAAATCACGACTGTAAATGATTGTTGAATCTAATTTATCCGCATTATCCATGATGATTTTATATACATCATCAGCTAATAATGGTGCTTTATTTCCGGTACGTGGATTGATATATTCATACAAATCAGTCATTGTTTCAGAAAATGACTTCTTAGTATTTTTATGTAAGTTAGATACGGCAATTCTTGCTGCTAGTTTTGCATAATCTGGATGCGCGGTTGTCATTGTTGCAGCTACTTCAGCCGCTAAATTATCTAATTCAGAAGTAGTTACCCCATCATACAATCCCTCAATAACACGCATTGCTACTTTAACCGGATCAACGATATTGTTTAATCCGTAACACATTTTTCTAACCCTTGCTGTGATTTTATCGAACATCACAGGCTCTTTTCTGCCGTCTCTTTTTACTACATACATATTGATATTGGTTTTTAGTTGGTTAATAGCGTCGCCAAAACATGCTTCGTTAGGCAACTTGTAAAATGTTAATTTTAATTTGTTTCTTGTTGAAACGATATATAAGCTAAAGCACGTTTACTGTGCTTTAGCTGAGTAATACTGCATGTAGGGGAATAGCAGCTTATTGGTTCCTAAAAATCTGCATCAAAGCTGATGCTTCCTGTACCTCCTGATTTTACTCCGGCTTTTTGGTACTCTGATACTCTTTTTTCGAAGAAATTAGTTTTTCCTTCTAATGAAATCATTTCCATGAAATCAAATGGGTTAGTAGACTCGTACTCTTTTTCACATCCGAATTCTAAAAGTAATCTATCGGTAACATACTCTAAATACTGAGTCATTAACGTTGCGTTCATACCAATTAAACTTACTGGAAGTGATTCGGTAATAAACTCTCTTTCAATATCTAAAGCAGAAATAATAATTTCTTTAATTCTTTCTTTTGGCACCTTGTTTACTAAGTGATTGTTGTGTAAGTGTACAGCAAAATCACAATGCATACCCTCATCACGAGAAATTAACTCGTTTGAGAATGTTAACCCAGGTAATAACCCACGTTTCTTTAACCAGAAAATTGAACAGAATGATCCTGAGAAGAAGATTCCTTCTACCGCAGCAAAAGCAATTAAACGCTCAGCAAACGAATCAGATTCAATCCATTTTAATGCCCAATCAGCTTTCTTTTTAATGGCAGGAAAAACATCAATTGCCTTAAACAACCTGTCTTTCTCCTCTTCATCTTTAATGTAGGTATCAATTAATAATGAATAGGTTTCAGAATGAATATTTTCCATCATGATTTGAAAACCATAAAAGAACTTTGCTTCTGAATACTGAACTTCATTTACAAAGTTTTCTGCTAAATTTTCATTTACAATTCCGTCAGATGCTGCAAAAAATGCTAAAACGTGCTTAATAAAGTAACGCTCATCATCTGTTAACTTGGTGTTCCAGTCGTTTAAATCTGAATGTAAATCAATTTCTTCTGCAGTCCAAAAACAAGCTTGTTGCTTTTTATACCACTCCCATAAATCGTTATGTTGGATTGGAAAAATTACAAATCTGTCTTTATTTTCTTGTAAAATTGGTTCAATAGATGCCATGCTTTTTTTAGCTCTTTTAGTGTGTTATTTTTTTCTCGCTTTGAGGGAGAAACAAAGATTGAAAAAATTGCTAAAAATTGAAAGCTTTACTTATTCACAAATCCCTTGAAGTTTTTAACAAAATGGATTTTTTTGCTGATTTTAACAAAACCAACTCCTTTCATAAAAAACTTAAAAACAAACACTTAAAAACCAAAAAATCGCTTAAACAGTGATACTCACTGAGTTTCTTGTTTGGTGTTTGCACATAAAAAAAGTGATGCTAATTGCATCACTTTTTAACTTCTCATTTTAGTGTAAAAAAGGGCTTATTTTTCAACCTTTAATACATCTGAAATTATTTGTTCTATCTGTTTTTTCGGTAACGCTCCGTGAGCCATTTGTGGGTCTTCTCCTACTGGACAAAATAACATCGACGGAATACTTCTAATACCAAAAGCAGCTGATAATTCTTGTTCAGCTTCAGTATCTATTTTATAAATATTGATTTTTCCTTCGTACTCATTACTCAACTCTTCTAAAACAGGAGCCAAAGCTTTACATGGTCCGCACCAATCGGCATAAAAATCAATAATTGCTGGAATTTCTCCTTCAAATTTCCACTCTTTATTCTCTTCATAATTAAAAACCTTCTTAAAGAACGTTTCTTTATTTAAATTCTCTGTCATGTTTATCTATCATATTATAATTATGTAAAGGTAGTCGTTTTTATTTCAATAGCTTTCAGTGGTATTTTTGTTAAATTCGTCTTAAAATGAATTGTTATGATCGTTTTTCTTCTAAATTTGATCCAATTAACCAATTTTTAAATCATGAAAAGAATCCTTCTTCCCATTATTTGTGCAGGAGCTATTTTAGTTTCTTGTAAAGAAGAAAAACAATCTAAAAACGATATTAGTGTGAATTACCCTGAAACAGCTAAAAAACCTGTGGTAGATGAATACTTTGGCACCAAAGTAACTGACAACTACCGTTGGTTAGAAGATGATAGAAGTGCTGAAACTGAAGCTTGGGTAAAAGCTGAAAATGAAGTTACCTTCGATTATTTAAGTAAAGTTCCTTATCGCGAACAATTAAAAGAACGTTTATCTGAATTATGGAACTACGAAAAAGTAGGAACGCCATTTAAAGAAGGAGATTATACTTATTTCTATAAAAATAACGGATTACAAAACCAATACGTTATCTATAGAAAAGATAAAGACGGGAAAGAAGAGGTTTTCTTAGACCCTAACACTTTTGCTGAAGATGGAACTACATCATTAGGGTCTATCAGCTTTACTAAAGATGGAAAAACAGTAGCTTACGCTATTTCTGAAGGAGGAAGTGATTGGAGAAAGGTAATTGTAATGGATGCTGAAACTAAAGAAATTAAAGGAGATACTTTAGTTGATGTAAAGTTCTCTGGAATTGCTTGGAAAGGAAACGAAGGTTTTTACTATTCTAGCTACGATAAACCAAAAGGAAGTGAGTTGTCAGCAAAAACTGATCAACATAAATTATACTATCACAAATTAGGAACTCCTCAAAGTTCTGATGAAGTTATTTTTGGAGCTACTCCAGAACAAAAGCACCGTTATGTAGGTGGTTACTTAACTGAAGATAATAAATACTTATTAATTTCTGCTTCAACTTCAACTTCAGGAAACAAGTTATTCATCAAAGATTTAACGGATCCAAATAGCAAGTTAACCCCTATCATTGATAATTTTGATAGCGATACTGGTGTAATAGACAGTAGAGGAAGTAAATTATATTTAGTTACTAACTTAAACGCTCCTAACAAAAAGATTGTTACTGTTGATGCTTCAAACCCAACACCTGAAAACTGGGTAGACTTTATTCCTGAAACAGAAAATGTATTATCTCCTTCAACTGGAGGTGGATATTTCTTTGCGAAATATATGGTAGATGCTGTTTCTAAAGTAGTACAATACGATTTTGACGGAAAATTAATCCGTGAGGTTAAATTACCAGGCGTAGGAACTGCTGGTGGTTTCGGTGGAAAAACTGAGGCTAAAGAGTTATATTTCTCTTTCACAAACTACAACACACCAAGTTCTTCTTACAAATTCAATCCAGAAGACGGAACGTATGAATTATACTGGAAGCCTGCTATTTCTTTCAACGCAGAGGACTATGAAAGCAAGCAAGTATTCTACACTTCAAAAGACGGAACAAAAGTTCCTATGATTATTACCTATAAAAAAGGATTAGAGTTAAACGGTAAAAACCCAACTATTTTATATGGTTACGGTGGATTCAACGTTTCTTTAACTCCTAGTTTTAGTATTGCTAATGCTGTTTGGATGGAACAAGGTGGTGTATACGCTGTACCAAACTTACGTGGTGGTGGAGAGTATGGTAAAAAATGGCACGATGCAGGTACTCAGTTAAAAAAGCAAAACGTATTTGACGATTTTATTGCTGCTGCTGAATACCTAATTAAAGAAAACTATACTTCTTCTGATTATTTAGCAATTAGAGGTGGTTCAAACGGAGGATTATTAGTAGGAGCTACAATGACACAACGTCCTGATTTAATGAAAGTAGCGTTACCTGCTGTTGGAGTATTAGATATGTTACGTTACCACACCTTTACAGCTGGAGCTGGTTGGGCTTACGACTACGGAACTTCTGAACAAAGTGAGGAAATGTTTAACTACTTAAAAGGATATTCACCAGTACACAACGTAAAAGAAGGTGTTCAATATCCTGCAACAATGGTAACTACAGGTGATCATGACGATCGTGTAGTACCTGCACATAGTTTTAAATTTGCTGCTGAATTACAAGACAAGCAACAAGGAAATAACCCTGTATTAATCAGAATTGAAACAAATGCGGGTCACGGTGCAGGAACTCCTGTAGCTAAAACTATTGAGCAATATGCTGATATTTTCGGATTCACTTTATTCAATATGGGATTTGAATCGTTACCAAATGCTCAAAAATCTGAAATAAAGAGTTAAAAACTGTAACACTTTTATAAAAACACACTCTTATTAGAGTAAATTTACTACCTCGAGGCAAAACCTCGAGGTAGTTTGTTAAATATAAGATTCAATCAAAAATCACAAAAAATGAAAACCATTCACAAAATGTTGTTTACAACTGCAGTTGCTTCTTTAGGAGTCGTTGCTTGTAAAACAGACAAAAAGCCTGAAGAAAAAGTACAGGCAATTGTTTTAGAAAACATGGATACTTCGGTACAACCAACAGACGATTTCTTTAGATATGTAAACGGTTCTTGGGTTGATAAAACTGAAATTCCAGCTGATGAAACTTCTTGGGGAGGATTCAATCAATTAAGAAAAACCACTACCAAAGATGTCTTAGCCATCTTAAACAAAGCGATTGAAGAAGGAAACTTCGAAAAAATAAAAGATGCTGAAGGAAACGAAATAGATTCTGATCAAGAAAAAGCGGTAAACTACTACGAAACTATCATGGATACCGTAGCTAGAAACAACGCTGGTAAAGCACCTTTACAACCTTTTCTTAAAAAAATTGAAGAAATTAAAGACTTAAACGACGTACAAACATATATTACCAACATGGCTCCTTACGGTGGTGGTGGTTTTTACGGTTTTGGGGTATTTAACGACCTTAAAAACAGTAGCATGAATGCTGGTTATATGGGCGCTGGTGGACTTGGTTTATCTAGAGACTACTATGTAGACGAAAAAGTAAAAGACAAACTTGAAAAATATCAAGTGTTTGTAGCAAAAATGTTACAAGAATTTGGTGATGATGAAGCAACAGCTAAGAAAAATGCAGCAACTATTGTTGCTTTTGAAAAAAGTTTAGCTGAGCCAATGATGACTAAAGAAGAGCGTAGAGATACTCGTAAAATGTACAATCCTATGACTATTGCTGAATTAACTGAATTAGCTCCAGTAATTGATTGGGAAGCACATTTAAAAGGAATTGGTGTTGAAAATATCGAAAAAGTTATCGTTACCGATCCTAAATACTTCAAAGCTATGAACGAAGTATTAAAAAATGCTCCTATTGAAGATGTTAAATTAGTATTACGTTGGAATGCAATTAACAACTCATTAGGTTTATTATCTACCGATTTAGAAAAAGCTAATTGGGAGTTTTATAGCAAAGAAATGCGTGGAGCTAAACAACAAAAACCAAGAAATGAGCGTGCTTTAGCTAATTTAAACGGTGCAATAGGTGAAGCTTTAGGTAAATTATATGTTGACGAGAAATTCCCGCCAGAAGCAAAGCAAAAAGCTAAGGAAATGATTGATAACGTAATGTTAGGTTTTGAAAAACGTATCGCGCAATTACCTTGGATGAGTGCTGAAACTAAAGAAAAAGCTTTAGAAAAATTAAGCAAATTAACTGTTAAAATTGCCTATCCTGATAAGTGGAAAGATTACACTACTTTACAAGTAAAAGGGTTAGAAGATGGCGGTACATACTTTGATAACGCTGTAAACGTTCGTAAATGGAACTTTGAAAAAGATATGGCTAAATTAGGTAAAGAAGTAGATAGAACCGAGTGGGGAATGTCTCCTCAAACAGTAAATGCTTACTTTAACCCGGTAAACAATGAAATCGTTTTCCCAGCAGCAATTTTACAACCTCCTTTCTATAACTACAAAGCTGATGAAGCTGTAAACTACGGAGGAATTGGAGCAGTTATTGGTCACGAAATTTCACACAGTTTTGATGATTCTGGTGCTCGTTTCGACGGTGATGGAAACTTAAAAAACTGGTGGACAGAAGAAGATTCAGAAAAATTTAAAGAAGCTGGTTCTAAATTAATCAAACAATTTAGTGACATTGTTGCTATTGATAGCATGAACTTAAACGGTGAATTTACGTTAGGTGAAAATATTGGTGATTTAGGTGGTGTACAAGCTGCTTATGAAGGATTACAAATTTTCTTAGAAAAAAATGGTCGTCCTGAAAACATTGATGGGTATACTCCTGAGCAACGTTTCTTCCTTTCTTGGGCAACAATTTGGAGAACTAAAGTACGTGATGAGGCTTTAAAAAACCAAATCATGACAGATCCACATGCTCCTGGAAAATACAGAGCCTACATGCCTCTTAAAAATGTTGATGCTTTCTATGAAGCATTTGATGTTAAAGAAGGAGATAGCATGTACTTAAAACCAGAAGATCGCGTTAGAATTTGGTAAATTCAACAAAAAAATAAGTACCTTTAAACCAGTGTGTAAACACTGGTTTTTTTATTTTTAATAAATAGATAATTGGGTATTGCGTATTTCAAAAAATAGTAAGTAATTCGCCCTCCTTAACTTTTTATCTTATGAAACTAATAGGAAGAGTTGAAAAAATATCCTTTTTAAACTGGGAAATTGAAGATTTGCCTGCTAAAATAGATACGGGTGCCTATACTTCTGCGATACATTGTAAGCATATTAAAGAAAAAGATGGCGTGTTAGAATTTATATTATTGTGTCCGAAAACAGAAAAATACAATAATAAATTGCTACAAACCAACAAGTATCAAGTTAAAAGTATACGGAGCTCAAACGGTAAAAAACAAAAAAGATATGTGGTATCAACATCTGTTGTTTTTTTCGATAAAAAATATAAAATAAAACTATCTTTATCTGATAGAGGTAAAATGACCTATCCAGTTTTAATTGGTAGAAAATTTTTAAATAAAAAATTTATCGTTGATGTTTCACAAAAAAACATCACGTCAAAAGAAAAATAAAATGAAACCTGCGTAATTTAAATAATCATTAAATAAAATATTTGCTTGATTATTTTCATTAAGAAAGGTTATATTATGACTATTAAAAAAACAGTAAAAACAAACACATGAAAATTGTTGTTCTTTCTAGAAACTCAAAATTATATTCAACAAAACGTTTAGTAGAAGCAGGAGAAAAAAGAGGTCATCAAATGCTGGTATTAGATCATACAAAATGTGATTTAATTATTGAAAAAAGAAAACCAGCTATTGTATACAACCATGAGCTTATAACTGATGTAGATGCTATTATACCTCGTATCGGGGCCTCAGTTACATTTTATGGTACTGCTGTAGTACGCCAATTTGAAATGATGAAAGTTTTTTCGGTTGTAGAGTCACAAGCCTTAGTGAGATCTAGAGATAAATTAAGCAGTTTGCAAGTATTGTCTAGAGCAAATTTAGGGTTGCCAAAAACTGTTTTTACCAATTATTCTAAAGACACTTCTGAAATTATTAAAAAAGTAGGCGGAGCTCCTTTAATCATCAAATTACTAGAAGGAACACAAGGATTAGGAGTTGTATTAGCTGAAACAAAAAAAGCTGCTGAATCGGTTTTAGAAGCATTTAACGGTCTTCAAGCTCGTGTAATCGTTCAAGAATATATTAAAGAAGCAAAAGGAGCTGATATTCGTGCTTTTGTGGTTGATGGTGTGGTTGTAGGTGCTATGAAACGTCAAGGTAAAGAAGGTGAATTTAGATCAAATTTACACAGAGGTGGAACCGCTGAAATCATAGAATTAACTGATGAAGAAGAAAACGCTGCTTTAAAAGCTGCTAAAGCAATGCGATTAGGTGTTGCAGGTGTAGATATGTTACAGTCAGATAGAGGTCCGTTAATCTTAGAAGTAAACTCTTCTCCTGGTTTAGAAGGTATTGAAAAAGCCACAGGAAAAGACATCGCCAAAAGTATTATTCGCTTTGTTGAAAGAAGCGCTTAAAAATATAAACCGATACGAAAGTGTCGGTTTTTTGTTTCCTACTAATCCGTTACTTTTGCATTTATGCTACAAGTAAACAATATTTCATTTACCTATCCTTCAAAAGAAAAAACCTTAGAAAACATTAATTTCACCTTAGAGAAAGGAGAACATTTGTGTGTTATGGGTGAAAGTGGTTGCGGAAAATCAACTCTTTTAAAAATTGTATATGGTTTGTTGGATGTTGGTAAAGGAGATTTATTTTGGAACGACACTCAAATTTTAGGTCCAGAACATCACTTGGTTCCTGGAATGGAATTTTTCAAGTTCGTAGCACAAGATTTTGATTTAATGCCGTTTACCTCGGTAAGTGAGAATATTAAAAAATTCTTATCACGATTTTATCCTAAAGAAGCAGAAGAAAGAACTCAAGAACTTTTAGGAGTTATTGAAATGACAGAGCTTGCCAACGAAAAAGTAAAAAATTTAAGCGGTGGTCAGCAACAACGAGTAGCTATTGCTAGAGCATTAGCCAAAGAACCTGAGTTATTATTGTTAGACGAACCTTTTAGTCAGATAGATAATTTCAAAAAAAACTCGTTACGTAGACGATTATTCGCTTACCTAAAAAAGAAAAACATCGCTTGTATTGTAGCTACCCATGACGGAAATGACGCTTTATCATTTGCCGATAACATGATGGTAATCCGAAATCATCAAGTACTTGCATATGGCAGTCCTTCCAACTTATACCAATATCCGAAGGAAAAATATGTGGCTTCGTTATTTGATGATGTAAATGAAATTTCAATTAACAATAAAACCATGTTGTTATACCCAAATCAACTACAAATTGTTGATGAGCCTTCAAATTTAAAAGGAACTGTAGTAAAATCTTATTTTAAAGGAGGATATTGGTTGATAGAAGTTGCTTATGATGACCAATCAATTTTTATAAATCATCAAGAAAATATTGAGGAAAAAACAACAGCCTTTTTTAAATTAAAAAAGGCTGCTTAAACCAATAATAACTATCTCATAATTATTACTCAACTATCTTAAAATAAATTTGTTTCTTAAAAAAAATACACTCTTACCGTATTAAACACCAAAAGATAAAAGTGTATTGTAGTTTCTCTTTCTATTCTTGGTTATAACAACCTTTCCTGCATATAAAACAATTAGGTTTTAATTTACCCTACTTTTTTTAGAAAATTTTTTTAATAGTGTTTTTCGCTCCATTAAAATCGAAGCTTTCTCCTACTTTTTTTCCTAAAATTAGCTTTCCTATTGGTGAAGAAGGTGAGATAGCGAAGTATTTTTTATTATCAACCGTTAGTAAACCTACACTTATACTGATAAAATAATTTGTAGTAGAAGTTTCCACCACACTGCCCAAACAAACTACTTCTGAAGTAATATCTATTTTCAATTTTGCTAAGACCTCTTTCATTTGAGCAATTCCACTAAGTTGTTGACTTGCTTTTTCCATTTCTAACTGAAGCATTGCTCGTCCTGTTTCATGTTTATCTCCAGCAGAACTTTTTGTTTCAGATTGCAAGCTTTTTTGATGAGAAGCTATTGTTTCTTCCACCGTTTGTAAACGCTTATCTACATACGACTCACATTGTTTATATAATTCTTCTTTTATACTCATTCTTTTTATTTCAGATGAAATAGTGTTAATCTAAAAGTTCCGCAAGCTCCTTCCCTACCAAACTACCTATAGCAACTCCCATTCCTCCTAAACGAACACCACAAAATACATTGTTAGAAAGTTGCTTTACAATCGCTTTTTTCTGATTTCCAACTCCCATAATTCCACTCCATCTGTGGTCTGTTTCAACTTCTGTATTTGGTAAAATAGTTGTTTTTAAAATTTCTTCTAATTTGTTTTGAATAAGTGCAGTTTGTCCAAAATCGGCAGTTTCTTCACCTTTAAAATCGAGATTTCTACCACCTCCAAACAAAATTCTATCATCAATATTTCTAAAATAATAATAACCTTTATCTAAATGAAAAGTTCCTTTGATGTGTAAATTTTTAATCGGTTTGGTAATTAACACCTGTGCTCTAGCGGGTTGCACGTTTTCATTCAACAGTTGATTGGCAAATCCGTTAGTTGCAACAAATAATTTTTTAGTGTTAAATGTAATTTGGTTGGTTTCAACCTCAACTTGTTCGTTGTTTTCAATAAAATTTTTAACCTGAATATTGTTTACGATTTTAATTCCTGAAGACACTACTTTTTCTAACAATTTAGCGGCCATTTTTCCAGTATCTAGCTGTCCTTCAAACTGATTAGTTATATACTGTTGATGAATATTTTGAAAACCAAACTTATTGTCATCAACCGTAAAAACTTCCGAAGAAAATAAGGGCTTTAATAATTCATTTATCTTCGATTTCTGTGCTAAACACGATTCGTACAGTTCTGTGGTTAAAAATAATTCGTATCCTTTATTTTGCTGAAAATCGATGTTTTTATCACCTAAAGTTGTTCGTAACAATTGCAATCCTTCCCAACGTTTTTTTACCAAACTAACAACTTCTTCTTCAGTATGTGTGTTTAAATCATCTATGAGTTCAGATAAACTTCCAAAGCAAGCAAAACCAGCATTTTTGGTACTAGCTCCTTGCGGTAACATTCCTTTTTCTAGAATTATAATTTTTGCTTTCGGATGCATTTTTCGCAATTGTAACGCACAATTTAACCCTACAATTCCACTACCAACTACAGTAAAATCTACAGTTGTAAACCACTCTTTTAGCTCCCAATAACTGAAGTTCAACTTCATATAAATCTGATTATATTTGTGACTTGGCACACTACTTGAATGCCTAAATTTAAACATTAAAAAACAACTCTATGAAATGAGCCATCACAATTCTTTTTACTAATAGAACTGTTTAATGGCGAATTACATCTGACCAATTAAAAACAATAAAAAATTTAAACAGATGAAACTAATCGGAATCTTAATTTTAGCTTTTAGTCTAACACAATGCGCAAGTGTAAAAATGGAAAACAATCATCCTTTTAAAATAGAATCAGCAAGTTATGCTCACGTTACAGGAGGTGTAAAAGGCAGTTATAATTCTACTAACTTAATTATCAATTTTACTGCTAAAGAGCCTGTTGATTTTCAAAAAGTATATTTTCAAAACAGAATAACTAATGCAGTAATAGAGCAACATAACGATAAACAATATATTGCTGCACGTTACAAAACCTCATCAGGTGAAGATAGAAAAGACCTAATTTTACATGCAGATCCTAAAGAGGAATTTGGCAATACACCGAATAATCCTACAGAAAAATTTCCTTTTGAATTGAAAGAAAATGAAGCGATGGTTTCGTATACAATTGGTGATAAAATTCACTATGTAAAAGTGGAAAATATCGAAAAGCAAAAAAAGATTTTTATGCAGTAAATCTGTTAAACGTAACTATAAAAAAGCACCTCCAAAAGAGGTGTTTTTTATTTTTGGCACGTAATTTGAAAACTCATAAGCATAACCATAAAACGAAAGCTTATGAAACGTATAAAATTACTTTTATTACTACTTGTTGGTAGCGTAACACTTACTTCATGTGTTGTAAGAAATGAAATTGTACATGATGGATTTGGAGATGATGGTTTTTCATTACGTCAATATATTTCGAGTTATGATTTATGGTATGTAGATTATCACAAAACAACAGGTACAGGCGATGTTCCATTTTTATCAAGAGCGTTTACCATTTCCTTTTTAAACGGAACCATGTATGCAAACAACAATATTGTTGATATCGGTCATACAGGAAACGGTTTAGGAATTGCAGTTGGAAGCTACGGAACTTATGGAACTGTATTAGAAACTCGACACAATATAGATGGATATTTTGAATTTGAGGTAGTACAACTTTCAGATAATAGAATTCGAATTGATGACTTATCGCAAAACGTAAGTTACTATTTGGTTGGATACCAAAGAAATCAATTTGATTATGACATGTTGTTCTATGATAATATTGAATACTTTTTACAAGAGTATATAGCTTGGGAAAAAACTGGAGAATCTGTAGCAGGAATTAACAACCCATTTGATTATGAAAATTACTTACAGTTCACTCCAGAAAATGATGTGACATTCTATTCATCTCACGATCCTTTTGGCACAAATGTTGCTAATATTAATTGGGATTTTAAGGGAAGTTATATCGTCCGTAATGTTCAAGGCGAACAGAACTTAAAATATTTAACACTTAATTATGATAACGGAGATACTGAAGAATTTGATTTAACCGTTATTAATGATGGTGAGATAGAACTGTATCATGTAAATTCTCAAAGAACCTATGTTTTTTCTGGTAGAGGGTTTATACAATACAAAAAAGGTGAAAGTACCACTAGTACTAAACCAGCTGTAAGGAATAGCGGTAGAAAACGTACTAAGATAGAAAGAGAAACAGTTCCGAAAAGGAAGTAAAAATAAAGTTTGGTTAGTTGATTTTTGGTTGGTGTAGTAGCCAACTAAAAGGAACCGCTCCGCAAGGGGCGGTTTTTCATTTTATACCAGTTCTTAATTGAAATTACGCTAAATAAAAAGCAGGTATTTTTTGTTTAGAAGAGAAAGAAAATCAAGGCATAGCCATAGCTATGGTTTTATTTTATTTTGAAGTATAAAACGGAAAAGAATAATTTTTATAGTATAATTTTAATGGAGAAGTGGTATTAATAGTTGCTTAACATAAAAAAGGTTACCTTTATAAAAAACAAAAACCATGCAACAAACTGCTTTAATTACAGGAGCAACCTCAGGTATTGGTAAGGCAACCGCTCAACTTTTTGCTAAAAATAACATCAATTTAATTATTTGTGGCCGACGTATTGAAAAGCTTCAACAACTTCAACAAGAACTATCTCAGTTTACTAAAGTACATATACTTCAATTCGATGTTCGTTATAACGATGAAGTTAAAAAAGCAATCAACAGTTTACCTAGTGAATTTAAACATATAGACATTCTTATTAACAATGCCGGTAATGCACACGGACTAGACAGCTTTCAAAATGGAAATATAGACGATTGGGATGCTATGATTGACGGAAACGTAAAAGGACTTTTATACGTTTCAAAAGCTGTGATTCCTCAAATGGTTGAACGCAACAACGGATTTATCTTAAATATCGGTTCTATTGCAGGAAAAGATGTATATCCTAACGGAAATGTGTATTGTGCTTCAAAGTTCGCTGTAAACGCTTTAAACAAGGGAATGCGCATCGATTTAAACCAACATAACATTCGGGTGTGTGCCATTCATCCAGGTTTGGTAGAAACTGAATTTTCTGATGTTCGTTTTAAAGGAGACTCTGAAAGAGCCAAAACCGTATACAAAGGTTACAAAGCACTACAACCTGAAGATATAGCAGATATTATTCATTTTGTTGTTACACGCCCATATCACGTTAATATTGAAGATTTAATCGTATACCCTACAGCACAAGCTAGCGCAACTATTGTGAACAAAAATGCTTAAGCTGTGATTAACAAACGTCTTTTAATTAAAAACTTACTGTCTCATAACGATGAGAATAGTTTTTATGATAAAAAGCAAAAGTTATCCTTAGGCTCAAAAGAAGGAAAAGCTAAGTTTATAAAACACGTCTGCGCCCTTTCTAATTCAAATCCTAATAACAATTCTTATATTGTTATTGGTGTTGAAGATGAAGAAAATGCTATTATTGGTGTAGATTTTTACGATGATAGCAAAATTCAAAATCTGGTTAACGCTTATCTAAACAATCCTCCTAAAATAGAATATGAAAACGTTCCTTTTCCTCGTTTACAGCGTCATAAAGTAATAGGGTTGGTAACTATATACCCTAACAACTCTATTACGTCTTTGGCAAAAAACACATGGAAATATAGTAAAGGAGCAGTGTTTTACCGTAGAGGAAGTAACTCAATACCTGTAGAAGGTAGTTTTGAACTTAGAAACAACAATAAAGCAATTGTTGAAGCTATTGAAAAAAATGCCAATAACAATATTAAACTCACACTTGATGGTGTTTTCGATTTTATCAACCGACATAAACCAGAATACAATCCAAGATACAAAGTATTTAACGAGCAATTCGTATTGTGTTGGGCAGGAAAAAGAAAACTAATTAACAACGAAGAGTTTTTTACTCGAGTAGATATTGAATTAGTCAACGAACAAGTTCGTTTGTTTTTTTCTTCGTTAGATGATGTTCAAATCAGTTATAACGAGCAATCATTTATTATTACTGAATACATTGTTTTAGGAATTGATAAAACCGAAAAACGTTATCCATTAGAAAAAACCATCATCAATTTTAAAGATAACGGAAAACATGATATTGTTACCGAGTTTTTGTTTGAACCACCACAATACGATAAAAATATTTTACTGCATATTTACAATAATAACAACTGTATTGTAGCAAAAATTATAAAAAATAAACCGCTTTCAGTTACTGAACATGAAGATGTATTCAGGCTTCCTACCTCCTACTTAATTTGCTATTTAAACGGATTTTTAAACGCTCCGTTACAACTTAAAAAAGCAAAAAACTATATTAAAAATCTAGAAGATAAAACCACCTATATCAAATACAAAGAAGCGATGCGTGTGCTAAGGAAAGTGAAGTATAGTTAAGAATGTAAAAGATTATTTCTCACTGTTTTTTTATGTAGATTTTTATCTTAAATTTGTAACCAATGTATAAGGTTATATAATATGGTTACAAAAGGTTATTATTCAATTTCAGAAGCAGCAGATGTATTGGGTAAAAGTAAAGAAACTTTACGAAGATGGGATAGAGAAGGAAAATTAAATGCTGTTCGCGAACCTATGAGTAACTATCGTGTTTATAAAAAAGAAGAGATTAACGCTCTTATAGAACCGCTGATTACTGAAATAGATGAAAGTATTGATAATACTGAAGAACCTCTTAAAGAATATAAAGTACTAGAGTTATTTGCTGGAGCTGGTGGTTTAGCAATCGGTTTAGAACAATCAGGAATAAAATGTGTAGCTCTTAATGAAATTGATAAATGGGCCTGTGAAACCTTAAGAAAAAATAGACCTCACTGGAATGTTTTAGAAGGTGATATTAAATCTTTCAATTTTGAAAACTATAAAAATGAAGTTGAAATTGTTACAGGAGGATTTCCTTGTCAAGCTTTTAGCTATGCCGGAAAAAAATTAGGGTTAGAAGATGCTAGAGGAACTTTGTTTTACGAATTTGCAAGAGTTGTTCAAGAAGTTAATCCTTTAATTTGTATTGGTGAAAATGTAAAAGGATTACTTTCTCATGATAAAGGAAAAACACTACAAGGAATGATTTCTATCTTAGATGAAATTGGATATAATGTAGTGCCTGTTCAAGTTTTAAAAGCAATTAATTATAACGTTCCGCAAAAAAGAGAACGATTAATTTTGGTTGGTGTAAGAAAAGATATAAATATTAATTACGAATACCCTACTCCCTACAATACCATTTACAATTTATCAGACGCCCTAAAAAAAGGACGATTATATGATAAAGACGTACCTAAGTCTCCTGGTTCAAAATATCCTGAACATAAAAAAGAAGTATTAGATTTAGTTCCTCAAAAAGGTTATTGGAGAGATTTACCTATAGATATTCAAAAAGAATATATGGGTAAAAGCTTTTATTTAGGAGGAGGAAAAACCGGAATGGCAAGAAGAATTGGTTGGGATGAACCTTGCTTAACCCTTACTTGTAGCCCCGCACAAAAACAAACCGAACGTTGCCACCCAGAAGAAACGCGTCCATTTACAGTTAGAGAATATGCTCGTATACAAACTTTTCCTGACAGTTGGGAGTTTGCAGGTTCTGTTTCTCAACAATACAAACAAATTGGAAATGCTGTACCTTGCAATTTGGGTAAAGAAATAGGCTATTCTATAATTAAGTTTTTAAATAAATACTATTCAAAATCGAACAAATCAGATGCTTCAATCTCTTTAGCTAACGCCATATAACCTTGTTTGAAAAAACCTTCTGTATCTAAATTTAAAGTCATCAAATCTAAGTTTGAAACTAACTTATTGTAAAAGTTTGGAAAGCCTGTAAGTCTATGCCAAAACTCTTCACCAATAATTACAGGAAACAATTCATCTATTTTTCGATAATGTTGACTTAATTGATCTTCTTCTCCATAAAGAACACCTAGTATTAAATCTGAATTATTTAAATCCATTGAATTCGTTCTTGCCAAATTAGTTACCGTAGTGAATTTTTTAAGCAAAGGACTCACATCTTCAGAATTAATTGTGTTTGGCCCTGATTTAAGCTGACACCATTTTCGTCGTCCATCAACTTTATCTGTAAACTCAATATCCATTCCTTTGATTAAAGAACCTTCTGCCAAATTTAACTCGACAAACATGTTTTGAATTCTTGTTCCAAATGAGGTATTAATAGAAGTTCCCAAAACTCTAGGATAGTACAATGCTTTAGCAATTCCTATTGCAGTAAAATCATTCTCAAGTATTTTTGATAAATACTTAACTACAATAGGGTTTATCTTGTATGATTTAAGTTTAGAGTGTGTTTTTAAAGAGCTAATTTTATGATTTTCAAATATTTTCTCTTCAAAATACGCTGTAATAACTTCTAAAAGTTCTTTTTCATTCATTTTCAAATATACTTTAATTTCTATGAGTTTTAAAACATACTACCTCAACACCAACTGAACAATCGTTACTATCCCAATCAATAAAATAAAAGACAACGACAAGGTTCTAAATTTAGACTGTGGTATATAGGCTAGTATTTTCTTTCCGATGAATGTACCTACTATACCGATGACAAATAAAAAAGGCACATATTTTAAGTCATGATCATGAATATAGCCATTTTGGTAATACACAAAAGTTCTTGAAAAATCGATCATAAAATCAATAAAAGCAGAAGTTGCTATAAACACACTCTTTTCTAAATTAAAAGCTGCCATAGTTAACCCTCTTATAGCTCCTCCTGTACCTAATAATCCTGCTGAAAATCCTGAAAGGGTACCACCTACAATGGCGTTTTTTCTGTTAGGAGAAAAAGAAAATTTACTTCTAATCAGAAAAAAAGCGCTAAATGCTACTAAAAAAACACCTAAAAAGATTTCTAAATACGTACTGTTTAAATATTTTGATAATACACCTCCTAAGATTACAAAAATCACAGAAGGAATTCCTATGTTTATCAACAACTTCTTATCTAATCCTTTTTTGAATAAAAAGATTTTACTCACATTACTCGACAGATGAAAAATAGCGGTTAAGCCTAACACAGAATAAAAATCGAAATAAAAATTTCCTAACGGAACAAAGAAAACAGAAGAACCAAATCCACCAATTGTTCCAATTATTTCAGCTACTAAAGCTAGTAGTAAAAAAATAAAGTTAATATCTTTCATTTGCACCTTTTAAGTAACGAAGGTACTTGGTTTTATATTAAGAATCAATCTATGTTTTGAGGTAAAAAATAACCCTTGAAATTATCAAGGGTCAGAATTTTATTGCGTTTTTTTACTTTCCTCCATTTAATGTCTCTTGCCAATCTTTAAGCTCTTGCCATTTTCCTTCTGAAGCTAGCTGAGCTTGTTTTGGCCATGAATCTGGTTTATGAATTTTATAACGATCTCCTCCACTATTTAATACCTCTTGGCATTTTTCTACAGAGGTTTCTCCTAATATTTTCCAGGTGTCAATTCCAAAATTGTGAAAAAGACTTTCTATTTTTGGTCCAATACCTTCAACTATTTTCAAGTCGTTTTCTTTTATCTTTTTACCAAAAATTTTCTTGACTAGTGCGCTGTCAAAAGAAGTTTCTGTACCTGTTCTTGCTAGTTTTAAATCTGTTTCAAGATTTGAGTTATTCTCTCTACAAGTTCGTAAACTAGCCTCTAGTTTAGCAATCTTATTTTTTAAAAGAACAATCTCGTCGTTTTTTATGTTTTTGCTAGATAGCTTTCCAATTAAATAGCCTAAAAAAGCAGTAATAAGTCCTACTATTAATGGAATTAAAAGACATAAATTCATAGTTTCTGGTTTAAGTTTATTTTAGTTAGTTAATTATTTTTTTTCATAATATGTTTCTTCTTGCGTCTTTCCATTTGTATTGTACTGCTTCTTACAACATAAATACCAACACAACAAAGTACCTATTGTAATGGTTAAAAAAACACTGAATAAATATGTTGACCGTTTACTCATCAATCCCTTTAATTTATTGATTGTTAATTTATTAAAAATAATTTAAATCTATTAAGAGATTTTTAAGAGCTTATCTTAAATAATTGTTAAGTATGTGTTTTTGGTGAAACGTAATGTATTAACAGGCGTCTTTTAGCTGTAACCTAATCTTAAAATAAAAACGTAACATCATGAAAAAATTTGTATTAACTGCTTTAGCAATCGCCTTATCTTTTGGAACTATTACTGCTTCAACTTCTTTTGAAGCTCCTGTAAAAACGACTATTGAAAGTCCTGATGTAAGTACTTTTTGTAAATTAATTAGAGCTGGAAATTTTGAAGCTGTAAAAGCAATGGTTGATAATGGAACAGATATTAACAGAAAGTCTGTAGGGTTAACTCCTTTAATGTTTGCTGCTAGATATAACAAAGCAGATATTGTTCAATTATTAATTGATAACGGAGCTAAATTAAAAACTAAATCTGAAAGAGGATATACCGCTTTAGAATATGCAAAAATGTCGAAAGCACACGAAGCTTATAAAGCTATTGCCGCTGCTTTAGAAAAATAAGATGACCAACTTAGTATAAAACAAAAAGTCACATCAAATTGATGTGACTTTTTTATGTTTTGAAAACTGTGTTTTCTTATAAATCGAATTTAATTCCTTGTGCTAAAGGTAATTCATCAGAATAGTTTACCGTGTTTGTTTGACGACGCATGTATACTTTCCAAGCATCAGATCCAGACTCACGTCCGCCTCCTGTTTCTTTTTCACCACCAAATGCTCCACCAATTTCAGCTCCTGAAGTACCAATGTTAACATTAGCAATACCACAATCAGATCCTGCGAATGATAAGAATTTTTCAGCTTCTTTCATTTCATTTGTCATGATTGAAGAAGATAATCCTTGCGCAACCCCGTTTTGTAATTCAATAGCATTTTCAACACCACCTGAATACTTCATTAAATATAAAATTGGAGCAAATGTTTCGTGTTGAACAATTTCAAAGTGGTTTTCTGCTTCAATAATTGCTGGTTTTACATAACATCCACTTTCGTAACCTTCTCCTTCTAAAACTCCTCCTTCAACTAATACGTTTCCTCCTTCAGCTTTTGCTTTTTCAATAGCAGCTAAATACGTATTTACAGCATCAGTATCAATTAATGGTCCAACGTGATTATTTTCATCTAATGGATTTCCAATCTTAATTTGACCGTAAGCTCCAACAATCGCATCTCTTACTTTATCATACACAGATTCGTGGATGATTAAACGACGAGTTGACGTACAACGTTGACCACAAGTACCTACAGCACCAAATACAGCACCTGGAACTACTACTTTTAAGTCAGCAGTTGGAGTAATGATAATTGCATTGTTTCCTCCTAATTCTAATAAAGATTTACCAAAACGCTCAGCAACTTTAGCACCAACAATACGTCCCATTCTTGTAGAACCAGTAGCAGATACTAAAGGAATACGAGTATCTTCAGTAATATATTCACCAACTTTATAATCTCCATTAACAATACAAGAAATTCCTTCTGGTAAATCGTTAGCTTTTAAAACCTCAGCTATAATATTTTGGCAAGCTACTGAACATAAAGGCGCTTTTTCAGATCCTTTCCATACACATACGTTACCACAAATCCAAGCTAAAGCTGTGTTCCAAGACCAAACAGCAACTGGGAAGTTAAATGCTGAAATAATACCAACAACTCCTAATGGATGCCATTGTTCACGCATTACGTGTCCTGGTCTTTCTGATGGGATTACTTGTCCGTTTAACTGACGAGATAAACCTACAGCAAAATCACAGATATCAATCATTTCTTGAACCTCACCTAAACCTTCTTGGTAAGATTTTCCCATTTCATAAGAAACTAACTTCCCTAATGGTTCTTTTAATTCTCTTAATTTGTTTCCAAATTGACGAACAATTTCTCCTCTTTGCGGTGCAGGTACAGATCTCCACTCTTTAAAAGCTGCAGTAGCAGTGTCCATCACCTTATCATAATCTTCACGAGTACTTGCTACTACCTTACCAATTAACTTACCATCAACTGGTGAATAACTTTCAATAATTTCTCCGTTTGCGAAGTTTACTGAACCTGTTGAAGTTCCGTTGTTTATATCTTTTAAGCCTAATTGAACTAAAGCTTCTTTAATACCAAAATCTGCCATGTTTTATATTGTAATTTTAGTTTTTTAAATTTAAAGCTCAAAACTACGAATAATTTTACAATTAATAAATTAAACAAAAACAACTCTGTTTGTTTAAAAATTAACAAAATCATGAAAAATATTTTCTACTGCCTTACTTTAACCTTCCTACTGTTTTCTTGTAATAAAACTAAAACAACTTCAAAAGAGCTAAATAATACTCCTACAAACGAGTTTGCAATTATTATTCATGGTGGGGCTGGTACAATTCTGAAAAAAAACATGACTCCTGAAAAAGAAGCTGCTTATAAAGCTAAATTAGAAGAAGCTGTAAGAACTGGGTATGAAATTTTAAAAAATGGAGGTTCTAGTGGAGATGCTGTTGTAAAAACTATTCAGGTAATGGAAGAATCTCCCTTATTTAATGCTGGAAAAGGAGCTGTGTTTACGCATGAAGAAACTAACGAGTTAGATGCTTCTTTTATGGATGGAAAAACCTTGAATGCTGGTGCTGTAGCAGGGGTAAAAGATATTAAAAGTCCTATTGAAGCTGCAAGAAAAGTAATGACAAATTCTGATCATGTGATGCTTTCTGGTAGTGGAGCTTCTCTATTTGCTAAAGAACAAGGTTTAGATATTGTAGATCCAAGTTATTTTTATACCGAAAATCGTTTCAAATCTTTACAACGAATTAAAGACAAACAAAAAACGGAATTAGACCATGACGATAAAAAAACTGCTTTTTACGATGCTGATATTAAAAACAGTAAATATGGTACAGTTGGTTGTGTTGCTTTAGATAAAGATGGAAATATTACTGCGGGTACTTCTACGGGTGGTATGACTAACAAACGTTGGGGTCGTATTGGAGATTCTCCTATTATTGGTTCGGGTACCTATGCAAATAATAAAACTTGTGGTGTTTCTTCAACTGGTTGGGGTGAATATTTTATACGTACTCAAGTAGCCTATGATATTTCTGCACAAATGGAATATCAACAAAAAACATTGAAAGAGGCTACTAAAGATGTTATTCAAAACAAATTAACCAAACTTGGTGGTACTGGTGGTGTCGTAGCTCTTGACAAAAACGGAAACATGTCTTTTGAGTTCAATACTGCTGGTATGTATAGAGCTTCTATGAATGATAAAGGTGATTTGGTTGTTAAAATTTATGGTGATTAAATTTAAAAACAATACTTATTAACCTTTTGTTAACATAATTTGTTTTATTAAAAAAAAACTTGTTCTTTAGCAGGTTCTAAAAAAAATTACTATCTTTGCCTCTCGTTTGTACTCCCCCCTACAAACTCATTTTTTAGAGTGTTCCTTTTTTTTAAAAAAAGAGAACTATTAATTTATTTTATTTATATAATATATGAATTTAGAAGAGCTGTATAAGTTCACTGATGCTAAGGCTTTATTATTAATTAATAATGATGGAACTATTGTAGATTCTTTTCACGAAGAAGACGCATATGATTTAAATAATTTTTCAGCATTAACCAATATCATGGTTAAGATGGTTGATGACTTTTTTACACAAGTACTTAGTGTAAAACCGTCAAATGAAATTATTGTAAAGTCTGATAATCATTTTTTTTATATAATGAAATATAATCAAGATCATGTACTATGTATACTGACTGAAGGTGTTATGAATACTAGTGTGGTGTCTTTATCTCTAAAAAAGAATTTAAAATCAGAATAAACCATTTTTTAATATTTAAAATCTCTCAAAAATGACAGAAATCCTTAATGACTTAGTAACAAACGTAAGTAAGAACATTCCTGGTTACATTGCCCTATGTGTAACAGAATTAGAAACAGGTGAAGCTTTAGTTTCTAATACTGCTAATCCAAGTTTTGATCCTGAATTAGCTTCAGCATACAACTTAGAAGTTGTAAAAGCTAAGTTAAATGCAATTAGTGCTTTAGGTTTAGATGAAGAAATTAAAGATATTGCAATTACTTTATCTACTCAAGTTCACATTATCAGTATCGCTCCTAGTGGTGGATATTTCATCTACTTAGCTGTTGATTCTGATAAAGCGAACTTAGCTATTATTAAGACTTTATTAAATAAGTATAAATTAGAGCTAAACAATGCATTATAATTCTACTATTTCTTACGAAGACTTCATAACTAAATTGGAAGTTTTTCAAAATGAATATAAAAACCTTGTTAATAAGAATTTTAACATTATTACTATTAGCGAATCAAATCAAGAAGAGGTTTCTAAAAAAGAACCTAAACGTTCTTTTTATGACATTCTATTTGAACCAAAGTACGATAGTGTTTTAGATTTTTTTCAAGGAAAACAGAAATAAAATAATAAAAGGCTAAATGTTTTGAACATTTAGCCTTTTAAATTTCCCCTTATTATTTATTAATTAAAATTGGTAATTAATTCCTGTGTAAATTCCTATAAAGTAAGGCTGAAATCCATTCGAATCATTTTTAAAGGTATTTAATTGGGTTTTTAGCATTGGATTAATATTTATAGACCATTTATTACCCAATTGATAGTTTAAATCAATTCCTAAGTTTCCACTAAAATTAATTGAGTTTAAGTTATTGGCTTCGCCTGAAGTAGAAAAATTCGTTGTATTAAGAGTTACATCGTTTTTATTTAAAAACAACGAGCTAAAACCAACTACTAATTCTGTTTTAAGCTTTTTTCCTTCTAAAAAATTGTATTTTATTTGTACTGGAACCTCAACATATCCATATTTTTGATTTAACTCTCCATCAAGGCTTCCTCTACTTATGGAAATGGAATTAGAACTAAAACTTTCTTGTGATGCATCATTTAATGCATAACTTTCACCTGAGCTGAAAACTACATTTGAACTACTTGATTTTACAGGATTAACAGCTACATTAGTATTAGAATAACCCATTTCTTGTAAATGAATTCCTGATTGAAGTGTCCATTTTTTATTTAGTTGATATGCTACTTGAACTCCATACGAATAGCTTGTATTTCCTTTTGTTGAATTTGATAAACTCGCATCTATTGGAGATGATTCTGAAAATGAATTAGAGTTTAAAACTGCTACTGTAGGTGATACAGACCAAGATTTTGTTTTAGACTTTTCTTTTGTTTCTTCCACCGATTTCTCATCAACAAAGGCTAAAAAATCTTTTTTAGGAGTAATTTTTTGTTTTACACTATCATTTTTTTTGTTTGATTCTTCTTGAGCATTTTCAGTAATAACTGGCAAGCTATTTTCAAGCTTGCCAGTATTTTCTTCTTTCACAACATGGTTTTTAGAGAATAAAGACCCTTCAACAACTCCATTCTCTGTGTTGCTATCTTTTTCTTGTAGCTCATTTTTACTAATCTTCACAACATGATTAGCGACTAAAACTTCATTCGTATGAAGTTTTTCTTTCAATACTTTTTTCTTTTTCGTTTCTTCTTTTACTATACGTGTTTCTTCTAAATTTTCTTTTATTGGTTCAGTTAATAAAATATCTTTTAGTTCTTCTTTTTTATTTTCTTCAGGTGTTGATGATTCTGATTCAACAATTACTGGGTTTATTTTTTCTAAATTCTCTTGTTTATCAATATAAGGATACAATAAAAGTCCTAAAACTAATATGGCTGCAACTCCGCCAGAAAACCACCAAATAGGAAGCAAACGATTCTTTTTCTTCTTTTTTAACTTACTTTCAATTCCGTTCCACACACTATCGTTCGGAGTTACCTCCAAATCTTTAAGTCCTTCTTGAAAAAGTCTATCGATGTTTTTATCTTCCATCATTTATGCCTTTTGTGCTGTTGCTTGATACACTTCTACCTCTTTTTTTAGCAATTGTCGTGCTCTTGATAAATTAGATTTGGACGTTCCTTCTGTAATATTCAGTAACGACGCTATTTCTTTATGCGAATAATTGTCTAAAACATACAAGTTAAAAACCAAACGATACCTATCTGGTAAATTTTGAATTAAACTTAACAATACATCAACATTTACACTTTCTGTTTCTAATACAACTTCTTCTTCTAATTCCTCATTAATTCCTTCCGACACTAATTGTAAAGGTGATTTCTCTCTATACTTTTGTAAAGCTGTATTTATGGTTATTCGCTTCATCCATCCTTCAAAAGAACCTTCATTATTATATTGAGGTATCTTTTTAAAAATGGTTAAGAAACTGTCTTGCAATGTATCTTCTGCATCTTGATAATTTCGAGAATACTTTAAACAAAGCGCAAAAAGTTTACCAGAAAATAACTGATAAACTTGAGCTTGAGCTGTTATATTTTGACGACAGCATTCTTGTATGAGTTTCTCTAAATTGATGCTACAAATTTACTGGAATTACCACTTCTTCATATACATCTTCGTCTTCGTCATTTTTACCTTTCCAAAACTTGAAAACGTAATCTTCTCGTTGACTTGCTTCAACAGTAAAAACATATTCTTCCTGTCTTGTTTCTTGAGTACATGCACCATCAAGATTAACTATTGCCGTACCCGCCACTATTCTGGTAGTATCAACTTTTTGGTAGTACAATCCGTCAAAAGCATAACAACTATTAGGTAGTGTATACTTAATTTTTATGGTATCTACCTCCCCGAAGGTAAAACTCTCTGGAGTTTCCGCACTGTCAACCTTTAAAAACTCATATCTAAAATTCGGTCCGTCATCATCCAAACAAGAATAAAAGGTAAACACACTTAAAAAAAGAACTAAAATTTTCTTCATTATCTATATTTTAAATTTATTGATTTACCTACTAGATGAAAAAAAATTAAAAAGGTTGCGTGGAATACTTGTATTTTTGTGAAAGTTTATGAAAAGTACCGTTTTTAACATACAATCTACTGAAGATTTCACGAATACAGCACTACAGGTTTTTAAGCATCAATTTGCTAATAACAAGGTATATCGTTCTTTTTGCGATTTAATCTATGTTCATCCTTCTGATGTACATACTGTAGAGCAAATTCCGTTTTTACCTATTCAGTTTTTTAAAACTCGTGAAGTGCTTTCATCTGCTGATGAAATTCAAGAAACTTTTACCAGTTCGGGAACAACGGGAAGTACAACTAGTAAACATTTAGTTACCGATTTATCTTGGTACGAAACCAGCTATTTAAAAGGTTTTGAACATTTTTACGGAAATATCGAAGATTATGTGGTACTAGCTTTGTTGCCAAATTATTTAGAACGAAAGGGGTCTTCTTTAATTTATATGGTTGATGATTTAATCAAGCGTTCTCAACATCCTGAAAGCGGATTCTACCTCAACAATCTTGATGAGTTAGCTCAAAAACTTAAGTTTCTGGATACCCAAGGAAAAAAAGTACTTTTAATTGGTGTTTCATTTGCTTTGTTAGATTTAATTGAACAATATGAATTTAACCTTTCTAATACTATTATTATGGAAACTGGTGGTATGAAAGGGAGAAGAAAAGAGCTTATTCGCAACGAGTTACACACGATTTTAAGTAACGGATTTGGAGTGAAGAATATTCATTCTGAATATGGAATGACAGAATTGTTAAGCCAAGGATATTCGAAAGGAAATGGTATTTTTAACTGTCCGCCTTGGATGCAAATTTTAACTCGTGATACTGAAGATGCTTTGACTATTTTGCCAAAGGGAAAATCTGGCGGAATTAATGTAATCGATTTAGCAAACTACAATTCTTGTTCTTTTATTGCTACACAAGATTTAGGAAAAGTATACCAAGACAATAGTTTTGAAATTATCGGTCGTTTTGATAATTCTGATATTAGAGGTTGTAATCTAATGGTTTTATAATTTTTGTCAATTCTAGTTGATTTCACGATTAAAATGAGTAAAATTTATATCAAAATTAAAAAATTCAACGCTTTTTTTATTCTCTTTCAGTTCTTTTTATTCTTACTTTTGGTAGATAAAAAACATCTATGAACAATTTTTCTTTTTTTAACCGAGCTAATATTCAGCAAGAACTACAAACAACGGAGTTCGATATTTTAGTAATTGGTGGCGGAATAACTGGAGCGGGTATTGCTTTAGATGCGGCTTCACGTGGTATGAAAGTTGCCCTTATTGAAAAAAATGATTTCGCTTCTGGTACTTCTAGTAAATCAACCAAACTTATTCATGGTGGATTACGATACCTTAAACAATTCGATTTTTGGTTGGTAAAAGAAGTAGGTACCGAGCGTGCCATTGTTCATAAATTAGCACCTCATTTGGTGGTTCCTGAAAAGATGATTTTACCACTTATTGAAGGCGGAACCTACGGTTCGTGGTTAACCTCTATCGGATTAAAAGTTTACGATGTGTTGGCTTCTGTTGAAGGCGATGATAAACGTAAAATGCTTACCAAAAATGAAGCGTTAGAAAAAGAGCCTTTGTTACCAGAAAACATTTTAAACGGAGCAGGTTTTTATGCTGAATATCGTACCGATGATGCGCGCTTAACTATTGAAGTGTTAAAAACAGCCAGTCAATACGATGCTCAAATACTAAACTATACGCATGCAGATGATTTTATTTATGAAAAGAATCGTGTAGTAGGCGCTAAAGTAACTGATGTTTTTACCAAAGAAAGCTACGATATCAAGGCGAAATATGTAGTAAATGCTGGACTGACCTTGGGTAGATGAATTGCGTCAAATAAATAACTCTAAAATTGGAAAACGTTTACACTTAACCAAAGGAGTGCATTTAGTAGTTCCACATGAAAAATTGCCTGTAAAACAATCCGTTTATTTTGATATTCCTGATGGTCGTATGATGTTTGCTATTCCTCGTGGAAAAGTAACCTATTTCGGAACTACTGATACCAATTATCAACAAGACAAAGATTCAGTAGAAACCTCAATGGTAGATGCTTTGTATTTGATTGAAGCGGTTAACAATATGTTTCCTGATATTCATTTAACAATAGATGATATTCAATCTTCATGGGCTGGATTACGCCCTTTAATTCATGAAGAAGGAAAATCAGCTTCAGAGTTATCTCGTAAGGATGAAATTTTTGTGTCTGACACCAAGTTAATCTCTATTGCTGGAGGAAAATTAACTGGATATCGAAAAATGGCTGAACGTATTGTAGATATCGTTGCTAAAAAAATGAAACGCCGTTTTGAGGTAGATTTCGACCCTATTCAAACTGAAGAAATTGTATTGGCTGGTGAACCATTTCAAAACTACAAATCGGTAAAATTATATGGCAATCAGATTTATAAACGTATAAAACCGTTTGGTTTCACTGAAAAAGATGCTAACTATTTAGTGCATAACTACGGAAAACAAACTGAACTTATTTTAGATAAATTTGATGAGTTAGAGGAAGAAAACCTTGAAAGACGCTTATTACAAGCTGAAATTTGGTTTACTACCAAACACGAAATGACTTGCACACCTACCGACTTTTTTATGAGAAGAACGGGGCGTTTGTTTTTTGATAAACCTAGTGTTGATATTCATAAAAACTTTGTAATACAAGAGTTTTCTAAACGCTTTAATTGGAATAATGATACAACTTTATTGCACGAAAAAGAGTTGGAAGAAAAGATAAACTTAACAGTAAAATTTAACTAGTTTCTTACCCTCTAAATTATCTTAGAATTTTATCTTTGGCGATCTAAAATCCTACCAAAAAAAGGTTAGTACAATTATTTTAAGTAGCATGAAACAAGTTGTAGTCGTATTCTTTTTATTAACCAGTTTTATAGTAAAAAGCCAAACCAATATTATTTCTAGTTCTGATTTTAACAATATTAAAATCAATAATATCACTTTAGGTGATTTAAAAAAAACGCTTGGAAAACAAGCTAAGATAGAATCGCTACTTGGTGCTTCTAATTCTTATGAAGATAACGGGTTTTACTATTACTATAAATTCAATGGATTAAAAATTGATTTTTCTACCTCAGGAAGAAAACCTTACATCGAATCATTTGATGTTTTAAATAGTGAAGCTAGTTTTACCATAAAAGGTATTACAGTAACTGTGGGAGACCCTATTAGTAAATTAGGTACTATTGATTTTAGTACTGGTAGAAATGGTGATAAAAGTATTTTATATGCTGAATGTGATAGTTGTGATGTTTTTATAAATATCGATTTCGATCAAACAACAAAAACAATTACAAAAATCAACTATTTTGATATGTCTTAATTGACTAAATAATGATATAAAAAACGCCCAGAAACTGAGTTTCTGGGCGTTTTTTAATTTATGTAAGTAAAAGCTATTATTACTCTATTTTCTCATGCGCTTCCAAATCTTTCGTCAAATCTAATTTTCGAAGTGTTGGATTTACTATTCCTGTAGTTACTACCGTAATTAAGGTCATAGTTCCACCAAAAACTACAGCGGTTACCGTTCCCATTAACTTTGCTGTTACACCACTTTCAAAAGCACCTAATTCGTTAGAAGACCCAACAAACATAGAGTTTACCGAGGCTACTCTACCACGCATGTGATCGGGTGTTTTTAATTGTAAAATCGTTTGACGAATAACCATTGAAACCCCATCGGTAACTCCACTAAAAAACAGTGCTACGATTGAAATCCAAAAAACAGAAGATAGTCCAAAAACTATAATACAAACTCCAAAACCAAAAATAGCTGCTAAGAGCTTCATTCCAGCATTTCTACTGATAGGTATATAAGCAGTTATTAACATCGTTAAAAACGCTCCTACAGCAGGTGCAGCACGTAAAACCCCAAATCCTTCAGGACCTACTTTTAAAATATCTTGTGCGTATACAGGTAACAAGGCTACAGCTCCGCCAAACAATACCGAAATCATATCTAACGTAATGGCTCCTAAAATCGCTTTTGTCTTATACACAAAACGCACTCCTTCTTTTAAACTTTTCATGACAGGTTCGCCAATCTTCGGGTTTAAAATTGGTTTCTTTTTGATAAAGAATACAGTTAAAAATGATACAGAAACCAGTCCGAAAACAATGCACAACGACCAATGTACTCCAATCCAAGAAATGGTTAAACCTGCAAAAGCAGGACCTAATACCGAAGCTATTTGCCACGTAGAACTACTCCATGTTGCTGCATTTGGGTATAATTTTTTAGGAACGATTAAGGCGATTAGTGAAAAAATCGTTGGTCCGAAAAACGAGCGTAACAATCCGCCAAAAAATACCAATGCATAAATAGCATAGAGAATAGTGTTTTGCTCCCATCCTTCAACAAAACTAGGTAGAGTTAAAAAGAATAAACCTAAACTTATGAGCGAAAACAATCCGATACACAAAGCAAGTAAGTTTCGTTTCTCTTTTTGATCAACAATATGCCCTGCAAACAATGCCATAGAAACTGCAGGAATTACTTCCATCAACCCAATGATACCTAATGATAATGGATTTTTTGTAATACTATACACTTGCCACTCGATAATGATAAATTGCATAGACCAAGCAAATACCAAAGCAAAGCGAACTAAAAGAAAAATGTTGAATTCTTTAATTCTGAGGGAAGCATAGGGATCTTTTTTCTGCATGGATTAATTCAATTTCAAATCCATTAAAATGGCAAATGTTTCATTTACATCGCGTTCTTTTACCACGATGGTCATTTCATGAGTAGTAGATATTACCTCTTGTACAGCAATATTTGCCCAAGCAAATTGCTTTAAAATAAAGTAATAAATTCCTGATTGATCTAAGTTATCTTTTGGAAGCTTTAACGTGATTGATGCTAAATCGTTCACATTATTAATTAATGTTTCTTTCTTAAAAATTTCTTCAACAAATGGCTGTAAATTTTTACTGGTAACAATGTTGGTTTCAAAAATTCCTTGTGAAACAGTTAAGAAATAGTCATTACTATCAGCAGACTTGCTTAAAATTTTAGCAATTTCTCTAAGTAATGAAGTGGTATTTTTAAATGTAAAGTCGCATAAATCAGAACGTACAATTACATCACCTAAATTTAAGGCAAGTCGCTTAATATTTTTACGAACTCTCAATTCATTCGCTGGTGATAGCCTATTAATTGCCATCATTACCGCACCAACTTTTATATCTTTCTTTAAAAGCTTTGAAACTTCAGGTAAGATTTCTCTTGCCAATGAAGATACATTTATCAACTTTTCATTTAAAGCCTCTTCTATAAAAGGCGTTTTTCTGATGGTAATTTCAACAGCTTCTTGAATTGTTTTCATCTGTTAATTTTTATTTTTTTTATAGTCAGATGTAATTCGCCAATAATCTTTTTTAAAAGGATGGTAAGATTTGTTATGGCTCATTTCATAATTGTTTAGTTTTAAACTAAAAGTAATAAAAATATAATAATCAGTAATTTTATACCACTACTTATTTTTCATCAAAAATTTAACAAAAATATTTACTAATCAGATTTTTAAATTAAATTTGTTATTATTTTTCTATACAAAACCTACAAACAACTCAATTATAGAAGTGATTGATGAGGCTTCTTAATTCATTTTAAGAAGGATTATTTGTACAAATGCAAACAACTAATCTAATCTATTTGTTAACTTTAAAAACTCATCTTTCGCTTCTTTTTTGTCATATAAGACATTATATACAGCGTTTATAATTGGAGTTTTTGCACCGTTATTTTGATTAATTTCGTAAGCACTTTTAGTGGCATAATATCCTTCTGCAACCATACTCATTTCTAACATCGCAGATTTTACCGTATAGCCTTTACCTATCATATTTCCAAACATTCTATTTCTACTAAATGTAGAATATCCTGTAACTAACAAATCACCTAAATATGCCGAATTGTTAATATTTCGCTTCATTTTATGAACCTTTTTAATAAAGCGTTTCATTTCACGAATTCCGTTACTCATTAATACTGCTTGAAAATTATCTCCATAGCCTAAACCATGAGCTATTCCTGCGGCAATAGCATAAATATTTTTTAGCATTGCTGCATATTCAGTACCTATAATATCGTCGGAAATTTTTGTTTTTATATAACGGCCTGCTATCGATTTACTTAATTCTTTAGCCTTTTCTTGATCTTGGCAAGCCAATGTTAAATATGATAAACGTTCCATCGCTACTTCTTCGGCATGGCAAGGACCTGTAATTACTCCTATATTTTCATACGGAACATTGTAGCTTTCATGAAAATACTCGCCAACAATCAACCCAGATTCTGGAACAATACCTTTAATTGCAGAAAACACAACTTTATTTTCTAACGAAACAGTCAATTTTTCTAACTCTTTGTTTAAAAATGCTGATGGAACGGCAAAAATTAACACATCATAATTTTCAACAATATAATTCATATCATCAGACAAATCGAGTTGTTCTGGATGCAGTTCTGCAGAACTTAAATAATTAGGATTGTGTTTGTTGCGTTTTATATGTTCAATAGCATACACACTACGCATATACCAACCAATCGTTTCTAAATTTTCGGATAACATTTTAACAATAGCAGTTGCCCAACTTCCTCCTCCTAATACAGCTATTTTTGTTTGATTGCTCATAAGTAGTATTTGTTTGTTATACAAAATTAAGAAATCTATAAACTACTCTCTAATCTTAAACCTTATTATATTTGAATTTTAAAAATTATTGAAAAATATGAACGTACAAATCATAAACAAATCCAAACATCAAACTCCAGCTTATGAAACCGAAGGTTCTGCAGGAATGGATTTACGTGCTAATATAAACGAAACAATTATTTTAAAACCTTTAGAAAGAGCGATTATTAAAACTGGGTTATTTATTGCGCTTCCTGTTGGATATGAAGCTCAAGTTCGTCCGCGTAGTGGACTCGCAGCTAAAAAAGGAATTACCGTATTAAATTCTCCTGGTACAGTTGATGCTGATTATCGTGGTGAAATTGGAGTGATTTTAGTAAACTTATCTAACGAAGATTTTGTAGTAAACGATGGTGAGCGAATTGCTCAATTAGTTATTGCAAAACACGAACGTGTAAACTGGCAAGAAGTAGAAGTTTTAAACGAAACTGAACGTGGTGCTGGTGGTTTTGGTAGTACAGGAGTTTAAAATATTTTTTACTATTTAAAATTTTTGAAATAAAAAAGCTGTTCTTTAACAAGAACAGCTTTTTAAATAGTAATAGTTTGAACTTTGAATTTAAATTACTTATTCTTGATTTTCAATAGCTTCTTTAATTTTATTTTCTAGTTCGTCCATTAATTCAGGATTGTCTTTAATAACTCCTTTTACAGCATCTCTACCCTGACCTAATTTTGTGTCTCCGTAACTAAACCAAGAACCACTTTTCTTTATAATTCCGTACTCTACACCAATATCTAAAACTTCACCAACTTTTGAGATTCCTTCTCCATACATAATATCAAATTCTGCTTGTTGGAATGGTGGAGCTACTTTATTTTTTACAATTTTAACTTTCGTACTGTTACCAATTACCTTGTCGCCATCTTTAATTTGAGTTCTCTTACGAATATCTAAACGAACCGATGCGTAGAATTTTAATGCATTACCACCCGTTGTAGTTTCAGGATTACCGAACATTACACCAATTTTTTCACGTAATTGGTTAATGAAAAATACCGTACAGTTGGTTTTACTAATTGTTCCTGTTAACTTACGTAAAGCTTGCGACATTAAACGTGCATGTAATCCCATTTTAGAATCTCCCATTTCACCTTCAATCTCAGATTTTGGTGTTAAGGCAGCTACAGAGTCAATCACTACAATATCAATAGCTCCTGAACGAATTAAGTTATCAGCAATTTCTAAAGCTTGCTCTCCATGATCTGGTTGAGAGATAATTAAGTTATCAACATCAACTCCTAAACTTTCAGCATAAAAACGGTCGAAAGCATGTTCTGCATCAATAAAAGCAGCAATACCTCCAGCTTTTTGAGCTTCAGCAATTGCATGTATCGTTAAAGTAGTTTTACCTGATGATTCTGGTCCGTAAATTTCAATAATTCTTCCGCGAGGATAACCTCCAACCCCTAAAGCTAAATCTAAGCCTAAAGAACCCGATGAAATAGCATCTACATCTTCTACTTGGCTATCGCCTAACTTCATTACCGTTCCTTTTCCATAGGTCTTATCTAGCTTATCTAGTGTAAGTTGAAGCGCTTTTAGTTTCGCTTCTTTTTCTTTATCTGCTGCCATAAATCGTGCTAATTATTTTAATATATAAGAATGGCTAAGTTATGAAAAACTAACTTTAATTCCCCATCTTTTTTATGTTACATTTTGTAATATTGTACTCTTTAAAAATAACAGATGTCAGAACATCATCACTTTATCATTTACAAACCTTATGGTTTTCTTTCCCAATTTATAACCAATCAAATAAAAGGAGGTAAACACAAATTGTTAGGAGAATTGTATGATTTTCCTGAAAAAACTATGGCTGTTGGTAGATTAGATGTAAAATCGGAAGGTTTATTATTATTGACAACTGACGGAAAAGTAAGTGATTTTATTACTACCAGAGGTGGAGTTGAAAAAGAATATTACGTTCAATTAGATGGTGCTATTACTGCGGAAGCTATTGAAAAATTACAAAACGGTGTTGAAATTGGTTTTGAAGGAAAAAAATACATGACTAAACCTTGTAAAGTCGACTTAATTGACACTCCTGATTTACCAGAACGTTCTAAAAAAATTCGCGATGCTCGTCACGGTCCTACTCCTTGGATATCTGTTACCTTAACCGAAGGAAAATTTAGGCAAGTACGTAAAATGACCTCGGCTGTTGGATTTCCTACTCTTCGTTTAGTTCGTGTTCGTGTAGGTGATATTTTATTAGGAAATATGCAAGTTGGTGAGGTTAAAGAGGTTGGAGAGTTACTGTAACTTAAGTTACTTTTTAAAAAATATTATTGTTGTAATTTTATGACTATGAACAATAATTCAAACACATTTATATACATCATAGCAGGAATTATTATACTGCATTTTTTAGTAGGTTTTGGATATCTACTTTATAAAATGAATAAGAAAGAGAAAGATAACTAAATTTACTTCCTCACCATTCTTATATGCGGAATTCCATCTTCTAAATAACCTTCACCTACTTGTTTAAATCCGTGAGATTCATAGAATTTTTGTAAATAGGTTTGTGCAGAAATGGTTATGGTGGTTTCATTGTAGTTATCAACAATTGCTTGTATAGAAGCTTTCATTAAATCGTGTCCGTACCCATATTTACGTTCACTTTCCTTAACTACTACCCTACCAATACTGGGTGTATCAAAATATTCACCACTGTTAAACAATCGTGTATAGGCTATTATTTTTCCTTCTTTTACACCTAAAACATGCAATGCTTTTAAGTCTTTTCCGTCAATATCTTGATACACACAATCTTGCTCAACAACAAAAACTTCAGAACGTAATTGCAAAAGCTCATACAATTCTGAAGTTGTTAATTCTTGAAATGTTTTAATCGTAATATTCATTAACAGCAAGCTATTTTTTCTACTCTGTTAGCGTGACGCCCACCTTCAAATTCAGTTGATAAGAATATTTTTACAAAACCTAAAGCTTGTTGTAACGATACAAAACGAGCTGGAATCGTTAAGATATTAGCATCATTGTGCTGACGTGTTAATTCTACCAATTCATTATTCCAACATAAAGCGGCACGTACTCCTTGGTGTTTATTAGCGGTCATTTGCGCTCCGTTACCACTTCCACATAAAATAATTCCCATTTCTGCTTGTCCTGTCTCTACAGCTTCTGCAGTTGGATGAATGGTATCTGGGTAATCCATACTATTAGTATCATTTGTACCAAAGTTGATTACTTTATGTCCTAATTCTTCTAAAAGTTTAATAATTTCAAACTTATACTCGGTACCTGCATGGTCATTTCCTACAGCGATTGTCATAATTTGTTGATTTTAATTCAGTTGTGAGTTACAAAAATACAGTTATTCACGGTTATCAACAGTAATTAACAATGCTTTTTTTAGTATTCTTAATAACCTCTTTAAAATTAAGGAGTTAAACTATGTTATCTAATTGTTAAGAACTAATAGTATATTCTGAAAAGAAAATTTGATTTTCTAGATATTTTTTACAATACAAGAACAAGAATTAATTATGCAACTTTTTTTTTGAGATTTTAATGAACATTTATCAACATAAAATTAACCCTTTTTTTACATTTAAAAATAAATTAACTATTCATAAAATTTAGTGAATTGCTGTTTATAACTTTTGTTAATAACTCTATTTTATAATTGATTTTAAAGATTTTATTCAGCTAATAACTTGTTTATTTATTTTAATAAGTCACTTCACCAAAAATAAAATCCACTTTTTATTCCACATATTAACACGCTATAATAACAATCATTTCTTTTTTTAAATTTTAAAAATCTTTTTTATTAATAATATTATATGTTGATAACAGTTTTTTTGAAATTCTAGATTTTCTTTTTCTGAAGATCAATTTTAATTGTTACCTATTTGTGATTCTTTACTTAGAAAGCTTTCTTAAGTTTCTTTTGATTGAAATAAAGCTGGGAGAAGGAATTCTTTTCTTTCTCGTTTGTAGGATAAAATTCCGAAAATTAAGCTGTGTAAGCTACTATTGTTTATAAGTACTGATAAGTGTGTAATTGAATATTATTTGGCTATCGCTCTGCTATTAAACGGCTTTTTTAGCAGCTTTTATAAGGTAAAGAGAGTCTTTTGCTTTTACTACTTCTGTAGGATTTTTTTCGTTTAAAGTCGTATTAATGCTTACTACAGTAACGATAATTCCTGTAATAAATATGAAAATAAATAGTGCTATTATTTTGCGTAAGCTTTTCATTTATAACGACTTTCTTTTATTATAAAGACGTATAAATTTAAGATATGTTACAATTTTCTTAAGTTTTTTTTAACTTTTTTACGGAATAAGGATTTTAATAGCTTTTTTAAACATTGTTACTTTTACTGAGCCTTGACCTATTAACTCGCCATCTGCCTCAATATAAGGTATATCTGTAGTATTTTTTGGAGTTATTAACAGTGAGTTTGATAGGAGTGTTTCTACCTTTTTATGTTCTACTATTTTACCGTTGTACAACTTTTTAATATTCAATAATAAATCTATTAATGAGAAGTTTTTAGCAATGGTAATATCAAATAAACCATTACTACTAGCTTTATAATCAGTTAATTGCATTCCTCCTCCAGAAAACTTACAAATTCCGAATAAGGTCATTAAGCATTTAGTTTCAATAATTTGATTGTTGACTTCTATAGTAAATTCAGTTTTTTTATAAAGTAACAAACCTGCTATTCCGCTTAATAAGTAAGCAATAGGTCCAAATCTTTTTAGTTTATTCAATTTATTAACAACATATCCGTCATAACCTATTCCTGCTACATTATAAAAGTACGAAGAGGTGTTTTTTAATTCTAAAAGACCAATATCTTGATGTATCGTTTTTTCTTGTTGAATATAACTAATAGCTTCTTTTATATTTTTTGAAATATTATAGGTTTTAATCCAATCATTCCCTGTTCCTAACGGAATAACCGCTACTGTAATTTCTTGACTATCAATGTTTTTTTGAGACATTATACCGTTAATAATATGATGTAAAGTACCATCACCACCTACCGAAATAATTTTTTTAAATCCTTCATTAATAGCATTTTGAACTAACGCTATTTCATGTTTAGTATGTGTAGTTTGTGCATATTTAAAAGGAATTTTTTGAGTTGTTAATTCTTGTTGAATAGTATTCCATATCTTATTAAAATTACCTTTTCCTGCAACTGGATTTACAATTACAAACCATGAATCACTCATATACATACTTTTAAATAAAAATTGAAATGTACAAAATGAATTTATAACAGTTATTTAAAATCATTAGCGTTATTTTTATTCGTACTTTGGTTGAAAATTAAATAAGACGAAAGATTAATGACTAGAAAGAAAAAAATCTACAAAAAAAAGGGAAAGGTAATTAAAGATCTTACCCGAAACATTTTCAAAGTACTTAACGAAGACAGCAATAAAAAGTACAATTACAAACAAATTGCTGCTAAAATGGGAATATCAGATACCGATGGAAAAACTCAAATTATTCAAAAATTAGCTGAGCTAACATCTCAAAAAAAGATAAAAGAAGTAGATAGAGGAAAATTTCAGCTTAATGAAGATCGAAAATATCATGTAGGAACCTTAGATGTTACATCTAACGGAAATGCTTACTTTATTTGTGACGATTTTGAACACGACATATTTGTACCTTCTGTAAACTTAGGTAAAGGTTTACATAACGATACTGTTAAAGCCTATGTATACAATAAACGCAGAAGTAACAAACAAGAAGCAGATGTTGTTGAAATTATAGACAGAGCAAAAACTGAGTTTGTTGGGGTTTTGCAAATGAATAAAAACTTCGGATTTGTAGTACCCGACAGTAACAAAATGTACGCTGATATTTTTATTTCACAGAGTAAATTAAATGGTGCTGAAGATGGAGATAAAGTAGTTGCGAAAATCACTGATTGGCCGGAAAATTCTAAAAATCCCTTCGGAAAAATTACGCAAGTACTTGGTAAACCTGGAGATCATGATACAGAAATTCATTCTATTTTATTAGAATATGGTTTACCGTATGAGTTTCCTAATGAAGTTGAAAAAGAAGCTTCAGAATTGCCAATAGAAATTACGAAAGAAGAAATTGCGAAGCGTAGAGATATGCGTGGTGATTTAACGTTTACCATCGACCCAAAAGATGCGAAAGATTTTGATGATGCTTTATCATTTACCAAACTAGAAAATGGAAACTATGAAATAGGTATTCACATTGCAGATGTTTCACATTATGTACAACCCAAAACTATTTTAGATGATGAAGCTTACGATCGAGCAACATCAGTATATTTAGTTGATAGAGTGGTACCAATGCTACCAGAAATGTTAAGTAACGGAGTTTGTTCTTTACGTCCAAATGAAGAAAAATTAACGTTTTCAGCTGTGTTTGAAATGAATGAAAAAGCGCAAGTTGTCAACCAATGGTTTGGAAGAACGGTTACCTATTCTGATAAGCGTTTTGCTTATGAAGAAGCACAAGCAATAATAGAAACAAAAGGTAATATAATTCCAGAAGATGTTTCCTTAACTGGTGAGTCTTATGAAGTTGATGAAACTATTGTTGAAGCTACGCTCAAATTAGATGAATTAGCCAAGAAAATGCGTAAAAAGCGCATGAAATCTGGAGCTATTTCTTTTGATAAAATTGAGGTGAAGTTTCATTTAGATGAAAATGCAAATCCTACAGGCGTATTCTTCAAAGAAGCAAAAGATGCTAATAAATTAATTGAAGAATTTATGTTATTGGCGAATAAAAAAGTAGCTGAATTTGTAGGGTTATCAGGTGGAAAACCAAGTAATAAAACCTTTGTGTATCGTGTACACGACGAACCAGATGTTGAAAAATTAGCCTCTTTACAGAATATTGTGAGTAAGTTTGGTTATAAAATCAATACTGAAACACGACAAAAAACTTCGGATAGTCTAAACAAGTTATTATCTGATGTTCATGGAAAAGGTGAAGCTAATATGGTAGAAACCTTAGCGATTCGTTCGATGAGTAAAGCAGAATATACTACACAAAATATTGGTCACTACGGATTAGCTTTTGATTATTATAGCCATTTCACATCGCCAATTCGTCGTTATCCTGATGTAATGACGCATCGTTTATTACAGCACTATTTAGATGGTGGTAATTCTCCAAAAGCTGAAGTATATGAAGAAAAGTGTAAACATTCTTCAAAAATGGAAGAATTAGCTTCTAAAGCCGAAAGAGATTCTATCAAGTATATGCAAGTTAAATACATGCAAGATCACAAAGATGAAGAATTTGAAGGTGTTGTTTCTGGTGTAACTGAATGGGGAATTTATGTAGAGATAAAATCCAACAAATGTGAAGGTATGGTGCGTATTAAAGACATAAAAGATGATTACTACATTTTTGATGAAAAACAATATGCTGTGGTTGGTCAGTCGACTAAAAATATGATTCAATTAGGTGATGAAGTTGTAGTGAAAGTGAAACACACTGATTTAGAGCGTAAACACCTTGATTTTAATTTGATTTCATATTAAAATACTATTTTCAACAATAATTTTCAATATTTGTCTTTATTGTATTGGTATAATTATTGTTTTAAGACAATAAACTAATGGATTTATTATGAAGAATTTAGTATGCATAAGTTTGTTTTTGATGACCGTTATAGCGTCAGCACAAACAACGATGACTAAAGAATTAGGTAGCTTTTATCAAGTAAAAGTGTACAATGGTATCGATTTAGAATTAGTTAGATCTAACGAATCTAAAATAGTTGTTACTGGTGAAAAAACTGATAAAGTAAAGATCAAAGTTGAAGGATATACGTTAAAAGTATTATTAAAATTTCCTGAAACTACTGCCAACGGAAAAGTGAAAGCAACCTTGTATTACAAAGAAGATATTGATATAATTGATGCTAATGAAGGTGCCACTGTAACAGGTAAAGATATTAATCAACAAAAAGTTGAAATAAAGGCTCAAGAGGGAGCTTTTATTAATCTTTCAGTTAAGGTTAAGCACCTAAAGGTAAAAAGCTCTTCAGGAGCTGTTATTAGGCTTTCTGGAAGCACAAAGAACCAAAATGTAGATGCAGATTTAGGTGGTATGTACCACGGATATAAATTATCAGTAGAAGAAATGACTATTGTTAAAGCAGGTTCTGGATCTAAAGTAGAAGTACAAGCAGGTGAAACTTTAGATGCAAAAGTATCGTTTGGTGGTTCTATTTTTTACAAAGGAAAACCAGAAGTTTTTAGAGATAAAAAAGTAATTGGTGGTGTAATTGAACACAGAGGTTAATTTTGTATCTTTGTAACGCAAAATTTAATAAAAATGAATTTACTTACTATATTTTTAGGAATGATTGGACCTTGGCAAATAGCTATTGTCGTTGCATTAGTGTTATTATTATTTGGAGGTAGAAAAATTCCAGAATTAATGAGAGGATTGGGTACTGGTATCAAAGAATTTAAAGATGCTACCAAAAATGATGATGATACTACCGATAAAGTAGAAGACAAGAAATAAGTATATATTTATCAATAAAAAAAACCGAAACATTTACGTTTCGGTTTTTTATTTGTTTATAGTTTTATGGCGGTTCCAGAGGCTGTTACCATTAACATACCTCCACTTCCACCAACGGTTTCGTAATCTAAATCGATTCCAACTATTGCATCAGCTCCTAGTCTTTGAGCTCTTTCAGTCATTTCTCTTATAGCTATTTCTTTCGCTTCTCTAAGCACTTTTTCATAAGAACCAGATCTACCTCCTACAATATCTCTAATACTTGCAAAAAAGTCTTTAAAAACGTTTGCACCTATAATTGTTTCACCAGAAACAATACCTAAATATTCTTTAGCTGGTTTATTTTCTAACGATGGTGTGGTAGATAATATCATAATTATTCGTTGTCTTTATCTTTTTGTGCTTTTTTCATCGCCTCTCCAATTTGATTACTAGCTGTAAAGCTTGCTACCATATCATTTAACATATTACTTCCTACTTGTGGTGAATTAGGTAATAAAATTAAGTTACTATTTGTTTCTTCCCCTAACGATTGTAAGGTATCATAATGTTGTGTTACTACAATCAAAGCAGATGCTTCTTGACTATTAATACCTACACGGTTTAAAACCTCTACAGATTCTTCTAAACCACGAGCAATTTCACGACGTTGATCAGCAATACCTTGTCCTTGTAAACGCTTACTCTCAGCCTCAGCTTTTGCTTTTTCAACAATTAATATACGTTGTGCATCACCTTCATATTGCGCTGCTGTTTTTCTCTATCTGCGGCATTAATACGGTTCATAGCAGCCTTTACTTGTGCGTCAGGATCAATATCAGTAACTAAGGTTTTTATAATATCATAACCATAATCCATCATCGCGTCGTTTAATTCTGTTTTTACAGCAATTGCAATATCATCTTTCTTAACAAATACGTCATCTAAGCGCATTTTAGGTACTTCTGCACGAACAACATCAAAAACATACGAAGTAATTTGATCGTGCGGATAATCTAGCTTATAAAAAGCATCATATACCTTATCTTTTATTACTTTGTATTGAACAGATACTTTTAATTTTACAAATACATCATCCAATGTTTTTGTTTCAACTATTACATCTAATTGCTGAATTTTTAAACTTAATTTTCCTGCAACTCTATCTACTAATGGAATTTTAAATTGAGGACCAGAATGACGAATGCTTTGAAAACGTCCGAAACGTTCAATTATCGCAGCTGTTTGTTGTTTAATTATAAAGAATGATGCTGCAATTAAAAAGAAAGCTGCAAGTATGTAAGGTAATACTGGTAACAAATTTAGCATAGTTTTAATTTTTAAATGTTAGTAATTTTTTTGTTAAAGATACTATTTATATGACGAACTTTTTTTGAATTGTTACAGTCCATTTTAAAATATATATTTGTAAAAAATCAACTTTATGGAACTTATACAACAAAGCATAACAGAAATCTTGTTATTACTTTTTTTAATCGTTACTTTTTTACAATCTGGAATAGATAAGGTAAGTGATTGGAAAGGAAATTTATCTTTTATAAAAGATCATTTTCAAAACTCACCATTAAAAAATTCAGTACCACTATTATTAGCTATTATTTTAGTTTTAGAATTGTTAGCAGGTGCTTTAATGTTTGTAGGAATTTTCCATTTAGCAACTACAGGAAATAATACCTATGCTTTAATTGGAGCAGAATTATGTGCATTAACTTTAATCTTTTTATTAATTGGTCAACGATTAGCAAAAGATTATGCAGGGGCAATGACATTAGCAGTTTACTTTTTAATAGCCATTTTTGCAGTGTATTTATTAAATAGTTAAAATTTATAATAAATTAAATATTTTATAATTTTAGTTTATTAAAAAACCTCTTAAAAAATCAATTTTAAGAGGTTTTTTATTTTTCTTAAGGTGTTTCTATATTTTATTATTTTAAATAGAAATAACTGTCCTTAAATTAAGTTTTACTTGTTTTTTAGGATGTAAATCAAAGAAGAATACTCTCCGTTGCTTTTTGCTTTTAAATTTGATTGTAAACCAACCAAAAATGCCTTTATGGGTTGTGATTTTTTTGTTTTGTATTTTTCTGATAGAAGTGAAACATAATATGAATCGAATTTCATTGGAAGTATTTTTTCAACATTCATATCAACTAAAGAAAATAGTTTTGAAATAGCTGTTTTAGAAAAATGCCACAAATGTCTTGGAACATCGTAAGCTGCCCAAAACTCTTTATAATATTTTGCATCGTAACTTTTATGATTAGGAACAGCAATAATTAATACTCCGTTAGGCTTTAACAATTTTTTTAACTGTTCAATATATTCAACTAAATTAGGAATATGTTCTAAAACATGCCAAAGCGTAATTACATCAAATTGCTTGTTTTCAACTTGAGTTAAATTTTCGTGTAAAATTATATTTTTAGTTTCAGCAAATTCTCGAGCTTTATCTGATGGTTCTACACCTGTAATTTTCCAACCACCATTTTTACATACTTTTAAAAAATCACCTGTACCCGCTCCTACATCTAAAATAGTTTTTCCTTCTGTTTTAAATGAGTTAATTAATTTAAGTTTTTTCTTAAGGGTATGGTTTTTTACTATCTGATAAACTTTATCAAATAGAGATTTTTTACTATCTGTATGTGAAATGTAATTTTCACTTAAATAATATTTATCTAAGTTGTTTGGAACAGGAGAAGTTACAAGCATATCGTAAGCTTCGTTTTTCATTACTTCATAACTCTCCTCTGAAACTGTATAATCTATACAGTTTAAAAAAGGTTTTAAGTTCTTATAGAACTCTTTTTCTGTAATCAAATTTTATGTGTGTTGAGTGTTCCATGTGGAACATTGGTTTTTGGTTAAACAATTATACATAAAAAAATAAAACGTTCCACATGGAACATTTTATTTTTTATGGTTCTAAATACGGTAAGTTACCTTCCCATGTATACAAGTAGTACTGAAATATCACTTGGTGATACTCCACTTATTCTACTTGCTTGAGAAATGGATGTAGGTTGTATTTTAGATAATTTTTCTCTAGCTTCAAATGATAAAGATTTTACTTTGCTGTAATCAAATGTTGAAGGAATAGGAACATTCTCTAATCTGTTTAATTTATCAGCATTGCTTTTTTCTTTTTCTATATAGCCAGAATATTTTAAGTGAATTTCTACTTGTTCAATAATTTCTTGATCAATATTATTCTCTTGAATATAGTTTTCTAGTTTATCTATTGATCTAAAATCAGTAAAACTTAACTGAGGTCTCGCAGCAATTTTAAACAATTTCATTGACTGATTAATTGTTGCTAAATTTTTACTTTCTAAAATCGGATTTATCTCTTCTTTTGTAATGCTTAAATCACTAATAAAATCGATAAGGTTTTGTGTTTTGTTTTTCTTCTCTTCTACTCTATCCATTCTTTCTTGAGAAGCTAATCCTAATTTATACGATTTTTCAGTTAATCGTAAATCAGCATTATCTTGTCTTAAAAGTGTTCTGTATTCAGCACGCGAAGTAAACATACGATAGGGTTCTTCAGTTCCTTTGGTAATTAAATCATCAATTAAAACACCTATATAAGCTTCACTTCTTTTTAAAATGAAAGGCTCTTTTTCTTGAACTTTTAAAGCGGCATTTACACCTGCCATTAAACCTTGTGCAGCTGCTTCTTCATAACCTGTCGTTCCGTTTATTTGACCTGCAAAAAACAAGTTGTTAATTAACTTCGTTTCTAAGTTATGTTTTAATTGTGTTGGTGGAAAATAATCGTATTCGATTGCGTATCCATATCTAAAAAATTTCACATTTTCAAATCCAGGAATAGAACGTATAGCTTTGTCTTGAATATCTTCTGGAAGTGATGTAGAGAATCCATTTACATATATTTCTACCGTATTCCATCCTTCTGGTTCTACAAAAACTTGGTGACGTTCTTTCTCTGCAAAACGATTGATTTTATCTTCTACGGAAGGACAATAACGTGGTCCTGTAGATTTAATTCTACCGTTAAACATAGGTGAACGATCGAATCCTTCACGAAGTAAATCGTGTACTTCAGGATTGGTATAGGTTAAATAACAAGAACGTTGTTTAGTTAATGGTTTTGTAACCGGTAAATACGAGAATTTTTCTGGATTATCATCTCCTGGTTGTTCGGTCATTTTAGAATAATCTAAAGAGCGTCCATCTACTCGAGGAGGAGTTCCTGTTTTCATTCTACCAGCTTCAAATCCTTTCGTAACTAAATCTTCAGTAATACCTGTTGAAGCACCTTCTCCTGCTCTACCTCCACCAAATGTTTTTTCACCAATATGAATTAATCCATTTAAAAAAGTACCTGCTGTAACGATTACTGTTTTAGCTTTTATTTCTAAACCTAAAGCAGTTTTTACACCTGTGATAGTATCTCCATCAAACAACAATCCGTTAACAGAATCTTGATAAAAATCTAAATTTTCTGTTTGCTCTAACATTGTTCTCCAGCACTCTGCAAATTGCATTCTATCCGATTGTGCTCTCGGACTCCACATAGCAGGACCTTTCGATTTATTAAGCATTTTAAATTGAATAGCAGTCTTATCAGTTACAATACCACTATAACCACCAAGGGCATCAATTTCACGTACTATTTGCCCTTTTGCAATCCCTCCCATAGCAGGATTACAACTCATTTGAGCAATGTTTTGTAAGTTCATTGTAATTAACAAAGTGTGTGCTCCCATATTTGCACTTGCTGCTGCTGCTTCGCTACCAGCATGTCCACCTCCTACTACAATTACATCGTATGTTGTATTAAATAAACTCATTTTTTTATTCAGTTCCACGTGGAACGATTTTAATTTTTATCTAAAATTTCTAAACATTCGTTTTCTTTCGAACGCATTAATTCTTTTTCTTCTTCTGTCTTATCCTTGTATTTCATATAGTGTAAAATACCGTGAATAATTACGCGGTGCAATTCGTTTTCAAAAGAAACATTAAACTCTTTAGCATTTTCTTTAACCCTTTCTACAGAAATAAAAATATCACCTCCTACTAATTTACCTAACGTATAATCGAAACTGATGATATCGGTTAAAGTATCGTGCTGTAAAAACTCAACATTTATTTTGTGTAAATAAGCATCATCACAAAAAATATAGTTGATTTCTCCTAGTTCAAAACCTTCCTTTTCAATACACGTTTCTATCCATTTAGATGTGTTTTCTTCATTGTGTAATTGAAACTCGGTTTCGTAATTAAATGCAATCATTTCTTTATATTAAATACTATATGTTCTTAATCTTAAACTGTGAATTAAAAAGCTATAATATTTACTATTATCTAAGGCTTTTTAATACGTTATTTTTTGTCTTTCGGAAGACTAAAGTACTCTTGTACTTTCTTTTTGTAATTTTGGCGCAAAGGTAATGATTGTCTGTTTAATATCTCTGTTTGGTTATAAAACAACTTTTTAAATTTTAGTTCTTTGCTAGTATTGTTGTTAAACTCTTGTAAATTGGTGTTCGATTTACGTTGTTTTTCTCTGTTTTGTTCAAAGGTAGCTTTGTCTAGTTTTAGCAATTCATAATTTAATTGCTGCATTCTATTAATACTTTCTTGCGTAAAACCTTTTTCTAAAATCTCATTTTCTAGTTGTTCCATTTTTTTTAATGCTTTTTTAGCTTCCTTATTTTCTCCGTTTCCTTCTTTAATAGCATTTTCTAATTGTTCTCTTAACTGAGATTGCTCTTTATAAATTTGATATAATTCACCATCTAAATCGTCGTTTTTTTTGCCTTCACCATCACCTTCTTTTTGTCCATCTTTACCATCTTTAGGTTTGCCTTGATTTTGTTTTTGTATACCTTCTTTCATCTTTTCCATTAGTACATTTTGTTGTTGAATAATGTCTGGTAAGCTAAACGATTTACCTTTTCCTTTCCCCTTTCCATTCCCTGGTTTTGGATTTTGCATAGCATCTAATGTATTACTTAACATATCTGCTAAAGTGTTAGCAGAAGTCATTACATACTGTTGGTTTGATATTCCATTCTGGAAATAATTATCTGCAAAGTTTTCTAATGATTGATCTAAATTATAATGCGCTTGTGCTAATTGATCTTGTACTTTAGATGAGATACTTGGTATACGCATAGAAAGCACAAATAAGCTATCATCTATGTGTTCAAAATAAGTTTTAAGCTGGTGCTGCTTTTGAAGGTTTTTACCAAAGTTAGGATGTGATGAGTTGGTTGAAGAAAACTCATCCATCAGTGCTTCTTGGTCAAAAGAAAACGTAATTAGATTTTCTAAGATTTGACGTAAACCTTCCATATTCTCCTCTTCCATTTCAGCACTCATCGATTGCATTGCTTGTTGCATTTTCTGACTCATTTGCTGCATCTTATCAGAAGCTTTTTTCTGATTTTCTTTAGCTTTTTGTTGCTGATTATTTTCTAAATTTTCATCAGCTTTATTAAGTTCTTCTTGAGCTTCTTTTTCTAAATTTTCCATAGAAGGAATTTCCATGGGTTGTTTTAAATTTTCATTGTCTTTATGAAGCTCATTTAATTCTTTTTTTGCTTTTTGAAATTCAGTGTTAATTTCTTTTTGCTTTTCTTTTGTTGTGTTTTGCTTACTTAAATCTTCTTGTTTTTTTGATAATTCATCAAGCTTGTTTGCTAACTGAGACATTTTTTGCTCAACATAAAAACGCTTTGTCATTTCTAAAATACGTTCTAAACTACGTTCTTGTTGTTTGTTTTGTTCAGCTAGTTCTTTGGTCTTTTTTATGAGTTCTTCCTTATTTAGTTTGTCTGCCAACTTCTTTAACTCATCTAATAACTTTTGTTGCTTATCAAGTTTTTTAAGTTCTTCTATACGCTTCTGTAGGTTTTCTTTTTTCTCTTGAAGTGTTTCGTTTTCCTCTTTCTTTTCAGAGAAATTCTCTTGTAATTTTTGCGTTTGACGTCGCATCATTTCTTTATACTGCTCTTGACGCTTAACCAAATTCTGAATCTTCTTCTGGTCGTTCCAGTTGATGTTCTTTTTATTCTGTAAATCGAACTGTATTTTCTCTAATTCTTTTTTACTTTTTTGCTGTTGATCCAAAGAATTGTTAATGTTTTCAATGTAGTTTTTTTGTTCTAATAATAGCTCCTCCTCTATTTCTTCTTCAGATTTTTGACGATAACTAAACTTTTTACTCAGGGCTTTTTTACTGCCATTTACAATGTCGTTATCGTACACTTGAAAGTACATTTCATAATTTATCCCTTCTTGTAAATCTAAACTACCAGGGAATTCAAAATAAAAAGTTTGTATATTTTCTTTATTAATGGTTAATGATTTACTCTGAATAATCTGAGTATTGTTTTTATCGTAATAGAATATTTCTAGTTTTTTAAAACCATAATCATCGGTAATTTGACCCGCAAATTGAGCATTACCTCGAGTAATACTATCGATGTTTGAATTTACAGAAATGGTTGGATATTCATCTTTAATCACATCAATTGAAAACTGTAATTGTTCGTAATCTTTTAGGTTTTTATTAGATGTGGAAATTTGATAGTGTAAACTTTCATTCAGTTGTTTTTTTAATTCAAATTGATCGTTTTCTTTTTGTGTAAAAATTTCTCTTTTTTCTTTATTAATGAAGGTAACTGTATCGGTTTCAGAAGTTTTAATTCCCCAGGTAATGAATGTTCCTTGTGGAACATTTAAATTTCCTGTATTATGAATAGTCTCATTCCCTTTTTTTGTGTACGACGGATATTGTAGGTGTAATGAAATGTTTTGAATCGAAGGAGTATTGATTATTGTAAGTTCATATTCTTGTGAATTAATTCCGTTTGCACTAGCAAAAAAAGAAATAGGTACTTGTACTTCTGAAAAAGTATAAGAGAACAATCCGTTTCCTTCATTTTCTAAAAAGTACTGTTGATTGTTAAAATGAATTTTTGCTTCACTAGGAATAACTTCCCCTTTCGTTTGAAAATATATGGTAATATCTTTTCCTTTAATTACACGCAAATCTTTAGCTGTTAAATCGAAATAAAATGGCGCAGGAGGATTGTAAGCAACAGAATGATTCACTACACGATTTAAACTTTGAGAAAGCTTTTCAGAAGTTCCTGTAAGCAGAGAAAGCATCCAAATAAAAATAGGAATCAATACATATTTCAAATACTTTTTATTGTTGCTAAAATCGATGGCTTTGTTGAAAGAAATAGGTTGCAGTTCTTTCGATTTTTGCTCAATACTTGCAGCTAATAAATCCGATTGCAGATTGGTTTGTTGCAATTGAAGTACGTTTAATAATTTGTCTTGTACTTCAGGAAAATGGTTTCCAATAATTTTAGAAGCTTCTTCAAAAGAAATTCCTTTTTGTAATCCTATAATTTTAAAAATAGGGAAACAGATAAAACGGAATAGTAAAAACAATTCAACAGTAATAAACAACCAAAATAAAATGGTTCTAGCAGTAGGTTGTAACCAAAGAAAATATTCAATAAATAAGGTGAAAAATAGATATATCAATCCTAACGAAACAAATAAAATGCTTCCTTTTATCAATTCATTGGTGTAGTATTTTCTACTGAATTGCTGTAGCTTTTGCTGTATTTTACTAAACTCTCCCATAAGTAATTATAAAAATACGTGTTTTATAAGGAATTTTAAGTTAAGATTTGTGTAAACATATTATTTTAGGGTAAAAACGCTTGAAAAGCTTTAAAAGCGGGTTGTACGCAGTAACAAATTAACAGAATTAGATGACTGCTTATAATTATCTCTTTTTCTTTCTGCGAAGCGAACTTGATTCTCTTTTCTATTTCTAAACATAAAACTATCTTTGCGTTTTCAAATCAATAAAAAATGACTGAGAACGTAAGAGTACGCTTTGCTCCGAGTCCGACAGGACCGTTACACATGGGTGGTGTAAGAACTGCTTTATTCAATTATTTATTTGCTAAAAAACATAACGGAACTTTTGTATTACGTATTGAAGATACAGATCAAACTCGTTATGTAGCCAATGCAGAACAATACATCATCAATTCGTTAGAATGGTGTACTATTCCTTTTGATGAAGGTCCAGGGAAAAACGAAAAATTCGGACCATATCGTCAGTCAGAGCGTAAAGAGTTGTACAAACAATACGCTGATGAGTTGATTGAAAAAGGGTGGGCTTACTATGCATTTGATACTGCAGAAGATTTAGATGCACACCGTAAAGATCATGAAGAGCAAGGAAAGACATTTATTTACAACTGGCACAATCGTGAAAAAGGAAGATTGGTAAATTCATTAGTACTGTCTAAAGAAGAAGTTGATGCTAAAATTAATGCTGGAGATAAATATGTAATTCGTTTTAAAACACCACAAGACGAAACGTTGATTTTACAAGATGAAATTCGTGGTACGATAAAAGTTGAAACAAATACTTTAGATGATAAAGTTTTGTTTAAGTCAGATGGTATGCCAACTTATCACTTAGCAAATATTGTTGATGATCATTTAATGGAAATTTCGCACGTAATTCGTGGTGAAGAATGGTTACCTTCTCTCCCACTTCATGAATTATTATACCGCGCTTTTGATTGGCAAGCACCAAAATTTGCACACTTACCGTTAATTTTAAAACCAGTAGGAAAAGGAAAATTAAGTAAGCGTGATGGTGATAAATTAGGTTTCCCAGTTTTCCCGTTAGAATATACAAATGAAGAAACGGGTGATGTTTCTCGTGGATACAGAGAAGACGGATATTTTGCAGATGCTTTCATTAATATGTTAGCTTTCTTAGGATGGAATCCAGGAACGGAACAAGAAATGTTCAGTTTAGAAGAATTGGTTGAAGCGTTCGATTTAAGTAGAGTAAGTAAATCAGGAGCGAAATTCAGTCCAGATAAAACCAAATGGTTTAATCAACAGTATTTACAACAAAAATCAAACAAAGTTTTAACCGATTTATACTTACCTATTCTTGAAGAAAAAGGAATTAAAACGGACGAAGCTTTTGTTGAAAAAGTAGTTGGATTGATAAAAGAACGTGCTACGTTCGTGGCAGATTTCTGGGAGTTATCAAACTTTTTCTTTGAAAACCCTTCAGAATATGATGAGAAAGCAGTAAAGAAACAATGGAAAACAGAAACTGGAGCTTTAATGCAAGAGTTAATCGAAGTGATTTCTAAAATTGAAGATTTCTCAATTGAAAATGCTCAAACAGAAATTAAAGGGTGGATTACTTCTAAAGAAATTGGTTTTGGCAAAGTAATGCAACCACTTCGTTTAAGTTTAGTAGGTAAGTTAGCAGGACCAGACTTGTTTGATATTATGACAATGATTGGTAAAGAAACCACTATTATAAGAATACAAAATGCAATAAACGCATTATCATAACAAAAAAAAGCCGCTAATTAGCGGCTTTTTTTTGTGTTATTTTGAGGTTTAAATCATACAACCTCCTAAATGTTTCGCTGAACTACGACTGCTTGAAGAGCCACTATTATTCCAATTTAATTTGAAAACAACACCTAAAGTTCCTTGAATGTGCGAACGCATACTTTCGTATCCTTCAAAAGAGTGTTTGTAATATAATTGAGGATTGATACCTACTTTATCACTCACCCAGTAAATTCCACCACCACCAATATTCAATGTTGGAGTCATTTTACGATCAGAATCTACTAAACTTCCTCCAACAAAAACATACGGAGCAAGTTTATCTAATACAGCATCAAAATTATAACGAAAAGAAGCATCCATAGAAAAATACTTCGCTGAATTAGAGATAAAACCGATATCATCAATTGTATTGAATGACATAGCTCCATCTAAAGAAAAACGATCGCCAATAGGCATAGTTAAACTTAAGGTTGGTACTTGAAATAAGTATTGATCGCCAATAAAAGCGGCATCGCTTTCACTAAATTTTGTTATTCCTGCTCCTATACCTATTTGCCAAGAATCGTTTAAGTTTTGAGAAAAAACAGCCGTTGTTAAACAGGTAAAGATAGTTATGAATAATATTTTATATTTCATTTGGGAGGATTTGTTTATGAGTAATAACTGGTTTTAAAGGATTTTAGTATAATTGAATTAATTGATATTAACATTTTTAATGGCCGTAGTAAAGTCATCTAAGTCATTATCGTTTAAAACTAAATGGATGGCTTCATCACAAACTTTTTCAACATTTTCAGAAGTAAAATTTAAAGCCAATGCTATTTTACGTAGCAAACCTACTTCTTCTTTTGCTACTTCTTCATCAGCAAAAATCATTTTAGTTAAAAGATATAAACGTTCAATACGCTCATCGTAACTTACTGGTGAGTTTACAGGAAATTTTTCAGGAGTTTTTAAAATTAGTGTATACTCTTCTTCACTAATGTTTAATTTTTTAGAAGCTCTATCTAATAATTCTTGTTCACCTTCAGAAATGATTCCATCAACTTTAGCAATTTTTACGATGCTGGCAAAATGCCCTATTTCTTGTTTGTGTTTTCCGCTTGAATATAAATCTGATATCGACATAATTTTATTTTTTATAAATACTATCAACAGGTAAGTTTAAAGCCCGTCAACTTTCGCCGAAAGTTAACAATTCTCCTTAAAAACAAAGTATTATTTTTTTTTATAGTTATTTTATTTCACATAAAAACGAGTAATAAAACACGATTATTTAATTGGTGGTTTAAGGCGTTTTTAAAAAATAGTAATACAAATACCTATATCGTGTTGTTATCGTTGTTTAAAATCGTTTTATGAGGTTTTTAGCTTTGTAAAACCAAAGCTTAAAGATTGAATAGGCATTTCTTATCATTTTGTAAAAAAGTATAAAAAAATAACTAACTTGTTGTCGAGCAAATTTTAATTGTGGTAAAAAATGAAATTAGCAGCTACTCTTTGTTTTTTTCTATTTAACAGAAAACGACAGATTGATTTTTGTTTCGATCAAAGAATTTATAAGGAAGATACAGGTTATGAAGTGGGTTATTACCGAATTATTTCTACAGAAAAAGATAAAAAACCGACTATTTCTTATGGAAAGTTTCACGCGGTGTTGAAAAAAATAAACAATCAATGGTTGATTGCACAAGATTGGGATACTAATACTATCAACGAAAAATTAATTACCAAACAAGATTTTGAAACAGGAAATTGTTTAAAGTAAAAGAGTTGTCATTTCTGTAAATAGCTTCGAATTAGTGTTAAATCATCTGTGTTTATACGCATAACAAAATATAAGATTTTGTCAACGAATTAGTTAACCTTTACAATTTCTATTTGTGTTTTATTTGTTGACATCATTGTTTAAACAACACAATTAACCTTATAGAAGCAGTTAAAAAACAACCCTTTCAATAAAAAATAATCCTCGTACATTTGCGTAAAATTTTTGTACGTTGAGCAAGCAAGCAATTGTAAATCACTATCAACAATCTGAGAATGTAAAACAGATTGTTCATCAGCTTCAACAAGATCCACACCATTTTCAACTAACGAATTTGGTCGGTTCTTCGTTGTCTTTTGTCATTTCCGAAACTTTTAAACAAGCCGATAAACCTTACTTGTTAATTTTTAATGACAAGGAAGAAGCCGCGTATTATCTAAACGATTTAGAGCAGTTATTGGGCGATAAAAACGTGTTGTTTTATCCGGGTTCATATCGCAGACCCTATCAGATAGAAGAAACTGACAATGCCAATGTACTCTTGCGTTCAGAGGTGTTAAACCGTATCAATTCTCGTAAAAAACCTGCGATTATTGTTACCTATCCTACGGCCTATTCGAAAAAGTAGTCACCAAAAAAGAGCTGGAAAAAAACACGCTAAAAGTGGTGGTGGGCGAGCAAGTATCGCTCGATTTTGTCAACGAAGTATTGTTTGAATATCATTTTAAACGTGTCGATTTTGTAACCGAACCAGGAGAGTTTTCGGTACGTGGTGGAATTATCGATGTGTTTTCGTTTTCGCACGACGAACCCTATCGTATTGAGTTTTTTGGTGATGAGGTAGACAGCATCCGAACGTTTGATGTTGAAACGCAACTTTCTAAAGAAAAACTGAAGAAAGTGAGCATTATGCCCAATGTAGAAAACAAAACACTACAAGAGTCACGAGAAAGCTTTTTAAAATACATATCGGCTAAAACCGCTGTTTTTGTGAAGAATGTAGATTTGTTAAGCGATTCGTTGGATAAATTCTACCGAAAAGCAGAACTGTCGTTTAACGAATTATCTACAGAAATCAAACATGCAAAACCCGAAGAATTGTTTTGCAACGGTGAGCTTATTCGTAATCAATTACAAGATTTTACATTAGTTAACATTGGTAAAAACCGTCACGCTGAACTTGATTCAGCGTCGCATAAAGGTGAGATTCTGAAACAAGTTCAGAATGACGTAACTATTCAGTTTAATACCCACCCACAGCCGTCTTTCAACAAAAAATTCGACTTGTTAATTCAGAATTTCAACGAATTTTCAGCCAAAGGATTTACTAATTATATTTTATGTTCTAACGAACAGCAAGCACAACGTTTCCACGATATTTTTGATGACCACGAAGAAGAAGTTTCTTATGAAACCATCGTGTTTCCGTTGTATCAAGGATTTGTGGATATTGATAGTAAAATTGTTTGTTATACGGATCATCAAATCTTTGAGCGTTATTACAAATTCCGACTCAAAAATGGATATGCGAAAAAGCAATCCATCACCCTACAAGAACTTACTAAATTAGACGTAGGCGATTATGTAACACATATCGATCACGGAATTGGAAAGTTTGGCGGACTTCAAAAAATTGATGTAGAAGGTAAAAAGCAAGAAGCCATCAAGTTAATTTATGGCGACCGCGATATTTTATACGTGAGTATTCACTCGCTACACAAAATTTCCAAATTCAACGGAAAAGACGGAAAACCACCAAAAGTATATAAACTAGGGTCGAATGCTTGGAAGAAAGTCAAGCAGAAAACCAAAACCCGCGTTAAAGAAATCGCGTTTAACCTTATTCAGCTATACGCAAAACGTAGACTTCAAAAAGGATTTGCTTTCGGACCGATACGCACATGCAACACGAGTTGGAAGCGAGTTTCTTATACGAAGACACACCCGATCAGTTCTCTTCTACCCAAGAAGTAAAAGCCGATATGGAAAAAGAACAACCGATGGATCGTTTGGTGTGTGGTGATGTTGGTTTTGGAAAAACAGAAATTGCCATTAGAGCGGCATTTAAAGCGGTAGATAACGGAAAACAGGTTGCGGTGCTTGTACCAACTACGGTTTTGGCATTTCAGCACTTTAAAACCTTTTCTAAGCGATTAAAAGACTTTCCGGTTACGATTGACTATCTAAACCGTTTTAGAACCACAAAACAACGCAAAGGAGTGTTAGAAGGGGTTGCTGATGGAAGTGTAGATATTGTGATTGGAACGCACCAGTTAACCAATAAAGCAGTTCAGTTTAAAGATTTGGGATTGTTGGTTATTGATGAGGAACAAAAATTTGGGGTAGCAGCGAAAGATAAACTAAAAACCATTAAAGAAAATGTCGATACGCTAACCTTAACGGCAACGCCGATACCGCGTACATTACAATTCAGTTTAATGGCGGCAAGAGATTTATCGGTGATTAAAACACCACCACCAAACCGTCACCCGATAGAAACCAATGTAATTCGCTTTAGTGAAGAAACCATTCGCGATGCGATTTCGTACGAGATTTCTCGTGGTGGACAGGTATTTTTTATCCATAACCGTATTGAAAACATCAAAGAAGTAGCAGGGTTGTTGCAGCGTTTGGTGCCAAGTGCGAAAATTGGTATTGGTCACGGACAAATGGAAGGAAAAAAGTTAGAAGAACTCATGCTTGGTTTTATGAACAATGAGTTTGATGTATTGGTGTCTACCACCATTATCGAAAGTGGATTGGATGTACCGAATGCCAATACGATTTTTATCAACAACGCCAATAATTTTGGACTGTCAGATTTACACCAAATGCGTGGTCGTGTTGGGCGTTCTAACAAAAAAGCCTTCTGTTATTTTATCACTCCACCGTATCATCACATGACCGATGATGCGCGTAAACGAATTCAGGCATTAGAGCTGTTTTCTGATTTAGGAAGCGGATTGAATATTGCCATGAAAGATTTAGAGATTCGTGGCGCGGGAGATTTGTTAGGAGGTGAACAAAGCGGATTTATCAACGATATTGGTTTTGATACCTATCAGAAAATCTTACATGAAGCGATTGAAGAACTGAAGGAAAATGAGTTTAAAGACTTATATCCTACGGATGAAAATGCACCAAAAGAGTATGTAAAAGAGGTACAAATTGATACCGATTTTGAAATTCTATTCCCAGATGATTATGTGAATTCGGTTACCGAACGTTTAAGTTTATACAACAAATTAGGAACCTTAACTACAGAAGAAGAATTGCAAACTTTTGAGACTGAAATTATCGATCGTTTTGGAGAATATCCAACCCAAGTGGCCGATTTATTAGACAGTGTTCGTATTAAATGGTTAGCGAAAGAACTAGGTTTAGAAAAGGTGATTTTAAAGCAAAAACGATTAATTGGATATTTTGTAGCCGATCAGCAAAGTGCTTTTTACCAAACCGAAGCGTTTACCAAAATGTTGAGGTACGTACAGCAAAATCCGAAGAGTTCTGTAATGAAAGAAAAGAAAACCATAAACGGATTGCGCTTACTGATCACATTTATTAAAATTGATAGTGTGCACAAGGCGTTAGAAACCTTACAGAAAGTATAAAAAGTCATTCCTCGCTCGCAATGACGGTACAAAGAAGTTGTCTGTTCGAGTGGTTTTCACGATTAGAATGAGTGAAAATTGTATCGAGAACTAGTTTATATACATCTCGATACAAATTTCTTTTTTTCTATCGAAAAAGAAATTCGCTTGACGTGACAATTAAAACTTAGAGATTGCTTCATTTCCACTTCGACTTCGCTCAGTGTCCATTCGCAATGACGAAACAAAGAAACTATCATTTCGAGTGAAACGAGAAATCTCATTCAATGAAGTACTCATTTTCTTAAGATTTCTCCCTCTGGTCGAAATGACATACTTTTATGCCCATGCAAAACAATCACATCAAAAACCTATCAGGAATTATTTTAGCAACCCTGTTTATCAGTACTTCAGGAGTATTAGGTAAATATATTGCCATGCCTTCGGAAGTTATTGTGTGGTTCCGTTCGGTATTTGCCATGGTGATTTTGTATGTGTTTTGTCGATTTAAAAAGATTGATTTAACCATACAATCCAGAAGACATTTGTTTCCGTTTTTAATGGGGGGAATTTTAATGGGTGCACATTGGATTACTTATTTCTACGCTTTAAAACTATCGAATGTAGCTATCGGAATGTTGTCGTTGTATACTTTTCCAGTGATGATTGCTTTTTTAGAACCCTTGTTTCTAAAAATTAAATTCAATCCGATTCATATTGTGTTAGGATTATTGGTTTTGCTAGGCTTGTACATTTTAGCCCCAGATTTCGATATTAAAAACACACAGGTTCAAGGAGTGTTATTTGGTTTGCTTTCCGCTTTGTCGTATGCGATTCGTATCTTAATTTTAAAACAATATGTACAGCAATACAACGGGGTAATGCTCATGTTTTATCAAACGGTAATCATTACAGTTTTATTAGTTCCAGTGCTGTTTTTTATGGATGTTTCAGGATTTCAAGAGCAACTCCCCTACTTGTTGTTATTAGCGTTGTTAACCACAGCTATCGGACATAGTTTAATGGTACATTCACTACAATTTTTTACCGCATCAACTGCAAGTATAATTAGTAGTGTTCAACCTATTTTCGGAATTATTTTAGCCTTTATTTTTCTAAAGGAAGTTCCCACGTGGAACACATTTATTGGTGGAAGTTTAATTCTAGCAACAGTGATTATTGAGAGTATTCGAAGTAGAAATCGTTAATACAATTTTTGCTGTTGCTGTATAATGGTTTTCATACTCACATCTTCGTAATTTCTACGAACAAATGTGAGTGCACTGTCTAGTATTTCTCCCATTCCATCACTATCTCTAAAGTTGATATCTCCTGTAAAATCAAAAATTTCTGATTTTAATTGTTCGATATTTTTTGGTATAGAAATATTATCAGCTTTCATCGCTTTTATCAAGCGATTTAAGCGTGTGCGAGACCCTAAAATTCTTTTAGCAACAATTGATCGTTCTTCTAACTGATATTGTTCTATAGATGATGAGGTAAGTTTATCTGCTACTAATTGAACCATTTTTAGGTTTTCTTTAAAAAACTGCGGATAATACACTTTAAATTTTCCTTCGTAACATTGTTGGTCAAAATCTATCGGACGGATTTTATACACGACATTTTCAAAATCGTGCGTAGGCACCACAACGTAGTTGTACGAGCGCATATCACCCAATAAACGAATCATACAACGTTCGTTAAACTTAACAAACTCTTTGGCTATTTGTGCTTTTTCAATTTCAATGCAATTATCTAAATAATCATTGATAAAGACATCACCCGGAATTCCTGAAATATGCTCTTCAATCAAGGTGTCTTGATACACTAAAAAATTCAAGTTATACGGCGATAAAATATCTTCGAGTTCTAAACCGTAAATACGAGAGGCATCCGTTTTTTTTACGTAAAAATAGGTGTAGTTATCGTTTAAAATATTTCGAACTTTTACTCGAAAAGGCTTCGAATTCCCGAAGGTACAATAATCAACAGCATCAATATTTAAGTGTTGTATACTGGCATCAGAACCGTTAGAATGCAGAATATTATAGATTTTTTTAAGGCTTAAATCTATTTCTTGTCGCTCAAACTCATTGTAATACACACGTACCCACAAGGTGTCGTTTTCGTGTTTATCATACACCACAATTGATCCTTGAAAACGCAGCAAATCATCATAAAAAATAGGAATTTGAATCGTACGATTATGTCTTTTCAAATAATTTCCTAGCTTTTTAGTAACGGGAAAAGCTGGTTTTTTTTGTGATATAAGTTTGTTTTCTGACGTCATTTAAGAACCTTTTTTCAAAGATACTTGAATTTATTTCTTTGGAATAATATTTGTTAATTCTTAACAAAACTCTTGGCAATCGCCCTGCGATTAAACTTCAAACATTTTTCCTGGTAAGGGTTTTACAACACCTTTTAATTCCAATTGAATTAAAATAGAAGAGAGTTGATAAATTGGCAATTCACAATTAATAGCGATATCGTCTAGCAACTGTCTTCCGTTTTGTTGTAAATAATCATAAATTTTTTGTTCGGAAGAATTAAGTTCAACAAATAACTTTTCTTGCTTGGGTACTGCAGCTTGCCGTATGTCCCAATTAAGCATTTTTACGATATCTTCAGCAGAAGTTAACAAATGCGCCTGATTGTTTTTGATTAGGTTGTTGCATCCTTTACTGTAAATATCTGTAGCTCTTCCTGATAGCGCAAACACATCACGATTGTACGAATTGGCGATATCTGCAGTAACCAACGAACCTCCTTTTTCAGCAGATTCGATAATAATAGTCGCTTTGGAAATTCCCGCCACAATACGATTTCGTTTTAGAAAATTCTCTCGCATTGGCTGTTCATCGTGCCAAAATTCGGTAATGAACCCGCCATTATTGTTTACTTCATGAATATATTTTTTATGTGTCTTCGGATAAATTTCTTCCAAACCATGTGCTAAGACAGCGATGGTTTGTAAGTTGTTTTTTATAGCCGCTTTATGGGCACAAATATCTACTCCGTAAGCAAATCCACTCACAATTATTGGATTGTGTTCTTTAAGATCTTCAATAAGTTGATTACAAAAATCGCGTCCATACGAACTCATGTTTCGAGTACCTACTATCGAGATGATTTTATCGTTGTTAAGGTTGAGATTTCCATCTTTAAAAATAAGTATGGGAGCATCGACACAATGCTTTAAGTTTTGCGGATAATCATCCTCTAAAAAATAAGAAAAAGCAATGTTGTTTTGTTGAATGTAGTTGAGCTCCTCCTCTGCTCTTTTTAAGTTGTTTTTATCAAAAAGATGCTGAGTTACCTGTGTTCCAATTCCGTTAATTTTATGTAGCACATGAGTTTTTTCTTTAAACACATTTTCAACACTTCCAACAGCAGTAATTAACTTTTTTGCTAAGATATCACCTACATTTTTGGTAGCCTGTAATCGTAGTACAGCAAGCAGTTTTTCAGAATTCATACAGCAATAATTTGATTTTCAATATACAAAAAACTGTTAATAAAAATTGAACAATCACTTGAAACTATACATTGAAAAAGCTATATTTGTTCTTATGATATTAGCCAACTACATCAACGATTTATTATATAGATACGACTGCGTAATTGTTCCTAATTTTGGAGGATTTGTAACCAACACCATTGGTGCAAGGGTAAATACTACTACTCACACTTTTTATCCGCCAAAAAAACAATTGACATTTAATGCGTATTTACAGCATAATGATGGGTTATTGGCTAACTATATTGCTTCTGACAAGAATATTTCTTTTGAAGAAGCTACTACTTTTATTGCAAATGAAGTTGCAGAGTGGAATAAAAACTTAAAAACGATTTCAGTAGAAGTTGCGTCAGTTGGAAGTTTAGCATTAAACGAAGCTGGTCAAGTAGTTTTTGAACCAAACCTTACAAGTAATTTCTTAACAGCATCTTTCGGATTGGCTGAGGTTGCTACTCCTTCAGTAGAAAGAGTAAAAGAAGTAACTGTAAAACCTTTGCCTGTTGTTTCTGAAGAGAAAAGCAAAACAATTCCTTTATATATCAGAAGAGCTGCAGCAGCTGCAGTTTTCGTAGGAGTTGCGTATGTAGGTTGGAATGGAATTCAGAATCAACAACAGCAAGAATTATTGGCTAATCAGGAAGAGTCGGTACAAAAGAAAATTCAATCGGCTACTTTTGTGATTGAGAATCCGTTACCAACGATTAATTTAAACGTTAGCAAAGAGGCTAAGAACTTTCATATTATTGCAGGGGCTTTTCAAGATGTACACAATGCTGAAAACAAATTAGCAGAGTTAGAAAACAAAGGATATGAAGCTACGATTCTTGGAAAAAACAAGTATGGATTAACTCAAGTAGCCTTTGCTAGTTATGCAACCAAAGAAGAAGCTAGAAAAGCCTTAGAAATCATCAAAGAAAAGGTAAGCGAAGACGCTTGGTTGTTGGCTAAATAAACCCAATTTATTGTAGTTAATACTATTTCTCCATTAAAATTACACTATAAAAGTTGTTTTTTATTTTAGCGTAATTTCAAATCAAGAACTAGTATAGGTTTTTTTCTTGCTGTATCTTTGCATCAAAATGTAATTGATGAGAGCAAAAACACCTAGCGAATCGTTAACGGTACTTACCGATCTTGTATTACCAGGAGAAACCAATTATTTAGACAATCTTTTTGGAGGAGAGTTATTAGCTCGTATGGATAGAGCTTGTAGTATTGCTGCACGCCGTCATTCGAGAAGAATTGTAGTAACAGCCTCTGTAAATCACGTAGCTTTTTCAAAATCAGTTCCTGTAGGAAGTGTAGTTACCTTAGAAGCAAAAGTTTCTCGTGCGTTTAAATCTTCAATGGAGATTTATGTTGATGTTTGGATTGAAGACCGTCAATCTGGTGAGAAAACTAAAGTAAACGAAGGAATTTACACGTTTGTAGCAGTTGATGAAACAGGAAAGCCTGTACCAATTCCACAAATTGAACCAGAAACAGAGTTAGAGAAAAAACGATATGAAGCTGCTTTACGTAGAAAGCAATTAAGTTTAGTTTTAGCCGGTAAAATGGATCCTAAGGAAGCCATAGAGCTAAAATCTATTTTCATGGATTAAAACAGCTTCAAAAAGTAAATGTATAAATATAACTATAAAAGATAGTTTAATAATAAAAAGTAAGTGATTCACTTACTTTTTTTATGCAAAACACTTACCTGTTTTAATTTATGATGATTTACTTTTGTGAGCAAAAAATAAAAGTTATTATTATGAAATTAAAAAGAGGCAAGATTGTTAATTTTTTAAGTATTGTATTATTGCTAGGTATTACAGTATTTATGTTAAGTTGTGAAACAGACGAAACCATTGATTCAAATCCAAATAAAGTTATTCAAGGAGAATACTTAACTTTTAATGAGTTAAAATCAGTAGATTTTAATGTGGTTGAAAGAATTGAAAAATTAAATTTAGAACAAGATGTTCTATCAAAAGAAGAAAGTGTAAAATTAAATAATTTGTTTTTTGACAAAAGCTTAGTTTTAAAATTAAAAACAAAAACTAGTACAAGTTATACATTCGCTGTTTCAAGTAATGATTTCCTTAAGAACCAAATTTATAATTTAGTAGTAACAAAATATAATGATGGTAAAATTATCCAGCATCTTGTAAGCTATTTTATTACTAGCACAGGCGAGTTTAAAATTAACAACGCCATTAATTTGAAATTAGGCACTGAATTTTATCAAAATAAAACAGACGGATGTGCTCCTAGGTTAGTTACCGAAACAGAAGAAGACACAAGTAGTTGTATTTACTTATCATGTAAGGGATATTTAGACGGAAAACCTTTAAGTCATAGTTTTGGAGATACTAGTTGTGGTTTTTATGGAGACCCAATGCTAGGAGCGAGAAGAGAATGTACAACTAATACCATAACTACTTGGAGTTATGATTGTCAATCTGGTGGTGGTGGAGTTACAGACACAGGCACTGATTATCCTGTTGGTGGAGGTACAAATGGTAGTACACGAGGGTCAACAAATGATTCAATAGAAGAAGTAACAACAATAACTTCACCAGTATATTTATTACCTGCTAGCTTATCTAAAAGTTTAACTATTGAGGAGAGAGAATGGTTATTTGATGAAAATAATAAAGGAGCTTATGATAGCTTAGTAACTTATTTAAGTACTGATTCTTCCCTAGAAGCCGCAACCTTTGCCGAACAAGCTATTGAAATTTATATTGACTTAAATAATTTTGAGACTCTTCTAGACACTCCTACTTTCGATGCTTTAGAAACACCTTGGTAAAAAACCTTAAGAGAATATGCTAAAAGACTAGAACAACTTAAAGATAAAATTTCTAAAGAGATTTGGGATGATTTAAATAAATATTTAGACCAGCAACTTACAAAAGCCTTAACAAAAACTGCTTTTAAGTTAAACCCAGATGCTAACCAAACCAAAGAAGCTAATAAAGAATATGCTTTTAAAAACGACGGTAAAAAAGGGGTTGGATATTTATTGTATGAATTTGCAAACGGAGAAGGTAAAGACGAAAGACAATTTCCTTTTGATTATGATATGACACAACAAATGCTAGCAGGTAATGTACCTAATGATATTAAAGTTGATTTTTTTGAAAGATTAGATAAAGAAGGGATAACATATGATCAATTTTTAAATAGAATTACTCCTCTTTCAGGAGGTTATTCTTTTAGCCCAGATCATGCAGGTATTATTGATTCTATTAATAAACATATTGATGTTGTAGCTAGTGCTAATTGGGTGCAGTTTTTTATAGGTGGGGCAAGTGTTAAATATTCTCCAAGTAGTGACCCTGATTGGATTATTGTTGAACTATCAAATGGCACTAGTAGAAACTCTCTATTACTTCATATAGGAGAGAATTATGACAGAGATGGTTCTGGGAATAACAAACCTCTCTCAACTATTAAACAATATTTTAAATTTAAACTAAAAGTTAGATAAAATGAAAATCAAATCATTAAAAAACAAACATATAGTAAAACTTTATTTACTTTTAACTTTATTTCTTTATAATTGTTATTTAATCCCCTGTAATTTAGACTCAGGACTTAATCAATTAACAGAAAAACAAAAAGATAGTTTTTTTATTGGTGAATATATAGTAGAAAGAAGTATTAATAATAATTTTAAAACTAATAATTCTATAATAAAATTAAAAAAAGATAAAACAATAGAGATGAATAATATGCCTATAGATATTTTCGACTTTATAAAATCTAATAAAAAAATAAACGTACAAGGAACATGGAAACAGAATTTTATTGAAAATCGTTCAAAAGATAAGTATTTTCTACCTACAGATTTAAAGTTTGGCGAAAATGATGGTACAGGTTTAGCGTTAAGAACTATACAAGTTTATGTAAAAGAAAAGAAACCTGTATTATTTATAGAATATGGTGATCCAGATGAATGTAGAGCTATTAGATTTATTAAAAAATAATGCTAAGGTCTAGCTATATACATAATATTATTATCGCTACTTGTCAATTGCCATTTAATACCATATGATTTCGAAGATGGACTTAATAGACTAAACGAAAACAGGATGCTAGTTTTGTTAGTAGTGAGTACCTTATTTTTTATTGGTTATGGTATATCAATTAAAAATAGAAAGTAAAAGTTGCTATTATAATCATTTTACTCTTAGTTGGCTTAAACCTTTACGATGTGTTTTTAGTTTAAAGTAGAAAGAAACATAGAGTATATTAAATATCATCAACATTGCCACTTTCGGATAAGAGAATGGCAATGTTTTTTGTATTTTCAAACTGAGAAAAGATAATAATCATAATTACGGTAATAGGTACTGAAAGTATCATCCCTGTAATTCCCCAAATTTCTCCCCAAACAGCTAGTGAAAGAATGGTAACTAGCGGGCTTAAATTCAGCGATTTTCCAAAAACTTTAGGTTCTACAACATTTCCTACGACTACCTGAATAGCACCAACGGCAAATACAACAATTAAAAACGGAGTGAATTCTCCAAACTGAATCAAACAAAAAATTGCTGGGAATGCTGTAGCGACTAATGATCCGATAGTTGGAATGTAGTTTAATAAAAAGATAAGGAAGGCCCAAAACGGTGCGCCATCTACTCCAACCATTAGCAAAACAAAATAACTTAAGATACCCGTTAATAAACTTACATAGGTTTTTAAACGTAAGTAGTTAGAAATTGAGCTTTCTACCTTTTTTAAGATAAATTGAAAGCTTTTTGAACTTCCTTCATGATTAGAGAATACACGTTGTAGTTTTAACTTAAAGTTGCTTTCCTCTAAGAAGATAAATAAGGCATAAATAATAATCATAAAGGTATCACCCAGCAAACTACTAATTCCGTTCGCTATATCGCCTAAAACAGAGCCATAATCAAAATCTCCTACTACCGATTTTACCGAAGTAATGATATCAATATGAAAAAAGGTATCTAAACTTTTAATGATAGCATCAACATTAGGTTCATATTTCGAATATGATGTGGTTAAATTGGAAATGCTATTGGTAATAATTTCAGAAACAAACCCAAAACCTAAAACAATAAGAGAAAACACAAACACATTACTCAACCAAAAAGGAATAAATCGCTTAGCAAAAGGAATTTTATAAATAGTTTTTCGAATCTCTCGTGTTAAAAACCAAAAAATAAGTGCGAAAATGAACGGAATTAAAATTCCTTTTCCAATAACCAGTGTAGCTAAAATAGCTACGGTTACAATAATAAAGTTGGCTGCGTTTTTCACACGTTTAAATTTTTATAATTGTTTTATCAAAAGTTTAATTATAAAATTGAGAACGTGTGTAACCGCTACGCTCTCACATTAATAAATTTTAAGCTTTTTTCACAAAAGATAAAGCTTAAAATTTATTAATGTTCGTTTCATAATTATTATGAGCGAATCCACTGTGAAGGATTCAATCGGTCTTTGTTTTTATACAGCATAAAACTAAGTTGTGATTTACCCGTAATTTTATCGGTGAAAACCTTCCCTAATTTATCGCCTGTTTTTACAACATCTCCTTTATTAACGTATACTTCTTTTAGCTTGTTATAAGCAGAAATATAGTTACCATGCTGTACCAAAACAGATTTTCTACCATCAGAATGTAATTGAATTACTAATACTTTTCCGTTAAAAATACTTTTTACATCGGTACCTGCTTTGGTTGCGATATACAATCCGTGACTGTTGATTTTGATTCCAGGAAATGTTGGGTGCGGTTGTACTCCATATTTTCTGGTAATAATACCATTAACTGGCCAAGGAAGATTTCCTTTGTTTTGTTCAAAATTAGCTAATAAGGCTTTTTCTTCAGCATTTAAAATAAACCCAGAGCTACTCGTTTTACCTTTGTCGGTTTTTTTACCTTCATTGGCTTTGGCAATAGCGTCTCTAATTAACTTATCAATTTTAGCAGCAATTCTTTTTTCTTCTTTCTGTTTTTTCTGTAACTCACTTTTATACTTTTTTTCTTCCTTTTTAATTTTTGAAATGAGTTGTTCTTGATTTTTTTTATCTTCTTCAATTTCTTTTTTCTGATTTTTCTCATCAGAAAGTAAAGCCTCTTTAGATTTTCTTTGTACAATTAACGAATCATTTAACTGCTCAATTTCTTTAGCTTTTACAACAATTTCTTCACCTTGTTTTCGTCTAAAATCACTGTATTGTTGCATGTATTTTAAACGCTTGTAAGCTTGATAAAAGCTTTCAGAAGAAAGTAAGAACATGGTTTTACTTTGTTGCGATTTACTTTTGTATGATTTTACAACCATATCAGCATAATCAGCTTTTAATTTAGCCAATTCATCGTTGTATTTTTTAAGCTCTTTTTCGTTTGATTTTATCTCTAAAGACAAAGCTTTCGACTCTAATTCTATTGTTTCAATTAAGCGCTCACGTACCGTAATTTTTTGGCTTAAATCTTTTAAATCGTCTAAAGCGTTGCTTTTCTTCTTATTGGTTTTAATTATAAGACTGTTAACCTGCTGTATTTCATTTTGAAGTTTTTTTCGCTTATTCTCAAGTTCTTTTCTACTTTGACCAAAAGAAGAAAGTCCCATAAAAAACAGGCATAAAAAGATGTAATAAACAGTGTGTTTCATTATAATTGAATTTCTTTATATCCGTTAGGAATAGTAAAATCTACATTTAATTTCGTGTTGTATTCAACCGAACGCGTATGAATATCAATAATAGTAAACTTATTATTTTCTTTGGCTTGAATGTTGATTTTTTCAGGGAATAAAGTACTATTTTTTTTAGAATATTTAGGATAACTAATATCTAAACGTTGGTTTTTTAGCGGATTTATAACCGATTGTTTGTTCAGTTTGAAATGCAAAGGGTTGATGTAAAAAAACAAATCGAACAATTCTGATTGGTTTTTTGGCGATAATTGATATGATTTATCATGTATAGCCACTTCTTGACGTTCCGATTTTACATCAACCAAAGCTTCGCCTAACAACATGTTTTGTAATTGCTGAAAGTTAATATCGGTTCCTAACAGTTCTTTCAACATGGAAAAATCTCCATCAAAAAAGTTCTTTTTGTAAGGAGAATAAAATTGTACTCTAGTTGGGGTAATTTTAGCTTTAAAAACGGTAATCATTTTAGACCCTTTCAACCAAATAACCTCATCTTTTTTAATTTTCATACGAACAGAAAAACCAACATTTTCTCTGTTGTCTTTATAGTTTATCTTTAACCTAGCGTCTACCGTTTCTTTATCAAAGTTTGCTGCACTATGTTTTTTAGCTACTTTTCGTGCAGAAAGTTCTTTAATAGCAGTGTTACTAGTAACGTTTTTAGTTGACTTACATGAAGTAATACTTAAGAATACGATAAGTAAAAGAGTGATATATCTCATAAATTTATACTAACGATGTTAGTTTTATTTTAAAATTTTGGCAGCTTTATTCTTGTAAGAATTTGATTTTTTAATATCGTTTAACCCATGATAAGACCTTGCCATTTCTAAATAAAACTTTGCTTCTATTTCGTTATTGTCAATAACAAAATCAATGCCGTTTTGTAAGCTTACCAATGCTTTTTTAAAGTTTTTGTTGTCATTGTATGCTTTACCATTCATTAAGTACACGAAAGGTTGGGCTGGAAAAAGCGATAATCCTTCTTCACTGTACTTTAATAAATCAGAATTTTTTTCGGTAGCCAATTCATCTAGTAACGTTTTTAAATTAACAAATGACTTTTCTTTTTCAAAAAGCGATTTAGCATCGATATTTTTAGATGTTTTATTTGAGGCAACTACTTTTACCGTACGAGCAGTTAAGTTTTCCTCTATTTTACGCAGTTGAGCGTTTAATAATTTAGCCTCTCTTAATTCAGATAAGACAGTTTTTGCAGCTTCAACATCTTTGTTTTGAAGATGTAAATAAACCAATACTTGTTTTTTCTTAGGATGTTTTTCTACAATTTTTTGTTGTGTGATTATTGCATCTTCAAAATTAGCAAGCTTTCTTAAAATAGTGACTTTATGTTCTAGCATCCATAAATTACTAGGATCGTTAGTTAAAGCCATATCAATGTAGTTTAAAGCCTCAGGGTTTCTGCCTAATTGTGTATAGTTTTTTGAAAGCTCAAATAAAACAGCGGTATTGTTAGGAAGTATCTTATTGCACTTTTCTAAATGCTCAATCGCATTTTTATAATTGAAAATAGCCTTATCTGAAAGAGCTCTGAAAAAGTGTTGTTGAAACTCAAAATTGTTCCTTTCATTAACATCCACAGCAGCTGGAATGCTATCTTGAGCGTTAAGGTGTTGAGGTGAAAGGTAAAAGGAGAAAGTAAAAAGAAGAAAGAAGAAAGACAGAAAAGCTCTCTTTTCTCTTCTCTCTTCTCTCTTTTTAATAAAAGGCACATTATAACAAAGGTTATCCCATTTGCCTAAAACCTTTAGCCTTTCTTCTTTTAAAAATTTATGTAAGCTCTGTATAATCACCTATACTTACCGATGTATAATTTGCATTGTATTTTGCATGATTTCCAATCATGGCATTATCTAAATTTGCATTTGAAATATGCACATTTGTTTGAATTAGTGAGTTGGTAATAGTTGAGTTTTCAATCACACTATTTTCACCAATTGAAACATAAGGACCAATTTTAGTGTTTTTCAACACTACATTTTTTCCTACGTAACAAGGCTGAATAATTTCAGCATTCTCTAATACAACGTCTTCCGATACTAAATTGTTGCCATCAGCTTGTTCAAATCCTAATACAAGTTTGTTAGTATCTACCGTTGGATCTTTTTTACCACAATCCATCCAAGTACTTACTTTACCAGGAATAAACTTAGCTCCTTTTTGTTTTAACGCTTCTAAAGCTTCAGTTAATTGATACTCACCAGAAGGTCTGATATCATTATCAATTAAATAGTTAATCTCATCTAGTAATTTATCAGCATCCTTAAAATAATAAATACCGATAATCGCTAAATCAGAAACAAACTCTTTAGGTTTTTCAACAAAATCAGTAATAAAACCATCTTTTAATTTTACTACTCCAAAAGCACTAGGATCTTCTACTTGTTTAACCCAAATAGCCCCATCAGCATTGGCATCTAAAGTAAAATCTGCTTTAAATAACGTATCAGCAAAAGCTACTACGCACGAACCACCTAATGATTCTTTAGCACAGTAAATAGCATGTGCTGTTCCTAACGCTTCTTCTTGAACATATACTGAACCTTTAGCACCTAAATTTTCAGCTATTTTTATTAATTTATCTTTAGTATCTGCAGGAAAACCTTTAGCAGCAGGTCCGATTATAAAAGCAATTTCTTCAATAGGTTGATCTACAACAGAAGTAATATCTTCTACTAATCGTTGTACAATTGATTTACCAGCTATAACCGTTAGTGGCTTAGGAGTTGTTAAAGTATGTGGTCTTAAACGAGACCCAATTCCAGCCATTGGTACTATAATCTTCATAATTTTCTTTTCGTTTTAACGGTGCAATATACCATTAATAACGCAGTGAAAAAAGTTATAATCCTTTTGGTATGGCGTTAATTAGCGTTTGTGTGTATTTTGTCTTTGGATGTTGGTAAATCTCATCAGCATCAGCTATTTCTTCTACCCTACCTTTGTTCATCACTACTAATTGATCTGCCATATATTTTACTACCGATAAATCATGTGAAATAAAAATATAAGTGAAGTTGAATTCTGTTTTTAACTGATTCAATAAATTCAAAACTTGTGCCTGTACTGATACATCTAATGCAGAAACTGATTCGTCACAAATAATCAATTTAGGCTGTAAAGTAATGGCACGAGCAATTCCTATACGTTGACGTTGTCCACCAGAAAATTCATGTGGATAGCGATTAAAATGCGTTGTCTCCAACCCTACTTTTTCTAACAAGTTACACACGTATTCTTTTCGCTCTTTGTTAGAGTTTAAGATATTATGAACTTTCATCGGTTCTAAAATCGCATTTCCAACAGTAATTCTAGGATTTAATGAAGAAAACGGATCTTGAAATATAATTTGAATTTCTTTTCGAAGTTTTTTAAACTCTTTTCTAGAAAGTTTGGCAATATCTGTTCCGTTGTATAAGATACTTCCCGAAGTCGCTTTTTCTAACTGCAAAATAGTTCTACTCAAGGTCGTTTTTCCACAACCGCTCTCTCCTACTAACCCTAAGGTTTCACCTTCATAAATTTTAAAAGACACATCATTTACAGCTTTTACTACTGTTGGTTTTGACCACCATGAAGCATTGCTGATAAAATCTTTATGTAAATTAACAATTTCTAATAATGGGGGTCTGTTGTAAATTTTTTGATGAAAAGTAGTGCGTTCTTCATCTGTATACACTGTTGAATCAATCGTATCGTTGATAAAATCGCTAACCGTAGGTAAGATTTTTAGTCGTTTTTTTGTGTTGGGTTTCGAATTGATTAAAGCTTTTGTATAACTTTCCTTCGGATGCAAAAAAACATGGTTAGCACTCCCTTTCTCAACCAATTTTCCTTTGTGCATTACCACGACATCATCTGCAATTTCAGAAACCAACGCTAAATCGTGAGAAATAAAAATAATACCCATACCAAATTCTTGCTGCAACTCTTTCAGTAATAAAATTATTTCTTTTTGCACCGTTACATCCAACGCTGTGGTAGGTTCATCTGCAATTAAAAGTTGAGGTTTACAAGCAATTGCCATTGCAATCATAACCCGTTGTTTTTGTCCACCACTTATTTGGTGCGGATACGAATTGTAAATAGCTTCTGGTCTTGGAAGTTTCACTTTTGAAAATAAAGAAATCACTTCTTCTTTAATTTCTTTGGAAGATAGTTGCGTGTGCTGTTGCAAAATTTCAGCCACTTGAACGCCACAAGTTAAGGTCGGATTTAAAGAACTCATAGGTTCTTGAAAAATCATCGCAATTTGATTTCCTCTTATTTTTTGAAAATCTGCTTCGTTAAACTCCAATAGGTTTTGCTCATTAAAAAATAATTTGCCTTTTATAGTAGCTGTTTTAGGAAGTAATCCTAAAATAGCTAAAGAACTTATCGATTTTCCACTACCACTCTCTCCTACAATACCCAAAGTTTTATTTTTTTTGAGCTCAAAAGAAATACCTTGAACAACTGAAGGTGCATTTTTAAAAGAGATTTCTAAATTTTTAACAACAAGCATCTATCCTATAATTTTAAATAAAAGTACAATTAAAAAAATTCATCATAAGCACTTAATTAAAACTTTTAAAAAGAAAATAGATTACAGCGATTTGCTTGGGTTTTTCGTTTCTTTGCATAAAATTTTAGAGGATGAATTACCTATCAGTAGAAAATATAGCAAAATCATATGGTGAAAAAGTGTTGTTTGAAGATATTTCCTTCGGAATTAATAAAGATCAGAAAATAGCCTTTGTTGCAAAAAACGGTAGTGGAAAAACCTCTATTTTAAACATTATTGCAGGAAAAGATACGCCTGATGAAGGACAAGTTATTAGCCGAAAAGGAATTAACATTGCCTATTTAGCGCAAGACGATGACTTGAATCCTGATTTAACGATTGAAGAAACTATTTTTTCTACAGAAAGTACAATTCTTCCTGTCATCCAACAATACGAAAAAGCATTACAAAATCCTGATGATGCTGAGGCGTATCAAAAAGCATTTGAGTTGATGGAGCAACACAATGCTTGGGATTTTGAAACGCAATACAAACAGATACTTTCTAAGTTAAAATTAGATGATTTATCGCAAAAAGTAGGAAAACTTTCTGGTGGACAAAAAAAGCGATTATCACTAGCAATTATTCTGATTAATAAACCAGACTTACTAATTCTTGATGAGCCAACCAACCATCTAGATTTAGAAATGATTGAATGGTTAGAAGCTTTTTTTGCAAAGGAAAAAATTACCCTGTTTATGGTAACGCACGATCGTTATTTTTTAGAGCGTGTGTGTAATGAAATCATCGAACTAGATAACGGAAAACTCTATAAGTACAAAGGAAATTATTCGTATTACCTTCAAAATAAAGAAGAGCGTTTAGCTTTAGAAGCAACCAATTTAAGCAAAGCGAAAAGTTTGTTTAAAAAAGAGTTGGAATGGATGCGTCGTCAACCAAAGGCACGTACAACCAAGTCAAAATCACGTATTGATGACTTTTTCCAAATCAAAGAAAAAGCACATCAACGAAGAAAAGAACACGAAGTTCAGTTAGAAATTAACATGGAGCGTTTAGGAAGCAAAATAGTAGAGCTTCATAAACTGAAAAAGAACTTTGGCGACAAGGTAATTTTAGATGGATTTGACTACGTTTTTAAGAGAGGAGAACGTATTGGAATTATTGGAAAAAACGGAACGGGGAAATCCTCATTTTTAAACATACTAACGGGTAAAATTCCTGTTGATGGCGGGAAGGTAATTGTAGGAGAGACGGTAAAATTTGGATATTATACACAGAAAGGAATCCAAATAAAAGAAGGACAAAAAGTAATAGAAGTCATCAAAGAATTTGGAGAAGAAATACCGTTAACGAAAGGAAGAAGAATTTCTGCAGCCCAGTTATTAGAACGATTTTTATTCGACCGAAAAAAGCAACATGATTTTGTAGAGAAATTAAGTGGAGGAGAACAAAAGCGTTTGTATTTATGTGCGGTGTTAATTCAAAACCCTAATTTTTTAATTCTTGATGAGCCTACCAACGATTTAGATGTGGTAACGCTAAATGTATTAGAAAGTTTTTTACTGGATTACCCTGGAAACTTAATGGTGGTATCACACGACCGTTATTTTATGGATAAAATCGTAGATGGATTGTTTGTTTTCAAAGGAGAAGGAGAAGTAGAGAATTTTCCAGGAAATTACTCGGATTACAGAGCGTATGAGAGTTCTTTACCACCAGAACCTAAAGAAGAGAAAACAGTTGCAGAAAAGTCTGAAAAAGCACCTCAAAAAGGAAGGTTGAGTTATAATGAAAAACGTGAGTTTGGTCAGTTAGAGGTTGATATTGAAAAGTTACAAAAAAAGAAGGTCAATCTTGAAGCACAATTTACCAATGGAGAAATAGCAATGGACGATATCAATGAAAAATCGCTTGAGCTGCAACAAATTATTGAGAGTTTAGAAGAAAAGGAAGAACGTTGGTTTGAGCTTTCTATGAAGTTGGAAGGGTAGAAGCCCACCCTAACCCTCCCAAAGGGAGGAATTTAGATTGTTCTTCTATTAAACGTTGATAATATCAATTTCGTCAACCAAAGGCTTGTTTAAAAAACGTAAAAGTAATTGAGCTACTGCTACGGTATCGCGCTCGCAATATTCAACAATTCTTGATAAGTTTTTCTCTTGGTAATAAACATTAGCAACTTCGCTTCCATCAATATCTTGTTTGGGTGATGGAACCCCTAAAATAGCAGTGAGTAATTTTAAAGAAGTATAGTGTTTATAATCTCCAAATTTCCATAAATCCATGGTGTCTAAATGCGGAACTTCCCATGGTTTTTTACCAAATAAATTGAGTTTGTTAGGTAGTTCAATTTCATTGATAATCATACGTCGTGCGATGTACGGAAAATCAAACTCTTTTCCATTATGAGCACATAATAAGTGATTTGGGTGATTGAAATGCGTATCTAACAGGTTTTTAAAATCTAGTAAAAGTTTATGCTCATTATCGCCATAAAATGAAGTAACTCGTAGTTGATTTACGCCTTTTCGTTCTACAAAATAGCCAACAGAAATACAGATGATTTTTCCAAATTCTGCCCATATACCTGCTCGGTGGTAAAACTCTTCAGGAGTAAATTCATCTTTTCGTTGATACTGCGTTTTTAACGCATACAACTCTTGCATTTCAGGAGATAAATCGGTAAATAATTCTACTTCTGGAACGGTTTCAATATCTAAAAACAAAATGTTTTGTAAGTTGAGTTTATTCAGCATCTTTTTCTTTAATTAAAACATAAATAGTAGCGTTAGACAAATATTCTTCTAAGGCATTATCATCAATTTTTGATAAATTAATACTTTGAAAAACAAGTTTTACATTCAACATTTCAAAATGCTGTTCAATAGTCATTAAATCAAGGGGTAAATTATAATTGAGCTCTTGATTTTTAAGATTTTTAATCATTTCAGTACAGTCGATTTCACCTATTAAATCTTCTCCTGTAGAAATTTTTAGAATATTACTTCTTTCAGTTAAAGTAAATTGGTACTGATTTATAGAGTTTTTATTTTCGTGAAGGTTGATGTATAAACGTTTTAAAAAATCATAGTTTTTAAGATCTAACGTTATATTAAAATCATCCAAATTATAATAATAGGCTCCGTATAATTTTTCAGGACGATCTGTTGCTTTGATATTTAGAGTATCCATTAATTTTTCTTGTAGTTGCCAATGACTTTCAGTTTTAAATACGGTTTTAGGGTTGTAACCTATGGTTGCTGTAACTTTCTCTAGCTCGTCTTTTTTATTTAGGTAACGAATAATAGAACGGAGTTGATTCTTCTTTTCAAAAGTGGTTGAAAAATCAGTGTTTTTAATATCGGTGTACACTTTTTCAAATTGCTGAACTTGACTTTTAGTAGATATAGAAAAAGCACCCCAAAACCCGAAGGAAATAAGCAAGGTTATAATTGCTAGACTTAGTGGAAATATTTTAATTCTTTGTTGTTTGCTAAAAATCATGTACAATGTCATGGCTAAAATCCAGAAAGCAAGAACAAGTACGAAATAGCGATTTTCGGTAATTCCGTATTCATTAACACGTCTAAAAATAGCCACAAAAAGTAATCCTAATAAAGGTAACAACAAGTAATAAAACCAAGGGTGAAATCTTCTAATAGCACGTGAGTTAATTGTTTTTTGAATAGGATTGATCAGTGTTTGAACAATAAAACCTAAAAAAGACAAAGCAATTACTAAATACGAAACCCATCCTTTAGGTAAATTCCAATTAATCACAATTTTTAAACTGTATGCATATAAAATGATGAGGTATAAAATGACTAACGGAATTAAAATATACTTTACTAGAACCTCTAAAGCCTTGGTGTAGTTAATAGCAAGTTGATTGTGAATATTCTTTGGAAAATCAGAAAGGTAAATCCATGTGTTTACAATACCTATACAGATTACAAAGACTTGTAAAAAACGGTCACCCTTAACATCAATATTGAACAAATGTTTAACAGCAAGCAAAGCTAATACAACTCCTAAATAAAGAATTAGTGAAAAGAACAGGCTTCTAACAATAGATATAAAAACAGCTTTTAAATAATTAAAATACGCCGATTTATTCCATTTTGTAATAAAAGGAGCAATCATCACAAACAAATGACCTGCTATAAAATAAAGAAAGAATCGTATGATTGAAGTTTTATCTATCCGATATGTATCTATATCGATACTAAAATAAAAACCTATTAAGAAGCCAAGAGTAATTAAAAATACCCAATAATTTTTCTTTTTGAATTGTTCTAGAAAAAAACGAGTAGCGATTAACCAGCTTACCCCTAAAACAAAAGTTAAAATAATTTTACCATTAGCAGTACGATCAAAAGTGTCTGCTTCAATAGTAAATAAAGTAAAAAATGTACCAATAACTACCCAAGCATGTGTTATAGGAAAGCGGTTAAATGTATTTTTAGCTTTTGATAGAATCTCATCAAGAGACGGAATAATTTTCATAGAATTTCTTTTTATAAAGATACAAAAACATTGAAAAAATGGAAATTTTTGTGCTTTACGAGGTGTTTTTTTAAGTAAAAGTTTATTAAATATTAAATGAACGTTAAGTTAAGCGTGTGTATCAAGCGTTTATTATTTTATGATTACTTTTGGATATCAATTATAAATGAACTATGAATACTAGCGATATTAAAATTCTACTAGTAGATGATGAACCAGATATTTTAGAAATTGTAGGTTACAATTTAAAATCAGAAGGATATCAGGTTTTTACTGCCAATAATGGGGCAGAAGCTGTAAAAACAGCCAAAAAAGTAACTCCACATTTAATTTTACTAGATATCATGATGCCAGAAATGGATGGTATCGAAGCTTGTGAAAAAATTAGAAATATAAAATCTTTAGAAGATGTTTTAATTTCTTTTTTAACTGCTAGAGGTGAAGATTACTCGCAAGTAGCTGGTTTTGATGCGGGAGCTGATGATTATATTACAAAGCCTGTTAAACCAAAAGTGTTAATTAGCAAGGTAAAATCATTGCTACGTCGTTTAAAAACAGAAGAAAAAGCTGATACAACCACGAAAATTGGAGATATCATCATCAACCGAGATGAGTATGTTGTTTTTAAAGGAGATGAAAAAATAGTGTTGCCAAGAAAAGAGTTTGAACTATTTTCTTTACTAACTTCAAAACCAGGAAAAGTATTTAAAAGAGAAGTAATTTTAGATAGCGTTTGGGGGAATGAAGTTGTAGTAGGTGGTAGAACTATTGATGTGCATATTCGTAAACTACGCGAAAAAATAGGAGATAACTATTTTAAAACGGTTAAAGGGGTAGGCTATAAGTTTGTGCTAGACGAAGTAGACAAATAATTTTTGAACTCAAAAAATAATAAGTAGATTGCTAGCTAGCAATCTATTTTTTTATCTATGGTAAAAATAAAAAAAACATACAGATACGCCCTTTGGTCGGCATTCTATTCTACGTTATTATCGTTGATAATAGCAGTATTATCATACCTGTTTTTAGTTAATATTTTAGGAATTGGTGCAGTTATCGTTTTTGGTATCGCCATGTTTATTGTGTCGTTTTTTGTCATACAATATCGAGCAGAACATTTTATTTACCAACGAGTAAGAAAGATGTATGAAGATATTTCTATTTTAGATATCAACGATTTAAAAAGAAAGAAAGTAACGACCGACGTTGAAGAGCTTACTAAAAGTGTACAAGAATACGTTGAAGGGAAAAGTGAAGAAATAGCCCATTTAACGCAGCGAGATTCTTTTCGTCGAGATTTCTTAGGAAACGTAGCCCACGAGTTAAAAACACCATTATTTACGGTGCAGGGATATATTTTAACGCTATTGGAAGGTGCTGCAGATGATAAAGAAATTCTTGCTAAATATTTAGATAGAGCTAATAAGGGTGTAGAGCGATTAACCTCTATTGTAAAAGACTTAGATATGATTGCTAAGTTAGAAACAGAGGGAATGAAAATGAATATACAAACATTCAACATTATTGAGTTGATTCAAAATGTGTTTGATTTGTTTGAAATGAAAGCTAAAAAGAGAAACATTACACTGCGTTTCGATCGCGTGTACGATTTTCCTCACTTAGTAAAAGGAGATGTTGAACGAATTGAACAAGTATTAATCAATTTAGTGGTAAACTCAATAAAATATGGTAGAGTAGGTGGTATTACTACAGTGAGTGTTGAACCATATAATCAGAATAAACTTATCATTAAAATAAACGATAATGGGGAAGGAATTAAACAAGAACATCTTTCTCGTTTGTTTGAACGTTTTTATCGTGTAGATCAAAGTAGATCACGTGAGCAAGGAGGTTCTGGATTAGGGCTTTCTATCGTAAAACATATTATTGAAGCCCATAACGAAACCATTCTTCTAAAAAGTAAATATGGAGAAGGATCTGAGTTTTCGTTTACCTTAGAAAAGGCAATGAAATAAAAAAAGGAGTTGATTATCAACTCCTTTTTTTATTACTATTATTTTAAATCGAATCCGATATCTCTTCGATAGTTCATTTTATCAAAAGTTATTTTGTCGATGCTTTTATACGATTTTTCTAGAGCTTCTTCAATTGAGTTTCCAAAAGAAGTAATTGCCATCACACGCCCACCGCTCGTAACAACTTTACCGTCTTTTAAAGTAGTTCCAGCATGAAAAACGATAGAATCATCTACGGTATTAAAACCTGTAATTTCTTTCCCTTTTTCATAAGTTTCAGGATATCCACCCGAAACTAACATTACTGTAGTTGCAGTTTGTGGAGTAACTTCGTATGACTTTTCTCCTAAAGTTTGCGTTGCAACTCCTTCAAATAAATCGACTAAATCTGTTTGAATACGAGGTAATACCACTTCTGTTTCAGGATCTCCCATACGAACATTGTATTCAACCACAGAAGGATTTCCGTTATCGTTCATCAATCCGATAAAAATAAATCCTCTGTAATCAATTCCGTCTTTTTGAAAACCTTCAATTGTTGGTTTAACGATTAATTCTTCCACTTTCGTTAAAAAATCATCCGTTGCAAAAGGAACAGGAGAAATAGCGCCCATACCGCCTGTATTTAGCCCTGTATCGCCTTCTCCAATACGTTTGTAATCTTTAGCAGAAGGTAAAATTTTATAATTTTTTCCGTCAGTTAAAACAAAAACAGATAATTCTATTCCTTTTAAAAACTCTTCAATAACTACAGTTGATGAAGCGCTTCCAAATTTTTGATTGGAAAGCATTTCTTCTAATTCAGCTTTGGCTTCTTCTAAATCGTTTAAGATTAAAACTCCTTTTCCAGCAGCTAATCCGTCAGCTTTTAACACATACGGAGCATCTAATGTTTCTAAGAACTTTTTTCCTTCAGCTAAAGTATCAGTAGTAAAAGATTCGTAACGAGCTGTAGGAATGTTGTGTTTTTCCATAAATTGCTTCGAAAAATCTTTACTTCCTTCTAATAAGGCACCATCTTTTTTAGGTCCGATTACAGGAATGTTTTTTAACTCTTCATCAGCTAAGAAAAAGTCGTGAACTCCTTCAACTAAAGGAGCTTCAGGACCTACAACTACCATATTGATATCGTGTTGTAAAACAGTTTCCTTTACCTGAGCAAAATCAGTTGGATTGATAGCTATATTTTTAGCAATTGCATCAGTTCCTGCGTTACCAGGAGCTACAAAAAGGTTGTTGATTTTTGTACTTTCTGAAAGTTTTTTAGCAAAGGCGTGTTCTCTACCGCCCGATCCTAAAATTAGAATATTCATTGTGTGTGTTGTTGTATTGTGAGTGCAAATATAAAATAAGAAAAAAGGCTATGAGCAAAACCTGTCTTTAAAATTGCATAAAAAGTAAAAAAGACCTCTTTTTAAACTAAAAGAAGCCTTTTTATATTTTTGATAGTCGTTCTATGACTAGAATATTTGCTCAAGTATTTTTTGTGTAATGGCGTAAGTTGGTGTTACTCCGCTCATTCCAAGTCCACCAGAAGCCAGTGTTGCACCAGTTTCTAACGGATTATCAGATGCATAATATGCGTAGCGCACTTTTACATTTTCTGAAATATTTCCTCTAATTTTTGAAGCTGATTGAATCGCTTTTTGATAATGAGCACCTTCCATTTCTAACCCGATTACATTCCAAGTAGAATCGTGGAAGAATTTTAATAAGTCTTTGTTTTGAAGAGATGTTCCAAGTACGGTAATCATAGCTCCATCAAAAACTTGAACACCAAAACCTTCTAAATCTTCTTTTGATAGTTCGTTTTTAAACGGGTAATTATCAGCAGTTCCTTCAAAAATATGTGAAGAAGGAATCATAATATCTCCTTTTCCACCTTCTAAAATACCAGCTTTCCCCATAATAGAAACCGATTGAACATCTAAATGGATTGTTTTACCTCCGGTTTTATAAGGTTTTAACAATTCATCCATGGTTTCAAAAGCTTGCTCACCAAAGGCATAATCCATTACGATAATTACAGGTTTTTCTCCAACTGAATTTACTTTGTTAAAAGAGTTGGTGTCAAAATCAATTTTATCAGTGTCGATAACTTGTACATTGATATTGGTTCCTGAAGTATCTTTGATATAAATCAACCCGTTTTCCGAAGCATAATTTTTCACAGCAGATTGTAAAGCACTACTGTTAGAGTTACTTAACAATTCGAATAACTGAAAATCTTTGTGTTTTTTAGCTTCTTTAGGCAATGCGTTTTTACCATAAATACTATTCATTACACTGTGCATGTTTGCACTGATGATATGGATAGGACGTTCTATCAATCCGTTATCTAACAAGACTTTTTTGATGCTATTCGCCCATAATTCACCGTAATAATGATGACCGATTTCTTCAGTTAACACTGAGCTGAATTTTATAGAGCGTTTTTGATCGTATAAAGATTCGTTAATAGCTAGCTTACCTAACCAATAAATTAAATGGAAAAATCTATTCGGGTTTTCTTCTGTAGAAAAGGTGTTGTATGCGTCGTAAATTTCGTCGTAGGTTCTTCCTAAAATGTTACCAAGATGTACTACAATTACATCTTTTTCTTCATCAGTAAGAGTTTTGTTATGTAGTACTATATCTTCTAAGAGTAACCATTCGCGAATGAAGCTTTCTCCGTTGTTAATTACAACACGATCTTTTATTTTATGAGATTCAATAAATAAAAATGTCAAGTGTGTTAGAATATCATAAATTTCTGAACGACCACGAGTAATTTCGATATTCATTTGGTTTTTATCAATACGATAGCAGTTTCTCCTTCTTTTAGGAGGTACAATCGCTTTGAATTTAGAATTTCGATACCCTTCGTCGGCGGTTAAGTAAATAAATTGACATTCTTCAATTCCTTCAGGTAAACGTTCAATAACGTATACCAATCCGTTTAATTCGGTTTTGTCTTCAGCAATCGACCCATAAATTTCTGGGCGTAATGATAAAAGTGATTTACGTAAAGTTTCACCTGAAACTCCCATCGGTTTATAAAAACCACGACTAAAGAGGTGTCGCATTGAGATGTATAAACGCTCAATAGCGCTTGTAGATTCGTGTGCTCTTGTACGTTCTTTTTGGATAGGTTTTGACATATGTTTTTAAAGTGCAAATATACAAATTATATTCTGGAAGCTATTTCTCTAAAATACTGTTATACTTTTTGGTATCGTTTAACAGCGTAACAGCATTTTTAATAGTGATATCATTTTTAAATAAATGTTTATACATTCCTTCTTTGTAGGTATAACGCTCAACTATTTCATTTTCAATTTCCTTTGAAAGCAAATCTTGATTTTCTACAATCTTTGCAACCTTTATAGCTTTTAGTTGTTGAATGATTGTAGTATATTCTGGAGTAATAATTTTATTGTTTTTTACCGACTTGTATGCAGACTGAAATAACCTTTCTTCGTTAGAAACAAAAGCGGTGTCCTTACGAAGTAAATATTCTTTAAAGCTATTAAAATCCTTAGGTGTAAACGTGTAGTTTTCGGCAGATAAATTAGGATTTTGATAAGTGAAATCGGTTACAAAATTAAAGATGGCTCTTGATTTAAGTAATTCATCAGTTTCTTCTGTTTTTTTAGAAAAGTCACTAACAATATCTGGCGTTACACCACCACCATCGAATACTATTCTTCCATTTTTAGTAGTAAATTCATTAAGAGTAGTATCTGAAAACTTAGGCACTTTTCCTGTTTTAGGGTCTCTATTGGCGTAATCTAATTCTTGAATACAACGCCCACTAGGAGTGTAGTATTTAGAAATAGTAATTTTCATTTGGGTTCCGTAACTTAAATTAAAGTAACGCTGAACTAAGCCTTTTCCAAAAGAACGTTCTCCCATAATTACTGCTCGGTCATAATCTTGTAAAGCTCCTGAAACAATTTCTGAAGCTGAGGCTGAACGACCATTTATCAACACTACAATAGGAATATTGGCATCTAGCGGATCTTTGTTAGTTTTATAAGTTCTACTATTTTTTTGACTTTTACCACGTGTGTCTACAACTTTTAATCCTTTAGGTATAAATAGGTTTGTAATATTAACAGCATCATATAATGATCCACCAGGATTGTATCGTAAATCAAACACAAGTTTTGTCATTCCTCTTTTTTTAAGGTCAGCAAAAGCATTTACAACACCTTCGGTAGCTTTTTGACTTATAAATCGTGTTAAAACAATGTATCCGGTTTCAGCATCAATCATGTCGTAAAAAGGAACGGGATTTAAAATAACTTTATCAAGTTCTACTGATATGTTTTTTGTTGCTCCGTTTCTATTTACTCTTAAAGAAAGTTTTTTACCAGGAACTCCTTTCAACATTTGTGAAAATTGGCTTCTTTCTGTTCTAGACAACTCCACATCGTTTACAGTGGTAATAATATCACCTACTTTTAATCCTGCTTTATCGGCAGAAAAGCCTTTGTATACTTCAGAAATAACAATTCCTTTGTTTATAGTAAAAGAAGAAATACCTAAACCACCATATTCACCTTCACGACTAATACGAGCATCTTCAACATCTTGTTCGTTAAAGAAGTTTGTGTAAGGATCTAAGTTTTGAAGCGTATTTTTTATTGCTTTATCAGTAAGATCACCAGGATTAATCTCATCAATATAATTGATGTTTAATTCCTTAAAAAGGTTGTTGTAAATTTCAATTTGTTTAGCGATCTCAAAAAAACGAGACTGAAAAGAAAAGAAAAGAGAGATGATAATGAGGGAACCTAAAATAAGTACTGTTCTATTTTTCATCTTGAGTAATTTCTGTAATAAACTGTGTTAATAATTTCTTCATTTTATGCTCAATATCAGCATATTTCCATTCATCTCTTGCAAGATAAGAAATCATAAACACATATTGTTTATCTACAGCCTCATAAATTGTATGTTTTTCTTTCCGGTAAGTTTCTCGTAATAAACGTTTAATCCGGTTTCTGTCTACTGCTTTTTTAAAATTCCGTTTCGGAACAGAAACCCCTACTTGTGCAGGAAATTTAGAGGTGTGTTCGGCTTGTATATACACCATTCGAAGCGGAAAAACTTTAATTATTTTTCCTTCTTCGTAAAGCCTACCTATCAGCTTTTTACTCTTTAACCGTTCCTCTTTTCCTAAAGTAAATCTCATCGGTACAAACATACGGAAACCCTAGAAAAAAATCATTTTTTTAATTACATTTGAAAGAATTCTAAAACTCGACTAACTATGGATTTATTTCAAGCTCCAGATTATTATAACATTGATGATTTATTAACTGAAGAACATAAGCTTGTCAGAGACGCTTCTAGAGAATGGGTAAAACGTGAAGTTTCTCCTATTATTGAAGAATACGCACAACGAGCAGAGTTTCCTAAGCAAATAATTGGAGGGTTAGCAGAAATTGGGGCATTTGGACCGTATATTCCTGAAGAGTATGGAGGAGCAGGATTAGATCAAATTTCATATGGTTTAATTATGCAAGAAATTGAAAGAGGAGATTCTGGAGTGCGATCTACTGCCTCTGTTCAATCTTCATTGGTAATGTATCCAATTTATAAATACGGAAATGAAGAGCAACGTAAAAAGTACTTGCCAAAATTAGCATCTGGAGAATGGATGGGGTGTTTTGGTTTAACAGAACCAAACCATGGAAGTAATCCGGGAGGAATGGAAACTAAGTTCAAAGATATGGGAGACCATTATTTATTGAACGGAGCAAAAATGTGGATTTCTAATGCACCTTTTGCACAAGTAGCTGTGGTATGGGCTAAAAATGAAGAAGGACGTATTCATGGACTAATTGTAGAGCGTGGTATGGAAGGGTTTTCAACACCAGAAACACATAACAAATGGTCGTTAAGAGCTTCTGCTACTGGAGAGCTAATTTTTGATAACGTAAAAGTTCCTAAAGAAAACTTGTTGTCAAACAAATCTGGTTTAGGAGCTCCGTTAGGATGTTTAGATTCTGCTCGTTACGGAATTGCTTGGGGTGCTATTGGTGCTGCGATGGATTGTTACGATACAGCGTTACGTTATACGAAAGAACGTACTCAGTTTGGTAAGCCTATTGCACAATTTCAACTGCAACAAAAGAAGTTGGCAGAAATGATTACTGAAATAACGAAAGCGCAATTATTAGCTTGGAGGCTAGGTGTGCTTCGTAACGAAGGGAAAGCTACCTCAGCACAAATATCTATGGCGAAGCGTAATAATGTGGATATGGCTATTAATATTGCTAGAGAAGCGCGTCAAATGTTAGGAGGTATGGGAATTACAGGAGAATATTCAATAATGAGACACTCAATGAATTTAGAAAGTGTAATTACCTACGAAGGAACTCACGATATACATTTATTAATTACTGGATTAGATATTACCGGATTAAATGCTTTTAAATAAAAAAAGAAGAAGAAGCACTCAAACGTTAAACCACTAACACATTATTATAGAGTGCTTCTTCAATCAACTATTAAAACTAAAGTTTACCCACTTTACGGGTTTTTAAAAGACCTTCGTCTTTTTCAACGCAATTATTTTATAGTATTATTTGTTACAAATAATTTAACTGTCTTTTTTCTTGCCACTGTTAATTAGAATTAAAAGAGCGGCAACCAATCCTACACAAACAAATCCGAAAATTATCATCATAATGGTTCCGTTTGTCCAAGATACTAATGGAATATTTAGTAATTGTGTCATTTTTTTCCTTGTTCTTTGTTTTCTCAAAAATATAGGGAAAAGCGAAATTAAAACATGATATTTATCAGGATTTTGAAAATAAACGGTAAGACTACAGTAAGATAAAACTTAATTAACCTTACTTAATTAGACCATATGAAAGAGAGTATTATAAGTAACAATATTACTTCAATGAGATTTAATAAGACTTTATCCTTAATAATTTTAAATAGAATATAATCGATAAGTAAAATGAACAAACCGATTAAAATAATTGCTATAGCAATTAAAGGCCATAAACCAAAACGATCATCTTTCGCATCATAATCTATGAAGTGTATAAAAGGCACAAATGCGATAAGTATAAAAGAGAGTATTAAGAAGAAGGTAATACGTTGTACAGAAAGTAATTTTTTTATATTCATCATAGTTTTTTAAAAGATTGAATTACTTTTTAGTCAACCCAATCTTTGGTGCGTTCAACAGCTTTTTGCCATTTTTTGTACAATCGTTCTCTTTTTTCTTTAGTAAATGAAGGTATAAATTGTTGATTTATTTTTCTTCTATTTATAATGTCGTCTTGTTTCCATAAACCCACACAGATTCCTGCTAAATAAGCAGCTCCCATCACTGTTGTTTCTATTTCTTCAGGACGTTCTACGGTCACATTTAAAATATCTGCCTGAAACTGCATTAATAAATTATTAGCGCAAGCACCGCCATCAACTTTTAAAGATGAGAGCGGTAAAAGGCTGTCTTTTTGCATCACATCTAAAATATCTTTGGTTTGAAAGGCTAAAGATTGCAGTGTGGCTTTAATTAAATGGTTTTTTCCAGTATCACGAGTTAATCCAAAAACAGCTCCTCTAGCATACATATCCCAGTATGGAGCACCCAAACCAGCAAAAGCAGGAACTACATATACAGGATTTTCATCAGTAACTTGTTCAGCAAACAACTCGCTTTCTTCCGCACTGTTTATTATTTGTAAACCGTCGCGTAACCACTGAATAGCAGAACCAGCTACAAACACACTTCCTTCGAGCGCGTAATACACTTTATCGTTAATTCCCCAAGCAATGGTAGAAATTAAACCATTTTCAGAATATTCTAGATTTTCACCTGTATTCATTAACATAAAGCAACCAGTTCCGTAGGTGTTTTTAGCTTCTCCTTTCTTAAAACAAGCTTGTCCAAATAACGCAGATTGCTGATCTCCAGCAATACCCGCAATCGGAATTTGAATTCCGTCCAACTCATAATTTCCGAAGTGAAAAGAAGAAGGTTTTACTTCAGGTAACATAGAAAAAGGAATGTTCAATTCGTTTACAAGTGTTTTATCCCAACAAAGGTTTTTAATATCGTACAGCATAGTACGAGAAGCATTACTGTAATCGGTAGCATGTACTTTGCCATTGGTTAAATTCCATAGTAACCAGGTGTCAATTGTTCCGAAGAGTAAATTTCCTTTTTCTGCTTCTTTTTGAGCTCCTTCAACATGAGTTAAAATCCAGTTAATTTTAGTGGCAGAAAAATAACTATCAATAACTAATCCGGTTGTCTTTCTAACATAGTTTTCTAGTCCCGTTTCTTTTAATTGTTCACAAATATCAGCAGTACGTTTATCTTGCCAAACAATGGCATTATAAATAGGTTTTCCTGTGTTTTTATTCCAAACCACGGTAGTTTCTCTTTGGTTTGTAATTCCGATCCCTGCAATTTCAGAAGGCGAAATTTTAGCTTGTTGAATAGCTTTTTGTAGGGTGTAAAGTTGTGTTTGTAAGATTTCGGCAGCATCGTGTTCTACCCAACCTGATTGAGGGAATAATTGTTGAAATTCTTGTTGAACTTTAGCAACAATTTTTTCTTCATTATTAATAATTACGGTACGACAACTTGTGGTTCCTTGATCTAAAGCAATAATATATTTGTGGGTCATTTAAACGTAAAATGATTAAATGCCTAATTTACAATTTTACCTATAGTAACAAAAAAAACCTCCTAGATTTTCTAGAAGGTTAGTTTTCCCCTTAAATGTCTTTTTTCCATGCAATTTTGGAAAAAGATGTCACGAAATTAAAAAGATCATTTGTTTAAAAAAAAGGGATTTCCGCAAAAAATAATGCAGATTTATGCAAATCGGTTAGTTAAAATAAAAAAAGCCTCTAGGCAACTAAAAGCTTTTACGTTTTTCTTTTTCAAAATTCTCCCAGCAAGTTTTGAATTTCCCTGCGAAAATATAGGTTCCTTTTAGGTAACAAAAGGGGAAAACCGTAAAAAGAAATGTGTTTTTCCGCAAAAATTAATCTATAATCCCAAGTTCTTTGGCTTTAAGAACTAAGTCTGTATTGTTATTTGCTTGTAAATCAGTTCTTAATTTTGAAAGTTTGCTTTCTATAGATCTAACTTTAAGTAACGAACCATCGTTCTTTTTTATAAGCCCTTCTAAGTTTGAAATTTTAGGATGCTTAGGAAGTTCTTTTAAAATTTGAATAGCAACATCGTCCATTTGGATTTCAATTAAGGCTCTTTTTAAGAGTTTTTGGTGTATTTCATGTGTATAATACACCTCATCTTTAAGCATTTTTTGAATTGCAAACGTTAGTTCATCGACACTACAATTTCCTTTTAAAATATAGGCTAAAGGATTTAAGTTTTTAATTATATTAAAAACTCTGTTTGTTTCAGAGTGTCCTGTTATTACACCAATCTTGATAGGAATTTCTTTTTCTTGAATTGCTTTTATCAACGCTTCACCATCAATAAAAGTGTTGTTTTGACTCTGATTGTCGAAACTTAAATCGGTAAAAATAAGATGAAAAGGACTCGTTTGTAAGTTCGATTTTATTTTTGAAAAAGCTTCATCACAAGAATTAGCTGTTTCAATTTCTAGACCATCTATATTCTTTAAACAAGAAAGAATACCTTCAATAATTAATTGATGGTCGTCAACTAAAAGAATTTTCGTTTTCTTAGACATGGAAGGGGATTTGAATATGGGTTTGGGTTCCTTTACCTACTTCACTAGTTATGGTTAACGTTCCGTTTAACTCTTCAACGCGGTCTTGTAGGTTTTGTAAACCAATCCCTTTTTTACTGACTTCGGTATTAAAACCAACACCGTTATCAGTAATATTCAAATGTACATATTTTTTGTGTACTGAGAAATCGATAGTTATAGTACTTGCCTTAGCATATTTTTTACAGTTTTGTATGCTTTCACGAGTGCTTAAATAGAGTAATCGTTTTATAGAATTGTCTATGGAAGTCCAATCATAATCTCGAATACCGTAGACTTTTATTTTAAAATCTAACTCAAAATAATCGCTTACTAAATTGATAATTTGATCTTTAAAAGACACTTTATCAAAGCTGATACTACTTAATTGATGCGACAAATTACGAACGTTCTCTTTTACTGAATTTAGCTTTACAGCTTCTTCTAATAGGTTTGATTTTTCTAACTTTTGATGTAGTAAACGTAAATCCCCAGCTACTTCGTCATGCAAAGATTTAGCAATTTGTTGACGTTCGTGTTCTCTTGCTTCTACTTTTTGTAATTGCGCTTGATACAGTATTTTTCGTTTACGTTGAAAGTAAAACAACACACTAAAACCAGAAAATAAAAGGCCACTTAAAGCAACCAGCCAACCAATGGTTTTTTGTTGTTTTTGATAAGTAATTTCTGCTTGCTTTTGTTGGTTTTCTGTTTTTAAAACAACATTTTCTTTTTCTTTTTTATCGGTTTCATACCTAATTTTAGCAAACTGATTTTTTAAACGACGTTCATTTTGAAAGAGACTATCGTTTAAGGTGATATATTCAAATAAATATTGTTTTGATTCTTCTCCTTTGGTTAAGTTAGCTAAGTTTTTTAAAGCTTCTAGCCATTTTTTATTGTTATGAGTTTGTTTGGCATATTTTAGTGCTTCGTTTGAATGAAAAAGGGCTTTTTGGGGTTGGTTAAGGTCTTTATAATAATTAGAGATATTTATATGCGTAACAGCAATATTATCAAACTCTTTTAATCTTCTTCTAACGCTAAGTACTTCATTGTATTGCTGAAGTACACCTTCTTTTTTCCCTAATGAGTAATTGCTAAAAGCTAAGTTTTCCAATAAAAAAGCATGTTGAGTTGGGTATTTCTGTTCTATTTTATCAAAAGACAATCCTTTTTGAAAGTAAGGAATAGCTTTAGCATGTTGGTTCTTTTTTTGATACAAAACACCTATGTTGTTTATTATATAAAGGTATTCTAAATCATTTTTGTTTTCTAAACTAAATTTAATCGCTATTTGATAATAAGAAAGGGCTTCATCTACTTGATTAAGCTCTTCTCCAATAATTCCTAGGTTGTTATATACAGTTCCTAAATATTTTGTAGACTTTGTAGTTTCTAAATTCTGTAAAGCATTTATTGAGCTAATTTGGCTTCCTAAAAAATCTTTAATACCCCTTTGAAGTACAGCAATACTTAGTAAACGTTTACCAACTTCAATAGAGTCTTTTAAATCTTTAGAGATATTTTTTGATTGATTATAATAATAAAAAGAGCTATCAGGAGAGTAGTTTATTTTATGAAGTAAAGCCTTGTTATGGTAGTATTTTGCTAATAAAGAGGAATCTTTGTATTTATCGAAGAAATTTAATAATTGCTTATTTTTTTCGTTTAAAGTAAGAGTGTCTTTTGAAAGGTATGCTTCTTTACTTGCCTTAAAAATTTCTTCTTTTTTTTGTTTAAGAGAGTGTTTTTCAGTTTTTTGTGAAAAAATAGAAATACTATAATAAAAGGAAAGTATAAGGAAAAATGTTCTCATTTTAATGATAAGAAAAATCACCAGATTAGGTGGTTTTTAGTATTTTTAGTTCTTCTTGGTATCCCCATCTCCTGAACCAGTTCCACCGCCACCGGTAGATCCTCCTTGGTTCCCTCCTCCTGTTTTCGGATCTTCCACCGTATCAGGGCTTAAATTCATAGCTGTTTTTTGTAAGTTTTTGTTTTCCATATTATACGGGTTTTCTTAAGTTAAAAAAATATTTGTGTGCAATTGCGTACTAAAGTATACTTTTTAACTAAAAAAAACATAAGATTTAACGCATTTTCGTAAACAGATCCCATAAAACCACACCACAACTTACGGAGATGTTTAAAGAGTGTTTGGTACCTAACTGCGGTATTTCAATACACATATCAGAAGCAGAAACCACGGCTTGCTGTACACCTTTAACTTCGTTACCAAATACTACTGCGTATTTTTGGTTAGTTTCAGGAGTAAAAGTATCTAGCATCGTACTGTTTTCAGCTTGTTCAATAGAGAGTACTTTTACATTGTCTGTTTGTAGCTTTTCAACCAAATCCATGGTGTTTTCAATATATTCCCAATCTACCGATTTGGTAGCACCTAAAGCAGTTTTGTGAATTTCTTTATTAGGCGGCGTTGCTGTAATACCACACAAGTAAATTTTTTCAATTAAAAAAGCATCCGAAGTTCTAAAAACAGAACCTACATTATTCAAACTACGAATATTGTCCAACACTACAATAATGGGAGTTTTGTTGGTTTGTTTAAATTCCTCAACTGTTTTTCTACCGAGTTCGCTGTTTTTTAATTTCCTCATAAATTGGTTTTCAGGTTCAAAAGTTTAAAGTTGTGGATAACTTGAAACGAAAGAAACTCTAAACTTTTATATCTTCGCAAAACTAACCTAAAAAATCCACAAACTTGGCAAAAACAAAGGCAAAAAAGGTAACTCCATTAATGCAACAGTATAACGGAATCAAGGCAAAATATCCTGATGCAATGTTGCTCTTTAGAGTGGGCGATTTTTATGAAACCTTTGGAGAAGATGCGGTAAAAGCATCCGAAGTTTTAGGAATTATTTTAACCAAAAGAGGAAGCGGAAGTGAAAGTGAAACTGCCTTGGCAGGTTTTCCACACCACTCTTTAAATACGTATTTACCCAAGCTAGTAAAATCTGGGTTACGTGTGGCAATTTGTGATCAGTTGGAAGATCCGAAAATGACCAAAACGATTGTAAAAAGAGGAGTTACGGAGTTGGTAACACCAGGGGTTGCTTTGAATGATGAGGTATTACAATCGAAATCGAACAACTTTTTAGCCGCAGTTCATTTTGGAAAGAAATTACTAGGCGTTTCTTTTTTAGATGTTTCTACAGGAGAATTTCTCATTGCCCAAGGAAATGAAGAATATATCGATAAACTCTTGCAAAACTTTACACCAAGTGAGGTATTGGTTGAAAAAAAGAATAAGCAACGCTTTTTAGAAGTTTTTACCAATCGTTTTCATACCTTTTATTTGGAGGATTGGGTGTTTCAAAAAGATTATGGAGATGAATTACTCCGAAATCATTTTAAAGTAAAAAACCTAAAAGGGTTTGGAGTTCAGGAGCTGGAATATGGAATTGTAGCCGGTGGTGCTGCGATGTATTACTTATCGGAAACACAACACAACAAAATAGAACACATACAATCTATCAGTAGAATTGCGGAAGATAATTATGTGTGGATGGATCGCTTTACCGTAAAAAACTTAGAGTTATATGGAGGTAATTCTGTGAATTCGGTTTCGTTACTAGATGTAATCGATAAAACAATTTCTCCGATGGGAGGACGTTTATTAAAACGTTGGTTAGCGCTTCCGTTAAAAGATTTAGCCCAAATTCAGCAGCGACACGAATTAGTGAAGTTTTTAATTGATAACGATGCCTTTTCTGAAACAGTAACGTATCAATTAAAACAAATTTCTGATATCGAACGATTGATATCGAAAGTTGCAACAGGCAAAGTGTCTCCAAGAGAAGTTGTCTTGTTAAAAAACTCGTTGAAAGCGATTCTTCCGATAAAAGAATCCGCAGAAAGCAGCGAAAACGCTGCCGTTAGGTTATTAGGAGAAAAAATTAATACTTGTGATGAATTAATTGATAAAATTACCGAGACTGTTTTAGAAGAAGCTCCTGTAAACATTAATAAAGGAAATGCTATTGCAAACGGAGTTTCAGAAGAGTTGGATGAACTACGAAATATTTCAAACTCAGGAAAAGAGTATTTAGATAGTATGTTGACTCGTGAAACAGAACGAACAGGAATTCCGAGTTTAAAAATTGCCTTTAACAACGTATTCGGGTATTATATTGAAGTTAGAAACACACATAAAGATAAAGTTCCAGAAGAGTGGATTCGTAAACAAACCTTGGTGAATGCAGAGCGCTATATTACGGAGGAGTTAAAAGAATACGAAGCAAAAATTTTAGGAGCAGAGGAGAAAATTCAGCAGTTAGAAACGGAGATTTTTGCCAAATTAGTACAGTATATTATTGGTTTTGTGCAACCTGTACAACAAAATGCACAGAGTATTGCAAAGATAGATGCATTGTTATCGTTTGCAACCTTGGCAATGGAGAATAACTACGTGCGTCCGATGTTGGATGAAAGCACCGATATTGAAATTAAAAATGGACGTCATCCAGTTATAGAAAAACAATTACCCATTGGTGAAGAATATATTGCTAACGATGTTGTGTTGAATTGTAATCAGCAACAAATTATAATGATTACAGGTCCGAATATGTCGGGTAAATCAGCGATTTTACGTCAAACCGCATTGATTGTGTTACTGGCACAAATGGGAAGTTATGTACCCGCACAAAATGCTCGAATAGGAATTGTAGATAAGATTTTTACTAGAGTAGGAGCTAGCGATAATATTTCGATGGGAGAATCGACCTTTATGGTTGAAATGAATGAAACTGCATCCATCTTAAATAATATTTCCGATCGTAGTTTGGTATTGTTAGATGAAATTGGACGAGGAACTTCAACCTATGATGGAATTTCGATTGCTTGGGCAATTGCTGAATATTTGCATGAGCATCCGTCAAAAGCAAAAACGTTGTTTGCGACGCACTATCACGAATTGAATGAAATGACTACGACCTTTGAGCGTATCAAGAATTTTAATGTATCAGTTAAAGAATTAGATCACAGCATTATTTTCTTGCGTAAGTTGGTAAAAGGAGGAAGTGACCACAGTTTTGGTATTCATGTAGCGAAGTTGGCGGGTATGCCGAATATGGTAATTCACAGAGCGCAGAAAATACTAAAAGAGTTAGAGGAAAGTCACAAGCATCAAGAGGTAAAAGAAACCTTGAAAGAAGCACAGCATCAAGATATGCAAATGAGCTTTTTTCAGTTAGACGATCCGTTGTTAGAAGACATTCGAGAGGAAATTTTGACAACAAATATTGATACGTTGACACCAATAGAAGCATTGATGAAGCTCAATGAAATTAAACGAATGTTGACGAAGAAGTAATTTGTTATCTAGAGATATGGTGTTTTGGAAGAGAACAATTAAATAATGTGATTCCTCCGCTTCGGTCGGAATGACAACTAATTGAAACATATAATAAAAGAATTGTTGAACTTTATTATTTCGTCAATTAATTCTTTACTTTCTAAATTATTTTGATTATTAAAGTTGTTCTTGAAGTTATCCATAGCCATATTATGGATTTTTCCAATTTGTTCTGGTGTTAATTTATTTTCATTTAAATCAACAGTTTCCTCATTCTTAGTACAACTTAACACCAAAAGTGTTACTAAAAATACTTGTAATAAAATTTTAATTCTTTTCATTTTATAAATTTTTTAAATGATTCATAGCATACTCTGTTGTGTAGGATTTTCTGCTTTACCTTCTTTTTGCATGCAATTTTTATCTTTATTGTAAAGATAATGGCGGCAAATATATATATTAAAAAGGCAAGCTTTTTGTTGAAAAAACAAGGAGGTTAATTTTAACCTCCTTGTTTTTGATTAAAATCAATCCCTTTTGCCTTGATAAAAATGAAGAATTAAACTTATAATGAATGATAATAGAATAGATTTTAGTATATTAATTATAAAAATTTTGTTCGAAAAGGTAGTATGTTCACATTCATCAAATAAAATAAAATAAATTAAAAAGATACTTCCTAAGAAAAAATAGACTTGCTTTTTTTTAATAACCATTGTTAATTCCTTATTATAAGTCATTTATAATACCACTACCTCTTACTACAGCTCCAGCAGCTGCAGACCAAGCCCAACCACTTAAAACAGCCAAACCAACTGGTGGAGCAACAACAGCTAAACCAATACCTAAAAAGAATGTCATTGAACCTGCAGCAGCACCTTTTGCAGCTCTCCTCCAGCTCCATTTTTTGGCCGCTAAATCAGGATTTAGAGTTGTTAAGCCTTCTCCTCCTAACTCGATAGGAGCGTGAATTATGGTTGAATTTTTTGTAACTTCGATTGTTCCAATTATTGCTTTTTTTTCAAAATCATTAATTGATGAATTATCTACTTTTTCTACTAGACTTGATATTTTTAATTTAAAATCATTTATACTTTTTAATTCATCAACTGAAACCATTAATTCTGCAAGAAATTGATTAGCTTCAAGAGAGAAATTATTATCCAAAAATCTGACATCATAATCATTCGATTCGATTAAAGTTAGCTTTTCTTCAATAAAACTTCCCATAATTATTTTATCTTCATCACTAAAACTTACTTCATCAGTGTTTTTAGAGCTACTTTTATTATAGTACTTGTTGAGTAAGTTAGTGCTAGTTTTTCCTAATAAGGCAATATTTACAGAAGAAATGTTTAGAGTTTGATTCTCATTTAGTTGTTCTTCATTCTTAGTACAACTTAACACCAAAAGTGTTACTAAAAATACTTGTAATAAAATTTTAATTCTTTTCATTTTATAAATTTTTTAAATGATTCATAGCATACTCTGTTGTGTAGAATTTTCTGCTTTACCTCCTTTTTCATGCATGAGTGTGAATTACAAGGTTATTTTTTTACGTGTAATTCGAGGTAAATATAGAAGAGTTTATTATTTTTTGCAACAAGGGGTTTCCTTATTTGTTTTTAGTTAGCATTAGGGAAAACTCTGAGTTTTTGTTAACATTTCTTTAACAAAAAACTACTAAATTGCTTCTTGTAGAGAGTTAAAAAATAAAGATGTTTGATATTTTTGACAAAACAAACTATGCAACACGATATCAGTTTTAAATACATTAACAAACTAGCCTTTCCTGCATTGGTGGCAGGTGTTGCAGAACCCTTACTTTCTACCACCGATTTAGCCATTGTGGGGAATATTGAATACAATGCTACTGAAAGTATCGCTGCGATTGGTATTGTAGGTGCTTTTCTTTCGATGTTAATTTGGGTGTTCGGGCAAACACGTAGCGGAATTTCTTCCATCGTTTCTCAATATTTAGGGGCTAATAAGCTTGAGGAAATTAAAAATCTACCTGCACAAGCCATTGTTATTGTATTAGGGGTAAGCGCTCTTATTCTAGGATTGAGTTACCCGTTTGCTAAAGAAATTTTTGAATTGTATAATGCGTCAGGAACGATTTTAGACTACTCGATTGAGTATTATAAAATCCGTGTTTTTGGGTTTCCGTTTACGCTTTTTACCATTGCAATCTTTGGTACATTCCGGGGTTTACAAAACACTTTTTACCCTATGGTAATTGCCTTGATAGGTACTGTTATAAATATAGTGTTAGACGTTGTGCTGGTTTATGGAATTGAAGGATATATTCCTGCAATGCAAATTCAAGGAGCAGCGTATGCAAGTGTAGCAGCTCAAGTTACCATGGCGATAATTTCTGCCGTATTGTTATTGAAAAAGACCGATATTTCATTAAAATTTACATTACCATTTAACTCTGAAATTCCGAAGTTTATCAATATGGTGTTGAATTTATTTGTTCGAACTTTAGCACTAAATGTTGCCCTATATTTCGGAACATCCTACGCTACCGATTATGGCGATGCCTATATTGCAGCGTATACTATCGGCTTTAATTTATGGCTTATGGGTGCTTTTATGATTGATGGCTATTCTTCCGCAGGAAATATTTTATCAGGAAAACTTTTAGGCGCAAAAGCATATAAAACCTTGGTCGTTCTAGGAAACAGATTAATTAAATATGGCTTTTTCTTCGGATTGTTTTTAGCGTTGGTCGGATTTGTTTTGTATCAGTTTATTGGAAGAGTTTTCACCAAAGAAGCTGAAGTTTTAGAACAGTTCTACAATACTTTTTGGATTATTTTAATCATGCAACCTATATGTTCTATCGCCTTTATTTATGACGGAATGTTTAAAGGAATGGGAGAAATGAAATATTTACGAAACGTTTTGTTGTTAGCAACAGGATTGGTTTTTATTCCTACACTCTTATTTTTTGATTCTCTAGACTATAAATTACATGCAATTTGGATTGCTTTTTATCTATGGATGATTGCCAGAGCAGTTCCATTAGTTGTTAAGTTTAGAAGTAAATTTTTACCGCTTGCTCAACAAAAATAGTGTCAGTTCGAGTGTTTTTCTGAAGAATGAAGAAAAATATATCGAGAACTCTTACAAAATTTCTGGAAAGAACTTTACTTGCAGTAACATTTCTCGTAAATTTGAACAAAGAATAAACAAATGACTACAACTAGAGAAAACGGAAGTTTATATACGCATATTGAAAATAAAATAGCAACAGTTGAATTCGGGCACCCAGCAAGTAACTCTTTTCCAAGTGTATTGTTAGAGCGTTTAGCCAACGAGTTTGATAAATTATCAACAAACGATGAGGTTTCAATAATTATACTAAAATCGGAAGGAGATCGAGCTTTTTGTGCAGGTGCTTCGTTTGATGAATTGGTTGCGATTGATAACTCAATAGATGGAAAAGCTTTTTTCTCAGGATTTGCGAATGTAATTAATGCAATGCGTCGTTGTTCAAAATTAATTATAGGGAGAGTACAAGGAAAAACTGTAGGTGGCGGAGTTGGATTAGCAGCAGCTTGCGATTATGTGTTGGCTACAGAACAAGCCGCTATTAAACTTTCTGAATTTACAATAGGTATTGGTCCGTTTGTAATTGCACCTGCTGTAGAACGTAAAATAAACGTAAGCGGATTGGCAGAATTAACGTTGGATGCGACTAGTTGGAAAAATGCGTATTGGGCGAAAGAAAAAGGGTTGTATGCGCGTGTTTTTGAAACACAAAATGAATTGGATAAAGAGGTTGAGATTTTATCAGAGAAATTAGCATCGTACAATCCAGAAGCTTTAGTAGAAATGAAGAGAGCATTATGGAAAGGAACCGAACACTGGGAAGAATTACTAATTGAAAGAGCTGAAACTTCTGGAAAATTAGTCTTGTCAGACTTTACCAAAAAGGCTTTAGAAAAATTTAAAAAATAAGCGATGCTTTTAGTACAAGAAGAAAAAGGCTCTGCAGCTTACAATGCAGGATATGAAGTTGGGTATGAAGTAGGAAAGTGGGTAGCACAGAATCCGATATTAACACTATTGATTGGAGTCGTAGTTTCAGTAGGTTTTGTATGGATATTAACAAAAGTTGTAAAACAAATTCGTACTTTCGGCGAATAAAAACAAAATAGTATGGGCGGAGATTATTTATTTGCCATTTTAGCAGCAGGTGTAGCAGTAGTGTATTTTTTTAATAAATACAGAGCAAACAAGAAGTTTAAAAGAAAATAACGTATTACAATCTTTTAGTTGTCGCTTAAGACAAGCTAAAGTGAAGTAATCTTTCATCACTTCTTTTAAAATAGAAACTTATGGGCAAGATTAGAATTACCAAGCAATTTAACTTCGAAACTGGGCATGCATTGTATGGTTATGACGGAAAGTGTAAAAATGTTCACGGGCATAGTTACAAACTTTCGGTAACGGTAATTGGCTCACCAATTAGAGATACATCGAATGTTAAATACGGTATGGTTATCGATTTCGGAGATTTAAAAAAGATTGTAAAAGAAGAAATTGTTGATGTGTTTGACCATGCAACAGTATTTAATAAAAACACACCTCATATTGAATTAGCCAAAGAGTTAAAAGATAGAGGGCATCATGTGATTTTGGTAGATTATCAACCAACCAGTGAAATGATGGTGATTGATTTTGCTCAAAAAATCCAATCGCGTTTACCAGAAAGTATCAAACTACATGCAATTAAGTTACAGGAAACAGAAACTAGTTTTGCAGAGTGGTATGCTTCGGATAATTAGCGAATGATTTAATTGGTTAATGAGGAAATGCTCTAATGAGTTATTGATTTAAGGAATGAATATATTAATTCTTCAATATTTCAATTTTTCAATGAACTAACAAACTAACAGATTACTTTCCGTTAAATTCATTCATAGTATTTGCTAATCCTGCATTGATAAATGAGGTAATAGCATTAACAGAAGTTGGTATGCGTTCAATCATGGCACTTTCTTCTTCAGAAGACCATTTCCCTAGCACGTAATCAACTTGTCTTCCTTTAGAGTAGTCAGCACCAACCCCAAAGCGAAAACGTGGATAAGAACCAGTATTAAGCTTGTCTTGGATGTCTTTTAATCCGTTATGACCACCTGAACTACCTTTTCCTTTTATACGAATCTTTCCGAAGTCGATATTTAAATCATCGGTAATAATCAGTAAGTTTTCAATTTGAATATTTTCTTTTTGCATCCAAAATTTAACCGCTTTTCCACTTAAATTCATATAAGTATTCGGTTTTAAAACAATAACTGTTTTTCCTTTAATTTTAAGTGTAGCAACATCACCTAGTTTTTCAGATTCAAAAGACCCATCATATTCTTTTACGAAAGCATCTACTATTTTAAAGCCAATATTATGACGTGTGTTGTCATATTTTTCACCAATATTACCTAAACCTACTATTAAAAATTTCTTCATTGTATCGTTTTCTGTAGCTGTTGAATGTGTGTTAGAAAAACCAAATAATCTTTTCCAAAGGGTATTAAAAATCATGTGTCAAAAATAAAAAAAGCGCTACACTTGGTAACGCTTTTTAAAAACTTAACGAGGTAAGTCTTATTTCTTTTCAGCTTCAGCTGCTGCTTTTGCCGCGTTACGAGACATACGAACTTGAGCAACCACTGTGTTATCTGGGTGTAAAATTGAGTAGTTATCGTTTTGTAACTTAGTTACATATAACTTGTTACCAATTTCTAACTCAGTAATATCAGCTTCGATAAAATCTGGCAAGTTAGCTGGTAAAGCTTTTACTTTTAATTTACGTAAGTTGTGACGTAAAGCTCCACCAACCATAACACCTTTAGATTTTCCTACTAAACGTACAGGAATTTCCATAGTTACAGCTTTATCATCAAATAATTGATAGAAGTCGATGTGTAAAATTTCATCACTTACTGGGTGAAATTGTACATCTTGTAATACAGCGCTATAAGTAGCTCCTTCTAATTCAATCGTAGCAGTAAATACTTCTGGAGTATAGATTAACGATTTGAACGCTTTTTCATCTGCTGAAAAGTGAACAGGCTTGTCTCCTCCGTATAATACGCAAGGAACCTTTCCAGCATTACGTAAGGCTTTTGTTGCTTTTTTACCTACGCTTTCTCTTTGTGATCCTTTGATTGTAATTGATTTCATTACTTTGTTTATTTACATTAAAAATTGATCGCTAATAGATGTATTGTCTTGAACTTTATGCATCACATCAGCGAATAAAGCGGCGCAAGATACAACTTTTATTTTAGAAATATTCTTTTTTAAAGGAATTGTATCTGAAACGATTAGCTCTGTTAATTGCGAATTTTGAATTCTTTCATAGGCATTACCTGAAAGAATAGGGTGAGTACAAATAGCCCGTACACTTTTTGCACCACGTTCCATCATCAAATCGGCTGCTTTGGTAAGTGTTCCTCCTGTATCAATCATATCATCTACAAGAATTACATTTTTACCTTTTACCTCACCAATTAGCTCCATGTGAGCAATTACATTGGCTTTTTGACGCTGCTTATAACAAATAACTACATCACTTTCTAAGTATTTAGAATATGCGTAAGCTCTTTTAGAGCCTCCCATATCTGGTGATGCAATAGTTAAGTTATCTAAACCTAAACTTTTTACATAAGGTAAAAAGATGGTAGAAGCAAATAAGTGATCTACTGGTTTTTCAAAGAAACCTTGAATTTGATCAGCATGTAAATCCATCGTCATAATTCTAGTAGCTCCAGCAGTTTCTAATAACTTAGCTACCAATTTAGCTCCAATAGCTACACGAGGTTTGTCTTTTCTGTCTTGGCGAGCCCAACCGAAATAAGGCATTACAGCAGTAATATGTCTTGCAGATGCACGTTTAGCAGCATCACACATTAATAACATTTCCATTAAATTATCTGTTGATGGAAATGTAGATCCTACAATAAAAACTCTTCTTCCTCTGATTGATTCTTCGAAAGCAGGTTGAAATTCACCGTCGCTAAAGTGAGTGGTAGTTACATTTCCAAGTTCAACTCCGTATGCATTAGCGATTTCCTCTGCTAATTCAATACTTTGTGAACAAGCAAATATTTTAGGGCTTAATTGATTTGTAGCCATTTAGAAAAGTATATTTTAGTTAATGTTGTTGTATGGGCAAAAATAAAACTATTTTAAAGAGTTTAAAAGATATTTTGAACGAAATATTTTATAGATTTGCACTCACCAAAAGCCAAAGTGGTGGAATTGGTAGACACGTCGGATTCAAAATCCGATGCTCGCAAGGGCGTGTGGGTTCGAGTCCCACCTTTGGTACTATTGCTGTGTTATGAACACAGAATCAGTGTTTTATCTTAAAAAAGGTAAAAAAGCTGTGTCAAAATTGAGTCATTTAACTATTCCCTTTCAAATCGTTGAAAATGAAGGGTAATAAAAAAAATGTCAAAACTTAAAAAAGAAAATTCCGCAAAAATCTTTGTAGACTACAAACCAGCGGAATTACGCCAAAATCAAGACTGGATTATTGTTTATTATGCTAAGGTTCCTGCAAAGGAGGAGTTTAAGCGTTTCAGAAGTCGTGTTCCTAAACTCAACAACAAAACAGAGAGGTTGCGTTATGCAAAAAAAATGGTAGCAGCTATTAATAGTAAGTTAGAACATGGTTGGTCTCCTTTTTATGAAGAAAAAAGCACACAGTATAAGTCTTATCAAGATTGCGTAGATACTTTTTTGTTAGTCCAAGAGAAAGAAGTAAAAGACGGAATTAAACGTCAAGTAAGCTTAAATGGATATAAATCTTATTTAAAAATGCTTGGTCTATTTATGAAAGAAAAAAACAGAACAGTAAAGTTCATGATAGAAATAGATAATACTTTTGTTCATGCTTTTTTAGATTATTTGTACTTAGAAAAGAATTATAGCCCTAGAACCTATAATAATTATCTTCAGTTTTTAAATACTTTTTTCATTTGGTGTAGATCTAAAGGTTATATCAAACAAAATCCAGCAGAACTTATAAAACCTATACCGCAACAAAAGAAGGTGCGTGAAGTTTTGCGAACGCAAGAAAAGGAAAAACTAAAAGAATTAAAGAGAACAAACTTTAATTATTATGTTTTATGTATGTGTACATACTATTGCTTTATTAGAAGAACAGAATTAACAAAATTGAAAGTAAGTGATGTTAATTTAAAAGAAGGGTTTATTACTATATCAGGAGAAAATTCGAAAAACAAAAAATCTGATAATGTTACAATACCGAACTCATTATTTCCTTTGCTCTTAAAACATTTAGAAGGGGCTAAACCTGACTACTATTTGTTCTCTAAAAACAATTTTGAATCAGGAAAAGAACAAATACCTCCTAAAAAGGTTTCTGATGAATGGACGAAGTTTAGAAATAAGTATAAAATTGAAAAAAAGTATCAATGGTATTCTTTAAAAGATACTGGAATTACTGATTTGTTAAACAGTGGAGTTCCCTCTATAAAAGTACGTCATCAAGCAAGGCATCATGATTTAAAAATGACAGAAACTTATACGCAAAGAAACGCAACATTTGACGCAATAGTAAAAAATGCAGATTTTCATTTTTAATATGTTTGGAGTAATTTTTATAAAAAAATTATATTTTTTATACTCAGCTGTGTTTTTTGTTTTTAATTAACTGGTTTTCATTTCTTTATGTCGAGTATAAAATTGAGTATAAACTCAGAAAACTCTAAATAAGTTATATTCATGAGTATAATTTTATACTCATGAGATTAAATATAGAAGGAAAAGTCTAAGTAAAAATGAAATTTCAACGAAAACACCTCTAGGCTTAACTTAAATTTTGAAGCATAAAAACGCAAATTTCAACGCAAAAGGTAAAACGGTTGATTTTAAATCCTGTGAATCTTTCGTAATTTTTTGGTTTAAATTGTTGTTTTACAGTTGTTTAATATGAATACAATAAAGAATACAAATAAAAAAAGACTATTAATATTCGTATTCTAGAATACGTTTTTTGTATTCAAAAGCCTAAACATGAGAATGAAATTTGTAAAATAGTGAGAAAGGATTAAAAATTAAGTTGTTTATAATAAAATGAATAACCGCAAAACGCAAAGAAAAATTATAAAAGGCAAACTAATATATGGTTATTAACCATTTGGAGGGAAAGCTAGTGTTTTGCGGGTTTATCTATAAAGTTTTAACTTGAATTTACTGTACCGTCTGATAACTTTGTTATTTTTTTATTAGCGTTGGCAAAGGCATATTCTTTTTGCAGTTTTTGATGAATCGTTAACTAGTGCGAACTGCAAATGTGTATGGCTTATAGTGTTGGCTATTTTTCCGTTTCAATATTCCACACAACTGTTTTTAGTCTTTTAGCAATTACTTTTATGGTGTTCATTATTTCATTTTCTGATGGAAACTCGCCAAAAACTAATTCTTTAAAACGGGTTTCATAAGTGTTTGTTTTTGATTTGATTCCAAGTGTTTTCTGTGTCTGAAAATAATATTGCGGTTATTGGATGGTTTGATAACCAATTATTATTGTTTTTAAAACTTTGCACATCATCATTGGCAACTTTTAAAAGCATTACGTCAAATGCTGTAGAATTGAAAAAAGAGTTGAGTTCATCATCTTTTAACATCATGTGAATATCATAAGTATGTCGAATCTTATTGCTCAAAGCCCTATTCTTAGAACTACAATTACAAACGAACGATTGAAAAGGCGGGGTTACATAAGTTTAGTCGAATACCTCAAACAGTAATGTATCATTATTGAACCGCAGTATACGAGATCCTTACGTACGGTAGTGTGAGAGGCGAACTCCGTGCCTATTTGGGTGCGGAGCCGTCTACTCGATTGTAGCCAGTTACATTTTTATTTATTCTGCATGTAATAAGCAAAAAAAGCTTTTATAAGTAAGAATGGAAAGATAATAATAACCGAACCCCATAGGTTGCTTGGAGTAAATGTTTCGGGAAAACTACGTACTACAAAAAACATTAATAAAGCGCCAAGAACAATTGACATATGGAGTATGAGCATATTAGGTGTGAATATTCCAAAAATCACTATTACTTGCTGTTGTGTTCTGTGAAGTAGTATGCGTTCTATAGCTACAAAAATTAAGTTAAGTACAAAAAATGTATTTTTAAAAAACAATATTTGCATATTCATTAACGTAATTTCCTCATTTTTCCAGCTGGAAACAAAACCAAAAAAGACAACGATAAATACAAAATATATACCCATTGGTAATAACGAAGGTAAAATAGAAGGCTTTTTAGATGATCCTAAAATGGCATTTGAGTTAGTTTTATAAAGTAGGCGGTCAATAATAATGCGCAATACTTCATTGCACCAAAAGAAATAGAGCATATAAAATATGGTGGTTTTTCCATTTAAAATGGAAATAATTGTAAAGAGTGTGAAAACCAAAAAATCCCATTGCGAATAATGTTTTAGATGTTTTTCAATAAAGGAATGCATTGTTTAGGCTAGTTTAAGAATTGATTTTTAGTTTTCTTCGTTTAAGCATATATCGTATAAATAGTATTATTAAAAAAGCAATTATTATACCTGGAAGATACATTACAAAATAGGTTAATAGCATTGGTAAAAAACCATCAACTGTGGGTTTTACGCTATAAGGGTTGCCTAACTTTATGGCTTTATATTCGAGGCCATTTTTAGGTAAAGTTCCTAAACTGTCAATAGATAAGTATAAAGCATTGGTGTTTGAAAGCGTATTATGAAATGAAAATTTAGCTTCTTGAGTATAATAGTTAATCACTAAATTGTCTTTTGGTGTAGGGGAAAAGTGCTGTTTTTCACCTACAAATAGTTTATGTTTTTTGCTAAATTTAAAATGGAAACCTGAAGACATTCCGTTTATATCTGTTGGCAGCAATCCATCCATTAACTGTACATAAAACGTTGCTTTTTCAATTGGTGACTGCCATACACTGCCACTTTCTAACAGGTAAATAAACGCATTTTTGTTATCCACATTATAACCCTTTCTTATTTGCGCATTATTGGTATTTACTATAAAATATACTTCGACAATTTGTATTTCGTTGGGTTGAAACGTCATTTCCCACACTTTCCAATTGTCGCTATATGGCATTGTATTTTTATCATTATTATTAAGCTCTGGATAAGATTGTTTAAGTAGTGGTAGCCACTTGCCTTTGGCTTTTATTTTAAACGCATTTAATGAATCTATACTCACTTGGTTTAAGTCTGTTTCTCCGCCAGCGTAAATACCATTTACAGGATATCCCATTTTAAACTGTAAGCGGTCTTTAGTAGTATTGCGAAACCAGTAAACGCCTTTTACAACCGCAAAGCCTTTGTACAACTGAATGTAAATTTGCTCTTGTTGCATTTGTACTTTTTTAAAGCTAAGGGAATCTTCGGGATGTAGCATTGTAAAAACAGTGCCGCCCGCGTTCCAAATACCAGGTTGAGCTACATTGCTATATAGCTTATGGCTTATAAAAAATATAAGGATGATGCTATATGCTATTTTGAAAAGTCCGGCTTTCATAAATTTTCTAAATATTGTGTTCCTTCATCAATACTAACTCCTACTAAATTTTTAAGAAAAGTTGCTTTGTGTAATTCTATTATAGCATTTGCCTTTAGTTTCTTGTAAATTTTTTCAGAAACATTAATACTTTCTGCATTGGTTGTCACTCTAAATTTAGTAGAGCTTGTATTAGAAGTCATTGTTAACTTGTCGATTACTTGTACTGTAGTTATTTGTTTTAGATTTCCGTTTCTATTGAATTTTGCATACTTATTGATTAGAATCAGTAATTTAATTGAAGTATAAATAAAGGCGATTATTACAGGAATTAAAAAAATGAATATTCCTTGCCATAGGGTAAACAATAAAATGCTGTAAATAGCTATGTAAATTAATGCTCGTCTTACTTTTTTAAAAAATTTTTCTTTCACTAAATCAATTTCACTTTGGCGCATTGGCTTAGTAATGCTTTTACTCTTAAAAGGGGAAGAATAAGATGTTTTGGCAGTATTTGTAATTGGATTTTGATTTTTTTCTAAAATAGTAAAAGCTAAAACTTCTTTGTTTTTTGGGCTAGATTCTAAATACACTTTGTCGTTAACGTTTACTTTTGCATATTTTGAATAAGGAACGCTGTGTTCTTTATTATCAATGGTTATATAATAATAGGTTCTGCTAGACTTGTGTCTTGTATTTGTGCCCATTTTGGTATTATAACTTCTTGATTTAGTAGTGTGTTTGTCAACACGTTTATCGGTAATAATACCTGTGTAACAGTGTTTAATACCGCGTTTTAAATCGATATAGGTATTCCAAAATATATAAGAAAAAATACCAGCAAAGAATACCAGAAATATAGAAAACATCACTATAGGAATTCCACTAAAGTTATCTGGTTTTATAACAAAAAAATAGATGAAAGAAAATATAGCACTTGCAACACCTAAGAACAAAACAGCAAATAAGTACTGTTTTCTAAGTTTATTTCTGTCTTGAGAGGATAGTGGTTTTATTTCAAAATTGTTAGTTGTCATTTTATAAATGTTATGGGATATTTATAAATGTAATATCTTCTTTAAACTCTGAAAATAGGTTTTCATCGAAAGCTGTACTACCTACAACACTGTTATTATTAAAGGTTGTTTTATAAAAACTAACGCTAGAAATGGTTTTAGTTTTTATATCAACTATTGCTTTAGCATATTTTATTTTCTTACCCGAAGCATCTTTTTTGTACTTGTAAATTTTTATTTCAAAAGGGATTACTTTGTCTAAATTTTTATTGTAAAATTGCCAAGTTTGGTTACAATGTTGTTGTAGATTGAACGGAAGATTATCTTTGGGGGCTTCTTTGTTAAATCGTTGTATACCTCTTTCTAGTTTGCTTTTAACACGTTCGTCGTCTATAAGTTCAAAACCAATGTATACGTTTTCGTTATAGATATGTAATTTATAATGTTTTTTTGGCTCTGTGTAAGAGAAAATTTCTTTATTTTTTAAATAAAAATGGTTGGATATAACATTTGATGTATCGCCTTGTTTTTTTGAAACTACTTTTTTAAATAAATGTCCTTTTTGGGTATATTGATGTGTGATGACAGTTTCATCTACAGTACTGTTAATTTTGTAAAGCAAATTGTCTTTATATTCGAATTTTACAGTATTCGTATTTCCGTTATTTAAACGAATTTGCTCACTGGTTAAGTTACCATTGTCATCATAGGTGTAGTAATGCTTTTTATTTAGGGTAGAATTACTATACTTCCCAGTTTTTTTGTGTAATCTCCCCTTTTTGTAAGTGTTTTTTACTTTTCCCCACAACTTGTTTTGCTTATTTCGGTACTCATAGCTTTTCATAGCACCTTCACTGTTAAAGCTGTAGCTACTAATTTTTGATACCACTACACTATCATTTTCAACATTGTAGGTGGTGATTTCAACTTGTTTGGTGTTTGATTCAAATTCATAATCCTTAGCGTTTATTTGTGGTAGGGATTGAGCACTTGCATTAAAACTAAGTAACAATAGAATAGCTGAAAATATATTAATGGTCTGGTTCATTGTGTTTTATTTTAATAGCATTAGTATTTAATTGCCTTTGTTGGCATTTTCTATTCTCTTTTTTTATTAAGATATCTTTCACTTGCAAACTTCAAAGACATTTTTATATCAGAGGTTATATTTTCATAAATATAATTCCTGAAACTTTCATTAATAACCATGTAAATTCTAAAGACTAAATATGGTTGAACAGTGAAAAGCTCATTTATGACATATAATAATTTTTCTTTTTGTACATACGAGGGTACCTTATATTTATAAAACGATCTTCCCATATCATTAACATATTGCACAACACTATCTTGATTTTTGTTAAATGAATCAATAAATGCTTCGGCTTCTGGTGAAAGTAATTTGTAGCCTTTATTTACTTTCGAAAGTTTATCGTAGGGTGAATTATTTTCTTTTTCTTGTGAATAAACATTAATAATTGAAAAGAGTATAATTAAGCACCATAATTTTCTAAGTGTTTTCATAAAAGGTAGTTATTGTGATTAAGTTTTTTTAAAAAGTTAGCAGTCTATGCTCATTACTATTTGCCGGGATATTTCTTATTCCAGTACCGTTACAAACTGGACAAGTTACCGTTTCTAAACCATCATAAACCGTTTCTTTTACAGTATACTCTATAGGGTCACTGCTGCGAGTAGTATAATAATAATCTACTATAGCTCCTTCAACTTTTCTAACTTTAGTTGTGGTTCTAGGTATAGATTTCTTTACATTTATTTCTTTATGCTTGTCACGAGTGATGGTTTTAGGACAAAATTTGGTAGTTGTTGTTTTTGTTGTATACTGATAGTATATAGGTCCAGAGTTTTTATCTAACCAAACAGGCTCATTAAAATCTCCCATTACTTTAATAGCTCTCTTAGTTGTGTTTACTTCTAAAATTTTTACTTGGCGTTTTATTTTGCTTATATAAACATATGAATTGTAAATAGGAACTTCTGTAAAAGGCATCTCTCCATAATAAACACTACTTTTATATATGAGTGGCTCTTGTCCAATGTATGCAAAACCTTCAACAGGTATATGTTTCCATCTATTACCATTTATATATGTTTTTCTTGCATTATCAATATTCAATTCTCTTCCTTCTACTAATGTGCCATTTTCAAAAACACCTGCAGCACCTTTAACACGAGCAGCAAATGCTTTATAATCCTCATCATGGTTACTTGGACGACTTGAATATTGATCATTATAAAGTCTGGTTATATTTACTTTATAACCCATACCGTGTAATTTTCCATTTTTAAAAGTACCAACTTCTAAATATGAATGATCTCCTTTAAAAATAGAATCGGTTGTGTGAAATTTGATTCCATAACCATTAAGATTTGTAGTGTCTTTACTATGAAGATAACCATCCATTGTTGGCCAATGTATAGCTTTGCTTTCTTCATTTTTGATTAATGGGTAAGAATAAGGGTAATAAGTCATCTTAACTGACAGGTTATTTAGAAGGCTATCTATTTGTGGTTTATCAGTTTCATTTGCAGGAATCGTCATTTCGACTTCTCCATCAACAACCAAAGCCCATTGATAAGGTGTTTTAGACCACGGTTTCTCTAAAAAAAACACACCTCCGTTACCGTATTCCATAAATAAGGTAGGCATAAAACCAGTAAATGCACCTTTACCACTTGCATCATATGTACCAACAGTAGAAAGACCTATATACTTATGTCCATTTTCAAAATTTATTATTGAGGTCTCTTTAGACAAAGGTGAAATAATAAGACTACTTGGTCTAGTTGGATAAATCATATTTGAATATTTAGAACCCAAGCCTTCTGGTAGCATAGCATTTAATAAAACATCGTATTCACCATTAGCTCTTCTTATAGTTATACGGTTGTATTGACCAGACTCATCTAATTCTTCACTATAAAGAACACTACCATCTTCATAATATAAATTACCTTCAGGTTTAATAATAAACCCTTCAATATCTTCTATGCTAGCAAACAGTTGACCATTACTTTTGTAACGAATATCTGAAGTAGGCTTAATAGCTACACTTGAGTATCTTGGTGTTTTAAGACCTTCTCCATAAGATTTATTTTTATTTATATAGAGCTTACCTGATGTAGTAAGCCATCTACCTCCCAAAATAAAAGTAATCTCATCATAATTCTTCTTATTTTTTTTAAAAGCTAAATACTCTCCAGCAACTCTTATAGTGTTATTGTTAACTAGTCTATTGTATGCTGTCCATGATAACCTCTTAGTTTCTTTAAGTTCTTCTAATCTTTTATTGCTTAAAAGATAGTATTTCTGGAAAATTCCTTCTTTATTAAGACCTTGTGCAAAACCAAAGGATATATTAAGTAAAAAAATACTTGTTGTGAAATATATTATTAATTGTTTCATTATTGCTTGTTTTTAATACGCCGTTTTAAGTGTGCCATTTACCCAATAGCCTTTACTACTTATTTGTTTGTTTTTGTTTAGGTAAACACCTAAACCGTGTCTTTGTCCTGTTGAAAAATTACCGTAATACGTTGTGCCAGTACTTTTGTAATATTGTACGCCTTGGCCACTAAAATTTTTATTTTGTATTTCGCCAATGTAGCTATCTCCCGATGACCATCCGTAGGCGCCAACTTTATCTATTTGCCCATTAGTAAAGAAGCCCACGTAAGTATCTCGATTTGCAAATTGATAAAAGCCAAAACCATTGCTACAGTCTCCTATACAATTACCAACAGCACGTTTGTTTTTAAAATTAGCAGTAATCATGTTACGGGTTTGCTTACCTTTTTCGTAATAACCTGCTTGTAAAATTTCGCCACCTTTTTTTACATAACCATAACCGTGAAACGTACCATTTTTAAACTGCCCAATGTAGTATTGTTTGGTATCATGCCATATAAACATGCCAAATCCATTTCTAAAACCATCAATAAAATTACCTTCGTAATAATCAGCGTTGTCGCTAAAGGTTTGTTTACCAAAACCATTAGCTTTTCCGTTTTTAAAAAAGCCCTTTAGAATATATTCATCGGTTTTTAACTCGCCATATCCATCTTCACAATTTCCTGAAAGACAAGTTGAGGTGTTTTTTGGTGTTTCAGTATTTTTTTTTGCAATTTGATATGTGTCTGTTGTTTTATTGTATTTCCTACCTGGATGAACTGTTTCTTTTTCTGCGTTTTTTAAATTAGGAAAATAGTAAAGAGGTTCATTATTTTTAAAAAGCACAAAATCATTATTATTGTAAGCAAAGGTGTATTCAGAATTTTTTAAAGCCATTCCTTTTTCAACAAAAATTTTTGTTTCATCATTTATCATAAAGAAAATATTGTCTTCAGATTGTAATTCTTCAAGCGGAAGAAACACCTTATTTATATTAGGAGTCATTTTTACAAAAAATGTTTTATCTAAAAAATCATCATAACAAATCGCATTGTTAAACTGATTGTAAATCTTTAAACTTTTATTTCTAAGATAGAATTTGTTTGATATACTAATGCCTTTATAAAATAAATAAAAAGATTGTCCAATAAACTGCAAGTAAGCATGTGTGTTTAAATATATGGTTTTAAATACTTGCTTTTTACCAGATTTAGCTTCGTCAAGTGCGTTACGAATAATCATATAGTTTTCCTGAAAAGGGTTGTAAACCATAACATCTTTATCATTAATTAAACGCGTGTTTAAAAAATTTACAATTTTGTTATTTACGTACAGTTTACAATTATATAAATCATTCATTCTATATGAACTTTTCTTGTAAATAAGTGATAATTTGGGTGTGTTGGCTAATTCACTGTAAAGTATCGTTTGGTTAAAACCAGCAATTGATGTATTACCATGTTTATCGAATGTTGGCCCAAATTTTACAGTGTTAAATGCTATTTTATGGCCCTTCCTGAATGCGTGTTTAATAGTATTAAATTTTTCTCCGCCGTTTGTTTTATTCTCTTCTACGTAAAGTACATCACCTTCTTTTTTGTAGGTATAATTTATTATTAGAATGTTTGATGTTTGTTTTATTATGCGGTTTAAGCTATCGTACTCATAAATAATGCTATACGTATCATGTTCTTCTTTGATTAGCAATCCTTTTGGATTATAATGAAATTTTATGGTTTTCTTCCCTAAACTAGCATACGTTTGTTCTGCTATATAACCTTGGTCATTATACTTATAGGTTTCACCTTCTGTATTGTGTAGTAGTCTGTTATTTTCATCATAAATAAAGACTTTAGAGTTTACTAGCTCATTAGAGCTTATTAAATAACCGCTTTCAGAGAAAATAAAATGATCATAACCATAAACATCTCCTTTGAGATTAAAATGTTCAAGCTTATATTTTACAGCAATAGGATTTAAAGGTGCATTTATAAAATCTACTTTTTGTGCAAATGCAGATGATAATAAACCAAAAAGTGTTATTAGTAGAATACTTTTATGTTTCATATGATATAATTAAGGTTACCAATTTAGAGTAGTTATTTGATTAAAAAAATACGACGGATTACGTATTTTTTTGTTTATATAAATGTTTTTTTTTTGGATAAGTTTCAGAATAGATTACGGTTTTGTTTAATTGGCTACAACGGTCTCCTTTACTTTGATATTATTAAATTTAACAAGAGTAGAGAGGAGAACTCGAACGGTCTTTAGGTAATACCTATTACACGTAATAGTCCTCTCTACTTCTTGCACGACGTTTAGTTGAACTACTTGGAATACCTAGCCACTATGGCTCATTAAAGGAAATAGTTGCAAAACGTCATTAATCATTAATTTTTTAAATATATGAAAAAAGTAAGAGATGTAATTGGGATTGATGTATCAAAAAAGACCATTGATGCCACCTTATACAACAGTAGGCAACATGCGGTATTTTCAAATGATGAAGAGGGATATGAAGAGCTTATCCGATGGAGTAAACGCCATTTAGAAACATCAGAGTATTTTTTCTGTTTTGAAAATACAGGGAATTATTCCTTAAAGCTATCGGTTTTTTTGTCGTCACTATCACTTATTTATGTAGAAGAAAGCCCTATACGAATTAAACGTAGTACAGGTCTTGCTAGAGAGAAGACAGATAAACTAGATTCCTACATGATTGCCCGATTTGGATGGATATACCGAGAAGAATTAGAACCCAGTAATGTAAAGCCAAAAGAGTTTCAAGAGATTGGTAGGCTTTTAGCTTTGCGAGATCAAATGGTAAGAGACCGTAGTGGTTTAAAATCTACTTTAAAAGAGCAAAAGCATTTGCTTTCAAGTCCTTCAACAGACCCTTGTTGTAAGATATTAGAACGCTCAATAAAGTACATTGACAAGCAAGTATTATCTATAGAGAAACGTATGAAAGAATTATTAAAGACAGATGATAAGTTACAGCACAACTATGAGTTGTTAAGGACTGTAAAAGGAGTAGGTCTGATATTAAGTTGTCAATTACTTTATCATACATCCAATTTTATGAAATTTAATAACTGGCGTTCATTTTCAAGTTATTGTGGAATCGCCCCATTTGAATATAGCTCAGGAAGCTCTATTAGGCGACGAAAACAAAGCCACTATATAGGCGATAGAAAAATGAAGACATTATTAAGTATGGTTGCTGTTTCAGCGATACAGTCTGATCAGGAGTTAAAGAATTATTATCACAGAAAGTTAGAGGAAGGCAAACATAAAATGATTGTATTAAACAACGTTAGAAATAAAATTTTAGCACGCAGTTTTGCAGTAATTAAAAGAGGTACTCCCTTTGTAAATATAGCAGCAGTAAATTTCTAAAAAAAACTTGTTTTTAACCTTGGAATACGTATAACCGCAGTTACGGACAAATTTAGCGAAAAATTTCAAACGAGACACAGACTTTAGCAATTCCGAGTGGATTCGGACGAAGTCGAATCCGCCGTAATTGCGGTTATACAATGTTATGCAACGTTTTTACTTTTAGAGTATTAGGTTCGATTGATGAAATTAGAGTATTTTCATTGTGAACTAAATCAATACCTCTGAAATGATTAAATTTTTGTAATGCGCTATTAGAACTACTTTCAATAGTTTTATTGATTTCTCCCGTTTTTTTATTTATCAAGTGTACCGATATATAATTATCTTTTAATGTTATTATGAACAGTTCATTTTGTATTAAACCTAGTTTTATTATTTCTTCAAAAGATTTTTTCCACGTTTTATTACCTTTAATCAAATCATAACAACTTAAAATAGAGGTGTTATCATTGTTTTCTTTTTCAGCGAAAAAGAAACTATTATCTGATTTTATTTGTTGCGGTTTTGAACCAGTAACTTTTTTAAACCTTTTTATTTCTTTATTTTCGATTAAGTCAAATATGACTATTTTACTACCATAACTACCTGATATTAATTTGTCTTTAAAAAATATAGGTTCAGTTCCAATAGCCCAACCTCCTGTAAATTTGTATTGATTTTTAATGTCTAAATTTTCAATAAATAATTCTAAAATTTTGGAATTACTTGTAGAAATAAAATATCTGTCTTTGTAGTTAGTAAGTTTTGAGTCAAACCAACTAACTCTTGGTTTTTTTGATTGAATTTTCTTTCCTTTTTCAAAATCTAATTCCATTAATTCTCCCCAGTTTGAGAAAAATAATCTATTGTTTAATATTGTTATTTCACCACTAAAGTTTTTGAATGATTTTTTCCATAAGGTTATTCCTGTATTTATATTTAAAGCTAATAATTCTCTTGTTGTACATCCAATGATTTTATCATTATGAATTACAAAATTTGTTTCTATTCCAATAGTGTTTTTATCATTAAATTCTCTAACCCAGTCAACCTTATTCTCATTTAAATTATAACAAACAATAAATGTGTTATTTCCGTGAATACAGTGATTTATACCATTAGTATTAATTCCAAAAAATAACTTTCCATCTTTTAATATTGGAAATACAGGAAGAAAATCACTCTTGTTATTTGATTTTGTAATTTCTTTTAGGTTTACTTTCATCTCGAAGTTAATGTTGCATAACGGCCTTGGCTATGATTTCGTTGCGGAAAAATACGCAGGATTTATTCCGTTGTAGCTCAAAGATAGAAAAAAACGTGGAATTTTCGAGAGAAAATTCCGCCGCAATGAATTATAGCATCCATGAAAAAGCAGTAAGACGAGTATCTTTAAAGTTCACAAAAACATAAAGATATGAATACTCAAATTACTGCCGACACTAAATTATATATAGGAATTGACATACACAAGCGCAGCTGGAAAGTTCATTGTTCAACAGATCTATTTTCTGGCAAAAGTTTTAGTATGCCACCAGACCCTTTGCAATTGAAAGCTTATGTTGATAGACATTTTTCGGGATATGATGTAAGTACAGCTTATGAGGCAGGATGTTGTGGCTATTATGCCCATCGTTGTTTTGAGAGTTATGGCTGGCGCTCTTTAGTAGTTAATCCTGCCGATATCCATCGTAAGGGGAAAGAGCGTTTTACAAAGACCGATCGTATAGATGCACAGTTGATTAGTAGAGAATTGAAAGATGGTCGATTAAGTAGTATTTATGTGCCCGATGAGCATCGCGAAGCTTTGCGTAGTTTATTTCGTAGGCGTAATGATTTGGTAAAGGATTTTAGACGTATCAAGAGTTACATAAAAATGCAGTTGCTCTACTTTGGAATAAAAGTTCCAGAACAGTACGATAATGACCATTGGAGTCATGGTTTTCGGGGGTGGTTAGATGATATAATATTTGAATATGCAATAGCAAAAGCAAGCTTAGAGAGTAGGATGCGTTATTTTCGATTTGTAGATGAAGATTTACGTTTAGTTAGTAATCAGTTAAGAGCTTATTGTCGTAAGCATTTTAAGAAAGATTATTATTTGCTTAGAAGCATACCGGGTATTGGTGGAATTGTAGCTTGTGGAATTATTAGTGAATTAGGAGATTTACGCAGGTTTAATAGCATAAAACACTTGGCAGGTTATGTAGGGTTAGCTCCAGGTATTTATCAGAGTGGTGATAATTATAAAACGATAGGTATAACGCCACGAGCACATCGATTAATGCGATCATATTTTATAGAAGCCTCATGGCAGGCGATTCGAACAGACCCAGTGATGCAGCATTATTACCGAAAGCATTATGGTAAGGATACTAAGAAGATAATCATAAAGATAGCTCGTAAGTTACTTAGTAGAACTTTGGCCGTTATCAAAACAGAGACTCCTTATGAGATAGGAGTTATAGAATAGTATATAAATCAATAACAAAGCTCAGAAAAGAAGTATTTAGAGTCCATATCACAAAACAACGTGGGTGACTTCAAAATTAACCCGAAGATCACATTTTTATAGCAAGTGGCTGGACTTATTATAACTTATAATCATACAGATGCTGGTGACGACCAATAGAGTTGATCACATATAGGATGCGGAGCAAGTTATAAGGTATTGAAGTATTGATAATCCTTCGGAATTATCAACAATTCAACACCCTAAAATTATTATTATGTAAGAATTAAAAATAAATATAGTAACTTTGAAAAACTAGACTAGTGCTTTTCATAGGAGCCGGTGTTGTGTGTAGTATTTTTTATTTTTCAGTCAGTTTATTTATTTCACGTTTGTTTGGAATCCATAACCACATTCCTATAATTCCTAAAAACAAAATCATAAACGTATTGTTTGTTTTTGTCTTTTTTTTAATCGGCATTTTTGTCCAATTAAACCAGATAAAAATTCCTGCAACAATTAAATTCAGAGTCCAAATCAGCCAGTTTGCTTTATAATCAAAGTCGAGTTTAATCCACAGTTTTGTGTCCGCAAAGATTATAATCATATATCCGATTTGGATTAAAGTCAGAATGATTAATAAAATCCGTAATTTTTTTAAATCCGATTTAAAATTTTCCTTTATAGTTTGTAATTCAGTCATTTTTTAGTTCAGTTTACGGTTGATTGGGATATTACACACAACGGTTTTGTGTATGGTTTCGTTGCGTGGTTTAAGCACTAAAGTTAGCAAATAAATCACAGATAGAAAGTCCGCGAGGACTTTCGTAAGTAGGCTAGAACTAGCAATGAATTATACACGGTGTTACCTGCTGGCTTTTTTTATTAAAACATTTTTTTCAATCTGTTCCAGAAACCTTTTTTATCTGATGAAAATTGGCTTTCCGGTGTTGTTTTTTCGATATTTTCTTTCAATTCCCCATTTGTATTATGCAATTCCATTAGTCTGTCAATTTCACTTAATATCATTTCATTCAAGTTATTCCATTCATTGAGTGGTTTTGTATCATTTTCTTTACAACGATAGACTTTATTATTATTTCTATTTATGTACAAATGTGAACCATTTCCCCAATCATATCCACCAATAAAAAAATATTCGGACTTTGCGTTTTTAGGTCTTTCATAAAGATTAGTTGTCAAAATTGAGAATGGTAATCGATTTTCGATTTCTTTTATTCTGTTGTATGATGTTCTCAATCCATCAAGACAAAATGTTGTGTTGAAAATATGAAGTCCATTTGAAAATTGTAGGAACTTTTTATAGTCTGTTGGTATTTCAGTTTCTAATTCTCGTTCAAGCCTATCAATTTCCTCTTTATTTAGTCCTTTGTATATTGAATGTAAATAAGCTAAAGGTGCAATGTGAGGTGCTTTACCAATTAATTCAGTTCCATTAGATTGTTTTTCAACACCTAATTTTTCATAATTGGATAATCTATTTCTAATTTCTTTTCCTATGTTCATCGGTTTGTTCAGCTTGCAGGTAACGTGTTTGTATATGATAAGTAGCGTGCAAATTAGCGATTTCTTTTCCGTCCCGCCACAAGCCAAATCTTTTGCATTTTGATTTTATCTTACTTTTCAAAAAGCCAAATCAAAAGATTTGGCGACATCGTAAATATACCAAAATTTGCGGGTTAGGGCAGAGGAAGCTATTTTTTATATACGGTGTTGCCACAAGTTTTATCACTTCATAATCATCTTTAAATATTCAGATGCTGTAAAATTTACTATACTTATTAAAAGACAAATTATAGAAATCCATAATAATGGGTTTTTGAAACTAAAATTTGCAGGAGTATTTAACTTTCGAAATTTGCTAAAAAAAACGATAAGAACACATATAAGATAAGGAGCTATATTTTTTCCTAAAATATATGAAAAATTATAACCATAATATATTTCTCTACTTAAAAAAAATGAAATTATACATAAAAAGATAAGTGGAAAACCTATTGATTTTAAAATCAATTCCTTTTTAGATTTTGGTTTAAGAAAGATATAAAGTAAATAAGATAAAATTATAAAAAACCAAATAGTTCCTCTTCCTATACAAGCTATATATAATGTAAAAATCAAAGAAAAAAATAATATAAAGTATATATAACTTTTATTATTTGAATTCAAGTTTTCATTAGATTCTTTTGGCGTATTTTTAATTTCTAAATTTTTATTATCGGAATTTGTTGCTTTATTTTTTTTGTTAGAAGTGATTTTTTTCAAATCTTGCTTTAAAGATTCATCACTTTTAAAAACAAAAAAATAAATTCCAATTCCCAATGTAATTATAAAAATCAATACAAAACTTTGATAATTAATACTTAACCCAAATAGGTTAATTTCATAAAATTTTAAAGGCACATTATCATATCCAGCAGCAGGAGAACTTTTAGTAATTAAACCATAAATCAACATCAAAATAGAAAATAATATAATAATGAATGCTTTTTTTTTATTTTTTAAGTTTTCCATTTTATTAAATTTGTGGCAACGGTCTCGTATAACCGTCAGTTACGGATTAATATGCGTTAATTTTCGGTTTGGCACTGACTTTAGCAATTCCGAGTGGATTCGGACGTAGTCGAATCCGCCGTAATTGCGGTTATACATTGTTGTGGTGTCGTTTTTATTCAGTTTTCTTTCTGTTTTTTAAGATTATTAATGTAATGACATAAATTAAAACAATTGCAAAAGGAATAGCTATAAACCTATATTCGGGTAAAAGATACCAAAGAGTTAGAACTGTAATGATTCTAGTCAAGGTGTGAAAAATTCCAACCCAATGTTTTATAATCCAAGAAAATGGCAACCACATTAATCCAGTCAGAATTCCTACAGTCATTGGAAGAGAAGAATAGTCAACCAGAAAAAATGGTATTGCAATTGAATAGACAAGTATCGCTTGTCCAGCCGTAAAAAGAAAAAGAGTGTCGAATTCGTTTTTCGGTTTACTTTTATCTAGGAAATTTTCACCTGTGAATTTTGAGAGAAGCAGACCTAGATATACAATACTTCCGGTTCCAATAAAAATTGACCAAACTGCTATAAAGTCAGAAAAAAAGATTCCGATTAATCCAATTATAGTCCATATAATCAAACCAGCTAATGGTGTAGCAAGAAATTTTTGATTGATAAATTCAATCCGCTGTTGTTCAAGTGTTCTGTTGTTCATTGGTTAATTCAGTTAGTTTTTTTCTTATAGATTTTATGATTTTTCAAACCTCAATGTTTTCGCAAATGTCAGTTTTTAAATGCACCACAACGGTCTCGTGTATGAGTAGTAGCGGATTTCTACTCACAAACCTTTCGGTTTTGCACTGACCTTTGTTTTATGTTTATACTTTCGTTTTATCACTTAAACCGCTATTACTTATACACAATGTTGGCGGTAGTTTTTTTATTCAATTCTCCTTAATAATCCCTTTAATTTTGCTTCAACTCCAAGATTATCAAAAAGTTTTTCAGTCAATGTTAGTGTATTCTTGAAAGCTGTTTTAATATCTGTCGGGTCTAAGCTTGATGTTGTCTGCTGAAATAATGAATACCACTCTGGGTCTATGTCTTTCTCTAAACTTTTTGTAGGACTTTCCCAATGTTTAGTTTGAGATGTCTCAATTCTGATTAACCAAAGTAAGTATTTTTGAGTATTTGATAAACTTTGGTAAGCGTGAGCAAATTCCTGTCGTTTAATTAAGTTGCTTGTTGTCAGTAAAACATTCAACAATGATTGACTTAACCACAAGGTGTTTTCACTTGTTGTTCGGTCAGGTATTTTAGTTTTGATTTCTTTGAGAGTGTTAGTCAATAAGGCTTCTTTATCTACTAAAATCATTTTGTCAAAGTCGCTAAACTCTACCAAACCGTCCCACGATTTGATAACTTCCATTTGGTCGTTTGTCAAAAAATGAAATTCCCCCCTTATCATATTTTCAAAAATAGCAACTTCACTTCCATACTCGTTGGTAAAATATAATGCCAAAGGATGAATTTGTCTTACCCAATTTTCAGCCGAAAAATTTTCTTTGTCCTTTAAGAAGATATAGAACTCAATATCTGAATATTTATCTCCTTCATTTTTGGTAAATGACCCGTACATAAATACGGCAGAAATATTTTTATCAATTTGAGCTATTGACTTTGTTTTGTCAATCATTTGTAACTGTGTCATTTTCTAATTTTTTAATATTTATACTTACCCTTTCTACTTTGCATTGTAAAAGGTATTTCAATTCTTATTCTACCTTACAGTTACTTATATCTTCATTTTCTTGATTGTTTTTCGTTGTTAATCGTTTCTTCAAATTACCGCCAACGGTTTTGTGTATGGTTAGTTGCGTGTTTAAGCAACTAATTTAGTAAACAAAAACGAACGCGAGAAAATTCCGAAGGAATTTTCCAAATAGGCAACGACCAAAGCAATTAATTATACACGGTGTTGCCAGTAGTTTTTATTTCATTCGTTCAATTAAAATCGGATAAAACTTATTAAAGTTTGGATATTTATTTTTGTTATTTTCATATTCTTTTAAAATTCCTACGATATTTTCTACCAATGAAAATCCAATAGATTTTTCATAATCTAAAAGTTCTTTAGCTTTTTCTGTTCCAAAATTTTTCTCTGTTATTCTTATAGTTGTTGCTCTTATCAAAAGTTCGTTAAAAACATATTTCCATTCGCTATAACCCTCGTTTTCTCCAGTTTTCTTTAAACTTTCAGTATAATATTTTTCTTTAAGATTCTCTATTTCATTGTGATATTTTACCATTAAGGGATTTACGAATGAATGACCGAATTCGTGTAAAATCAAATCCATTTCAAGAAATTCCTTTTCAAAATAAGGAATATGTTCAATTTCGCCATTTGGTCCAATTATAGCATAAACTTCTTTTTTTCCATTTTCTACGAATTCCGCATTAAAACCTCCTGAATGAACTAATGGTGAAAGAATTAAATTATATGAACCCAATTCAGTTCCGTAATAACTTTCTAAATATGTTGGAAGCTCTTGAATAGATTTGGATTCTTTTACTTGATTAATAACCTTTTCATTCAATGGTTTTATTTCAGTTAAATATTCTTGAAATAATGAATCTTGATTGAAAGAAATAAACTCTTTTTTGAAATTTTCAATAAGATAATCGCTTTCGCTTTCAATAAAAGGATATGGTTCTGCTACTTCTCTCACTTTATTTAATTCAGGAAATTTTCCGAACTGTAAAGCCCAGTCAGTAACTTTATAAAAATTAAATCCGTGTTTTTTAGATAATGTGTCAAATAAAACCACTGCTTTATGATTCTTCAGAGCATCGAGTTTTTTTCTCAACTTTGATTTATAAAGATTATCGTGATTACTAACTAAAAAGTAATTGTCTAAAAATGCTATTGAATAGATTGTCTCAATCCTTTCGTCAATTGTAATGTTTAATTCTGATTTTTGTCCGATACTTTTTAATGAAGCTAAAAGTAGAATTAGTAAAATAGTTTTTTTCATTAATTGTGTTTTCAAATAAAGACTAATTTTGTTTCAAATAGTTACAGTTTCTCAAATTACTGGCAACGGTTTTGTATATGGCTCGTAGCGTGTAAAAAGGTACTGTTTTTTCGGTTAAGCACAAGCCAAATTTTTGAATTTTTCTTTTTTCCTTATTAACGCAAAAAGCCAAATTCAAAAATTTGGCTTTTTGGCAAATAAGCACTAATTTTTAGTAATTAACTAATTAGCTATGAGCTATATACGTTGTTGTGCGTTCGTTCTTTTCCCGCGTTTAGTTCGGGGAATGTAGTCCCATTTTATTTCCCTCCGAGTCAAGAAATAGTGCGTAATATCCACTATCGTCTGCGTGAGGTGATTTCGGAACAATTATCTTACCACCATTTTTCTCCACTTTATCAAGAATGACCTGAAGATTATCTCCACCATTCAAGTATATAGTCACTCCATTAGCCGAAGGTTTATCTCCTTCGGTCTTAACGATAACTCCTGTAACAATATGCTCTTCATAAGGGAATATTCCCATTTCCATTTCGGGCATTTCTATTTTCTCAATGTTAATGTCTAAAATTGCCTGATAAAAATTTACTGCTCGTGAAATATCCGTTGCTGGAATTTCAAAAATTGAAATATGACTTTTCATTTCTTTTGTTTTTTGATTAATATTAGGTTCAACCGAGTTAGTTTCGGTTTTAGATTTGTTGTTACACGCTGTAATGCTAAGGAAAATAATTATGGCTGTACAAAGAATAGATTTTTTCATTTTGTCCATTTTGATTTGACAACACAAATTTAGAATACTTGCAAATACTAAAATTGTAAAAATGCGACACGCTGGCTATTTGTAGAAAAGTGAAGAAAGTACCATTTTTTCGTTTCCTAAAAATTCTTTAGGGTTAATGCCTGTAAACTCCTTAAAGTCTTTTATAAAATGTGCTTGGTCAAAATATTCACTTTCGTATGCAATTTCTGTTAGGTTTTCTACCTTCTTGTTAAGTAACATTTTTAGGGCAGTTTGTAGTCGGATTACTTTTCCTAACTGTTTTGGACTAACTCCAATTTGCTTTAAAAAATTTCGTTCAAGTTGTCTCCGTTTTGATATATCTTCTTTGAGAATTGCAGTTATAGAAGCACTTCCGTTTGTTGCCAAAAGGGCATCAATTGTTGTTTTTACGATATTGTCAATTGTTGATTTTTCATTTAATTTGGCTAAAAGAAAATTTTCAATAATTTCTATTCGTTCACTACTATTGGTTGCCTCAATTATTTTTTGTTCCAATTCATTAGCCGTTTTTTCTCCAAACAATAATTGTATTGGTGTTTCCTTATTTGCCAAATTCTTAATCGGGATTGTTACAAAATTCGCAAAACCGTAAGGATAAAAACGAATTGCGAAAGTATTTACATATCCTGTCGGTTCGATATAGAAGGGTTCAATTGTCTGTCCAAGAACCATTGCACGAGGTTGTATAATGAATTCATCTTCGGAAGTGTACCTTTTAATGTCGTCTCCAAGTATAAAAGCCATTTCAATTGTTCCGTCTGGAATTATCCGCTGTTTTTGGGCATCAGATTCGGCAGAAACTTCTAAAGTCCAATAACAACTGACAATAGATTTCAAGTCGGAATTCGGTTTAAAAGTTTGGTAGTTCATTTATAGTACGGTGTTTTTTTGAATGACGCACAACGGTCTCGGCTATGAGCAGTTGGGGATTTTATGCCCTAACTTTTCGGTTTAGCACTGACCTTTGTTTTATGTTTATACTTTCGTTTTATCACTTTAGTCCCAATTGCTTATAGCCATTGTTGTGCGTTCGTATTTTTAGTTCTTTATAGGTGTACAAATTTCAATTAAAAATCCATTATTATCTAAAACATACCCCACTTTCTGTCCCCAGGGTTTTTCTACAAGTGGTTCAAATTCAGTTGCACCTGCATCAATCGCTTTCTTAAAATCCGTTTCGATATTTTCTGTTGTAAATGCCATTTCTACTCCGAACGGCTTTTTTGACTTATCTATTTTTTCAAATCCTTTCTTGAAATTTGAAATTCCAAGTTCAAAAGAAGCAAAGGCGATTGTTGTTTCTCCTGAAATCAATTCTCCGTAGTCGTTTTCAGGCGTTACAAATTTCTTTTCAAAGCCAAATGCTCTTTTATAAAATTCAATCGTTTCGACTACGTTTTCAACGTAAATTATCGTGTAAGCGTATTGCATATTAATTTATTGTTTTTAAAGTTTTTTTCCATTTTCGCACTCTACTTCTGGCGTTTTTATACGGTGAAGAAGTGTTGAACTGTATCATTTTTCCTTTTGTCCATTTGTCGTACCAAGCATTTTCATAAAGTTCTTTGTTCGTATTACTTTCAATCAACTTGAGGATTTTATCTACGGTTTGGTCTAATTTATTCAGCAAATCGGAATAGTCAAGATTTTCATAATCTGAATAGAATTTTTGTGCAAGTTTCCCCAATTCATTCCATTTATACCCTGTTTCGGGAAAATCAACTTTTTCTCCGTTTTCTTTTTTGTGATTCCATTTTAATACCAATTCTCCCCAGCCAATGAGATAAGCAACCAAATCGGAAATACTCATTTTCGTTTCTTTGGCGTGTCCATCGAGTTCTTTTTCTTTGGTTAATTCCGTTGGAATAGTTTCCAAGTCCTTTTTCAGTTTGGAATAGTTGTTTTTGATTTCAAAAATCAATTCTTCTTTGTTTTTTGGAATTGCCATTTGTTGGTTTTGGTTATATGACGCACAACTAGTTTATATGCGTATGTTTTAGCTTTATAGTTTCCTTTTTTGGAAGGATATGCGGAATAATAATTGGTTTTTATACGACTATGATTCAGCAATTTTAAAAGCAAGTTTTCTTCCTTATAAAAGTATCATAAAAATTATAAAGATTCAAACGGGTTTTTTACAAATTCTTTCATTTCCCTATTTTTTACAAAAAATGTATTCCAGAAGAAACAACTTTTTAATGAATACAAATTTTATACTCATAGAAATTTATACTCACTTTTATATTCATTTTATACTCAGTCTAAGTTTTTGATATTTAGGTTTTTATATTATTATTTTTATAGTGAGTATAAATAATACAAAAAATATATAAAAGAGAATGTAAAAAATAATTAAAGGGTGTTTTTTATAAAAAAGGTAAAAGACACGTGTCAAATTTGTGTCAAAAAAGGGTATATTTACCTAAATATTGTAAATAATAACGATTGAAAACTAGATAGTTAAGTTTTTCGATTTTTTAATACACAGTCCCACCTTTGGTACAAAAAAGCACTTAAATCTAGATTTAAGTGCTTTTTTATTTTGAATTGAGCTCTTTTTTAACCTGCTCGAACTCTTCAGGAGTGTTGATGTTTCTTATTAAGTTATCGTCAACTTCAATAATCTCAACATCAGAATTAATGAGCATTTTACGTGGGCACGAATATCCTTGTGCTAAATAAGCTAATAATTTTCCGTAGGCTTTTGGTTCGTAAATGGTGATTAGAGGTTCAGGAAATTCTTTGTTTCTTCCTTTAACGGTAGTGGCTACTTTAGCAGGATTTCTCTTTTGTAATAACAATTGAATAAGCTCATTGTTTACAAACGGAACATCTGTAGCCATGACAAGCCATGCTGAGTTTGGATCTTTTTGAAAAGCAGAGCAAATACCTCCAAACGGTCCTAAATTTAAAAAGGTATCATGAATTTCATTCTCTTTTTCTGAGGAGGCTTGAACAGAATAAAAAATTTCTAAATTGTTGTTTTCTAGCAACTCTTTTACGTGTTCTTTTTGTGGTTTTTTATAATACATCAACTCCGATTTGTTACGCCCCATTCGTGTGCTTTTTCCGCCTATTAAAACCAATCCTTTTACGGGAGCAATATTTTCTTTAATGAGATTATGTATATGATTAGATATTTTATCAACCTCATTAATTGTATAAGAAGTACTATTTTTGATGTTTGGAAAACGTTCTAGTAAACAATCAAAATATTTTGAGTTTTCATTCAGTTTAATTACAAATTGAATACTCGTTAGTTGGTCTAATCTCTTTTTTACAGAAGCTTCCTTTTCATCATCTAAAATTAAAATTTGTTTAGCTCCTTGGTAATGATTTCCATTGATGAATACTAAATCATGATTGTAAAACTGTAAGCGTTGTTCGTATTTGTTTACTGAAGAAGTAGTCTTTATTTGTAAATTTCCTTCATGATGAAAGGTGTATTCAGTTAGGGTGTTTTGCTCAACATCTTTAGCATGTGAAGCATCAAAATACCCTAAGTTATAGTTCGATAATTTTTTTGAAACGTTATGAACTAAATCAGCGATAACCCCACACTTAGTTCCTAAAATAGCTACTTCATTAGGAGCAAAATTATCATTATGTTTTTTAACTAAGTTTGTATGTTTAGTATGCTTATCATCCATTTTTAATATCCGATTTACCACCTGTTTTTTCTACTAACTTTACTTCTTTAATTACCATTTTTTGACTGATAGCTTTACACATATCATAAATAGTTAAACAAGTTGCTGAAGCTCCAGTAAGAGCTTCCATTTCTACTCCTGTTTTACCTTCGATGGTTACTTTACAAAAAACCCCCACATGCTCATCGTCTACAATATTGATATCAATGTCCACACCATTGATTAACAAAGGATGGCACATTGGGATGATATCAGAAGTTTTTTTTACGGCTTGAATTCCAGCAATGATAGCTGTTTGAAAAACAGGTCCTTTTTTAGTGATGAGTTCATCATTGGTAAAATGACTCACAATTTCTGAACCTAAAAACATAGTTGCTTTGGCAATAGCGGTACGTTTCGTGATTTTTTTATCAGAAACATTTACCATTTTAGGTTGGTTTTGCTCGTTTATATGGGAAAAGTTGCTCACTTTATATAAGTTTTGAATGTTGAGTTTTTAATTTTTAGTTAAACTCTGTTGTGATGTTTTTACAATTGCTGTTAATAGCCTAATTAGCTCGTGAATATCCGAAAGTATATCTGTAACATCAATATTTGTTAAATTACTTTCTTTTAATAAACGTAACCAATATTTAGTTTCTCTAGCTTCTTTTGAAGAAATAGACATTTTAGAAATAAAATCTCTTTTACTTTGACCAGCTAAAGCTTCTTCTATATTTGCTCCTATTGAAGTTCCGCTTCTTAAAAGCTGTTTTGAAATTATAAACTCTTTTTCTTGTTGTAGTTTTTTGTACAGAGAAATTATTTTTAAAGAGAATTGAAAACTCTTGCCTTGAACAATACTTTCCTTCATTTTAAATTTTTAACTCAAAACTAAACATTAATAATTAAAAACTCCGATACGTTAGTATAGGAAAAACACTTCCTTTTTTAAATTCTATCTCTTCAGTTTTTGGTAGTTTAATAAAGCCATCAGCTTCGACCAAACTTGCTAAATCACCGGAACCATTTCCTTGTATTGGAGTTGCATATGCTTGTCCGTTTTCCGAAGTTAATTTTACTTGTAAAAAACAGCTTAGATTAGGTTTAAAAGTAATGTCTTTTACTAAAATTGCTGTTTTTTCTTCGGAAGAAACTCCAACAGATTTATAATACCAAGGATAAAAATACACCAAACAATTTACAAATGTAGACACTGGATTCCCTGGAAAAGCGAACACATTGCAATTATCAGTAACACCAGCCCAAAAAGGCTTTCCTGGCCTTTGTGAAACTCTATGAAATAACTTTTTAACACCCAGTTCACCTAAAACCTCAGGTAAAAAATCAAACTTCCCTTTACTTACAGCACCGCTAAATAAAAGCACGTCATATTCTTGTAGAAAAGACGCTATTTTTTCTTTTAAAACTGATTTTTCATCAGCAATATGAGCAGTTTTTGCAGGAATTTTTAAATCATTCAATAAAGAAACTAAGGTATATACATTACTTCTTCTAATCTGATGTGCTAACGGAGTTTTATGAGTGTCAACCAATTCATCACCCGTAGAAATAATCATTACTTTAGGTTGTTTGGCTACTTTAACCATAGCTTTACCTACTGTAGCTAAAACTCCTATTTCAGCAGCAGAAATAATTGTGTCTTTTTTAATAAGAACTTCTTCTTTGGTTTTGTCTGAACCTTGTACATGAATATTTTGCCCTTCGGTAATTTTATCAATATTGATAGTTGCCATTAAGGTATTGATTTCTACATCTTCGTAGCGAATAACCGTATCTGTATTGTTAGGTAAGCAGGCTCCTGTCATCACTTCATAACAGTTTGAAGTATTCTCCATAGTTTGTTGAGGTGCTCCTGCAGGCTGAATACCTTCAATTTTGAAATCGCGAACACCATACTCAAAAAAACGATGATTGATCGCTATACCATCCATAGCCACTCGGTTGAAAGGAGGGAAATCTCTATCGGCAAGAATGTCTTCCTTTAAAACTCTTCCGACTGTTTCTAAAAAGGGAATTTCTTCAATTCCGAAATCTTGTGTGTTTTTTAAAATTATATGTTTAGCTTCTTCTACTGTAATCATAGACCTCTTATAATTAATACTAGTGCGATAAGATATAAGGTAATAATTAATATGACTAAATCGATTTTTGATGTTTTAGACAAAATAGATATATCCATATTGTTTTTTTCTTTTTTTATGTTTTTCAGATGATATAAAAGTAAAAGAGATGTAAGAATAACTATTATAAAACCTGAAATGATGGGGTTTTGTTTGATGAAATTATCCATAATCTATCCTCCAATTGTACTCATGCTTTCAGAAACATTTCCTTGTTTACGATTGGCTTCGGCTACAAAACCATTCTCTGGTTTTTCTTTTATGAGTGATAAAAATAACGCTTTCAAATCTTCATTACTGGCACCATTTCTAATAAAATCTCGTAGGTTAAAAACACCATCATCAAACAAACAGTTTTTAAAAGTTCCTGTTGAGGTAACTCTAATTCGGTTACAATCATTACATATAGTACGAGTAAAAGCAGGAATAATTCCTACAGTTCCTATATGATTTTCAACAGAAAAATTGCGAGAAGTCGATGATTTTTCTGTGATGAGTTGTGTAATATTATAGCTTGATTGTATCTCGTTTAAAATTCGGTTGTAATTCCATATTTCTTCGGTGTTTCGTTGCCCTTTTCCGTTAAAAGGCATTTCTTCAATAAAGCGAACCGCAATATTTTTATCTTTGGTTAATGCAACAAAGTCAACTATTTCATCAGTATTAAAACCCGATTGCACTACTACATTTAATTTTAAATTGAGTGGACTTTTTTCCAGTAATTCAAAGGTTTTATATACTTCGGAAAATACATCACGACGTGTAATTTTGGCAAACTTATCGGCATGTAAACTATCAATACTTAAGTTGATGGTTTTTATTTTTTCAAGCTTTTCTAAGTCTTTGATGTGTTTAGAAACAAGAGCACCATTGGTAGTAATATTGATAGCGTCCAGTAAATCGTTGTACGATAACATCTCTAAAAACGACATAAAATCTCTACGAGCAAAAGGCTCGCCACCAGTTAAACGAACTTTGTTTACTCCTAATTCAGTAAGTACTCTGATAATGCGGTACATTTCTTTGTAGGTAAGTAGTTCTTCACGAGGCACAATATCAATACCGTGTGCAGGCATGCAATATTGACAACGCAAGTTACAGCGGTCAGTTACAGCTAACCGAACATAACTAATTTGTCTGCCAAAATTATCAATAAGTTTACCCATATCGTAAAGGTACTAAAACTAGCGTTTATACCCTTTTAAAAGGCTAAAAAATCGTATTTTCGTTGTATGCCAACATCGCTAGAACTTCAAATACAAACACTGCCTAATTCACCCGGAGTTTATCAATATTTTGATAAGGAAGATGTGATTATTTACGTAGGAAAAGCTAAGAACTTAAAAAAACGTGTTTCGTCGTACTTTACCAAGAATCATGAGAATGGAAAAACACGAGTTTTAGTCAAGAAAATTGTTCGTATTGAGCATGTGGTGGTTGATACGGAAACAGATGCTTTGCTTCTTGAAAACAATCTAATAAAAAAATATAAACCACGATACAATGTATTGTTGAAGGATGATAAATCGTATCCGTGGATTTGTATTAAAAAGGAGCGATTTCCGCGCGTGTTTTCTACACGAAGAGTTGTGAAGGATGGTTCGGAATATTTTGGTCCGTATACCAATATGCGAACGGTACATGCTCTATTAGATTTAATTAAAGAGCTGTATCCGTTACGTACTTGTAATTACGACTTAAGTCAGGATAAGATTGATGCTGATAAATACAAAGTATGTTTAGAATATCATTTAGGTAATTGTAAAGGGCCTTGTGAAGCATATCAAACAGAAGAAGATTACTTAGAAGATATAAGAGCTATTCGAAACATCATCAAAGGAAATTTCAAAGAAAGTTTACAGCAGTTTGAAAAATTAATGCTCGATTTTGCTTCCGATATGCGCTTTGAAGAAGCACAAAAGATTAAAGAAAAATTAGCGTCGCTACAGAATTATCAAGCAAAATCAACAATTGTCAACCCGTCGATTAATAATGTAGATGTGTTTTCCATTATTTCTGATGAATCGCATGGCTACGCAAACTTCTTTAAGGTGATGAATGGCTCCATAGTACAATCGTATACTACAGAAATTAAGAAAAAATTAGATGAAACCGATAAAGAGCTTTTAGAGTTATTTATTATTGAAACTCGCCAGCGTTTTAATTCGTTATCACGAGAAATTTTTGTGCCTTTTAAAGTTAGTGTTGGTAAAGATGTTAAGGTAACTATTCCAAAGCTAGGAGATAAAAAACGTATTGTAGAACTCTCTGAACGCAATGCGAAATTCTACCGTCAAGAGCAGTTTAAACAAATAAAAATTGTGGATCCTGATCGTCATGTAAAAAGAATTATGGCGCAAATGCAAAAGGATTTGCGATTAGGAAAAGAACCACGTCATATTGAATGTTTTGATAACTCGAACATCCAAGGAACCAATCCTGTAGCTGCCTGTGTGGTTTTTAAAGATGGAAAACCAAGTAAGAAAGACTATCGTCATTTTAACATCAAAACAGTTGAAGGTCCCGATGATTTTGCTTCGATGGAAGAAGTTGTATACAGAAGATATAAACGATTGTTAGAAGAAGAACAACCATTGCCTCAGTTAATCGTTATTGATGGAGGAAAGGGACAATTATCATCTGCTTTAAAAAGTTTAGATGCCCTCGATTTAAGAGGGAAAATAGCTATTATAGGAATTGCAAAACGCTTGGAAGAAATTTATTATCCGGGAGATTCTGTTCCGTTGTATTTAGATAAAAAATCTGAAACGCTTAAAATAATTCAGTATTTACGTAACGAGGCACACCGTTTCGGGATCACTTTCCATAGAAATAAACGAAGTAAAAGTGCTATTCAATCAGAATTAGAGCAAATTCCTGACATTGGTAAGCAAACAATCACCAATTTATTGCGTAAATTTAAGTCAGCAAAACGTGTTAAAAGTGCTAGCTTAGAAGAATTGAAAGAAGTTGTAGGTAATGCACGAGCTCAAAAAATATATCAATATTATCAAAAAAAAGAAGAATGAAAAAGTTGCTAATTTTATTATTATTTCCAGCGCTGATGCTGGCCAAGAACAACCTAAAGTAGGTTTGGTGCTTAGTGGCGGTGGTGCAAAAGGTATAGCTCATATAGGGATATTAAAAGAGCTTGAAAAAGCTGGTGTTCAGATCGATTATATTGGTGGTACAAGCATGGGAGCTATTGTAGGAGGTTTATATGCTGCTGGCTATACAGCCGATCAAATAGAAGAAGCTGTTTTTGAAACAGATTTTATGAGTTTGCTACAAGATAAAGTTCCAAGAAAAGAAAAACCTTTTTTTAGCAAACTTCACGGTGAAAAATATGCGGTATCTCTTCCGATAAAGAAAGGTAGTTTAGGGTTACCTTTAGGTTTGTCAAAAGGACAAAACGTCTTAAATTTTTTAACTGAATTATTAGCACCAGTAGATGAAATTAGTGATTTTTCTAAATTACCAATACCTTTTTATTGTATAGGTACAAACATAGAAACAGGTGAAGAGGAAGTTTTAGAAACGGGTTCGTTACCGCTAGCGCTTAGAGCAAGTGCTGCCTTTCCGTCTTTATTAAATCCGGTAGATATTGAAGGGAAATTATTGGTTGATGGTGGAGTTGTAAATAACTTTCCTGCTGATGTTATGAAAAAGAAAGGAGTTGATATCATAATAGGAGTCAGCGTTCAAGGAGAGTTATTAAAAAAAGATGAGTTAGTTTCTGTAGCTTCTTTGTTGATGCAGATTATTAACTTTCAAATGTATAAGAAGTCTGACGAGCAAATAGAGCTGTTAAATGTCTACATTCGCCCAAATGTTATAGAGTATAGTGTTATAGATTTTAATCAAAAAAATGAAGTTTTAGATGAAGGGTATAAAGTAGCAAAAAAGTACAGAGTGGTTTTTGATAGTATTGCAAAAATGCAGCCTATCAAAAGAAAACTGCCTAAGGTAGAGCTAAAAGAAAAAAAGTTTATTGTTGATAGAATTATTATTAAAGGAAATAAAAACTATACCAATAATTATATTTTAGGAAAGTTGCAATTACGTGAAGGAGATAGTGTTTCTTACAAAGAAATCTCTAAGAAAATAAACACCTTAACAGCGACAAAAAACTTTACTAGAATTGATTATCATTTCGATAAATCTTTCCATGGAAAAAAACTAGAGCTAACAGTAAAAGAAGAAAAAATTCAGTCTTATTTACGTCTTGGGTTACATTATGATTTACTGTATAAGTCAGCAGTCTTATTGAATTATAATCATAAAAAGTTGCTTTTTCAAAATGATGAACTTTCTGTTGATTTTGGTATTGGTGATAAAATCAGATATAACTTAGAATATTTTGTGGATAACGGATTTTTAACAAGTTATGGTTTTAGTACAAGATACAACTCTTTCAATAGTGATTTCATTTATGATACAGGACTTATAAACGGAAAGTATTCAGATTTTTCAAGTTCATTATACTTTCAAACAACCTTCGATAAAAAGTTTGCGATTGGTATAGGAACAGAGCATAAAAATATTGAAGCAAGCACACAAAATATATCTTCTGATGGTAAAGAAGACTTTTTTGATAGAAGTAATTATATAAATGCCTATTCATATTTAAAATTAGACACCTACAACAAAGAAATGTTCCCTACAAGAGGGTTTTATGCAGATATAGGCTTTAAGTGGTTTTTATGGTCTGATAGGAATAATAGGTTAGAAGGACTATTACCCAATAGCGAGCCCTTTCATCAATTTTCGCAGTTAGGAGGAACCTTGGGGTTTGCTACTACTTTTTATGATAAATTGACCTTTCAATATACCTCACAAGCAGGATATACTTTAGGAAAAAAGTCATTCGAAATTTTTGATTATCACTTAGGAGGCTACAATCAAAACTATATTAATAATTTCATTCCTATGTATGGTTATGATACAGGAGGTTTAAATAATCAGTCTTACTTAAGATCAGAATTTAATCTGCGTTATGAGGTTTTAAAAAATCATTACGCAATGTTTATTGCCAATTATGCTCGTGTAGAAGAAGATATTTTTGATAAAGGAAGCTTATTTAAAAACACCAAATCAGGATATGCTTTAGGTTATAGCGTAGAAACGTTTATGGGACCTGTTGAATTAAAATATACTTGGTCACCAGATCACTCTGAACATTATTGGTTATTTAACTTAGGGTTTTGGTTTTAAACATAAAAAAAACCCGTATCAAACGATACGGGTTTTTTATTTCATAATAAGATTGCCTTACTTACTTTTTTTTCTTCTTTTTAAAATAGAATTTATATTGTAAGTACTGGTAAGCATCTCTTGGTAATACTTTTATCCACTTTTTGTATTGAACAAACCATTTAAAACGGATAGAGTTCACGCCTTTTGTTAAATAAGCAGCTATAAAAGGATGTACATTTAAAGTAATATCCTTATAGTTTTTACCACTATTTATAAGGCGTTCAAGTTCTGCTTCTATTTTATCTAATAAGACAATAGGAGCTTCCACTTCTCCATTTTTATTTGGATTTGGTTCACGTGTTTTTATCTCTAACTCAGGTCGTACACGTTGTCTTGTAATTTGTACTAAACCAAATTTACTCGGAGGTAAAATTTTGTGTTTAGTACGGTCTAAAGCCATCGCGTCTTTTAAGTGCTGATACAATTTCTGTCTGTTTTCAGCAGATTTCATATCAATAAAGTCAACAACTATAATTCCTCCCATATCTCGCAATTGTAATTGACGAGCAATTTCACTGGCAGCAATTAAATTAACTTCTAAGGCAGTTTCTTCTTGGTTTAAAGACTTATTAGAGCGGTTACCACTATTTACATCAATTACGTGTAAAGCTTCGGTATGCTCTATAACTAAATAAGCCCCTTTACTCATAGAAACTGTTTTACCAAACGATGTTTTAATTTGACGTTCTATACCATATTTTTCGAAAATAGGTACTTCAGACGCATGAAGTTTTACAATGTTTTCCTTTTCAGGATATATTTCTTGTAAATACTCTTTAATTTCAACTTTTAAAGTTTCATCGTTGGTTACAATGCTTGTAAAAGAATCGTTCATTACATCTCTTAAAATTGAAGATGCTCTGTTTAACTCACTTAATATTTTAGTTGGGGTGTTATTATTAGCAATGCGTTTACACATTGTTTTCCAACGGTCAAGTGAGTTTTGTAAATCTTTGTCAAGTTCTGCTACCTTTTTACCTTCGGCAACAGTACGTAAAATAAGTCCAAACCCTTTTGGTCTGATACTTTTTGCTAATTTTTTTAAACGTTCCTTTTCTTTCGGATCTGCTATTTTTTGTGATACCGATATACGGTTAGAAAAAGGAACTAAAACTAAAAACCTACCTGCTATTGAAAGTTCCGAACTAATACGCGGACCTTTGGTAGATATTGGTTCTTTTACAATTTGTACTAATAAACTTTGACCTGATTTTAGTACATCGTTAATACTTCCGTCTTTGTTGATGTCTTCTTCAAAACGAAAGTTTTTTAAAGTGAACTCTTTGTAATTACCTGTGCTTACTTTCTTAATGAATTTATTTAAAGACTGTACTTGTGGTCCTAAATCGTGATAGTGTAAAAAACCATCTTTAGGATAACCAACATTTACAAAAGCGGCATTTAAACCAGTCATTACTTTTCCTATTTTAGCAAGAAAAATATCCCCGACTGAAAAATTATGGTCGCTTGTTTCTTTGTTTAACTCAATAAGTTTACCATCTCTTAGTAAGGCGAAATCAATATCAGAAGAATTGGAACGAATTATTAATTCTGTTTTCATTCTGAATATGGTTTTATGCCGTCGTAATTGCTTACGAAGACGGATTAAAATTTGTAAACAGGTATAATTTATACCATTTTAAGGTGTTAAAACCTTAATGTCAATGAACGTAGCTTATAAAAGCAACGAAAAAGTAAGCTACTGCTTACTTTTTCTTCTTATGACGATTTGCTCTCGCTCTTTTCTTTCTTTTGTGTGTAGAGATCTTAGCTCTCTTTCTTTTTTTACCACTTGGCATAGTTAAAATGTTTTGTAAAACCTTAGTTAATAAGGCTTTTGGTTAATACTTTCTTAATTATTTTACGGCTACTTTAGTTTTTACACCTTCAGTAAATACCTTAGAAGGTTTAAAAGCAGGTATGTTGTGTGCAGGAATCTTGATAGTTGTATTTTTAGAAATGTTTCTACCAGTTTTTTCTGCTCTAGTTTTAATAATAAAACTACCGAAACCTCTTAAATATACATTATCTCCACTCTCTAATGCATCTTTTACTTCGTCCATAAATGCTTCAACAGTCGCTAAAACATCTGCTTTTTCAATTCCACTCTTATCTGAAATTTTAGATACGATATCTGCTTTTGTCATTCTATATATTTTTTTGAAATTACTTTTTGAATTTTTGAGGGTGCAAATATATGATAATTAATCTATTCCGAAAAAAATAAGAATAAAAATATCTAAATAAAATATGTTAATTTTGCCGGCACAATTTACATAAATGTCTTTATCTAAACAATTAATTTTCTGGTATTTACAAAACAAAAGAGAACTTCCTTGGAGAAAAACTAAAGATCCGTATCGTGTTTGGTTAAGTGAAATTATGTTACAACAAACCCGCGTTGCGCAAGGCTTACCGTATTTTTTAAAGTTTACAGAAGCTTTTCCAACAGTATTTGATTTAGCAAAAGCTGAAGAAAGTGAAGTGTTAAAATTATGGCAAGGTTTGGGTTATTATTCAAGAGCAAGAAATTTACATTTTACAGCTAATTATATTTCGGAAGAGTTTAAAGGCGTATTTCCTAAAAGCTATAAAGAATTATTACAATTAAAAGGAGTAGGCGATTATACCGCCTCAGCAATTGCGTCTATTTGCTATGATGAGCCTGTTGCTGTGGTAGATGGTAATGTATATAGAGTGTTATCTCGTTATTTTGGAATAGCTACTCCTATTAATTCTACCAAAGGAATTAAAGAGTTTAAAGAGTTAGCACAAACTGTAATTGATGCAACACAACCAGGAGTGTACAATCAAGCTATCATGGATTTTGGTGCGTTACACTGCAAGCCTCAAAATCCGCTGTGTGATGAATGTCCGCTAGCTGAAAGTTGTGTAGCATTGGCAAATAACAGTGTAAAAGAACTTCCTGTAAAAGAAAAGAAAATCAAAATAAAGAAACGTTATTTTAATTATTTGGTACCAGTTACAGAGGATAACCAAACAGTATTAGAAGAGCGTGTTGGAAAAGGAATTTGGCAAGGATTGTATCAATTTCCACTTGTGGAAACAAAAAAAGAAACGGACGAAAAAGAGTTGATAGAGCATGATCAATTCGTAAAATTATTTCCTGAAGAAACCACCATATCACTTTTTAATAAAGAAGATATTGTTCATAAATTGTCACATCAACATTTAGTTACGAAGTTTTGGGTAGTAAAAACGACCAATGTTAGTGAGAATACAATGAGTTGGTCAAAAGTAAAAGAGCAACCTGTGCCGGTGTTGATAGATAAGTTTTTGGAGGAATATCTAAACAAGGAGTCCTAATTTTTGTATATTTGATTTTACACTAAACTATAATGCTATGGCAGGAACAATAAACAAGGTTATTTTAATAGGACATTTAGGTGATGAGGTTAAAATGCACTATTTTGAAGGAGGAAATTCGATAGGGCGTTTTCCATTAGCTACTAATGAAACATATACCAATCGTCAAACCGGAGAAAAGGTAACCAATGTTGAATGGCATAATATTGTAGTGCGTAATAAATTGGCTGAAATTTGTGAAAAATATTTAACCAAAGGAGATCGTGTGTATTGCGAAGGTCGTATAAAAACACGTCAGTATGAAGTAGATGGTCAAAAACGATATGCTACCGAAATTCATGTACAAGACATGACGTTTTTATCTACTAAAAAAGACCCAAGTAGTCCGCAATCTAGCGCAGAACCAATGCAAGGAAATCCTACACCACCAAGTGTAGCTCCTGAAGAAGATGACGATTTACCATTTTAGTATAATTAAATTTTAAAAATTGGATCCAGAACCCGAACCTTTATTTTTATTATTATCAAGTTTTGATTGGTTAACAACCGTTAACCTTTTGCTTTTACTGCTTTTATTAATTTGTTCTGCACTAGTTTCAGGAACTGAAGTAGCGTTTTTTTCAATCTCACAAACCGAGTTAGATGAGTTGTCATCAAATTCGAAAGATGAAAATACAGTAGTAAAATTATTAAATGATCCCAAAAAATTACTAGGTACAATTTTAATTACCAATAACTTCATTAACATTCTTATTGTATTGTTATTTGCAAATATTGGTAAGGTATTGTTTACGGGGTTAGATTATGAGCTGGATTTTTATTTCTTCAATGTTTCTGTACTTTTTTTGATAGAAATTGTACTTATTACTTTTTTAATTCTATTGTTTGGAGAAGTATTACCAAAAGTATATGCAAGCAGAAAATCATTGCAGTTTGCCGAAATGATGGCAAAACCAATTCAGGTTTTAAACACCTTGTTAACTCCGTTAAGTTTTCCGCTTATCAAGTTAACTAGTGTTATAGAAAATAGACTAGGAAACAAAAACAACAACCTTTCAGTTGAGCGTTTATCACAAGCGTTAGAGCTAACTTCAGATGATGCTACAACCAAAGAAGAACAAAAAATTTTAGAGGGAATTGTAAGTTTTGGAAATACCGAAACAGTACAAATTATGAAACCTCGAACCGATGTTTGTGCCATTTCAGAAGATGCAAGTTATGAAGAGGTGCTGCAAATGATTTTAAAGAACGGTTATTCAAGAAATCCTGTATATCGTGAAAATATGGATACCATTGTTGGGGTGTTGTATGCAAAAGATTTATTGGAGCATTTGAATAAGAAGACATTTAAATGGCAAAATCTATTAAGGGAAGCATTTTTTGTGCCTGAAAACAAAAAGTTAGACGATTTATTAATTGAGTTTCAAGAAAAGAAAAAACACCTTGCTATTGTAGTTGATGAATACGGAGGAACAAGTGGAATTGTAACCTTAGAAGATGTTATTGAAGAAATTGTAGGTGATATTAATGATGAATTTGATGATGAAGACTTGACCTACTCGAAACTTGATGAAAATAATTATATTTTTGAAGGAAAAATAACCATCAAAGATTTTTGCCGTGTCTTAGATGATGAAGATGAAGAGAAATTTGAAGAGGCCAAAGGAGAAAGTGAAACCCTCGCAGGCTTTATTTTAGAAGTTTCTGGAAAGTTTCCTAAAAAAGGCGAAAAAATAAACTTCAGTAATTATACGTTTACTATTGAAGCGTTGGCTAAAAAACGTATAAAACAAGTAAAAGTTACCCGAAATGCGTAAATTCTTTTTGCTGGCATCAGCAATATTTTTGATAAGTTGTAGTGAAGAAACCTTACCTAAACCTAAAGCATATTTAAGTTTAGAGTATCCTAGTAAAAGGTACAGCAAAATGCCACTTCAAAAGCCATATTCTTTTGAAACAACTCAAATAACACAATCTAAAAACTTACCAAAAAACTGGATGAAGGTTGAGTATCCAACTTTAAAAGCATCGGTAGATATTACGTATCGTCCAATTGAAGGAAATTTGAGGGAGTTGTTAATGGAGTCGGAAAAATTAGTGTTTGAACATGCTATAAAAGCAGATCAAATTACCGCACCTGTAGAATATGTAAATCCAAATACTAAGGTTTACGGGAGTTTATATCAAATTTTAGGGGATGCAGCTTCGCAAGTGCAGTTTCATGCAACAGACAGCTCTAAGCACTTTTTAAAAGGGTCTTTATTTTTTTATACCAAGCCAAATTACGATTCTATTTTACCAGCTGTTGAATATATTAAAAAAGATATGATTCATATGATGGAAACGCTTGAATGGAAAGATTAAGCTATTGAATCGTTACTTTCCTACTCTGTAACCACAAATAAAATTGTAATCCGAATAAAATAGCACCTGATAATAAGTGTACAGCTTGTGTTCCTAATGGGAATTCTGCATAGTACATTAAAATACCTGTAATCGTTTCTAAAAAGATTAAGAAAACTATCCAGTTTACTAGTTTATAACCTAAATTCTTTACTTGATTTAAGTAAAATAATCCCAAATTTACCAATACAATTGCTATGGTAAACGAGCGATGAATGTAAAATTTAAGGTTAGGATCCATTAAGCTGTAGTGCTTGTTTTCAAATCCGTGTAATTTTACTTGTTCGTCAATAAATTGGCGTACTTGTGTTCCTAAAGCAATTTGAATTAAAGAAAATACAGCTGAAATAATAACTAGCTTGCTAAATAAAGAGTTGTATTTGTAAGATGCTTTTTTACGATCAGAAACGATGTAAAGTAGCCATAATAACAGGGCTATAATTACCAAACCACCAACCATGTGAATGGTGATAATTGTAGGTTTTAAGTTTGAGTCTACCACCGTTTTTCCAAGCCACGCTTCAAAGAGCATTAAAAAGAAAGCTCCGAATGATAAAAGTGTGATTAGCTTTTTTTCCTTCCAAAATTTAACAGAAACAAAAATTAAAAATAGAAACGGAATTCCAGCCAAAGCAGAGCTTAATCGGTTGATGTACTCCGTCCAAGTATGGAATTTGTTAAACTTAGCGTAATCGTGTTTGGTGTACTTTTCCCAATTGTTAGCATTAAATTCATCAGTGGTTTTAATGTTATGACCCGCAACAAATAAAGCTTCATCTTTTACGATAATCATTCCTTTTTTGTACTCGTAATTAGGTTGCCAAGTAATTTCTTCTTCAGAAGTTGGCGGAATGTAATATCCGAAACACTTAGGCCAATCAGGACAGCCCATTCCAGAACCTGTCATACGAACAACAGAACCAGCTAAAAAAATAACATATACCGCAATTAACGAGATTTTTACAATGAGAGGAAAATGTTTCTTCATCTGATGAAAAGTTTTAGCAAAGATACTTAAAAGACATAAAAAAAGCTCCTAATTTAGGAGCTTTCAATATTGTTTAAAATAAGAAATTATGCTTTTTTTGTTTCAGCACAACAAGCCATAGTGCAATCTTCTTTACAAGCAGCTTTTTCAGCTTCTGTTTTTGTACAGCACTCTTTTTTACAATCGTCGCCACAAGCTTTTTTATCAGCATCTTTTTTTGCGCAACATGCCATAGTGCAATCAGCCTTACAAGCTTTCTCATCTACTTTTTTAGTAGCTTCAGCAGCTTTGTACATATCACCGCTACCAATTCCTTCAACAAAGGCAATTAATTCAGCTTTGTTAGTTTTGTTAGCATCATATTTTATAGTTGCAATACTATCGTTAAACACAACGTTAGCTTCTAAAACTCCATCCTTTTTATTTAAATCAGAAGCTATTTTTCTTGCACAACCTATTTCACAAGTCATTCCTGAAATGTTTAATGAAAGTTCTTGTGGATTAGCTTCTGCTACTGTTTCGGTTTTTTGTTCTTGAGCTTCTTCTTTTTTAGCTTCACTTTTACAAGCAATCATTGTTAAACTTACAAAAGCAGCAACAAAAAATATTTTTAAAAATTTCATCATTTTTATTTATTGGATTATTCAGCAAATTTATTAATAAAATCAAAATTTAAAATATAAATAAGCGACTTTTGTTATTAAAATACTTGATAATGAATAAGCAACAGCAAAAATGGTTGTTTTTAATTGTGCTTTCGCTAGTTTGGGGAAGCTCTTTTATTTTGATGAAAAAGGCGCTTATTGGTTTAAGCCCAGTACAAGTAGGAGCTTTACGAATGGTAATTTCAGCAGTTTTTTTATTGTTAATTGGGTTTAGAAGTATTCGGAAAATCGAAAAAAAACACTGGAAGTATATTGCTATAACCGCCGCTTTAGGAACTTTTTTTCCGGTCTTTTTGTTTGCTTTTGCCATTAATGGAATTGATAGTTCTATCGCAGCTATTTTAAACTCATTAACACCTTTCAATACATTTATGTTTGGAGCATTGGTGTTTGGTTTTGCTTTTAAAAAGAAACAACTTATCGGAATCTTAGTTGGATTAATTGGTACGTTGGTTTTGATTTTAAAAGGAGCAGAACTAAATCCGAATCAGAATTATTGGTATGCTTTGTTGGTTATTATTGCTTCTGTAGGGTATGCTTTTAATGTAAATATGATTAAAAAATACTTGTCAGATTTAGATGCTTTGGCAATTACGACAGGGCATTTTTTGTTGTTATCGGTTCCAGCATTATTGGTATTGACTTTTTCTGGTTTTTTCTCAACGTTTGAAGTAACGTCAAAGACGACAAATGCCTTAGGTTATGTAGCTGTTTTAGCCATTTTTGGAACAGGAATAGCTAAAGTGTTATTTAATAAATTAATACATATTTCTTCACCTGTGTTTTCTTCTTCTGTAACGTACATAATACCTGTGGTGGCGGTTATGTGGGGCGTTATTGATGGTGAAAAATTAAGTTTTATACAGTTCTTTGCTGGCGGAATAATTTTATTAGGTGTTTGGTTGGTGAATAAGGCGAAGTAGTTTTTTCAGTATTCAGTATTCAGTATTCAGGTGTAAGGGGTTAGTTTTTACAAAAAAAAGAACCAAAACTTGCGTCTTGGTTCTCTTAATTTTTAACTAAAAAGTTTACTTATTATTGAAAATCAGCGTCAGAAACTCCTTCGTTGATTTTAGCCTCTTTTAAAATGAATTGTACTTTTTGTGTACCTAAACTTCCTGTTTTTTTAGTAGCAAACTTTACTCCACCAAAATCTTTATAATCACTGTATAAAGCTTCTTGGTTTTGTGTTTGTCCACCCATGTTAATTGTTTGGGTTTCTTTTAATTTTAAACCATTATTAACATCATAATAAAAAGAAGTAGAAACAACAGCTCCTTTTTTAGCAACTACATATACTTCTTTACCGTTAATAGTTTCGATACCTGTTAATTTAGCATCAGCATTAGCTAATAAACCAATTTCAGGAAAAACTCCTAAAAGTTGCGTCATATCATTTGCCATAGCAGGAGGTAACGCTTGTCCGTTCATTTTTACAGCACTTTTATCCATTACAACTTTCATCATAACGTTTCCATTCATTGCTGTTGTATTAGCATAATGTGTAGCATTTCTTTTTTCAGTGCTTTCAATTTTTGTTCCTTGCATTTCTGTACCGTAAACAACCATGGTTGTTTTTAAGCTCTTAATTTTATCAGTACCACCAATAGCATCAAAATACTTGTTAAGTACAGTTTCTTTAGTTACACCAGCAGGAACTGCTTTTTTCATTGCAGGCTTTTCAGTAGGATTTCCGTTTTTATCAAAATAGTTGATTTTGTAATCAGCTGTTTTTTCTAAATTCTTTAAAACATCAATTCCTTTACCAGTAATGATAATACGAGCTTTATCACCTTTAAAATATTTAATAGCTGCATTTTGAACATCGTCTAGCGTTACAGCGTTAATGTTTTTTAAATAGTTTTGGTAATAATCTTCAGGTAAGTTATTTGTTAAAATATTTAATGCGTAATTCGCTACAGTTTGAGGTTTTTCAACATTACGAACAAAGCTTCCAATGTATTTTGCTTTCGCAATATCTAACTCTTCTTGAGTCGCTTTTTGGTAACGAATTTTGTTGATTTCTTTCATCGCTTCAACCATAGCACTATCAGTAACCATGTTTCTTACCGATGCTGAAGTTTTAAAACGAGATGCGTATCTATCAGCTCCAATTCCTGAGTAAGCTCCGTAAGTATAACCTTTATCTTCACGAAGGTTTTTGTACAATCTACCAGTACCACCCCCACCAAGAATTTGGTTAGCTAATAAAGCAGCATAGTAATCTTTATCACCCATTTTTAAATTAACAGCATTTACAACTGCTAATTCTGACTGAACAGCATTTGGCATATCGATAAAGTTGATTTCAGTAGTTGCAGGGTTTTCAACTTTAGGTAAAGTTTGCGCTGCTAATTCTCCTTTTTTCCATCCGTTGAATAAGTTTTCAACTTGAGATTTTGCATCCTTAAAAGTAATATCACCAATAATAATTAAATACGCATTGTTTGGTTTATACGTGTTGTTGTATAAATCTTTTACATCTTGAAGCGTAACATTTTTTAAGGTTTCTTCTGTTGTAAATTCTCCATAAGGGTGATTTTTACCATAGATTAAAGCACTTTCTACTCTACCAGCAATAGCAGCAACGTTGTTTTCGTTCGATTTAATTCCGTCAAGAGCTTGCTTCATTTGCTTGTCAAACTCCTCTTGAGTAAACACAGGGTTAAAAGCAGCATCCGCCATTAAGTTTAATACTTTTGGAAAGTATTTTGATAATGAGCTTGCTCTTGCACCTTCATTCCAAAAAGAGATGTTTGCTCCTAAAAAGTCAACTTCTTCGTCAAATTTAGCTTTTGGGGTATTTGTAGATCCAGTACCTAGCATTCCGCTTAACAAACCTTCAACTCCTTTTTTGTTTCCAAAAGACATTGGTGGATTGTCAATTGTTAAAGTTGCAGTTACTCTAGGTAATTTGTTGTTTTCAACCACTAAAACTCGCAATCCGTTAGGTAATGTGAATTTTTTAGGAGTTCCTAAATTAATTTTAGGAGCAGGTCCTGGTTTTGGTTGTTGGGTTCTATCAATCTGTGCTGAAACAGTTAATGATAGAAATAATATTGTGATTATTGAAAATATTTTTTTCATTAAAATTCAGTTTAGATGATTATTTCTTTTTTGGTAAATATTCGATAACAACACGACGATTTTTAGCTAAATATTTTTTAGCTACGTCTCTAATTTCTTCTTTGGTGATAGAGTTGATAACTTCTAACTCTTTGTTGATTTGATTGGTGTCACCTACTAACATGTAGTTTCTAGCTAAAGAGTTCGCAACACCTTCAATGCTTGAGTTTGAAGCAACGAATTGATTTTCGAACTTGTTACGCACTTTTTGTAAATCTCTATCAGAAATTAATTCCGTTTGTAATTTCTCAATTTCTTCATCCATTTCTTTAATTAAGTCATCTAAAGAAGTTTCTCCTAAAGGAATCGCACCGATATTGTACACACTATAATCTTCTAAAGTTCTTGCAAAAGAGAATACTTGTAAGGCTTTTTTCTTATCGTCAACTAACTTTTTGTATAAACGAGAACTTCTTCCGTCACTTAAAATAGTAGAAATAACATCTAAAATTTTAGAATCTCTTTCTTTCATAGAAGGAGTTTTGTGAGCTAATAAAAGAGCAGGTAATTGAATGTTAGTGTCGTATTCTTTAACTCTTTTTTCTTGAGTTCTTTCTGGCTCAACAACTTTTACACGTTTAGCAAGTGTACGTGCAGGAATTGGCTCAAAATACTCTTTAATCATTTTTTTAGTACTAGCTTTTTCAAAATCACCAGCTACTACTAACACTGCATTGTTAGGCATGTACCATTTGTTGTAAAAATCTTGAAACTCTGCTAAAGTAGCAGCATCTAAATCTTTAATGTAACCAATCATTGGTCTACCATAATTGTGCTTGTCAAAAATGTGGTTGTAAACATCTCCGTAAATGATTTTTCCATAAGGAGCATTATCCATACGTTGACGCTTTTCTTCTTTTACCACCTCGTTTTGTGTATCAACTGCTTTTTGGTCGATAATTGGGTGTAATAAACGCTCAGATTCCATCCATAAACCTAACTGTAAGTTGTTAGAAGGGAAAGTTTCGTAGTAGTAAGTTCTATCCCAGTTGGTATTTGCATTTCCAGTTCCACCGTTGGCAGCTTCAATTTTATTCCATTCACCACGACCAATATTTTTTGTTCCTGTGAATAATAAATGCTCGTAAAAATGCGCCATTCCTGTCTTTCCAGTTTCTTCATCTTTCGATCCAACATGGTACATTACAGCTACAGTAACTACAGGAGCAGAATTGTCTTGATGCAAAATAACATGCATTCCATTGTTTAAATCGTACTCTTCAAACTCCACTTTTTGTGCATTAGCAGAAAAACCTACTAATAAAGCCGAAGCTAGAGTGATAACTCTTTTTCTCATTGATTGAAATTTAATTTTGAATTGTTTTAATTAGCCTATGTGACGTTAAATTATTTGTTTTGTTACAGAATTAGGATTAGAAATGAGAAAAATTACGTTAAGAGAGTAATTTTCTGATGAATAGATTGTTTCTTGAAGTAAAAAACGTATATTTGCACCCGCATTTTCAATAAGAAAGTGTGAATAAAAGTATAAACGCAAAACAAATAGTATGTACGCAATCGTAGAGATAGCAGGGCAACAGTTTAAAGTAGCTAAAGACCAAAAAGTATACGTACACCGTTTACAAGAGGCAGAAGGATCAAAAGTAACTTTTGATAAAGTAATGCTTGTTGAAGAGAACGGAAACGTTACAATTGGCGCCCCAGCTATAGAAGGTGCAGGAGTAACTGCAAAGATTTTAGGTCACTTAAAAGGTGATAAAGTAATCGTTTTCAAAAAGAAAAGAAGAAAAGGTTACAAAAAGAAAAATGGACACAGACAGTATTTAACTGAAATCCAAATTGAAGGAATTGCTACTTCTGGTGTTAAGGCAGCTGCTAAAAAAGAAGCTCCTAAAGCAGAAGCAAAGACTGAATCTAACGATTTAAGTTCTATGACTGTTGCAGAATTAAAAGCTTTAGCTAAAGAGCAAGGTATTTCAGGATACACTTCTTTAAAGAAAGCAGAATTAATTGAAGCATTAAGTAAATAATTAACTTTAAAAACTTACAAAGATGGCTCATAAGAAAGGTGTCGGTAGTTCGAAGAACGGTCGTGAATCGGAATCGAAACGATTAGGAGTAAAGATTTTTGGAGGACAAGCTGCAATTGCAGGTAACATTATTGTTCGTCAAAGAGGAACTCAACACAATCCAGGTGAAAACGTTTACATGGGTAAAGATCATACTTTACACGCTAAAGTTGATGGTGTTGTAAAATTCCAAAAGAAAAGAGATAACAAATCATACGTTTCTGTAACTCCATTCGAGGCTTAAGAAACTAACTGATTAGATAAGATAAAAGCTCAACTAGAAATAGTTGAGCTTTTTTTGTATATAAACCGAACATTAAAATTTATACAAAAAAAACACCGCTCGTTAAAGCGGTGTTTCATAACTTAATATCATTATTGATTAATCCCCCAATTTATCAATATGATTCCCCTTGTGTATTACACTACAAATATCAGAGGAAAAAAGATGTTTTTAGGGGGTAGATGTATAAATGGTTTGTTTTTTTGTGTAAATGGTAATTATTTTATGATACTATAGCTCTTTAGTTATGGTTTAAATAAAGCGTTATCTATATATTTTATTTTTAAGATATTATCTATTACATTTGGTACAAATGTACACACAATGTTAAGAGCTGTAATAGTTGATGACGAACCGAAAGCAATACAAGGGTTGTCTTGGGAGTTGTCAAATTTTAATGAAGATATAGAAATTATCGAAACATTTACCGAAGCAGAAAAAGCAATTAGATATATTAATGAAAATGATATTGATTGTCTTTTTTTAGATATAGAAATGCCTACGATGGATGGTTTTCAGTTGTTAGAAAAATTAGATAACAAAGATTTTGCTATTATAATTACCACTGCATATAATGAATATGCTATTAAAGCATTAAAAAATCAAGCAATAGACTATCTTCTAAAACCAATTGATTCGGATGATTTAGAAGAAACTATAGGTAGAATAAAACTTCACCATAAGAAGTATAACAATACAGAAAAGGTTGAAAAGATATTATCGAGCTTCAATAAAAAATTCAATAGAAGAAAAATTACGATAAACACCGATGGAAAACTGGTTTTTTTATCGGAAGATGAAATTCTATTTGTAGAATCTGATGGAAATTATTCAACCATACATACTTCAGGAAATAAAAAAATTGTAGTAACCAAAAAATTGAAAGAAATAGATTCGTTACTTCCTGAAGATCATTTTTTTAGAATACACAATTCTTACATTATCAATCTAAATAAAATTAAAGAGTTTTTAAAGTCTGATGGCTATGTTGTGTTAGAAAATAATCATAAAATTCCTGTGTCTCGTCAGAGAAAATCAGATTTCTTAGAAAAATTTTAGTTGTAAATGAAGCAGTTAGTAATTATCCCTTTTCTTTTTTTTATAATTTTTTCTAGCTATGCTATAAATGATAGAGGAAATAAAGATAGTCTCATTCATATAGCGGTAAATAAAAAAATTGATAATTATTACGAGCTGTACCGTTTTTTTGAAAGAGGTAGATTTGATAGCGAAGAGATCGATTTACTCTTTAAAGAAAGCAGAAAAAACAATTATAAGCTAGGAGAAATTTACGCGTATAACTTATTAGGAAGAAGTTTTAGAAATAACTCCTTCTTTGATAAGTCTATAGAAAACCATTTAAAAGCTTTAGAGCTAGCAAGAGAAATAAACGATGTAAATGCTGAGATTGTTACTCTTAATCAAATAGGTGTAGTTTACAGACGCCAAGACAAGGTTAGAAGTGCTTTAAATTATCATCAAATGGCGTTAGAGCTAGCAGATAAAATTGAACGACCAGATATAGATACTAAAATAAGTATTAGTATTTCTAACAACAGTATCGGTAACATCTACTTAGCCTTAAAACAATATCAGCTAGCATTAGAAATGTTTAAAAAGTCTATTTTAATACAAGGTAGAACAGGAGATAAAAGAGGGCTGGCAATAAATCATCAGAATATAGGATTTGCGTTTAAGAATTTAGGAGATATTGATGCAGCATTAGAACATTATCAAAAATCGTTGGCGTATAACTTAGAAATTAAATCAGATTTAGGAAAAGTAATATGCCACAAAAGTATAGGTGATGTTTTATTAATGCAAGGAAAATATGAAGAAGCGTATAATTATGTAAATGAAGTTGTTCCTGTTTCTGAGAAAATAGGAAATCAGTATTATACCTCAGAGATCTTTGCAACTTTAGGATACATCCAATTAAAATTAGATAGTTTAGGTAAGGCAAAAGTGAACCTCGAAAAAGCATTAGAAATTGCAAAAAAGCATAAAATTCCTTTAGGAATAAACAAGTCTAACCTGTATTTATCTGAATTTTATGAAGAAAAAGGAGATTTTAAAAATGCATATGATTTTTATAAAAAAGCAATAGAAGGAGAACGAAAAACTTTCAATGACAAAAATATTTCTTACGTAAACAACCTTATTAATAAATATGATAATGAGGTAAGTAGAAATAAAATTAAAAGCTTAGCAAAAGAAAATGAGATTGCTAAACTTAAATTACTTCGAAACAGAAATGTTTTAATCATTGCCTTAGTTTCTATAGCGTTATTAGGGGTATTGTTGTATTCTATGTACAGACAACGTTTGTTAAATAACGACAAAAAAATATTGAAACTAGAACAAGAAGCATTGAGAATTCAAATGAATCCACATTTTGTTTTTAATGCCTTAAATTCAATAAAATTGTATGTTATTAACAACGAACAAAAGAATGCGGTACACTACTTAAACAAGTTTTCAAAGTTAATTCGAAGTATTTTAGAATCGTCATCAATAAAAGAGGTAACCCTTAGCGAAGAGCTAAAAACCATGAATTTATACATGAGTATTGAAAATATTCGATTTTCGAATGAAATAAATTACATAGAAAAAGTTGATCCGAACGTAAATATTGAAAGAATTAAAATACCGCCTTTAATTTTACAACCATTTTTAGAAAACTCGATTTGGCATGGGTTGTCATCTAAGAAAGGCGAAAAAGAAGTGAGTTTGTCTGTAAGTAAAATTTCTGATGAATTCATTCAAATAGACATTGTTGATAACGGAATAGGAAGAGATGCAGCGTTGAAAATTAGAAATAATAAATCGCTAAACAGAAAATCTATAGGAATTGATTTGACCAAAGAAAGACTGCAAAACTTCGCTAATGAGTACAAAAATAATTTTTCATTAGAATATTCAGATGTAATCGATGAAAATGGAAATACAAGCGGAACAAAAGTTTCACTAAAAATACCAATTATTTAAAAATCGAACTTTAATTGAACCCAAACAGGTTCTTTTTTTTCTGTGTTCAAATTACTAAAAGAAATTCCTAACAAGCGAACAGAATTGGTAAGAGTATCTTGATATAACAACTCTTTTACGATAGGGTAGAACTCATTTTTTAATTGTAGAAAGTGATTGGTGGTTTTACTACGAGTTTGTTGCGTAAAATCGCTGTATTTGATTTTTAAGGTAACTGTTTTACCTTTGGTGTTCGATTTTTTCATGCGACGCTCTAGCTCATCAGCAATTTTATCAAGCCGTTCTAACATAAATACTTCGGAAGATAAATTTTCACGAAAAGTAGTTTCGGCAGCAATTGATTTTCGAATACGATTAGGTTTTACTGCTGAATTATGAATCCCTCGAACAATATGGTAATAATGTACGCCAGATTTTCCAAATAATTTAGAAAGTTCTTCCAGTGATTTCTGTTTTAAATCTAATCCAGTAAAAATGCCGAGGTTGTGCATTTTTGCAGCGGTAACTTTACCTACTCCATAAAATTTGTTGACAGGTAATTGTTCTAGAAATTCAAGAACTTCTTCTGGATTTATAGTTTTCTGTCCATTGGGTTTGTTAATATCGGAAGCTACTTTCGCAATAAATTTATTAATGGAAATTCCTGCCGAGGCTCTCAATTCTAGTTCCTCCCAAATTCGCTGACGAATTTCTTGGGCAATCATACTTGCTGACGGATTCCCTTTTTTGTTTTCAGTAACATCTAAGTAGGCTTCGTCCAACGATAGAGGTTCAACCAAATCGGTATAGTCGTAAAATATCTTCCTAATTTTAGAGGATATTTCTTTGTAGCGATCAAATCTAGGAGGTACAAAGATGATGTGTGGACATTTTTGTTTTGCTAAAACACCACTCATAGCAGAACGTACTCCAAACTTTCGAGCTTCGTAACTAGCAGCAGAAACCACACCTCGCACTTCATTACCACCCACAGCAACGGGTTTTCCTCTTAGTTCAGGATTATCCAATTGCTCTACAGATGCATAAAAAGCATCCATATCTACATGAATAATTTTACGAAAAGGAGGTTGTAAGTCCATTGTGTAAAAATAACAAAAGCCCTCGTAAGAGAGCTTTTGTTAGTCTTGATTCTTTTTTTAAAAACTATACTTGTTTTACTTCAATAATATTCACAGGACATGCTTTTTTAGCTTCGTTTGAAGACTCAAAAATACTATCGTCGTGAGATTTTATGGTAAAGAAACCTTTCTTTTCTGTAGAATGCAATAAAACTGATTTTCCGTCTTTTTTCGACATTTGAAATTGTGCTGGAGCTAGCTCCACGCAATAATTACAGCCAATACACTTGTTTCTTTGTAAGGTAATTACAACCATTAGTTTTTAGCAAATTCGGTTTTTACAATTTTGTATAACTTGTCTGATGGGCGAATTCTGAAATCTAATTTCATAGTAACTTCATCACCTTTGGTTGCAGTTTGTGCTTCTTTATCGTTCACAAACATGCTTTTTAATTCCATTTCTTGAGCACCTGTGGTAGGACCTGTAATTAAAATGGTGTCACCCACAGCTAAATCGTATGCTTCTATTTTAAATTCACCAATTTCAGCTTTAGGAAAATAGTGCATTCCTTTTCCTAAGTAAACTTTCTTTTGAGTAGCATGTGAACCTGGTTCTTTACTCCACTCACCTAATTTCTGACCTAAGTAATATCCATTCCAGAAACCGCGATTGTACACTTTTTCAAGCTCTAACATCCAGCTAATTACCTTTTCTTTATCGTAAGTTCCGTTAGATAAACTATCAATAGCGTCACGGTAACATTTAATTACTTTGGCAACATATTCAGGAGCGCGACCACGACCTTCAATCTTCAACACTTTAATTCCAGCATCTGCAACTTGATCTAAGAAATCAATCGTACACAAATCTTTTGGAGACATGATGTACTCATTGTCTAATTCCATTTCAAAACCAGATTCCTGATCAATTACGGTATACTTTTTACGACAATTTTGTTTACAAGCACCTCTGTTTGCAGATGAATTATGTGAGTGTAAACTCATGTAGCATTTTCCAGAAACAGCCATACATAAAGCCCCGTGACCAAAAATTTCAATCTCTAACAAGCGACCAGAAGGTCCTTTGATTTCTTCTTTTTCAATCTGTTCAGTAATCTTTTTTACTTGACGTAAGCTTAACTCTCTACTCAACACTACAGTATCGGCAAACATGGCATAAAACTTCACCGTTTCGATATTGGTAATGTTGATTTGAGTGGAAATATGAACTTCCATATTTTCAGCTCTTGCCATTGCAATTACAGCCTGATCCATAGCAATTACCGCAGTAATATTTGCTTCTTTGGCTCTTTTGATTAAGGTTTTTACGATAGATAAATCATGATCGTACACAATGGTGTTTAAGGTCAAATAGGTACGAACATTTTTTTCTGAACATCTACGTGAAATTTCTTCTAAATCATCTAAGGTAAAGTTGATAGATGCTCGAGCACGCATATTTAATTGTTCAACACCAAAATATACTGAATCACATCCATTATCTAACGCTGCTTGTAACGACTCGAAATTACCAGCAGGTGCCATTAACTCAATCTTTTGCATTACTTTTTAAATTTTAAAGCTTCTGAACGTCCTTTTTTAAATATTTTATTGCTTGCGTGTTTTCCTTTACGTAATTCTTTTTGCTCTTCGTAGGGTAAATGAATGATGTCTTGGCACTCAGGAGAACAGGTGTTTTCCATTTTTTCAGCACAGTCATCACACTGAATGAATAATAAATGACAACCTTCGTTGGCGCAGTTGGTATGTGTATCGCAAGGTTTTCCACATTGATGACAGTTAGAAACTACATCATCAGAAATCTTTTCAGCTCTTCGGTGGTCAAAAACAAAATTCTTTCCTAAAAATTTATTTTCTATACCTTCAGCTTTTACCTGACGGGTATATTCAATAATTCCTCCTTCTAGCTGGAAAACATTTTTAAAACCTTTGTGTTTATAGTAGGCAGAAGCTTTTTCGCAACGAATTCCTCCTGTACAATACATCAATAGGTTTTTATCTTCTTTATGGTTTTTTAAGTCTTCTTCAATAATATCTAACGAATCTCTAAATGTATCTACATCTGGAGTTACAGCACCTTCAAAATGCCCAATTTCACTTTCGTAATGATTACGCATGTCTACACAAACCGTATTAGGATCCGCTAACATTTCGTTAAATTCTTTTGCAGATAAATGCACTCCCTTATTAGTTACATCAAAAGTGTCGTCATTTAATCCGTCAGCTACGATTTTATCACGAACCTTTACTTTTAATTTTAAAAATGATTTGTTGTCGTGTTCAACAGCTACATTTAAACGGATTCCTTTCAAAAAAGAAATGCTGTCTAATTGTTTTTTTAAAGCGTTGAAATTTTCAGCAGGAACAGAAATTTGAGCATTGATTCCTTCATAAGAAACATAGGTTCTTCCTAATACTTCTAGCTCATTCCATTCTAGGAATAGTTTATTTCTAAATAGGGTTGGATTTTCTATCTTGTAATATCGATAGAAAGAAATAGTAATACGGTCTTTACCCGCTTCGTCTATTAATTTAGCGCGTTCTTCTGCGCTTAACTTGTTGTACAGTTGCATGCTATACCTTTTAAGTTAAACAATATTTTATTGATTTTGCATAAAATCGGTGCAAATGTACTGATTTTTTGCGTTTTACTCGGTAATTGAGCCTTAAACATTTAAAACTGTAATTATATTTACTAAATGATTAGTGGCTAGTTTTTAGGTGCTTTACTGTTTAAAACAAGACTTTTAAATGAAAAGTGATGTAATTTTAAACTTTAACGCTTTTTTTTATACAAATAAGATACAACCAATTTAATTTTTTTAAACCTTTGTACCATACAAACAATTAATTTTTATACTCAAATAGCAAAAAGATGAGAGTAGCAGTAGTAGGAGCTACCGGAATGGTAGGCAATGTAATGTTACAAGTATTAGCAGAACGTAATTTCCCAGTAACAGAATTAATTCCTGTTGCGTCAGAACGTTCAGTAGGAAATCAAATTGAATTTCAAGGAACAAATTATACAGTAGTAGGTTTAGAAACCGCAGTTACGATGCGACCAGATATTGCGTTGTTTTCTGCTGGAGGGGATACATCGTTAGAATGGGCTCCTAAATTTGCTGAGGTTGGTACAACCGTAATTGATAATTCATCAGCTTGGAGAATGGATCCAACAAAGAAGTTAGTAGTTCCAGAAATTAACGGAGATGTACTAACTAGTGAAGATAAAATCATTGCAAATCCTAACTGTTCAACTATTCAATTGGTAATGGCATTGGCACCATTACATAAAGAATATCAAATGAAACGTGTGGTGATTTCTACTTACCAATCTGTTTCAGGAACGGGTGTTAAAGCTGTTCAACAATTAGACAATGAAGAGGCAGGAGTTGAAGGAGAAATGGCGTATCCACATCCTATTGGAAGAAATGCATTACCACATTGTGATGTGTTTTTAGAAAATGGTTACACTAAAGAGGAAATGAAGTTGGTAAAAGAACCTAAAAAGATTTTACGAGACGATTCTTTTAGTATTACAGCTACAGCGGTTAGAATTCCTACAGCAGGAGGGCACTCTGAATCGGTGAATGTTCAGTTTGAAAATGATTTTGAATTAGATAAAGTTCGTGAGTTGCTTACACAAACTGAAGGTGTTATTGTACAAGATGATGTACAAAACAACGTTTATCCAATGCCTATTTTAGCAAATAATAAAGATGAGGTTTTTGTAGGTAGAATTAGAAGAGACGAATCTCAACCAAATACCTTAAATATGTGGATTGTAGCGGATAATTTACGTAAAGGAGCAGCGACCAATACAATTCAAATAGCAGAATATTTAGTGGCTAACAATTTAGTAAAGTCATCAGTTACTACTTAGAAAGAAGCAAACATAAATAATATGTAAAAATCCTGTACTTACAAGTGCAGGATTTTTATTTTTGGAATATGAACAAAGAGCAAATAATACAAAACACAATTGAGTTTGTAAAAGATACCTTAAAAGGAGCAGAGGGAGGGCATGATTTTTTTCACATTGAGCGCGTATACAAAAACGCATTGTTGATAGCAGAAGATGAAAAGGTAGATGTGTTTGTGGTTTCTTTAGGAGCTTTACTACATGATATAGCGGATAGCAAATTTTACAATGGTGATGAAACTGTTGGCTGCAAAAAGCGAGAACATTTTTAGAAAGTCAGAGGGTTTCTGAAGAAATCATTACTCATATAGAAAAGATAATTACGAACATTTCTTTTAAAGGAGGAAATTTTGAACAAAAGTTCACTTCTCCTGAACTTGATGTAATTCAGGATGCAGACCGATTAGATGCTATTGGCGCTATTGGTATTGCTCGTTGTTTTAATTATGGAGGTTTTAAAAACAGGGAATTGTACAATCCTGAGATTCCTCCGAATTTAAAGATGACAAAAGAGGAGTATAAAAAGTCTACTGCGCCAACTATTAATCATTTTTATGAAAAGTTATTATTATTAAAAGATAAAATGAACACACAAGCAGGTAAAGCTATTGCAGCACAAAGACACGCATACATGGAGGACTTTTTACAGCAGTTTTACAATGAGTGGAATGGAAAGGCTTAGTGTTTTTTAAAATAATAATGTAAAAATATGGTTATTTTAATAAAAAAATTACGTTAAAATTTGGCTGTTATTGAATTTAATATATATTTGCCTCAGTTAATAACCCCCTAGCTTATTAATGTAATCCCCTTAATGAAAAAAAAAGCATCTAACCTAGGTTAGATGCTTTTTTTGCTTGTATGAATATCTTGTTATTTCCCAGGGAAATCTGGTTTACGCTTTTCTAAAAAAGCAGTAGTTCCTTCTTTAAAATCTTCGGTTCCAAAACAATTTCCGAACTCAGTGATTTCTGTTTCAAAACCATTAACTCCATCTTTAAAATTATCGTTTACAGCTTTAATTGCTGCACTGATTGCTACAGAAGAATTTCGCATAATTTTAGAGGCAATTTTTTCAGCTAAAGGAAGTAGTTCTTCTTGTGAAGTTACATGGTTAACTAAACCAGCTTCTTTTGCTTCATCAGCAGAAATCATACCTGCTGTCATAATTAATTCCATAGCTTTTCCCTTACCTACTAATTGTGGTAAGCGTTGTGTACCTCCATATCCAGGAATAACTCCTAAAGATACTTCAGGTAAGCCCATTTTAGCATTGTCTGAAGCTACTCTAAAATGACAAGCCATTGCTAATTCTAATCCTCCACCTAAAGCAAAACCGTTAACAGCGGCAATAACAGGAGTAGATAGGTTTTCAACAAAATCAAATAAAGTTTCCTGTCCTTTTTTTGCTAACATTCCTCCCTCTTCAATAGAAAAATGAGCAAATTCAGAAATATCTGCACCGGCAACAAAAGCTTTTTCACCACTTCCTGTAATGATGATTACTTTAACTGCTGAATCGTCTTCTAAAGCTTTAAAAGCACTGTGTAATTCTTCAATTGTAGCTTTGTTTAAAGCGTTTAATTTTTTTGGTCTGTTGATGGTAACAGATGCTAGTCCGTTAGCTTGTTCAACTAAAATATTTTCAAAATTCATGATACTATTTATGTTTTTGGTAAAATTATGGTAAAAACGGTTCCTACTCCTTTGGTTGAAGTCAAAGAAATAGATCCGTCATACGCTTCAATAATATTTTTTATAATTGATAAACCTAGCCCCATTCCACTTGTTTTTGTGGTGAATTTAGGTTCGAAAACAAGCTCTTTGTTTTTTTCGCTAATTCCCTTACCGTTATCAGAAACCGTAATTTTAACACTGTTTCCTTCCGAAGCCACTTTTACTTCAATTTTTGGGTTTTTATCAGTTTCTTTTATTGCTTGTATTGAGTTTTTAACCAAATTAGTTACAATTCGTACCAATTGTGTTTTATCAAGACTCGCATAAAGTTCTTTTTCTTGCGGAAGATATTCTATATAATCTTCGGTAAAAATATCTAGTGAATGCTTAACAACATCTACTACATTTAGTTTTTCACGACGCTGCGTTGGCATTTTAGCAAAGTCAGAAAAAGCAGAGGCAATAGAGCTCATCACATCAATTTGCTGAATAAGAGTTTCACTGTATTCAGAAAGCTTTTCTTTTATATTTGGATCGTTCGGGTCAAATTTTCTTTCAAAACTTTGCACCGATAAGCGCATAGGAGTTAGCGGATTTTTAATTTCATGCGCTACTTGTTTTGCCATTTCTCTCCAAGCTTGCTCACGTTCACTTTTAGCAAGTCTAGCAGCACTATCTTCTAACTGATCTATCATATTATTGTAGGCAGCTACTAACGAGTTAATTTCTGAACTAGCAGAGTTCAACGTAATTTTTTCGTTGCGTTTGTTTAAGCGTGTTTCTTTAATTTTTTCTGAAATTGTTTGGATAGAACGTGTAATATATGTTGATAAGAAATAGGCTAAAACAATTGCGATGATGAGCATTAATAAATACACCAATGACAAGCGTGAAATAAATTCGCGAAGTTCGTGCTGTTGTTCTTCGTTGTCTTGAGCAATTTGCAATTCTAAAATTCCAATTCGTTTAAAACGAGTATCATTAATATACGAGTAAGAAGACTGGTAGGTAACTCCTTTTTCTGTTCTACTTTTTAAGATTTTATGATTGGAGTTATTAGCAAGAGTTCTAATGGTTTCATCAGAAAGATTGTTGCCTTCTTTTTTGTCGAAATTATAAGGGATAGAAGACTTTAACAGATTACCATCCATGTCATACATTGAAATGGTAAGTTTATGTACATAAGCAATGTCATAAATTCTGTCTTGAAATATTTTAGCTAAATTTTGAGTAGTTACAGGATACGTTGTTCTACGTTTTAACTCTATTTCTATATCTTGTTTTGTAGATGCTTCTTTACGTTCAAACCTTGAGATGTTATAATCTTTAGTTTGTTCATCGTACTGGTAAATTGTGACTAAAACAATTAAAATAGAAGCCAATAACACTAAAAGTATCATTGACAAGAATATTCTAATTCGTAGCGATATGTTATTGAAAATGTACAATTTTATGGTTTAATTCTTTTAGTTTTCATTGATAAAGTATCGTCCTTATCACCGTCGTTATCCCAATCGTATGTAGAGGCAGCTTCAAAACCATTTTCAGCTATTTTTATTGTATACCAAGCTTGCACCTGATTTCCTAAATATAAATAATCTACGAACAAACTATCTCCTTTGGTTTCCCATTTTCCGGTCGTTTCACCTATTTTTTGACCATCAGGCTGTACGAACCAAGCAGCAAAAGTTCCATCATTTTTGTAAGAAGATTGTGCTTTTCCTGACGATGGCTTGCTAAAATCGTCTTCAAAAACAGATGTGTTATCCGTTTCGTTAGCTGTTAAATATTCTATTTTTAAATAGGTAGTTTCCCAATTACCAATCAAATAATCTTTCAATAAAGGTTCTTTTTCTTGTTTGCAGGCAACAAAAAACATTCCGAAAATTAACGCAGCAATAAAATATTGTGTTCTCATAATTCTTATGATTGAAGTTTTTCTTCTTTGGTATGCAACAAACGTGTTAGTTTGATAGATAAATCTAATAAAATAATTTTAGCGTTTCCGTTTCTTTCAATGTGGTATTGCGCATCACTTACTTCTTTTTCAATAGTCATGATATTTCCACTATGGATAAACGGAGCAAATTTTGACAATTCGAAATTGGCTGATTGCGTTTCTAAAAAAACTAAATCTGGAGTTCCGTAATTAAGTAATAAGGCTTGTCTGAAAAACTGTAAACAATATTGTAAAAACTGCTTTTGTGTTTCACGACCTGTTTTTGAAATCTCTTCTGACCAACCAATTAAATCTTGAATAACAGCAGCGTTTCCTTTGGCTCTAAAGGCAGCACGAATCCAAGTAATAAACCATTGCTCGAAAATTAAATCGTTAGAATCGTTATTTAACTGAAGTAAGGCTTTGTTATAATTTCCTTCAGATTGATGCGCAATTCTAATCGCTTCATTTTCTGAAATCCCTTTTTGTTGCACTAAAGTGGTTGCAATATCACTTTCGCTTAACACAGGAAAATGTAATGCTTGACAACGAGATTTTATTGTGTTTATAATTTGCCCTTCATCTTCAGTAACTAAAATAAAAACTGTTTTACTCGGTGGTTCTTCTATCAGTTTTAATAATTTATTTGAAGCGGCAACATTCATTTTTTCAGCCATCCAAATAATCATCACCTTAAAACCTCCTTCGTACGATTTTAGTTGTAGTTTTTTTACGATGTCTTCTGCCTCATCTACTCCAATTTGTCCTTGTTTGTTTTCTACGCCAATGTGTTGTAGCCAATTAAACAAACTTCCGTAAGGTTGTTTTTCGATAAAAGATCTCCAATCTTCTAAAAACAAATTACTAACTGGATGTTTTTTTACTGAATCGTTTGTAGTAACAGGAAAAGCAAAATGTAAGTCAGGATGCTGTAATTTATTACACTTAATATTGCAAGCTTCCGCATTATCTGAAAAACTACACAACAAGTATTGAGCATAGGCTATCGCCACAGGCAAGGTTCCGCTACCTTCTTTACCAACAAAGAGTTGCGCGTGCGGAATTCTATTGTTTTCAGCAGATTGCTGTAAGTGTTTTTTGATGTGTTCTTGCCCAATAATTTCGTCGAAAGTCATACCACAAATATAACACAACAAACAAAGAGAACAATCGATTGTAAGTAAATGATATATTGTATTGATATATTGTTTAGAATGATTCTATTTTGGTATATTTGCTAGCTAAAAATACGTGTTTTTTGAGTACAATTGCATCATTACAAATCGGAGAAAAAGGAATTATATCTGAAGAATGTTTAGATAAAATTCCGTTAAAGTTATTAGAAATGGGGTGTTTGCCGGGAACAGAGGTTGAATTACTTCAAATAGCTCCGTTAAAAGACCCTATGTACATCTGTGTAAATGGGAGTCATTTAGCAATTCGAAAAGAGACAGCTTGTCAAATATCAATATTTAAATTATAGTCGATGAGTAATCGTATTAAAGTAGCATTAATCGGAAATCCGAATACAGGAAAAACATCATTATTCAATCAACTTACAGGTTTAAATCAAAAAGTAGGAAACTATCCAGGAGTTACTGTTGATAAAAAACAAGGAGTTTCTAAACTACCCAATGGTAAAAGTGCAACGATTACCGATTTGCCAGGTACTTATAGTATCAACCCAACTTCTTTAGATGAAAGTATCGTTTTAAAAACGTTGATGACAGCGCATCGAGATGATAAACCTGATATGATTGTTGTGGTTGCTGATATTGAAAACTTAAAGCGAAACTTATTACTGTTTTCTCAAATTCAAGATTTAGAAATTCCGACGGTTTTGGCTTTAAACATGGCAGATCAGCTACAACGTAAAGGAATTTCGATAGATATACCTGCTTTAGAAAAAGAATTGCACACCAAAGTAGTGTTAATGTCGGCAAGAAATAATGAAGGAATTGATGATTTAAAAAACGTAATTGCCAATTATGAATCGTTGCAAGTGCATTCTAACTTTAACGAGTTAGCAGAAAAAATAGATGCGAATTATTTTAAGAAGCTGTCTTTAATAAGTGATGAATTTACAGCCTATGAAATGTGGATGTTACTTACCAAAAAGAACACTTCATTACTTTCTGATGTAGAAAAAGAGAAAATAAAGGAGTTTGAAAGTGAAGAAGCAACCCAGAAAAAGCATCAACATAAAGAAACAATTTATAGGTATCAGCAAATAAATAACATTTTAAAGAAAACGTATCACGTAGATAAGTCAAAAGCTACAGATGTACGTAGTAAGCTCGATAGAGTTTTTACACATAAAATATTTGGGTATGTAATTTTCTTCGGATTATTACTACTGATATTCCAATCTATTTTTGATTGGGCGTCTACTCCAATGGATTTTATAGATGGTTTATTTGCTGAAATTGCTGAATTTACCAAAGCACAATTACCTGCAGGAATGTTTACCGACTTACTTACAGATGGTGTTATTCCGGGTGTTGGTGGAGTAGTAATCTTTATTCCGCAGATTGCCATTTTATTCCTGTTTATTTCTATTCTTGAAGAATCAGGATATATGAGTAGAGTGGTGTTTTTAATGGATAAAATTATGCGTAAATTCGGAATGAGTGGTAAGAGTGTAATTCCGTTAATTTCAGGAACTGCCTGTGCAATACCAGCAATTATGGCAACTCGTACTATTGGTAGTTGGAAAGAGCGTTTAATTACCATTTTAGTAACACCATTTACAACTTGTTCGGCACGATTACCCGTGTATGCAATTTTAATCGCATTAATAATTCCAGATACTAAGTTGTTCGGTTTTTTAAGTTTACAAGGTTTCACCTTGTTAGCGCTGTATATTTTAGGGTTTGCTGCAGCAATTATAGCAGCGTATGTGTTACACAAAACATTAAAAATTAAAAACAATTCACTTTTTGTAGTTGAAATGCCTAACTACAAAATACCATCGGTAAAAAATGTATTTTTTGATGTGTTAGATAAAACAAAAGCATTTGTTTCAGGAGCAGGAAAAATCATTTTAGCAATCTCGATAGTATTGTGGTTTTTAGCGTCTCACGGACCGTCAGCTTTTGAAAATGCAGAAAAAAATGTAGTTGAAAATGTAGCGAATCAGCAGTTGTCAGAAGAAGAATTATCAAAGAAGATAGCTTCAGCTAAATTAGAAAATTCATACATTGGAATAGCAGGTAAAACCATTGAGCCTATTGTTAAACCGCTAGGTTATGATTGGAAGATAGGAATCGGATTGATTAGTTCTTTTGCTGCTCGTGAAGTGTTTATTGGTACACTAGCTACCATTTATAGTGTTGAAGATGACAGCGAAGATTCAACTACTATCAAACAAAAAATGGAGTCAGAAATCAACCCAGATACTGGTGAAAAACGATTCAATTTTGCTACAGGAATGTCGTTATTGTTGTTTTATGCATTTGCAATGCAATGTATGGCAACCTTGGCAATTGTAAAACGTGAAACAAAAAGCTGGAAATGGCCATTGGTTCAATTAGTAAGCATGGGTGTTTTAGCGTACTTATCTGCTTTTGCAGCCTATCAAATTTTAAGCTAATGCAAGAAGTTTTAACATATTTAGTTGTTTTAGGAGCGGTTATTTTTTTAGTGAAAAAGTTTTTCTTTAAGGCTAAAAAAAATAAATGCGATACCAATTGCAATTGTTCTTAATAACCTTTAACAATACTTTGCTGTTTCAATTTTAGCAAAAGGTGTAAGTTTGCGGTATTATACTTGATAGGTATAAAAAGGAAATAATCAGTAAAATTTAATATGAAAAAAATACTTTTAGTAGTTGTCGTTTTTGTTAGCTCTTTTGCACAGGCACAACAAGAAATTAAAGCAGATTTATTTGATGCTTTAGCTTTTAAAACATTAGAATTATCGTACGAATATTATACAACAGAACGTTCGTCAATCGGTATTTCAGCATTGTTCAATTTTGAAAAAAGATCGGCTGATTTTAAGTACAACGAAAAGCAAATGTTCACTCCATTCTTCCGTCATTATTTTAGCGATAGTAGTAACTGGAATTATTTTGGAGAAGTTTTTATGGGAATAAATACAGGTGAAAGAGAGGTTACGGTAGAAGGAACAACGCTTAAACAATACAAAGAATATACGGATGGAGCTTTGGGTGTAGCGGTTGGATCTAAATATGTGTCTTCAGGGGGTTTTGTGGTAGATATCTACGGAGGTTTAGGTAGAAACTTATTTACTTCTGAATCTCGTGCAGTTGTGCCTAGGGTAGGAATAAATTTAGGATATCGTTTTTAAGATATTCAACTTAAATATAGAATAACAAAGCTCGCAATCGCGAGCTTTTTTAGTTTATGATAATGGTATTCAAAAATCGTAATTAAATAAACTACTCCGTTAGAGCAGGCTTTTTCTTTTGAATCAAATTAGCGATTATAAAACTTAAAAACGCAGGTAAAACCCATCCTAAATTTTGTTCAGCAAACGGAATGGTGTTTTTAAATCCAGATAAATATTCAGCATCAATAATGTAGCCTAAAAAGTCTGGAATACTAAATAGAAAAGTAACAGCAACCACAATTTTAAACACGGTAGTTGAAGTGTATCTTTCTGGAAGTACGTTCAATATAATTAAAATGATGGTTATTGGGTAAATAAACATCAATGCAGGTAATGCAATGTTTATGATATATTTTACATCAAACTGTCCAATAGCAATTCCTAATAAGCAACCAATAATAGCAGTGATTATAAAAACTTTTTGAGAATTATTATTAATTCCTTTAAAGTAATCTGCTGTACCCGTAATAATTCCAACTGCTGTTGTAAAACATGCTAAAGCAACCAAAACACTTAAAAAAACACTACCTATATTACCAAGTGTTTGGTAACTTAAAGAGTTTAAAATTTCTGTTCTGGTAGCACCTTCACCAAAAGTAGAACTAAATAAAACTCCGTTGTAAATAAGTCCTGCGTAGATGATTAACAATCCGAAACCAGCAATGAATCCAGCTTTGGTAATAACTTCCTTTTTTTCTTCAAATGAAGTATTGGTGTTAAAGTTCATCGAAACTACTAAAACTCCACCAACGACTATGGAGGCAATAGCGTCAAAAGTTTGGTAGCCCTCTAGCAAACCATCTACAAAAGGCATTTTAAAAGATGATGGGTTTACAGCTTCAGGAGCGGTGAAAATTCCAACAAAAATAATCGCCAATAAAATAAATATGATAAGTGGGGTTAAGAACTTCCCTAACAATTCTAATACTTTCGAACGGTTTATTGAAAAGACAAAAACCAACCCAAAGTAAACAGTACTAGTAAGTAAAGAACTACTATCAAAATAAGGAGCAATAGCCATTTCATGAGTTACAGATGCTGTTCTGGGCGCAGGTAAAGCAAGACAAATAACATACATAACAAAGCAGTAAACAAGGCTAAAAGGATGAGATACTTTTTTACCAAAATCGTACATGGTACCTTGTAGTTTAGCATGTGCTAAAATTCCTAACATAGGAATAAATACCGCGGTAACAAAAAAACCAAGGGTAACCCAAATCCATAAGTTTCCTGCGTTTTTTCCTAAAAGAGGGGGTAAAATTAAATTTCCAGCTCCGAAAAACATTGAAAATAAAGCAAACCCGTTTATAAATATCTCCTTAGTTTTGTGCATCGTTTAACAAATTAATAGGCGACCAATATACATTAAAAAATGATTGTAAAATTTAAGGAAACCACGGTTTTTTACACAGATTCAGGTAAAGGAAATAGCGTTGTTTTGTTACATGGATTTTTAGAAAATAATACCATGTGGGATGCTGTTGTTGAGGAAGTTTCTAAAAGAAACCGTGTGATATGTATTGATTTGTTGGGGCATGGAAAAACAGGATGTATTGGGTATATTCATTCGATGGAAGAAATGGCAGAAGCAGTAAAAGCTGTGTTACAAGAATTAAAAATTCGCAGAGCTATTTTTGTAGGGCACTCAATGGGAGGGTATGTTGCTCTTGCTTTTGCAGAAAAATATTCGAAGAATGTAAAAGGGTTGTGTTTGCTAAATTCTACTTCTCAAGCAGACAGCGAAGAAAGAAAAAAGTTACGCCTTAGAGCTAATGAAATGGCAAAAGAAAATTATGAGACCTTGGTAAAAATGTCGATAGGTAATTTATTTGCTGAACAAACCCGAGAGCAATTTTCCGAAGTAATAGAAAAAGTAATAGCTGAAGCGTTAAAAACTCCTGTAAGAGGATATATTGCTGCAAGTGAAGGAATGCGTTTACGTGAAAACAAAGAAGCAGTTTTGCAAACAATTGATAAACGATTGATGATTGCAGGTAAACAAGATTCAATATTAAATTATGATGCTGTTGTAAAAGAATCGAACAGAACAAAAACCACTTTAATTGAGTTGCCCAACGGTCATATGAGTCATATTGAAGCAAAAGAAGAGCTCTTAAAAGCGTTAGCTAACTTTGTGAAATCCTAATAATTTTCTGTTACTTTTGTACAGTTTTAAAAGATTTAAGTCAATGAAAGTTCATCATTTAGCAAAGCAAAACTCTATTCTTAATAAATTCTTAGCAGAACTTAGAGATGTTACCGTTCAAAAAGATTCAATGCGTTTTCGTAGAAATATAGAACGAATAGGTGAAGTTTTAGGATATGAACTTAGTAAAGAATTGAATTACGACACTAAAGAAATAACAACTCCTTTAGGCACAAAACAAGCAAATTTACCAACGAATAATATTGTGTTGTGCTCAATTCTTAGAGCAGGATTACCGTTGCATAACGGAATGTTGAATTATTTTGATGATGTAGAAAATGCCTTTATTTCGGCGTATCGCCACCATCCGAATAATGATGAAGAGTTTGAAATAGTGGTAGAATATTTTGCAGCACCATCAATTGATGGAAAAACATTATTGTTAGTAGATCCTATGTTAGCAACAGGTCGCTCAATGGTTGAGGTTTATGAAGGAATTAAAAAATACGGAACACCTAAAGAAATAATTCTGGTATCGGTAATCGGTTCAGAAGAAGGTGTTGAGTATGTAGCAAAGCACGTTCCTGAAGAAACAACTTTATGGATTGGTGATATTGATGAAAAGTTAAATGAGAAAGGATATATCGTTCCTGGTTTAGGCGATGCAGGCGATTTAGCTTATGGAGCAAAGTTGTAGAACTTTACATAAATGCACTTACAACAAAAGAAGCAAGTAAAAACAAAACAATAATAGCATTAGCATACCACTTTTTCTGAAAAAACTCAATTCCGTTAGCTAGAATAACAGATACTGGGAAAAACACATATAAAAATTCAGTTCCAGAGCCATCTTCAACTAAAAGAAAAATTATAGTTGAAATAATAAACTGTGTCAGTACTAAAATCCAGTTTTTTCTAAACTTATTAGGTACAGAAAGTGCTCCAGGACTTTTTAAAAGTATAGAGGCTATTAAAAAGAAACTAATAAAAAGAATAGGGAATAATGATTTTTGATGCGAGTAAAAACTTAAATCCGGATACAAATTCCAGTTAAAAAGAGCTGTAAACTTTTCTGTTTCATCATACCAAAAACAATATGTAAAGTATAAAAATACAGGTCCGAAAATTCCGATTACAGGAATCAACAAGGTTTGATATGTAAACCGTTGATGTAGAAAAATTGATAGGTAAAGTAGTATGATTAACGAGGCTGTATAAGGTTCTATCAAAAAAGAAATACCTAACCATAAACCACCATCAAACAATTTGTGAAACAGGTTTTTAGATGACTGTAAGCTATATACTTTTCGTAAGAAGAGTAGTACAGTTAAATTCGCATAAAAAGTTTTGTTTATGTTAATTACATCAGGAAAAAACCCAATTAGTATTATAAAAAACAGAAAAGCAAAAGAGTTATCGTAGGTTAGTAAGTTTTTGGCAATGATAAAATTATAAACAGAAAAAACTACTAAAAACCACCCTAATTCTGTAAGAAGGTTAAATGATAATTCTTTAGAAAAAATACTTAAAACAAAATACCCTAAAAAAAGTACAAGGAGTACAATAAAATTTATGGGTTTAGATTTACCGAAAAAATTGGCTAACATTGTTTCTTTTTATATTTTTGCAGCTGTAAAGATACTTAAGATATGATAGCAGGCAATATTTTTGAATGGATTGGTAGTTTATTTACCGACTTTTTATTCGCTCCGTTTAATTGGTTACGTTTAACAATCGCTAAATCAGATGCAGGTTGGTGGACGTCTAACGCTGTAAACTGGTTCTTTTTACTAGTCCTATTAGTGTTATTTGCTTATTGGATGAAAGAAGCAGCACGTTTCAAAAAAGAAGGAACTGAAGACAGAGCCTAATTTCTATACACTTTGGGAAGTAAAAACAAATTAAAGCGTTTCAAAGAAAATGAAACGTTCGCTAATGTTATTCAGCCAACTCGTGAAGAAGTAGTTAACGATTTTCAACACAAAGGAAAATGGAAAGACTTCTTTAAAAACGACAATCCGATAGTTTTAGAATTGGGTTGTGGTAAGGGTGAATATACCATTGCGTTAGCAGAAAAGAATCATGATAAAAACTTTATTGGTATTGATATTAAAGGAGCACGTTTTTGGCGAGGAGCTAAAACAGCCCTTGAAAACGACATGAACAATGTTGCATTTATCAGAACCCAAATAGAGTTGGTCGATTATATTTTTGCTGAAAACGAAGTTTCTGAAATTTGGATAACTTTCCCAGATCCACAAATTAAGTATAAGCGTACTAAGCACCGTATGACGAATTCTGAATTTTTAAAGAAATACCATGTTATTTTAAATTCAGAAGGAACAGTCAACTTAAAAACCGATAGTGAATTCATGCACGGATACACTTTAGGGTTGTTACATGGTGAAGGACACGAAATTTTACACGCCAACCACGATGTGTATAAAAACGTGTATAGCCCAGAAGAAGTAACCGGTACGCAAACATTCTACGAAAAACAATATTTAGAAATCGGAAAACCGATTACCTATATAAAATTCAAACTTAATTACTAATCCTGCTTTTTTGCAGGATTTTTTGTTTTTGGGCGTTCCCCTTCGGGTCGCGCTTTCCGCGTTACACGGTAACTTGCTGCAATCGCTAACGCGTTAGGTTTGTGATAAATGTCCGTTCGAGTGGTTTTTCTAATAGCAGAAGAGTCCTGAAACTTCGAGAGTATGGAGAACCATATTCGTATATTTTTAAAAGAATTTTATCTTTACGACATGACAGACAAAAACTTCTTTGAAAAAGTATACGAAGTAGCTCGATTAATTCCCTACGGAAGAGTAACCAGTTACGGAGCAATCGCGACTTACTTAGGAGCAGTTCGTTCCGCACGTATGGTAGGATGGGCAATGAATAATTCTTCAGAAAAAGAAGTACCAGCACACCGAGTAGTTAACAGAAAAGGGCTGCTAACAGGAAAACATCATTTTGATGGAACTAACTTAATGCAGCAACTGTTAGAAAGCGAAGGGATAAAAGTTATTGATAATCAAATTCAAGATTTTAAAAAGGTGTTTTGGAATCCGAGCGAAGAGTTACACTAGTTCTAGCTATTTAAAAGTTTGTATCTTACATTTCTAAAAATAGAGTTAATCCGCAGAATTTGTGTCTATAAAACAAGTTGATAAAACCATAAATATTAGCTATCTAAACACTTTATTTTCTGCGCTCTAAAATGTATCTTTGCAGTTAAGATTAAATAAAAATAAGCAACAAGGTTAAAGCTTGCTGCTCAAAGTATACACCCTAAAACATGAGTTTTAAAAAACAAGATATATACAAAGCGTTAGAAACAATTACAGCGCCAGGAGAAGGTAAAAGCTTAATTGAAAACGAAAATGTAACCAACGTTGTAAGTTTTGGAAATGAAGTAATTGTTGATGTAACAATTTCAAACCCTTCATTGCAAGCAAAAAAGAAAATAGAAGTTGAAATTATGAAAGCAATTCACGAACATGTTGATCAAAAAATCGATGTAAAAGTGAATGTGAAGGTGGAGGTTCAACAAAAAGAAAATCCAAATCAAATTAGAGGAAAAGAAATTCCTAATATTCAAAATATTATTGCCATAGCGTCAGGTAAAGGAGGAGTAGGGAAATCTACTATTACCTCAAACATGGCGGTTTCATTAGCAAAAATGGGCTTTAAAGTTGGAGTGTTAGATGCCGATGTTTATCGGTTCGATCACAGCATTTAATGTTTGATGTTGAAAGAGAAAAACCATTAGCGGTAAATGTAAATGGGCGCTCAAAAATGAAGCCTATTGAAAGCTACGGAGTAAAATTATTATCATTAGGGTTCTTTACAGATCCTAATCAGGCAGTAATTTGGCGTGAACCAATGGCTTCAAAAGCATTAAATCAATTAATTTTTGATGCAGATTGGGGAGAGTTAGATTTCTTACTAATCGATTTACCCCCAGGAACAGGTGATGTACACTTATCAATAGTACAAGCAGTACCAATTAACGGAGCAGTTGTGGTAAGTACACCGCAAAACATTGCCTTAGCAGATGCTAAAAAAGGAGTGGCAATGTTTAAACAAGAAAGTATTAACGTGCCAGTATTAGGTATCGTTGAAAATATGGCGTATTTTACACCAGCAGAACTTCCTAATAATAAATATTATATTTTTGGAGAAGGAGGAGCTAAAAATTTAGCAGAAGATATTGAAACAAGTTTCTTAGGAGAAATACCATTAGTACAAAGCATACGTGAAGCAGGAGATGTTGGACATCCAGTAGCTTTACAAGAAAACACACCACTAGCAGAAGCTTTTACAGAGGTAACTAAAGAAATGGTTTCACAACTATTAAAAAGAAATGCTAATTTACCACCAACAGAAGTAGTACGAATTACTACCATGAGTGGTTGTAGCACAAAATAAAGCCCACCCTATCCCTCCCAAAGGGAGGGAAAAAGTGAGTGTTATAGTAGGATTCACTACATGTAATGTGCTAAGAAAGTATAAATAAAACTCAGACACCCTGTTTTGAGTTTCTCCCCTTGGGGAGATTAAAAGGGACTTATTATGGCAACAACAGACATAAAAAATAACGTAGAAAAAGCTTTAGAGGAAATTCGTCCATTCTTAGTAAGTGATGGAGGGAATATCAAGTTGTTATCTATTGAAGATAATACGGTAAAAGTACAGTTAGAAGGAGCTTGTAGTGGTTGTTCTGTTAATCAGATGACTTTAAAGAACGGAGTGGAAGCTACTATTAAAAAATATGCGCCAGAAATTAAAGAGGTAATAAACGTAGCTTAAAACTGATAAAAGTCAGGTTTTAAACTGAATTATTACTGTAATTTTGGGTGTTCGAATGTGCTTTCGTCGTTAGCTTTCCGGTTTTAAAAAAGAGGAGAGTTCAAACAAGTCACTCAATCACTAACGCATAAAACATTCCTGTCTTAAATACCAAGGCAGGAATTGTCAATATAAAAAGACAATTTTGTAACTAAAATGATACAAACAGACATATTAATTATTGGAGCACTAACCAACAGGATTATTCACGGTTTTTGAAGCAGGATTATTAAAATTACGTTGTCATTTAATCGATGCTTTACCACAACCAGGTGGGCAATGTTCAGAAATTTATCCAAAGAAACCTATTTATGATATCCCAGCATATCCTGAGATTTTAGCAGGAGATTTGACAGATAAATTAATGGAACAAATTAAACAATTTGAACCAGGGTTTACCTTAGGAGAACGTGCAGATACGATTGAAAAACAAGAGGACGGAACGTTTATCGTTACCACCAATAAAGGAACAAAACACCAAGCACCAGTAGTAGCAATTGCAGGAGGTTTAGGAAGTTTTGAACCGCGTAAACCACCTATTCCAAATATTGCTGACTTTGAAGATAAGGGAGTTGAGTACATGATTAAAGAGCCTGAGTTGTATCGTGATAAAGATGTGGTAATTGCGGGAGGAGGAGATTCCGCTTTAGATTGGTCAATTTTCTTAACTGATGTGGCTAAATCGGTAACATTAATACATCGAAGAAATGAATTTAGAGGGGCCTTAGATTCAGTTGATAAAGTACAAGAGTTAAAAAACGAAGGAAGATTGATGCTAATAACACCAGCTGAAGTAACAGGAATTGTTGGAGAAGGTAAGGTAGAAGGCGTTGTAGTTGAGCAAAAAGATAAAGAACCATTTACTTTAGCATGTGATCATTTTATTCCATTATTTGGATTGGCACCAAAGTTAGGACCAATTGCCAATTGGGGATTAGAGATTGAAAAAAATGCCATTAAAGTAAATAATGCTTTAGATTATCAAACCAATGTAGAAGGTATTTATGCCATTGGTGATGTAAATACATATCCAGGAAAGTTAAAGTTGATTTTATGTGGATTCCACGAAGCGACCTTAATGTGTCAGAGTGCTTTCCAACGTATTCATCCAGATAAAAAATATGTGATGAAATATACCACAGTTGGTGGTGTTGACGGGTTTGACGGTACTCGAAAAGAAGCGCCTAAAGCTGTGGTTAAAGCGATAAATTAAGCGTGACATTAACTGAATACATACAGCAATTATCCGAAGACAGATTATTGTACTTCGCTTTGCCTATATTTTTCATTTCCATGTTAGTGGAATACCGAATAGCAAAAGAAAAATATCATGGTAAAGATACCAGAGTATCAATGTTAATGATGGTGTTTTCTGCTATTGTTGAATTTATTCCAAAAATCTTAGCATTTGTGGCTTTTTTCTACTTGCATGAAATTAGCCCATTAAAAGGTATTGTACAACGTCAATGGTGGGCATGGATTTTATTGTTGTTGGCTGATGATTTTGCTTATTACTGGTTCCACCGTTTAAATCACGAAGTACGCTTGTTTTGGGCAGGTCATGTACCACATCATTCGTCAGTGCATATGAATTTAGGAACAGCGTTACGCCAAGGAGTCGGTGAACGTATTCATAAATTTTTCTTTTGGATGTGGATTCCGTTATTAGGATTTGATCCTTTAATGATGTTTACGATGATGGGAATCAGTTTAATTTATCAGTTTTTTGTGCATACAGAATTGGTAGATAAACTGCCAAAACCTATTGAATTCATTTTCAATACACCTTCACATCATAGAGTGCACCATACTTCTAATATTCGTTACCTAGATTGTAATCATGCAGGAATTTTAATTGTTTGGGATCGTATGTTTGGTACCTTTTCAGAAGAATTAAAAGAAGTTGATAAACCTGTATATGGTCTTACAGTTAATATTGAAACCTTTAATCCCGTAAAAGTAGCAACGCATGAATACGCTGCTATTTGGAGTGATGTCAAAAGAGCTTATAAATGGAGCGACAAACTGAATTATATATTCAATTCACCAGGTTGGACACATGATGGGGAAGATAAAAGAGCGAAAACACTTCGAAAAAAAATGAATTTGTAAGATGGAACAAGATATTACTATAAAAATTACCGATCGTGACGGAGTTACTCACGAGGTACAAGCACCAACAGATATGGCTATGAACTTAATGGAGGTAGTTCGTTCGTACGAATTAGCTCCAGAAGGAACTATTGGTATTTGTGGTGGAATGGCAATGTGCGCATCATGTCAATGCTATGTTAAATCTGATCACTTATTACCAGAAATGGGAGATGATGAAGAAGCAATGCTAGCCGAAGCTTTTTATGTAGAAGACAATAGCCGATTGGGTTGTCAAATACAAATTACACCAGATTTAGATGGTTTAGAGGTAGAATTAGCTCCTGAAAGTTAATAAAAAACCACACTTTTCTGTATATTTGTAGAACAACAACTAAAGTTCTAGAAATGTATTGGTTAGACCTTTTATCACATTTAAAATTTATGATAAAGCGCAACCCTGAATAGTTGCAACTAGTTAGTTAAAAAAGGAGTTAATTATCAAATTAACACATTAATTAATTATCAAATTATCAAGTATGCCTTTTTATCATAAATTAGGAAAAATTCCACATAAACGACATATACAATTTCGTAAAGAAGACGGAAGTTTATATTACGAACAATTATTTGGTACAATTGGTTTCGACGGAATGTCAACCAACAGTTATCATGAATACAGACCAACAATGGTCAAAGAAATTCGTAAGCAATACTCTATTGCGCCTAAAGTAGCGAAAGAAAATAATATTCAATCGTATCGCTTCAGAGGATTTCAAGTTCCAGCAGAAAATGATTACTTAAAAAGTAGAAAAGTAGTTCTTACCAATTCTGATTGTAACATCATTTTATCGGCTCCAAAAGAATCTACCAAAGATTACTTTTATAAAAATACAGATGCAGATGAGGTAATTTTCATCCACAAAGGAACGGGGAAATTACGTACGATGTTAGGGAATTTAGATTTCAAATATGGTGATTACTTAGTAATTCCTCGTGGAATCATTTATAAATTAGATTTCGATACGGAAGATAACAGATTATTTATCGTAGAATCATATCGTCCGGTATATACTCCAAAAAGATATCGTAACTGGTTTGGACAATTATTAGAACATTCACCATTTTGTGAACGTGATATCCGCAGACCAGAAGAGTTAGAAACGCATGATGAAAAAGGCGATTTTGTTATCAATGTAAAAAAACAAGATGAAATTATTGAAATGGTGTACGCAACACATCCATTTGATGTGGTTGGATACGATGGATATAACTATCCGTATGCATTTTCAATTCACGATTTCGAACCAATAACAGGGCGTATTCATCAACCGCCACCAGTGCATCAAACTTTTGAAACAGATGCTTTTGTAATCTGTAGTTTTGTGCCAAGGTTATACGACTACCACCCGCAGGCTATTCCAGCACCATACAATCACAGTAATATTGATTCTGATGAAGTGTTGTATTATGTAGATGGAGATTTTATGAGTAGAAACGATATTGCTCCAGGACATATATCGTTACACCCAGCAGGAATTCCTCACGGACCACATCCAGGTGCTACTGAAAGAAGTATCGGTGAAACTGTAACTGAAGAACTAGCCGTAATGGTTGATACTTTTAAACCGTTAAAAGTAACCGAAGAAGCTATGAAAATAGCAGATGAAGATTATTACAAATCTTGGTTAGAGGAGTAATTAGTTAATTTGATAATTAGGAAATGAGCTAATGATGATTTTTTCGAAAAGTGATAAGTATCAAAATAATCCTATTTTAAAAGAAACCTTTGAGTTTTCCCTTGAAATAGTCAGATATTCGGAATCACTAGAAGAAAAAAGAAAGTTTGTTTTAGCTAAACAAATTATTCGATCAGGAACATCAATAGGAGCTAATGTTAAAGAAGCACAAAATGCTGAAAGTAAAGCTGATTTCATTCACAAAATGAAAATAGCTTTAAAAGAGGCTGATGAAACCGAATATTGGTTGTTTTTATGTGAAAATCTAGATTCATATCCTAATCCAGGTAAACTAATAGAGAAACTAAATACAATTATTAAAATTTTAAACAAAATAATTAGCAGCTCAAAACGTATTAGTAGTTGAGTTACTTAGCAAAAACATTCGCTAATTCGCTAATCAACAAATTATCACATCATGAGTAAGGAAATAAAATCAGTAAACTACGGTTTAGAAAAAATATTTGAAGGAGCGCAAGACTTCTTACCACTTTTAGGAACAGATTATGTAGAGTTTTATGTAGGAAATGCAAAACAAGCAGCGCATTTTTATAAAACAGCATTCGGGTTTCAATCGTTAGCCTATAAAGGACTAGAAACAGGTTCAAAAGAAGAAGTAAGCTATGTATTAGTACAAGATAAAATCCGATTAGTACTAACGACTCCTTTAAACAGTAAGTCACCAATTAATGAGCATATTGTAAAACATGGTGATGGAGTTAAAGTAGTAGCACTTTGGGTTGAAGATGCTAGAAAAGCTTATGAAGAAACAACTTCAAGAGGAGCAAAATCATACATGGAGCCAACTGTTGAAACAGATGAGCACGGAGAAGTTGTAAGAGCGGGAATTTACACGTATGGAGAAACAGTTCATATGTTTGTAGAGCGTAAAAATTACAACGGAACATTTTTACCAGGTTTCCAAAAATGGGAATCAGATTATAATCCACCAACAGCAGGATTAAAATATATCGATCATATGGTTGGTAATGTTGGTTGGAATCAAATGGATGTTTGGGTAAAATGGTACGAAGATGTAATGGGATTTGAAAACTTCTTATCATTTGATGACAAACAAATTCATACAGAATACTCTGCTTTAATGAGTAAAGTAATGTCTAACGGAAACGGAAGAATCAAATTCCCAATTAACGAGCCAGCTGAAGGAAAAAAACGTTCTCAAATTGAAGAATATTTAGATTTTTATGAAGGAGCAGGAGTACAACACATTGCTGTTGCTACTGATGATATTATAAAAACAGTAAGTCAATTAAGATCTCAAGGGGTAGAATTTTTATCAACTCCACCAGAAGAATATTACAAAGCAGTTCCAGGAAGATTAGAAGAATTTAGTCACGAGTTAAGAGAAGATATTGAAAAGCTAAAATCTCTAGGAATTATGATTGATGCTGATGAAGAAGGGTATTTATTACAAATCTTTACAAAACCAGTAGAAGATCGTCCTACGTTATTCTTTGAAATTATCCAACGTATGGGAGCTCGTGGTTTTGGAGCAGGAAACTTTAAAGCGTTGTTCGAATCAATCGAAAGAGAGCAAGAATTAAGAGGAACGTTATAAACTAATAGATAATAGAAAAAAGAGAAAAGAAAATAGATGGTTTTACTGTCTATTTTCTCTTTTCTCTTTTCTTTTTTCTCAAACAAATGTAAAATGAGCAAAGAAGAAATATTAAAAGCAATAGAAGAAAAATACGATAAGTTAGGTGTTCCTGTAGAAGCAATGCTAGAAGGATTACTTTGGAGCGAACCTATAACTTATTGGGATTATATACAAACAGATGCACTTTTAGGGTTACAGATTCCAAGAACAACATTACCTGATGAAATGGTGTTTATCATGTATCATCAAGTAAACGAATTATTATTCAAAATGATTTTGTGGGAAATTGATCAGGTAGCAAAATCTGAAGAAATTACAGCAGAAAAGTTTTCTAAACATCTAATGCGTATTAGTCGCTATTTTGATATGTTGTGTAGTTCGTTTACAGTAATGGGTGACGGAATGGATGTAGACCAATACTTAAAATTCCGTAATACACTTACCCCTGCGAGTGGTTTTCAAAGTGCACAATATCGTAAAATTGAGTTTGCATCAACAGATTTAATTAATTTGATAGATGCTCGTTATAGAGATACGATTGACAGAAATTCATCATTTAAAAATGCTTACGATCATTTGTATTGGCAAGCAGCAGGAAAAAACTATACCACAGGTCAAAAAACCACCTTATTAACGTTGTTTGAAAAGAAGTATATGGGTGATTTTATCGATTTTATGGAAGATTATAATGATTGTAACCTTTCAAAAAAATTCAAACAATTACCAGATGATGTTCAAAATGATGAAGCGTTAATCAGAGCAATGCGTCATTACGATTATACGGTAAATGTAAAGTGGGTAATGGCTCATTACAATGCTGCAGGAAAATACCTTGGAGGTGAGGAAGGTGATATAGAGGCTACCGGTGGTAGTAACTGGCGTAAGTATTTGCATCCTAAATATCAGAGAAGAATTTTCTTCCCATATCTATGGAGTGAAGAAGAATTAAAAAACTGGGGAACTTTTTAACCGGTATAACAATAAAATAAAAGCTGTTTAATGTTTGGTTAAACAGCTTTTTTGATTTTTGGAATAGTAATTGTTTATCAATTTTCATAAGTTTGAATATTATGAGAAAAAGAATATTATTTTTTACGTTTTTAGTCGTTGTGCAAAGTTTCTTTGCGCAAGAAAACCCTGTAGCATATAAGAGCGGTGAGTGGTTACGATTTGATATGAGTTATAGCGGATTTTTAAAAGCAGGAACGGCTGTTTTACAATTAAAGGAGAAGAACTTAAATAATAAAAAAGTGCTTCATGCTGTAGGAACTGGAAAAACAACAGGAGTTATTAGCTGGTTTTTTAAGGTTGAAGACAGGTATGAGAGTTATTTTGGAATTGATAAAGTTCAACCGTATTTATTCAAAAGAAAAATTGATGAAGGTGGGCATAAAAAGAATCGTCATATAACTTTTAACCATCAAAAAAATACGGCATACGTTCAAGATTTTTTGAAACAAAAAGATACATTGATTTCAGTAAAATCCCCTCAAGATATGATTTCTACCTTTTATTTCTTAAGAAGTCAAGATACAGAAAACATGAAAAAAGGTGAAGAAATTGAACTCGATATGTTTTTTGATAATAAAAGTTATCCGTTCAAATTACGTTTTTTAGGCAACGAAACGGTTAAAACAAAGTTTGGTAAAGTAAAAACCCAAAAGTTTAGACCTTTAGTTCAAGCAGGTAGAGTTTTCAAGGAAAAAGAAAGTGTAACTATTTGGATTTCAGCAGATGATAATAAAATACCTATCAAGATGAGAGCTTCTTTAGCTGTTGGTTCATTGCGTGCAGATTTAGACGCATATAAAGGTTTAGCAAACCCTTTTGAAATTGTTGTAGATTAAAAAAGTAATATATGCTGTTTATGAATTGTTAAAGTGTAAGAAAAAATACTATTTATTTGTACTTTTGCGCATAAACTCAAATCTAAAGCAGCTTTTTTTTGAAAAAAATAATCCTTCCATTTATTATCGCCTTACTTCTGTTTTCTTGTAAAGAAGAAAAGAAAGTAGTTATAACAGAACCAGTTGAAATAAAAGAACCAGAGCCAGTTATAGCTTACGGTTTTAATTTAGATAATTTTACTGTTATTAACGATACGATTAAGGAAGGCGAAAGTTTTGGAGTAATTATGGATAGACATCGTGTGATGTATCCTAAAATAAATGAAATCGCTACAAAAATTAAAGATACTTTTGATGTAAGAAGAGTTCGATCTGGAAGAGCATACACCATTTTAGCATCTAAAGATACTTTAGAACAAGCTAAAGTTTTTATTTATAAACACAACAAAGTTGAAGCTACAATTATTGATTTTAAAGATTCTATAATTTCAGCGTACAAGTACAGAAAACCAATTAAAACGGTACAGAAAGAAATAGCAGGTAAAATTTATTCAAACCTTTCGATTACGATGGATAGTTTACAACTAAAACCAACACTTACGAATACCGTGGCAGATATTTACGCATGGACATTAGATTTTTATCGATTACAGAAGGGAGACAAGTTTAAATTAATCTATGAGGAAAAATTTATAAATGATACCGTTTTTGTAGGTTATGGAGAGGTAAAAGCAGCTGTTTTTAGCCATGGAGGAGAAGATTTATATGCGTATAAATTTGTTGCAGACTCAATTAAGAAAATCCCTGAGTATTACGATCAAGATGGAAATATGTTGCGTCGAGCTTTTTTAAAATCTCCAATTAAATTTCAATACCGAATTTCTTCACGCTATAATTTAAGAAGAAGAATTAAGTTATATGGTAATAAAGTAAGAGCTCATAAAGGAACTGATTTTGCAGCTAGATATGGAACAGAAATTATGACTACTGCTAGCGGAACAGTTGTAGAGTCTGCTAGAAGAGGGGGGAATGGAAACTATGTTAAAATAAAACATAATAGTACCTATACAACGCAATATTTGCACATGAAAAGGCGTAATGTACGCGTTGGAGATTACGTAAAACAAGGAGATGTAATAGGTTGGGTAGGTATGACAGGAAATACGAGTGGTCCGCATGTGTGCTATCGTTTCTGGAAAAATGGTAGACAAGTAGACCCGTTTAGAGAAAAGCTTCCTTCAGCAGAACCTTTGGCAGCAGAAATTAAACCTACGTATTTTGAGTTTATAAAACCATTGAAGAGACAATTAGATAGTATACAATATCCTCAACCAGAGCCTCTTTCATTTAAAGAAAAAGAAATATTAGCTACGAATTAACTATGCCTTTACTTAACATAAAGCCAACTGAAACTGTTGCTTGGGAAAATTTAACAAAACACTTTCAACAAGCAAAAGAGTATGAGTTGAAAGAATTGTTTCTTAAAAACAAGAACAGAAAAGAAGAGTTTTCTATTTCTATAGATGAATTCCAATTCGATTTTTCTAAAAATAGAATTACTCAAGAAACGATAGATTTATTGGTCTCATTGGCTGAAGAAGCGGAACTAAAAGATGCTATTGAAAAATATTTTTCAGGAGATAAAATTAACGTTACTGAAAATAGGGCAGTATTGCACACAGCTTTAAGAAGCAGTTCTGATATTCCAGTTTTTGTAGAAGGAAAAGATGTAAAACCTAAAATCCAAACGGCTTTACGTAAAATGAAAGCTTTTAGTAATAAAGTTATTTTAGGAAAATGGAAAGGTTTTACAGGAAAACCTATTACAGATATTGTTAATATAGGTGTTGGCGGATCAGATTTGGGACCTCAAATGGTTGTAGAAGCACTTCAGTTTTATAAAAATAAGCTAAACACTCATTTTGTATCTAATATTGATGGAGATCATGTCTTTGAGATTTTAAAAAAAATTAATCCAGAAACCACTTTATTCATTGTTGTTTCAAAAAGTTTTACAACTCAAGAAACAATGAGTAATGCAAATACCATTCGAGATTGGTTTTTAAAATCAGCCACAGTTTTTGATATTTCTAAACATTTTGTCGCAGTTTCATGTAATATGAAAGCTGTTGATAGTTTTGGAATTGACAAGAAAAATGTATTCCCGATGTGGGATTGGGTTGGAGGTAGATTTTCTCTTTGGTCTGCAGTAGGTTTGTCAATTTGCTTATCTGTTGGATTTGATAATTTTAAAGAGTTATTGAAAGGAGCAGAAAAAGTTGATGAACATTTTAGAATAACTAATTTTGATGAGAATATTCCGGTTTTACTGGCTTTATTAAGTATTTGGTATAACAATTTTTTTGATGCTGAAACAGAATTGGTATTGCCTTACAGTCAATATTTAGCTAAATTTCCAGAGCACTTGCAACAAGCTATTATGGAAAGTAATGGTAAAAATGTAGATAGAAATGGAGAGGAGATTGATTACCAAACTGGAACCATTATTTGGGGAGGAACAGGAGTTAACTCTCAACATGCGTTCATGCAATTACTACACCATGGTACCAAATTAATTCCAGTGGATTTCATTGGTTTTAGAGAACCATTATACGACTTTGAAGATCATCATGAGAAATTGATGGCAAACTATTATGCTCAACAAGAGGCACTAGCTTTTGGAAGAACAAAAGAAGAAGCTCATTTAGAGTTGAAATTAAATGGTCAAGCAAGTCAAATAAATCAACTTTTACCATATAAAGTTTTTAAAGGGAATCATCCAAGTAATTCTATGCTGTTCGATAAACTGTCGCCCTATACTTTGGGAATGTTATTAGCTATTTACGAACATAAAATTTTTACTCAAGGAGTAATATGGAATATCTTTTCATATGATCAATTTGGAGTAGAACTAGGAAAAGAATTGGCTCAAAAGAACTTAGTTAACGATTAAACTTCTGTCAATCGTATTTATTTTTATTTCTTTAACTTATAATTAGGTTTTGTTAACAACTCTGTTGATATATAATTGACTGGTAATCAGATTTGTTTTTCAGTTTTATTAACTTAAAGCGTCTTAAATTCTTGTTAAAACTTAACATTAATTTAATATTAGCCATATGTAAAAGCAGGATATTTGCACTTGCATTTAATAACAATTAGATTAAAAAATGAAAACATTTAAAAATGTATTACTTGTAGCTTTGTTTTTTGCGACAGCTACGGTTTTAGGGCAAGGAGTAACAACTTCTTCCATTGGAGGGAAAGTAACAGATCCTACTGGAGAGTCTTTACCAGGAGCGAATGTTGTTGCTGTTCACACACCGACAGGAACAAAGTATGGTGCATCAACCGACTTTGATGGTTATTTTAGAATTACTAACATGAAATCAGGATGAACCTTATACGGTTACTATTTCTTTTGTTGGTCTAAAAAATTACGAGCAAAGTAATGTTGTTTTAGGTTTAGGGGAATCTAAAAGATTTACAGTTGTAATGGTAGAAGACGCTAATACTTTAGAAGAAGTAGTAATTACAGCTCAGAATAACGGTGTTTTTGGATCTGATAAAAATGGATCTGAGACAACGATTTCTCAAAAACAAATTCAAAACTTACCTTCTGTATCTAGAGGTATAGCTGATTTTGTTAGATTAACACCACAAGCACAAATTACTAATGACAACGAAATATCTATTGCAGGTCAAAATAATCGTTATAATGCTATTTATATTGATGGAGCTGTCAATAATGATGTGTTTGGTTTAGCAGCATCAGGTACAAACGGTGGTCAAACAGGAGTAAATCCTTTTTCTGTTGATGCTATTGAATCATTTCAAGTTAACGTAGCTCCTTTTGATGTGAAAATTTCTGGTTTCTCAGGAGGTGCAATTAGTGCAATTACAAGATCAGGAACAAATGAGTTTGAAGGTTCTGCTTATGCTTTTGTAAGAAATGAGAGTTTAGCAGGAAAAACTCCATATGCTATTTCAGAAAATAATCGTAAAAAATTAGATGAGTTTACTGCATTAACTTATGGTGCTAGAATTGGAGGTCCAATTGTTAAAGATAAATTATTCTTTTTCGTAAACTATGAAAGACAAGATGATGAAACTCCACAACCTTATGATATTGCTAATTATAATGGAGCTTCTTCAGCTACAGATTTAGAAAACCTAAGTAGTTTTTTACAAAACACTTACGGTTATAATCCAGGAGGTTATGCAAATAACACGGATAAATTAAGTAGCCATAAATTTATTGCGAAATTAGATTGGAACATAAATGATAAGCACAAATTATCGTTAAAACATTCTTATGTTAATGCTGAGCAAATTAATGCTAGTAGATCTACTAATTCTACAATAAATTTTTATAACACAGCTATATTTTTCCCTTCAGAAACAAACTCTACTTCGTTAGAATTTAACTCTAGGTTTAATGATAAGTTTTCAAACAATTTAGTGGTAGGTTATACTTCTGTAAGAGATGATAGAGATCCTTTTGGAAATCCATTTCCTTATGTGAGAATTGATGATGGAAATGGTACTATTCGTTTTGGGTCAGAACAATATTCAACAGCAAACTTGTTAGAGCAAGATATTCTTACAATAACAAATAACTTCGAGATTTTCTCAGGAAGACATAAGTTTACAATAGGTACACACAATGAATTTGCTACAGCAAAAAACTTATTCTTTGCTAATAACTTTGGTTATTATGAGTACGATTCTGTAGCTGATTTTATGGCAGGAGGAGCACCGTCTAACTACCAAAGAGGATATTCTTTATTAGCTCCTGGTGTTGGAGATTCTTCTAGTGGAGCGTCTGAATTTGCGACATCTCAAATAGGATTTTATATTCAAGATGAGGTTGATATCACAGATGACTTTAAGTTCACAGCTGGTTTACGTTTAGATATTCCATTATGGGAAGATGGTATAGCTAATGATGATTTTAACACAAGAACTGCAGCTTTATTAGGTGGTAGATTATTAGGAGCAAGAGTTGGTAAAAAAGTTGAAACTAAACTTTATTTCTCTCCAAGATTAGGATTTAACTGGAATGTTAACGGAGAGTCTAAAACTCAAGTTAGAGGAGGTTTTGGTATTTTCGTGTCTAGATTGCCATTAGTATGGCCAGGAGGTACATACAACAATAACGGTATTACAGGAGGTTATTATTTTACAAATAATGGAGTAGCTTCATTTAACCCAGATGTAAATTCTCAACCAGTAGGAGCTGTTCCTGGAAGTGGACAAGTAGGAGGTAATATTGATTTATTTGCTCCATCATTTGAGTTACCTCAAGTGGTAAAGTATAACTTAGCTATTGATCAAAAATTACCAGGAGGATTTATTTTAAGTGCAGACGCTTTATATAATGATAACTTAAAAGCTATTTATTATGAAAATGTAAACCTTAAAAATCCAACTCAAACTCTTACAGGAACTGGTGATAATAGACCATTATGGAATAGAAATGATAGAGTTGATCCAACTTATGATGGTATATATTTAGCATCGAATACTAACAAAGGGTATTCTTGGAATACGTCTGTAACTTTAAGAAAAACTCCTATTTATGGTTTCAATGGTAGTGTAACATATAGTTATGGTGACTCTAAAAGTATTTTTGAAGGAACAAGTTCTCAAAATAGTTCTCAATGGAGAAACCAATTATCTGTAAATGGTAAAAACAGATCTGAATTAGCAAGATCTCAGTTTGCACAAGGTCATAGAGTTTTAGCAAACGTAGGTTACGAGTATAAGTGGAACGAAAACTTAAAAACAGCTATCTCTTTTGTTTATGAAGGTAAACAAGGAGCTCCATTCTCATATGTTTATAGTGAAGGAAGAGATTTGTTAAATGATGATTCAAGAGATAATGCTTTAATGTACGTACCAGTAGATGCTAGTGATATTGTATTAGTTGATGGAGCTAACGGTTTAACAACTGCTCAACAATGGGAGGGATTAAATAGCTATATTGAAAATGACGAGTATTTAAGAACACGTCGTGGTCAATATGTTGAAAGAAATGCTCAGTTTGGACCTTGGAGTCATGTAGTTGATATGAAGTTAATTCAAGATTTTTCTTTAAACATTGGAGAGAAAAAGCATACACTACAAGCTACTTTTGATATTTTTAACTTTACTAACTTATTAAACAAAGAGTGGGGTACAAGAAAATTTGTATCTAACTTTGGAGAAGCTTCTATTTTAAGAAATGAAGGAATTAATGGAACAACTCCTGAGTTTAGTTTCAATCCTAATGCAACAAACATCTATTCTGTAGATGATTCAGGATTAAACTCATCTCGTTGGCAAATGCAAGTAGGTTTAAGATATATCTTTAAGTAATATCCAACCAAAAAATAATTTAAAAACCACCTCGTACGAGGTGGTTTTTTTATGCAGAAAATTCAGTATTTTTACACAGACAAAACTTAAAAATCATGATGAAAACATTACACTCTTATTGGGCATACATTGTATTAGCAGTTTTAATATTTACGGTGGTAAATGCTATTATAGGATTAGTACAAAAGAAAGAATTTACCCACAAAGAGTTCCGTTTAGGGTTATTTACATTAATAACAGCTCATATTCAATTATTAATTGGTTTAGGATGGTATTTTATGTCTCCTTGGTATAAAGCTTTAAAAGCTAATGGAAGTGAGGTTATGGGAGAGCCAATGACACTTTTGTTAGCAGTAGAGCACCCATTAATGATGATAATTGCTATTGTGTTAATTACAATAGGGTGGTCTAAGCACAAAAAACAAGTAAAAAGCGAAGCTAAGTTTAAAACCTTTGCCATCTTTTACGGATTAGCTTTATTACTAATTCTCTCAAGAATTCCTTGGAGCAACTGGTTTTAAGATAAAATTATAGTCCCGCTTTCGCGGGATTTTTTATTTTTACGCACTAGTAAAGTTTTAAAAATGAAATCGGTATGTTTTTGTAGCGGTTTTAATTAGTAAAAAACTAAACTAATAAACAACAAAACAACTAAATAGAATGAAGATTTTAAGTTATATTCTCTCATCAATCTTTGCATTGGTGTTTTTTTCGCTATTGTTAATTTTTCATCCAATACAATGGATTGGGTTGAAGCTTTTTGGTCAAGAAGGACATCAAAATGTAGTAAATTTCATGAATTGGTTTCTTGTTAAATCGTTATTGATTTTAGGAATACGAGTTCAATTTGAAAACAAACACAACTTGCCAGAAAATACAACCTTAATTTTTGTAGCCAATCATCAAAGTACATTTGATATTCCGCCAATTATTTGGTACCTTAGAAGACACTACCCAAAATTTGTATCAAAAAAAGAACTAGGAAAAGGAATTCCTAGCATTTCCTTCAATTTAAAATACGGAGGAGCTGCTTTAATTGATAGAAAAGACCCTAAACAAGCCTTATCTGAATTAGGAAAGTTTGCTAAGAGAATTAATGAAAATAACTGGTCTGCAGCTATTTTTCCAGAAGGAACTAGAAGTAGAACAGGAAAACCAAAGGCATTCTCTGTAAACGGACTTAAAATGATCGCTAAATACAATCCAGAAGCGTATGTGGTGCCTTTATCAATCAATAATTCGTGGAAAGTATTTAAATACGGAAAATTTCCATTAGGAATAGGATGTCCTATAAAGATCCAAACTCACGAACCTATAAAAGTAAACAGTTTACCGTTTGATGAGTTAATAGCAAAAACTGAAACAGCAGTAAAGTCTGGGATATACTAGATATACTTAAACGAAAACAAACAACAATAAATATAAACCCTTAATTATGTCGATACAAAACATTAGAAAGGAAGTAATGCAAACGCTGGAAAAAAACATTGACAGTTTTGTAGACAAATTCTTGATGCCAATAGAAAAGATTTGGCAACCTACCGATTTTTTACCCAACTCACAAAAAGATTCTTTTATTGATGAAGTAAAAGAAATTCAAGAACTATCAAAAGAACTTGATGATGATTTTTGGGTGGTTTTAGTAGGAGATACTATTACTGAAGAAGCTTTACCAACGTATGAGTCATGGTTATTAGACTTAGACGGAGTTACACAACAACCAGATAATGGTTGGGCAAAATGGGTGCGTGCTTGGACTGCGGAAGAAAACCGTCATGGAGATGTGTTAAACAAATACTTATATCTTTCAGGAAGAGTTAATATGCGTGAGGTAGAAATATCTACACAGCATTTAATTGCTGATGGATTTGATATTGGTACAGCTACTGATCCGTATAAAAACTTCGTGTACACAAGTTTTCAAGAGTTAGCAACATATATTTCACACAATAATGTAGCTAAAATTGCAAAAAAGCAAGGACACAAAGCTTTAGCAAAAATGTCTAAAATCATTGCTGGAGATGAAATGCGTCATCACTTAGCGTATACTGAGTTTGTGAAAGAAATCTTTAAGATAGATCCAAGTGAAATGATGTTGGCATTTCAACACATGATGAAACATAAAATTGTAATGCCCGCAATGCATTTAAGAGAATCTTTTGGAGAAAAAGGAAGTTTGTTTGATGATTTCTCTACAGTAGCGCAAAGAATAGGTGTATACACTGGCTTTGACTATGTTGACATTCTTAAAAAGTTGAATGAAACTTGGGAAATTGATAAAATCACCAATTTAACTCCAGAAGCAGAAAAAGCACGTGATTTCTTAATGAAATTACCGGATAGAATGTACAGAATCACTGAACGTATCGTAGTACCTGATACAAAGTTCAATTTTAAATGGATGGTTCCTGCATAAACTAATTAAGTAGCGTCATTACGAACGGTAGTGAAGTAATCTTCTAGTTTATAGTTATTCTACAAACAGATTACTTCGTCATAAATTCCTCGTAATGACGTTATTTTTTAATAACAAAGGCATCCCTGTCATCTAAAAAACAAAATCGATCACGGATTTTTGTTTGCTCATTTTTATCTAATTCAACAATCAATATTTCCTCAGTTCCTTGGTTATTTTTAGCTAAACAATTACCTAAAGTATCATAGCATACGGTATTTCCTGTATATTCATACTTATTAGGGTCAACACCTACTCTATTCACACCAATGGTATAGCTCATGTTTTCGATAGCACGCGCTTTTAATAAGCTGTCCCAAGCTTCAATACGAGGTTTAGGCCAACTTGCCACATACAGTAATAAATCATAATTATCGGTGTTTCTAGCCCATACAGGAAAACGTAAATCATAACATATTAACGGGCAAATTTTCCATCCTTTGTAGTCAACGATGATTCTTTCAGTTCCTGCGGAAAAAATCTCATGTTCACCTGCCAGTGTAAAGGTGTGTTTTTTGTTATACGAATCTATTTTTCCTGAAGGACGAACAAACAACAAACGATTGTAAAAACAATCATTTTCACGAATAACAATACTGCCTACAATAGCTGTGGATTTTTTTTGAGCCAAATATTGTAGCCATTGTACCGTTTCACCTTCCATAGTTTCAGCAACAGTTGAAGCATTCATGGTAAATCCTGTAGTAAACATCTCAGGTAAAACGACTAAATCAATTTTATCTGACAAACCATTCATTTTTTCTTCAAATCGTTTTCTATTTTCTGTTGGGTTTTCCCAAACCAAATCCGATTGAATTAAAGCTACTTTTAAAGTATTTGTTGTGTTCATGACTAAAGGTTGTTTGTACTATCAAAAGTAGGATAAAAATTGTACTTTGCTTACAAGAAAACCAAGGTATGCAGTCTTTTATTTCAGAAACGTTAGATAGTATTTTACAAAACACCAAATCGTTTGAAAATGTTGTGTTTATATTGCCCTCACAAAGGGCAGGAGTTTTTGTAAAAGAAACATTTAAAAAGAAAATTTCGGCAGGCTTTTTACCAGAGATTATCAATATTGGTGATTTTGTTGAAGAAATTTCTGAAATGAAAAAGATAGATGCTGTTCAGCTACTTTTCCATTTTTATACCATTTACAAAGAGCAAGAAGAGAATCCAGATTCGTTTGATGTGTTTTCGTCGTGGGCATTCACGCTTTTACAAGATTTTAATGAAATCGATCAACATTTAATTAATTCGAGAGAAATCTTTGTGTATTTGCGGGATATTCATCGTTTGAGAAAATGGTCGGTAAAAGGAGAGTTTAAAGAAACCGAATTGATGAAAGATCACTTTTCTTTTATGGAAAAGTTGAACAAATATTACGATGCTTTTTATCAATTTTTGGTTGAAAACAATATCGGATATCAAGGGGTTTTATATCGAGAATCAACTAAAAAAGTAGCGGATTTCATCCATAGAAATCAACAAAAGAAATACTTTTTTATAGGGTTTAATGCGTTAAATGCTGCGGAAGAATTGTTATTTGAACAATTTTTGTTGAATGGAAATGCAGAAGCCTATTGGGATATTGACAAAACATTTTTTGAAAGTCAACATCAAGCAGGAAGTTTTTTAAGAAAGTATAAAACTCGTTGGAAATATTATCAGCAGCACCCAATTCAAACGATTAAAGACTACTTTTCAGAAAGCAAACATATTGAGGTAATTGGAGCATCTAAAAATATCACACAGATAAAATATGCAGGAGAGATTTTAGAAAAACTTCCTAATTATAATAACACAGCGTTGGTTTTGGCAGATGAAACACTGTTGCCAATTACGTTGAATTCGTTGCCATCAAGTGTAGATGCGATTAATATTACGATGGGATATCCACTAAAAGATATTCCAACAACGAGTTTAATCTTTGCTATTTTTCAATTATTTCTGAATCAAGAAAAGTTAGAAAAGAAGGAAGAAAACCTTTTTTATCATAAAGATGTGGTACGCTTGGTAAAGGATGCTACTATTTATCGATTATTACAGAAAGATGAGCAAACAAACATTGCAGATGTGCTTTCAGAAACAGTAGCTAAAGAGAATAATACCTTCATTAATCAAGAAGAAATCATAACATTTCTTTCTCCAGTTAGTAAGGAGATTAAAGAAAGAATAGTTACTATTTTCAATTCGTTTGTATCAATTAGTGAGTTTTTAAACAGAATTATTGAGTTGATCAACTTGTTGAAAGATGAAGCCAATGAGTTGGAAAAAGAATATTTATTCCGATTTTATACAGCGTTTACTCAGTTGCAAAACTTGCATAATGAATTTGGTTATGTACAAGATTTAAAAACCTTACATCAATTTTTTAGGCAACTAATACAATCAGAAAGTTTATCATTTCAAGGAGAACCGTTACAAGGATTACAGTTAATGGGAGTATTAGAAACACGTGTACTAGATTTTGAAAATGTAATTATCACTTCAGTAAATGAAGGAGTTTTGCCAGGAAATCATCAACAGAACACGTTTATTCCTTTTGATGTAAAAATAGAGTTTGGTTTACCAACATACAGGGAGAAAGATGCACTGTTCTCTTACCATTTTTTTAGATTGTTACAACGTGCTAAAAACATTTACATTTTATACAATACCGAACATGATGTGTTTGGAAGTGGAGAAAAAAGTCGTTTTGTAACGCAGTTAGAAATGATGCGAGATGATATTACTGAAAAAATAGTGAGTCCTAAAGTAGTAACATCGCCTGTTCAATTAAAAGAAATTCAGAAGGATGAAAAAGTTCTTGAACGCTTACAAGAATTAGCTCAAAAAGGGACTTCTCCATCAGCATTAACCAATTATTTGTACAATCCGATTGCCTTTTACAAACAGAAAATTTTAAAAATTAATGAATTAGACGACGTTGAAGAAACAGTTGCTGCAAATACGATGGGAACTGTTGTGCATGATACCTTAGAAGAATTATATAAACCCTTTGAAGGAAAATATTTACAATTAGGAGATGTTGAAAATATGCAGAAGAAAACCAAAGAACTCGTAACTTTTTATTTCTCAAAACATTTTAAAAATGGAGATTTAACCACAGGAAAGAATCGATTAATTTTTGAAGTTGCAAATCGTTTTGTAGAGAATTTTTTAGCTAAAGAAAAACAACTCTTAAAAGACGAAAATAATCAATTGAAAATAATAGCTACTGAGCAAGAATTATCTTCAGAAATTATGGTTGAAGGAATTAATTTTCCAATAAAAATAAAAGGAATTGTCGATCGAATTGATGAACTCAACGGTGTTACTAGAATTATTGATTATAAAACAGGAATGGTTGATAGCACGAACTTAAAAGTACTCGACTTTGAAGTGATACGCGATTTAAAATACCACAAAGCCATTCAGGTAATGTTATATGCGTTTTTATATACTCAACACACACAATTTAATTTTGAGAAACGATTGGCAGCAGGAATTATCTCCTTCAAAAACTTAAAAAGTGGCTTTTTACAGATGAATTTCTCATCTAATTATCGAAAACCTGATAACGCTATTACAGAAGAAAGATTAGAAGAATTCATGACTGAAATAAAAAATCTCTTAACTGAGTTATATGATCCAGCAGTCAATTTTGTTGAACCTGCTGATTTACCGTATTAGATACCTAAATAAATAATCTCCCAATTATGATTGTTACTTCTGTAGGTTTTTAAAGTTCTAAAACCAATTGCTTTATGCGCATTCATAGATCGAGTGTTTTTCTTATCAATTTCAGTAATAATACAATCGTATAATCCAGAGAATTCTTCTTTCATTTTAGTATATAAACCTCTAAAAATTCCCTTTCCTCGGTAATGCTTGTCTATACAAACTTGCCCCATTAAAACATATGATTTTGTGCCTTTTGAAGTCATGTCAATTTTATTAAACATAGGAATGAGAATTGGAATATCATTCCTGAAAACTTTAGACATTGATAAAGCATAACCAATAACTAGCTCTCCACTTTTTGCAATAATATGCGGATGTACATCATTCATTTTTTGCAGTAACTCCAAATCATGATGAACGGTAACAAAACCTTGTTCTTTTTTATCTATTTCTGATAAATTACCAGGCAAGTTCTGTTGTTGCAACTCTAATATTTGAAGCAATTCTGTTGGGTGGGTTACAGTTGTGAACTCAATCATGATTTAAAGATAAAAAAGTGGAGCATATCGGAGTCGAACACTAAACCTTCCCGACTTATCGGGACGCTCTAGCCAACTGAGCTAATGCCCCAATAAAGATTGTTATGTATTTACATTATTAGAAATGACTTAATACCAAATATAGTATTTTTAAGGGTGCGCATTCACCCAAACTTCTCCATCTTCAAAAAATTCTTTTTTCCAAATGGGCACTGTTTCTTTTAAGGTGTCAATGGCGTACTGACAAGCTTCAAAAGCGGCTTTTCTGTGCGGAGAAGAAACTGTAATAATTACAGGAATATCACCAATAGTTAACAAACCTTCTGCATGATGAATGGCAATTTTTGTTACTCCAAATTTTTCCAAAGCAGCATCCGCAATTTTTTGCATTTCCTTAATTGCCATAGGCTTGTAGGTAGAAAAATCTAGTTGAGTTACTTTTTTGTTTTGTGTAGCATTTCTTACAGTACCTACAAAAACAGCGATTCCACCACAAGAAGGATCAGCTACAAAATCGTAACATTCTTGTAAATTAAGTTTTTCAGAAGTTATTTTTATAGATGTTGTGTTCATATTAATAAGCATGTAAGTTTAACAAAGATATAAGATTGAAAGCTCAAAAAGAATAGAAACCAATCAGATTTAAATAATTATTTTTGTTTGCTGAAACAGAACACAACTTAAAATGAAAACATTGAACGATTTCAATTTCGAAAATAAAAAAGCATTAATTCGCGTAGATTTTAATGTGCCTTTAAACGATAGTTTTGAAGTAACAGACGATACAAGAATCCAAGCAGCAAAACCAACGATTATTAAAATACTAGAAGATGGTGGTAGCTGTGTGTTAATGTCGCATTTAGGACGTCCAAAAGGAAAAGAAGATCAATTTTCGTTACGTCATATTGTTAGCAAGGTAACAGAAGTGTTAGGTGTACAAGTGAAGTTTGTTGATGATTGTATTGGTTCAGTAGTTGAAGAAGCAGTAACTAATTTAAAAAGCGGAGAAGTTTTATTGTTAGAAAACTTACGTTTTTATACAGAAGAAAAAGCGGGAGATGTTGCTTTTGCTGAACAATTAGCCAAATGGGGAGATGCGTATGTAAATGATGCTTTTGGTACAGCACACAGAGCACATGCATCTACTGCGATTATCGCACAATTTTTTCCAGAAAATAAATGCTTCGGAAATTTATTAGCAACTGAGATTGAAAGCATCGATAAGGTATTAAACAATTCAGAGAAACCAGTGACCGCTATTTTAGGAGGGGCGAAAGTGTCGTCTAAAATTGGTGTGATTGAAAATATTATTGAAAAAGTAGATCACATTATTGTTGGAGGTGGTATGACGTTTACGTTTATCAAAGCTTTAGGAGGTAAGATTGGAAACTCATTAGTTGAAGAGGATAAATTAGAGTTAGCATTAGAAATTTTAGCGAAAGCAAAAGAGAATAATACAGAAATTCATTTACCTGTAGATGCAGTTATCGCAGATGCTTTTTCAAACGATGCGAATACACAAGTAGTAGACACAAATGAAATTCCTGATGGATGGATGGGGTTAGATTGCGGACCTAAAACCGTTGAAAAATTTGCTAAAGTTATCGCAAAATCAAAAACAATTTTATGGAATGGTCCTTTAGGAGTTTTTGAAATGGAAAAGTTTGCACAAGGAACCATTGGTTTAGGAAATGCAATTGAAGAAGCAACTAAAAATGGAGCATTCTCTTTAGTAGGTGGAGGAGATTCAGTTGCTGCTGTAAAACAATTCGGATTTGCTGATAAAGTGAGTTATGTGTCTACAGGTGGAGGAGCGATGCTAGAAATGTTAGAAGGACGTACCTTACCAGGAATTGAAGCAATTCTTAATTAGCAAATTTGAAAATGAGTTAATTCACTAATTTTCAAATCAACAAACTTTCAAATTAAAAGTTTAAATGTGTAATTGTTGAAGTGTTTATTATGTTGCTTTTTTAAACAATTACACAATTCAACAGTTAAACGATATAAAGAATGAAATACACCACACTACCCAATACCGATGTAAAAGTTTCTAAAATTTGTTTAGGAACAATGACTTGGGGTCGACAAAATACAGAAGCAGACGGTCACGAACAAATGGATTATGCCTTAGAACAAGGGGTAAACTTTTTTGATACCGCGGAATTGTACCCTGTGCCAGCACTCCCAGAAACATACGGAGCTACGGAAAAAATTATAGGTTCTTGGTTCAAAAAAACAGGAAACAGAGAAAAAGTAGTGTTGACGTCTAAAATCGCTGGAGGTGGAGATTATACGGCACACATCAGAACAGGTGGTTTCAATAGAAAAAATATATCTGAAGCGATTGAAGGTAGTTTAAAACGTTTACAAACCGATTATATTGATTTGTATCAGTTACATTGGCCAGATCGTGGAGTGAACTGTTTTGGAGTGCGTGATTATCCGTATAAAACTTCTACTAAAGAAGCTGAAAAGCATTTAGAGATTTTAGAAACCTTGAACGATTTTGTAAAACAAGGAAAGATAAAGCACGTAGGTTTGTCTAACGAAACACCTTGGGGAACGATGAAATATCTGCAAACAGCAGAACAACACGGTTTGCCAAGAATGGTTACGATTCAAAACTCATACTCGTTAATTCATAGAGGATATGAAGTGGGAATGTCTGAAGTTTCTATGAGAGAAAATATTGGTTTACTGGCTTACTCTCCTCTAGCACAAGGAGTATTAACAGGAAAATATATTGATGGAAAAACTCCAGAAGGAGCAAGAGGAACTTTATTTCCAAGGTTCATAGCTAGATATAAAAATGAAGGTTCAGAAAAAGCAGTTTTAGCGTATCAAAAAATAGCAACTAAACACGGATTGACGTTAGCTGAGTTATCTTTAGCGTACGTTAATCAGTTACCATTTGTAACGAGTAATATTATTGGAGCTACGAAAATGAGTCAGTTAAAAGAAAATATCAATTCTATCAATATTGAATTGTCAGAAGATATTTTAGCAGAGATTGAAGCAGTGCACAAGGTAATTCCGAATCCAGCTCCATAAGCTAAATAAAATCTAAAATAAAAAATCGATGTAAACTTTACATCGATTTTTTTATGGGAATAATTTATAAATATCGTTTCGCTTTACAAAACGAGCAATAGTAATTTCATTATCAGAATAATAAATACCTAGACGATAGTCACCTATTCTTACTCGATAAGCATCTGGATGACCAGACATTTTTTTTATACCATTAACGTCTAGCAAGTTTTCAGCTCTTTTTAAATCATTAATTAATTCAAGTAAAGCCAATTTTAATTTTTCATCTTTTACTTTTTTTACATCTTTTAAAGCCAGACGAGAATAGATAATATTCATTATTTTAATGCTTTTAAGAACTCTTCTTCACTTACTGTGTCGGTTCTATCAGCTTGTTGCATTAAGAGTAATAAGCCTAAGTCTTCTTTTTGTTCTTCGGTTAAACTATCTAATTGTTCTTTTTCCTTTTGAATAACAAACAATTCAATAGCTTTTTCCATTAAAGCTTTTACACTTAATCCTTCAAAAGCGGATAACACTTTCAGTTTGGTAAGAAGAGTATCGTTTACTTCTACCAGTTTTTTCATTTGTTAAGTTGTTTTAATAATTTAAAGGAGAAACAAATATACATAATATATAAAGTATATACAATTATTGGTGTATATAAAAAAACCGAAGTAGTTTTCTACTTCGGATTTTTTTATGTTTTTATCTAGAAACCTTGTTTCTAAAAAATTTAAAAACTATTCTTTTACAATTTTAAAAGAAGTAGCTTTAAATCTTCCGTCTTCTACTTTTCCAGAAACTTCAGCTTTTCTAACAACATTACAAAAACCGGTATTTTCATCATGAGAGTCTCCATAATCGTCTATGTGAGCACCATCAACAAAATAGGCTTGTCCATCAACTTTAACTGCTAAATCGCATCCATGTTGGCTATCTAAACCAAACTTACATTGACCGCATGAAGCTTCTACTATTTGTGTTTTTTCTTTTGGAGTACTACAAGCCAAGATTCCGAAGAAAAAAAGAAATACTAGTTTTTTCATATTATTGAGAGTTTTAAGTTACTAGTTTGGGTAGGATTAATATCCTATTTTACCACGTACTCTTTGCAAAACATCTTTAGCAATTACTCGTGCTTTTTCAGCTCCTACAGCTAAAGCTTCATCAATTTCATGACGGTTTTCCATGTAGTGGTTATATTTTGTGCGTACATCAGCAAACTTATCAATAATTAGTTCATAAAGAGCCTGTTTAGCGTGTCCGTACCCATAACCTCCATTTTCGTAATTAGCACGCATTTCGGCAATTTGTTCTTCCGAAGCTAATAATTTATATATAGCAAAAACATTATCAGTATCTGGATCTTTTGGGTCTTCTAAGGCTTTACTATCCGTTTGAATAGCCATAATTTGCTTACGTAACTTTTTGTCTGGTAAGAAAATATTGATGAAATTATTTCGAGATTTACTCATCTTTTCACCATCAGTCCCAGGAACTAATTTGGTGTCTTCATTTATTTTTGCTTGAGGCGGAACTAAAGTTTCACCTACTATGTTGTTAAATCTGTTGGCAACATCACGTGTCATTTCTAAGTGCTGTAACTGATCTTTTCCTACAGGAACAACTTCAGCATCATACAATAAAATATCTGCAGCCATTAACATAGGATAGGTAAATAAACCAGCATTTACATCTGCTAAACGATCGGCTTTGTCTTTAAAACCATGTGCTAAAGTTAAACGTTGGTATGGAAAAAAGCAGCTTAAATACCAAGTTAACTCAGTAACTTCAGGAATATCACTTTGACGATAAAAAACGGTTTTGTTAATGTCAATTCCACAGGCAAGCCAAGTAGCCGCTACACTATAGGTGTTTTCGCGCAATTCGTTACCGTCTTTAATCTGAGTTAAAGAGTGCATATCTGCAATGAAAATAAACGATTCGTTTTTTGAATCATTAGCCATTTCAATAGCAGGTAAAATTGCTCCTAATAAATTTCCTAAATGTGGGGTTCCTGTACTTTGTACACCTGTTAAAATTCTTGACATAAATCTGTTTTGAAAATTTTTTACTTAAGTAAGCAAAAATAAGCTTAAAATTCATCAAACAAAAGAAATTACTACATTCGCATTTCTATTTACTCTCCTTTGTTAAGTTGATGAGAAAAAAGAGTTATCCATTTTTAATTTTAAAGGCTTGAAGTATATTTTTTTTCCTATTCGATTTATTTGGCGTGTTTGGTTTTACTTGTTAATGGTCGCTTCAATTTTGTTAATGGCTCCTTTTATGTTGATTTTAACATCAGATGAAAAGTACTATCCGTTATTTTGGAAAGTTGTTAGAGCTTGGGCTTTCTTTTTAATTTACGGAATGGGTTTCCGATTAAAAATTGAAAAAGAGCAAGAGATTGATAGAAATAAAAGTTATATGTTTTGTGCAAATCATGCTTCTTTTTTAGATCCTTGGGTGTTAATAGCTATGAGTAAAAACCCAATTGTTTTTGTAGGAAAAAAAGAATTGGTAAAGTTTCCTGTTTTCGGTTTCTTTTACAAAAAAGTGGTTATTATGGTTGATAGAAGTGATGCAGAAAGTAGAAGAAAAGTATATGAGCAAGCACATAGCAGATTAAAAAACGGAACAAGCGTCGCTATTTTTCCTGAAGGATTGGTTCCTGATGAAGATGTTGTATTAGCACCGTTTAAAAATGGAGCGTTTAGTTTAGCGATTGAACATCAGATACCAATAGTTCCTCAAGTATACTACGATGGAAAACGTTTATTTTCTTGGGATATTTTCAAAGGATCTCCTGGAACATTTAGAGTAAAACAATGCAGTTTTATTGAAACAGCAAACTTAGTTCAAGAAGATAAGAAAAAACTTAAAGAGCAAACTTACAGTGTTATATACAATGAATTGATTAATGATGAGTTGTATATGAAAGATACAAACCGATTAAATAATGAGTGAGAAATTAAATCATCGTTATAGTGATAAAGAGGAAAGACTTAATGTGTTTTCTCATGGTTTAGGATTGCTTTTAAGTATTATTGCTTTTCCTGTGTTACTGCAAAAATCATTTGAATATAATGCTTTTTGGAAAGGTATTAGTTTGGTGATTTATGGAATAAGTATGATTGTTTTATACGCAGCATCTACTTTTTATCATGCAGCTAAAGAACCCAAGCTTAGACGAAAGCTTAATATTTTTGATCATGCTGCTATTTATGTGCTTATAGCAGGAACATATACTCCCTTTTGCTTGCTGGTTTTATCACCGAATTTAGGTTGGTATTTATTTATCGTTGTTTGGAGCTTTGCGTTAACAGGCGTTGTTTTAAAGTTGTTTTTTACAGGAAGGTTTGACAAATTATCAACAGCGTTATACTTATTAATGGGTTGGCAAATAGTCTTTTTAATTAAACCGTTAATTGATAGTTTTTCTAGCGAAGGATTATTCTATCTTTTTTTGGGAGGCGTTTTTTATACTGTTGGCGCTGTTTTTTATTCGATTAAAAAGCTAAAATACAATCACGCAACGTTTCATGTCTTCGTATTATTAGGAAGTTTAAGCCACTTTATAGCTGTTTATTTCTGTATCTAAGAAGACCAATTAATAAAAGGATGTTTACTTAAGTTTGAGTTGTAATATTTTGCGATACCTGTAACCTCTTCTCCTAACCATTCTGGTTTTGTGAAATTTTCATTTTCATTTTTTAGTTCAACTTCGGCAATTAGTAAACCGTTGTTTTCTCCTAAAAACTCATCTATTTCAAAAGTATGATTATCAATTTTTACTAAGTATCGGTATTTTTCTATAATCCCTTTTTCACAAAGATTAAAAAGACTTTTAGCTTCATTTTTATCAATTTCTTTTTCCCATTCAAAACGGGTTGTTCCGCTAGCATTTGAAGCTCCTTTTATAGTCAAAAAACCTTTGTCGTCTTTTATTCGAACTCGAACTACTCGTTCTTTGTCTGAATTTAAAAACCCTTGTTTTATATAATTTTTTTGAAATGAACTTTCTTTAAAAGCTTCTGATTTTACTAAGAATTTTCTTTCTATTTCTACAGCCATACCAAAGTGCGTCAAATTTGTACGAAAGTACCATTTTTATAGTCAATATTAAATATCTTTGATTGATGATTTTAACTGATAAACTCGATTAAATGGCGGTTGTTGCTACCAAAGCTATTGTTTTAAGTTCGCTAAAGTATGGTGATACAAGTTTAATTGTAAAGTGTTTTACGTTACAAGAAGGGGTGAAATCGTATATGTTAAAAGGGATTTTAAAAGCTAAAAAAGGAAAATTAAAGGCAGCTCACTTTCAACCGTTAACACAATTACAAATCACAGCAAATCATAGTAATAAAAGTTCTTTACACTCTATAAAAGAAGTGCAGGTAATTCATCCGTATGAAACAATACATACTTCAATAGTAAAGCAATCTATCATATTGTTTTTGTCTGAAATATTATCAAAAATCATTCAAGAAGAAGAAGAAAATATTCCATTGTATCAGTACTTAGAAACCTCTTTAGTTTGGATAGATACTCACGATGAGGTGGCTAATTTTCACTTGTTGTTTTTATTAAATTTATCAAAGTATTTAGGGTTTTATCCTGATACTTCCGAATCTGATAAAAAAGCCTTTAGTTTGTTAGAAGGAAGTTTTACTGATTTGGTATATGAAAAAGGGAATTTAACAGGTAAAGAAATTAATCTTTTTAAAAGTTTGTTAGGCATAAATTTTGATGCAATAAATTCAATTTCCTATTCAAAAAATGATAGGCAAATTATTCTTCGAATTATCATAAAATATTATGAATTACATTTGGAAGGATTTCGGAAACCCAAGTCGTTAGACGTATTAGAAACTGTTTTTAGTTAATTTATGAAACAAATAATTACTGTATTTTTTTTACTAATTGTAACCACAATTTTTTCACAAAACCTTACTGTTATTGATGCTGAAACAGGAAAACCTGTTGAATCTGTTACTGTATTTAATAAAAATAATACAACGTATGCTGTAAGCGATGAGTTAGGAAAAGTTGATATTTCAGCTTTTTCAAAAAATGAAGTGCTAATTTTTTCGCATGTTTCGTATGCAGAATATCAAGAGAAAAAATCAGCTTTAAAGGCAAATAATTATCATGTGTATTTGTCAAAAAACTCAGAGCAGTTAGATGAGGTGGTCGTTTCGGTATTTAAGAACAGAGAAAAAACAAATCGTATAGCAGAACAAATTGCGGTAGTTTCATCAAAAGAGATAGAAAAATTATCACCACAAACATCAGCAGATTTATTATCGAGTGTACCTGGAATAAAAATTCAAAAATCACAATTTGGGGGAGGAAGTCCTGTAATGCGAGGAATGGAAAGTAACCGAGTGTTATTAGTGGTTGATGGTGTTCGTATGAATAATGCAATTTATAGAAAAGGACACTTACAAAATTCAATTACAGTAGCTCCCAATTTACTAGACAGAACTGAAATTGTTTTTGGTCCGTCATCAGTAATTTATGGTTCAGATGCTCTGGGTGGAGTAATTCACTACTATACAAAAACACCAAAAATATCAGAAAAAGGTAGTGAAGTGAAAGGAAGTGCCTTTTTACGATACAGCTCTGCAAATAATGAGGTAACCAATGTGGTTTCTACCGAGCTTAGATTTAAAAAATGGGCTTCATTTACAAGTGTAGCTCACAGTAATTTCGGTGATTTACGAATGGGGAAAAATCGCTCTCATGGTTTTGATGACTGGGGTAAAGTACCTTTCTACTCTAATAATACTGATAGTTATTACAACGATACACCAGTTGCAAATTCTAATTTAAATATTCAGAGAAATACTGGTTACAGTCAAACAGATGTATTGCAGAAGTTTTATATTCCTTTCTCAAAAGACACCGATTTTAAGTTAAACATTCAATATTCAAACTCTTCAAATATTCCACGTTTTGATAAGTTAACAGAGTTAAAAGGAAATGGAGATTTAAAATTTGCAGAGTGGTATTATGGACCGCAAGAAAGATTATTAGTTTCTCCACAATTACTCATCAATCCGAAGAAAAAATGGATGGATAAAGGAACAATTACCTTAGCATATCAAAACATAAAAGAGAGTCGTATTCAACGAAAATTTGGAAGTTTAGATAGATCGTATAGAAAGGAAGCAGTAGATGTTTTTAGTTTGAATGGAGATTTTACAGTTCCGTTAGCAGCGCATAGAAATTTAGGATATGGAGTTGAGCTTGCTTATAATGATGTGGCTTCTAATTCTTACGGAAAAACATTGCGATTAAACGAAAATGAAATTATCGGATTTGATGGTGATTTTGCAGTGCAATCTCGTTATCCTGACGGTGGGAGTAGTTATTTAAGCTCTGCTTTTTATGTAGATTACCGTCAGGATATCAATGCTAAATCTACTTTAAATACAGGAATTAGAGGTACACATACAGTATTAAAAGCTAAATGGATCGATGAAACATTCATAGATATTCCTCAAAACGATATTCGATTAGATAATCAATCCATTACAGCAACGATAGGTTATGTGTATAAGCCAACAAGAAATTGGCAATTAAACGGAGTAATTTCTTCAGGGTTCCGTTCTCCAAATATTGATGATGTAGGAAAAATTAGAGAGAAAAGCGGTAGGTTAACGGTTCCTAATACCGAGTTACGGACCAGAATACGCATACAATTTTGAAATAGGACTTCAAAAATATTTTAATAATAGAAAGTTTAGAGTAGGAATGAATGCCTATTACACAATATTAGATCGAAATATCACTCGAATCCCGTATGAATTTTTTGGACAAAGTACTGTGTTTTATGATGGGGATGAGTACAATACTGCTGATGGAGAAATTTTAACGAATTATAACAGAGGAAGAGCTTACATTACAGGATTTACTGCGAGTTACGAAGGTAAAATCTCTAAAAATTGGAAAACTTCAGGGTCAATTACATACACTAAAGGGAATACATTAAAGTCGGAAGAAAAAGGAGTGCCAGATGAACCATTATCATCTATTCCACCATTATTTGGTCGTTTCGATTTAAGTTATGTAAACAAGAAGTTTGAAGGAGGAGCTAATCTAGTTTTCAATGCTAAAAAAGACATTTCTGATTATAACCTAACAGAAGGCATAGATAATCACGATCAAACACCAATTGTGAACCCTGATGCTACAAATGATATTGATATGTACTACGGTACTCCTAGCTGGATGACTGTTGGATTGTACGGAAAATATCAGTTCACTAAAAACATAGCAATACAAGCGCAATTGTCTAATTTATTTGACGAACATTATAAAGAATTTGCCTCTGGAGTATCTTCTGCAGGACGCAATATTTCAGTATCTTTGCAAACGAATTTTTAAGCGTAAACAAATGATTAATTTTTTCAGATTAGTAAGTTTATTAGAAGGAATATCTTACATTTTATTGCTTTTTATAGCAGTTCCAATTAAATACATGCAAGGAAATCCAGAATATGTAAAAATGTTAGGAATGCCTCACGGATTACTATTTGTAGGGTATATCGTATTAGCAATTATGTTGAAATACGAGTTAAACTGGAACGGGAAAACTTTCGGAATCGTTTGTTTGTTGTCTATTTTACCTTTCGGAACCTTTTTCGTAGGAAGATATCTTAAGCAAGAAACAGTATAATATTGACTTAATGTATTAGTGATTTAATGTAATAATGACATTCTTAAAGTTCATGCTACATTAAATCATTATTACATTAGTAAGTATATCATTGAACAACTATCCTCCGCTTACTGGAGGTATAATGGCTATTACATCATTTTCTCGTATGAGTGTATCATCGCTTGCATAACTCTCATTAATAGCCACAGCATACGAACTCATTTTTTGAAATTCAGGAAATTCATTAGAAAGAAATTCTTTAAAACTAGCTACCGTGCTTTTGTTAGGTAGTTCTAGGGTTAATGAAGAACTATCAGCTAAATCTGCAGCGATACCAAAAAGTAATAGGGTTGTTTTCATATAAAACAGTTGTGTTACAAATTTACAATTTTATCCCAAAAAGGACTCTGTTTTCATTTTTTCCGTTAAAGTTTGAGCGAGCAAAATCTACACGTAAAAAACGCCATTTTCCAAAACCAACATTGTCTAAACCAATAGCAAATTCAGAATAGGGTTTGTTACCCGCAGTAAATAATCCTTTTGCTCCTGTAACTAAATGAAAATTCAGCTTATTTAATAAAGGGATTTTACTTAATAATGCTCCTTTAAAGTTGTATTCTCCATGAAGTTCAGCATATTTATCGTTAGAACTTAATTTGTAATAAGGAAGCATGTAAAAGTTGTTTAAATAGTTGTTGTTTGGAGCTATTAATAAACGATTTCCGTTAAAATGAGCATAATCTATAAACGGAATGTCTTTTTGTTCTAAAAACAGTCCTCCTTTAGCTTTGTAGGAAAACTCTCCCCAGTTGCTTAAATTAATATGTTGGTACAGTTGTGAGAATATGATATCTGAATTCCACTCAGAATTTCCAGATCCGAAGTTTTTTTGATAACCAATATACAACGATGGATATTTACGACTGGTAATATTGTATTTTCCATCAGGATATGATAAATACTTTTGACCAAAATTGATGTTAGCTCCCACCGAAAATGTCCACATTTGATGCGGAGTAAATCCTGAAGTAAAATTGTTTGGTTCTTGTGGATTGTTAGAAGTGTAATCAACATCTTTTTTAGGGAACATTACATAGTCTGAGGTATTGAACAGCGGTTTTCTATCGGCAAATTCTAGAGAAGAAAACATACGAATTCCGTTAGTTACTTCTTGTGAAAAAGAAGCTTTTGCATAAGTTTTTTCGTAGATTTTTAGGTAATTTCTTTCAAAACCAATTGAACTTATGGTATTCCAAAACTTAGAAATAGGTTCTTTTTGGTTGAATTGTGGTGTAGCAATTCCTCCAGAAATATGCAGGTATGGTCTTGTTGTATTATTCCACTGGTAGTTGAAGTAGGCAGTAGGGCGCGCTTTTTTTTCTGAAAAACCATAATTAACATCGGCTCCCATACCAAATCGTTTTCCTTTTTTATTTAGAGTTTTTCGGTAGTTAATTCCTAAAGAAGAATTCCAGCCTTGTACGGTGTTAAAATTGATGTTTTCAACGGGAGAAGAAATGCTCAACGACCATTTGTTGTAAGAATCTCGGTAGGTATAACCAGAAAGAATATCCAACGGTTTAAATTTGTTGCTTTTGGTATCGATTGAATCTAAATATTTTTCTGATTTTCGAATAGCTTTAATACTGTCTTTCAGTTTATAATCTGTTATCTCTTCTACTGTTAGAGCTACTGGACGTATGGTGTTCCAATATGTAGAATCTTTTTCTGTAGCATTTTCAGCAAAGGAAAGTATTTCGTTACTGAAAGTTTTTTCATTAAAATCAGGAGAAAAATTATAATTTGAATAAGCAGCAGAAAAGCGTCCGTTAAAATGAAATCCGAACATACCTGCTTTAAAATCGATGGTTTGAGTTATAGGAACCCACGCTTTATTTTTTGTTGAAAAATTATAGTTCTGTTTAATATGTAAAGAATCAACCATTGGCAAGCTTATTTGTGCTCCTGTTACAATAACATCGGCTCCATACACAGCCCAATCATCTTCAACAATATAAATATATCCACTAAAAACACGGTCATTTTTTCGTTTAGGTAGTAGTTGAATTTTGTTAATTAATTTTCCGTTTTCATTGTAAAATACCCCTGCTAGCTTGTAATTATAGTACCCGAAAGCTCCGTTTGCTATAGGAGAAATTATACGAACATCCGCTAGATTAAAAGAATTTTCATAAAAATTAAAGTTAACATCTTCAGCTTGGTTAAAGCTAATGCCATTGTCTTCACCACTAACTTTTGAGGCTATAATGTGTTCTTTAAAATTTTTAGGTCTTTTTTGAAATGCAATTTTAGAAACCGTTTCAGAAAGGTACACCACACCACTTCGGGTAGAATCCAATCCACCACCCATATCACCAATATCTTGTCCTAAAAATTTCTTTGGTAAATCCTTTACTTTAAATAATCCTCTAGAGTAAAAATCGGCAGTATATTCAGCAAATTTATCAGTGTTTTTATTTTTATGAGTAATAGCATTTCTAATAATTTTGTTGGCAGGATTTTCTTCTAAAGAAACCACAACTTCATCTAAAACCACTTCTTCTTCTGTTAAAGAAACATCTACTGTGAAAGGAAAAGAATTGATTTTAACTGTTTTTTTTATGGTTTTATAACCTAACATTTGAAAAATTAGGGTGTGATTTCCTGTTTTGGAGAGTGCTAATTCATAATCTCCATTGGTATTGGTAGTTGTACCTGTAATCGTGTTTTCTAAGTAAACACTTACAAAAGAAATAGGTTGTTTTTTAGTGTCTGTAACTCTTCCTTTAACTTGAGAAAAGGTTATTGACGAGCATATTAGAAATAAAAAAGTAGTTATATTTTTCATAGTCAGTTAGTTGTTGGTAGCAAACATAAAAGAAGAACTTTGTAAAGTGTATTTAAGAAGTGTTAAATAACTTACAAAGTTCTCTTAATTAATAGTAAGACTATGAGGTAAAAGAAATGTTACAAAAGATTACTTAACCGTATCTTTTTGCTGTGTTTTTTTCTTTTTTCCGAATAACCCACCTAATACGTCGGTTACTTTTTTAACAGTTTCATCCTTTTTAGTGGTTGTAGAAGTACTGTCTTTCTTTTTATCTCCCAATAAACCACCTAAAGCATCATTGACTAATTTGTCTTTTTGTTGATCGATTAGTTTTTGACTTAATTTGCTAACCGATGAAGACATGTCTGTTTTTACAGAAGGACTCATCATGTTACCCGTAATATTAGCCGTAATAGGAACTGTAATATTTTGCTGATCTTTTGCGCTTAATTTAGAAAGTAATCCTTCGGCTTCGTTACCTAAGTATTTAGCAGGAACATTTAAAGTAACATTGTAGTTCATTGTTTTGTCAAAACCATGACTTCCGCCAACAGTAATTCCAATGTCGTTATACTTTAAATCGAAAGGTTTTACAACTACTTGTCCGTCTTTAAAAGATAAATATGTTTTAATATCTGATAGGTCTAGTTTTGTTAAATCCATAAATGATAATTTATCATTTAGTAAGCTTAACGCTTTAGTTTTTTCAGGATTGATGCTAGTCGTTAACAATTCAGCTAATGCTTTACCAGAAACAGAAGCTAAGTTCAGTGTAAAATCATCATTTAAACTACCAGATAAATCAATGTCAGAATTTAATTTACCACTCATAGCACCCGCAATAGGACTCAATGATTGTAACAAATCTAAACTAGTAAAGGATTGAGCAATGTCAAAAGATTTGATACCTAACTTCATATCGAAAGTAGGCTTCTCTTTTTGTGTGTTAACTTCTCCATTTAAAGCAATTTGACCATTAAAAATACCAGCATTCATATTTTGTAAGATGGCTTTTTCGTCTTTTAAAAGAAGTGTTCCGGTAACATTTTGTAAAGTTAAGTTATCATAATGTACCGTTTTTGCATTTGCTTTTACAGAACAGTCTAAGAAAGCAGGAATTTTTAAAGATTCACTAGATGTGTTTTCTTTAGAAGTTTCTTCTTTTTTCTCAGAAGTCTCTGGATTTTCTTGCATAAAATCACTTACATAAAAAACATTTGAATTTAGGTTGAAGTTCCCTTGTAATTTATTATCAGAAAGTAAAAAACCTAATAAGTTTTTAAGAGTTCCAGTAGCATTTAAATCACTTTTTCCTGTAGTAGCATCAAACTTAGTTAATGAAACAGTACTTGGGGTAAAAGTAACAACGGTGTTTTTGATATGAAGAGGATTTACAACATCTTCCGAAGAAAAAACAAAATCGCTAACCTCCATTTTTCCGTTGTTTTTAATACGACTTACAACACTATTTTCAATAGCTTTCATATCAAATTCGGTATGTAAATCTGCTTTTAAAATACCACTTAATTCATTTTGTAAATCAATAGGGTAAGCTTGACTTAATTTAGCAAGATTCAATGTCCCCTTTACAGTAGCATTAACTTTAGGATTAGTTGTTAAATTGTAGACATTTCCTTTTCCAGAAAAAGTATCTTCATCAATTTTAAATGATAAATTGTTAATAGAAACATAGGTGTTTTCAACTTTACCTGTAGTATTCTTTATTTGGGTATCTATGTTGATGTTTTGAACACTTTTTGGTAAATCAGGATATTTAAATGAAGCGTTGTTAGATTTCATAGTGATATCTAACTTCGGAATATGGTTGTCGTCAATGATTCCGTTTACTTTTCCGTCAACACTAAAGTTACCAGTAGTAGAAACGTTAGCAATACTTTTAGTGTAAGTTTCAGGAATCAATCCTAAAAAGTTTTTAAAGTCAGACGATGGTGTTTTAAAGTTAATATCAACCTCTTGGTTATTTTCGTTTATTTGAACATATCCGTCAAAAATTAAAGGTAAATTATTCAATTTAGCTTCATTTTTTAAGAAAGAAAACTTCATGTTGGTTAAATCCATTCCTAAAATGGCATCTAACTCTATTTTTTGATTCTCTGCGTACGAATTTCCGTCCATTCCAAAAGAAACTAAGGTAGAAGTTTGAGTGTCTAACTCTGTGTTTGATTGAGAGAAGTCACCGCTACCACTGTGGTTTAACTCAGTTAATTCAAGATGTAGTTTCCCTTGTTTATCATTATATTTTATCGTAGCGTTGTTAATAGCGTATGAGTTAATTGATAATCCAAAAGTTGATGGTTCTTCATCTTTTACCTCTTTAGTATCAGAAGGTTTTGCAATATCGTAGTTCGCATTTCCTTTTTCATCAATTAGTACATTTACCAAGGCATCATCAATAGTAAACGATTTAATATTTAACTGTTCTGATGAAGCTTTAAAAAGTTCGGTAAGTTTTAAGGCTAAGTTTACTTCTTTAGCGTATACTAAAGTATCTCCTTCAAAAGGAGCATTATTAATAACCGTTAGGTTAGATAATTGTACTGATGCGTTTGGGAAATTTCTAAGCAAGCTTAAACTTGAGTCGCTAAAATCAACTTTAGCATTTACGTTGTTGTTAATGGTAGTTTTTACCAAGTTCATCACTTTATCTTGAAATAGTAGGGGAATACTAATCAAAAGGATGAAGAAAAAAACTATAATACCTAATAATATTTTATATATCTTTTTCATTATGAATAAAGTTTGTCATGTAATACTAACAAACAAATTTCAACATTTATTTGTAAATAAAAAGTGAATAAAATTATAATTTTTCTTTTGGTAATTTTGTGGCGATAAAACCATGTATTTTGGATAAGAAACAGCAATACTCAAATTTTATAAAAGCACAAGCAAAACGCTTGGGTTTTTTGGAATGTGGTATAGCAAAAGCTGATTTTTTAGAAGAGGAAGCTCCTCGATTAGAAAAATGGTTACAGAATGGATATCATGGAGAGATGCATTATATGGAAAACCATTTTGATAAACGTTTAGATCCAAGGTTATTGGTTGATGGGGCGAAATCAGTAATTTCTTTATCGTATAATTATTTTCCTTCGGAAGTTCAGCAAGAAGGAAGTTATAAGATTTCTAAATATGCTTACGGACAAGATTATCATCATATCATAAAAGATAAATTACGAGAATTATTACAGTTGATTAATGATGAAATAGGCGAAGTTTCAGGGCGTTGTTTTGTTGATTCTGCTCCTGTGTTAGAACGTGCTTGGGCAACAAAATCTGGGTTGGGGTGGAATGGAAAACACTCGTTATTAATTCAAAAGCAACAAGGATCCTTTTTCTTTTTAGCTGAATTGATTATCGATTTAGAATTAGAATACGATGTTCCTTTTAAAACAGATCATTGTGGAAGTTGTACTCGTTGTATTGATGCATGCCCAACACAAGCTATTTTACCTAATAATACAGTGGATGGAAGTAAATGTATTTCATATTTAACAATTGAGTTAAAAGATGCAATTCCATCAGAATTTAAGGGAGAAATGCAAGATTGGATGTTTGGTTGTGATGTATGTCAAGATGTATGCCCGTGGAATCGTTTTTCAAAACCACATGAAGAGTCGTTGTTTGCACCGCAAGAGAGTTTGTTAGATATGACAAAACGGGATTGGCAAGAGTTGACGCAAGAAACGTTTAGTAAAGTATTTAAAAAATCGGCAGTAAAGCGGACTAAGTTTTCAGGACTGACAAGAAATATTAATTTCTTAAAAAAATAAAAGCAGGTTTAAAACCTGCTTTTATTTTTAATCTATTTAGGGTTAGTTTCTCCAAAGAAAAACCAATTAATTCCTTTTTTAATCTTGCCTCCTTCTTTAGGGGTGTCTTCTACTACTGCTCCATTTGATCCAGCAGCTCCACTATCTTCAAATAACTTTACAACAAAATCTTCATAAGAAGAGTTTACTTCTTCTTGTAAGTAAGAATTGAAGTATAATTCACTGGCTTTTTCTCCTTTTATTTTTTCTATCTCTAAAAGAGTTTTGTACAAAGGCTCTATTTTTTGAATTACACTTTGTGGTAAAGCTTTTCTTCTACCGGTGTAACCAGTTATTTTTCCTTTTTCGTCTTTTTCAACATCAAAATCTGTAATAACCCAATAGTATCTACCAGTTCTTGTTAGGTTTTTAACGATAGCATGAAAGTTCTCACCTTTTTTTAACGCATCCCATAACACTTTAAAAGCTACTTTAGGCATGTCTGGGTGGCGAATAATGTTGTGAGGTTCTCCTACTAATTCAATGGTGCTATATTCACAAGTGTTAGAAAAAACATCATTAGCATATAAAATTGTTCCGTAGATATCGGTTTTACTTACAATAGTCTTAGTTTTGTCCCATTGTACTTCTTCATCAATAATGTGTCTTTGTGTGGTTTCCATTTTCTATTGGTTTAAGGTTGGGACAAAGTTGAGGAGAAAAAGAAATACTAAACATGACTTTTGTCAGGTTGTCAATTTTTTTTGATTGATGTTCTGTAACTCTTAAATTTAACATAAATAGTATAAGGAGTACTATAACTTTTATCGGGTAGTAAATTATTTTTACTTAACAAACAAAATGTATATTTGTAAGTTCAAACAAACAAGAACGAACCTATGAGAGATTCTAGAAAAAGGCATGAAGCTTTACTTTATCATGCCAAACCGAAGCCAGGAAAAATAGCAGTAGTACCTACCAAAAAATACGCAACTCAACACGATTTATCATTAGCGTATTCACCAGGTGTTGCTGAGCCTTGTTTAGAAATAGCGAAAGACAAAAACAACGTTTATAAATATACTTCAAAAAGCAATTTAGTAGCTGTTATTTCAAACGGAACAGCTGTTTTGGGATTAGGCGATATCGGTCCTGAAGCTTCTAAACCAGTAATGGAAGGAAAAGGATTGTTATTTAAAATTTTTGCTGATATTGATGTTTTTGATATTGAAGTTGACGCGACAGATGTAGATAAATTTGTAGAAACAGTAAAAGCAATCGCTCCTACTTTTGGAGGAATTAATTTAGAAGATATCAAAGCTCCAGAAGCTTTTGAAATTGAACGAAGATTAAAAGAGGAATTAGATATTCCTGTAATGCACGACGACCAACACGGAACTGCAATTATTTCTGCTGCAGCCTTAAAAAATGCATTAGAGATTAATGAAAAAAACATCGAAGATGTTAAAATAGTGGTGAACGGAGCAGGGGCAGCAGCTATTTCATGTACACGTTTGTATTTAGCTCTTGGAGCTAAACGCGAAAACGTAATCATGTGTGATAGTAAAGGTGTCATTAGAAAAGACAATGAGAATTTAACCTCTCAAAAAGCGGAGTTTGCTACAGATGTAGATGTGAATACTTTAGAAGAAGCCATGTTAAATGCTGATGTGTTTATTGGTTTATCTAAAGGAAATGTGGTTTCTCCAGAAATGTTGTTGTCTATGGCAAAAAATCCTATTGTTTTTGCAATGGCGAATCCTGAACCAGAAATTGATTACGATTTAGCAATTGCTACTAGAGATGATATCATCATGGCAACAGGAAGGTCAGATCATCCTAATCAGGTGAATAATGTGTTAGGATTCCCTTTTATTTTCCGTGGAGCATTAGATGTTCGTGCTAAAAAGATTAACGAAGAAATGAAAATTGCTGCGGTACATGCGTTGGCAGATTTAGCTAAGCAATCAGTGCCAGAGCAAGTGAATATTGTGTACGATGAGGTAAGTCTTTCCTTCGGAAAAGAGTACATCATTCCAAAACCATTTGATCCAAGATTAATTTATGAAATTCCTCCAGCAATTGCGAAAGCTGCGATGGATTCTGGTGTAGCTCAAGAGCCTATTGAAGATTGGGACAAGTACCGTGAAGAGTTAATGGATCGTTCAGGGACAGGAAGTAAAGAGGTTAGGATGTTACATAACCGAGCTAAGAAAGCTCCAAAACGATTAGTGTTTGCAGAAGCAGATCATTTAGATGTGTTAAAAGCTGCACAGAGAGTTTATGAAGAAAAAATTGGACATCCAATTTTATTAGGAAGAAGAGAAATCATCTTAGAGTTAAAAGCTGAGTTAGGTTTTGATGCTGATATTCCGATTATCGATCCTAAAACAGATGAAGAAGAAGATAGAAGAAATCGTTATGCTGAAGCTTTCTGGAAAACAAGACAACGTAAAGGAGTTACGTTTTTAGAAGCTCAAAAATGGATGCGTGAACGTAACTATTTTGCTGCAATGATGGTAAATTCTGGTGAAGCAGACGCATTGATTACAGGATATTCAAGACCGTATCCGTCAGTAGTAAAGCCAATGTTAGAATTGATTGAGAAAGATCAAGGAGTAACAAGAGTGGCGGCTACGAACATGATGTTAACTAAGCAAGGACCAATGTTCTTGGCAGATACGACGATTAATATCAATCCAACAGCGAAGGATTTAGCTAAGATTACACAGTTAACATCAGTATTAGCTAAAATGTTTGGAATGAAGCCAAACGTAGCAATGTTAGGTTTTTCAAACTTTGGTTCATCTAAATCTGAAAGTTCAGCCAAAATAAGAGAAGCAGTTTCATATATCCACCGTAATTACCCTAATGTTGTTGTTGATGGTGAATTACAAGCAGATTTTGCGTTGAATCCTGAGTTATTAGCTAAAGAATTCCCGTTTTCTAAATTAAATGGAAAAAGAGCCAATGTTTTAATCTTCCCTAACTTAGAATCAGCAAACATTACGTACAAATTAATGAAAGCTGTAGATGAAGTAGAGTCTATAGGGCCTATTTTATTAGGAATGAGTAAACCAGTACACATTTTACAATTAGGTGCTAGTGTAGATGAAATGGTAAACATGGCTGCCGTAGCAGTGGTTGACGCTCAGAATAAAGAAATGAAAGCTAAAAAGAAAGCTCTTCAGAACTCTTAATAGGGTTAGGAAACTTTTTTTAAAAAATAATTTTGTCTATTTTAGGCAAATAGAAAAAAATCGCTGGATGATAACACAAATTAGGGGGAAGCTTGTGGAGAAAAATCCTACATACGCCGTTGTAGATTGTAACGGGGTAGGGTATTTACTGCATATTTCACTAAACACATATTCATCATTACCAAATGATGAATATGTGTTGTTATACACACACTTATCTATTAGGGAAGACGCACATACGTTATATGGTTTTTCAACCAAGATGGAACGAGAAGTGTTTTTATTATTAACTTCAGTTTCAGGTGTAGGACCAAGTATCGCAAGAACTATGTTGTCTTCAATGACTTCTCAAGAAGTTCAACAAGCTATAGCTTCAGAAGATGTAAAACTTATACAATCAGTTAAAGGAATTGGAGCAAAAACAGCACAACGTGTTATTGTCGATTTAAAAGATAAAGTTTTAAAAACTTTTGATCTTGATGAAGTTTCTGTAGTACAGAACAATACAAATAAAGAAGAAGCGTTATCTGCTTTAGAGGTTCTTGGCTTTGTTAGGAAGCAGGCCGATAAAGTAATAGGGGGAATATTAAAAGAAACACCTGATGCAAGTGTTGAAATACTTATAAAGCAGGCGTTGAAAAAATTATAAAAAAGTTTGGAAAAATCAGTTATGAACAGACTAGTAACAGTGCTTGCTTTTTTAGTAAGTGTTGTTTCGTTTTCGCAAAATACGCAAAACGATAGTACAAAAACTGTTAAGAAAGATACTGTTGTTCCTCTCAAATATAATTTTAAAAATAACCAAAACGGCGCTCTTTTTTTAAGTAACCCTAGTCAAAAAGTAGTTACTTATGATAAGGTGTTGAACAAGTTTATGATTGTTGAAAAAGTAGGAGATTACTATGTGGGAACTCCTATTTTTATGACACCAAAAGAGTATGACGAGTATCGTTTAAAAAACGATTTAAAAGATTACTTCAAAGAAAAGGTAGATGCTACCAATCCGAAGAAAAAAGGAAGTGATGCTGCTCGTAAAAACTTACTCCCAAAATATTATGTAAATTCTAAATTTTTTGAATCTGTTTTTGGTGGAAATACAGTGGAGGTAAATCCAACAGGGCAAATTAATATCAAATTAGGAGGAGTTTATCAAAATAACGAGAACCCTCAAATTTCTGTAGAAAACCAAAGTAGTTTTACGTTTGATTTTGATCAACAAATTAGTGCGAGTATACAAGCTAAAGTAGGGAAGCGATTAAAAGTAACCGCAAATTACGATACACAGTCTACTTTCGATTTTCAAAATGTTATAAAATTAGAGTACACACCTACCGAAGACGATATTATAAGAAATATTGAAGCGGGTAACATTAGTATGCCGATTAAAAACTCATTAATTAACGGAGCGCAATCGTTATTTGGAGTAAAAACACAATTGCAATTCGGTAAGACGTATGTTACAGCTGCTTTTTCACAACAAAATTCACAATCTAAAACGGTAATAGCCGAAGGTGGCGCAACGATTGAACCTTTTGAGTTACGAGCTTCTGACTATGATAATGATCGACACTTCTTCTTATCGCAATATTTTAGAGAAAATTACTCAAAAGCTTTAGAGAGATACCCGCTAATTAATAGCCCGATAAACATTACTCGTATAGAAGTTTGGGTAACGAACAGAAATCAAAATGTAAGCGATTATCGTAGTATCGTTGCTTTTGCCGATTTAGGAGAGTCAGATGATGACAACGAGGTGAATCCGTCAGAAATTATTACCACACCAGGAGCAATATCTGCTAATTCTGCGATTTTACCATATAACGGAGTAAACAATTTAAGTTCTTTATTAACTGCTACTAGTGGTGGAATTAGAGATGTTGCAACGGTAGATAATGCCATAAACGGTATTGGTGTTCCAGCTCGACAAGGTTTTAACTACACGTATTTACAAAATGCTCGTAGGTTACAACCTAATGAGTTTAAGTTACATCCGCAGTTAGGGTTTATTTCGTTAAACCGACGATTAAACGACGGAGAAGTTTTAGCAGTAGCTTTTGAGTATACTGTTGTTGGTGCATCTAATAGCGAAACAGTTTTTAGAGTAGGTGAATTTTCAAACGACGGAATTGTAGCGCCATCAAACATAGCCGTAAAATTATTACGTAGCGAAATTTTAAACACAGTACGTCCAGGAACATCAACACCAACGAATCCTGGTGAGCCTTTTCCTACCTGGCGTTTAATGATGAAAAATGTGTATGCTTTAGGAGCATTTCCGTTACAACGTGATGGTTTCCGTTTCGAGTTATTGTATCGAGATGACGAAACAGGAACACTACAAAACACCTTACAAAACGCGACAACTACGGCGTTAAAGAACGAGCCTTTATTAAGGTTACTGAATTTAGATAAGCTAGACCAAAGTGAGTATGCAGTTACGAATGGAGATGGTTTTTTTGATTATGTAGAAGGAATTACGGTAAATTCTGAAAGAGGATACATTTTGTTTCCCGAACCAGAACCATTTGGAGAAGATTTATTACTAAAGTTAACGAATCCGCTTGATCAAGAAAAATATGGTTTTGAGGAATTGTATTTAACTACTAAGATTCAAGCAAAAAACGAATATCAAAATCTAGATAAATTCTTTTTAAAAGGATATTTTAAATCGGAAACTAGTAGAGGAATTTCTTTAGGAGCATTCAATGTTCCAAGAGGTTCAGTACGTGTTACAGCAGGAGGAAGACAACTAGTTGAAGGAGTTGATTACGTGGTAGATTATCAGTTAGGTCGTGTACAAATTTTAGATCCAGGTTTAGAAGCATCAGGAATTCCAATTAATGCTTCCGTAGAAAATAATACCTTTTTCAATCAACAAAGAAAAACGTTTATTGGAGTAGATATAGAGCATCGTTTTTCAGACGATTTTATTTTAGGAGGAACCTTCTTAAATGTTAGCGAAAAACCTATCACACCTAAAGTAAATTTTGGTGGAGAGCCTATTGATAATATCATGTTAGGGTTAAATTTAGATTACTCTTCTGAAGTACCTTATTTAACTAAATTAGCAAACAAACTGCCATTCGTGGAAACCGAAGTACCTTCAAATGTTTCGGTAAGAGCAGATATGGCTTATTTATTACCAGGTGCTCCAAGCGGAATTAATGTAGACGGTACAGCAACTTCATATTTAGATGATTTTGAAGCTTCTCAAATTCCAATCAACTTAAGTTCGCCACAACAATGGTTTTTAGCAAGTACACCAGAATCGCAAGGATTTGATGGTGGTGCTTTTGGCTTAGAATACAATTATAAAAGAGGAAAATTAGCATGGTATAATGTTGATCAGTTATTTTACGGAAGCGGAAACAGACCAAGTAATATTGATGAAAATGAGTTGTCGAGAGATGAAGTTCGTCAAATACGTTACAATGAGTTATTTCCTGAAACAGATTTAGATATTACGCAGCAAAATTTAGTTCGCACATTAGATTTAGCCTATTATCCTGCAGAAAGAGGTCCGTATAACTATAATGAAAATGCTAACACTGTGTTGCCAGAAGAGCGCTGGGGAGGTATTATGCGAGCATTAACCACCAATAATTTTGAGCAAGCAAACGTAGAGTACATTCAGTTTTGGTTAATGGATCCGTATGATAATTATTCAATTACTGCGGAAGAAGGATTGCCAGCAGGAGTTAATCCAGATGACCCAACTAACCGAGTAGGAAAGCTGTTTATTAACTTAGGAAATGTTTCTGAAGATATTTTAAAAGACGGAAGAAAACAGTACGAAAATGGACTTCCTGAAGATGGACAAAAAGTAGATGGAGGAAATGTTGAAACATCTATTTGGGGAACCACACCTATCAATCCATCAATCATATATGCTTTTGATTCTAGCAACGATGCAAGAACAAACCAAGATGTTGGTTTAGACGGATTGAGCGATGAAGAAGAAAGAGCAAAGTTTCCTGCTTTTGCAGGATTAGATGATCCGGCAGGAGATAATTTCCAATTTTTTAGAGGAGGAGCAATTGAAAGTACTGATCCTTCGGTTTTATCACGTTATAAAAACTATAACGGTACAGAAGGAAATTCGCCAACGGCAAGTCAATCAGGAGAATCGTATCCAACATCATCAACCACTTATCCAGATACAGAAGACATCAATAAGGATCAAACGATGAATCCTGTAAATAGTTATTTTGAGTACGAGGTTTCATTAAATAAAACAGATTTACCTCAAGACAATAATGATTTAGCAGGAAGAACAAATAAAAATCACATTATAGATGTTAAAAATGAAAGAGTAACATTACTTAATGGGGCAGAGAGAGAGGTTAAATGGTATCAATTTAGAATTCCGGTAAGAAATGTAGAAGACTTTCAACGAATTAATGGTATTTCCGATTTTAACAGTATTCGTTTTATACGAATGTTTCTTGCAGGATTTAAAATGCCAGTAGTTTTACGTTTCGGAGAGTTCGAATTGGTTAGAGGAGATTGGCGTAGATATACCAAAACTTTACCAGAGTCAGGTACACCAGTTCCTTTACAAACAGTAGATTTAAATAAGTTTGAAGTAGGAGTTGTAAGTATTGAACAAAACCCAGAACGTTACGCGTTGCCTCCAGGAATTGAACGAGAAGAATTACAAGGAACGAATAGAATTCAACGTCAGAATGAGCAATCTGTAACCTTAAGAGTTACCGATTTAGAAGCTGATCAGGCGCGAACGATTTATAAAAATATTAGCATTGATATGCGTAGGTATAAAAACTTACGTATGTTTTTACATGCCGAAAGTCCGAATACCCCAGAAGGAGCAGGTGATGACGATATGGTTGCAATTATCCGTTTAGGAACCGACTTAAACGATAATTACTATCAAATTGAAAAGCCATTAAAAATATCAGCATCAAATGCTTCTATCGATACAGATATTTGGCCAACTGAAAACAACTTAGATATTTTACTTGAAGAATTAGCAAACCTTAAAATCCAACGACCAACAGGAGATCCTATTTCTAACATTTTTGCTGGTGTAAGCTCTAAAGGATTGGATATTTCGGTTAAAGGAAATCCGACATTGGCGCAAATAAGAACCATAATGTTGGGAGTTAAAAACAAGACAGTTTCTCCAAAATCAGTAGAAGTTTGGTTTAACGAATTACGTGCCGTAGGTTTTGATAATAAAGGTGGTTGGGCAGCTGTAGTAAATGCCGATGCAAACATGGCTGATGTGTTAGATGTTTCTTTAGCAGGAAGAATGTCTACCGTTGGTTTTGGTAATGTTGAAGATAGAGTTCAGCAACGAAGTATTGAAGAGGTTAAACAATATAGTGTAGCAACCAATGTTCAGTTAGGTAAAATGATGCCTAAAAAATGGAACATGCAAGTACCAATGAGTTATACGTATGGTGAAGAATTTAGAGATCCAAAATACGATCCGCAGTTTCAAGATGTAGAATTAAAAGATGCGATTGATAAAAATCCAAATAGTAAAAATGCGCAAGATTATACAAGAAGAAAAAGCATTAGTTTTATCAATGTAAAGAAAAACAGGAATCCAGAGAGTAAGAAAAAGCCAAAGTTTTACGATGTAGAAAATTTCTCTGCTTCTTATGCACACAGCGAAGAGTTTCATAAAGATTACAATATTGAAAAGTTCGAGAATAAAAATGTAATGGCAGGAGCTAGTTACAACTTCAATTTTGTGCCTTTTTCTATTGAACCATTTAAAAATTCAGAAGGATTTAAGAGCAGGTATTTACAATTTATAAAAGATTTAAACTTTAATCCAGTACCTAAAACCTTAGCGATAAATTCAAGAATTAATAGAAATTACAACAGCCAACAATCACGAAATTTAATTCAAGATATTGGGTTAACACCGCAACCAGAACTTATACAGCGTAGGTTTTTATTTAACTGGGATTATACAGTTGGTTTTGACTTAACAAAATCGTTACAGTTAAACTTCAACGCAACGAACAACTATATATATGATAGTTTTGGACAAGATGAACAACTAGAAGTTTACGATCAGTTTTTTAGTATTGGTAGACCCGATAATTATCATCAAAAACTAAACGCAACCTATAAATTGCCATTAGATAAGTTTCCTTTTTTAACCTTTATTAATGCTGATTATGGTTATACAGCAGACTTTGATTGGAAAGCAGGTTCGCAAAGTTATATTGAAGAAGTTGGAAACATGATTCAAAATGCGAATACTCATAACCTAAATACCAATATAGATTTTGGACGTTTTTATAAAATTATAGGGGTAGATAAGTTGTTGTTAAAAGGAGCAAAAAAACAACCAGCTCAACAAGGAACAGCTACTTTAGGGGGGAATCAAGTAGCACAAAATGTAAAGTTAAAAAGCAAAGCTACTTTCGGACAAAAACTAGGAAAAGGATTTTACGATGTTTTAACATCGGTAAAAAGGGCGAAAATTAGCTATGCTCAAAATAACGGAACACTATTACAAGGATACAAACCTTCGGTAGGATTCTTAGGAAGAAATAGTTATGATGGAGGTTTAGCACCAACTTTAGGATTTGTTTTTGGTAGTCAAACAGATATTTTAAATAGAGCAATTGAAAACGGATGGTTAATCACCCGAAATGACGGCGAAGAATATTACAGTAAAAACTACGCCAAGACAAGATATAAAAAGCTAGATTATACTGTATCAGTAAAACCGTTTAGAGACTTAACTATCGATTTACAAGGAAACAGAATTCAAACAAGTAATTTAACACAACAATTAGATGTTGTTTCTAACGGAAGTGGAGGTTTTGAGCAAGATCCTAATATCAAGCCTTTTGAAACAGGAAACTATAGCATAAGCCATTTTATGTTAGGAACTGCTTTTACAGATAATGAAACCTTGTATCAAAACTTTTTAGATTATAGGCAAGAAATTTCAGGAAGACTAGCTAATGAGCAAGGTATAACTGCTAACAATTCCAATCCGGCTAACAGTGATCCAGGTTTTAAAACAAACGGACAACAAGCAATGTTGCCAGCATTTATTGCAGCATATTCGGGTAACAGTCCTAATTCGGTAAGTACAGGAATCTTTAAAAACATTCCAATCCCTAACTGGACTTTGCGTTATAACGGATTTATGAAGTACAAATGGTTTAAGAAAAACTTTAGCTCATTTACCTTATCACACGGATATAATTCCCTTTATACTATAGGTAATTACACCAATAATTTACAGTATGATGCGAATAGTACAACAAATACAAATACTTCTGGTAATTATCAACCAGAACTCTTAATTTCGTCGGCAACTTTAATTGATGAATTTTCTCCATTAATAAAAGTAGATTTCAGAATGAAAAATTCTATTTCGTTTAAAGGAGAAGTAAGAAAAGATAGAACGTTAACTTTAAACTTTAACAATAACACGTTAACAGATATTAAAGGAACAGAATATGTTTTAGGATTTGGATATAAGATTAGAGATGTTAAATTTGTCACCAGATTTACAGGAAAGAAAGAAACCTTAAAAGGAGATATAAATTTAAGAGCAGATGTTTCGTTAAGAGACAACCTAACTTTAATAAGAAGTGTAGATAAAGAGAATAGCCAGATAACAGGAGGAGAAAAGTTATTCGGATTAAAATTTATCGCCGATTATAATTTAACAAGTAATTTAACTGCTTCTTTTTATTATAATCATCAAACGTTTGAGTATGCGGTTTCTACTACTTTTCCAAGACAATCAATTAATGCAGGAATTAATATAGTATATAACCTAGGAAATTAAAACAAACACAATAAAAAATAATTACAATGAACATTCCATCAGAATTAAAGTATACCAAAGATCACGAGTGGGTTAAGGTAGAAGACGGTGTAGCAACTATTGGTATTACTGATTTTGCACAAGGTGAATTAGGAGACATCGTATATGTAGATGTTGACACTTTAGATGAAGAATTAGAAGCTGAAGAGGTTTTCGGATCGGTAGAAGCAGTAAAAACAGTTTCAGATTTATTTATGCCTTTATCAGGTGAAGTAGTAGAGTTTAACGAAGCTTTAGAAGATGAACCAGAATTGATAAACTCTGATCCTTACGGAGCAGGATGGATGGTAAAAGTAAAATTATCAGACGATTCACAAGTAGCAGATTTATTAAGTGCTGAACAATATCAAGAGCTTATTAAAGGATAAACTAACAACAATAGCAATACTTATTACTTTAGGTATTGCTATTCTTAGTTTAATAAAGCTAGGAAAATCACCCATACAGATAAACCATTTAGATAAAATTAAGCATGCTTTTGCTTATTTTGTACTAAGCTTCGTATGGTTGATAGCCTTAAGAACAACAAGAATTAGTAAATATTTAATAGTTTTTTGTTGTTTTTTTTACGGCATAATTATTGAGACTCTACAAGTTACAATCACATCACATCGATCAGGAGAGATTTTAGATGTAATCGCAAACACGACGGGTATTTTAATAGCTTTTATTGCATATAATTCTTTTTTTAAGAAAAATGAGGCTATTTAAAGATTATGCTTGTATAAGTTGAAATAAATTAATTAAATTAGCGAACTATTAAAAACATTTAGGATGGAAATCAAGAAAAATCCAAAATCAAACTTAGAAAATTACAGTAAGCTATTTATGCAAATAGGTTTGGTTTTTGCTTTATTTGTAACGTATGTTGCTATCGAAAATAAAACATATGATAAAGAATATGCTGACTTAGGTATGGCAAATATGGCTTCTGAAATTGAAGAAGAAACAATCGAGCTTCAAATTGAGCCACCAAAACCAAAACCAAATACGCCACCACCACCAGCTCCTGAAAAAATTGAAGTAGTAGAAGACGAAAAAGAAGTAGAAGAAACAATTATCGAATCTACAGAAACTGATGAATCTGAAGAAATCATTGTTGAAGACATCGAAGAGGTAGAAGAGGTAGAAGAAGTAGTAGAAGATGTACCTTTTGCTATTATTGAAGAAGTTCCTGTATTTCCTGGATGTACAGGTACAAAACAACAAAAGAAAGACTGTTTAAACAAGAATTTACAAAGACATGTTCAGCGTAACTTTAACGCCGAGTTGGCTAATGAATTAGGTTTATCACCAGGGAAAAAGAGAATCTATGTTCAGTTTAAGATTGACAAAGATGGTTCTATTACTAGCGTAGCAGCAAGAGCTCCACACCCAAGGTTAAAGCAAGAAGCTGAAAGAGTAGCTAGAAAAATTCCTAAAATGCAACCAGGTAAACAAAGAGGTAGACCAGTAAGAGTTGGTTATACATTACCTATTACATTTAACGTAGAGTAGTAAATTATCTTACTTATAAAAACTTAAAAGCAATCCATTTCGGATTGCTTTTTTTATTGGCATGTTTCTTGTTTTTAGATGATTAGTAATTTAAAATAAATGCACTATGAAAACAACAAAAAAACATGCTAGAAAGCAGTTAGAAAAATTCTCAACAATTTTTACTCAGTTAGGCTTAGTACTCACTTTATTTATAGTTTTTTTAGCTTTAGAGCATGAAACAGAAAAGGAAGTAGCGGTTTTAAAACCCTCAAGTAGTGAGTTGTACGAACCCGTTTACAGCTTTAAACAGCCTTTTATTTTAAAAAGAGTTGAACAGGTAACGGAATATCCAAAGAAAAAAAAGGTACTTAAAGAAATTCAAAAACCAAAAGTAGTAGACAATGATACTGAAATTACTGCGGTAATTGAAATGCCTGTTGATGAACCTATAATAGATGTAACTGCAATTCCGCAGGAAAAAGAAGAAGAAATAATTGATAAAGCAGACGATCCAATTTCAATCAATAATGTACAAAACACACCAGTATTTAAAGGCTGTGAAGGACTATCAGAAGAAGAAAATAGAAAGTGTTTCGAACGAAAAATTCAGCAACATGTACAACGTAATTTTAATTCAGTACTTGCGCAAGACGTAGGGTTAAGTTCTGGAAAATATAAAATCTTAACACAGTTTGTAATTGATGAATCTGGAAGCGTGATCGATATTCAAATTAGAGCGCCACACGCTAAATTAGAAAAGGAAACGGATAGAGTGGTGAATAAAATTCCGCAGTTTCAACCAGGAAAGCAGAACAACAAAGAAGTAAAAGTAAAATATACCTTACCAATTCTTTTTAAAGTTGAATAATAATTAAAAGCTCAACCATTTAGGTTGAGTTTTTTTATTTTTGTTTATATGGATACAAATAAAACGTTTTTTGCACACGAAACAGCTGTTATAGATGACGGATGTACTATTGGAGAAGGAACAAAAATTTGGCATTTTAGTCATATAATGCCTAATTGTATAATAGGGAATAATTGTAATATAGGTCAAAATGTAGTGGTATCACCACAAGTTGTATTGGGTAGCAATGTAAAAGTTCAAAACAATGTTTCTATTTATACAGGGGTTATTTGCGAAGACGATGTTTTTTTAGGTCCGTCTATGGTGTTTACGAATGTTATTAATCCGCGTAGCGCTATTAAAAGACAAAATCAATACTTAGAGACCATTGTAAAAAAAGGTGCGAGCATAGGTGCCAATGCAACGATTGTTTGCGGTAACAATATAGGAGAATATGCTTTTATTGGTGCTGGAGCCGTAGTTACAAAAGAAGTTGCTCCCTATGCATTAGTTGTAGGGAATCCTTCTAAGCAAATTGGTTGGATAAGTGAATATGGGCATCGCTTAGATTTTGATGAAAAAGGATATGCTGTTTGTCCAGAAAGTGAAGAAAAATATCAACTGAAAGATAATAAAGTCACAAAGTGTTAACCAAAGGTTTGTAAAGGGTAAAAAAAAGATTAAAAATTTTAAAAAAAGTATTTGTAAAAAAGAAAAACTTATTTATCTTTGAATTGTGGTTGAAAAACCACTTTCTTTTTCTTTTTCATAGCAATTTTTCCCACTCAATTATGAGTGGGTTTTTTTATGCTCAATTCCCAAATCAGGAAAGAGTATAAAACCACATATTCTAAGGCAATTAGCCAAAGATTTTCCTTCCAAGGAATATTAGCATAAGCCTGATAACTTAATATAATAACAAAGCTCCACACCATAGGGAAACGATATTTGGTAAATACTGATAAAATTAGAAGAGAACCAATATACCAAGGGTGCATTGTTGTACTTACAAAATAATAGAACGATAAACCAAATAACATTGCTGTTATCAATTGCATCGTAGATGTATTTCTTCTGAAAAAAGTAAGAACCAAAAGAAAACTAACAGTAAGAAGAGGGATTGTTTTACCTATAATAGCAATTTCATTGTATCCTCTAAACAAATAACCTATTTCTCTTGCAATATAGTAGAAGCTCGCATTAAACTCGAAATTTCGAAACCAAAGTCCTAAAGAATTCGAATAATTGGCTATGAATTCAAGAGAGAAAAATGGAAGGAAAGTTATGGCAATTGTTAATAGTACAACTGTGTAAAAACCAATTAATTTTTTGATACCGACAGTATAAGACGTTTCATTTTTTACAAACCATTGATAAAATAAGGGTAAGAAAATCAAGGGAATTAGTTTTACGGAAACCGCACAAGCTAACAAAACACCTGCCCAAATCCATTTTCGATGTTGCAATTTGTACAAACTCCAAACTACAAAAAACAGCATTACAGGCTCAAAATGTAAGTTCCCAGTAAACTCTATAATTACGAAAGGATTTAAAATATATAAAAAGATATTATGAACGGGTAACTGTAATTTTTCTAAGAGCTTTTTTCCGAAGTATAAAATTCCAATATCAGCTAAAATAATGAGGAGGCGCATCACAATCACACTTCCCAAAATGCTGTGTTTTGAAAACAAAGCAGCTAATAAAAAACACAACTGATTAATGGGAGGGTAATTAGTATAATGACTTCCGTTTAATTGTCCCATTCCCTTATACAATTCTGTTGCTTGTAAAATAGGTGCGTTGTTTTGCTCAATTAAAGTTTGAGGTAAAGATAAATACGGATTAAATCCTTCTAAAATCATACGACCATCCCAAATAAATCGATAAAAATCTTGTGATAAATTAGGTATAACTAATAAGAATATCAACCTAAAAAGAATTGCAATAGCAACCCAATATTTAAATGAAACCTGTTTGTTTTGTAGCAAATAATAAAAAGAACCAAATAAGCCAATCCACAAAATTAGTAGTTTGTAAAACTCGGTACGTTCTAAAGAGTAGGCAAAAAAGGTATAAAAGCATACACTAACAAATGTTAGTATAAGTACGTTGTATTTTTTTAGTAAAGACATTTATGCCTTAGAAAACAGAGATTTATAAAAAACATATCCAAAACCAACAAACAACATTAAGTGAAAAGGAAACATTCCAAAATCACCGCCTTTATTCCCAACAATAAAAGCGCTATACATTCCAAATGCAAAATACAGGGTTAATACTCCTTCAATAATTACATGTAACGAAGGTTTTTTACGGATGTATTTGTTGTTTTTCCAACTATCTTTTAACGATTTAATATTGAATTTTGGTGTTCTAACAAATTCACTTTTTTTTCCTAGATGACCTTCTAAAACAGCAATGGTGTTGTGTAGTGAAAAGCCCATTGCAATAGAGAAAAAGGCAAAAAAAGCTCCGATATATTTTATAAAGTTTAACATACCTCCTCCATAAGTTTTCTTGTACATAAACCAATAACAAATAAAGAAAATCAGTGTGCTTATGATGAAGAAACTCATCACTAAAAAGTAAATTTTTAAATGTGCATATTCGTTTTTAATATACAACATAGGTATACTTAAAATAGCTACTAAAAAAATACAAGTAAACATTGAACTATTGAGAAGGTGCAGAGTTCCGTGAATTTTAGTTTTCAAAGGAATATTCTTGTTTGTAAGAATCCTTTTTAGCATTTTTTGAAAATTTTCGGCTCCACCTTTATTCCATCTAAATTGTTGTGAGCGAGCAGCACTAATAACCACAGGTAATTCAGCTGGAGTTACAACATTTTCTAAGTATTTGAATTTCCAGTTTTTTAATTGTGCGCGGTAGCTTAGGTCTAAATCTTCGGTCAAGGTATCTCCTTCCCAATTTCCTGCATCATAAATACATTCTTTACGCCATATACCAGCGGTACCATTAAAGTTGATGAAATGTCCTTGACTATTTCTCCCCACTTGTTCTAAAGTAAAATGAGCATCTAAAGCAAAAGCTTGAATTTTTGTTAAGGTCGAATAGTTTCTGTTGATGTGTCCCCAACGAGTTTGTACCACACCAATTTTAGGGTCCTTGAAATAAGGAACCGTTTCTAACAACCAGTTTTCTTTAGGTAAAAAATCTGCGTCAAAAATGGCAATGAATTCTCCTTTAGCAGTTTTTAACCCCTCTTTTAAAGCTCCAGCTTTAAATCCTTGACGATTTTCTCGTCTAATATGTTGAATGTCTAATCCTGTTTTTTGAAGTTCTGCTATTTGTTTGGCAGTATTTTCAACCGATTCATCTGTAGAGTCATCCAGTACTTGAATTTCTAATTTTTCACGGGGATACTCAAGTTTTGCTATATTATTTAGCAAGCGTTCCATTACATACAACTCATTAAAAACGGGTAATTGTATGGTTACATAAGGAATTTCGCTCGGATTTGAAAAATCAAATTTAGGTGAGTTGTCTTGCTTTTTTCTTGCTTTTAAATAATTTATCAGCAAGTTAAATTGCGCTAAAGCATATAGTAAAATAAGAACTAGCGATATGGTGTATAGCGTAATTATTGTATATTCTAAGACCATTATTTAAAGCTATATTTAAAAATCCAACCTAAAATTTTAACGCCAGCTAATATACTACCTTTTACAGTTCCTGAAACTTTTGAAACGCCTATTCTGTTTCGGTATTTCATAGGGACTTCAGTATAACTTAATTTTTGTTTTAAGGCTTTTAGTTGCATTTCAACCGTCCATCCGTAGGTTTTATCCTCCATTTGTAAAGCTAATAGTTTGTCGTATTTAATAGCTCTAAATGGAACCTAAATCGGTGAATTTAGCGCCAAAAAATAGTTTCATTAAAGTTGTAGCTAACCAGTTGCCGAAAATTTGTTGTGGAGTCATAGAGCCATGTTCACGCAAGTGTTTTACTCGGGATCCTATTACAAAATCTATATTGTTTTTAAGTATAGGTTCAACAAGTTCGTTGAGTTGTTCAGGGTAATCAGAATAATCTCCATCTAGGAAAACAATGATATCTGGTTTTTCGTTTTTTAAGGAAACATACTGCATTCCTTTTAAACAAGCATATCCGTACCCTTTTCTATTTTCTGAAAGTACTGTAGCTCCTGCATTTTTTGCATTAACTTCGGTATTGTCAGTTGAATTATTGCTAATCACAATGACTTCATCTACTATAGAAGGAATGTCGTTTATGACAAGAGCAATAGAGTCTTGTTCATTATAGGCGGGGATGATTACTTTAATTAAAGGTTTCATTTGCTATTTTAAAGCTTGCAAGGTATTGTGTTTTTAGAATTGAATAAAATTTATTTTTTATTCACCAGTTTCATTAAGTCTACATCGTTGCCAAGTAAAATTTCTGTAGGATTGATACGTCCTTTTTCTGGTCCGTTTTCTAATTTTAATACACCACGAGGACAAACAGCCGAACAAATTCCGCAACCAACACAACTAGCACGTACTATGTTTTCTCCTTTTTGAGCATAAGCACGTACATCAATACCTTGTTCACAATACGTAGAACAATTTCCGCAAGAAATACATTGTCCGCCATTGGTAGTAATTCTAAATCGAGATTTAAAACGCTGTACAATTCCTAAATAAGCGGCTAACGGACATCCAAAACGACACCAAACACGATTACCGAAAATTGGATAAAACCCTGTACCAATAACACCTGCAAAAATGGATCCGATTAAGAAACCATAAATATCTTGAATGGTTTGCGTTTTAATTCCTAATACTTCTTGACTTCCAGAAAAATAAGAATATAATGTGAATCCAGTCATTATTAAGGCAAATACAAGAACTCCATGGACTATCCAACGTTCAAATTTCCATGCTTTTAATGATTTGTCTGATAGTTGTCTGTAAGGATCTCCTAAAGTTTCTGCTAATCCACCACAACCACAAACCCAAGAACAGTACCAACGTTTTCCGAAGAAATATACCATAACTGGAACAATGACTAAGGTGAGTACGATTCCCCAAACTAAAATGAACAACCCGAAGCCACCGCTAGCAATTAGCTGATCTAAATTCCAACTAAAAAAGAAATCATAATCTAACGGAAAAGCATTTTTAAAATCGTACCAAGGTTTTTCAAAACGAACTAATATTTCTGGAATTAAAAAAGCAAAAACAATTTGAAAGAATAAAACAGATGTTGTTCTAAGGGTTTGGTATTTATTATGACGGTATTTAATGTACATTCTTATTGCCATTACAACCATTACCACACAATACAAAAATCCGTACAAAAACCATTGAGACGCTAAATTTCCACTTAAATATTGGCTGATTGGATCAACAATGTATGTCCAGTTTACTATATAATCTGGAAAGAAATAAAGAAGTATGTAAAACGTAACTAAGAACAAAAAAACAAACCAACCAATCCAGCCTCTATTAGTGGAAGAATTCAACCAAACTCCATTGTTTTTAATACCTGGAGGTCCTTGGGTAATTACAGTTGGAATGATAAATAATAAAGAACCAATGATTCCTAAACCGAAGGTTAGTAGCCAAAAAAGACTTTTATTTTCTTTTACAATTCCTGTTCCAGCTTCTTTTGCAATTTCATAAGAAAAACTATGGGGTTTACTCCAAATAACTTTATCCCATTCACTATTTTCTTTGTGAGTAGTATTAGCTACTTCCAGGGCAGAAGTAATTTTAGAAGAAAATGAAAAAGGATTAGTGAATTCTTTTCCAACAACATTGTTCTTTATATCATTAATAAAAAGCTCACTTTTGATGCCTTTATTAGAGATTACTTTTTCAAAAAGTTCTGAACTAAGTTCATATTTCCCTAAGAAAATGAGAGAAACGAAAATACTTAATCCAATTAAAAATATGCTTAATCCTATGTTTTGTATTACTTTCATTACGATTAGGTTTAAATGCTAAAAATGCGTTTCCAGCTTTTCTTCTTTAATTGAATAGTAGTATTATTTTCTTTGTTGAATTTTGCCACAATTTCTGGTTCATGAAGCTTATAAAATTCTGGGTCAAAGTTAGCGTCTGCCAGATGTTCTAATACATAAGTTACAGAACGTTTTTCTGTCAGAACTTTATCGAAAAAGGTATGACGCATACGTATTCCTAAAGTGTTTATTCCGATAAATTCTTGCGTGTTTTTATCATAATTTAATCGAATACATTTTTTACCATTTTCATGCTCCCAATAAAAATGAGTTTCATTTTCTTTAGGTTGTGCCCATACCCAACCATAGGTTTGGTATTCGATATCAATAAATTTAGCAGAGTTAAACCAATGCCCAGGTTTATATTGGGTCTTGTTGCCACAAATAGTTTGCGCAACGGTTTCCCCCATCATTCTACCAGTATACCAAACAGCTTCAATAGGACGTCGAAACCCGATAGCTTCGTGTTGTTCAGCGCAATCGCCAATAGCATAGATGTCTTTGATGTTGGTTTCTAAAAAACGATTTACTTTAACTCCTTTACTAAGTTCAATTTCTGAACCTTTTAAAAAATCGATATTAGGAGAAACTCCTGCGGTTAATCCCACAACATTACAAGTGATTTCTTCACCAGTTTCTTCAATAATTACAGATTTTACATGTCCGTTTTCATCAGCTTTAATTTCTTTAAGATTTACTCTTAAACGCAAATCAATATGGTTTTCTAAAATTTCACGATTTATCATAGCTGATTCTTCCGAAGGTAATACGTTGTTCCAAAAACTATCTTCACGAACTAAAAAAGTAACGGGAATATTTCTACTATGAAGCATTTCGGCAAGTTCAATACCTATCAATCCGCCACCAACAATTACCGCTCTTTTGCATATTTGATTATTTGGAGCATATTTTTCAAGCGACTCTAGGTCTTGTTTGTGATACATGCCCATTACTCCCTCTAAATCCTGCCCTGGCCAACCAAGCTTATTAGGTTTTGAGCCTGTAGCGATGATTAATGTATCATACGCTAATTTTCCACCATTACTAAATTCAATTTCTTTGGTTGATGAATGTATTTTAGTAACATAATCTTTTTTGAGTTCGATGTTATTTTTCTTCCAAAACCATGATTCGTAAGGTTTTGTATGCTCAAATTTCATGTACCCCATATACACATACATTAATGCTGTTCTTGAAAAGAACTCTTCAGTTTCAGCAGAAATAATGGTGATTTTTTTGTCTGATAATTTTCTAATGTGTCTTGCAGCAGTAACACCAGAAATTCCATTACCAATTATAACAACATGCTCCATAAAAGTTGATTTTGCAGTTTAGGTCGTTGTTAAAGTTAAGAACTTAACAAAGAAAGAATATTTAAAATCGATATAAATAGTTGTTAAAATGAGAGTAGAAAAAAACCGATGAAATTTTCATCGGTTTTTTAGTTGAGATCTATTGAAGAATTATTTCTTTTTAGGATGTACTAATTTCATTTCATCAATTAAATGTTTTGCTCCGGCGTATTTATCAATGATAAATAAAATATAACGAGCATCCACCATGATGTTTCTACAAATTTCAGGATCGTAATTCATATCACTCATCGTACCTTCCCACACACGGTCGAAGTTTAACCCGATTAAGTTTCCATGTGCGTCGATAGCTGGACTACCAGAGTTACCACCAGTTGTGTGGTTGGTTCCTAAGAAACATACAGGAACTTTTCCGTTTTTATCAGTGTATTGTCCAAAATCCTTAGCGTCATATAAATCACGTAATTTTTGTGGAACATCGAACTCATAATCACCAGGAACATATTTTTCAATAACACCATCTAAATAACTTACGGGGTTGTAGTATACTGCATCTCTAGGAGAGTATCCACGAACTTGACCGTAAGTAACACGTAAAGTGCTATTAGCATCAGGAAAATAGCGTGCATTTGGTAATGCTTCCATTAATGCTTTCATATACGTTTTTTGTAACGCTGTAATAGGTTGGTTTTTTTGTTGGAACTCAGGATCAATTTTGGTGAAAAACTCTTTAATCATAGGTTTTGCATACTGGTAAGCAACATCTTTATTTAAGTTTTTCACGACCTTTTTAGCATTTCCTTCAAATAATTGTAAAGCGTTATCTAAGTTAGTGAAGCTTGTTTTTTCGTAGATAGAAGCGTCTACATTTTTAGGATTGTATAAAGGCATTACATTGCTAAATACTCCTTTGTCTACATTGGCATCAAAGTTTTTGTGGATTCCTTTAAGTCTGTTGATGTATGAGTTTTTAGCTTCGTCAAATCTTTCAGGTTTGTTTAAGGCTACTTGTTCTAATTGGTAAGCTCTAAACATTATTTGCATTAATTCGTTGTTTACTAAGAAAACTTCAATAAAGTTTCTTCTTCTAATATTAATTTCAGTAAAATCAGCATATAATTTTTCAAACTCTGGAAGAATATTTCCGTAGCTAGCTTCTAATCCTTTTTCTTTTAAAGCTTTTTTGAAAGTAGCTTCGAAAGCTTGACGCTCAGCAATAGCATTACTCTTTTTTATACCTAAGTTTTCTCCAATCCATTTTTTCCATGCATTTGCAATACGAGCTTGTTTTGATGCATATTTAATACGAACAGCATCGCTTGCTTTCATTTGCGCATCAATTTCTTTTAAAGCAGCTTCTCTAATCGCAATATTACTAGGGTTGAATTCTTCTGTAATATGTTGAATAGCTACCGCAGGTAAGTATTCGTTAGTACTACCAGGAAACCCGAAAACCATTGTAAAATCACCTTCTTCAACTCCATCTAAAGAAACTGGTAAAAAGTGTTTTGGCTTGTAAGGAACGTTGTCTTTGCTGTATTTAGCAGGACGGTTATTTTTATCAGCATAAATTCTGAATAACGCAAAATCTCCCGTATGGCGAGGGAACACCCAGTTATCAGTGTCACTACCAAATTTTCCGATACTACTTGGTGGCGCTCCAACTAAACGAACGTCATCAAATCTTTCAGTAACAAGTAAAAAGTACTGATTTCCTTTATAAAAAGGTTTTACTTTAACACCTTGCCATGCTTCTTTTTGTACTGTTTTTTGAATTTCATTGATGTTTTTATCAATTGTCGATTGCTTTTCGCGCTCGGTCATTGTATTAGTAACTCCATTTAACGCTTTAGTAGTTACATCATCAATACGAACAATAAACTCAATGTATAAGTTTTCGTTAGGCAATTCTTCTTGCTTACTCATAGCCCAAAAACCATCTTTTAGGTAATCATTTTCTAAAGAAGAGTGCGATTGAATTTCTCCAAAACCACAGTGGTGATTGGTTAATATTAACCCTTCAGGAGAAATAACTTCACTAGTACAACCACCATTAAAATGCCCAATAGCATCTTTTAAACTTGAGTTGTTTACATCGTAAATGTCTTTTGCAGTTAATTTACTTCCTAAAGAAGTCATTTCTTGCTCGTTCATTCCTTCTAAAAGGGAAGGAATCCACATACCACCTTGTTGTGCAGTAACTTGAACGACAATAAATAAGAATAGAATTTTTATGTACTTCATCTGTTAATTATTAAAAGCGATAAAGATACAAATTGGAAACAAACTACTTAGAAGAAGCTTGTATAGAAGTAAGTTAAAATACGTTAAAAATTACTCTTTTTTGGAGATGAGAGTATTGTGAGTTTTTTAAATTATGAAAATGCTATTTCTTTCCTAACGGATACATTTCTTGGTGAATAAAATCTTTAGGAAATTCTTCATCTCCATCAAATCCTAGTTCTATATCACGCCCGTTATAGGGAATGTAGTTTGTTTTAAAAATATAATCCCAAATGCTTAGTGTGATGCCAAAATTTACGCCCATTTTTCTATCTTCAGGAAGCTCTTTTGCATGATGCCAAATATGCATTCTTGGATTGTTTAGAATATATTTTAACCAACCATAATCCCAATTAATATTGGCATGATTTAAATGACCAATAGTAATATTAAAAAAATGAACAATAGCAACATCTTGTGCTGTAAACCCACCCATAATTGCAAGCGGAATGTATTTCATGGAGTTGTAAACAACAGGCTCCATCCAGTGATAACGAAGGTGTGCTGCAAACCCCATTTGTTTTACTGAGTGATGTACTTTGTGGAAGTTCCATAAAAATTCATACCGATGTAGTAACGTGTGCGTAAACCACTGAACAAAATCAATAATGATAAAAAATACGAAAAGTCTAGCCCAATAAGGAAATGTGTTGATGTCGAATAATTGAAAATTCGCAACGGATAGTCCAACCAAACCTAAAATATCATTAAAAAACTGCTCTGCTGTATTTGATAAGGCAATAAGTACGATAAGGTTTAGTAAAAAGAAATTGAAGAACATGTAAAATGTATCTAACCAAAAATCTTTTCTAAATAAAGGTTGATTTTTACGCCAAGGAAACACAATTTCTAATCCCCATACCACTAGAGAAATAATAATTAATCCGTAAAAATAATTTTCCCAGTTCAACTCCATTAGTACTGATTGTTTAATGTAGTTCCAGTAACCAGTGTATGAGTTTTTTATGATGTCTAGGTACTTATCCATGTGTTTTTCGGGTAAAAATATTTCGTAAAATTAATGAAATAAATATGCTTGAAATGTTACCTAGGTTACAATGATTTGTTAAAAACAAAAGAGACTGCCTTTGTAGACAGTCTCTTGGTTGTATGTAAAAAATTAATTTACTTACTTTTTGTTAGCCTCTTTAATGTACTTTTCTAAAGCCATCGTCATTGAAGGAGTTTCAGGTGTTGGTGCAGCGATATCTACACGTAAACCTCTATCTTCAACGGCTTGAATAGTTGAATTACCAAATACAGCGATTCTAGTATCGTTTTGTTTGAAATCAGGGAAGTTTTCAAATAAACTATCAATTCCTGATGGACTAAAGAATACTAAAATGTCATAAAAAACATCTTCTAAGTCAGATAAATCACTTACTACTGTGCGGTATAAATCGGCACGCTTCCAGTCGACTCCTAACTTATTTAACTCTTCTGGAATTAAATCTTTCAGTTTGTCAGAAGAAGGCAATAAGAACTTTTCGTCTTTATGCTTTTTAATTAATTTAGTTAATTCAGGAAACGTTCTGTTTCCAACATAAATTTTACGTTTTCTGTAAACTACATACTTTTGTAAGTAGTAAGCCACTGCTTCAGATTGACAAAAATACTTCATATCATCAGGCACTGTAAAACGCATTTCTTCTGCAATTCTAAAAAAGTGATCAACAGCATTTCTACTAGTTAAAATAATTGCAGTGTAGTTTTTTAAATCTACTTTTTGAGCTCTTACCTCTTTCACAGGAATTCCTTCGACATGTATAAATGAGCGAAAGTCAACTTTTACTTTTTGTTTTTCGGCTAAGTCGAAATACGGTGAAGTTTCTGTCTTTGGTTTTGGTTGAGAGACTAAAATAGTTTTCACTTTCATAAACATTCTCTTTATTACGTAGTTGTTGTTTTATAAAGAATTAATAGCGGTGCTATTTCAAGGGTGCAAAAGTACAAAATAAAATAGAACAACTTACTAAGCACAAGCTTTTTATTATTGTTTAATATTAAAAAAGCCCTAATAATAAGCAATGCACAGAATGAGGAAATTAAGAATAGTTTATTAGGAAATGTATATTGATACACTATGATAAAAGGAAGTAGCCATATACAAAGTACATACAAATAGCCTGATTTTGTGTATAAAAAATAGGAGATTATAGGTGTTAACCCTAAAATATTAGCAATTGCATGGTCTAAAAATACTCGTATTGCAAGGTATGTTGTAACAAAGAAAAAGAGTCCAAGAAAAGCTAAAAAACCTTGAGGGTATAATTCTGCAAGTACAGCTTGGAATAAAAATAAGGAAATTACAATCGTAGAAAAGAAAAATAAAAACAACCTAAAAGGCGTGAAAAAAGAATCTCCTTCTTCAATTCTTTTATGAAAAAAACCAGGAGAGATAAAAGCAACAACGTAACCATATAATTGCGTAGGTTTAAGTAGTTTCATCAAGGCTAGCAGTATAATTGCTGTAACAATAACCAAGGTTATCCAACTACTATCATTAATAATTCGCTCTATTGCTTGCAATTGTTTTTATACTTTTAATTAACACAAAATTAGTAATAAATTAGTGTATCTTTGCCTTGATTTATATGAAAATTACATGAAGTCAGACGCCTTAGTCATAATCCCTACCTATAACGAAAAAGAAAACATCGAAGCTATTATTCGAGCAACTTTTAGTCAAGAAAAGGCATTTCATGTATTAGTGGTCGATGATAACTCACCTGATGGAACTGCTGAAATCGTAGAAAATCTACAACAAGAGTTCCCTAGTCAGCTTTTTATTGAAAAAAGAAAAGGAAAAAATGGTTTAGGTACTGCCTACATTCATGGATTCAAATGGGCCATTGCCAAGAAGTATGACTACATTATTGAAATGGATGCCGATTTTTCACACAACCCCAACGATTTAATTCGATTGTATAACGAATGTGCTATTGAAGGAGCCGATGTAGCAATAGGGTCAAGATATTCAGTAGGGGTAAATGTAGTAAACTGGCCTATGAGTAGAGTGTTGCTATCATATTTTGCATCAAAGTATGTACGATTGATTACACGAATGCCAATTCATGATACCACCGCTGGTTTTGTATGCTATAAAAGAAAAGTGTTAGAAACGATTAAGTTAGATAAAGTGAAATTTGTAGGCTATGCATTTCAGATTGAAATGAAATACAAAGCTTGGAAACATCAATTTAATATAAAAGAAGTTTCGGTTATTTTCACAGACAGAGTATTAGGAAAATCGAAACTTAGCAAAGGAATTATCAAAGAAGCTGTTTTTGGCGTGATAAAAATGAGAATTAACGGATTACCAAAATAACAACATGCAATCAATTTTAATTAAAAATGCACAAATCGTTAATGAAAACAAGGTTTTTAAAGGCGATGTTTTATTAGAAGGAGAATTTATTAAAAAGATAGATGAAACCATTGTACCTGCTGATGATATGCAGGTAATTGATGCTGCTGGTAAATACTTAATTCCAGGAATGATTGATGATCAGGTACATTTTCGTGAGCCTGGATTAACACATAAAGCAAATATTGCAACAGAAAGTAAGGCAGCTATTGCTGGAGGTATCACTTCTTTTATTGAAATGCCAAATACGGTACCGCAAGCAACAACTCAAGAATTGTTAGCAGATAAGTTTGACATTGCTAGTAAAACATCCTATGCGAACTACTCTTTTATGTTCGGAGGAACAAATGATAATTTAGAAGAATTGTTAAAAACGAATCCGAAAGATGTTGCTGGAATCAAACTATTCTTAGGATCATCAACAGGAAATATGTTGGTAGATAATGAAGAAGTATTAGAGAAAATATTTTCTTCAACCGATATGTTAATATCGGTGCACTGTGAAGATGAAGCAACCATTAGAAAAAACACAGAAGAGTATCAAGCAAAATATGGAGATGATATTCCGGTAAAATATCACCCGTTAATTCGTAGTGAAGAGGCATGTTATTTATCATCATCAAAAGCAATTGAATTAGCTAAGAAAACAGGAGCTCGCCTACATATTTTCCATTTATCTACAGAAAAAGAAACGCATTTATTCAGAAATGATGTTCCGTTAGAAGAAAAGCAAATAACTGCTGAGGTTTGTGTGCACCATTTGTGGTTTACCGATGCTGATTACGATAAAAAAGGAACACTTATCAAGTGGAATCCAGCTGTGAAAACGCAAAAAGATAAAGACGGATTATGGAAAGCCTTGTTAGACGATAGAATTGATATCATTGCAACCGACCATGCACCTCATACGATAGAGGAAAAAGATAACGTATATACCAAAGCGCCAAGTGGTGGTCCGTTAGTGCAACATGCGGTTATAGCTGTTTTAGAAAAAGTGAAAGAAGGAGTGCTGCCAATTGAAAAAGCGGTAGAAAAAATGAGCCATAATCCAGCAAAAATCTTCAAAATTGAAAAAAGAGGATTTATCAAAGAAGGGTTTTATGCTGATTTAGTGTTAGTTGATGCTGATAAAAAATGGACAGTAGATAAAGAAAACGTATTGTATAAATGTGGATGGTCTCCGTTTGAGGGAGTTGAATTTTCAAACCAAATAACCCATACTTTTGTAAACGGAAACCTTATGTATAACGAAGGAATGTTTAACGAAGAAATTAAAGGAAAACGATTACTATTTAATAGATAGATGAGAAAAGCAGCTTATATACTTATCGGTATACTTTTAGTTTCGTGTACCAGTAATACGATTTATAAAAAGCCAGAAAATCTGATTTCGAAAGATTCGATGGTTTTGTTGTTAACTGATATATATATAGCTTCTTCCGCTAAAAATCAAAAAAATAAGTTTTTAGAACGAGAGGATAATTACATGTTTTTGGTGTATGAAAAATATAAAATAGACACCACTCGTTTTGATATTAGCAATGTTTATTACACCTCACAAGTTGATGAATATACAGAAATTTTAAAAAAGGTAAAACGTAATATAGATTCATTAGCTACTTTTTATAAAGAAATGAAAAAAGAGCAAGACTCTATAAAAGGAAAAGACAAAATACTAAAAGATTCTGTTTTAAATGACAAGCGAGTGTTTAAAGAAGTTCCTGAAGAGTTATTAATAGAAAGAGATTATAAAGAACTAGAGAAAGTAAAATAAGAATCTATTTTCTAAAGTCTTTACAAGTTTCTGAAATAACTTCATTAATTGATTCAAATTCAAAATCAAGTTGTTCAATAATCTTTTTTGAAGTATAAAAAGAGGTGTTATGGGCAGATTTAGCTGAGTTTTTGGTCAATAAAGGCTCTTTTCCTGTAAGTTTTGTTATAAGCCAATCAATTCTCCAAAAAATAGCAGTTGCTAATTTCCCTACTTTTTTAGAAGGTCTTTTTTTCTGTAACCCATCAGCAATAGCATTAAATACTTCTTGAAACGATTTATTTTCTGAAACTAGAACATAACGTTCGTTTTTTATGTCAGAATTCATCAAGTTTATCATTGCTTTTACCACATCTTTTACGCTAACAAATCCAGTTTTACCTTCGGTATAAAAGTTAAATCCATTATGTACTTGGGTAAACATTTTTCCTGACCCTTCGTTCCAAAAACCACTACCTAAAATAACACCAGGGTTCACGATTACGACCTCTAAACCTTCTTGACTTCCTCTCCACACTTCCATTTCGGCACCGTATTTGGTTATTGCATATCCGTGATTTTCATCAGCATCAGACCATTCGTTTTCTTCATTAATTGGCTTTCCGTTAATCGAATTTCCCACAGCAGCGATAGAACTTACAAAACAGAATTTTTTAACGCCAGCATCAATAGCAAAATTGATAAGGTTTGCAGTTCCTTCAATATTCACTTGGCGCATTTTTCTGTAATCTTTCGGGTTGAAAGAAACTAAGGCAGCACAGTGATAAACTTCGGTTACATTATTAAAAACAGGTTCTAAAGAAGGGGTTTCGGTAATATCAGCTTTAATCCATTCAATTTTAGAGAAATGTTGTTGGACATCATCTGTATAATAAGAAAAGATTTTTTTTACGTGTTCACGCTTTTCTTCTGTTCTAAAAATAGCTCGAATTGTATCGTTTTTTTGGCTTAAATAATATAATAAATGTGAGCCTACTAAACCTGTTCCTCCTGTAACTAAAATCATACAGCGAATTTAGTTTATTTTGGTTGATAAACTTATCTTTGCTTCTTTAAAAATAGAATAAAATGACCAAGAATTTAGTAGAAGAATTACAATGGCGTGGAATGATTCACGACATTATGCCAGGAACCGAAGAACAACTTCAAAAGGAAATGACATCGGTTTATATTGGTTTTGATCCAACTGCAGATTCGTTACACATTGGTAGTTTAGTTCCAATTATTTTATTAGTTCACATTGAAAAAGCAGGGCATCAGCCAGTAGCTTTAGTAGGAGGTGCGACTGGTATGATCGGTGATCCAACAGGAAAATCTGATGAGCGTAATTTATTAAATGAAGAAGCTTTAGCGAAAAACGTTGAAGGTTTAAAAAGAACCTTAGGTCGCTTTTTAAATTTTGATAACGGAGCTAAAAACACTCCTTTATTGGTAAACAATTACGATTGGATGAAAGATTTTTCATTTATCGAATTTGTGCGTGATGTTGGAAAGAGAATCACTGTAAACTACATGATGGCAAAAGATTCTGTAAAAAAGCGTATTACAGGAGAAGCAGGTAACGGAATGAGTTTTACAGAGTTTACTTATCAACTAATTCAAGGGTATGATTTCTATCATTTATATAAAACCTTAAATTGTAAATTACAAATGGGAGGTTCTGACCAATGGGGTAATATTACCACAGGTACAGAATTAGTTCGTAGAATGACTCCAGGTGAAGAAGCAAAAGTATTTGCTGCTACATGTCCGTTAATTACTAAAGCAGACGGTTCTAAATTTGGAAAATCTGAAGGAGGAAATGTTTGGTTAGATGCCGATAAAACATCAGTATACAAGTTTTACCAGTTTTGGTTAAATACTTCGGATGAAGATGCTGAGAAGTATATTAAGATATTCACCTTTCTAGATAAAGATACTATTGATGCTGTAATTGCTGAACATAAAGAAGCACCACATCAAAGAGCGTTACAAAAGAAGTTAGCTGAAGAAGTAACAACGTTTGTACATTCAAAAGAAGAATTAGATAAGGCTATTGCTGCTTCTAATATTTTATTTGGAAATTCAACAGCTGACGATTTAAAAAACTTAGATGAACAAACCTTTTTAGATGTGTTCGATGGTGTACCACAAGCTGAGGTAACTTCTGAAGATGTTTCTGAAGGGTTAGATATGATTTCAGCTTTAGCAGCTAAAACAGGTTTCTTAAAGTCTAATGGAGATGCTAGAAGAGCTTTGAAAGAAAATTCAATATCGGTAAATAAAGAAAAAGTAAGTGAAGATTTCGTAATCACTTCAAAAGATTTAATAGCTGATAAGTATGTGTTATTACAAAGAGGTAAAAAGAATTACTTTTTATTAAAAGTAGCATAAGCAATAAAAATACAATTTAAAAAGCCCTTGATAGAAAATCTACCAAGGGCTTTTTGCATTTATAAACAAAGGGAAAATTTTTAAGAAACAGCTTTAAAATCGAATGTTAAAGGGCATCTTTTACAATTAATGCCTTTCTTTTGGTACTTATTACAACATTTACTTTTAGGTTTAATACAGTTGCTAGAACAAACTGAATTACAAATTGTAACTTCCTGCAGTTTTTTTACAGGGGTAATAGAGGTAACTTTCTTGGTTTCAGTATAAAAAACAATCATTATCTTTTCGTAAAATCCGTGCAAATATAAGTTTTTTATTTAGAATAAATTAAAATAAAAGAAAAAAATCGTGTTTTTTGTTATTGGTAATCAGTGGGGATAGTCGTATCTTTGCGTAAGTAAAAAAAGCCCCTTTTTCTTGTTGAAAAAACTTAGCATATATTTTTTTGTTGCATTGTACATGATAGCCATGTTACGTCCCATAGCTCCTTTTGTAGAGTATGCAATAAATTACGATTATATCTCAAAAGTTTTGTGTATCAACAAAGATAAACCAGAGTTAAACTGTAATGGTAAATGCCAGTTAATGATGGAGCTTGAACAACAACAAGATGATGATTTTAAATCGTTACGAATTTCAATGGAAGAATATCCTATCGGATTTGTTTCGGTTTTAAATTTAGACTTAGAAGAAAAAAAGTTTATAAAAGAAAAAGAATCATTCTCTTATAAGAAAAACTATCGCTTTTCATTCAATCAGGAAGTTTTTCACCCGCCTACAATTTAATTTTTTCATACAGTTTTTTACATCGTAAACAATTCAAAAGTTTTTTGAATTGATAGGTGTTGCTATACAATTATGTAAAAATTAAATTCAATTTTAATGAAAAATTTAGGATGGATGCTTCTTAGCATCTGCACAATAGCTATGTCTGCTCAAGAACAAAAAAAAGACACAGTTAAACAAGAAACTATACAGTTAAACGAAGTAATCGTTGAAGGAAAAATAAAAACAAATCCTGTTCATGCCACCGTTAAAAATGATTATCAAAAAAAGGTAATTCAACCTAAAAATGTAGCAGATTTATTTTCTGAAATTAACGGGTTTTCGGTGATAAAAAGAGGAAACTATGCAATGGATCCAACATTTAGAGGAGCTGCCTACGAGCAGTTAAATGTGATGTACGATGGAGGTACAAAAGCAGTAAATGCTTGTCCGAATAGAATGGATCCGATTACTACACACATTATTCCAGAAGAAATTTCAAAAATTGAAATCATCAAAGGGCCTTTTACGGTACGATATGGAGCAACTTTTGGAGGTATCGTAAATATGGTGACAGAAAATCATAACATGTTAGAAAACGGATTCCACGGAAAATTTTCAACAGGATATGAAACCAATGGAAATTCATTTGTAAACATGTTACAATTACAACATGTTACCAATAAATTTGATGTGGTAGGAAATGTAGGCTACCGAAACTTTGGAGATTATAAAGACGGAAGTGGTACTGAGATTCCATCATCATTCACTAGTACCGATTATGGAGTTAAATTAGGGTATAACATTACTGAACATCAACGTTTGCAAGCGCACTGGCGTCAATCGTTTGGCAGAGACATAAAACATGCTGCTTTACCAATGGATACCGATTATGACAACAGTACAATTGTATCGTTAGATTACAAAGCAATAAATATAGGTAGCACCTTAAAAACAATTACTACCAAAGGTTTTTACAGCTATGTAGATCATTTAATGACGAATACAAATCGTCCGAATTATCACATGGTTTTTGCTTCATCACCAGTAGAATCAACTACTATAGGAGGTAAAATAGAGTTTGAGTTAGATTTACACAAAAACCTTGATTTGTTTATAGGAAGTGATGTTAACCATATACAAAGAGAAGGAAATCGTACACGTACTATTAAAATGATGAATGGTATGATGTTGCCAACACCAATGGTTAAAGTGGATAAGATTTGGCAAGATGCTTATATTAATGATTTCGGAATGTTTTCTGAAGCAAAATTTAACCTGGCACCTAAAACTATATTAACTACAGGTTTTCGAGTAGATTTAGTAAGTGCTAACGCCAAAGATTTAGAAGCAGATTTTGCGGCAAGATATCCTGTTGTAAAAACAAACGAAACCAATGTGAGCGGTAACATTTCGGTAAAACACGCATTTTCTAAAAAAGCAATTTTAGAAGCTGCATTTGGTAGAGGAGTACGTACTGCAAATATGGCTGAGCGTTATATCAATCATTTTACGATTGGTTCAGATTCGTACGAATATTTAGGAAACCCGATGTTGCGACCAGAAGTAAATAACCAATTTGAGTTAGGATTAAAAGGAAAATTAGGATTGAACAACAACTTGCAATTACATTATCAAACATCAGCGTTTTACTCAATTTTTGAAGATTATATTTCAGCAGTGGTTGACCCAACCATCCCAAGGAAATTTATGCCAAATCAAAAACCAGAATTTACAAAAGTATTTACCAATATTGAAGATGCTAGAAAAATTGGATTTGAAGTAGCTGCAAAGTTGCAAATGTTTAATGACTATTATTTTCAAACAGAAGTAGCTTATGTAAAAACAGAAAACAAAGATTTTGATGAGTCGTTGCCGTTGAATCCGCCTTTCACTTCAAAAATTTCTATGGGAGTAGACAAAGAAAAGTATTGGGCAAAAGCACAGTATAACGTAGTGTCAACTCAAAAAGATATAGCTCCTTCTTTTGGTGAAACTGAAACAGAAGGTTACCAAACTTTTGATATAAAATTAGGGGTAAAACCGTTTAAAAATTTTACGTTAGGGGTAGCTTGTTTAAATGTGTTTGATGAGAATTATATCAACCACTTAAACTTTTCATATAAAAACCAAGCAGATTTACCAATGACTAGAATTTATGAACCAGGAAGAAACTTTACAGCATTCTTACAGTATAAATTTTAATTTTCGAGTAAGGTTACTTAAATTTGGAGACAAATCTCCCAAATATTAACTAAAAATTTAAAAATGAAAAAATCTATTTTATCAATTATTGTATTTGCTGTAGCTCTAGTATTCTCTAACGAAGTTGTAGCTCAAGATTTCTCGAACTTAGATAAAAGTCCGATGGATGCAGCTACATACCCAAGTAGTTACAGAAATTCAGATAAAAAAGTAAAAATTATTTATAGTCGTCCTCAGTTAAAAAGAAGGCCAGTATCTCGTTTAGCAGTTGCAGGTAAAGTATGGAGAACAGGAGCAAATGAAGCCCCAGAAATTACTTTTTACAAAGATGTAAACTTTGGAGGAAAAGAAGTAAAAGCAGGAACATACTCGTTATTTACCATTCCAGGAGACAAAGAATGGACGGTTATTTTAAATACTGCTAAAAATGTTTGGGGAGCTTATTCTTACAACGAATCAGATGATGTAGTACGTGTTACAGGAAAAGTTTCTAGAGCAAACGAAAATATTGAAGCTTTCTCAATCGCTTTTGATGGTGAAGAAGATGAGTTTAATATGTATTTAGGTTGGGGTAACGTTGTAGTTACTGTACCGGTTAAAGGGTAAAACTTATTTAAAATAAATAAAAGGCTTCATTGGTTTTGTACTAATGAAGCCTTTTTGTTTTTATAGCTTTTCACATCCAAACGATAATTGTAAATTTGCATCCTTTAAAACAAGAAGTTACAAATGCAATACAATCATCAAGAAATAGAACGTAAGTGGCAAGAATTTTGGGCAAATAACCAAACATTTAAAGCTAGTAACAATTCTGATAAACCAAAATATTATGTGTTAGATATGTTTCCTTATCCTTCAGGAGCAGGATTGCACGTAGGGCATCCGTTAGGATATATCGCATCTGATATTTATGCACGTTACAAGCGTCATAAGGGGTTTAATGTATTGCATCCACAAGGATATGATTCTTTTGGGTTACCTGCTGAACAATATGCGATTCAAACAGGACAACATCCCGCTATTACTACTGAAACGAACATCAAAACCTATCGTCGTCAGTTAGATAATATTGGGTTTTCATTTGATTGGTCTCGCGAAGTTCGTACTTCGAACCCTGAGTATTATAAATGGACACAGTGGATTTTTATCCAATTGTTCAACTCTTGGTATAATAAAGACACAGATAAAGCAGAAGATATTGCAACCTTAGTAGCTAAATTTGAAGCAGAAGGGAACGCGAACGTAAATGCTGTTTCTGATGAAGATATTGCTGTTTTTTCTGCAGAAGAATGGAAAAACTTCTCAGTAACAAAACAACAAGAAATACTATTACAATACCGTTTAACATTTTTATCTGATACTGAAGTAAACTGGTGTCCAGCATTGGGAACGGTATTAGCAAACGATGAAATTGTAAACGGAGTTTCAGAACGTGGTGGACATCAAGTGATTCGTAAAAAAATGACCCAATGGTCTATGCGAATTTCTGCGTATGCACAACGTTTATTAGATGGTTTAGAAACTATCGATTGGCCTCAACCATTAAAAGATAGCCAAACCAATTGGATTGGTCGTTCACAAGGGGCAATGGTTTCTTTTGATGTGGATGGACATGATGCTAAAATAGATGTGTTTACTACACGCCCTGATACTATTTTCGGAGTGTCTTTTATGACCTTAGCTCCAGAGCACGATTTAGTGGCGAAAATTACAACTGCTGAGCAAAAAGAAGCGGTAGAAGCTTATATAGAAGCAACAGCAAAACGTTCAGAGCGCGATCGTATGGCAGATGTAAAAACTATTTCAGGAGTGTTTACTGGTGCGTATGCATTGCATCCGTTTACAGGAAAACAAGTGCCAATTTGGATTGGTGATTATGTATTAGCAAGTTACGGTACAGGGGCTGTTATGGCGGTACCATGTGGTGACCAACGTGATTACGATTTTGCAAAACACTTCGGATTAGAGATTCCGAATATTTTTGCAGATGTTGATATTTCTGAAAAAGCAAACGATGCTAAAGACGGAATCAAATTAGCAAACTCTGATTTTTTAGATGGTTTAAATTATAAGAAAGGAATGAAAACTGTAATCTACGAATTAGAAAAACGTGGATTTGGTTACGGAAAAATAAACTATCGTTTACGCGATGCAGTATTTAGTCGTCAACGTTATTGGGGAGAACCATTCCCAGTATATTACAAAGATGGAATGCCTCAAATGATTGATGCAAAGTATTTGCCAATTGTATTACCTGAAGTTGAAAAATACTTACCTACTGAAGACGGAAAGCCACCATTAGGAAACGCTGAGGTTTGGGCATGGGACACAACAACAAATACTGTTATTGAAAATACTAAGATTGACAACGAGACTGTTTTCCCTCTTGAACTAAACACCATGCCAGGGTGGGCAGGAAGTTCTTGGTATTTTAACCGCTATATGGATTCGAATAACGAAGGAGAATTTGTAAGCAAAGAAGCGGTTGATTACTGGAAAGAGGTAGATTTATATATTGGAGGTTCTGAACATGCGACAGGACACTTATTATATGCGCGTTTTTGGCAAAAATTCTTATTTGATAGAGGATTGTTACCTGTGGATGAATTTGCTAAAAAACTCATCAACCAAGGAATGATTTTAGGAACTTCTGCTTTTGTGTATAGATTGGAATATGAACCTAGTAGTAAAATATTAGATAATTTTGATAATCAAATAAGTGAAGGAAATTCATTTATGGTTAAACCAATTTTCTTCTCTAAGTCTTTGGTTGATAAAATTGATGATTTGGAAGAATATATTAATTTAAATTGCGAAGATGAAATAAGAAGAGGATTAAGAGATTTTATAGGAGCAGAAAATGGAAATCTCCCTATTGATGAAATTTATCATGCATTTAGGTTTACACCTATACACACTGATGTCTCATTTGTGAATACTTCTGATGAGTTAGATACTGAAGCTTTTAGAAAATGGAGGCCAGATTTCATAGATGCTGAATTCATTAAAGATGAAGACGAAGTGATTAAAGTTTCACGTGAGGTTGAAAAAATGTCGAAATCGAAATACAATGTGGTAAATCCAGATTTGATTTGTGAAGAATACGGTGCGGATAGTTTACGTTTATTTGAAATGTTCTTAGGGCCGTTAGAGCAAACTAAGCCTTGGAAGACTTCAGGTATTTCAGGCGTATATTCTTTCCTTAAGAAATTATGGAAATTATTTGCTGACGAAAATGGTATCAACGTTTCAGACGAAGAGCCAACTAAAGAAGAATTAAAAACCTTACATAAAACGATTAAGAAAGTAGAAGAAGATATAGAGAACTTCTCGTTCAATACGTCAGTTTCTACCTTTATGATTGCAGTGAATGAGTTATCAGCCTTAAAATGTAACAAACGTGCTATTTTAGAGCCATTGTTAGTATTAATTTCTCCGTATGCTCCTCATATTGCAGAAGAATTATGGAGTCAGTTAGGACATACCGAATCTATTTCAACTGTAGCTTTCCCAAAATTTGAAGAAAAGCATTTAGTTGAAAGTTCTAAGAACTATCCAGTTTCTTTTAATGGAAAAATGCGTTTTACCTTAGAATTACCGTTAGATATGAGTAAAGAAGAAATTGAAAAAACGGTAATGTCGCACGAAAAGACACAAGCACAATTACAAGGAAGAAAGCCAAAGAAAGTAATTATCGTTCCTGGTAAAATTATTAATATTGTAGGGTAACAATACTATAGAATATTATTAATCAAAAGCCTTTACATGAAAATGTAGAGGCTTTTTTTGTATTGAGAAACCAAAAACTTTTCTCAAATTTGTTTTCCTAATAAAATAAGATGAAAAACACTCAAGAACTATTAAATATACTTACCCTCGACGATTTAGGAAATGGAAACTTTAATGGAGTAAGTAGAGATATAGGAAGTCCGAATGTTTTTGGAGGACAAGTACTAGCTCAGGCCTTAAATGCAGCGTATAGAACAACACCTAAAGAGCGTATTTTGCACTCACTACACTCGTATTTTTTAGAAGCGGGAAATTTAGAGTTACCCATAACATACAATGTACAAGCTATTCGTGATGGTGGAAGCTTTTCTACACGAAGAGTAACAGCTCATCAAGAAGATAAAACTATCTTTATTTTGTCTTGTTCATTTCATAAAGAAGAAGAAGGGTTTGAACATCAAAAACCAATAAAAAAGGACATAAAACAACCGGAAGAGTTGTTAAGTTGGACAGATATGTTAGATCAATTTGGAGCTTTTCTACCTCAAAAAATGAAAGATTTTTTAAGTATTGAAAGACCTATAGATTTTAAACCTGTACAAATAGTAAATCCGTTAGATCGTAAAGATTTACCACCTGTGGTTGATGTTTGGTTTAAGTTGAAAGGAGATGCGAAAGATTTACCATTAGGAATAAAGCAGCAAATACTTACTTATATTTCCGACTACAATATTTTATCAGCATGTTTAAATCCGAATGCTAGTATTGCTAATTTTGGAAATACTCAACTGGCTAGTTTAGATCACTCAATGTGGTTTTACCGTGATTTTAATTTTGATGATTGGATGTTATTTTCAATAGAAAGCCCAAATGCTTTTGGAGCTAGAGGTTTTGCTATGGGTAATATTTATACTAGAGAAGGAAGATTAATAGCTTCAGTTGCTCAAGAAGGATTAATGCGACCAATGAAAAGAAGCTAGTAAGACTATATAAGAAATAAAAGGAATAAAAAAACCGAGTTACTTAGTAACTCGGTTTTTTATTTGTTAAGCGTCTATTTCAGCAGATTTTGTACTGACGTGAAACTCTTCGTATGTTTCTAATAAACTCATTAAACCAGAAACTAAATCTTGTGTCTCGATTAAAATACTAAAGTATAATGTAGTGTTTTTCGGACTCGTTTCATCAGTTCTAATACGGTCTACTTGTTTTTCAATAGATTGAGAAACATCTTTTAATAATTCTTTCTTCTCATTAATGATATGTTCTAAGTTGTCAAAACTTCTATTTTCAAAAGTTTCACTAATATCTTCTAATAATTTAGAAAGAGTATTATCGATGCTCTTTAAGTCTTTAATTTGACCTTTTTTAAGGTTTTTATGGTTGTTATTTACGTGTTTGTACGTAGCTCTAGAAATATAGCTAATCGATTGTGCTACGTCTTGTAAATACCCTAAAATTAAGATGTAGAATCTACTTGCTTGCACAGAAGTATCGTCTAATGACTTAATAAAGTAGAATACACCATCTTTTAAATTATCAATTTCATCGTTTAGTTTCGTAACGTGCTTATCTGTTTTACGCAACTTTACTAAATCGTGCGTAGCTAGATCTTTCACAACGCTTGAATATAGTTTGTTAATACGTTGCGCAACTTCAGCAATGTGGTCAGAACTTTCTTCAATCACACCGTTAATAGTGATTAATTCTGCCCTTTCCATATGCACTTGTTTCTTCTCTTGCTTAGATTTCTTTCTGTGTTGTAAAGTATTTCTTGCAATTAAAAGAGCAACAACTAATAACAATACAGGAATCATTACTTTATCCCAGCTAATTAAGTAAGCAACTAATGCAGCAGTAGCAAAAGCAGTAATAGCTGTTAAGAACCATCCTCCAATTACGTTGATAACACCAGCAACTCTATATACAGCACTTTCACGTCCCCAAGCTCTATCAGCTAACGAAGTACCCATTGCTACCATAAAAGTTACATAAGTAGTTGATAAAGGTAATTTCATAGAAGTTGCAATAGAAATTAAGATACCTGCAACAATTAAGTTAACGGCAGCTCTAACTAAATCGAAAGCTGGCATTTCATACGTTTTGTCTTTAGGTAATTCTATTACTGGTTTTTGAAATTTAGTATCAATATAGGTTAATGTTTTTTGAGGAACAATATAGCTGATAGCAGCATTGATACCCATAGCACTTCTTACTACGATTCTTGATAATGGGTTTGGTTGAAATTTTTCATGTCCATCACCTTGACGAGATAAATCGATACCGGTTTTAATTACTTCCTTTGCTTTGCTTGAAGTCCATAAGGTAATAACCATAATTGCTCCAGCTAATAATAATAACCAAACGTTAGAAGGTACTTTTTTAGCTAAAATCCCCATAGAGAATGCGTCAGGGGCAACTCCAGATATTTCCCAAGCTTGGTAAGAGTTCCATGCAGCGATTGGTACACCAATAAAGTTTACTAAGTCGTTACCAGAGAACGCCATTGCTAAAGAGAAAGTACCAACACCAATGATTAATTTTAAAATATTAACCTTAAAGAATTGAATTAAAGCATGCGAAATAGCACTCCAAAAAACAAAACTTCCAGCAATAATAAGTATAGTATTCCCCTCAATTAAATGTTTTACATCACTGTAAAAAGGAGTTCCTTTCATACCTTTAATAATGATAAAATAAGTAATCGCTGTAATAGCAAAACCACCAAATAATGAATTTATATAGGTAGGTCTTTTCTCAAAATTAAATGAATAAATTAAACGAGAAAAGAACTGAACAATAGCTCCAACAGAGAAAGCAACTACTACGGAGAGTAATATTCCGTTTATAATTTCAACCGCTTTTTTATGGTTGATGTAGTTCCAAATATCTGAAATAGATTGAGAGTCGTTTGCAGCAATTTTGATTAATGAAATACATACAGCTGCTCCTAATAATTCAAATACGATAGAAACCGTTGTTGAGGTTGGCATTCCTAATGAGTTAAAGATATCTAGTAATAAAATATCGGTAATCATTACTGCCATGAAAATAAACATGATGTCTTGGAACATGAACATGTTAGGATTGAAAATTCCTTTACGAGCAACTTCCATCATACCACTTGATGTTACGGCTCCCATAAAAACCCCAACACTCGCAATTATCATAATATTTCTTACTTTAATTGCTTTAGAACCGATGGCTGAATTTAAAAAGTTAACAGCATCGTTACTAACTCCCACAACTAAGTCGACGATAGCTAAAACAGCTAGTGCGACTAGCATCAAAATATATGGATCTCCCATTTTTTAGTTTTTAATTAAGTTTTGCAAATTTAGTTACACAAGAATGCTCTTATGTTATGTTTATGTTATCATTTATAGGTGAATATCTACTTGTAATCGGTACATAAAATGATTGGTTTCCGTAGGTATATCTAGGTAACTAACATCGGTTTGTACTTTTAATTTATGTCCTACTATATATTTCGATAATCCTAATGTATATTGGTTTTCTACCCCTTTTCCTACAATGTTTTTATCTAATGAAACATTGGTGTAACGTCCAGTTAATTCCCAGTTTTTGTCAAATAAATATCCTGATTGAAGGTTTAATGCGCTACCTACTTGTACTACATCATCGGTTGGTGTTCCGTCAGAGTTTTTTGCAATAGGGTCTTCAGCATCTCTGTAAGCATATTCTCCCATAAAAGAGAATCCTTTGTATTTAAACATGGCATCAACAAAGAAGGTTGAAATGTTTGTTTCGTAGTAACCTTCATCATTTACCATATAGGTGCCTTGATTACTTCTTGTTTTTACCGCATTGTTGTTAAAATCATAACTCATACCTATAGCTAACTTAGGTGTTTGTTCTCTTTTTAAATCGCCTCCTTTATAATCTCCATTTCCTTCAAATAATCCGAAAGGTAAAAACTCGAGATGTGCTGTATATTGGTGACCACCTAGATTTCCAACAGTAATATTTCTTCCTTCACCTTGTGAAATTGCTATGGCTTCTCTAACCACGAATTTGTCTGATAGATTAAAATGGTGGCGTAATTGCATCCCCATATCTCGGTCAATATTAAAACGTTTGTTTAATAAAGAACGATCAACCAATTGCATGTCTGCTGAAGAAATAATACGCTCACGGTTTCCTGGTAACTTAGTTTGCCCAAACCAAAGCTCGAAATTTTGGTGAAAGTTCCACTTTAACACGGCATCTAAAATATATCTTGGAGCATTACCTGTGTGTTCAGAAGCTCCGCTAATATCGTTATTAGACATTCCTATTTCCAATTTGTACTTTAATTTTGGAGAAAAAGCAAATCCTTTAAATTTTAAGCGAGCTCTTCTTACCAACATTGAAGATGATGGATTGTATAATCCTTCTTTGTTAGAATCCCATTCAGCAGTTGCTAAAAATTGCATTCTAGCACTCATATTCATAGACCAAGTGCTGTCTTTTCCTGTTAAATTAAATAAGCCTTTTCCAAATTTAGGGGCATTTGTTTGTTGAGCATGTGTATAAGATAACACAAACATACTTACAATTGTAAGTGCTGTTTTACAGTTCATTAGATTTAGTTATTAGTTTTTGTCGCGGCAAATAACTAGCTCTAATGTTAAATAAGTGTTAACTGAATATTAAAAAAACTGCCTTTATGCAAGGCAGTATTATGTAAGTCAGATAAATAGTCGACAAAAACTAATAATTTATAATGACTGTACGCCTCAAGAGTGAGGTAGTTCAAAATTACTGGCTTTTTCTGATTCTAATATTAAGTACAATTTAATAAACTGTTACCAAGGTAAATTTTAGGTTAATTTGATGTAGAAAAGTGTTTATAAGTATTCTACTATTTTTTCAGGCCCTTCTAAAACGGTTCGTGTAATTTGCATGGTTCCGTTATTGTTGGTTACTAAATGCCATTTAATGAGTGTAATTTCGTTGTTTTCAATTTCTAAACCAGTAATGCATCTAGGATGAACACAGCTACCATCATTAAAATGAGGTAATTCTTCACAAGAAGGAAATCGAGGTCGGTGTGTATGCCCAGTAACAATCATTTGGTTATTATTGGTTTTTATCCAGTTTTCTAAACGACGTTCTACTTTTATAAGTTCTTTAAAGTTTTGAGCGGGACTTGTAGGGTCTTTAATTCCGTGTATTTGTAATGGTCGCCATAAAACCTTCACTAAAAATCGACTGAATTTCCAAAAGGTATAATTAAACCAATCTGCTTGATGACCATGAAGTAAGAAAATTGATTTTCCGTCATCTTGAGTTAATCGAATGGCTTCAGAAAAGGAAGCGTTAGGGAGCAACTCTTTTTCTTTTCCATCAATAGTATCGTAATAATAGCTTAGGTTTTTTCTAACATTTTTGGGTTTTCGGTAATTCATGTCATGGTTTCCCCAAATAAAATGCAACTTATTTTTTAGATGAAATTTTTGAAGTAATAAGTACACATCTTTATTTGCATTAAAAATATTCACAAATTTGTTTTCCCATAACTCATCGCCATCACCTAGTTCTATATAGGTGAAATCTTTTTGTAAATATTGAGATAAGGCAAAATGATATATTTTTCGATTACGAGCAAAATCATCAGCAAAACTATTATCGCCTCTATGGCAATCGGAAAATAAAACATACTTAGATGCTTCGTTTAAGGGTAGTTTTTTTGCTTTTTTAAAAGCGCGGTTTAATCTATCGTTAGAAGAAAACATAGGTGTTATTTTACTAGCTAAAGATGCATAAAAAAACCCAAGTTCTAGAACTTGGGTTTTTGAATTTTTATTGAAAGATAGATTATCTTACACCTATTGAGGTAAAATCGTTTTGATCTTTAACAATCCATTCAGAATTGTCAGCATCTGTACCTGCACTTGCAGTCCAATCAGCATTACCTTGAGTTATTGAAGCTTTTCTAATTAAAGTGTGTTCTTTAGTTCCGTCTGAAACCCCAGCAACAGCCCAAGCACTTCCTGGATCTTCTCCTATATTACCTACTACATCTATAACAGTACCACTTTTTAATAAAGCGATAGCGTCGTCTCCATTAAAGTAAGTTACAGTAGAAGTAGTTCCTCCTGAACCAGTAATAGCAGCATCAGAAGCTCCTCCATTATAAATTACAATTACTTCACCGTCAGCTAAGGTACTTTTAATGGTGCTTAAATCGATTGTGTTACCCACAGTAGCTGAACCATTACCATATAATCCAACAGTATAGTTAGTTAAATCTACGTCAGCACCTGTGCCATTATAAATCTCAATATATTTATTATTACTACTACCTTCTGCATATTCAGAGATATATAAATCAGCATCACCAGTAGAACCACCTCCACCACAAGTAGTATAGTCTTCTGTAAAGTTAACATCAGTTTCATTTCTTAAATAGATTTGAACTCCATTAAAGTCAGACATTACTCCTGTAATTGTTCCTTTTTTATCGCTTACGTTATTGCTTGCAAAAGAAGCATCATTTCTAACATACGTTATTAATGGAGTACCATCACATTCAGCAATTAACTCATTATTACCACTATATGTTTTAGTGTTGTCTTTGAACTGTACACCTTCAATTTGTACTAACTTTCCTTGGTAGTCTCCTGTTAAAGCCTGTGCTATGGTAATTATTTCAGGAGTAGGTAGTGTTCCAGCTGTTGTGCTAAGGATATTAGATGGAGAAACGTTTAACTGTAATAAGCCATTATACTCACTTAATTTAGCTCCGCCAACTGCAATTTCTATTTCGTCTCCTAACTTTAAATCGTAAGCATCACTAAAACGTAAAGCAATACCAGCTGTTGCATCTTGAGCAAAAGCATTTTGATTTGAAATGTTATCTGTAGAAAGGTCTGAAGTAATTACAAGCTTTAATTTTAAGTTTTGAGTTACTGTAGTTTCACTACCAGCATATAAAGCCTTAACTTCTGCTAAAGAAGCTTCAGTAGGGTTGTTGTTACAACCGTATTCTTCAGTAAAGTTAACGTCATTAGTATCTCTTATGAATAACTGGTAATCACTTCTAAATTTATTTAAAATAGCAGTAACACTTCCTTTTTTATCAGGAATAGGGTATGCTTTAAAAGTAGCAAACCCACTTGTTCTCATAATAATAGACTCAAAAGTTTCACAACTTGTAAAGTATCTGTTTACAGAAGAAGTATTATTTGGATCTGGATCAGCATAGGTTAATCCTTTTTCTTGAGATTGTAAACCTTCAATTTTAACTAACGTATTGATATGGTTATCAGTTAAGTCACCAATTGTTAAAGTAGTTGGTACGATATCTACGATTTCAGTAGATCTTTCAATATGGTTAAGGTATTCATTGGTGTCAATTCTATCAGTACTGTTTCCGTTTAAACTACCTATTTGAAAAGATGCAAAGTATTTACTTAAAGCAAGACCTTTTAAGTTGATGTAAACTTTTCTACCTACATTGTAACGAGCACTTAAATTGGTATCATCTATTTTTACCTCTAAACCTACAGTTGGGTTTTCTGGTTTGTCTTGAATAGTTAAAACTTTAAAGAAGTTACCTTCTCTATCATCAGAAATTACATAACCGTATACAGTTGTGTCATCAGTAAATTCTACTGGAGAACCATTGTACAAAGCAATGATTTCATCTAACGATTTTAAATTAGCGTACTCTTTGTCTGCTCCCATTGTTGGTAACTCAAAGTCGTTGTTATCAACACATGAAACAGAAATTGCAATAAATAAAATTGCAAAAATCTTATATAAGTTTATTTTTTTCATTTTGAATGTTTTTTTAGAATCTATAGTTTACGTTTAAGAAATAAGTAGTACCTCTACCGTACCAGTATTTGTTTCCGAAAGAAGGCGTTCCGTTAGCGTTATCGTCGCGTAGCTCACGGTAATTAGCATTTCTTCCTTGTTCGAAACCTCCTGTTTTATATTCTTGGTTGAAAATGTTATTTATACTAGCAAATAACCCGATGTATTTATTATCACCTACTTTCCAAGATTTTCCACCGATAGCGTTTACAACGAAATAATCATCAAATTGCTCTTGTTGTAACAGTTTTCTAGCTAGTACAGGATCGTAGTCTAAGAAAAGGTCACCATCTTCATTAATGAAGTTGCTAGTTCTTCTAATAGGAGAAACATCCACAAAAGCTTCGTCTAAATAGTTAACTGTAGCTCCGAACCACCAGTAATCAGGGTCACGATATTCAAAACCAAAAGAGTACGCTTTTTGTGGTTCAGCTGCAATTCTGTAATCTTTTAATGAAGCAGTCCCCATATCTCTTTTACCGTTAACGAACCCTTGAGCAGAAGCATTTTCAGTAGTAATAACAAGGTTTGGGTTGTTGTTATAAGTGTACTGACCAATATTAGCCGCTCCTTTTAATTTAATTGTTGAAGTAACTTGTGCTTCAATACCTAATTCTACTCCAAAATGTCTTTTATCGATACCTGTTAAAATTTCTTGGATAAACGCAGAGTTATCACCTCCAATACCATCAGCAAAGAAGAAAGAAATTTCAGTAGCATCTTGAACATCGGTAAAGTATCCTGTTACTTTTGAAGTGATTAATGGACTTCTAAAAATATAACTTACATCTCCTGATAAAATCTTTTCACTATTTAATTCAGCAACATCAGCAACTGTTACATTGCTTGCTCTTGAGTTAGCAAAAGAGTTTCGTAAAGATGGTGCTTTTGTAATATAACCTCCGTTTACATCAATTAAATGACGACCAGAAATTTTATAAGTAACTCCAGCTTTTGCTCCGTAGTTAAAGAAATCTAACTTATCAGATTTTCCGTAAGAATTTGTAGGGAAATATCCGTTTTGGAATAAACCTTCTCTTTGATGTGTAGTGTTGTTTGCTTGTCCAGCTACGTAAAAGTCAATATTACTGTATTTAAACTGTAATTGAGCAAACCCTCCATATACTTCAGAGTCGAAGTTGTAGTTGTACTTAAAGCGATCACCTAACCCTACAGTCCTGCTTGGAGTTAATAAGTTACTTTGTTGTTGGTCAAAAGTACTGCCAAATGTATTTACATCTAAATATCCTATTGCTCCTAACATATCTATAGGAGTAGCAAAATTTTCAGATCTTAATGTTCTATATTCAGCACTAGCTGTTAACGTAATATTTTCATTTAATTCAGAAGATAAAATCATGTTAGCAGTTAATTGCTTATCATCATTTCTGTCTTCATATAAAATAGCACGTGCATTTTCAGGACTTCCTTCGTTTCCAAAATATAATTCGTTCCAGTCAATTTGACCATCATTTTGGAAGCCGGTTAAGGCTTTGTATGCATTTTCATAATCAGGTCCGTTAGGGTCTGATAAATACCAACTTGGTAATTTTCTGTAGTATGTAGGATCTGGATTGTTGGTTCCATTATAATCTAAACGACTGTTTCCTATTTCACCAAATTGATAACCAATATTTGTATTTAAGGTTGTGTTGTCAGAAAGGTTCCAATAGTGGTTTAACATTATAATTGGCTCGTATAATCTTTTCACTCTTGAGTTTCTCATTTTTCCATTTTGATACCCCCAGTAAGAGTTATAACGAATTCCTCTAATATCAAAAACTTCTTGAGTGTTTGGAGATGATTTTCCTCTCTCGTTTTCAGCAGCGATAACAGTTAAATTTAAACTGTGCGCATCGTTGATTTGTTTTTCAATAGATAAAAAGATTGAGTTAGCATCATAAAAAGTACCGTCAACATACCCTTCGTTACCAGCTCTTCTACTACCAGAAGCAGCTATTGCCCATCCGTTAGCTAATAAACCAGAAGTATAAGTAGCCATTAAACGATGACTGTAACTTCTGTTAGAAGAAGCGTATGAAATACGTCCACCCTCACTGTACTCAGAAGCTCTTGTGTTGATGTTGGTAGAACCTAAAACTCCCCCAAAAGCATAGTTAGATGGTGTTAAACCATTACTAAATTCTTGGTTACGAAACACATCGTTTAAACCTCCCCAGTTACTCCATTGAGGTCTTCCGTTGTATAACTTGTTCATTTCAATACCATTAATCAAAACTTTACCGTTTTCAGAATCTAAACCGCGAACTCTGTAAAAAGAACCACTCCACTCAAAAGCAGCTGTACGTAAATAAACGTCTCTAGAAGCTTGTAGTAATCCAGAAATGTTGTCTGCAGCACTAGTGTCGTCATTCAACTCATCATCCGTAATGGTGATAGTACTTAAATCTTGATCTTCAGATATATCTTCGTACATGAAGATAGTACCTAAGTCTACTGTTTTTCCAGATAATTCTACCGGAAAGTTTTGGGTTTCATACCCACTTAATGATACCGTTACAATTTGTCTTCCGTCTGGTAAACCAGTTAATGTAAAAGCTCCGCTAGCGTCAGTAACACTAGAAACATTAGCAATTTTTACACTTACAGAAACACCTTGCATGGGATTTTCAGAATCGCTGTTTATTACGATCCCCTTTACAACATTCTGCGCATTTAAGCTTGTAAAGCCTAAAAACAACAACAACATTGTCATCGTAAAATTTCTCATAAATGATTGTTTATAAAATATTTAAATTTGTTAACTCCTCTGATTCTATTAAAAACCAAAGGGTGACAAAATTAAGAAATTTCTGATTATGTTTAAGTTAAGGGAGTATTATTAATAAATAAATTATAAAACAATAAAAAATAGACATGAAAAATTGTTTTATTTTTGCAGGGTAAAATTTATTAAATGAGAAATATAGCTACACTTTTAGTTTTAATTTTTGTTGGTTTTTCTACTTACGCACAACAAGAGGGAAAGAAATATAAAATTAGAACTGTAGGGTTTTATAATTTAGAAAACCTTTTTGATACTGAAAATGATCCTGATAAAAACGATGAAGCAAGTCCTATCATGGAAATGAAGGGAGATAAGGAAGAGGTTTATTGGGATAAAATAGATAAACTTGGCGAGGTAATTTCACAATTAGGAGAAGAAAAAGCGAACACAAGCCCTGCAATTCTTGGGGTTGCTGAAGTTGAAAACAAAAAAGTTTTAGAAGATTTAGTTGCTTCTGAAAGATTAAAAAAGAAACGCTATAGCATTATCCACTTCGATTCACCAGATAAAAGAGGAATTGATGTAGCTCTTTTATACCAACCAAGATATTTTAAACCAATACACTTTGAGGCTTTTGACCCAAATATTTATGATCAAAATTATAAAGTTCATACACGAGATATTTTATTGGTGTCAGGTTATTTAGATGATGAGTTAGTTCACGTTATTGTAAACCACTGGCCTTCTCGTAGAGGAGGAGAAGCTAAAAGTAGACCGTTACGTGAAAAAGCGGCTTACAAAGTGAAGCAAATTATCGAAAAGATTAAAGAGAATGACCCAAACCCGAAGGTGTTAATTATGGGTGATTTTAACGACGATCCTATCAATTCTAGTTTTAAATCGGTTCTACAAACCAAGAGTAAAAAGAAAAATGTAAAAGAAGGAGATATTTACAATCCGTATGAAGATATGTTCCGTCGTGGATTTAATACGTTAGGATATAGAGATAATATTAATTTATTTGATCAAATTATGTTTACCTCTCCTTTGCTTGATAAAGAAGATAAGAAGGATTTTAGTACTTATAAAATGTTTAAGTCAGGGATTTTCAATAAGCGTTTTCTAACTGAAAAGAAAGGTCGATATAAAGGATATCCTTTTAGAAGTTTTTCTTACGGAAGATATACAGGAGGATACAGTGATCACTACCCAGTATACATGTACTTAATTAAAGAAGATAAATAATAGAAAAGGCTTGCAATTGCAAGCCTTTTTAATTTTTACATATATCGTTTAAATAGTTGTTCATTCTTAATTGAAATAAAGTGCCTTTTAAAAGATCATCAATTTGCCACAATTCAATTGCAGAAACTGCCATACTAACTTTGTTAGAAGGTGTTTGAAGTAGAATAGATCTACAGTCTTTACCTCTCTCGCAAGTGCCACAATTTCTCTGAAGTTTTGAGTCGGTGACTTTATCTAAGAATAACTCTATTTCTGGTTCTGTTAAGTGAAAACCAACATCTCTAAATATTAATTGAACCAAGTTAGACTTGTTTTCTTCCCAGTAAAAAGAAACACCTATGCTGTTGTCGTATATTTTAGTAATTCCGTCCATAACCATATTTATTTGATAACAAATATAAAAGTTTATTTGGAATTATTCTAAATAATAAAAAATAAGAATTTTACTATTTCAAATCTTTTAACATGAGTTGAATAGATGTATATCCATTCCAAGTGTTCTCGTCTAAAGTGTAGGCAATATCAAAATCGTTTTGTGTTGACGTTATTTTATCTCCCAAGCCAAACCCAATTGCATTGTATGTTTTTTGATCAGTACCATAAATAATATTCAATTTTAAATGACTACTGTCAGCTCCAACTTGTTTTCCGTAGCCATTATCCCTAACGGCAGTTGTGGTAAAAACAGGTTTCATGTTTTGTGGGCCAAACGGAGCCATTTGTTGGATGATGCGGAAAAACTTCGGAGTAATTTCTGATAAATCAATCTCAGCATCAATAGTAATTTCTGGAGTTAACAAGTCTTTATCAATGGTGGCTTTAACTACTTCTTCAAACTTATTTTTAAAGTTTTGATATTGCTCAGGTAACAAGGTTAACCCCGCTGCATATTTATGTCCGCCAAATTGTTCGATAAACTCAGCGCATTCTTCTAAAGCATTATATACATCAAATCCTTTTACGGAACGAGCTGAGGCAGCTAATTTTTCACCACTCTTAGTAAAAACCAACGTAGGTCGATAGTAAGTTTCGGTTAAACGAGAGGCTACAATACCGATGACTCCTTTGTGCCAACTTTTATCAAAAACAACTGTGGTGTAATTTTCTTGTTCGTTGTTATTTTCAATTTGTACTAAAGCTTCTTGGGTAATTGCTTTATCTAGTTCTTTTCTGTCTGAATTAAATTTTTCAATAGCTGAAGCAAACTCAATCGCTGAATCAAAATCCATTTCGGTTAACAATTCAACAGCATAGTTTCCGTGTTTCATTCGTCCAGCTGCATTGATTCGCGGAGCGATGATAAAAACTACATCAGTAATGGTAAGTTCTTTTTTTTGTAACTGGTGAATAATAGCCTTAATACCGTTTCTAGGTTGTGAATTGATGACTTGTAATCCGTGATACGCTAATACTCTATTTTCACCAGTCATCGGAACGATATCTGCGGCAATTGCGGTGGCAACTAAATCTAAATATGGAATTAAATCTTCAATCGTTTGATTTCTTTTTGAAGCTAAGGCTTGAATCAATTTAAAACCAACACCACAACCGCAAAGCTCATCATAAGGGTAGTTACAGTCTACTTGCTTAGGGTTTAAAACAGCCACAGCTTTTGGAACTTCACTTCCAGGTTTATGATGGTCGCAAATAATAAAATCGATATTTTTTTCAGTAGCGTAGGCAACTTTATCAATAGCTTTAATTCCACAGTCTAAAGCTATGATAAGCGAAAAACCATTGTCTTCAGCAAAATCAATCCCTTGAAAAGAAACTCCATAGCCTTCATCATAACGATCAGGAATATAGGTTGCAATATTAGGGTGAATTGTTTTTAGGTAAGAAGACATCAAAGAAACAGCCGTAGTTCCGTCAACATCATAATCACCAAAAACCAAGATATTTTCGTTGTTAGTAATAGCTCTTTCTATACGTTGTACTGCGAGCTCCATATCCTTCATTAAAAAAGGATCGTGTAAATCGCTCAATGATGGACGAAAAAATAGTTTCGCTTCATCAAAAGTTTCAATACCGCGTTGCACCAAAATTTTAGCCAAGGTAGTATCTATAGCTAAATCTTTGGCTAATTGTTTTACTTTAGTGGTATCTGGTTGCGGTTTTAGTGTCCAGCGCATAGCAATTTGATCAAAAATAAATTAGTTGTTATTTAAATGAATAGCGGTAGTTACATCAGCAAATTTTCTAAACATTTCCATAACGCCACAGTACTTTTCAATTGATAAATCTACTGCCTTGTTAATTTTTTTCTCGTCTAAATCACTTCCGTAAAAATGATAATCCACTAAAACTTTATGGTAATATTTTGGATGCTCTTCGGTTAATTCACCAGTAACAACAATTTTAAAATCATCAATTTTTACACGCATTTTTTCTAACATAGGAACGATGTCTAAACCAGAACAACCTGCTAATGAAGAAAGCATCATGGCTTTAGGTCGTAACCCAGTATTATTTCCTCCATGTTCTTCAGAAGTGTCAATTACGATTGAATGCCCACTTGGGTTGTCGCTTTCAAATTGCATGTTTTCTTTCCAAACGGTTGTAACTGTGTTTGTTGCCATATCTTGATAATTTTTTGTTTATTGCATCAATAAGCCGATGCGTATTTCGACTTATGTGTTTAAATAGTAACACAAACTTACAGTAAAAAGTTAGTATTAAAAACTTAAAAAATAAAACTATGCCTTTAGTAACTCCTTTAGATCCAAATCATGATGCAGAAACAAAACAGTTGTCTGATTTTTATAATGAAACCTTAGGTTTTTGTCCGAATTCAGTGTTAACCATGCAACGACGACCAGAAATTTCCATAGCATTTATCAATTTAAATAAAGCGGTAATGGCTAACCACGGTCGCGTAACTTCTGCTTTAAAACGGATGATTGCTTGGGTAAGTAGTAATGCTACAGGTTGTCGCTATTGTCAAGCTCATGCTATTCGTGCAGCAGAACGTTATGGTGCAGAACAAGAACAATTAGATAATATTTGGGAGTATAAAACACATCCAGCATTTTCTGATGCGGAACGTGCTGCGTTGGACTTTTCATTGGCAGCTTCGATGGTTCCAAATATGGTAGATGAAAAAATAAAAGAAGAGTTGTATAAGTATTGGGATGAAGGTGAAATAGTTGAGATGCTGGGAGTGATTTCTCTCTTCGGATATTTGAATAGATGGAATGACTCTATGGGAACAAGTATTGAAGAAGGCGCTGTTGAAAGTGGAGAACAGTATTTAGGAAAACATGGTTGGACTCAAGGGAAGCATATATAAAAATAAAAGCTCGCATTTGCGAGCTTTTTTATTAAGTATTTAACTGAATTATTTTTTTAATAAATCTCTAATTTCAGCTAATAATTCTTCTTGACTAGGTCCTTTTGGAGCTTCTGGAGCAGGTTCTTCTTTTTTCTTCATTGCGTTTACAGCCTTCACAATCATAAACATAACAAAGGCAACAATAATAAAGTCGATAACATTGGTTAAAAATTCACCGTACATTACAGCAACTTCTCCTGTTACTTTTCCAGCTTCATCAGCAACACCATCTTTAATTACATATTTTAAGTCTTTAAAGTCAGCATTGAATAATAAGCCAATTAATGGAGAAACGATTCCTCCTGTAAACGAAGCAACTACTTTGTTAAAAGCAGCACCCATTACAAAACCTACTGCAATGTCAACTAAATTACCTTTCATTGCAAAGTCTTTAAACTCTTTAAGCATTCCCATATATTTGATTTTAATAGTTAATTGAATTGAAAAGTATAAAAAAATTAGCGTTTTACCAATCTTTTTATACGTTGCGATAAAGCAGTAAGTATTTCATACGGAATAGTTACACTCTTGTGAGCCATATATTCCACATGTTGTTGATGGTTGAAAATTATAACTTCATCTCCTTCGTTACAATCAATTTTTGTAACATCAACCATAATCATATCCATACATACATTTCCGATAATTGGAGCTGGTTGATTGTTGATGAAAACAAATCCATTCTTATTACCTAATCTTCTCGAAATACCATCCGCATGACCAATAGGAATTGTGGCACTTCTAGTGGTTTGATTCGCAACAAAAGCTCTATTGTAACCAACTGTTTCACCAGGCTGAATCAAGTGAATTTGAGAAATGATAGATTTTAACGTATGGGTGTTTTTTAATTGAGCGGTTTCTTGCTCATCGTTTCCAAATCCGTACAATCCTATTCCTAAACGAACCATATCAAATTGCGCTTGTGGGTAATTGATAATTCCAGAAGTGTTTAAAATATGAATCATAGGTTCGTAACCTAAATGCTTGTATGCTTGTTTTACTATGTAGGCAAAGTTGTTAATTTGTCCAACCGTAAAATCTCGTTCATAAGGATCTTCACTAGCTGCTAAGTGAGAGAAAATAGATTCTACTTTAACGTTGTTTGATTTTTTTAGTTCTGCAATTAAAGCAGGAACATCAGTATGCCAAAATCCTAATCTGTTTAATCCAGTATTAAATTTTATATGAATAGGGTAATTCATTAAAGGAGTTTCATCGGCTAGTTTCATAAAAGCATCAAATATTTTGAAACTATACAAACTAGGCTCAAGTCGATATTTTACAATTTCCTCTAAATTCTGAATTTGTGGCAGCAACACTAAAATAGGAGTTGTTATTCCTGCTTCACGTAAAGCAATTCCCTCATTTGAATATGCTACTGCAAAATAATCAACTTGATCTTGTACGATTTTGGCAATTTCTACAGATTCACTTCCATAGCCATACGCTTTAACAACCGCTAAAATTTTGGTTTGAGGTTGTAGTTTTTGTTTAAAATAAGCAAGATTGTGTAGTACAGCTTGCGAATCAATTTCTAAAACGGTAACGTGATTGTTATTCATTATTGGTGTCTTCTTCTTTATTACGAGCTTGTTGCTCTTTCATGGCTTTGTAATATGCAGCTCTACTTAATGGTTCGTATTCTTGGGTTTCACCTAAAAATACTAAGTCATCACTTTGTGCTTTTCTATAACTATAGTGGGCTAAATTTCCTGTACGAGTGCAAACAGCATGTACTTTGGTAACATATTCAGCAGTAGCCATTAATGCAGGCATAGGGCCGAATGGTTTTCCTTTAAAATCCATATCTAAACCAGCAACAATAACACGAACTCCTCTATTAGCTAAATCGTTACACACGGCAACTATTTCATCGTCAAAAAATTGCGCTTCATCTATACCTACCACATCAACATCGTTAGCTAATAAACGAATGTTAGAGGATGCAGGAACTGGTGTAGAACGAATTCTATTTTCATTGTGCGATACTACTTCTTCGTCATCATAACGAGTATCAACTGCAGGTTTAAAAATTTCAACTCGCTGTTTAGCAAATTGAGCACGTTTAAGTCTACGAATTAATTCTTCGGTTTTACCCGAAAACATTGAGCCACAAATTACCTCAATCCAACCAAATTGTTCTGTGTGATTTACTGTATTTTCAAGAAACATTTTGTAATTTTAAGCTCTAATTATTGATTTTTGTATTACTTTCGAACGAGGAACAAATTTATTAAATTTTAATAGCAAAAATTCAAATCAAACGACAACTTATGCACAAAAAACTAGCATCAGATTTAACCAGTTTAGCACACAGTATCTTACAAATGAAAAATAAAGAAGATGTGTTTGAGTTAAAGCAAAAGGCATATGAAGTTTACGAAAAACTTTCGGTTTTAGCGTATGTAGAAGAGTATATAAATAATACTCCTAATCCATTAAAATCTAAAGAAGAGTTGTTGCAGGATATAGTGTTGGCTGAAGAAAAGCAACAAGAAGAAGTTTTGGCTAATAATTCATCAGTAAAAGAAATAGTTGTTCCTGATGCAAAAGAAGATACTACAGAGGTTGTTGAAGAGGAAGTAAAAGAAGCTGTTCAAGAATTGAATGTAGAGAAATCTGTAGAAGAACCTATAGAAAAGGAAAGAGCTGTTCATCATTTAGAAGAAGCTCTAAAAGAAGAGTTAGAGCAGGAAGCAGATGAAATAGCGGATAAAATTATTGAAGCGATAGAAGAAGAAACGATTATAGAAGAAATCATAGAACAACCTTTTGATGAACTAGAAGTGTTATTGCATGGTGATAGCGATGTGAAAAATGACCCAAAGGATGTTGGAGAACGAAAAACACCAACTCTAGAAGATGAATTGCAAGACACTATTTCGGTAGATGTAATGACCGATTTGTTTACGAAAGTAGAGCCTAAAAAAACGGTAAATGACTATTTTCAAAAAACAATACAAATTGATTTAAACGATAGAATTGCTTTTGTAAAACATTTATTTGATGGTGATCAAAACGATTTTAATAGAGTTATTTCTCAATTAAACACATTTAAAACAGAAAAAGAAGCGAAAAAGTTTATCACTAAAATGATAAAACCAGATTATGATTGGTCAGCTAAAGAAGAATATGAAAACAGGTTATTAGAAATCATAGAAAGAAGATTTGCATAAGAAAGCATAAACATTTGTTTATAAATAAGCAAAAAGCCATCATCTTTATAATTAAAAGGTGATGGTTTTTTTATGTTAAAAAATATAGTAGAACCTGACTTAATTAAGGGTTTTTCCCTGAAAAAAAATAGCGATTAAAAATAAGTTCAAAGCTCCGCAAGATTTAAACCACTTGTAGGACGATAATTCTCTTATGGGTAAAAACCCTTTTTTATGTAAAGTATAAGGATTTTAGGTTGTTAAACCTATGTTAAATGCTTAATTTTACATCGGCTCAAGCTCCTTAGGTTGAGTTCTTACCTCTTAAAAATTGGACGGCCCTCGCACCTCTCTTAAACACTATTACGTGTTACCTCTCTTAAACTTAAAATAGTTATTTAATAACCTTTCAAAAGATATTTTACAACCAATATAATTTTTGTTGGCTAGATGAGTAACCCTTTTAATTGTATAAATTAAAGAATAATACTATGTAAAATATTACAATATGTTGCTTAATGAAACACAACCTGTCTGTTGGCAGACGAGGTTTAACACGTTAAAAAAATGCATTACTAAAAATTTAAAAAGATGCCGAAATAGTATGGCGGGGTTTCTTGTCGTACTTTTTTTATTTTCAATTAATGCAGTGAATGCACAAACAGTAAATACCGAAACAAGTGTTCATGCGAACTTTGGTGTTGATGCAGATGTGTATTCAGGAATAGTATCCTTTCCAAATGGAGCAGTCTTCCCGTTTGGAACAGATGATTGGTTTTTAGGAACCTCAGGGAAAGGAGTTATTGATGAAACTGCTACTGCAACTACAGCGAGTTTATTAGTAGACGATAATGCTTCAGCAGAAATAAGAATGAGTTATCCTATTTACTCAGTTGTAGATGGAAGACTCTGGATTGATGCTGTATTTATTCGAGATCAAAATGCGCAAGGAAATAATTCAGATTCAAATGTATTTACAGGAGGTTCAGATAAAAATAATGACAATCCAGACACTTGGACAATTACAGATGCTTCGGTTCCGCAAAAAAATGATATTATAGATGTTTACGGGCATCTAAGAAGAGAAGGAGCAACAGTGGGGACAGACGAATGGACCTTTTTAGGAGCATCAACAAGAAACGATAGTGGAGATAGTTATTTAGATTTTGAATACTTTAGAAAGAAAGTAAATCTAGTAAATGGAACTATAGAATCGGTTGAAGATTTATCAGCAACAGGAGGTAGAACTCCTTATTTGTTTGATCCTGTAACAGGTGAGGTAGCTCAACATGGAGACATCATTCTTTCTATTAACTATGCAAATGGAGGAGCTAATGCAATTGTTAAATTATATGTTTGGGTTGAATTAGTAGGGGTGCCTGATTCTTTTTTTGATGCACAAAATGCAAAAGGGGGAAGACCTTTTGAATTTGTAGAAGATAATAACGGATATGTACAATATTCAGGAGGTAATGGAGCAGGAAACTATGGATATGCTGAAATTCAACTTAGAAGTGATATACCAGGTCTTGAAGCGGTATTTTCTCAAGTAAACGATGGAGGTCCAGTACCAGCAGGTCACTTGGGGAACAATCAGTAAAGGAGGAAATATAGTACCAGATTATTCAGAATTAACGTTTGCGGAAATAGCAATCAATGCTTCAGCATTAGGTTTTGATTCTAGTAGCTCTCCAGGTATAGATTGTGTTAGTCCATTAGGAAGTGTAATTGTAAAAACAAGATCTTCTGATTCTTTTACTGCTGAGTTAAAAGATTTAGCAGGACCATTTAGTTTAGCAGATACCCCAGAGGTAACTGTAGAGATAGAAGGTGAAGATATAGCGTGTACAGAAGACAGTATTACACTTACAACAACAGCAACTCCTGCGGGGAATACCTTTACCTATGTATGGTATAAAGATGGTGAGGAGCTAGAAGGAGAAACAGGAAGTACCTTAGAAGTAAGTGAAGCAGGAACCTATAGTGTAGCAGCAACCCTAACGTTTGCACCAGGTGTTGTAGGTTGTACGGCAGAAGATGACTTTGTAGTAGAGGGAGAACCTTTAATTCCGTTAGATATAGAATGTTCTGAAGATAAAACAATTCCGGAATGTACATCACAAGAAAGTATAAATAGTGAATTTAGTACATGGTTATCTGGGTTCTCTTATTCTGGAGGAAATGGAACCGTTGTTGAGAAATATTATGTTAGTGATCTAGAGGTAGATATTAATACTCTTCAAGCACCAGACGCGTGTGGTGGAAGTATTACTGTAAAATATGAGGTTTCTGATGAATGTGAACAGGTGAAAACTTGTGAAAAAACTTTTACAGTAACACCAGATATGACCAATCCAGAGATTGTAGATGTGCCAGATTATAAACTAGAAGGCTGTAACACACCATGGCCAGCGAACCTAACGACAGATTGGACAGACAACTGTGCAGCAGGCGGAGTAGGTATTCAGTCAGATGGCGGAGTGGATCAACCAGATAGTGCCGATGGATGTACACAATACCGACTGTATACATTCACAATTACCGATGATTGTGGTAATAGTGATACCGAGACTACATTAGTTTCCAGAGATTACGACATGACCAATCCAGAGATTGTAGATATACCAGATTATAAACTAGAAGGCTGTAACACACCATGGCCAGCGAACCTAACGACAGATTGGACAGACAACTGTGCAGCAGGCGGAGTAGGTATCCAGTCTGATGGTGGCGTAGATCAACCAGATAGTGCTGATGGTTGTACACAATACCGACTGTATACATTCACAATTACCGATGATTGTGGTAATAGTGATACAGAGACTACATTAGTTTCCAGAGATTACGACATGACCAATCCAGAGATTGTAGATATACCAGATTATAAACTAGAAGGTTGTAACACACCATGGCCAGCGAACCTAACGACAGATTGGACAGACAACTGTGCAGCAGGCGGAGTAGGTATCCAGTCTGATGGTGGCGTAGATCAACCAGATAGTGCTGATGGTTGTACACAATACCGACTGTATACATTCACAATTACCGATGATTGTGGTAATAGTGATACAGAGACTACATTAGTTTCAAGAGATTACGACATGACCAATCCAGAGATTGTAGATGTACCAGATTATAAACTAGAAGGCTGTAACACACCATGGCCAGAAAACTTAACGACAGATTGGACAGACAACTGTGCAGCAGGCGGAGTAGGTATTCAATCAGATGGCGGAGTGGATCAACCAGACAGTGCAGATGGTTGTACGCAATACCGACTGTATACATTCACAATTACCGATGATTGTGGTAATAGTGATACAGAGACTACATTAGTTTCAAGAGATTACGACATGACCAATCCAGAGATTGTAGATGTGCCAGATTATAAACTAGAAGGTTGTAACACACCATGGCCAGCGAACCTAACGACAGATTGGACAGACAACTGTGCAGCAGGCGGAGTAGGTATTCAATCAGATGGCGGAGTGGATCAACCAGATAGTGCCGATGGATGTACACAATACCGACTGTATACATTTACAATTACGGATGATTGTGGTAACAGTGATACCGAGACTACATTAGTTTCAAGAGATTACGACATGACCAATCCAGAGATTGTAGATGTGCCAGATTATAAACTAGAAGGTTGTAACACACCATGGCCAGAAAACTTAACGACAGATTGGACAGACAACTGTGCAGCAGGCGGACAAGGTATCCAGTCTGATGGAGGAGTGAACCAACCAGATAGTGCCGATGGATGTACACAATACCGACTGTACACGTTTACAATTACCGATGATTGTGGTAATAGTGATACTGAGACTACATTAGTATCAAGAGATTACGACATGACCAATCCAGAGATTGTAGATGTGCCAGATTATAAACTAGAAGGTTGTAACACACCATGGCCAGCGAACCTAACGACAGATTGGACAGACAACTGTGCAGCAGGCGGAGTAGGTATCCAGTCTGATGGCGGAGTGGATCAACCAGATAGTGCCGATGGATGTACACAATACCGACTGTATACATTCACAATTACGGATGATTGTGGTAATAGTGATACCGAGACTACATTAGTTTCAAGAGATTACGACATGACCAATCCAGAGATTGTAGATGTACCAGATTATAAACTAGAAGGTTGTAACACACCATGGCCAGCGAACCTAACGACAGATTGGACAGACAACTGTGCAGCAGGCGGAGTAGGTATTCAATCAGATGGTGGAGTGGATCAACCAGACAGTGCCGATGGATGTACACAATACCGACTGTACACATTCACAATTACGGATGATTGTGGTAACAGTGATACCGAGACTACATTAGTTTCAAGAGATTACGACATGACCAATCCAGAGATTGTAGATGTACCAGATTATAAACTAGAAGGCTGTAACACACCATGGCCAGCGAACCTAACGACAGATTGGACAGACAACTGTGCAGCAGGCGGAGTAGGTATTCAATCAGATGGTGGAGTGGATCAACCAGACAGTGCCGATGGATGTACACAATACCGACTGTACACATTCACAATTACGGATGATTGTGGTAACAGTGATACCGAGACTACATTAGTTTCAAGAGATTACGACATGACCAATCCAGAGATTGTAGATGTACCAGATTATAAACTAGAAGGCTGTAACACACCATGGCCAGCGAACCTAACGACAGATTGGACAGACAACTGTGCAGCAGGCGGAGTAGGTATTCAGTCTGATGGAGGCGTAGATCAACCAGATAGTGCCGATGGATGTACACAATACCGACTGTACACATTCACAATTACGGATGATTGTGGTAACAGTGATACCGAGACTACATTAGTTTCCAGAGATTACGACATGACCAGTCCAGAGATTGTAGATGTGCCAGATTATAAACTAGAAGGCTGTAACACACCATGGCCAGCGAACCTAACGACAGATTGGACAGACAACTGTGCAGCAGGCGGAGTAGGTATTCAGTCAGATGGCGGAGTTGATCAACCAGACAGTGCCGATGGATGTACACAATACCGACTGTACACGTTTACAATTACGGATGATTGTGGTAACAGTGATACAGAGACTACATTAGTTTCAAGAGATTACGACATGACCAATCCAGAGATTGTAGATGTGCCAGATTATAAACTAGAAGGTTGTAACACCCCATGGCCAGAAAACTTAACGACAGATTGGACAGACAACTGTGCAGCAGGCGGAGTAGGTATTCAATCAGATGGTGGCGTAGATCAACCAGACAGTGCCGATGGATGTACACAATACCGACTGTATACATTTACAATTACCGATGATTGTGGTAATAGTGATACCGAGACTACATTAGTTTCAAGAGATTACGACATGACCAATCCAGAGATTGTAGATGTACCAGATTATAAACTAGAAGGCTGTAACACACCATGGCCAGAAAACTTAACGACAGATTGGACAGACAACTGTGCAGCAGGCGGAGTAGGTATTCAATCAGATGGCGGAGTGGATCAACCAGACAGTGCAGATGGTTGTACGCAATACCGACTGTATACATTCACAATTACCGATGATTGTGGTAATAGTGATACAGAGACTACATTAGTTTCAAGAGATTACGACATGACCAATCCAGAGATTGTAGATGTGCCAGATTATAAACTAGAAGGTTGTAACACACCATGGCCAGCGAACCTAACGACAGATTGGACAGACAACTGTGCAGCAGGCGGAGTAGGTATTCAATCAGATGGCGGAGTGGATCAACCAGATAGTGCCGATGGATGTACACAATACCGACTGTATACATTTACAATTACGGATGATTGTGGTAACAGTGATACCGAGACTACATTAGTTTCAAGAGATTACGACATGACCAATCCAGAGATTGTAGATGTGCCAGATTATAAACTAGAAGGTTGTAACACACCATGGCCAGAAAACTTAACGACAGATTGGACAGACAACTGTGCAGCAGGCGGACAAGGTATCCAGTCTGATGGAGGAGTGAACCAACCAGATAGTGCCGATGGATGTACACAATACCGACTGTACACGTTTACAATTACCGATGATTGTGGTAATAGTGATACTGAGACTACATTAGTATCAAGAGATTACGACATGACCAATCCAGAGATTGTAGATGTGCCAGATTATAAACTAGAAGGTTGTAACACACCATGGCCAGCGAACCTAACGACAGATTGGACAGACAACTGTGCAGCAGGCGGAGTAGGTATCCAGTCTGATGGCGGAGTGGATCAACCAGATAGTGCCGATGGATGTACACAATACCGACTGTATACATTCACAATTACGGATGATTGTGGTAATAGTGATACCGAGACTACATTAGTTTCAAGAGATTACGACATGACCAATCCAGAGATTGTAGATGTACCAGATTATAAACTAGAAGGTTGTAACACACCATGGCCAGCGAACCTAACGACAGATTGGACAGACAACTGTGCAGCAGGCGGAGTAGGTATTCAATCAGATGGTGGAGTGGATCAACCAGACAGTGCCGATGGATGTACACAATACCGACTGTACACATTCACAATTACGGATGATTGTGGTAACAGTGATACCGAGACTACATTAGTTTCAAGAGATTACGACATGACCAATCCAGAGATTGTAGATGTACCAGATTATAAACTAGAAGGCTGTAACACACCATGGCCAGCGAACCTAACGACAGATTGGACAGACAACTGTGCAGCAGGCGGAGTAGGTATTCAATCAGATGGTGGAGTGGATCAACCAGACAGTGCCGATGGATGTACACAATACCGACTGTACACATTCACAATTACGGATGATTGTGGTAACAGTGATACCGAGACTACATTAGTTTCAAGAGATTACGACATGACCAATCCAGAGATTGTAGATGTACCAGATTATAAACTAGAAGGCTGTAACACACCATGGCCAGCGAACCTAACGACAGATTGGACAGACAACTGTGCAGCAGGCGGAGTAGGTATTCAGTCTGATGGAGGCGTAGATCAACCAGATAGTGCCGATGGATGTACACAATACCGACTGTACACATTCACAATTACGGATGATTGTGGTAATAGTGATACTGAGACTACATTAGTTTCAAGAGATTACGATATGACCAATCCAGAGATTGTAGATGTGCCAGATTATAAACTAGAAGGTTGTAACACACCATGGCCAGAAAACTTAACGACAGATTGGACAGACAACTGTGCAGCAGGCGGACAAGGTATCCAGTCTGATGGAGGAGTGAACCAACCAGATAGTGCCGATGGATGTACACAATACCGACTGTACACGTTTACAATTACGGATGATTGTGGTAACAGTGATACAGAGACTACATTAGTTTCAAGAGATTACGACATGACCAATCCAGAGATTGTAGATGTGCCAGATTATAAACTAGAAGGTTGTAACACCCCATGGCCAGAAAACTTAACGACAGATTGGACAGACAACTGTGCAGCAGGCGGAGTAGGTATTCAATCAGATGGTGGCGTAGATCAACCAGACAGTGCCGATGGATGTACACAATACCGACTGTATACATTTACAATTACCGATGATTGTGGTAATAGTGATACCGAGACTACATTAGTTTCAAGAGATTACGACATGACCAATCCAGAGATTGTAGATGTACCAGATTATAAACTAGAAGGCTGTAACACACCATGGCCAGCGAACCTAACGACAGATTGGACAGACAACTGTGCAGCAGGCGGAGTAGGTATTCAATCCGATGGAGGAGTGGATCAACCAGACAGTGCTGATGGATGTACACAATACCGACTGTACACATTCACAATTACCGATGATTGTGGAAACAGTGATACAGAGACTACATTAGTTTCCAGAGATTACGACATGACCAATCCAGAGATTGTAGATGTACCAGATTATAAACTAGAAGGCTGTAACACACCATGGCCAGCGAACCTAACGACAGATTGGACAGACAACTGTGCAGCAGGCGGAGTAGGTATTCAATCAGATGGTGGAGTGGATCAACCAGACAGTGCCGATGGATGTACACAATACCGACTGTACACATTCACAATTACGGATGATTGTGGTAACAGTGATACCGAGACTACATTAGTTTCAAGAGATTACGACATGACCAATCCAGAGATTGTAGATGTACCAGATTATAAACTAGAAGGCTGTAACACACCATGGCCAGCGAACCTAACGACAGATTGGACAGACAACTGTGCAGCAGGCGGAGTAGGTATTCAGTCTGATGGAGGAGTGGATCAACCAGATAGTGCCGATGGATGTACACAATACCGACTGTACACATTCACAATTATGGATGATTGTGGTAACAGTGATACCGAGACTACATTAGTTTCCAGAGATTACGACATGACCAGTCCAGAGATTGTAGATGTGCCAGATTATAAACTAGAAGGCTGTAACACACCATGGCCAGCGAACCTAACGACAGATTGGACAGACAACTGTGCAGCAGGCGGAGTAGGTATTCAGTCAGATGGCGGAGTGGATCAACCAGACAGTGCCGATGGATGTACACAATACCGACTGTACACGTTTACAATTACGGATGATTGTGGTAACAGTGATACAGAGACTACATTAGTTTCAAGAGATTACGACATGACCAATCCAGAGATTGTAGATGTGCCAGATTATAAACTAGAAGGTTGTAACACCCCATGGCCAGAAAACTTAACGACAGATTGGACAGACAACTGTGCAGCAGGCGGAGTAGGTATTCAATCAGATGGTGGCGTAGATCAACCAGACAGTGCCGATGGATGTACACAATACCGACTGTATACATTTACAATTACCGATGATTGTGGTAATAGTGATACCGAGACTACATTAGTTTCAAGAGATTACGACATGACCAATCCAGAGATTGTAGATGTACCAGATTATAAACTAGAAGGCTGTAACACACCATGGCCAGCGAACCTAACGACAGATTGGACAGACAACTGTGCAGCAGGCGGAGTAGGTATTCAATCCGATGGAGGAGTGGATCAACCAGACAGTGCTGATGGATGTACACAATACCGACTGTACACATTCACAATTACCGATGATTGTGGAAACAGTGATACCGAGACTACATTAGTATCAAGAGATTACGACATGACCAATCCAGAGATTGTAGATGTACCAGATTATAAACTAGAAGGTTGTAACACACCATGGCCAGAAAACTTAACGACAGATTGGACAGACAACTGTGCAGCAGGCGGAGTAGGTATCCAGTCAGATGGAGGAGTGGATCAACCAGACAGTGCCGATGGATGTACACAATACCGACTGTACACATTTACAATTACCGATGATTGTGGTAATAGTGATACTGAGACTACATTAGTTTCAAGAGATTACGATATGACCAATCCAGAGATTGTAGATGTGCCAGATTATAAACTAGAAGGTTGTAACACACCATGGCCAGAAAACTTAACGACAGATTGGACAGACAACTGTGCAGCAGGCGGACAAGGTATCCAGTCTGATGGAGGAGTGAACCAACCAGATAGTGCCGATGGATGTACACAATACCGACTGTACACGTTTACAATTACCGATGATTGTGGTAATAGTGATACTGAGACTACATTAGTATCAAGAGATTACGACATGACCAATCCTGTGATAACTGATTTACCAGAAAGCCTTGAGTTATGTGATGGAGAATTACCTGAAATGCTAACTGCAAAATGGACAGATAACTGTGCAGCAGGCGGTGATCTGGTAGCGTATCCTACTAACTATAGAGAAGAAAGTTGTATTCAGTATGCAGATTATGTTTTCACAGCAACGGATGATTGTGGTAATAGTGTTACTGAAACAGTGACAATGTCAAATAAAACTGATTTATTTGAAAATTGTGAAACAGCATTTGCAAGAGGTGATAACTATACTTGTTTCTTAGACGACGGCTTTAACCGTTGGGGTTGGACAAATTACTTTGCAGAAGAAGGTACATATACGCTTCCTTTATATTCAGGAGCAGCACAATGTGATGTTTCTAAAGGAGTACAATCTGGAGAGGTTACAGTTACGTATCTAGATGGGTATGTAACAGTTGAGTACAACCTGTTTGAAGGATATGTAATGAATGTAGCTCATGTGTACGTAGGATGTGAGAAGTATCCTACCAAGAAAGGTAAAGAAACGGTAGCCCCAGGACAATTTAATTTCAATACTAAAAAATTAGATTATGCATCTAATTACACCGTAGGACCTATTGAAGCTAGCGGACCAATTTATGTAATTGCCCATGCAGTAACCTGTGAAGAGGTTTGTAGATGTCATGAGTCAGTTGATGATGGCGGAACGTTCACTCCAAGCGGTTCAGTAGAGCCTTGTCAAGAAGAGATGTTAGAGCCAGTTCAACAAGAACCATTAAGCTTTAGTGCATACCCAGTTCCGTTTGAGAATGAGTTAACACTTGAGTATAATTATAAGTTTGATACAGATGTAGCTATTGAGATTTATAGTATGAATGGTATTTTGATTAAGAGAGTTGAAAATAATTCTTACATCAAAGGAACTTCAGAACAAATAAAAATAGATTTATCAGATGTACAAAATCAAGCTTTAATTGTAAGAATGATTACAAGCAAAGGCGTTGTTAATAAGAAAATTATAGCAATGCGTCCTAAGAAGAAAAAGTAATCTGAATTATAAAAGGAATAGTTTGGAGGAGTAAGAAATCACGCTCCTCTAAACTTATTCTAAAAGTAAAAGGAATATTAGAAATTTTAAAATAAAAAAACCGCTAAGATTTAATTCTTAGCGGTTTTGTATTTGTTGTTCCTTTTTAAATTTTGAAAGTAAGCATAGGTTTAATCGATTTTTTCGATAAATGCTTGGTAATGCTTCCGTTAAAAATATGTGATAAACCACTTCTGCCGTGAGTAGCTAGAGCAATAATATCAGCATTAATTTTATTAGAAAAATTTAGAATTCCCTTTTCGATAGAAGAATCATTGTAAACGTTAATAGTGTAGTTTTTTAAATCATATTTTTTAATAAAGTTTTTAATGCGTTGGTTTGTTTCTTGTGTGTTCTCAAATTTTTGAGGTGTGTTTATTCTCAATAAATGAATTTTGCTATCAAAATTACTAGCAAATTCTAAAAAACGTTCAAAAGCTTGGTTTTTTTCAGGCTTAAAACTAGAAGCAAAAACAAAGTTTTTTGGGTCAAAATTTTCTCCGTTCTTTTTAGTTGCTATAACGGGTATTTCAGAATTTCTTACAATTTTTTCAGTATTAGAACCGATAAGAATTTCTTCTAGGTTAGTATGCCCTTTGGCTCCCATAATAATGAGATCAATATTGTGTTTTTTTGCGTAGTCGCTAATACCATCATAAGGATTTTGAAAACGAATAGCGTGTTTAACAATTTCATTCCTTGAGAAAAATTGCTGTTTGTAATCAATAAGTCTGTCACGAACTTTTCTAATGTATAACATGCTTTCAGGAATACTAAAGTTAGTTCCAGCTCCCATGTCAATAATTCCAGTAGGAAGCTCAACCATGTGTAAAAGATGAACTTCGCTGTTAGCTTTTTCAGCTAGTTTCGATGCTAGTTTCGAAGCATACTCAGACGGCTTCGAAAAATCGGTGGGTACGAGTATTTTTTTCATAATAAGAAGATTTAAAGAGAGATAGTCTCTTAAATATACAAAAAATCAGCGTAAAAAGGAAAGATATTTGTGTGTTAATGAATAACTTACTATATTTGCAGCAAATTTATTAATCAGATAGATGAAGGGGACGAGAGTCCCCTCTTTTTATACCTAGTATGAATCAAGAACGAGTTAAAGAATTATTACAAGAAGCCTTACAAGAAAACGAGTCATTATATTTAATAGACTTACAGTTTTTGTCAGACAATAAAATAAAAGTAATAGTAGATGGAGATTCAGGTGTACCTTTAAGCGAATGTATTCGTATCAGTAGAAAAATTGAGCACAATTTAGATAGAGAAGAAGAAGATTTTTCGTTAGAGGTAACCACACCAGATATTGCACGCCCGTTAACGGTGAAGCGTCAGTATAAAAAGAACATCAACAGGATTCTTGCTGTTAAAACAGTAACAGAAGAAGAGTTCGAAGGAACGTTAACCGAAGTAACAGAAGACAACATTACGTTATATTGGAAAGCAAGAGAGCCTAAACCAGTAGGTAAAGGAAAGCATACGGTAGAAAAAACAAAAACACTAGCGTATGAAGATATTAAAGAAGCAAAAGTGAAGATCATATTTTAATTAGAGAATGAAATGGAAAATATTGCATTAATTGAATCATTTTCGGAGTTTAAAGATAATAAGAGTATAGACAGGGTAACCCTAATGTCTATCTTAGAAGAAGTATTTCGTGCAGCCTTAAAACGTAGGTTTGGGTCAGACGATAACTTTGATATCATCATCAACCCTGATAAAGGAGATTTAGAGATTTGGAGAAACCGTGTAGTTGTGGCAGATGGGATGTCTGAAGATGATAATGAGGAAATAGAACTTTCTGAAGCAAGAAAAATAGAACCAGATTTTGAAATTGGTGAAGACGTATCTGAAGAAGTTAAGTTAATTGATTTAGGAAGACGTGCTATTTTAGCATTACGCCAAAACTTAATTTCTAAAATACACGAGCATGATAGTACGAATGTATTTAAGCATTTTAAAGACTTAGAAGGAGAAATTTATAGTGCAGAAGTACATCATATTCGTCATAATGCTGTAATTTTGTTGGACGATGAAGGAAATGAGATTGTTTTACCAAAGAGTGAACAAATTCGTTCTGACTTCTTTAGAAAAGGAGATGCTGTTCGTGGAGTTATTAAATCAGTAGAATTAAGAGGTAACAAACCAGCAATTATATTATCTAGAACTTCGCCTGCATTCTTAGTAAAGTTATTTGAACAAGAAATTCCTGAAGTTTTTGACGGTTTAATTACTATTGAAGGAGTAGCAAGAATACCTGGGGATAAAGCAAAGATCGCCGTAGATTCGTACGATGATAGAATTGATCCTGTTGGAGCTTGTGTTGGTGTAAAAGGTTCTCGTATTCACGGTATCGTTCGTGAATTAGGAAACGAAAACATTGATGTAATTAATTACACTAAGAACGAGCAGTTATTCGTAGCAAGAGCATTAAGTCCTGCAAAAGTAACTTCTGTAGAGATTGAAATGTTTGACGAAGAGAAGAATGGTAAAAAAGGACGTGTAGAGGTTTTATTAAAACCAGAAGAAGTATCAAAAGCAATTGGTAGAGCTGGGGTTAATATTCGTTTAGCCAGTGAATTAACAGGTTACGAAATCGACGTTAAGAGAGAAGGAATCGAAGAAGAAGATGTAGAATTAACAGAATTCTCTGATGAAATCGAAGCTTGGGTAATTGAAGAATTCAAGAAAATAGGTTTAGATACGGCGAAGAGCGTTTTAGAAAAAGACGTCTCAATGTTAGTACAAAGAACCGATTTAGAAGAAGAAACTATTTTAGATGTTCAACGAATTTTAAGAGAAGAATTCGAAGATTAACATATAAATAATAAAGAGGAAGCCAGTATCCTTTGTAGATTTGCTACATAAAATCTGGCAAAAAGTAGAAAAAGAGCATAACTATACGTTTTGCGTGTAAAGTGTGTTTTTTCAATAAAAAAGTATAAAACAATATATGGCTGAAGGCAAAAAATTAAGACTGAATAAGGTTTTAAGAGAATTAAACATTTCTTTAGATAGAGCTGTAGAACACTTGGCTAAAAATGGTCATGATATAGAAGCTCGCCCTACTACCAAAATATCAGACGAAGAATATCAAATTTTATTTGATGGATTTCAAACTGATAAATCTAAGAAGGTGGCCTCTAAAGAAGTAAGCGAAGAAAAGAGAAAAGAAAAAGAGGCAATTCGTCAGCAATTAGAAGAGGAGCAAGAAAAGAAGAGATTAGAGGAGGAAGCTAAAAAACAAGAAGTTTTAAAAGCCAAAGCTGAAAAACTAGAGATTAAAACTGTAGGTAAAATTGATGTTGAAACAGGTAAGGCTGTAGAAGACAAAGTAGAAGAGCCTGTAGTAGAAAAAGAGGTTGAAGCTCCTAAAAAAGAAGAACCTGTAACTGTAGTAGAGAAAGAGGTTGAAGCTCCTAAGAAAGAAGAGCCTGTTAAGGTAGAAGAACCAGTTAAAGCTGAAGAAAAAAAGCCAGAGTCTCAAAAAGTAGAGCAGCCTAAAGAAGTGAAGCCAGTTGAAACTCCAAAAAAGGAAGTAAAAGCTGAAGAGCCTAAGCAAGAAAAGAAGCCTGTTGAAAAAAAGGTGGAAGAAGTAAAGCAACCTACAAAAGAAGTAGAAATTACTCCAGAAAATGCTGAAAAAATTAAAACTCAGTATAAGAAATTAGAAGGTCCTAACTTTACAGGTCAAAAAATTGATTTAAAACAATTTGAAAGACCTAAGAAGAAAAAGCCAGAAAATAAAGGCGCTGCTACAAATGATGCAGATAAGAAAAAGCGTAAAAGAATAAGTAAGCCTGCTGGAACAACAGGAGCTGGTAACAACGCATCAAGACCAAACCAAGGTCAAAATCGTGGGGGTCAGAGTCGTGGAGGTCAAAACCGTGGTGGACAACGTGGTGCAAGAGGAAGGCAAAATGTAGCTCCGAAAGAAGAGTTAACAGAAGCACAAATCCAAAAGCAAGTTAGAGAAACCTTAGAAAAACTTCAAGGAAAATCTAAAAAAGGAAAAGGTGCCAAGTATCGTCGTGATAAGAGAGATGCACACCGTCAACAATCAGAAGCAGAATTACAAGCAGCACAAGCAGAAAGCAAAGTGTTAAAAGTAACTGAGTTTGTTACTGTTAGTGAAGTTGCAACGATGATGGATGTTCCTGTTACACAAATTATTTCTACCTGTATGATGTTAGGAATGATGGTAACAATGAACCAACGTTTAGATGCTGAAACTTTATCAATTGTTGCAGAAGAATTTAACTACACAGTAGAATTCGTAGGTGCAGAAGTAGAAGAAGCAATTGAAGAAGTAGAAGATAGTCCAGAAGATTTAATTACTCGTGCACCGATTGTAACCGTAATGGGTCACGTAGATCACGGTAAAACTTCGTTACTAGATTACGTTCGTAAAGCTAATGTAATTGAAGGAGAATCTGGAGGAATTACACAGCACATTGGTGCATATTCTGTAAAAGTAGGAGATCAAAGAATTACATTCTTAGATACACCAGGTCACGAGGCCTTTACAGCAATGCGTGCCCGCGGAGCTCAAGTTACCGATTTAGTTATTATCGTAGTTGCTGCCGATGATGATGTAATGCCACAAACAAAAGAGGCAATTGCTCACGCACAAGCAGCAGGAGTACCAATTGTATTCGCGATTAACAAAATAGATAAGCCAAACGCAAATCCAGACAATATTAAAACACAACTTTCTTCTATGAACTTATTAGTAGAAGATTGGGGAGGTAATATTCAATCTCAAGAGATTTCTGCAAAAACAGGACAAGGAGTTGATGATTTACTAGAAAAAGTATTGTTAGAAGCAGAAGTATTAGAGTTAAAAGCAAACCCTAATAAAAATGCTAACGGAGCTGTAGTAGAAGCCTTATTAGATAAAGGTAGAGGATATGTTTCTACGATTTTAGTACAAGCAGGTACCTTAAAAATTGGAGATTATATCTTAGCAGGAAAACATAGTGGTAAAGTAAGAGCTATGTTTGATGATAAAGGTAAAAAAGTAAAAGAAGCTGGACCTTCAATGCCGGTATCAATCTTAGGTTTAGATGGAGCACCACAAGCAGGTGATAAGTTTAATGTATTTGATGATGAGCGTGAAGCAAAACAAATTGCTGCTAAACGTTCTCAATTACAACGTGAGCAATCTGTAAGAACGCAGAAAACATTAACATTAGCAGAGATTGGACGTCGTATTGCATTAGGAGACTTTAAAGAATTAAACATCATCTTAAAAGGAGATGTAGATGGTTCGGTAGAAGCCTTAACAGATTCGTTCCAAAAGTTATCTACTGAAGAAATTCAAGTAAATATTATACATAAAGGAGTTGGAGCAATTACAGAGTCTGACGTATTATTAGCAACTGCATCTGATGCAATTATCGTTGGGTTTAACGTACGTCCGCAAGGAAATGCACGTGCCGTAGCCGATAGAGAAGAAGTAGATATCAGAACATACTCAATCATCTATGACGCAATCAACGACTTGAAAGATGCAATGGAAGGAATGTTGTCTCCTGAAATGAAAGAAGAAGTTCTTGGTAATGTTGAAATTAGAGAAGTTTATAAAATTTCTAAGGTTGGTAATATTGCAGGATGTATGGTGATGTCTGGTAAGATTACAAGAGATTCTAAAGTTCGTATTATTAGAGAAGGAATCGTTGTTCATGATGGTGAATTAACTTCGTTAAAACGTTTTAAAGATGATGTTAAAGAAGTAACGAAAGGATACGATTGTGGTCTTCAAATTAAAGGATATAACGACATTCAAGAAGGTGATGTTATAGAAGCTTACATTGAAGTAGCAGTGAAGAAAAAGCTTAAGTAAGAACACTTACAAAGCGATAAATATAAGACGTCTCATTATTAATGAGGCGTCTTTTTTTATGTTTATAATTAAAGAAGTAATTATTATGAAAAACCTAATAATCATTTCTAAGACCTTTTTATGTATGATGAATCGTGTAGTGCAAAACATCTTTAAAACTTTTATACGATCGCTTATGAAGCGCAAACAAGAGGTAGTTTAATACAAATAACTGTTGATGATAATAAGGTAACTTATAAAACAAATCAAGAAAATGAAACAAAAGAACTTTCAAAAGAACAACTTAAAGAGTTAAAAAAAGTAGTAGATGAGTTAAATATAGAAGAAATAGGAAGCGCTTAATTGCACCGAGTGAAAAAAGAATAACTGATGGAGCCTTACATACAGAATTCACCATAAAATAGGAGATAAGGAATATAAATCGATTACGTTTGATGCAGGAAATCCCTCAACAGAATTAAAAAAGATAGAAGATTTACTTTACAGTATTTCTAATATAAAGGAATAAAAAAACCGAGCAATTTGCTCGGTTTTTAGTTTTATAATGCTTGACTACTATAATCCAGCTTGTCTCCAAGACCAAGTTGAGATATCAACTTTAGTTCCTGTTTTATAATCAGCAGTAGTTGAAGCGTCAGCTCCATCTATTTGAACGTTAGATAAAGCACCACCGTCTACCATGTCGATATTTTTATCATATCCTTCTAACCAAATGTTAGTAATAGTAGCTCCAGAAGTCTTTTTAAACTGTAATGCAGTACCACCAACAGTAGAGATTGCAGTTAAGTTTTCGAATTGTGGGTTGTTATTTACTTTGTCACCTTCAAAAGCAGTTGAAAAACCAGAAATAGTGTGAGAAATGTAAGTGTTAGTTACTTTTCCATTCCATCCTTCAGTCCAATCTACTGAATCATCTTCGTTGTTTTCTAAGTATAAATTTGTAGCAGAAACAGTTCCTCCGAAAAACTCTACACCGTCATCAGCTCCGTTAATAACCGCGATGTTATTAACCGTTGTACCAGAACCAACAGAATAGAATGAAACTCCGTTATATTGAGAGTCGATGTTAATTTGCGCACCAGTTCCTTTGATTACTAAGTATTCAATAGAACCCGAGTTATCTGTGTCATCAGAACCACCGTAGATAAATCCACCTACTTCAGCAGTTACACCAACACCGGCACTTGTAGTAGCTTTACCACAAATAGTTAAACCACCCCAGTCACCTGGTTGTCCGTTAGCAGAAGTCATTACTACAGGAGCTTCAGCAGTACCATTTACGTTAATTTTACCACCTTGTAAAACAGCGATATATACATCTGTTCCTTTAGGGTCAACGATAATTTTTGTACCAGCTTCAATATTTAAAGTAGCCCCATCTTTTACGATATAAGACCCTGTTAAGTTATAAGTCTTATCAGCAGTTAACGTTACGTTACCAGTAACCTCTCCTACTAAAGGAGTAATTTCAACAATTTCTCCGTTAATGAAAGACCAAGAAGAAATATCAACTTTAGTACCAGCAGTATACTCAGCATCTACTTGAGCAGCTTCACCATCGATAATAACGTTTGCTAAAGGACCATCATCTTTCATATCGATGTTTTTGTCATATCCTTCTATGTGTAAGTTTGTAATTGTAGCACCAGATTGCTTCTTAAATTGTAAAGCAGTACCACCTACAATAGACTTAGCTGTTAAGTTAATTAACTTAGGGTTTTTGTTGTCTTTATCAGCTTCTACAACAGTTGAGAAACCAGCTTTAGTATTTACTACATAAGAATTTTCAACAGTACCATTCCACCCTTCTGTCCAGTCAATAGCATCATCTTCTAAGTTTTCTAAGTAGATGTTTTTAGCAGAAACAGTTCCTCCGAAGAATTCAACACCATCATCAGCTCCGTCAAAAACAGCAATGTTTTCAACAGTAGTACCAGATCCTACAGCATAGAAAGAAACTCCGTTATACTGAGATTCAGTGTTAATTTGAGCACCAGTACCTTTAATTACTAAGTTTTTGATAACACCTGAATTATCATCATCTTGAGTACCACCATAGATGAATCCACCAACTTCAGCAGTAACATTTGTTCCTGCGGTAGTCGTAGCTTTACCACAGATTGTTAAACCACCCCAGTCTCCTGGTTGTCCTTCAGAAGAACTCATAACTACAGGACTAGAGTTTGTACCGTTAATATTGATTTTACCACCTTGTAAAACTGCGATATATACATCAGTTCCTTTAGCGTCTGCAACAATACTAGTTCCTGCAGGAATAGTTAATGTAGCACCATCTTTAATAATGAATGAGCTAGTTAATGCATATGAAGGATTTGTTAATGTAAAATCTTCAGCTAATTCACCACTCATGATTCCGCTTTGTAATTTTTCTACAACATCAGAAACATCTGGAGGTAAAATTGCAGGATCATCACTACCACAACTTGTAAAAGTTAAAGCTGCTACAGATAAAGCTGCTATACTTAAAAATTTAAAAGGTCTTTTCATTTTTTTATTTCTTTGTTTAATTTTCGTTAGGCAAATTAATAACCTGTATTTTGTGTTTCTTTTAATTGAATATTAATTGATTGTTATATAAAGCAAGTAATATTAAATTAGGGTTAACTACTAGAAATTATAATTTAAGCTTAAAGTAAGTTGTCTTCCTTTTTTGTATGATAATACAGTTTCATTAGTCTCAATTAAGGTGTTAAGGTCTCTAACTAATTGAGTTTGTTTAATTTTAGGGTCTAATAAGTTTTTACCAACTAACTTGGCAGTAAATCCTCTAAAAATTTGTTTACTAACAACAAAATCTAGAGTAACAAACCCTTTTTCAATGATTTCATCATTGTAAAGTGTTGTACTGTTGTTAAAATCTTCTGGAGCACCTAATGCATAGATTTTATCAGAAGCATAGTTACCTGTTAATGTAGCTGAAAACGCATTTTCTTTATGGTCTGAATAGCTTAAAGATCCGTTAACAATAAAGTCAGAAGCTCCTTGTAATTCAGATTCAGATTTTCCTTTGAATTGATACTTAGGGAATAAATCTTGGTTAAACCACATTTTAGTTAAGTTCGCTGTAGCATTTAATATAGCTTTATCATCTTCATTTTTTAAGATGTCTAATCTACCTTCAAGCTCAAAACCTAATATATTGGCTTGATCTCCTGTGTTAAAAAATTTGAAGTAACCTGATGAACCTTGGTCTTGTGTTAAGTTAATTGGGTTGTTGATTTGTTTATAGAAAGCTGTAGCCGATAATAACTGACTTCTGCTTGGGAAAAATTCCCATTTTAAATCAATATTATAAACATCAGATTTTTCTAAGTCTTCGTTACCACCAATTACACGACCTGTTGGAGAAACATACTCGAAAGGAGATAATTCTTTAAACTCAGGTAAAGTTTGTGTTACACTTGAAGCAAAACGGATAAAGTTTCTATCGTTTAATTCATACTTTAAGTTTACACTTGGATATAAACTTTGATATGTTTTGTTTGTTGATCCAAATCTTCCTGGACGGTTCCCCACATTCCAAGCCATATCAATTTCATCTCTTTCAAAACGTAAACCAATGTTACCAGATAAATTATTGTCAAATTTAAAATCGAAATTAGTGTAAGCAGCTAAAACGAATAATTCACCTTTATATAAATCTGGTTGTTGCTCTCTTAAGATTAAACCAGAGTTTGTTCCTTGTTGTAAAGTTCCTGAGATTTCATCAACAGAAGGTGCAGTAAAATCTTTAGCTCTGAAACCTACGAATAAAGAGTTAAAAGTTCTTTCTTTTTTACGGAAGTTTAAACCGTAGTTTAATTTGTAAGGTTTGTCTTCATACTCATCTGCTGTTTGACCTAAAGACCATTGGTTTTCAACAAAAGCATTGTATTCAGTATCTTCAATTTTCTGAGAAGATTTTCTTTGTTGGTAATCTCCAACGTGTGCAAACTGGATTAAAGGACTAGAATCAATATCTAAAATATTTACTTCGTTTCTAATACGGTTTGGTTCTTCTGCTAATACAAAGTTATATCCAGCAGCCCAATTTAATTGGTTGTTTTTGTTCCATTTGTGTTCACCCATTAATTGGTTAACAAACATAGTAGTTTGTTTAAAGTTTTGGTCTCTCACAAACGCCCCATTTTCTTGTGGGTCTTGGTCGAATACATATCCTTCACCATTTCTACCTTGTTCGTATAATCCGTCTTCACCTTTGTTTACAAATAAAGTGTTATACTTTAATTTGTTGTTGTCATTTAATTTTAAATCAACTCTAACATAACCTGTAGAGTTTGTTTTAGCGATAAAGTTTTCAACATCAGTAAATGAATTATTTAATACGTTTGATCTATAAGATTTAAAAATACCATTTCTGTATTCTGAAGACTTAGAGTGAGATGCAGAAGCTAATATTTTCCATTCTTTGTTAAATAAGTTAAACCTTTTTGCTCCTGATAATGAAGCTCCATAGTTAATAGGTGTTTCAGCTTTCTTAGTATCCCATCCTTGGATAGTCATAAGGTTTTGAAGAGCAAATTGTTTTTTGTAGAATCCAAAAGTTACATCATCACTTATAATAGTTTGTCTGAAGTTGTCTACTTCGATCGCATTTGTGTTAACACCACCACTTACACCAATAGAAAACATATCTTTTGTGTATTCTTTAGAAGAAATATCAACATTTCCTGAGGCTTGATCAGCGTAACTTGAAGTAGCGTATGTTTTACTAATTCCTACATTTTGAATAACATTAGTACTGAATAAACTTAAGTTAACGTTTTTGTTACTTACATCATCAGAAGGGATTGGTAAACCGTTCATTGTTGTAGATAAATATCTATCACCTAAACCACGAATGTATATGTCTCCAGATCCTTCACTTTTGTTAACACCAGAAATTTTGGTAGTGGCAGCAGCTGCATCAGAAACTCCTTTTTGAGCTAATTCTTGAGCCCCAATACTTTCTTTAATTACGGTAGCTTTCTTTTGCTCTAATAGTAAAGCACTAGATTTCTCTCTACTAACTGTTGCGTTAATTTTTACTTCATCTAAAGCAACTCCTTGGTTAGCTCCAATTTCTTGGTTTACTACAAGTGTTTCGTTTGCTTTAACAACTATAGCTCTTTCTTCTGTTTGGTATCCTACGAAACTAAAAACAATAGTTTGATTTCCTGCTGGAACACTTAAAGTGTATTTACCTTCCATATCGGTAGTAGCACCAATAGATGTTCCTTTAATAAAAACATTAGCAAAAGGCAATGCTTCACCGCTCATTTCTTTGTCAGTAACAGTACCGTTTACAGTACCTTTGCTTTGAGAAAATGCTAAATTACATAAGCTTAAAAAAGCTATAAATAATATTTTTTTCATTCTAATCTTTGAATTCTGTTTATTTATGGCGCAAAATTCAAGTTAAACAGTAAAGCTAATGTTATGTAGGAATTACGTTTATATTATTAGAATGTTTGTTTAATGTTAACTAGACTCGATTATGTTACTTAAATGTTAATTACTTGTAAATTTCACTCCAAAAAGGAAGGTTCTTGGGGTTGCAGGGCCAAAAATAAAGTTGCTATCTCTGTCTTTTCCTTTGTCAAATTCACTTTGATAATCGTCTAAAATGTTCTTAATACCAGCGTTAAGCTCTATATTGGTGTTAAGTTTTTCTACATTAAAAGTATAACTAGTGTTAACACCTAAGTTAAAAAACGAAGGAGAGCTTAAATATTCACCAATATTTTCACTGTTATCAGTTGGTGGATTGAAATCAGGATTAGGTATAATGTGTAAAACATCCATTTGTCCTGTGTATACTAAATTTAAAGCAGCTTTAAATTTTTGATTAGGGGTATAGGTCGCTGTAGCGTATCCGTAAGTTGAGGGTGTTCGTAAAAACTCTCTTTTGGGTGATAGATTGTGAAAATTATCAACAGCTGTATCAAATTTACTAGATTGATATGTGAATCCTGCGTCTAACTGAAAAATTCCATCGTAATTTAAACGGGTTTCTAAAGTAATTCCTTGTACAACAGCTCCGTCTCCATTTCTTTTTTCAAAAATTTCTCCAAAATTATCTTTATCAATAGCTTCTAAATAAAAAGCATCTTTTAAATTGGTGTAAAAACCCTCAATGGTAAAACCATATATATAATGTTCTGTAGGTTTGTCGTAATTAAAGGAAAGGGTATAACTATTAGAGCGCTCTCTTTTTAAATCATCAGCTAATACAACTCGTGATATTCCTCCACCAGCAAAAGCAATGTGTAAATCGGTGTCAAAAGCTTGCGGAGCCCTAAAACCAGTGCCCCAAGTTCCTCTGATTTGAGTATTTTCAAATGGTTTGAATAATAAAGATACTCTCGGACTCGCAACATTGTTCGTAATGTTTTTTTGAGTACCATCTGTTTTAAGTGTGTTTAATGTATGGTTGTCATATCGTATTCCTGATAGTAAATTTAACTTATCTGAAATTTCCCAATCACTTTGAAAAAAGAATCCGTAGTTTTTAGTAAGTTGATCTACTTTGTATTGGTATGCATCAATAACATCAAAAACATCGTCTTGTACAAATTCACTTCCTAGTGTAAGTACGTCTTAAGTTAGCAATTGTTTAAATTTAGTAATAAAAACCAGAAAGAAAAAAGCGTAGAGTAAGGTTATGATATACGTTGAAACCTAGATTTCGTCAACATTGATAATCCCTACGCTTTACTACTTTAAATTCGTTCAGTTCTGTGAGACCAAGATCTCGATTTCAAGTTGTTGAATTGATAGTAGTTATTTTTCTTTCCAATCCTTTTTTCTTATGAGTAAAAATAAACAATTTTTAGGAATCGATGTAAGTAAAGATATTTTAGATGTGTATGATTATCAAGGTAATTGGTATCAGTTTAAAAATGATACATCAGGCTTTAAAGAGCTGTTGTTAATCACAAGTGATTTAACTCATTGTATAATGGAAGCCACAGGGTATTATCATGTACGATTAGCTTATTTTTTAACAGAAAAAGGAGTTTTGGTATCAGTAGAAAATCCGTTGAAGATAAAACGTTTTATTCAAATGAGTTTATCAAAAGTAAAGACGGATAAGAGTGATGCAAAACAGTTATATAATTATGGCGTAAGTCAAGCTCCTTCTATATGGAAAGGAGAAAGCAAGGATCAACAAGAATGTTTACAAATAGTACGTTTGTTGAGTGTTTACACGAAACAATCTACTCAATTAAAGAATAAGCTTCATGGCGAATCAGTATTAGGAACTCCATCGAAATTGGTAGTTAGTTCCTTAAAAAGGCAACTAAAAAATATACAAAAAGAGATGGTTAAATTTGAAGATTTGTTGCTAGAGAATGTAAAAAAGAGCTATCAAGAAGAAGTGACTTTATTAAAGTCAATTCCAGGAATAGGAGGTAAAACAGCATTAATGTTATTAGTTTTTACCGATGGATTTAAGCGCTTTACTTCGGCAAAGGAGCTGTGCAGTTACGCAGGTATAACTCCTGTTATTAGAGAGTCAGGCAGTAGTATAAAAGGAAGACCTCGAATAAGTAAAATGGGTAATCCAAAGCTTAGAAATTTATTGTTTATGTGTAGTTTTAATGCTTGTAAATACAACAAAGCATGTAGAGAACTTTATGACCGAATTGTAGCTAGGGGTAAGAGTAAAAAACTTGCTTTAATAGCGGTGTGTAATAAGCTACTAAAACAAGCTTTTGCAATAATAAAAAGTGGTTTGCCTTATGATGCAAATTATAAAAGTACTTTGGTTTAAAAAAGTATAAAATTTACTTGTTTTTTACCTCAGTTCTTTGTTACCTCCAAGAAATTTTTCTAATTTGTGGTTGAATTGTAGTCCTCCTTGAAAGGTGGTTGTGGTTGAATTTCCATACGGGGGATTTGCTAAATGTGCTGTGTCTTCAGTAGTGCCAATATCTGGACGAATACCTGTATAATGTTCTCTTCCGGTATATTGTGTAGCAAAATAGGTAATGATTGAGCTTTTATCATCGTTAAAATTAATTTGATAATCAACATTCCCTACATACACATCGTGCACGCGTTCTTCAGATTGCATTGCAAAATGCGGAGCATTATCAATCATTTCTCCACCATAACGATATTCATTCATTTTACTGAAGTTGACTTCTATTTTTTGATTTTCAGTTGGAAGGAAGAATAGGTTTGTTCCAAAAGAGTTGTTCTTTAACTCAGGAAGTTCAGAAAAGTTATCACCATTAGCATCATACATGGCCCTTCTTCGGTTGTTGATAAAAAATGAAGCACCTGCATTTCTGTTTTCATTAACTATGGTTGCATTTCCAGTAATAATATGGTCAGAAACTCCTTTTATATTCTGATAAGTGTAACCTATACTATAATTATTTTTCTTTGGAATTTTAGTAATGACATTTACTGTCCCTCCAATCGCACTTGAACCGTACAAAGCAGAACCTCCACCGCGAACTACCTCGATGCGTTCAATCATGTTGGTAGGTACTTGCTCCAATCCGTATAAACCAGTTAATGGACTAAAAATTGGACGACCATTAATTAATATTTGTGAATATCCGCCAGCTAAACCATTCATGCGAAGTTGTGTGTAGTTGCAAGTTTGGCAGTCGGTTTCTACACGTAAACCTGTTTGAAATTTCAATCCTTCAGATAAATTACATGCCTGAACATCTGCTAAAGTTTGACTATTGATAACATTTACAATCACAGGGCTATTGGTTCTACGTTTATCTGTGCGTGTTCCCGTAATGGTTATTTGGTCTAAAATTTCTGCGGTTTCAGTCAATATAAAATCAACTATTTTTTCTTCGGAAGAGTTTAAGGTTACTGTTTTTCTTTCAGATAAAAAACCTAAGGAAGATGCAACCAAAACAAATTTACGTTTAGTGGTTTTTAACTTGTAGTTTCCATATTCATCAGTAGTTGTTCCTTTTTCTGTTCCTTTTATAAATACACTAGCAAATGGTACTATATCGCCTGATGATGTGCTGATTTTTCCTTTAATAGTTTGTCCGATAGTAATATTTGATAGCAATAGAATTGTGAAAGAAACTAGATTTTTCATCTTGAAAATAGTTTGTTGTGGTGGTTTCTAAATAAAATTTGATACAAATATAAATATATTTTTAGGTTAACCTAAAAATATATTTGATTAAACTAAAGTTTATATATTTGTACATCTAAAAAAGAATATGATGTTTAGTCAATCTGAAGAAAATTATATAAAAACGATCTATCATTTAGAAGCTGATTTTAAAAAAGGAATCAGTACAAATGCTATAGCTAAAAAGTTAGATACTAAAGCATCATCGGTAACAGATATGATTAAGAAACTATCTGAAAAAGATGTTGTGACTTATAAAAAATATCAAGGAGTAACTTTGACTGATTTTGGAAAAAAAACAGCAGCTAATATTGTTCGTAAGCATCGATTATGGGAAGTTTTTTTAGTGGATAAATTAAATTTTTCTTGGGATGAAGTTCATGAGGTAGCAGAACAGCTTGAGCATATTAAATCTCCCAAATTAATCAACGAGCTAGATGCTTTTTTAGAGTATCCTAAGAGGGATCCACACGGAGATCCTATTCCAGATAAAGAAGGTAACTTACAGATTATAGAAAAAAGTTTATTATCAACGTTGAAGGAAAATGAAATAGGAGTTTGTGTAGGGGTTGATGATAGTTCTTCAGAATTTTTACGCTTTTTAGATAAACAAGGAGTTGCTTTAGGAAAACAAATAAAGGTAGTAGAAAAAGAACCTTTTGATGGTTCTCTAGTTATAGAAATGGATGGAAAAACACTGTCTGTTTCAAATAAAATAGCAAGTAACTTATATATTCAAAAATCACGTTAAACAACTAATAAGAGATAGTATTATAGATGGATTTATTTAATCAATTAGTAGAATTTGGGAAGGAACACCCAATTCAAGCAGCATTATATGCATCGCTTTTTACCTGGGGATTAACAGCTTTAGGAGCTAGTTTAGTGTTCTTTTTCAAAAAAATGAACCGAGCAGTTTTAGATGGAATGCTTGGTTTTACAGGAGGGGTAATGGTTGCAGCGAGTTTCTGGAGTTTGTTATCGCCAGCAATTGATAATAGTCCAGGGGAAGGGTTCGTAAAAGTAATTCCATCAGCAATTGGATTCGCTTTAGGGGCTTTAGCATTATTCGGAATGGATAAATTATTACCACACTTACATATTAATTTTAAAGAACATGAAGTTGAAGGTGTTAAGACGAGCTGGCATAAAACAACTTTGTTAGTTTTAGCAATAACCTTACATAACATTCCGGAAGGATTAGCAGTGGGAGTATTGTTTGGAGCAGCATCAACAATGGTAGGAGTAGAGCAAACTGAAATGATAATTGCAGCAATTTCATTGGCCATTGGTATTGGGATTCAAAACTTCCCTGAAGGATTTGCAGTGGCAATGCCGCTTCGTAGACAAGGAGTAAGTCGTTTTAAAAGTTTTTGGTATGGTCAAATGTCGGCAATTGTAGAGCCAATGGCAGCTGTTTTAGGAGCGGTAGCGGTATCGTTTTTTACACCAATTTTACCGTATGCTTTAGCATTTGCTGCAGGAGCAATGATTTTTGTGGTTGTAGAAGAGGTAATTCCTGAAACTCAACGAGATAAATATACAGATATTGCTACACTCGGTTTTATTGGCGGATTTATTGTTATGATGTCGTTAGATGTCGGTCTTGGCTAGAGTGTAAGCTATTTTGATAAGCACAAAATTATGATTCTTGCGAAAGCGGGAATCTTTTTTTTGGTTAAATTGCTAGCTCAATTATATTTTCATTTTGTTGCAAAATCCATCAAATTTTCAGGTATATAACGCTTCGGCAGGTAGCGGTAAAACATTCACTTTAGTAAAAGAGTATCTAAAAGTTTTGCTGCAATCTGAAGATATTTTCCGTTTTCAAAAAATATTGGCAATTACATTCACCAACAAAGCTGCCGGTGAAATGAAAGAGCGTGTGTTGCAAAACTTAGAAGTTTTTTCAGAAGGAGAAAATAACGATTTGTTAGAGGTAATTTTGAAGGAAACTTCGCTTGACAGAACTGTTGTTAAAGATCGAAGTAAAAAAATATTAGACGAAATTCTTCGGAATTATGCCGCGTTTTCAATCACTACGATTGATAGTTTTACGCATAAAATCATCAAGAGTTTCGCATACGATTTGGGGCTGCCACTCAACTTTGAAGTTGAGATGGATGCAGTTTCATTGTTAAATGAAGCGGTAGATGTACTCATTTCAAAAATTGGAACCGATGAAGCTTTAACAAAGTTGTTGATTGATTTTTCATTAGATAAAGCTGATGATGATAAATCGTGGGATATTTCTCGTGAACTAAATGAGTTTTCTAAAATTTTATTGAATGAAGACGATACAGAGCATTTTAGAAAATTAGCAGATAAACAGCTCGCTGATTTTACCAATTTAAAAACAAAACTATCCAAACATCAAAAAGAAATAAAAAAACGTTGGAAAGAAATTGGAGAAGAAGCGTTAAAAATGATTGAAAGTATGCATTTAGTGCATAATGACTTTTATCGTTCAATGCTGCCTAATCATTTTTTAGCGTTATCTCAAAATCCTGAAAAAGCGAAGTTTTTTGACGAAAGTGCTCTTCGAGAACGAATTGAAGAAAATAATTTTTATGCCAAGTCAAAGTCAGAGGATATAAAAGCAGCTATCGAAGGAATTTTGCCAGAGTTACTTCAATTGTATATGGAGTCGGAAAGGTTATATCAGCAATTTTTGATGAATAATTTGGCATTAAAAAGTTTGATTCCTTTAGCGGTTTTAAACAATATCAATCAAGAACTTTCACACTTAAAAGAAGAAAATAACTTACGACTAAACGCAGAGTTCAATCAGTTGATTTCTGATAATATTAAAGACCAACCTGCACCATTTATTTACGAACGTATTGGGCAACGATTCATGCATTATTTTATTGATGAAATGCAAGATACTTCCACTTTGCAGTGGCAAAATTTAATTCCGCTGATTGATAATGCGCTGGCGCAAGAAAACAGTAATTTGTTGTTGGTAGGTGATGGTAAACAGGCAATTTATCGTTGGCGTGGAGGAAAGTCTGAACAATTTATTGGTTTAGGATCAGAAAAAGACAATCCGTTTCATATTTCGAAAGAAGTAAAAACTTTAGAAACTAATTTTAGGAGTTATGCTGAGGTAATAAATTTTAACAATCAGTTTTTTCAACATACAGCAAATTTCTTGCAAAATGAATCCTATAAACAATTGTTTATTGATGGAAATAAGCAGTTAGAAAACTCAAAAAAAGGAGGTTGTGTATCGCTGACTTTTTTGGAAAAAGAAGATGAAAAAGAAGATGAACAGATAAAATATCCGAAGAAAGTTCTAGAGCTTGTCAAAAGATTAGAAAAAGAGTTTTCGCTGAATGAAATTTGTATTCTGGTTCGAAAAAAGAAAGATGGAATTGCGGTTGCAAATTATTTGTCAGAAAATGGAATTGATATCATTTCTTCAGAAACTTTATTGTTAGAAAATAGTTCTAAAGTCAAGTTTATTATGGATGTTTTACAGGTAATTCAACATCCGAATGATAAAGAAACATGCTTAGAAATGCTCTATTTTTTGCAAGAACATTTAAAAGTTACAGAACATAAACATTCGTTTATTGCCGAGTCGATTAGTCAACCTAATGAAGCCATTTTTCAACAGTTAAAAAACTACGGAACTACTTTTGAATTATCAACTTTTCATCAGCTACCTTTTTATGAAAAAGTAGAAGAGATTATCAGAGGTTTTCAATTAATTACTTCTTCAGATGCCTATGTGCAATTTTTCTTAGATGTGGTGTTGGAACAACAACGAAGAGGAACAAGTATTCAAGAGTTTTTAGACTTTTGGTCAGATAAAAAAGATAAGTTGAGTATTGTGGCTCCAGAGAGTGGAAATGCGGTACAAGTGATGACGATACACAAATCAAAAGGATTGGAATTCCCGGTGGTAATTTTTCCCTATGATTTAGATGTGTATCGACAAGTCAATCCGAAAGTTTGGTTAGATGAATTACCCGATAATTTTGATGGATTTAAAGAATTATTAGTTCCCTTCAATAAAGATTTGAACTATGTAAACGACCGCGGTTCGGAGATTTATCAGCAACAGCGAGAGGAGTTAGAGTTAGATAATTTTAATTTGTTATATGTTGCATTGACAAGAGCGGTAGAGCAATTGCATGTTATAACCGAAAAGAAAATTTCTTCGAAAGGAGAAGAGAATACGAATTTTTACTCAGGGGTTTTTATTAATTACTTAAAATCTCAAAATTTATGGATTGATGATCAGCTAGAATATACTATTGGTACTCATGAAAGAGTAAGTGAATCCAAAGAACAGAATAACGCAACTGAAATTCAAGAAACGTTTATTTCTACTCCTTGGCAAGAGCACAATATTCAAATGTTGGCTAGTGCTTCTAAATTATGGGATACTGAACAAGGAAAAGCCATTGAGTTTGGTAACTTAATCCATGAAATGATGGCGGAAGTGATGACCAAAGAAGATATTAATGAAGTAGTTTTAAGGTATGAACAGCAAGGAATCCTTCCGAAAGAAAAAACAAAAGAAATAACTAAAAAGATTCGGCAAATTATAAATCATCCATTGTTACAAGATTATTTTTCGGATGAGGTAACAGTTTATAATGAACGTGAAATTGTAGATGTCGATGGTCAAATTGTAATTCCAGACCGATTGGTGTTTAATCAAGATAATGAAGTAGTGATTATTGATTATAAAACAGGAAAGCCTTCCAAAGTATATCATCAACAATTATTAAAGTATGCAAGAGTATTGCAAACGATGAATTTTAAAGTTCAGAAGAAACTCCTCATATATATTGATGAAGAAATTTTGGTTGAAGAAGTTTAAAACCTAACTTTGACCTCTCATAGCAAACAACTTTCAAACATAAATTATGTACGGAAAAATTAAAGAACAATTACAACAAGAAATTCAGGATATTAAAGATGCTGGATTATATAAATCAGAGCGCATTATTACTTCGTCGCAAGATGCGGTTATTAAAATCTCTACAGGAGAAGAGGTAATCAACTTTTGTGCTAATAATTATTTAGGGTTGTCGAATAACCCAGAAGTAATTCAAGCAGCAAAAGATGTTATGGATACTCATGGTTTTGGAATGTCATCTGTACGTTTCATTTGTGGTACGCAAGATATTCATAAGCAATTAGAAAAAAAGATTGCTGATTTTTATACTACGGAAGACACTATATTATACGCTGCAGCTTTTGATGCAAATGGAGGTGTTTTTGAACCATTATTAACAAGTGAAGATGCTATTATTTCTGATAGTTTAAACCATGCTTCTATTATTGATGGAGTACGTTTGTGTAAAGCGGCACGTTACAGATATAATAATAATGATATGGCTTCATTAGAAGAGCAATTAATTGAAGCGAATAAAAAAGGTCATCGCTTTAAAATTATTGTAACTGATGGTGTTTTCTCTATGGATGGAATCGTAGCAAAGTTAGATGAAATATGTGATTTAGCTGATAAGTACGATGCTATGGTAATGGTAGACGAATGTCATGCCGCTGGATTTATTGGAAAAACAGGTAGAGGAACAGTAGAGTTAAAAAATGTAATGAATCGTGTTGATATCGTTACCGGAACTCTAGGGAAAGCTCTTGGAGGAGCAATGGGAGGATATACAACAGGTAAAAAAGAAATTATTGAAATTTTACGCCAACGTTCTCGTCCGTATTTATTCTCAAACTCATTAGCGCCTGCTATTGTAGGAGCGTCTTTAAAGGTATTTGATTTATTATCAAACGATACATCGTTACGCGATAAATTAGAGTGGAACACCAACTATTTCCGTACAGAAATGGAAAAAGCAGGTTTTGATTTAGTAGGAGCTGATGCTGCTATTGTGCCTGTAATGTTATACGATGCAAAGTTATCGCAAGTAATGGCGAATAAGTTATTAGAAGAAGGTATTTATGTGATAGGTTTCTTTTATCCAGTAGTGCCAAAAGAACAAGCAAGAATTCGAGTACAGTTATCAGCAGCTCATGAAAAAGAGCACTTAGATAAGGCAATAAACGCATTTATCAAGGTTGGAAAAGAGCTTAAAGTGATATAAATTAGTCGTTCAAAAACTTGCATTTGTTGTAAGTTTTTGTAGATTTGTTTTTGTAAATAAGTTTTAACAACTTACATTTGCGTAATATATAAACGAACTTTTAATTTAAATTTTTAATAATGAAACAATTAAAATTAGCTGTGATGGCTTTATTTGCGTTTGCTTCTGTAAACGTAAGCGCGCAGGATTCAGACAACCCTTGGGCGGTTGGTTTCGGGGTTAATGCAGTAGACATTAGAGTCCCTTCTAAATTTGGAGATTATGCTAAAGATTATATCGGTACTAGTGACTGGAACATCTTACCATCTATCTCAAGAGTAACTGTTGATAGATACTTAAACGATGGGTTTACATTACAATTAGCAGGGTCTTTAAACAAAATTGAAACTGTTTACACAGAGAATGATTCAGATATGCTTTACTGGGCTATTGATGCTAACGTAAAGTATGACATGAACAACTTATTTGGACACACTGGATGGTGGGATCCTTATGTATATGTTGGTGGAGGTTATACTTCTATTGATGATTTAGGTGAAGGTATGTTAAATGCTGGTGCTGGATTCAACGTTTGGTTTAACGACAACTTAGGGTTAAACTTCCAAACAGGAGGTAAGAAAGAGTTTGCTGATAAAGTAAAAGATCATTTCCAACACTCAATCGGTTTAGTATTCAAATTCGGAGGAAAAGATACTGACGGAGACGGAGTATACGATAAAGAAGATGCTTGTCCAGAAGTTGCTGGATTAAAAGAATTCAACGGATGTCCTGATACTGACGGAGACGGAATCAAAGATTCTGACGATGCATGTCCAGAAGTTGCTGGTTTAGCTGCTTTAAACGGATGTCCTGATGCAGATGGAGATGGTATCGCTGATAAAGATGATGCTTGTCCAACTGAAAAAGGAACTAAAGCTAACAACGGATGTCCTGATGCTGATGGAGACGGTGTTGTAGACGGAAAAGATAAGTGTCCTAACACTGCTGGTTCAGCTGCTAACAACGGATGTCCTTGGCCAGATACTGACGGAGACGGAGTATTAGACAAAGACGATAAATGTCCAAACGAAGCAGGTGTAGCATCTAACAACGGATGTCCTGAAGTAGTAATCAAGAAAGAAGCTGTTAAGCAATTAAACGAGTTTGCAAGAGCTATCTACTTTAACTCAGGGAAAGCTTCATTCAGAAAAGGAGTTACAGGTAAATTAGATTTAATTGCAGGGATTATGAAGGAGTACCCTAAAGCTAACTTTAGCATTCAAGGTCACACTGATAGTTCAGGATCTAACTCTTTAAACCAAAGATTATCTGAAAAAAGAGCTAAAGCTGTTTTAGATTACTTAATCACTAAAGGAGGAATTGATTCAAAAAGATTAACTTCTGCTGGATTTGGTGAAGACTACCCAATCGCTGATAACAAAACAAGAGCTGGTAGAGCTGAAAACAGACGTGTTGAGATTAAATTAGTAAAGTAATTTAGTTACAATTATAACATCAATAAAGGCCTCACATTCGTGAGGCTTTTTTTTATGGAAAAATACTTCGAAAGGTTTTTTAAATTCCACTAAAAAAATTACCTTTGCACCTTGAAAAAATGAGTTAAAACTCATATAGTAAATAAAATAACTTTAATTACATATAGTAATGTCTACAATAACAGGTAAAGTTTCTCAAATTATTGGTCCAGTAATCGATGTTGAGTTTAATACAGAAAATGCTGAATTGCCAAAGATTTATGATTCGTTAGAAATTAAAAAAGCAGACGGTTCAACTTTAGTTTTAGAAGTTCAACAACACATTGGTGAAGATACAGTTCGTACCATTTCTATGGATGCAACTGATGGTTTACAAAGAGGGCAAGAAGTATTTGCTACTGGTAACCCAATTCAAATGCCAATAGGTAATGATATCTACGGTCGTTTATTTAATGTAACAGGTGATGCTATTGATGGATTAGGAGATTTACCTAAAGAAGGTGATGCAGGTTTGCCAATTCACCGTCAAGCACCAAAATTTGAAGAATTATCAACTTCTACCGAAGTACTATTTACAGGAATTAAAGTAATCGATTTAATTGAACCTTATGCAAAAGGAGGTAAAATTGGATTGTTTGGAGGAGCAGGAGTAGGGAAAACTGTATTAATTCAAGAGTTAATTAACAACATCGCAAAAGGACACGGAGGTTTATCTGTATTTGCTGGTGTAGGTGAAAGAACTCGTGAAGGAAACGATTTATTACGTGAGATGTTAGAGTCTGGAATTATCAAATATGGTGATGACTTCATGCATTCTATGGAAGACGGAGGATGGGATTTATCTAAAGTTGATAAGCCAGGAATGAGAGATTCTAAAGCAACTTTTGTATTCGGTCAGATGAATGAGCCACCAGGAGCACGTGCTCGTGTAGCTTTATCTGGATTAACAATTGCTGAGTATTTCCGTGATGGAGCAGGTGAAGCACAAGGAAAAGATGTGTTATTCTTCGTAGATAATATCTTCCGTTTTACACAAGCAGGTTCTGAGGTATCGGCATTATTAGGTCGTATGCCATCTGCGGTAGGTTACCAACCAACATTAGCAACAGAGATGGGAGCAATGCAAGAACGTATTACTTCTACTAAGAAAGGATCTATTACATCTGTACAAGCGGTTTACGTACCTGCGGATGATTTAACGGATCCAGCACCAGCAACAACGTTTGCTCACTTAGATGCTACTACAGTATTATCTCGTAAGATTGCCGAGTTAGGTATTTACCCAGCTGTTGATCCATTAGATTCTACATCAAGAATTTTAACTGCTGATATTTTAGGAGATGAGCACTATAACTGTGCACAAAGAGTAAAAGAAATTTTACAACGTTATAAAGAATTACAAGATATTATCGCCATTTTAGGTATGGAAGAATTATCTGAAGAAGATAAGTTAGTAGTTCACAGAGCACGTCGTGTACAACGTTTCTTATCTCAACCATTCCACGTAGCAGAGCAGTTTACAGGAATTCCAGGGGTGTTAGTAGATATTAAAGATACGATCAAAGGATTCAACATGATTATGGATGGTGAATTAGATAAGTATCCTGAAGCAGCATTCAACTTAAAAGGATCGATTCAAGAAGCAATCGATGCTGGAGAGAAAATGTTAGCAGAAGCGTAATTAATTGCCTTAAGCAATAGCTTAAAGCCCTAAAGCATTAAAATATGTATTTAGAAATTGTAACACCAGAAGCTATCTTGTTTTCATCAGAAGTTGATTCTGTAGCAGTGCCAGGTGTAAATGGAGAATTTCAGATGTTAAATAATCACGCACCAGTAGTGTCTATTTTAACTGAAGGAAGAATAAAAGTACATGTACACACTCAAACTCATTTAGTTTTTGATGATTTACATGCAAACATTGAAAGATTACCAGAAGATGATAAAGTATTAACTTTAAAAATCAAATCAGGAACTCTTGAAATGAAAGATAATAAAGTGATTATTCTTGCAGACTAATGCATTTTATATAAAATAAAAAAGCAACCAATTTGGTTGCTTTTTTTTATTCAATAAAGTATAGGACATTGAATTTAACTATCTTTGCAGTGATGAATGGAATATTTTTATTTATTGGATGAACCAGAGATTTTTGTAATCTTGTTAATCGTAGTTATGTTATTTGGGGCTGATAAAATTCCTGAAATAGCAAGAGGGCTAGGAAAGGGAATGCGTCAAATTAAAGATGCAACAAACGACATTAAGCGAGAGATTAATGACAGTGCAAAAAATCAAGGTATAGATACAGACTTTGTTAAAGACATAAACAATGAAATTAACGAAGTAAAAGATAATATTGATGATTTTACAGGCCCTATAAAAAGAAGCCGTTAAATCAATAAAATTGACATACTTCCTAAGAATTATGTCAATTTTATTTTTGTAGTGTTCTTAACTTGCTTCATTACAAATGAGCTCTGAATATTCGATATTATTTCTAACTGCGATAATTTTTTTAGCACAAAATCCTGATATTCATTCATGTCTTTCAAAACAACTTTTAACAAGAAGTCATACACACCAGCTATATAAGACACCTCTACTATTTCATCTATTTTAGACATGTACTCTTCAAATTCTTTAAAAGCACTTTCTTGATGTTTTACTAAAGTAACTTGACAATAAACAATTAAACTCTTATTAATAGTTTCCAAGTTTACTAAAGCCACGTATTTATCTATAATTCCGTTAGCCTCCATCTTTTTTACACGTTCGTGAGTAGGTGTTATAGATAGGTTTACCTTGTTGGCTAGTTGTTTTATAGATTGCTTACAGTCATTTTGCAATTCTTCTAATAGCTTTTTATCTACATTATCTAGTTGATGCATGGTATGTTTTTCTGTTTTAAAATGATTTTCAGAATTTAAAAAGAAATTTAATCTTTTTAAAGGTTAAAAATAGGTGTTTTTTCTTTATTGGTAGTGTTGTTGCAGATTTTTATACTTTAAGAATATATTTGTTAAGTAATTTATTAATATTTAAAAATAGGTAGTTATGAGTAGAATAAAAGACATTTATGACAGAATTAGTGATGCTTCAGCTAACTTTCTTGGGTATCCTTTAGCAAAGGATTTCAATTACAGCGAATTTGCACCTTTTTTAAATGTATGTATAAACAATGTGGGTGATCCAGAATCTCCTTCTACATTATCTATTGATACAAAAGATATAGAGCGAGAAGTAGTTAGTTTTTTTGCTGATATATTATCATCTTCAACCAAAGATGTATGGGGTTATGTAACGAATGGAGGAACTGAAGGAAATCTATATGGTCTTTATTTAGCACGTGAGAGTTTTAATAATCCGGTAGTTTATTATAGTGAATCTACACATTATAGTGTTAAAAAGAATTTACACTTATTAAACTTAAAGAATATCGTTGTTAGAAGTCAAGATAATGGAGAAATGGATTATGAAGATTTAGAGAATTTGATAACATTACACAGAGATAAACCAGCAGTTTTCTTTTTAAATATTGGAACTACCATGACAGAAGCTGTTGATGATTTAGATAGAATTAAAGCAATTATTAAAAAGTACGCTATCAAAGATTATTATATTCATTGTGATGCTGCATTTTTAGGATGTATAGCTCCTTTTGTTGAACCAAAACCAAAATTTGACTTTGCTGAAGGGATTGATAGTATTTCTATATCTGGACATAAATTCATTGGAGGAGCCAATACCTTGTGGAATAGTTTTAGCAAAGAGAAAACATAGAGATAGAATTGTGAACTCAGTTTCGTATGTAGGAACTTTAGATACTACAATTACAGGATCAAGAAATGGATTAACACCTTTATTATTATGGGCTTTTATAGAAAAGCACGGAAAAGAAGGGTTAATTTCAAGAACAAAAAAATCACAAGAATTGGCTGCTTATACAGAACAAAAGTTAAAAGAGATAGGTGTTAATGCATGGAGAAATAATGAAGCATTAACTGTTGTGTTAGATAAACCTTCAGATATTTTATGTAAAAAGTATCAGTTAGCTTCAGAAAATGATATGGCGCATATTATATGTGTTCCAGGAACTGAAGAATGGCAAATAGATGCTTTTATTGAAGATTACAAAAAAGAACTATTTATTGCAGAAAGATTAACATGTAATTAAATTTTAATTTCATCTTTTCATAAAAACAAAAAGGTAAATCATATGATTTACCTTTTTGTTTTAAATAACTCTACTAATTGTTAATCCGTCGCGTATAGGTAATAAAACCGTTTCTAAGCGGCTATCTTCATTTAAAAGTCTATTATATTCAAGAAGCACTTTTGTGTCTATATCTTTAGGATCTAGCTCCTCAATTACTTTACCGCTCCAAAGCACATTATCAGATAAAATGATACCTCCTTTGTTCATTTTTTCGATAATCAAATGAAAATAGTTTACATAATTAGATTTATCGGCATCAATAAATACCAAATCAAACTTAGCATCAATTGTAGGAATAATGTCTATGGCGTTTCCAACATATTGAGTTATTTGATCTTTGTATTCTGATTTTTGAAAATATTTGTGTTGCAATTCTTCCAATTCCTCATTTTTATCAATCGTATGAATCATTCCATCTTTTGAAAGTCCTTCAGCTAAACATAAAGCAGAATACCCAGTGTATGTACCTATCTCTAAAATAGTTGTTGGTTGTACTAATTTAGAAATCATTGATAAAACTCTACCTTGAAAAGCACCACTTAGCATACGCGGATTTAATACTTTTTGCCAAGTTTCTCTACTTAATTCTTGTAGTAGTTTAGGTTCAGCTTGAGAATGCTCAACAACGTAATTATCTAGTTTTTCTGGTAAAAAGTGCATGTGATTATTTTTTCTGTGGCAAAATTAAAAAAACGGAATTTATCGCTACAATAAATTCCGTTTCAATCTAACAAAAAATCAAAAATTGGTTATAAAAACCAAACTTATTAATTAAAGTTATTTAATTGTTCTTTTAAAGCTTCTTTTTCTTTCTGAGAAAAACAAGGGTTATTTTTTTTACAATTGCCTGATTTTAGTTTTAAAATATCAGACATTTTTCTGTTTTGTTTAGAGTACAAAATGCATATTTTACAAACTACTAAATGCCAACTAAGCTGAATTCTTTCATATATTGAGGCTTCACCATATTGGCTTTTATCACAAATAGTAGTGGCTTCATCACATGTAATTTTAAAAAATTTAAACATCTTTTTACTTATTAAACCAGTTTTGCTCCATACAGTTTCTTAGTTGTGTTCTTGCTCTATGTATCATTACCCATAAGTTTGACGGAGTAATATTTAGTTCCTTACAAATATCTTCTGTTTCAAATTGTTGAATAGTTTTCATTTTAAAAACCATTGCATATTTTTCAGGAAGGCTATCAATACATTTATCTAACTGATTTTTTAGTTCTTCATTTTCAATGTTCTTTTCAGCTTCATTATTCCATGATTGAGGAACGCGTTCTTCAATCCAATTTCCTTCATTATCACCACTATCATAAAAGCTCATTCTAATTTCAGCTTGTCCTTTTTTAGAATTTATTTTTCGATAATAGTCAATAATTTTTCTTTTTAAAATGGAAACCAACCAGGTTCTTTCACTAGATTTTCCTTCAAAATTTTTAGCAGATTTTAATCCAGCAAAAAAAGTTTCCTGCACTAAATCTTTAGCAATATTTGAGTTGTTTACACGAGCAATAGCGTAATTAAACAAATAATCAGCATAATTGTCTACCCATTTATTAGGAAATAAAATATTTGTAGGATTCGATTGGCTCATCTTTTCAAAGATAGGTTATTTTTTACTGAAAGGACTAACATAAACTCTACTCAATCCATTAGGGTTAGTATTCAAATACTCTTTAAATTCTGACAAAGTCAATTTTTCAGGAAGCACTTTAGGAATAGAAGAAGTACTAGAAGTAAAATACAAGGTATTCGTTTGTAAATCGACAAACGGACAGTAGTCTAGTTTATTAGAGTTAATACTTGTTAAATGAGTAGCAGGTAACCATTCGTTATTGGTTCCTTTTTTACTGATGTACAAATCACCTCTGCCTAAATCATCTTTTCTACCGTAAGAGGTAAAAATTATAAAACTTTCATCAGGTGCAACAAAGGCATTAAATTCATATTTATCTGAATTCACTCCTGAACTTAGTGGAGTTGGTTTTGTGTATACTCCATTCACCAATCTACTTACGTAAATATCTTCTTTTCCTGTGGTGTTGTCTTTGTATTCTGCAGTGAAAAATAAATTGCCTTTTTCGGTTACTGAGGGATAAAATTCATCGGCATTTGTGTTTACAGGCGTTCCAATATTTATAGGTTCTGACCATGCATCCTCCAAAGAATTTCTTGTAACATACCATATATCCATGTCATTTTTTATTTCGCCAGAGGAGTTGTCTTTTCTGTTAGAAGCAAAAAAGAGTTGTAATCCGTTAGGAGAAAGGAAAGGCTCTAAATCTTTATACTGCCCAGAAAAACTAGCAACTTCAGGTTTTTGCCATTTTCCATTTACTTTTTTTGAATAAGCTATAAATGAGTATTCTTTCAAGTAGCTTTCAACGGTAAAATAAAATTCATCTTGATTTTTACTCATTGAAAAATCTCTGACGTTTGGTAAACCATTAAACAATTCTGGATGAAATAATTTTGATTCTTGAGCAAAACTGAAACAAGAAAAAAGTAAGAAAAATAAACTGAACTTTTTCATGTATTTATTGTTTATTAGCTTCACAATCACTTCTACGTCTCATATCAACTAAGTAAATAATTTCCCATTTACCGTTGTTGTTAAAAAGTTGAAATGAATTTGCTCCGCAGTGACTAAAATTATTGTCTAAATAAAATTCATAAGGAGTCCATACAGAAGCTAAATTTCCATCAATTTTTATATCCCATGATAGTAACTTTTCTAAATAAGTATGTTCAGGTTTTTTATTAGCGATACTAGTTAATAACTTGTTTTTACTTTCGGTAACTAATACATTTTTCCCCTCTTTATTGGTAAATGTAGTTTGAATAGTAATTGTTGGGTGTAAAGTAGAACTTACGATTGTACTATCACCTTTATGCAAGCCTTCAAAAAAGGTTTCAACGGTGTTTTTTATGGCTTTCTCTTGAAGATCTTCTTGAGCATTTACAACAGTAGAAATTACAAAAACAATAAGTAAAGTGAATATCTTTTGCATTTTAGTTTGATTTAGTTAGGTAAAGCTATTAAAAAAATAAAGGGCTAAAATTTAATTAACACAAGATTAACGGCGTTAAAAAAAAGAGAATTAAACAGGTTATAAAAATGTAATAAATAAAACCAGTGAATAATTGTGTATTTTTACAATCTATAAAACAAAAGAAATGTCAGCAGCAAAAAAACAATATAAAAGAATTACTACAAAATCTCTTGTTGAGATGAAAGCCAACGGAGAAAAAATATCGATGCTTACGGCATACGATTATACCATGGCAAAAATTGTTGATGGAGCAGGGATTGATGTGATTTTGGTAGGTGATTCTGCATCCAATGTAATGGCAGGTCATGAAACTACATTGCCTATTACTTTAGATCAAATGATTTACCATGCAAGTTCTGTTGTAAGAGGAATTGACCGTTGTTTGGTTGTGGTTGATTTACCTTTTGGTAGCTATCAATCTGACCCTAAAGAAGCATTACGTTCTGCTATTCGAATTATGAAAGAAAGTGGAGCGCATTCGATTAAATTAGAAGGAGGAAAAGAAATAAAAGATTCAATCAAAAGAATTTTAAATGCAGGAATTCCAGTAATGGGGCATTTAGGATTAACTCCACAGTCTATATACAAATTTGGTACTTATACAGTAAGAGCAAAAGAAGAGGAAGAAGCAGAAAAGCTTATGCAAGATGCTTTAATGTTAGAAAGATTAGGATGTTTTGCAATAGTACTTGAAAAAGTGCCAGCTAAATTGGCTCAAAAAGTAGCAGAAGCATTAACGATTCCTGTAATAGGAATTGGTGCCGGTGGTGGAGTAGATGGTCAAGTATTGGTAATGCATGATATGTTAGGTATGACTCACGAATTTAATCCACGTTTTTTACGTAGATATTTAGATTTACATACCGAAATGACAAATGCTTTTGAACAGTTTATAGCTGATGTAAAAAGCAAGGACTTTCCAAACGAAAACGAACAATATTAATTTAGATTATTGGATTTTTAGATAGTTGGATTATTCAATTTCTAGAAGTTAAGAGATGCACAGATACAAGGATTTTAAATTTTGGCAAGTGAGCAGGTCTTTTTGTAAAGGTATTTATTAGTATCTCAATTAAGAAGAGCTTCTGTGTCAATTCCTTCAAATATAGCTGAAGGTTGCTCAAGAACATCCAATAAAGATTTTTCTAGATTTTTGGTCATTGCATTAGGTTCATGTTATGAGGTTGAAACTCAATTATTACTTAGTTATGATTTGGGTTTTATTTCTTCAAATGATTTAGAAAAACATACAGAAATTCTTATGAGTATAGTGAAAATGATGTCTAAATTCAATTCAACATTAGTCTAGATCCAGCCATTAAACTATCCAAAAATCTAAAGATCTAAAAATCCAACAAATCTATTTTAATGAAAATACTTCATTTAGATACAAACCATCTTTTATTAATAAAACAACTTCAAGAGTTAGGTTTTGAAAATCACGAGGATTATACTTCTAGTAAATCAGAAATTGAAGCAAAAATTCATGAGTACGATGGAATTATAATTCGTAGTCGTTTTACAATTGATAAGCAGTTTTTAGACAAAGCAACAAACTTGAAGTTTATTGGACGAGTAGGTGCTGGTTTAGAAAATATCGATTGTGAATATGCTGAAGAAAAAGGAATAGTGCTTATTTCTGCCCCAGAAGGTAATCGAAATGCAGTTGGAGAGCATACGTTAGGAATGTTGCTATCGCTTTTTAATAAATTGAACAAGGCAGATAAAGAAGTTCGCGAAGGTAAATGGTTACGAGAAGAAAATCGAGGAATTGAGTTAGACGGAAAAACCGTAGGAATTATTGGTTATGGTAATATGGGTAAGGCATTTGCTAAAAAGCTTAGAGGTTTTGATGTAAATGTTATTTGTTACGATATCAAACCAAATGTTGGTGATGAAAACTGTGCTCAAGTTTCTTTAGAAGAACTACAAAAAAGAGCAGATGTTCTAAGTTTGCATACTCCACAAACAGCATTAACAACAAATATAATTGATGCGGAATTCATAGCTAATTTTTCAACTCCTTTTTGGTTGTTAAATACGGCGAGAGGAAAATCTGTAGTAACAAAAGACTTGGTTGAGGCTTTAAAATCAGGAAAAGTATTAGGTGCAGGATTGGATGTATTGGAGTATGAGAAAAAATCTTTCGAAAACCTGTTTAAAACAAAAGATGGGGTGCTGAGCGTAGCCGAAGTACCAAAAGCTTTTAAATATTTAATCAATGCTGAAAATGTGTTGCTTTCTCCTCATGTAGCAGGTTGGACTATAGAAAGTAAAGAAAAACTAGCACAAACGATAGTTGATAAAATTAGAGAGAAATTTTGCTAACTTGTAGCTTTAAATTCATGTAACATGAAGTATGAAGCATCTACAGTAGAAGAATATATTTCTCAACTTCCTGAAGAACGTCAAGAAGTTTTACAAAAACTACGAAATATAATTAAGGAAAACTTACCTGAAGGTTTTGAAGAAGGAATCAATTATAAGATGATTGGGTATTATGTTCCGCATTCAATATATCCGGACGGGTATCATTGTGACCCTAAACTTCCGTTACCTTTTATGAATTTAGCTTCGCAGAAGAATTCAGTGAATTTATACCATAGTGGAATCTATGCAAATAAAGATTTACACGATTGGTTTGTAGCTGAATACCCAAAACATGCGAAACGAAAATTAGACATGGGTAAAAGTTGTATACGTTTTAAAAAGCTGGATGACATTCCGTATGAATTAATTGCTGAATTGTGTACTAAAATGTCTGTTGATGAATGGGTTTCTACTTATGAATCAGTTGAAAAAAAGAAATAAGATGAAGAAAAAAGGTAAAGTAACTGGTATAGGAGGTGTTTTCTTTAAAACAGAAGACCCAAAAGCAACAAAAGATTGGTATAAGAAGAACTTAGGTTTTAATACAGATGATTGGGGTTGTACATTTTGGTGGAAAGATAATGAAGACAAAAAAGCATCTACACAATGGAGCCCGTTTACAAAAGACACGAACTATTTTGAGCCATCTAAAAAAGATTTTATGTTTAACTATCGGGTAGAAAATTTAGTTGAATTATTAGAAGATCTTAAGGAAAAGGGGGTTAAGGTAATGGATAAGATAGAAGAGTATGATTATGGAAAGTTTGGATGGATTGTAGATTTAGATGGAAATAAAATTGAGTTATGGGAGCCAAAAGACGAAGCTTTTTTATAAATTTAGCACCGTCTAATAAATAAAAAATTAAAAAAATGAATGTAATTGACGAAAATGGGAATACTGTTCCTAATCAAGAAAGTAAGCGAGTGTTAGCAGGTATCTTAGCTATTCTAATTGGATCAATTGGAATACACAAATTTGTGTTAGGGTACACTAAAGAAGGTATCATACAAATTATAGCTACGATTATAACTTGTGGGTTTGCTGGAATTATTCCTTTTATTGAAGGAATCATTTATTTAACAAAATCAGATGATGATTTTATTGAAACATATCAAGTAAATCATAGAGGTTGGTTCTAAACATTCTTTTTTAATTTTTAATACTATGTCTGAAAATAAAAACACCAATGATAGCCTAAACAAAGGGCTAGATAAAGCTAAAGAAGTTATGGATAATATAACAGAAAAGTCAAGTAATTTAGCAGGAGAAGCTGGTGAACATTTAGTAGATATAGTAGAAGATGTAAAAGAAAAAGTTGAAGAAATTATTTCCGATGAATCAATTCAGAAAGCTAAAGAAAAAGCAAATGAATTAACCAATGAAGCAAAAGAAGTATTAGAAGATATAACTGAAAAAGCTTCAGAAGTTGCAGGAGAAGCTAGTGAACATCTAGCCGATTTTGCAGAAGATGCTAAAGAAGAATTTCAAGAAACTAAAACCAAAACAAAAAGTTTTTTTCAACGACTTTTTGGAAAGAAATAATAAAAAAGCGCCTATTAGGCGCTTTTTTTATGAGGCAATATTATTTGCTTTGTTTGTTTTAATAATGGCTTGTTCGTTTTTCCAATCAATCCATTTTTGACCTTTAATACGACGCATCACATTATCTATTGTACGCATAATAAATACATTATAAACAGCCTTTCCTAAGTTTTTAGGGTTACGAGCAATGGCACGTAAACTCATTGAAAAACCTGGGGTTACATAGCGCATATAATGCCAATATCCTTCAGGCATATACAAAACATTTCCGTGCTCTAATTCAGCAACATAACCTTTGGCATTTTTTAATGCAGGCCATTTTTCAAAATCAGGATCGTTAAAATCAATATCTTCACGAGTAATTAATGAATGCGGAATTTTATATAAGTATTTGTTTTGCTTTTGATCGAATAAAATACACTTCTTTTTTCCTTCAAAGTGAAAGTGAAAAATGTTAGCTAAATCAATATCATAGTGCATAAAGGTGTACGAATCACGTCCGCCAAAAAATAACATCGGTAAGCCTTTCATTAAACTTAGACCAAAATCAGGAAATTTAAAGTCTTTTTGTAATTGAGGTACTTCTTTTAAAATGTTCCATAAGAAAATCCTAAATTTAGTTGGTTCACGTTTTAATAAATCAACATACTCACTCATTTTCATGGTCGCATGAGGTTCGTTAAAACCATCTTTATAATCAACAGGTCTGTCATCGTATAAAGGTACCGTTTTATCGCCTGCTACTTCTTTCATGTATTCTAAAGACCATTTAGAATAGGCTGGCCAATCTTCAATAAAACGTTCAATAACCACAGGTTTTTGCGGTTTAAAATAATTCTTGATAAAGTCTTCTTTGGTAATTGTTTCGACTCTTTCAATTTGAGAAAGATTTAATCCCATAACATGTTGTTTAAAAGAGCAAAGTTAAGAAATCGTTATGACACTTTATTCTTAAATTTGTGGTATAATAAAGTTAATACAATGATTGAATTATCTGAGACTTTTTGGAATAATAAATATTTGAATAATAAAACAGGGTGGGATTTAGGAGAAATCTCTAACCCATTAAAAGAGTATTTTAATCAGTTAGAAGATAAAAGTTTACGGATTCTGATTCCTGGAGGAGGAAATTCTTATGAAGCAGAATATTTGTTCAACTTAGGTTTTACCAATGTTTATGTGGTTGATATCGCCGAAGAACCTTTAAAGAGAATTCAAAAAAGAGTTCCTAATTTTCCAAAGGAAAACCTGATTCATGCTAATTTTTTTGAGTTAGAAAGCGCTTTTGATTTAATCATAGAACAGACTTTCTTCTGTGCTATCAACCCAGAATTACGAGCAGAATATGCACAAAAAACAAGTGAATTACTTACTGAAAAAGGAAAATTAGTTGGCTTGTTGTTTGATGCTCAATTGAATGAAGATCATCCACCTTTTGGAGGTAGTAAACAAGAATATGAGGAATATTTTAGACCTTATTTTACTATAGATAAAATGGAGGCTTGCTACAATTCCTCAAAAACTAGACAAGGAATGGAATTGTTTATAAAAATGATAAAAAAATAGCCATCAAGTACTTGATGGCTATTTTATATGTTGTCGCTAGCTTAGAATTAACTTCTTAAAGCTTTAGCTTCTTGCTTTTTTTGTTCGTTACGCTCAATTTTATGCTCAGGTCTGGTTCGATTTAGGATTTTCACCTAAAGCTTCAAATTGAGAATCTTTAGCTTCAACCGATTCTCTTTGCTCGTGCTTAAAGAATGGTTTTTGTGTGTTCAATCCTAACTCTTCAAACATTTTCATGTCTTCATTAATATCAGGATTCGGAGTTGTTAATAATTTATCTCCAGCGAAAATAGAATTTGCTCCAGCAAAAAAACACATTGCTTGACCTTCTCTACTCATTTGAGTTCTACCTGCTGATAAACGTACTTGTGAGTCTGGTAACACAATACGAGCAGTTGCTACCATACGAACCATTTCAAAAATGTTTACAGGAGGTTGCTCTTCTAACGGAGTACCTTCAACGGCAACTAATGCGTTAATTGGTACAGATTCAGGGTGTGGAGAAAAACGAGTTAACGTTTCAAGCATTCCAGCTCTGTCTTCTAACGATTCTCCCATACCAATAATTCCTCCAGAACAAACCGTTACATTGGTTTTACGTACATTTTCAATAGTGTCTACTCTATCTTTAAAGGCACGTGTAGAAATTACATCATCGTAATAATCTTCTGAAGTATCAATATTGTGGTTATAAGCATACAAACCAGCTTCGGCTAAACGTTTTGCTTGATTTTCGGTAACCATACCTAAGGTACAACAAACTTCCATGTCTAGCTTGTTAATAGTACGCACCATTTCTAACACTTGGTCAAATTCTGGTCCGTCTTTTACGTTTCTCCAAGCTGCACCCATACAAACTCTTGATGATCCACCTTCTTTGGCACGTAAAGCTTGTGCCTTAACTTGGTTTACAGTCATCAAATCATTTCCTTCAACATTGGTATGATAACGTGCTGCTTGCGGACAATATCCACAATCTTCTGAACATCCACCAGTTTTAATTGAGATTAAGGTGCTTACCTGTACTGTGTTTGGGTCGTGATATTTTCTGTGTATAGTTGAAGCTTCGTACAAAAGCTCCATTAAAGGCTTATTGTATACTTCTAGAATTTCCTCTTTCGTCCAATCGTGTCTAATTTCATTCATAAATTCGAGTTGTTTGTGGTGGTAAAAATAAAAAATTCCGCTACGAAAGCGGAATTTTATGAGTCTTATTTTTCTTCGGAAGGAGAATCGCCTTGATCGATTACTTTTTCATCACTATTTGGAAGTTCTTTCCCTTTTAAATAATCGGGCAATTGCATGCCTGCCATGTTAAACATTTCCTGTAATGGCGGTACTGCATTGTACATTCCTGAAATAAAGTTAGATGTTGAGGTTTTTCCATCTTTTCCTCCTCCGTTTTCCCAAACAGTAACTTTATCAATCTTAATATTTTTAATAGCTTCTGATTGTAATTTTACTAGTTCAGGTAATTTATCAGCAATTAATAATAAGGCTGCGTTTTGCGAATCGTTTCCGGCAGCTTTTACTATTTGATCTAAACCGGCAGCTTGCTTAGTTAATACTTCGTATAGACCTTGTGCTTCTGCTTGTGCTTTAAATAAGATAGCATCAGCCTCTCCTTTTGCTTTTCTACGAATTCTTTCTGCTTCCGCCTCCGCATCAATTTCTACTTTGTTTTTATCAATCTCTGCAGGTACAATAATATCTGCCATTTGAGAAGCTCTTTCTCTTTCAGCTCTGGCTTTTTCAGCTTCTTGTTCTGCAGCATAGGCTTCTTCTAATGCTTTTGCCGATTGTACTTTTTCTGATGCAATTGCAGAACGTTCTGCTTCTGCTTCTCGTTGTCTTCTTAATGCATTCGAGTTTGCTACTTCAATTTTTGCAGTGTTTTCACCATCAACAGCTTTTGCATTAGCAGCAGCAACTTGAGTTCTTTCATCTTGTACAGCATTTGCTTCCCCAATAGAACCATCTCTGTTTTTTTCAGCAACTGATTTACGTGCAGCGTTGATTGCATGTGCAGCAGCTTCTTTACCTAATGCTTCGATATACCCTGATTCGTCAACAATATCAGTAATATTTACGTTGATTAATTTTAAACCAACCTTTTTTAATTCCGACTCAACACTTTGTGAAATGTTAGTTAAAAACTTATCTCTATCAGAGTTGATTTCTTCAATATCCATAGAAGCAACCACTAAACGTAATTGACCAAAAATGATTTCTTTGGCTAATTCTTGAACATCGTTCATTGCTAAACCAAGTAAACGTTCAGCAGCATTTTGCATTACTCCTGGCTCGGTAGAAACCCCGATGGTAAAACGAGAAGGCACATTTACACGAATGTTTTGTTTAGAAAGTGCATTTACTAAGTTTACTTCAATAGAAATTGGTGTTAAATCTAAAAATTCGTAATCTTGAATTACAGGGAAAATAAACGCAGCCCCCCCGTGAATACATTTCGCTGATTGTCCGCCACCAACTTTACCATACACTACTAAAATTCTGTCAGAAGGACATCTTTTGTAGCGTTTTATTAAAGTTATTAGTAAGATAAAAATAAATAGAATGGCAATAACAAGTCCAATAGGGCCTGCAAATCCAAAGCCATCAATTTGTAATAAAGTAACTTTTAACATAGTCAATTTTTATTTTTGAGATTCAATAATTAATATTCCGTTTGAGGTAACTTCGATTACTTTAACAACCATGCCTTGTGTTAAGTCGGTATCATTATCTGTTAAGGCATCAAGTTCACGAAGTGAGTTTTGTACTTTTATGTGCACTTTTCCCATTTTAGAGCGATTTGCTCCTACGGTTAAATACACTTCGCCAATTTGATTTAGTGCATTTTTCATTTGTAAGGTACCGCTATCTGTTAGTTTACTAATATAGTAGAATAAGGTTGCCATGATAGTCATCATGATCAATCCGCAAATCACAGAAATAAGTAGCGTGATTGTGTTTGAATTACCAGCATCCATACTAGCAATACCACTCCACCCAAAAATGGTGAAAAATGCAACCATATTTTTAAAGGTAAAAAATTGAAATCCAGCACCAGTGTCGGCATCTATCTCAGTATCAATATCACCAATATCATCAGTATCGGCGCCTATAAAGCTGCCAATAAGAACAAATACAAAAATTAGTGTAAATACACCTGCTGTTCCCCAATAAACTTGTTGAAAAGCGGTTAATTCAGAAAACCATTCCATCATAAAGCAATTATTTAAATGAGTTACTAAAAGTATATAAATTGCCTGAAATCGACAATTTTTATTTTGTTATTAAAACAGAAACTGCATTTCCACCAAAACCAACAGCATTTACTAGTATTTTATTGAGTTTTTTTGGAGTGTGTTGAGGCTCAGCAAAAGGAACTTCAATTACTTGTTGATGTTGTATCATTAAGATTGCTAACTCTAAACTTAACAAGCCAGAAGCACCAAAAGTGTGACCAAGTTTCCACTTATTAGTAGTTAAAAAAGGGATTTTGTTACAAAACACTTTTTGAATCGCATTAATTTCTGATTGATCTCCTTTGATTGTTCCTGGAGCATGCATTACAATAGCGTCAATTTCATTAGGAGAAACAGTACCTAATGCCATTTTCATTGATTTTTGAAAGCATTCAGCATCGGTGGTAACAGAAGTATTGTGTTTTAAAACCTCAGTAGCATATCCAACTCCTTCAATAAATGCCAAAGCATTTTCTTTAGTTCCTTTCTCTAAACAAAAAACAGAAGCAGCTTCACCCAATACCATGGTGTTTTTGGTTTTGTTAAGGTCGAATGCTTTACATGGATATCCGTTTTTTTCTTTTGAATATACTTTTAATGCTTGCATTTGAGCAATAGTAAAGTCGGTTAATGAAGCTTCACTAGCACCAATCATAAATTTTTCTGACATTCCAGATTGTAACCAAGCGACACCATTTAACAAAGAATGTAATCCGGTTGAACAGGTTATAGAATGTGAAATTTCTGGTCCGTTGGTTTGTAAGTCGTGAGCTATCCAAGAGGAAATATTTCCTAAAGTAGTGGTTGGAGAACTTAAGGTAGATGATTTTCCTGTTGCTAAGAACTCTTTATGGTATTTTTCAAACAAAGAAGTAGCTCCACGAGAAGAACCGATGTTAATTCCGAAGTTGTCAGAAGCTTTCCAATTGGTTTGCTCTATTGCTTTTCGAGCAACAAATAAGGTATATAAAACAGACGGGTCTAAGTTTTTATACTTGTTATCTGAATTTTGAACTTCTTCAATAGCAATCTTATCATCTTGAGATATTTGTGCAACCCAAGCTTTAAAGTTTTCAAACTCTTTTAAAGTTAAAAAATGCTGGTCGTTTAAATAGTTTTTCCAGATATTTTCAGAAGAGCTTCCTAAAGCGGAAACGGATGCAAAAGACGTTATTGAGATGGGTTCTTTCAACACTATAAAATTTCAGCAAAAATAAAGGTAAAATCAGGGATTCTAAAGAAAATAAAAATATTTATCTTAGATGAAAATTTAGAGTAATGAGCGAACAAGGTCAGAAAAGTTGGTTTGGAAGAAATTGGCTGTGGTTTATTCCACTAACAGGGTGTTTAGGGTTTATTTTACTGATTGTTTTAGGTCTTGGTGCTGCGTTTTTTGGAGTGTCAAACATGATAAATAACGCAACTCCTGTAGAATATGCGATAGAGCTAGCAGCCAAAAATGAATTAGTTATTAAAAACTTAGGAGAACCTATAGAGAAATACGGGATTCCTTCAGGAAATATTTCGCTTACAAATGATGATGGAGATGTTGATTTTTCTATTCCAATAAGAGGAAATATAGGAGAAGGAACTTTAGTTGTTAGAGGAATTAAAATAGATGGCGAATGGGTTTATGAAGATTTGTACGTTCGAATTAGAGATACCCAAGAAGAGATTAATTTGTTAGAAAAAGAAAAGATTCTAGAGAGTATCTAGAACCTTTTTAATAGTTGTATATATTTTTTCAAGTTGCTCTTGCGTAATTACGTAAGGAGGTTGAATGTAAATAGTGTTTCCTAACGGACGTAAGAAAACACCTTCATCCATAAAAGATTTTAAAAGTTGGTCGCGAAGCGTTCCATAGCGACCGGAATTGGTGTTTAAATCAATCGCTAAAATGACACCTTTACATCTTGTTGAACTTACTTTTGGGTGGTTTTCTATTTTCTCAGCAAAGGCTTTATTATTTCTTTCAATAGATTGAATATTCTTTTGAATTTCTTGTGTCTGTAACAATTCAATACTAGCCAAAGCAGCACTACAAGCTATCGGATTTGCAGAATATGTATGGCAATGGAAAAAACCTTTAGAAATATCATTGTCTAAAAAAGCCGTGTAAATCTCTTCGGTGCATGAAGTAATTGACATAGGAACCAATCCAGCAGTCAACGCTTTACTTAAACACATGATGTCTGGTTTGGTGGTAATTTCATCAGAAGCGAAATTGTTACCTGTTTTTCCAAAACCAGTCATAACCTCATCAGCAATAGTTAAAATGTCGTTCTTTTTGCAAGTTTCTAGGATTTTATCTAAATCTTCAGCTTGGTGAATTTTCATTCCAGCCGCTCCTTGAACTAAGGGCTCGTAGATGAATCCCGCAACCTTATTTTCTGAAATAATTTGTTGTAGTTGTTCTGCTATGAGGTCATTGTTTTCTCCGTTTGGAACAGGAATACGTTGAATATCCATTAAAAAATCTTCAAACGGACCGTTGTATACTGATAATCCAGAAACAGACATCGCTCCGAAGGTATCACCATGAAAACCATCTTCAAAAGCAATAAAAGTTGTGCGCTTTTCATCTTTATTAAAATAGTATTGTAATGCCATTTTAATTCCCGCTTCTACAGCGGTAGAACCGTTATCGTTAAAGAAAATTCGGTTTTGATTTTCAGGAAGAATTTTAATCAATTCTTCTGATAATTTTACAGCAGGTTCGTGGGTGAAATCACTAAACATTATTTGATCTAATGTTTGCATTTGTTGGTAAACTCTGCTTGTGATATAATCATTACAATGCCCAAACATACAGGTGTACCAAGACGAAATAGCATCGATATATTCGTTACCGTGTTCGTCGGTTAGTATGCATCCTTTTGCTTTTACAATTCCTAAACTATTTGGATGTGTTTGATGTTGTTTTAGCGGATGCCACAAATGTTTTTTATCTCTTTCGGTTAAAGTCATAAATTTTCTTTGAATTTATCTGCATATTCTTTAATTACATTTTGATCAAAATAAGGCTCTTCTTCAATACGACCAATTACAGGAACTTCAGTCATTTTTTTGATAATATCCTCGGTAGTTTTATGCTCATTTCCTGAGAAAATCAACGAAACATCAAAGCCTTTTTCTTTCAATAAGTTTACTGTTAGTAGTGTATGATTGATGCTTCCTAAATAATGACGAGACACTACAATTACTTTATAACCGGGTTTTATGGCGTCAAGTAGGGTGTTTTTATCATTTAAAGGAACCAATAATCCACCAGCACCTTCAATAACTAAGTGGTTTTCGGTTACAGGTTCTTTGATGTTGTCAATTTCAATGGTAATTCCGTCAATTTCAGCAGCTGCATGCGGACTCATAGGAGTCTGTAAAGCATATGAATTTGGATGAAAAACGGTTTTTGTATTTGAAATGAGTTTTTGAACTTTATGAGTGTCGGAATAGTCTAAATCTCCTGATTGAATAGGTTTCCAATAATCGGCTTGTAAGGCTTCGGTTATAATAGCAGAAGCCACTGTTTTACCTACTTCTGTTGAAATTCCTGTAATAAAATATTTTTGCTGTTTCATGATACTACAAAAGTAGCAAGGTTCTCTAAAACATTGGTGATTTCTTCCTTAGAATTATAGGAGTGCAAACAAAAACGCAAACGTTCTTGATTTAATGGAACGGTTGGTGATAAAATAGGTTTTACATCAAATCCTTTTTGTTGCAATAGAGAAGCGATGTTTTTTACACGTTCATTACCAGAAATAATACAACAGTGAATAGCAGAAGCACTCTCAATAAAATGTAATTGTAACCTTTTTGATTCTGAAATGAAATGTTGAATGTTTTGCTCTAATTTTTCTCTAGAATGACAGTTTGATAACACATCATAAGCAACTTTTATAGTAGCTAACGTATGAGGAGATAAACCTGTGGTATAAATAAAACTACGCGCAAAATTAACGAGGTATTGTTGTAATTGCTTGCATCCTAAAATAGCTGATCCGTGACACCCTAAACCTTTTCCGAAGGTAATAATTCGAGCGAAAACAGCGTTTTCTAACTGTAGTTTTTGAATTAATCCGAAGTCGAAAACACCCAAAGCGTGCGCTTCATCTACTACCAAATGAACATTAGTGTGTTTTTCCACAATTTGAGATATCGATACCAAATCGGGAGAATCACCATCCATAGAAAAAACAGATTCGGTAATCACATAAATTTCTGAATCGTTATTCTGAGTAAACCGAAGTATTTTTTCTTCTAAATCTTTTGTGTCATTATGTTTGAACTTAAAAGATTTTGCATTAGATAATTGAATTCCATCTCTTATGGATGCATGAATAAGTTCATCATATAAAATAATATCACCACGTTGAGGTACCGAAGCAAAAAAACCAATATTAGCATCATAACCAGAATTAAAAATCAAAGAAGTTTCTGAGTTATGAATATTAGCAAGTTGTTTTTCAACTATTGTATATAGTTTGTGATTTCCAGAAAGTAAACGCGAACCTGTTGCTCCGTTAATCTTACTATTATTATCAATTAAATATTGATGTGTTTTGTCAAAGATAATTTCCGATTTAGCAAATCCTAAATAATCGTTGGAAGAAAAATCAATAAGTGAATTTTCTTTATCAAGTTTTCTCAGAGAGTTTTGTGTCTCTCGTTGTATAATTTTTTGATGTAGTTTCTTAGGAAATTGCATACTGTAAAAATAAAGAAGCGCTTTTTAATATCGTAGCTATTTAGTTAGAAATCTTTTAAAGGTAAAAGTGTTTGTTTTTTTAAGTCTCATTTTTAATTTCCTTATGTTTTTAGTTAAAATTAAAGTTTTTAATGGGTTTTATATAAAAGTCTCACTTAAATAAGGTTAAATTTATCAGCTTTACTGAAAAGAATGCCGAATGCAACACTGTCTGTAATTGAAAACTCAAGACATGGAGCGGTAATAGATCAACCTGAAGCTTTTAATAAAGTGCTTGAAAATTTTCTGAATCATGAATAAAGTAGCGTTGATAACAGGAAGCACTAGCGGTATCGGCTTAGGTATTGCAGAGGCTTTTGCCAAAGCAGGTTACAATATTATGTTTCATGGTTTGGAGGAGGATGGTGCTAAAATAGCAAAAAGCGTAGGAGATAAGTATAATGTGAAGGTTTCTTTTTCAAATGCAAATTTGTTGGTTACAGATGAGGTTGAAGAATTAATAGAGCAAACAATAAAAGTGTTCGATGCATTGCATGTGTTGGTTAATAATGCAGGGATATAGTATGTTTCTCCTGTAGAAGATTTTCCGAATAATAAGTATGAAAGTATTATTGCTATTAATATGAACGCTGCTTTCTATGCTTCAAAAAAAGCGTGGAATTTTATGAAGGATCAGAAATTCGGTAGGATTATCAATGTTTCATCAGTTCATGGTTTGAGGGCATCTGAGTTTAAAACAGCCTATGTAACAGCAAAACACGGTGTAATAGGTATGACAAAGGTTCTGGCTTTAGAAGGTGCGCCTTATAATATAACATGTAATGCAATTTGTCCAGGGTATGTAAAAACACCTTTAGTAGAAGGGCAAATAAAAGATCAGGCCAAAGCACATCAGATGTCAGAAGAAGAAGTTGTTGAAAAAGTAATGCTGAAAAAACAGGCGGTAAAACAGTTTGTTCCGTTGGAAACAATTGCTGATATGGCTCTGTTATTGGCAAAAGACACTTCATCAACTATTACTGGAACTTCATTTGCTTTAGATGGAGGTTGGAGTGCGCAGTAATCTGTAATGAAAACTTTGTTTCATTAATTTAGTATATACAAGAGTAGAAGTCTGGCTTACTACTTGTTAGTAAGTTGGGCTTTTGTGTAATTTTAAGTTTAGGTGAAATAAAAAATCCGATTTACGTAAGTAAATCGGATTTTTTTGGCTCCTCAACCTGGACTCGAACCAGGGACCCTCTGATTAACAGTCAGATGCTCTAACCAACTGAGCTATTGAGGAATGTTCATGTAGAACAATCTATATATGTTGTAGAAATTATCGGCTTCTACGTTGCCTTTGGCTCCTCAACCTGGACTCGAACCAGGGACCCTCTGATTAACAGTCAGATGCTCTAACCAACTGAGCTATTGAGGAATTTAAGATGTACTTGTCTTAAAATGCGAGTGCAAATTTAACCCCTTTTTTTATATCTGCAAATTATTTTTTTAAAAAAAAATAAAACTATTTTTCTTGATGCTGAAATTCAGTGTTTTATTTTAATAAAAAGAAGCGTGCTTAACGCAAACTTAACAAAAACTAAAAACTCGTTAAAGAGTTTAAAATTAGGCTAAAAAGGAGTGCTATTTTTGGTAAAAGTTGTACTTTTGTCAACATTATTCTTATAGATAGAAAAGTATAACAAAATATATGGACAAGTTTTCGTTCTTAAACGCAGCACACGCAGGTTTTATAGGTGATTTGTATGAACAATATCAAAAAAATCCTGATGCGGTAGAACCAAGTTGGAGAAGTTTTTTTCAAGGATATGATTTGGCTAACGAGAATTATTCATTAACAGATGAAGAAGTTTCGATAGAAGTCCCTGAAGAAGTACGTAAAGAATTTTTAGTAATCGATTTAATCAACGGTTACCGCACACGTGGGCATTTGTTTACCAAAACAAACCCAGTTCGTAACAGAAGGACTTACACGCCAACTTTAGAAATTGAGAACTTTGGTTTAAATCAAGGAGATTTATCCACAGTTTTTAATGCAGGTGAAATTTTAGGTATAGGCCCTAAAAGCTTAGCTGAGATTATAGATTATTTAAAATCTGTATTCTGTGAGAGCATCGGAGTTGAGTATATGTATGTACGCAACCCTGAAGAGTTAAAGTGGTGGAATGAGCGTTTAAATAAAAACGCAAACCATCCTAGTTATGATGTAGCATCTAAAAAGTATATTCTTACCAAATTAAACCAAGCTTCAACTTTTGAAAGTTTCTTGCAAACAAAATATGTTGGGCAAAAGCGTTTCTCTGTTGAAGGTGGTGAAACCTTAATTCCTGGGGTAAGTGTAGCGCTTAGAGATGCAGCTGAGTTGTATGGAGTAGAAGAGTGTGTGTTAGGAATGGCACACCGTGGGCGTTTGAATACTTTAGTAAACATTTTTAAAAAACCAATTCGCGATTTATTTAGTGAATTTGAAGGAAAAGATTTTGAAGACCAAGATATTGATGGGGATGTAAAATACCACTTAGGGTTAACCTTAAGCAAAGAGTATCAAGGAGGTCAAAAAATGAAAATGAATTTAGTTCCAAATCCATCTCACTTAGAAACAGTTGATGCAGTTGCAGAAGGAATTGTTAGAGCTAAAATAGATAAAGATTACGAAGGGAACGAAAATAAAGTACTTCCAATTTTAGTACACGGAGATGCTGCAATTGCAGGTCAAGGCATTGTATACGAAGTTGTGCAAATGGCACAGTTAAACGGATACAAAACAGGAGGTACTATCCATATTGTGGTAAATAACCAAGTTGGTTTCACAACCAATTACTTAGATGCGCGTTCAAGTACGTATTGTACAGATGTTGCTAAAGTAACGTTATCACCAGTATTACATGTAAATGCTGATGATGCAGAAGCTGTTTGTCACGCAATGGAAATGGCTGTTGAATATCGTATGAAATTCAACAAAGACATTTTTATTGATTTATTAGGGTATCGTAAATACGGTCATAACGAAGGTGATGAACCTCGTTTTACGCAGCCTAAATTATACAAAGCAATTTCTAAGCATAAAAATGCTAGAGAAATTTATGCAAATAAATTAATTGCTGAAGGAAGTATTACTGCTGACTACTTAAAAGAGATTACAGAAGAATTCAAAGCGCATTTAGAAGTTGAGTTCGCTGAATCTAAAAAGAAAGAAACAGCAAAAATTCAAGAATTCATGCCTGATGTTTGGGAAGGATTTGTACGTAAGCAGTTACAACATATGTTGCAACCTGTAGATACAACCTACTCGGTAGAAGGTTTAAAAGATATTGCAAGAGTTATTTCTAAAACTCCAGAAGGACACAAGTTTGTTCGTAAAGCAGAGCGTATTTTACACGGTCGTGAAAAAATGGTTTTTGAAGATAACTTGTTAGATTGGGGTACTGCTGAAAACTTAGCATACGGTACTTTATTAGAAGAAGGTTACGATATTCGTATTTCTGGAGAAGATGTAGAAAGAGGAACATTCTCTCACCGTCATGCAATTATGCGTGATGAAGATACCTTAGATCGTGTAAACTTATTAAATACAAATCCTAAGAATAAAGGAGAGATGACGATTTACAACTCTCACTTATCAGAATATGGGGTATTAGGTTTCGACTACGGATATGCGATGGCAGCTCCAAATACCTTAACAATTTGGGAAGCTCAATTTGGTGATTTTGCTAACGGAGCACAAATTATGTTCGACCAATATATTTCTTCGGCAGAAGATAAGTGGAAGTTACAAAACGGATTGGTAATGTTACTGCCTCATGGGTACGAAGGTCAAGGGCCTGAGCACTCATCAGGAAGAATTGAACGTTTCTTACAATCATCGTCAACTGATAACTGGACAATTGCAAACTGTTCTACGCCAGCAAACATGTATCACATTTTGCGTCGTCAAATGAAGCGTGATTTTAGAAAACCGTTAGTTGTTTTTACCCCAAAAAGTTTATTACGTTTACCAAAAGCAGTAAATCCTATTGAAGATTTAGCGAACGGAACTTTTCAAGAAGTAATTGACGATACTATTGATACTTCTAAAGTGAAAAAAATGGTGTTCTGTACAGGTAAGTTCTATTATGATTTACTAGAGGAGCGTGAAAAGCTTGGTAGAGAAGATGTAGCTTTAATTCGTATAGAGCAGTTATTCCCATTACACAATGATAAAATCAAAGAGGTGATGGATAAGTATCCAAATGTAGAGCGTTATGTTTGGGCACAAGAAGAACCTAAAAACATGGGAGCTTGGAGTTATATGTTAGAACGTTTTGAATTGGCTAGATTAGAATGTGCTTCAGAAGAGTACCGTTCATCACCAGCAGCAGGTTCAGGAGCACGATTTAGAAGACGTCATCAAGCTATTATTGATAAGGTTTTTGATTAAAAAATAAATGCGTTAGGGATTGAAGCAAGCTACCGTGTAGCGCGTAAAGCCCGACCCGATAGGGAAACGCCCAAATAAAAGAAATAAAATAATTCAGATATATAAAATTTAGAACTGATGGTTTTAGAAATGAAAGTTCCTTCTCCGGGGGAATCAATTACAGAAGTAGAAATCGCAACTTGGTTAGTTGAAGATGGTGATTACGTTGAGAAAGATCAACCGATTGCCGAAGTAGATTCTGACAAAGCAACGTTAGAATTGCCTGCGGAAGAAAGCGGAATAATCACTTTAAAAGCTGAAGAAGGTGATGCAGTAGCAGTAGGAGCTGTAGTTTGTCATATTGATATGAGTGCAGCAAAACCTGACGGAGCAGCAGCGCCAAAAGCTGAAGCACCTAAAGCTGAAGAGAAAAAGAGGCGCCTAAAGCTGAGCCAGTTAAAGAAACATACGCAACAGGTACAGCATCTCCAGCAGCTAAGAAAGTGTTAGCTGAAAAAGGAATGAGTGCAGCTGACGTTCAAGGAACTGGTAAAGATGGTCGTGTAACTAAAGAAGACGCTGTAAATGCGGTTCCATCAATGGGAACTCCAGGAACAGGTTCTCGTACTAGTGAGCGTAAGAAATTATCTATGTTACGTCGTAAAGTTGCAGAGCGTTTAGTTTCTGTAAAGAACGAAACTGCGATGTTAACTACGTTTAACGAGGTAAACATGCAACCAATTTTCGATTTACGTAACGAATACAAAGATGCTTTTAAAGCGAAACACGGTGTAGGTTTAGGGTTTATGTCATTCTTTACTTTAGCAGTGGTAAGAGCATTAAAAATGTATCCAGACGTAAACTCTATGATTGATGGAGATTACAAAGTAAGCCACGATTTCCAAGATATTTCTATTGCAGTATCAGGTCCTAAAGGATTAATGGTTCCTGTTATTAGAAATGCTGAAAATTTAACGTTTAGAGGAGTTGAAAGCGAAGTAAAGCGTTTAGCATTACGTGCTCGCGATGGACAAATTACGGTTGATGAAATGACAGGAGGTACATTTACGATCACTAACGGTGGTGTATTTGGTTCTATGTTATCTACACCAATTATCAACCCTCCACAAAGTGGAATTTTAGGAATGCACAACATCGTTAATCGTCCAATGGCGGTAAATGGTGAGGTAGTTATTCAACCAATTATGTATGTGGCGTTATCATACGATCACAGAATTATTGATGGTCGTGAGTCTGTTGGATTCTTAGTTGCTGTAAAAGAAGCATTAGAAAATCCAGTAGAATTATTAATGGATAACAATCCTAAGAAAGCCTTAGAAATGTAAGTCGAGATTGTTAGAAATTTAGACAATTAGATTTTTAGATATTGAAATCCTGCACGAAAGTGTGGGATTTTTTTATACAAAAAAATCACTAACTTTAATAGCTATAAAATCAGGTGATTGTGAAAGTTATTAAAGAAGGATTTACCGTTTATCATAATTTCCCTATAAAGGCATTGTCTAACGAGGTTTTTAAGGCAATTACTAATCCTGAAGAATTGGTACATTGGTGGTCACTTAAATGTTCTGGAGCGCATAAAATAGGAGCTGAATACAACTTCTTTTTTGGTGAGTCTTACAATTGGTATGGTGAAGTAATAAAATGTGAAGAGCATTCTTCTTTTTACATAAAAATGACCAAATCTGATAAAGATTGGAATCCTACAACATTTGGTTTTGATTTGTATGAAAAGGATGATGGAGTTACTTGGGTGCATTTTTTTCATAAAGGATGGATAGAATAAAACGATCATTTTAAACACTCATCGTATTGTTGGGCGTTGTTATTAAACGGACTTAAAAACTATGTTGAAAAAGGGATTATTATTCCTTTTGAAAAAAGAAATTAAAAATTTAATTATGAAACTAGGGGCATTTTCAATCAGTTTGGCAGTAAAAGACATTGATAAATCGAAAGAGTTTTACGAAATGTTAGGTTTTACTGTTTTTGCAGGACAAGTAGAAAAGAATTATTTAATTATGAAAAATGGTAATTCATTAATTGGCTTATTTCAAGGAATGTTTGAAAACAACATCTTAACATTTAACCCGGGGTGGGATGAAAGCGCCAACAAACTAGATGATTTTGACGATGTAAGAACGATTCAACAGCATATAAAAGCAAATCACATCAAATTAAAAAGAGAAGTTGCATCGGATACTTCAGGTCCTGGAAGCATTGTTTTTTTTGACCCTGATGGAAACACGATTTTAATAGACCAGCATGTATAAATGAAAAACGGAAAACCAATTTTGATTTTCCGTTTTTTATCTTTTAAAGTGATAATTCTTATTTTTTACCAGCAAAAGAACTTAAGGCAATTGCTATAACACCAACGGCTATTGTAATGTATGAATTAGTGTTGTCTTGTACTTTTATTAAATCTACATCTCCGATAGAGACTTGTGTTTCTGGTTGTACAAGGGTGTAAACTCCGTAAGCTATAATTACGATTCCAGCTATTAGTATTATCGATCTAAAGTTTTTGCTCATAATTAATTGTTTTTCATAAAGATATGAAAAAACAACTTATAGTTCAAAACCGATATTAACGCCTAATTTGTTGGCGATTAATTGGGTAATTCTTTTTTTAACTTCAGGTATTTTAACACTTTCTAAAACAGTGTTAGCAAAAGCATACATTAATAAAGCGTTGGCTTCTTTCTTAGGAATACCTCTTTGTTGCATATAAAATAATGCTTGATCGTCTAATTGACCAATAGTACAACCATGTGAACACTTTACATCATCAGCAAAAATTTCTAACTGTGGCTTAGCATTTATTGTAGCTTTATCACTAATTAAAATATTGTTGTTTTGTTGATACGCATTGGTTTTTTGAGCTTCCTTTTCAACAATAACTTTTCCGTTGAATACACCAGTTGAACGATCTCCGTATATACCTTTATAGTCTTGATGACTTTCACAATTAGGCTCTATATGGTTTACTAAAGTGTGATGATCTACGTGTTGTTTACCTTCAATAATAGTGATTCCTTTCAAAATAGAGTTGATATGCTCTCCTTTCTGATAGAAATTTAAGTTGTTACGAGTAATGTTTCCACCAAAAGAGAAGGTGTGTACAGAACAAGTGCTTTCTTTTTGTTGCTCAATGTAAGTATTGTCAATTAAAGAAGCATTTTCGTTATCATTTTGAATCTTATAATAGTCTACTGTTGAATGCGTATCTGTAAAAATTTCAGTTACAGAATTCGTTAAAACAGCATTACTGTTAAGGTTTTGATGACGTTCTATAATTTGAACATGTGCGTTTTTTTCAACAACAATTAAGTTACGAGGTTGTAACATTGCTGCATTTTCTTTTCCTGTGTTAAAGTTGATAATTTGAATAGGTTTTTCAACCTCAACATTTTTAGGAATGTGAATAAAAGCACCTTCGGAAGCAAAAGCTGTGTTTAAAGAAGTTAAATTGTCTTGCTTAGCAACTTTATTAAAATACTTTTCTATTACAGGTTTGTATTTATCTTTTGAAAAAGCAGCTGATAATAAACAAACATCTTTTCCATCATGAGTAGTACTTGATAAAAAAGAACTGTATTTACCGTCTACAAAAACAATTTTGTAGCTGTCTATTTCATGAATAAAATATTTCTTTACATCTGCTAACTCAACCGCAGCTTCACGATCAGGAAATATGCTGTAATCTTCTTTTAAAATTGAATTTAAAGAGGTGTATTTCCAAGCTTCTAACTTTTTAGTAGGAAATCCTAACTTTTCAAAGTTTTGCAGTGCTTTTGTTCTGATTTCGTGTAAATCAGAGTTGATATTTATACCGTTTTCAAAAGCTACGTATGATGATAATATTTTTTCTTTTAACTCCATTGTTTCTTGCTATCATTACATCCTAGCAGTAATTAAAAATTTAATTACGCTAATTCGTTTTTAATCCAATCGTATCCTTTTTCTTCAAGCTCTAAAGCAAGAGAAGCATCTCCTGTTTTAACGATTTTTCCATCGTGTAAAACGTGTACATAGTCAGGAACGATATAATCTAATAAACGTTGGTAGTGTGTAATAACTACTACAGCGTTGTCTTTAGATTTTAATTTGTTAACTCCGTTAGCAACAATACGTAGTGCATCGATATCTAAACCAGAATCTGTTTCATCTAAAATAGCTAGTTTAGGCTCTAACATTGCCATTTGAAAAATCTCATTACGCTTTTTTTCACCTCCAGAAAATCCTTCATTTAAAGAACGAGACAAGAACTTACGATCGATTTCTAACAATTCTGATTTTTCACGAATCTTTTTTAGCATGTCTTTAGCAGGCATTTCTTCTAAACCTTGAGCTTTACGAGATTCATTAATCGCAGTTTTGATAAAGTTCGTAACAGTTACCCCAGGAATTTCTACAGGGTACTGGAACGATAAGAATACTCCAGCGTGAGCTCTTTCTTCAGGAGCTAATTCGCTAATATCTACACCTTCTAATTCAATAGAACCAGCAGTCATTTCGTAAGTTTCATTACCAGCAATTACAGATGATAAGGTACTTTTACCTGCACCGTTAGGTCCCATAATTGCATGAACCTCTCCTGCTTTTACTTCTAAATTAATTCCTTTAAGAATATCTTTATCTTCTACCTGTGCGTGTAAGTTTTCTATTTTTAACATGTTTCTATGTTATTTCGCTTTTTTTATCAAAAAGCATTTTTTATTATTTTGAAGTTTTCAAATTAACGTATTCGTTAATTATCCAACACTTCCTTCTAAACTAATTTCTAATAATTTTTGAGCTTCTACAGCAAACTCCATTGGTAATTTATTTAGTACTTCTTTACTAAATCCATTTACAATTAACGCAATGGCTTTTTCAGTATCAATACCACGTTGGTTACAGTAGAATAATTGGTCTTCGCCAATTTTACTGGTGGTAGCTTCGTGTTCTATTTGAGCTGATTTATTTTTTGCTTCAATGTAAGGGAAGGTATGTGCACCACACTCATTACCCATTAATAAAGAATCACATTGTGAGAAGTTACGTGCGTTTTCTGCTCTAGAATTGATTTGTACCAATCCGCGGTAACTGTTTTGTGATTTTCCAGCAGAAATTCCCTTAGAAATAATAGTTGACTTAGTGTTTTTTCCTAAGTGAATCATTTTAGTTCCAGTATCTGCTTGCTGATGGTTGTTGGTAACTGCAATTGAGTAAAACTCTCCAACAGAATTGTTCCCTTTTAAAATACAACTTGGATATTTCCAGGTAATTGCTGAACCTGTTTCAACCTGTGTCCAAGAAATTTTTGCATTGGTTTCGCATAATCCTCTTTTTGTCACAAAGTTGAAAACACCACCTTTTCCTTCTGAATCTCCAGGGAACCAGTTTTGAACTGTTGAATATTTTATTTCGGCATCGTCTAAAGCAATTAGCTCTACTACTGCTGCGTGTAATTGGTTTTCATCACGTTGAGGAGCGGTACATCCTTCTAAGTAAGAAACATAACTGCTTTCATCTGCAACAACTAAAGTACGTTCAAATTGCCCTGTTCCTCCTTCGTTAATACGGAAGTACGTAGATAGTTCCATAGGACAACGAACTCCTTTTGGAATATAACAGAAAGATCCATCAGAGAATACAGCAGAGTTTAATGCAGCGTAAAAGTTGTCAGTTGGTGGAACAACAGAACCGATGTATTTTCTTACTAATTCTGGGTGCTCTTGTATAGCTTCAGAAATTGGCATAAAAATAATTCCTTTCTCAGCCAAGGTTTCTTTAAAAGTAGTAGCTACCGAAACAGAATCCATTACAATATCAACTGCTACATTTGCTAACCTTTTTTGCTCTTCTAAAGAAATTCCTAGTTTTTCAAAAGTAGCCAATAACTCAGGGTCTACTTCGTCTAAACTGTTTAATTTAGGTTTTTGTTTAGGAGCTGAGTAGTAAGAAATATCTTGAAAACTTGGTTTTTTATAGGTAACGTTTGCCCACTCTGGTTCTTCCATTTGTTCCCAAATTCTAAAAGCTTCTAAACGCCATTCAGTCATCCATTCTGGTTCGTTTTTCTTTTTAGAAATGGCACGAACGATATCTTCGTTTATCCCATTAGGAAACTTTTCACTCTCAATATCAGTATAAAAACCGTACTCGTATTCTTTAGTTTTTAACTCTTCTCTTAAATCGTCCTCTGTATACTTCATAATAGTTTATAAAGTTCTTAGTTTAAAAGTTACAAAGTAGAATGCAGGTATTTTAATAACCCACTAATTAGCTTTGAAACTTCATTGACCTTTATTTTTAAATGTTCAAATTCGTCTTTTGATATATAGTTAATGTCAAAGGCAACATACAATTGGGAGCGAACTTCTCCTGCTGATGCTTTTGCTATATATAAAAAACGAATAAATTCTTTTGTTGTTTGTCTTTCAAATCCTTCAGCTATGTTTGAAGAAATAGAAATACTCGCTCTTCTTATTTGATCTCGTAATCCATAATCTTTCGAAAATAAATTACTAGAATTGGTTGTTTTATAAATTTCAGTGTTTAATTCTCTTGCTTTTTGCCAAGAAATAATTTCTTCAAAAGAATTAAATTTTCCCATAGCTATTTAACTTTTCAACTTTCAACTTTCTAACTTTTCAATTATAGAGAAAAGCTTTCTCCACAACCACAAGTTCTGTTAGCATTAGGATTGTTAAACACAAAGCCTTTACCGTTTAAACCTCCAGAATATTCTAAAGTTGTACCCACTAAGTATAAAAAGCTTTTTTTGTCAACAACAATTTTTACTTCATTGTCTTCAAAAACTTTATCGTTTTCCTGTTGGGTTTTGTCAAAAGTTAAGTCGTATGATAATCCTGAGCAACCACCACTTTTTACTCCAACGCGAACAAAGTCGGTTGTAGTATCAAATCCATCATCTGTCATCAATTCAATGACTTTCTTTTTTGCTGTGTCTGAAACTTTTATCATCGTTTAAATAGATTAAATCTAAGTGAATTGCAAAGATAATGACAAAATATGATTTATATCATGTTTTGAAATGAATATAGTTATTAAACAATAAATTTTGCCTATACCTTAAAACCTGCAGTAAATTGTTGTTATATTATTGCTGAAAATCAGGATTGTTTATAAAATTCTTATCTAAAAAGCAGGCGGTTTTTTAGATCAGTTTTTATAATATCTTATTGAGAAATAGCTCCTAAGCTAAAAACTCCAGATTTTCCGTTTTCAGATATTAGTTTTTGAGCTTCAAAATCTGAAGTTAACTCATTATTTTTCTCATAAATATTCCAATCATTAGGGGATTTAAACCAGCCAGCAACATTCATTTTAAGTTCTATAGTAGCGTCATTTTTTAATAAAATAGAGCCTGTTTCGATTGAAAAAGAAGTATCGAGAATAGAATCTTTTTCTTTATCGTAAGCTCTTGCAGTATAAAATTTATAAGGGTTTTGTACTCCTAATGTATCTTTATATTGTCCTTCTAATTGCATAAAATGATATCCACCACCTAATGAGTCGGGTACATTCCAAGAAGCGGTGGTTAAGTCGCTATACGCATTGCTAATATTATCATTTCCAGAAAAACCAAAAGTGAAAAATAATTTATAAGCACCTTCAGAAATTTTTCGGGGTAACGTGTAGGTTAGGCTATCCGTATTATTAATATCTATTAATTTGTAACTCTCAAACTTTGTTGTGTCATTAGCTCCATTAATAAGAGCAACATTTGAAATTAAATAACGTAACTTGTTTACTGTAAGTTTAGCTCCTAATTTGTTCGTAAATTCAGTATTGTTTAAGTCAGATTTATCAATTAAAGTACCATCCCAATTTTGAGTGAATTTTAGTTTTACCGATACATCTTTTATTAGTTCATCATTATCTGAACTGCAAGAAAAAAGAAGTAAGCTAAGAGTTAGCGTTAAAAAATATTTCATGTGCTTTTTATTAAAAATCAATGAAAATAAACACGTTTTTTATAATGTGTACAAGAATCATTAATCATGACAAAAATAATAAACCCTCTTGTATTTAATGCCGTTTTACTCGTTTATATTACAGAGGATTTTAGGTGTTGAAAATCAAAATGAATGATTACTTAGGTTAAGTAAGGTTGTTTATGTACTTGTCATTATCTTTGCAGCATGTTAGAAGATAAAAATCAAGAAAGAACTTCGTTGGCTGAACTTGGAGAGTTCGGATTAATCAACCATTTGACAAAGCATTTTAAAATGTACCATTCTTCAACAGTAAAAGGTGTTGGAGATGATGCAGCGGTTATTAAATCTTCAAATGAAGAAACTGTAATCACTACAGACTTGCTGGTAGAAGGTGTGCATTTTGATTTAAGTTACATGCCGCTAAAACATTTAGGATACAAAGCGGTGATGGTGAATTTGTCAGATGTATATGCAATGAATGCAACTGCAGAGCAAATTACTGTATCGATAGCGGTGTCTAATCGTTTTCCGTTAGAAGCTATTGAAGAGTTGTATGCCGGAATTCAGTTAGCGTGTAATACTTATAAGGTTGATTTAATTGGAGGTGATACGACTTCATCGACAAAAGGAATACTAATTTCTATTACGGCTATTGGAACTGCTAAAAAAGAGGATATTGTATATAGAAATGGAGCAAAACCAACAGATCTAATCGTAGTTTCTGGAGATTTAGGTGCAGCGTATTTAGGGTTGCAAGTTTTAGAAAGAGAGAAACAAGTATTTCAGGTGAACCCTCAAAATCAACCTGATTTAGATAATTATACGTATATCATAGAGCGTCAATTAAAGCCAGAAGCACGTAAAGATATTCCTGAGTTGTTAAAAGAGTTAGAGGTAAAACCAACTTCTATGATAGATATTTCAGATGGATTGTCTTCTGAAATTATGCACATCTGTACGCAAAGTAAAACAGGATGTAAGATTTATGAGGATAAATTACCATTAGATCCACAAGTAATTGCAACTTCTGAAGAGTTTAATATGGACTCAACGATGATTGCTTTAAGTGGAGGAGAAGATTATGAATTGTTGTTTACAGTGTCAATTGATGATTATGATAAGATAAAAGGAAACCCGAATTTAACAGTGATTGGTCATATTACAGAAAAAGATCAGGGAATAAATTTAGTAACTCGTGCAAATCAAGAAATTGAATTAAAAGCGCAAGGTTGGAATTCCTTCAAAGGGTAAAAGAAGAAAAAATATTTTTTATAAAGCACATTTAATCAGTGTGCTTTTTTAGTTTAAAAAAATAGCGTCTTTAAATTGTTGTTGAGTGTTTATTCTGGTATAAAAATTGTATCTTGGTCAAACAGAAAATTGAATATTAACAAAAAAATCAAAAAGAAAATGGGAATTTTTTCATTTATTAAAAACGCCGGAGCTAAAGTTTTTGGTGTAGGAAAAACAACTGAAGAAGAAGCGGCAGAAAAAGCTGCTAAATTAGTAGACGCTGTACATAAATTAGAGCTTTCTGTTGAGAATCTAGCGGTTAATGTAGATGATGACAAAGCTACAGTTGCAGGTGAAGCGGCTGATTTAGCAACAAAAGAAAAAGTAGTTTTAGTAGTAGGAAATACTGAAGGAATTGCTTCTGTAGAAGATAACATGACTGTTAAAGAAGTTGAAGTTATCGAAGAAGCTGCTATGGCACAATTTCACACTGTAGTTAGTGGAGATTCATTAAGTAAAATAGCAAAAGAGTTTTATGGTGATGCAATGAAGTATCCTGTAATTTTTGAAGCAAACAAGCCAATGTTAACACACCCAGATAAAATTTATCCAGGGCAAGTATTAAGAATACCACCTTTAGTGGACTAATCAAAAGTTAATCAACCAAAGGAAAAAGCACCGTATATACGGTGCTTTTTTAGTTGAATAATATGCTATTAAAAGAAGTGTTTAGGATAATAAAGTAACAGAAAACAAGAAATTAATTGTCATCTTTGCAACTGTTTTCAAACTCACTAAAAAATGAATCAAAGAGCGCTGGCATTAACAGCAACATCTATTGCAACACTTATTTACGGAGTAACTTTTACGGTAGCTAAAGAAGTAATGGAAGAACATATACAACCGTTTGGGTTTATATTGCTTCGTGTTGGAGGTGCTGCTACGGTTTTTTGGTTGTTAGGGTTGTTTGTAAAAGCTCCTTCAATAGAAAAATCGGACTATAAAAATGTAGCAATGGCGGCTTTTTTTGGTATTGCTTTAAATATGCTTACTTTTTTTAAAGGACTAAGTTATACTACGCCTATAAGTGCATCGGTAATGATGGTAACCACACCAATTTTAGTGTTAATTTTTGCAAGTATACTTCTTAAAGAGAAATTAATTCTTAGAAAAATAGCAGGAGTTGTTGTTGGTTTAATAGGAGCTGTGATTTTAATTGCTTACGGAAATCCGTTGAAAGGAGATGCTTCTAATATAATGCTAGGAAATTTTTTAGTATTTATCAATGCAGCATCGTATGCAATGTACTTAGTTATTGTTAAAAAACTTATTGAAAAATACAACCCGATTGTTTTTGTAAAGTGGTTGTATCTCTTCGGATTGTTATTAGTGTTCCCTTTCGGAATTTCTGAGCTATTAGAGGTTCAATGGCAAACAATGCCAACAAATATTTATTTAAAAGCAGGGTTTGTGGTATTGTTTACCACTTGTATAACTTATTTGTTCAACTTATTTGCGCTGTCTAAATTAAAACCCACAACGGTAAGTGTTTTTATATATTTGCAACCAGTAGTGGCAGCAATTTACGCATTAATAGTAGGGAGTGATCATTTAGATATGGTTAAAATAGGTGCTGCATTATTGATATTTTTTGGAGTGTTTCTAGTAACAAAACGTCCTGCTGAAACTCCGAATAAATAAATGTATCTTTGCGGATTATTAAACCGAAGTTATGATACAATCTATGACGGGGTACGGTAAATCTGTACTACATCTACCTTCTAAAAAAGTTACGATTGAAGTTAAATCGTTAAACAGTAAAAATTTAGATTTAAACACTCGAATTCCTTCTTACTATAGAGAAAAAGAACTAGATGTTCGTAAAAAACTAGCAAGTAGTTTGGTACGAGGTAAGGTAGATTTTTCTATTTATGTAGAAATGACTGCGGATGAAACTTCAACAACAGTAAATACTGGTGTCGTACGAGAGTATATGCAACAGTTAAGAAATGTAACGCAAGTAGGTTCTTCTGATGATGTTGAATTGATGAAAATGGCAGTAAGAATGCCAGATGCTTTAAAAACGGAACGTGAAGAGTTAGATGAAGAAGAGTGGAATCAAATAGATGCTCATATTGATGAAGCTTTAAAAGAAATTATTCAATATAGAATAGATGAAGCACAGTCGTTAGAAGAAGATTTTAAAACGAGAATAACGAATATTCAAACAGCTTTAGAGGAAGTTAAAAAGTTAGATGGTGATAGAATAGCTCATGTAAAAGAGCGTTTGCAAAAAGCATTAACTGACTTAAAAGTTGAAGTAGATGAAAATCGTTTTGAACAAGAGTTAATTTACTATTTAGAAAAATTAGATATTAACGAAGAAAAAGTACGTTTGGCAAACCATTTAGAGTATTTTTTACAACAATTAGAAACGTCAGATTCTAATGGTAAAAAATTAGGTTTTATCGTACAAGAAATAGGTAGAGAGATTAATACTACAGGGTCTAAGGCTAATTTTGCACCAATACAAAAATTAGTCATTCAAATGAAAGACGAGTTAGAAAAAATAAAAGAGCAAATTTTAAACGTTTTATAAAAATGTCGGAAGAATTTAAAGGGAAATTATTTGTGTTTTCAGCACCGTCAGGTTCAGGTAAAACCACAATTGTACGTCACTTATTGGCTCAAGAACGTTTTAATTTAGAGTTTTCAATTTCTGCGACTTCAAGAGCTCCAAGAGGTGAAGAAGTTGATGGAAAAGATTATTATTTTATTTCAGCAGAAGAGTTCAAACAAAAAATAAAAAACGACGAGTTTTTAGAGTGGGAAGAAGTATATCGTGACAATTTTTATGGAACATTAAAAACCGAAGTAGAACGTATTTGGGCTCAAAAGAAACACGTAATTTTTGATATTGATGTTGTTGGAGGATTACGTATTAAAAAGAAATTTCCAGAAGAAACTTTAGCTGTTTTTGTAAAGCCACCAAGTGTTGATGAGCTAAAAATTCGCTTAAAGAAAAGAAGTACCGAAAGCGAAGATAAAATCAATATGCGTATAGCAAAAGCTTCGGTAGAATTAGCTACAGCACCACAGTTTGATAAAATCATTAAAAACTACGAATTACCAGTAGCTTTACAAGAAGCAGAAGATTTAGTAGACGATTTTTTGGGAATAAAAAAAGTAATTAAAGAATAACTTAGTATTTAGGTCTAGGTTCTAGTATTTTTAAATATGAAAAACATAGGATTATACTTCGGAACTTTTAATCCAATTCATATAGGGCATTTAATCATAGCCAATCACATGGTTGAGTATTCTGACTTAGATGAAATTTGGATGGTGGTAACACCTCACAACCCATTTAAAAAGAAAAATTCGTTGTTAGATAATCATCATCGTTTAGATATGGTGTATTTGGCCACTGAAGAGTATGAAAAAATCCAACCGTCAGATATAGAGTTTAGGCTTCCTCAACCAAATTATACAATTAACACATTAGCACATATTTCTGAAAAACACCCAAATTATACATTTAGTTTAATCATGGGTGAGGATAATTTGAAAAGCTTGCATAAGTGGAAAAACTATGAGGCTATTTTAGAAGATTATCACATATATGTATACCCTAGAGTTTCTGAAGGAATTGTAGAAAATCAGTTCAAGAATCACGAGAAGATTCATAGAGTTGATGCTCCAATAGTAGAAATTTCTTCAACCATGATACGAAAAGCGATAAAAGAAGAAAAAAACTGTAAACCTTTGCTACCGTATAAAGTTTGGAAGTATATAGACGAGATGAACTTTTATAAAAAATAGTTTCGCCACTTTTTCGTTGTATATTTGAATCCCAAACAAGTATAAAACGTGTCAAAAAACAAGAAAAAAAGAAAGCTTAAACAGAAGCTTACAGATAAGTACAGACTGGTAATTTTAAATGAAGATACATTTCAAGAACGATTTTCTTTAAAACTATCAAGGTTAAACGTATTTGTTTTTAGTGGAGTGTTTTCAATACTTCTTATAGTTTTAACAACGCTATTAATTGCATTTACTGGAATACGAGAGTATATTCCTGGTTACTCTTCAACCGCATTAAAAAGGAAAGCTACTAGGTTAACTTATGAAGCGGATTCTTTAAAAAACAGGTTAGCAATTATAGAAAGTTACACAAAGGCGTTAAAGCCCGTGTTAACTGGTGATATAGAACCTGAAAAAATAGATTCTATAACAACCGAAATGCAAACAATTGTAGTTGATGAAACTAAACTGCAGGCAACGAAACAAGATTCACTTTTTAGAGAGAAGATAGATAATAAAGATCTTTTTCCGTTGTATGAAGGGGGAGAGAACAGAATTAAAAATGTATTCTTTTCACCTTTAACGGGTACTATTTCTCAGCCTTTTGATTTGAATGAAAAGCATTACGCAATTGATATTGTGGCGCAAACAGGCACTCCTGTAAAAGCTGTCGCGGACGGAACAGTAATTTTAGCAGAATGGACAGCAGAAACAGGATATGTGATAACGATTCAACATTCTAATGAGTTTATTTCTGTGTATAAGCACAACGGAACTTTATTAAAAGAGCAAGGTGATGTAGTAAAATCAGGTGAGGCTATTGCAAGTGTGGGATCAACAGGAGAGTTAACTACTGGACCGCATTTACACTTTGAGTTATGGAATAACGGGTTTCCAGTAAACCCTACCAATTATATAGATTTTCAGTAGTAAAGAGAAGAGAAAAGAGAGGTTGTCTAACAATCCAATCATCTAAAAATCTAACAATCTAAAAAAGAATGAGCATTAAATCAATATTAGCAATTCCATTTGCAAAAATTGTACGAAAGCAAGTGTACAAATGGGCAAATGATCCACATAAAACACAAGAAAAGGTATTTCAGTATTTAGTTACAGAAGGATGCAAAACAGCTTTTGGTAAAGACCACGATTTTGTGTCAATCAATAACTATGAAGACTTTAAAAAACGTGTTCCTGTTAATGATTATGAAGGATTACGTTCTTATGTAGATAGAGTAGTTGAAGGAGAGGAAGATGTTTTGTGGAAAGGAAAACCGTTGTATTTTGCTAAAACTTCAGGAACTACCTCTGGGGCAAAATATATTCCAATTAGTAAAGAATCAATGCCAACACATATTTCTGCGGCACGTAACGCTTTGTTGTTTTACATAGCAGAAACAAATGATGCTAGTTTTGTGGATGGAAAGATGATTTTTTTACAAGGAAGTCCAGTTTTAGAAGATAAAAACGGTGTGAAGCTAGGGCGTTTAAGCGGAATAGCGGCTCATTATGTTCCAAATTATTTATTAAAGAATCGCTTACCAAGTTGGGAAACCAATTGTATTGAAGATTGGGATGTGAAAGTTGATAAAGTAGTTGAAGAAACGCTACCGGAAAATATGACGGTGATTAGCGGAATTCCGTCTTGGGTACAAATGTATTTTGAAAAACTGATTGAAAAGACGGGGAAAACGGTTTCCGAAATTTTCCCAAACTTCAATTTCTTTGTGTACGGAGGAGTAAATTTTGAACCGTACAAGAATAAGTTTGAAGCGTTAATTGGTAAAAAAATAGATTATGTAGAGTTATACCCTGCATCAGAAGGATTCATTGCTTATCAAGATTCTCAAACTGAAAAAGGAATGTTGTTGCAGTTGAATTCAGGGATTTTTTATGAGTTCATTCCAGCAAACGAATTTTTTGATGAAAACCCAACAAGAATTTCGTTAAAAGATGTTCAATTAGGGGTTAACTATGTAATCATTTTAAATACATCTGCTGGTTTATGGGGTTATAATATTGGTGATACTGTAGAGTTCACTTCTTTAAAGCCTTATAGAATAAAAGTAACAGGACGTATCAAACATTTTATTTCTGCTTTTGGAGAACATGTAATCGGTAAAGAAGTAGAAAAAGCGTTGAATGATGCTATTAAAGGAACTGATATTAACATAAGTGAATTTACCGTAGCTCCGCAGGTAAATCCAGAAAGAGGATTACCATATCATGAATGGTTTATTGAATTTGAAAATGAACCAGAGAATTTAGAGGAGTTGGCTGCTAAAATTGATGCTTCTATGCAAGAGCAAAATGTGTATTATTTCGATTTAATTACGGGTAAAGTTTTACGTCCGTTAATTATTAGAAAAGTACAAAAGGGAGGTTTTCATGAGTATATGAAATCTATAGGTAAGTTCGGAGGTCAGAATAAAATTCCACAATTATCAGATAACCGAAAAATAGCGGATGTATTGCAGAATTTTTTAGTAGAATAATAATTGAATTTTAATGAATGAAAAAGATAATTATAAGGAAAGAAGAAGATTTTGGATTGACAAGTCTCTAACTCAAACAGGTTATTCGATTAATTTATTTACAAGCTTGTCTATAGCTTTTGTAGGTTACTTGGTTAATCAAAACGATTTATTAAAGAAAATTGTAATTGATTTTGATTTAAAAATAGATTGGGTTTTGATATTTTTTTATTCCTCATTAATTTTTAGTGTTCTAGGGTGTATGTTTGGGGTATATAGTGTTTTAAGTAGATTAACTGATTTTAGAATAACAAGAAATATAGTTAAGGCAAAGAGTAAATATTTTGATAATTATAATAGAAAAGCTAAAAGAATAAGAACAACTAAACTTAAAAAGGGATTTTCTGATTTTATAATGATTTCTTTTTTATATGATAACGACTTTAATCTTGATTTAATAGATGATATAGAGAAGTTTGATCAGAGGTTAAAATTGTTAAAGGAGAGAAGTGATTTTTTAGGTAAGATTACATGGTGTTATCATAAAACTCAAATTATTTTTATTTTTTTAGCTGTAGATTTTTATGCAATATCTGAAATTCTTAATACTTGTATTTAATGAAAATTGTAGCAACTAATATAGGAGAGCGAAAAGAAATCGATTGGAAAGGAAAAATCGTTACTACAGGTATTTTTAAGTTTCCTGTTGACAAACCTATTTTCTTAGATGTTGAAAAAGTAAAAGACGATGCTATTTGTGACAGAGAGCATCATGGAGGAATAGATCAGGCAGTTTACGCTTACTCAGAAAATCATTATTCATACTGGAAAGAATTGTATCCTAATTTAGATTGGGAATACGGAATATTTGGTGAAAATCTAACTGTTTCTGATTTAGATGAAAGTCAATTACATGTTGGCGATACTTTTAAAGTTGGAGAGGTTGTAATTGAAGTAACGAAGCCGCGTCAACCTTGTATGAAACTTGGGGTACGTTTTAATGATATGAAAATTGTAAAACAGTTTTGGCAGCAAGATTTACCAGGAGTTTATTTTAAAATATTGCAAACAGGTTTTGTGAAATCAGGTGATGAGTTTGAGCAAATAAAAAGCTGCCCCCAAAACCCAACGATTTCTGAAGTGTACGCTGAAAAAAGAACTAAAAAAGGAATGTAAGTTTTACTTAGCTTCCAGTTCAAACACTTTTTGCAGCATTTTATCGTCTTGCTGATCTACTTTGTATAAACCTTCATCACTAAACAATTCACGAGCAATTAATACTCTCAAATTGCTGCGAAGTTGATTTTTTGTTCTTTCAGAAAGTCTGTAATCTTTAATTTCTTCTAGAAATTTGTTAGAAACGCTATGGTCTTTATCAAAGTTTTTAATAAAATCATCTACCGTTATAGACGCTAATTTTTTACGATTATCATCTACATATGAAAAAGCAAAATCGTTTAAAGGACGGAAGAAAATCGTAGGAATGTAAGAAGAGGTGTCTACCGCAACAAAATGATCTGGGATAATTCCACCACCACCATACACTATTTTTCCTTTAGGTGTTGTGTATTTTAAACTATCTACTGTTTTAATACTGTCTTTATTGAACAATTCACCATTTTCTATACGATGCTCAAAATCGTGACTGTATTCTTCAGAGTCAGCTTCTGCTTTGTAAGGCTTTTGAATAGAGCGACCTGTAGGAGTATAATAGCGAGCAGTAGTTAATCGCACTGCAGAACCATCACCCAAATCCATTTCTTGTTGTACTAACCCTTTACCAAAAGAACGACGTCCGATGATAATTCCCTTGTCATTATCTTGTAATGCACCTGCTACAATTTCAGAAGCAGACGCAGAGTTTTCGTCAATTAGAACATACAAACCACCGTGTTCAAAATCACCTTTATCTGTAGCGAAAGATTCAACAACATCTCCTTTATTATTTTTAGTAAATACAATAAGTTTTTTGTCTTCTAAGAATTCGTCAACAATATCATTAGCAATATCAATAAAACCACCACCATTTCCACGAAGGTCCAACACTAAGTCGGTCATTCCTTTCGTAAGTAATTTGTTTAAAGAAGTTTTAAATTCTACATAAGTGTTACGAGCAAAACGATCTAATTTTATATAACCAACACTGTCGTTTAGCATGTAAGCAACGTCAACACTTTTAATATTTACTTTACCACGATTAATGGTAATATCAAAAACACTGTCATTGGTTTTTCTATAAACCTGTAAATCAACTTTAGTATTTGGCTTCCCTTTTAAGGCTTTCATTATTTGGGAAGTTTGTAGGTTTTTTCCATAAAGAGTGTCTTTGTCTGCGAGTAAAATTCTATCTCCAGCTTTAATTCCAGCTTCAATACTTGGGCCACCTTTAATAGGTTCTATAACGGTAATCGTATCACCAATCATACGAAATTGAACACCAATACCTACAAAGTTACCCTGCATGTTTTCGGTAACTAATTGTAAGTTTTCCTTCGGAATATATACAGAGTGCGGATCTAATTTACCTAGCATTTCAGCAATAGCACCATCTAATAATTCATCAGTGTTAACGTTGTCAACATAATCACTTTGAATATAATCAATCAAACGTTTTATTTTACGTTCACTAGAAGTACTTTTACTAATAAAATTGCTTGAGTTTCCACCGCTAAAAAAAGTTCCAATAAGAATACCGAAAACTACTGCGATAGAGAAATATATAGGTAAATTATTCTTGTTCATTTGGTAAATATGTCAATTCAACACCTGCTTTTTCTAAAAAATCTAATCCTGATCGGTCTTTGTATGCTTGTGAATATACTACACGTTTTATCCCTGCTTGATGTATTAATTTACTACATTGTTGACAAGGTGATAAAGTTATGTATAAGGTAGCGCCTTTACACGATTGTGTTGAAGATGCTACTTTTAAAATAGCATTGGCTTCGGCGTGTAATACGTACCATTTAGTGTAACCTTCTTCATCTTCACAAAAGTTTTCGAACCCAGAAGGAGTCCCGTTATAACCGTCAGAAATAATCATTCTATCTTTTACAATTAAAGCACCTACTTTTTTACGAATACAGTGTGAAAGTTGTCCCCATTCATTCGCCATTTTTAAATAGGCAATGTCATATTTTAATTGTTTTTTCTTCAAAATGTTTCGTGTGATTTTTTCTTAGTTAAGCTAAGGTAGTTAGATTTGAATTAGTTAGGCGTTAATTTTTTACCAAAAAACACGGTCGAACATCATTTGTAAAGCGAACCCGATAACGATAGACGACATGATTAAAATCCAATCGCGACGATTTACACTAAAGATTGATTGTACTAACGCGCCGATTAATAAAATACCTAAAACAATAATAATTTGTGCTACTTCTACACCTAAAGCAAACTCAACTAAAGGTAAGAATTTATCAGAAGTTTTACCAATCATAATTTTAAAATAGTTGGAAAAACCAAGTCCGTGAATTAATCCGAAGAAAAGCGCAAAAAATAAATTCTGATTTTCTTTTCCTACCGATGCTTTTTTGGCAGTTAATACATTCATTAACCCTGTAATAAAAATAGTTAACGGAATTAAAAATTCGATTAAATCTGCTCGTACATTTAAAATTCCGTAGGCAGAAAGTGCTAGCGTTATTGAGTGTCCAATGGTAAATAAAGTGATTAACCATAAAACTTTTGTCCACTGTTTAAATTGATATACAACAGCTAATACGATTAAAAATAAAATGTGGTCATAGGCTTTAAAATCAAGTACATGAAACAAGCCCATTTTAAAGTAGAAGATAAAATCGTTCATTCGGGGTTCTAAATTTTTATTTGTCGATCTATTTGTTGGTCTAAAGATATAAAAGTTTCGGTTCTTGAAACCCCTTTTATGGTTTGAATATCCTTATTTAACAAGTGCATTAAATCTTCATTGTTCTTACACAGTATTTTAATAAAAATAGCATAGTTGCCCGTGGTGTAATGACTTTCTACAATTTCAGGAATTTCTTTTAAACGTTTAATAGCTGAAGAGTATAAACTGGCAGAATCTAAAAACACTCCAACAAAAGCGGTGGTAGTATACCCTAGCGCTTTAGGGTTTAATACCATTTTATAGCCTTCAATCAAATCAGATTCGTCTAATTTACGTAACCGTTGATGAATGGCAGCGCCTGATATACCTACTTCGCGAGCAATACTTAAAATAGGAGTTCTTGCATCATTTACCAATCGTTTGATAATGATTTTATCTATTCCGTCAATTTTCAATTTTTTTGCCATGTAACAAAAATAGCAAAAGTTTAATTATCATATAAAAATAAAAAATTATTGTTTTTCAATAATTTTAATATATTTGTGCAAGAAATAAAAAATATAAAATGTTATGGAGACAAAAAAGATTTTAAAAAATGGATCACTTTTCTTGAAGTTTATAATGTTAATACAAATAATTCTATGTGTAGGATTAGTGTTTATATACTTTGACTCTATGGTATCTCCTGAAAAATATAACTCACTAATTATTGATGAAAGTAGAAGATTGGTTTTTAACCATGGTATTGAAAAAGTACCAGAAACTTATGAGCAATGGGAGGCTACAGAAAAGTTTATACATTATAATTTATTAAATGACTATTCTAAATTTTATATCATATGGACAAAAGTTATAAAGTTTTTAGGATACTTTTTTATACTATATCTTTTAAACCTTTTTTTGAAGAATACAAAAAGTTATGATTTGTTTTTTGGCTCTAATATTAAAATATTAAACAAAATTATATTATTAATAATAGCACTTTTTATAATAGATTTTGCTTTAAAAGGATTTACGTTAGAACCAATATCAATGGTTTTTAATGAAACAGATATACCGCATTTTGTGACAAAAGAAAGAGTAACATTAGATTTTATAATATACTATCCATTAGCCATTATCTTCTTTTATATTTTAAAGGAAGTGTTTAAAAGAGGGAGAGAGCTAAAAGAAGAAAACGACCTAACCATATAAACTAATTATGAGAAAATTAAAAATTTTAAAAAGCTTAATAGACTTTATTTTTATTGTATATAGTCTTATAGTTCCTTTTCTTGTTATAGGTATTCCTCTTATATTTTTTGTAACAGAACAAGGTAATTTTAAAATTATGGGGTTAGACTTTAATGTAGGAACAAGCATAATTTCAAAAGTATTTGTAGCAATTTTTTTATTGGTGTATGTACTAGTTTATAATGCAATTTATAAGTTTAGAGTAGTGTTAACAGAATTTGTTAGAACTAAGATGTTTTCAGAAAAAGTAATTAAGAATTTAAAGGGAGCAGGAAATTTATTACTTATTTCAGGTGTTTTGATGATTGTTGCTAGAATTGGTTTAAAGCTAACAACAACATCAACTATAAATTTTGATTTTGGAATTGGAGCTCATTATTTAAGTATCTGTTTTGGACTTTTCTTTTTGGTGCTTTCAGAGATATTTAGAGTGTCAAAAGAATTAAAACAAGAAAACGACTTAACAATATAAGGTATGCCAATCATTGTAAACTTAGATGTAATGCTTGCCAAACGCAAGATGAAAAGTAAAGAATTGGCAGAGATTGTAGGAATTACCACAGCAAACCTATCCATCTTAAAATCAGGAAAAGCTAAAGCTATTCGTTTTTCAACACTAGAAGCTATTTGTAAAGCATTAGATTGCCAACCCGCAGATATTTTAGAGTTTGTAGAGGAGTAAAAACAGAAGATTCTGTACCTTTACAATTATGTATGCGTTGGTAGATTGTAATAACTTTTATGCTTCTTGCGAACGGGTTTTTAATCCGAATTTGCAAGGAAAACCAGTGGCTATTTTGAGTAATAATGATGGGTGTGTTATTTCAATGAGTGATGAAGCAAAAAAGTTACAACTTCCATTTGGAGCACCAATTTTTAAGTGGGATCAGTTTTGCAAAGACAATCAAATTTCGGTGCTGTCATCAAATTATCCGTTGTATGGTGATATGAGTGCGCGGGTGATGAAAATTTTAGAACAATTTTCGCCCGATGTAGAGGTGTATTCTATTGATGAAGCTTTTTTACAATTCAAAGGTTTTGATGAGTATAATTTGAATTCTTATGGAACTGAAATAAGAAGTAGAATTTTACAATGGACAGGTATTCCAACTTGTGTAGGAATTGCACCTACAAAAGCATTAAGTAAAGTAGCAAATAAAATAGCACGTAAGTTTCCGAAAGAAACAGGAGGAGTCTATGTGATAGATTCCGAAGAAAAAAGAATCAAAGCGTTAAAATGGACTCCTATTGAAAGTGTTTGGGGAATTGGAAGAGGTATACAAAAAAGACTACAAGCTAAAGGATGTGTAAAAGCGTATGATTTTACACAGTTAAATGATGATTGGGTGCTGAAAAATTTATCCATTACAGGCTGGAAGTTAAAAAAAGACTTAGAAGGAGATTCGAAAATTGAATTAGATGAACCTGCCAACAAAAAAGCAATAGCAACAACCCGAAGTTTTGAATATACATTTTCAGATTTAGATAATATTAAAGAAAGAATTTCTACGTTTGCAGCAAGTTGTGCAGAAAAATTACGAAAGCAAAATTCTAGTTGCCATATGGTAATTGTATTGTTGCGTAGCGATTATCATAAAAAAGACACAGAGCAACATCGTGTAAGTAAAACAGTAGTGTTTCCGTATCCGACCAATTCAACATTAACAATTTGTAAAAGCGCGGTACAAGCAGTAATAACTATTTTTAAAGAAGGAATACACTACAAAAGAGCAGGAGTTATTGTAACAGGATTGGTGCCTTCAGATAATTATCAATTAGATATGTTTGCAAGTGAAAATCCGAAGCACGCTTCTTTAATGAGTGCGATTGATAAAATTAATCAGACTTATAAAGCAGATAAGATTAAATTAGCCAATCAAGATTTACGGCGTACTTGGAAGATGCGTCAAGAACGATTATCACCCAAGTACACAACTAATATTAACGATATTATCAAGGTAAAGTAAGTTTAGTTAAACAACAAACAATAAGATGTTACGAAAATTAAAACAAGTACAAGCATCAGAAGCATTGACATTTTTTTTACCGAAAGAATTAAATGAAAGCGAAGGTGCTATCTTTATGGATATAGGTATTTCTGCTGGATTTCCTTCTCCTGCAGATGATTTTAGAGAAACTCGTATTTCGTTAGATGAGGAGCTTATTAGAAATAAAGAGGCAACTTTTTTTGCACGAGTAAGTGGTCAATCGATGATTGGTGCTGGTTTGGATGATAATGATTTGTTGGTGATTGATAGAAGTATTCCGCCAACCAATAATAAGATAGCGGTTTGTTTTTTAGATGGAGAGTTTACGGTAAAACGCTTGCGAGTTGAAGGAGGAGAAGTTTGGTTGAAACCTGAAAATCCAGATTATCCTATTATAAAAATCACTGAAGAAAATAATTTTATCATTTGGGGAATTGTCACCAATGTGATTAAAAAAGTGTAGAAGCGAACAGAGACCGCTTCGCTGTTAGATAAAAGAGTCAAGACGATAAGTGAAAAAATCAAAAATAAAAAAATCTGGAAATTTTCCAGATTTTTTTATTTTTAGCCTACAGCCTAACAAAACTCGTCGTAAGCAGCTGCTAAGTTTTGAGCAATTGCTTCAGCAGAACGCCCTTCAATATGATGACGCTCTAACATGTGTACTAAATTTCCGTCTTTAAATAAGGCGATTGCAGGTGATGATGGAGGGAAAGGAATCATATATTCTCTTGCCTTCGCAGTAGATTCTTTTTCTACCCCTGCAAAAACAGTTGTTAAATGTGTAGGAGTTTTATCTGCCCCTAAAGAAGCAATAACTCCTGGTCTTGCAGTACCTGCAGCACATCCACAAACTGAGTTTACCATTACTAACGTAGTTCCTTCTTTTGCTAAAGCATTGTCAACATCTTCAGCAGTATATAAAGCTTCAAAACCAGCGTTGATTAATTGGTCACGCATTGGTTTTACTAATTCTTCTGGATACATATTTTTGAATTAAATTTAAAGCAAAGATACTGTTTTTCATGGCAACAATCAACTTCAAATAGCTATGGTTGTAGTTGCTTAAAATTTTATCTTTGCACTTTTAAATTTTATAAATGGGAAAATTTGCAAAATGGCTTGGGGCTGGAGCAGGCTTTACGTTAGGAGGTTGCCTATTGGAGCTATTGTAGGATTTGTTGTGGGGAGTTTTATTGATGGAATTTCAGTAGAAGATTTTAAAGAAGAACAACAAGAATATCAAAAAAGACAACATGAGGGAACAAGAGGAAGAGCTACTTCAGGAGATTTTGAAATTAGCTTATTAATCTTAGCATCGGTAGTTATAAAAGCAGATGGGAGAATAGATCAACGCGAATTAGATTATGTTCGTACGTATTTTGTGAAAATGTACGGTAAAGAAAGAGCAAATCATGCATTTAAATTGTTCAACGGAATTATTAAAAAGCAAATTTCTACACGTCAAGTTTGTTTACAAATTCGTCAGTACATGTCGCATGCTACGCGATTACAGTTAGTTCATTTTTTATTCGGAATAGCGCAAGCTGATGGACAAGTAACGAGTAATGAGGAGCAAGAAATTAGAAAAATAGCAAGTTATTTATACATTAATGAATACGATTATTCATCAATAAAAGCAATGTTTTATGATGAGTCTGATAGCGCTTATAAAATGCTAGAAATAACAAAAGAAGCTACTAATGATGAGGTGAAAAAAGCGTATCGAAAAATGGCTAAAAAGCACCATCCAGATAAATTGCAAAACTTAGGAGAAGAGCATAAAAATGGAGCTAACGAAAAGTTTCAAAAAATTCAAGCAGCTTACGAACAAATTAAAAAAGAACGAGGAATTAATTAGTTTGTTTCCTTAAAAATAGAATTCACAATAAAAACACCTCAATTTTGAGGTGTTTTTTTATATCTCAAATTCAACAATTACAAGAAAATACGTAATTTCGCACATTCAATTAATAAACCGACAAAATGAGTAAGAAGTTTACTGAATACAAAGGATTGGATTTACCAAAAGTAGCAGAAGAAATATTAAACTATTGGGAAGAAAACAACATCTTTGAAAAAAGTATTACTACACGTGAAGGAAATGAACCATTTGTGTTTTTTGAAGGACCACCTTCAGCAAACGGTTTACCAGGAATTCACCACGTAATGGCACGTGCCATTAAAGATATTTTTTGTCGTTATAAAACCCAAAAAGGATACCAAGTTAAGCGTAAAGCAGGTTGGGATACGCATGGGTTACCTGTAGAATTGGGTGTTGAAAAAGAATTAGGAATCACTAAAGAAGACATTGGAACAAAAATTACCGTTGAAGAATACAACGAAGCGTGTAAAAAAGCGGTAATGCGTTATACCGATATTTGGAACGACCTAACAGAAAAAATGGGATATTGGGTAGATATGGAAGATCCATATATTACTTACAAACCAAAATATATGGAATCGGTTTGGTGGTTGTTAAAGCAAATCTATGATAAAGATTTACTGTATAAAGGATATACTATTCAACCGTATTCACCAAAAGCAGGAACAGGATTAAGCTCGCACGAGTTAAATCAACCAGGAACGTATCAAGATGTTACAGATACTACAGTAGTAGCTCAGTTTAAAACGATAAAAGAAACATTACCAGACTTTTTACAAGTTGATGGAGATGTACACTTTTTAGCTTGGACAACGACTCCATGGACACTTCCATCGAATACAGCATTAACGGTTGGTCCAAAGATTGAGTATGTTTTAGTAAAAACATTCAATCAATACACATTTGAACCAATTCAAGTGGTGTTAGCGAAAAACCTGGTAGGTAAACAATTTGCTGGAAAGAAGTTTAATGAAGTTGAAGATGTAGCTGAATTAGCAAATTATGCAGAGGGAGATAAGCAAATTCCATATGCAGTTGTAAAAGAATTTATAGGAAAAGACTTAGTAGGTATTAAATACGAGCAATTATTACCATTTGCTTTACCATATCAGAATCCAGAAAATGCTTTTAGGGTAATTTCAGGAGATTTTGTTACTACCGAAGATGGTACAGGTATTGTACACACAGCACCTACGTTTGGTGCTGATGATGCGTTGGTTGCAAAACAAGCAACTCCAGAAGTGCCACCAATGTTAGTGTTAGACGAAAATGAGAATCCAGTTCCTTTAGTAGATTTACAAGGGAAGTTCCGTCCAGAAATGGGAGAATTTGCAGGTAAATATGTGAAGAACGAGTACTATGCTGATGGAGAAGCTCCTGAAAGATCAGTAGATGTTGAGTTAGCGATTCAATTAAAAGAAGAAAATAAAGCCTTTAAGGTTGAAAAATATGTACACAGTTATCCGAATTGTTGGCGTACCGATAAACCAATTTTATACTATCCATTAGATTCTTGGTTTATCAAGGTAACCGATGTAAAGGATAAGATGTTCGATTTAAACGAAACGATAAACTGGAAACCAAAATCGACAGGAGAAGGACGTTTTGGTAACTGGTTAAAAAATGCGAATGACTGGAACTTATCACGTTCTCGTTTTTGGGGAATTCCATTACCTATTTGGCGTACTGAAGATGGAACAGAGCAAATTTGTATCGGTTCTGTAGCTGAATTAAAAGAAGAGATTCAAAAGTCAGTTGATGCAGGCGTAATGACTGAAGATATTTTTGCTGATTTTGAAGTAGGAAACATGTCTGAAGAGAACTATGATAAAATAGACTTACACAAAAATGTAGTCGATAAAATTACCTTAGTTTCTACATCAGGTAAACCAATGAAGCGCGAAAGTGATTTAATTGATGTATGGTTCGATTCAGGTTCTATGCCTTATGCACAGTGGCATTATCCGTTTGAAAATAAAGAATTAATCGATACCAAAGAAAGTTATCCAGCAAACTTCATTGCAGAAGGAGTAGATCAAACTCGTGGATGGTTCTATACGTTACATGCAATTGGAACGATGGTGTTTGATTCTGTAGCTTATAAAAATGTTGTATCTAACGGATTGGTGTTAGATAAGAACGGACAAAAAATGTCAAAACGTTTAGGAAATGCGGTAGATCCGTTTACTACATTGTCAGAATTTGGTCCAGATGCTACGCGTTGGTATATGATTTCAAATGCTAATCCTTGGGATAACTTAAAATTTGATATTGCAGGAATAGAAGAGGTAAAACGTAAATTCTTCGGAACTTTATACAATACCTATTCATTCTTCTCATTATATGCGAATATTGACAATTTTACGTATAGCGAAGCTGAAATTCCAATTAACGAAAGACCAGAGATTGATCGTTGGATTTTATCTGAATTAAATACGTTGGTTGATAAGGTTGATAAATTCTATGCAGATTATGAGCCAACCAAAGCAACCAGAGCAATTTCTGATTTTGTACAAGATCATTTAAGTAATTGGTATGTGCGTTTATGTAGAAGACGTTTTTGGAAAGGAGAGTATGCACAAGATAAAATTTCTGCATACCAAACGTTATACACATGTATGTTAACGGTGGCTAAATTAGGATCTCCAGTAGCACCTTTCTTTATGGATCGTTTATATAAAGATTTAGTGAATGCTACAGGAGTAGAGAATTTTGAAAGTGTACATATTGCAGAATTCCCTAAGTATAATGCTGATTTAGTAGATAAATCATTAGAGCGTAAAATGGAAAATGCACAAACGATTTCATCATTAGTTTTATCTCTTAGAGCTAAAGAAAAAATCAAAGTACGTCAACCATTACAAAAAATAATGATTCCAGTATTAGATGCAGTTCAGAAGGAAGAAATTTTAGCAGTTGCAGATTTAATTAAGTCAGAAGTAAACGTTAAAGAGATTGAGTTATTAGATGATGCTTCAGGAATTTTGGTGAAACAAATCAAACCAAACTTCAAGGCTTTAGGTCCGAAATTTGGTAAAGATATGAAGCTGATTGCTAGTCAAATACAAAATTTCAATCAAGAAGATATTTTAAAAATTGAAAAAGAAGGAGAAATTTCTGTGGAAATTAATGGTAAAATGATTACTTTAGAAACCGCAGATGTAGAGATTTCATCAAAAGATATCGAAGGGTGGTTAGTAGCAAATGCAGAGGGGTTAACTGTAGCTTTAGATGTTACAATAAACGATGAATTACGTAAAGAAGGTGTGGCTAGAGAGTTAGTAAATAGAATTCAAAACGCACGAAAAGACACAGGTTTAGAAGTAACCGATAAAATTAAATTAACCATTTTGCAAGCTGACGATTTAAAAGAATCGGTATTGGCAAATGAAAACTACATTAAAGCAGAAACATTAACAAACGAGTTAGTTTTTGTTGATGATTTAAAGAATGGTACAGAAATTGAGTTTGATACCATTAAAAGTAGAATGTTAATTGAAAAAATATAGCATTATGGATGATGTTAAAATAAGATATTCAGATAGTGATTTACAAGAATTTAAAGAAATCATCTTAAAGAAAATTGAAAAAGCAGAAGAAGATTTAAAATTATTACAAGCTTCTTACAAAAACGGATCTGATAACGGTACCGATGATACTTCTCCGCAATTTAAGTCGTTTGAAGAAGGATCGGATACAATGGCTAAAGAAGCAAACATGCAATTAGCTATTCGTCAAGAGAAATTTATTAGAGATTTAAAGAACGCCTTAGTTCGTATTGAAAATAAAACCTACGGTATTTGTAGAGTTACTGGTAAGTTAATTCAAAAAGAACGTTTAAAATTAGTGCCTCATGCTACGTTAAGTATTGAAGCAAAACGCAAGCAATAAACCGTAGAAAATTTATATAAAGCCTCTTTTAAGAGGCTTTTTTTGTATGAAGAAATATGTGTTCTTATTATTTATAGTCGGTAATCAACTTCTTTTTAGTCAAGAAAAAGTAGTGCAGAAAAGAAGTATGCTGGTGCATGAACTTGAAGTGCTTACTTACGGATTAGATGATGTTGTTGTAGAAAATTCTGAAAATAATCAGTTAGAGGTAACTCTGTTTGATGAAAATCCGCATACACATAATATCCTTTTTAATGAGGAAGAAGGAGTCTTAAAAGTAAGTTTTGAACTGAGTATTCCCCCGCTTCAAGATGAAGTTTTTAGAAAGTACATAACCAGAAGACTTGAAAGAGCTCGAGTAGTAATAAAAGTTCCAAAAAATAAGCATATTACAATCCATGGTAAAACTATAGGAGTGACTTCAAAAAGCTATGAAGGAGATTTAGAAGTGTATATTGAAAGAGGAAATATAAAACTGAATACCATTTCTGGAAATATAAAAGCACACCTTTTTCAAGGAAATGTATTTGCTGATGCATTTAAAACAGATTTAAACTTAACTACAAATAAAGGAGTAATTCTAGTTAATGACGAAAAGAAAATTTCTCCATTTCTAAAGCAAAATTCATCATCATCCAAAATATTTACCGTAAATTCTATTCATGCTAATATTACTGTGAAAAGAATGGATTAATATAAGTTTGATTAAAAAAAAACTACCTCTTTCAAACTATATAAAGACGAATATAACGAAAAGCATACGGGTCTTTTTTCTAAAAGATAACTGTAAAAAACATAAGAATAGTTTTCTTATTTTTGTTTCCATTAATTTGAAATAATGTCTAAAAAATACATCGCAATACTTACCGTAGTTTTGGCAATTTTAATTGACCAAATAAGTAAAATATACATCAAAACCCATTTTCAATTAGGAGAAGAAATCATTGTTTTTAACGATTGGTTCAGAATCCATTTTACCGAAAATAATGGTATGGCTTGGGGATTTGAATTCGGTGGAAAAGGAGGGAAATTATTTTTAACATTGTTTAGAATAGTTGCGGTTACCGGTATTGTGTATTGGTTGTGGCAAACCATTAAGAAAAAAACACATACAGCAGTAATTATAGCAATATCACTAATTTTAGCGGGAGCAGTGGGTAATATTATCGATTCTGTTTTTTACGGAGTAATTTTCGATTCTTCTTACCATAATGTTGCTACACTTTTTTCTGATAATCCTTACGGAGAATTATTTCACGGTAAAGTAGTTGATATGTTGTATTTCCCAATTTATCAAGGAGAAAACTTTACATTTTTCAATGCTATTTTTAACGGAGCAGATTCTTGGATAACCATCGGAGTTGCGTTATTATTCATATTCAATAAGCAAGCATTTCCAAAGGAGGAAGAAGAAACAAAGAAGGTTTCATAAACCTCACTTTCATTTACTTTTTTTATATTTATAGAAAAAGAAAACTATGCGTTTACTAAAATACCTCGCTGTTTTTGTACTAGGATTTTTAATTGCAAAATTTTGGTATGAAAAGAAAGAGGAAAAGTATGAACAAGAAGAAATTCAAGTTGTTTTAAATGGAATTCAGAACCTGAGTAAGCTAGTGGTTTCAGAAGGAAATTTTTCTGAAATGTATAGCTTTACAGATGCCAAAAAATACTTTTACGGATATCTTACGTTTGAAAAAAAAGCAATGCTTTCTGTGAATGCAAAGGTTGAGGTTGGTTATGACTTATCAAAATTAGAAATTCAGATAGATAGTGTAGGGAAACAAATCATTATCAATAAAATTCCTGAAGAAGAAATTCTCATCTCTCCTGATATTAAATACTTCGATTTACAACAAAGTCAGTTCAATACATTTTCTAAACAAGAATTGAATAAGCTTAATGCTAAAGCCATTGAAAAGATTCAATCGACAATTACAGTATCTCGACTACAAAAAGACGCTAAAACACGGTTATTTGAAGAATTATCGAAAATTTACCAGCTCTCTAAAATTTACAACTGGAAAGTGGTTGATAATACCAATTTAGGAATGTTTGAAGAGTTATTGGTTGAGAATTAATTTTATTTACAATCAATAACAAATACTAAAAATAAGATTTTATTATTTCAATTTTTGCTAAACCAATATGTTTATTAAGGGGCATGATGAGCTATATTCTATAACTTATAAAGTATTTGGATTTCATTACTTGTTTGCTTATCTCTTGATAAGCCTAAAGTACTGTAAATAAGAAGGTGTTTTATCTTAGAGATGAGTGAGGTGTTTAATGGAGTGGTTTGTGTTTAAGATATATATTAGTATATTACACTAAATATACCAGTAAAAAAAAGTATATTTACAAAGGGTTAATTTGTACATTTGCATCCGCAAAATAAAAGCTATAAAAAATACTTATGATTAGTCTTGAAGAAAAAAAGAAAGCTACAAATTATTTTGTTTCTAAACTCATTGAATGGGGAGAGTTTAATGAGAGTAATGATTTAAGCACATTGAAAGTTCTTAAGTTATTGTTTTTTAGTAGTGCTGTTAATTCAAAAAAAGATCAAAATAGTACTTTGTTAGATGAGGTTTTTAATAGTTTTTACGCTATGCCATATGGTCATGTTGAAAGTCAGGTATATAATTTCATAAGAAGAAACGAACTTAATTATACTATAAACAACAAAAAAGCTGAAATCAATACTACTGAAAAAGGTTTAGGGTTTGATACTTTAGACGAAAATATTAAATTATCTCTGGATGCCTCTATTGAAAAACTTAAAGAAATTAATAATAACTTAATTAAAATGAACTCTTTTGAGTTGGTTGAACTCAGTCATAATTGGTTTTCGTGGAAATATTACTATAATAAAGCTAGAAATAATAATAGTTACAGTGAGAAAATACCTGTTAATATAATTAAATCAGAAGAAAAAATATTTCACCTTGATTAATTAGTTTGTGTTTATGGCTAATAATTTAGATGAAATACTTAAATATATTAAAGATGTCAAGGAAGACCTTTCTGTTATTACTCCTGTGTCTAAAGTTATTGACTTATTACCAGACATAGCTGAGATTAGAGATGAGTATGAAGACACAGAGTTACCTGAAGATGTAATAGCACATGTTTCATTAAGGATTGAAAATGCCTTTACAGATATCATAAAACTTCTTTCTCTATCTGTTTTATGTGCTGAGTATATAAGTGATATTGATTTTTTAGTTAAATTAAAGCAAATTGTTGATAAAACAGAAGATCTTTTTGATGACTTTAGTAGTTTCCCTTTAAGAACTCATGACGATTTAATTCAATTCTCTTCATCAGTTTTTATTTCATTAGAATTATATAAAGATTTTTATAATAGAATAAAAAATTATTATTCTGAAGACAGGAGAGATTATGTTTTTATTAGTAATAAACAATTAAAGAATGAATTAAAAAAAGAAAGTATTCATGATAAATCCTTAGAAGATAAAATTAATTACTTTAATACAGTTATAGTTTTAGCTAATACAGATCATTTTCCAAAGAATGATAATGAACATTTTATAAAGCTTTATAAAATAAAAGAAGGAATTGAGGATGTAAATATACCTTCTTTTTTAGAGATGAATAAAGTTATTATAACAAAGATAGAATTTCTTCAGTATAAATGGAAGGAAAGAAGACTTCAAGAAAACCCTTATCACTCAGTTTATACTGAAGATGGAGAAGAAAGAATTATTCAAGATTTTAAAACAGATAACCAAGATTTGAATAATTGGCTTGAAGTTTTTAATACTCAGTATGGAATATCTACATCAACAGACTACATAATAAATAATCGAGTTAGAAATTATAAGAATAAAGAATTAGAGGGTTTAAAACATTTTCAAATTCATCAGTTAATTAAATGTTTTAAAGACGTAGAGCCTAACCAAAGAAGAATAGAGGAGATAGCAAAACATTTAAAGAATAAAATTATTGAAGAAGATAATTTCTATGATAAGCATTCTTTAAGGGTTTTTGTGAATTATACATTGAATAATAATTTCTCTAAGTTTATTGAAAATAAGAGTGATATTAATGAGATAAAAGAGAAATTTGATTTTACTAAAAGTAATATTGTAGGGTTAAACAATAATTATTTTTTAGAGTATAAGTTTTTAAATAGGGTGTTAAAATTATTAATGCCGAAAATTGAAGAAGAAAAGCAAAATTTTATTAATAAATATAAAGATATTGTAAATGAGTGTGAAGGTATATTTGAGTCATACTCAAAAAATGTTGAGTGGTCTATTAAAGAGTTGAATTATATATTTGCACTTCCATTTAATGAATCTTTAATACCTTTTGAAATTGACAATAAAACTTATAAAGTATTTTTCGCTTCTTCATTCTCCTTGCCTCCTTCTGTAAAAGAGATGGAAGAACAATATAAAGAAATAAAAAAAGATGTTGGGAAAATTTCTTCTTACACTGAATCTGTGGAGTATTTTTCTAGTGAAATAAAAAAAATCAATAATTTAAAAGAAGAAATACAAAAAAAGGATTTTAAGTCAATTGAAATAATTGGAATTTTTACAGCTATAGTAACTTTTGTTCTTTCGACAATTCCAACGTTTAAGTTTGTGGAAACTATTACACAATCTTTATTGTTTATGTTGACGCTATCTTCAGCTATGGGGATTTTTGTGGTTTTGATATTGTTTTCTACAAGAGGTTTCGATTTTAAAAAAAATAGGTCAGCTTGGATTTTTTTATTACTATTATTATTGGTTGGAGGAATAGGCTATAATTCGTTCAAAGAGTTTAAGGTTTTAAATAAAGAAAATAATAGGCTTAAAAATGAGATAAAAGACTTGAAAAAAGAAAAAAACATGAGCCTACTGCAAAGCACAAATAGTTTAGAAATTGTTTCATTGTAAATGAAACAATGTGTTTTTTAAAATAAAATGAAGGCTAAAAAAATGCTCAAATTAGTTTTTTCATGTTAGAACACTTAATTAGGTAATTTCTTACTCAACAATCCATAAATAAACGCACCTAAAAGAGCACCTAAAAGCACAATAATCATTGGTGCTATTCCATGTCCGATTAACACAAAAATAGGACCAGGACATGCACCTGCTAACGCCCAACCCAACCCGAAGATTGTACCTCCAACTAAAGTTCTAATAAAGCCTTTTTTCTTTTCTTTAATATTGATTTGGTTACCTAAGTAATCTTTAATTTTTCCACTTTTAAAGAAATACATAAAAACTGCAGAAATAGCTACGGCAGAGCCAATAATTCCGTACATATGAAATGATTGAAATTTGAACATTTCATAAATACGATACCAAGAAACAGCTTCTGATTTTGATAAAATAATTCCGAAAACTATACCAATAATTAAAAATTTCAAATTCTTCATCTTAACCAAATATTAAAGGGAAAAGTACCCAAATCATAATTAAACCACCTGTAAAAAAACCAATTACAGCAATTAAAGAAGGTAACTGAAAGCTACTCAATCCTGTAATAGCGTGTCCTGAGGTACAACCATCAGCATAACGCGTTCCGAAACCAATTAAAATTCCGGCAACTAACAAAATGGCAAAACCTTTTAAGGTTAACATGTTTTCTATACTATAAATTTCATTTGGTACATACGTTTTTCCAGCATCAGCAAAACCTAATTCAGCTAATTCGTTAACGGTGGTAGGATTTAAATCAACTCCAGGAGTAGCAGATAAAAAGTTAATTGCTATATATCCTCCAATTAATAAACCAACTAAAAATACAATAGCCCAATCGCGTTCTTTCCAGTCTTTTTTAAAATAATCAGATACTTTGCCAGCACCAGCCATAGTACACATGGTTTCTAAGTTAGTAGATACGCCAAAGTTTTTTCCGAAGTAAAAAAATAAGAAAAGTATCAACGAAATAAGTGGTCCAGATACATACCAAGGCCAAGGTTGTAAGATAAAATCCATTTAACAGAGTTGTTTTATAAAGTGCAAATATAACGGATAATTCTTGTTTTAACGTTTGTATGGTAAGATTACACGATCTATATTTTTCAATAATTTAGAGAGTTTATTTAAAAAGAAGTACTTTTGAACCCTAGAAAGTTTACTTAATTTTAGTATAAGATGGGAATAGATTTTGTGGTTACTTGGGTTGATATGGATGACCCTAAATGGATTAAAGAGTTTTCAAAATTTTCTGATAAAATAGATAATTCTGTTAACGAAAAATCAGAAGCACGTTTTCGTGATCACGGTTTTTTAAAATATTGGTTTAGAGGTGTTGAGAAGTTTGCTCCTTGGGTTAGAAAAATTCATTTTGTAACTAGCGGACAGAAACCTGAATGGTTAGATGAAAATCATCCTAAGATTAATTTAGTAAGTCATTCTGATTTTATTCCAGAGGAATATTTACCAGTTTTTAACTCTAATTTAATTGAGATTTATATGCACAAAATTCCTGATTTGTCAGAGCAATTTGTGTATTTCAACGACGACTTTTTTATCATAAATGATATTCCTGAAACGCGTTTTTTTGAAAATGGATTACCAAAAGATATTGCCACTTTTAGAACCAATACAGGTATTTCTCAATTCGAGAAAATGTTAAAAAATAACATTCGACTTATCAATAAACATTTTGATAAGAAAGAAGTTTTTAAAAGAGATCACGATAAATGGTTTCACCCTTCATATGGTTCACGAGCAAGAATTACAAAACTATTAAAGTACTACAACAAGTTTGTAACTCTTCGTACACCACACAACGCACAGCCTTTTTTAAAGTCTACTTTTGAAGATGTTTGGAAACACTGTGGAAATGAACTTACAGGAATGTCTACACACAGATTTAGAAGCGATAACGACTACACGCCTGAGTTATTTAAGACTTGGCAGATATGTAAATCTAACTTTATACCGTATAATACGTATCAAGATACTAAGATGTTTTCTTTGGTTATAAAGTCGAAACAAGCAATTAAGGCTGTTAGAGAACAATCGTATAAACTGGTTTGTTTAAACGATAATATACACATAAGAAACTACGATAAAGTAATGCAAGAAATACACGATGCTTTTGAGAGTATCTTGCCTGAAAAATCGAGTTTTGAAAAATAGGAGGTAGTAGAACCTTTTACATTAAAAAAGCCTAATGTTTTTAAACATTAGGCTTTTTTTTATGATTGTTTTTCCATTTCAAAATCTTCCATGAACTTAGTGGTATAATTACCCGCTACGTAATCTGGATGATCCATTAATTGTCTGTGGAAAGGAATTGTAGTTTTTACACCTTCAATAACATACTCATCTAATGCACGTTTCATTTTGTTGATTGCTTCTTCACGAGTTTGTGCAGTAACAATTAACTTAGAAATCATAGAATCGTAGTTTGGAGGAATCATATACCCAGCGTATACATGAGTATCGATACGAACACCATGACCACCTGGAGCATGATAAGAAATTATTTTTCCTGGAGCAGGTCTAAATCCGTTATAAGGATCTTCTGCGTTAATTCTACATTCAATTGAGTGTAATTGTGGCTTGTAGTTTTTACCAGAAATTGGCACACCAGCCGCAACTAAGATTTGTTCACGAATTAAATCGTAATCTACTACTTCTTCAGTAATAGGGTGCTCTACTTGAATACGAGTATTCATCTCCATAAAGTAGAAGTTACGGTGTTTGTCTACTAAGAACTCAACTGTACCAGCACCTTCATACTTAATGTATTCTGCAGCTTTTACAGCAGCAGCTCCCATAGCATCACGTAATTCTTCTGTCATGAATGGAGAAGGAGTTTCCTCAGTTAATTTTTGGTGACGACGTTGAACTGAACAATCTCTTTCAGATAAGTGACAAGCTTTACCGTAAGCATCACCTACTACCTGGATTTCTATATGGCGAGGCTCTTCAATTAATTTCTCCATATACATATCGTCATTTCCAAAAGCAGCTTTAGATTCTTGTCTTGCAGAATCCCAAGCATCTCTTAAATCTTCTGCTTTCCAAACAGCACGCATTCCTTTTCCACCACCACCAGCAGAAGCTTTTAACATTACAGGATATCCTGTTTCTTTAGCGATTTTTTCACATTCTTCAAAAGTGGTGATAACACCGTCACTACCTGGTACACAAGGTACACCCGCAGCTTTCATGGTAGCTTTAGCATTCGCTTTATCTCCCATACGGTCAATCATTTCAGGAGAAGCTCCGATGAACTTAATATCGTGCTCTTCACATAATCTTGAAAACTTAGCATTTTCGGCTAAGAAACCGTATCCTGGGTGGATTCCGTCAGCATTTGTAATTTCAGCAGCAGCAATGATACGATCCATTTTTAGGTATGATTCGCTACTTGGAGCAGGTCCAATACAAACCGCTTCGTCAGCAAATCGTACGTGTAAACTTTCAGCATCTGCTTTAGAATAAACAGCCACTGTTTTAATACCCATCTCTTTACAGGTTCTAATTACACGTAGCGCGATTTCGCCTCTATTGGCAATTAATATCTTTTTAAACATGTCTTTTAGTTTATGAGTTTATTGGGTTTAGGTGTTTAAGAGTTTAGTTATGTACTAAACTTCTAAACTTAAAACTTCTAAACCAAAAATTATGATGGGTCTACTAAGAATAATGGTTGATCAAATTCTACTGGAGAAGAGTCATCTACCAATACTTTAACGATTTTACCAGATACTTCTGATTCAATTTCGTTAAATAATTTCATTGCTTCAATAATACAAACAGTATCACCAACTTTTACTTCAGTTCCTACTTCAGCAAAATTAGGTTTATCTGGAGAAGGCTTTCTGTAGAAAGTACCAATGATAGGTGATTTTATAGTTACATATTTTGAGTCGTCTTCAGTGTTAGCAGGAGCAGCTGCAGCTGGTGCTGCTGGTTGAGCAACAGGAGCTTGAGCCATCATTTGAGGAGCTTGAGCCATAGGAGCAGCAGCTTGAATAATAGTAGTTTCAGCAGCTTCGCCTCCAGTTTTAATGGTGATTTTAATATCTTCCATCTCTAGTTTTACTTCACTTGCACCTGACTTTGCTACAAATTTTATAAGACTTTGAATTTCTTTAATGTCCATTTTCCTAAATTTTAGTTGTTTAGTTTATGAGTTATATGCCCATTTTAAGTAGATAGCTCCCCAAGTGAAACCACCACCAAATGCAGCAAAAATTAAATTATCTCCTTTTTTCAACTCTTTTTCATAGTCGGCAAGTAATAACGGTAAAGTAGCAGAAGTAGTATTTCCGTACTTGTGAATATTCATCATTACTTTGTCATCTTCTAAGCCAACTCTGTTAGCAGTAGCTTCGATGATTCTTTTATTAGCTTGATGTGGAACTAACCACTGAATATCTTCTTTTGTTAAGTTGTTTCTGGTTAACATTTTTTCAGAAACATCTGCCATGTTTGATACAGCAAACTTAAATACTGTTCTACCTTCTTGGTGAACAAAGTGTTGCTTGTTTTTTATGGTTTCTTCTGATGGAGGTAAGATTGATCCACCTGCATCAATTTTTAAGAATTCACGACCAATACCGTCACTTCTTAAGTATTCGTCTTGCAATCCTAAACCATCATTATTTGGTTCAAATAAAACAGCGCCTGCACCATCACCAAAAATGATACAAGTAGCTCTATCAGTATAATCAATAATTGATGACATTTTATCAGCACCAATTAATAATACCTTTTTATAACGACCACTTTCAATATATCTAGCAGCAGTAGACATACCATATAAGAAACTAGAACAAGCAGCTTGTAAATCGTATGAGAAAGCATTAACTGCTCCAATTTTAGAGGCAGTATATACAGCTGTAGAAGCTACTGGCATATCTGGTGTAGCGGTTGCTACGATTACCATGTCTATTTCTTCAGGGTTTGTATTTGATTTTTGTAGTAAATCTTCGGCTGCTTTAATAGCCATGTAAGAAGTTCCAAGACCTTCTCCTTTTAAGATTCTTCGTTCTTTGATTCCTGTTCTGCTGGTAATCCATTCATCGTTGGTATCTACCATTGTTTCTAGCTCTTTGTTAGTTAGAGCGTACTCGGGAATATATTTTCCTACCGCCGATATAGCTGCAGTTATTTTAGTCATAGTTGTTTGTTTTGTAGTAAAACGAGTTTTCAAAGTAATGAAAATTATTTCACTTTTTTGTAGAAAAAAACATCAAAAAATACATTTTTTGACGTAAAAACATAAAAAAACCCTCAAAATAGAGGGTTTTTTAATTTTTTAAACTAGTTCTTAAGCCTCAGCAGCAGCGCTTTCTAATACTACTTGACCTCTGTAATAAAGTTTTCCTTCATGCCAGTGAGCTCTGTGGTATAAATGAGCTTCTCCAGTTGTAGGATCAACAGCTATTTGAGGAACAGAAGCTTTATAGTGAGTTCTTCTTTTGTCTCTTCTAGTTTTAGATATTTTTCTCTTTGGATGTGCCATTTTATGTCTTATTTATCTGTTAGTAAATCCTTTAATTTATCCCATCTTGGGTCTGTTGAGTCTTCTTCAACAGTTTTTTCTTCGTTTATTCTTAATTCTTCTAATTTCTTTAAAGCATCTGACTGCATTGAACCATCAGTTACACTTGGGTGTACTCTTTTGGTTGGAACCGATAACACAATTAATTCATATAGATATTGTGCAACGTTAATTTGATATGCTTCGTGTGGAAGTATCAAAATTTCATCGTGTTCGTCATTAAATTCAGGGCCAAATTTAACAACTAAGTCTAAACTACCATCAATAGGTAAGTCAAACAATTCATTAGTGACATCACAAGGAACATTAACGGTTCCGGTTATGGTAAAATTAAGCTCAAATAAAGTGCTCTTTTTTACAAAAGTAATATCAGCTTTAATGTTTACGTCATTAAATTCATCAAACTGAAAAGCTTCAAAGAACGTTTTGTCAATTTGATATTCAAATAAATGACTTCCTTCTTTTAAACCTACAAAAGGTATGTTGAATTGTTTTAAGTCTTTCATCTACAACTATCAATTTGAGCGTGCAAAGATATAAAAAATGTTTTTACTTTTATATTTTGTGTAAAAAAAATGCACTATTTTATGTTTAAAGCATTTTTAGTAAGTTCTTGATACTCTTTTCGGTTCTTAAATATTTGTAATGAGGTAAATAAAGCTTCTTTAAACGACGTTTCATTTGCTTTATTTTTACCTGCGATATCAAATCCCGTTCCGTGATCTGGAGAGGTTCTTACTTTAGTTAACCCTGCGGTGAAATTTACACCATTTCCAAACGATAAAGCTTTGAAAGGAGCTAACCCTTGATCGTGATACATGGCTAAAACACCGTCAAATTGTTCGTAAGTTTTAGAGCCAAAGAAACCATCAGCTGCATACGGCCCAAAAACTAACTTACCAGATTCTTTAATTTCGGCAATCGTTGGGCGAATAATTTCATCGTCCTCAGTACCTATAATTCCGTTATCTCCACAATGAGGATTTAGTCCTAAAATGGCAATTTTAGGTTTGTTGATGTTGAAATCTTGCTTTAATGAATTATACATGATGTCAACTTTCGACTTGATAAGCTCTGGAGTAATGGTTTCGGCAACCTTTGAAACAGGAATATGTCCTGTTATTAAACCAATACGCAATTCATCCGTCATTAAAACCATCAAGCTTTTTCCGTCTATGTTCTCTTCCAAGTATTCTGTATGACCTGGAAAGTTAAATTCTTCTGATTGTATATTCTCTTTACTAATAGGAGCGGTAAGTAAAACATCAACTTGATTTTTCTTTAAAGCAGCTACTGCTCCTTGCAAAGATTTTAAAGCATATTTACCACCTTCTTCAGTAATTTTACCTAAATCAATTTTAGCCTCCTCTTTCCAAACATTCAGTAAATTGATTTTTCCGTGAACTAATTTATCTATCGAAGTAATTCCGTGGACACTATTATTAAGATTCAACGCTTTTTTGTGGTATGAAATCAGTTTGTTTGAAGCAAACAACACAGGGGTACAGAAATCTAACATTCGTTTGTCTTCAAAAGTTTTTAAAATAATTTCGATACCAATTCCGTTGATGTCTCCAACTGAAATTCCAACAATAATTTTGTTTGCTTTATCCATAGTTTACTTTCGTAGGTAAAGTTGTATTTTTGATGCTAACAAAAGTAACTAAATTTTTATAGAATGTTTACCGGAATAATAGAAACTCTTGGAACGGTTAAAGGAATAGAGCGTGAAAAAGAAAATTTACACCTTACAATTCAAAGTACAATTACCAACGAGTTAAAAATAGATCAAAGTGTGGCTCATAATGGAGTTTGTTTAACAGTAGTGGCAATTAATAATGATGAGTATACAGTAACAGCAATAAAAGAAACTTTAGACAAAACCAATATTGGCGATTTACAAGTAGGTGAAGAGGTGAACCTTGAAAGAGCGATGAAATTAGGTGCTCGTTTAGACGGTCATATTGTACAAGGACATATAGACGGAACTGGGGTTTGTAAAAATATTGAAGATGCTGATGGGAGCACGGTTTTTACGTTTTCTTACGATTTTGATGGAAGTAATGTAACGATTGAAAAAGGTTCTATTACCATTAACGGAGTGAGTTTAACAGTTGTAAACTCTAAAAAAGATGAATTTAGTGTGGCAATAATCCCTTATACCTTTGAGCATACTACGTTTAAAAATTTTACAATTGGTAGCAAAGTAAACTTAGAGTTTGATGTTATAGGAAAGTATGTTGCTAGGTTAACTCAGTTTAGATAATAGGAGAAAACCTCCAATAATTATAAAAACCATAAATATATTTCGATATGTTTATGGTTTTTTCTTTTTTCATGACAAAAATCATGAAAATCAGCGTGTTATATTCGTATCTTTGAGAAAGTGTATAAAGCTATAAGTTATGGATATATCGGTTTTTTTGTTGAAATTTTGGGGCTGGTATTGTATTATTTTCTTCTTTGTTTTGAGTTTTAATCCGAAAAGGGTAAAACAAATAGTAGATAACTTACAAGATGCCCGATTCTTAATTATCCTTTCGCTTTTTGCAATTATTATAGGGTTACTTAATGTCTTAGCTCATAATATTTGGGAACCAAACATTAAACTATTAATAACCTTATTTGGTTGGTTAGCCTTAATTAAAGGAATTATTCTCTTCACTTTTCCAAAACAAACCATCAACTTATTAAAACAAACCAATTTAAAGTTTATACAAGCTATATATGTTTTATTGTTCTTTTTAGGATTGTTTTTGTTGAATGAAGCCTACGGAATAGTGCCTTTTTAAACTGAATTTGCATTAAATATGAAAATGAATACTGATAAAATTTCAATAGTAAAGAGTTCTGGAGAAGTAGTGCAGTTTTCACTCACCAAGTTGAAAAAATCTTTAAAACGAACTGGAGCCGATGATGAAGTGGTAGCTTCTATTTTAGAAACCGTTCATGATGAATTGTATGAAGGAATAACCACAAAAGAAATTTATAATAGAGCCTTTGCTTTATTGAAGAAAAAGAAAAATGTATTTGCTTCAAGGTATAAGTTAAAGAAGGCTATATATGAGTTAGGTCCCACTGGTTTTCCTTTTGAACATTTTATAGGAGCTATTTTAAAATATTCAGGGTATAAGGTAGCTGTGGGAGAAATTTTACAAGGTGAATGTGTACAACACGAAGTAGATATAATAGCACATAAGAATAATGAAACCACCGTTGTAGAGTGTAAGTTTCATAGTGAGGAAGGTCTCGTTTGTAATGTTAAAGTTCCTTTGTATGTTCATTCTCGTTATCGCGATGTTAAAAACCATTGGAATACATTTAAAAAACACGATACAACTTTGACTCAAGGTTGGGTTGTAACAAATACAAGGTTTACTAAAGATGCAACTCAGTATGGTAATTGTGCTGGATTATACCTGTTAAGTTGGGACTATCCTCTGGAAAATAGTTTAAAGGATATAATTGATCGTTTAGGACTGTACCCTATTACGGTTTCAACTTTACTGACAAATAGAGAAAAGCAGTTTTTATTAAATAGAGATGTAGTACTGTGCAGAGAGTTAATAAAAGATAGCTTTTACTTAGATCATTTAGGGGTTTCTGATACTAGAAAGAAAAGAATTCTTGCAGAAATACAACAATTGTGTAACGCTTAAAACAAGTAATGATGCTTAATTTTGCTAAAGTTCATTTTTTAGGATCAGCAGGTACAGTTACAGGATCAAAGTTTTTGCTCGAAGCGTACGGTAAGAAAATTTTGATTGATTGCGGTATGTTTCAAGGACTCAAAGAGCTTAGAGAGTTAAATTGGAAAGAACTTCCTGTAGATGTAAACCAAATCGATATAGTACTATTAACACACGGGCATCTAGATCATGTAGGGTTTTTGCCAAGATTGTACAAACAAGGATTTAGAGGAAGGATTGTTGGAACAGCCCCTACTTTAGCGATTGCAGGAATTATTTTAAAAGATAGCGCAAAGATTCACGAAGAAGAAGCAGAAAAAGCAGCTCTAGAACATTATAGTAAACATAATCCTGTACTTCCTTTTTATACAATTGCTGAAGCTGAAAAAACAATAACCTTATTTGAAGCTGTAGAGGAAGGAGAATGGATTTCTTTTTCAGATGAAATATTATATAGATTTCAATATAACGGACATATCATAGGAGCTACTTTCATAGAATTAAATATCAACAAAAAGCGATTTGTGTTTTCTGGAGATATTGGAAGGCAAAATGATTATTTGTTAGAAAAACCCAAAAAACCTGAGTGGGCAGATTATCTTTTTTTAGAAAGTACTTATGGTCATAAACTGCATCCCACAGAAGATATAGAAGAAATTTTATCAGAAACGATTAAAAAAACCATTGTGCAAAAAGGAAGCTTAATCATTCCTAGTTTTGCTGTTGAGCGTTTACAAATGTTAATGTATGTTTTATGGAAGTTGTATAAGAAAAATAAAATCCCAAACATTCCCATTTTTGTAGATAGCCCGATGGGGAATAATGTTTTAGAGGTTTTTAAACGATATCCGCAATGGCATAAATTACCGATGGATGAATATGTAGCTATGTGTAATCACATTACTATTGTAGAATCGTATAGAGAAACTTGGGAAACTATTGATGATCCGAGATCTAAAATAATAATTGCAGGAAGCGGTATGGTAACTGGTGGTAGGGTTTTAACTTACTTACAACAAATGATTGATGATCCTACTACGACGATTCTGTTGGTTGGGTATCAGGCAGAAGGAGCTAGAGGAAGACAATTACAAGAAGGATGTCATGAAATAAAGTTCTTTGGACGATATTTTCCTGTAAAGGCAAGAGTTAAAAGTATAGAAAGTTTATCTGCTCATGCAGATCAGCAAGACTTGTTAGATTGGTTAAGTGAGATAAAAAACATACCAGAAGAAGTGTTTCTTATTCATGGAGAACAAACAGCTTTAGATGCTTTTAGGGTGAAAATACAAAAAGAGAAAAATTGGAATGTTTGTATTCCAAAATTACATGCTATAAAAGAGTTAATGATATAAAACGAAATGTCTAATCGTAAAAGCTAGCTCAATGAAAACAACAAACACATATGTGAAATATGTTGAGTGGTTGAGTGCAGAAGATATGCATTCAACCTCAAAACAATGGCTGTCTGAACTTTCTTTTTTGAAAGATGAACAACTCTTTTTTGAAGATTTAATTAGAAAGTATATTTTTGAATTAATAGCTCCTGATCAATTTAAGGGAACAACTAAAATAGTTGAAGAGTTAGGGAAATCTAGAAAAAAAACAGACGAATTAATTAAGCTTGTAGAGGCTCATGAAAGAGGGTTAGAAGTAATGGTAGATGGAGTAGATCAAGTAATAGAGGAAGAAGTTTATAAAAATGAACACCGAAGATTAATTATTGAAGTAAGTGAGTTCTTAAAAGGATATCGATGCTTAAAAGAAACTCTCTTTAATACTGTGAAAGAAATCGCAAAATCAGAGAAAAAAAGAATTGAGTAACAAAAAAAACGGAGCTAATTGTTAGCTCCGTTTTTTATGAAGGCTTATCTTTTAATATTTTAAATAAGGGGTTATCATTTTATGTTTTTAAATTTCAATATATTAGTGTATTAAATATCGTGTATAGATGAAAACCTCAATGGAAAGAAAGAATTTGTATGGCTATATTATAAATAGTCTTATGGTTGTAGCACTTGGTGTTGTTTACTTAAAACAGATGAATAACACTACGGATGATAGTTTGTGGAATTGGATTTCACTGGGGTTAATAGTTGTTATTTTAGGGATGTTAACAACTGTGTTTTTTATTTTAAGAACACAGCTTAAAGCAAAAAAGAAATCGGAAGAAGAATTGTTAAAAAGTCAAAAATTACTGCACTCAATAATAGAAAATACAACCAATGCTATTTCCGTGAAAAAAATAAACGGTGAGTATATGTTGGTGAATAAGAAGTATCAATCAATTTTTGAAGCCTATGATAAAGATTTAATAGGAAAAACCGATCATGATATTTTGCCAGAAGAATTAGCTGATAAATATCTTGATGCCGATTTAGAGGCAATGAAGTTGGGAAGAGAAATTCAAGTAGAAGAGGTAATTAAACAGCCTGATGGAGAGCATACATATTTATCGGTAAAGTTTCCTTTGTTTGATATTTCTAATAGGGTATATGCTATAGGAAGTATATCTACAGATATTACAGAAAGAAAAATGATTACGGAGTCGCAAAAGGCGGCAGATACTTTTTTTAACATTTCAATAGATAGTTTGGTGATAGCATCTAAAGAAAGGTTTTTAAGAGTCAACCCTTCTTTAAGTAATCTTTTAGGGTATACTAATGAAGAATTGTTGAATAACCCGTTCGCTACTTATGTCTTCCCTGAAGATATTGAAATGACAAAGGAGGCGATTAAAAAGTTAGAAGGTGGAGTGAATTTAGTAAGTTTTAAAAATCGTTGGATTTGTAAGGATGGAAGTATTAAGTGGCTGTCTTGGAATGCTACTTCTGATACGGCTACTGGAACATTATATGCTGTGGTTAGAGATATTACAAATGATTTGTTGCTGCAAGAAGAGAATGAAAGAAGAATGAATGATTTGTATGAGAATCAGCAAAAGTTGAATATGATTATAGAAAATATTAGTGATGGAGTATTGGTGGCTAATGCTGAAAAGCAAGTTGTGTTAGCTAATGAGGTTGCTAACGAGCTTTTTGGTATTGAAGATGACTCTCAAATATCAATTGATTTTTCAGATCATTTTAAGGTGTTAAATCCATATGATGGAAAAGTTTTTCCAGCTCAAAATCTATCTGCAGAATTAGCTTTACTAGGTAAAATTACCAACGATATTGATGTATTGTTATTGAATAAAGAGACGAATACTATTAGGAGAGTTTTACTGAGTGGAAGGCCTATAATAGATAATGAAAACAACATAGCAGCCGTTGTTGTAACCATTAAAGATATAAGTAGGTATAAGAGATTAGAGGCAGAATTAGAAAAAAAAGATCAAGAGTCAAGAAGGAGAATTGGATTTAAGAGTGATGAATCAAAAAAGGAGGAATAATATTATCGTTGAGTTACCTGCAAAAACTATTTTCCTTTAGTTTTTTGGGAGTGGTTAGGGGGTGCCGATAAGCAAAGGAGGTTTCTAATAATGTTAGTTTTATTGATGTTTACAAGGGAAGTGTTTGTTTTTTTGAAGATTAATTTTATCTCGGTTTTTATTTACTTTCATTTTACTTTATATAATCTTTAAAATGTTGCAGGCGTTTTAAAATATTATGTAAGTATGTAATTGTTGCAATTTATGTAAAACATCTATTTTTCTTATATAAATTAAGGATTGTGAAATTAAGATAAGCATTAGTTTGTAACGAATCTTATGCCTATAAATATTGCTATAGATTAAAGTTTTATATTAAGCGTTTCTTCTTTGCTAAGGTAATCGCTTCAATCTTTGAGTGTACTTGTAGCTTCTTATATATATTTTCAATATGCCTTCTAACTGTTGATGGTGAGATAAACAAATTTTCAGCTATTGAGGTATATGGTAACCCTGTTGCTAATTGTTCTAAGACTTCAATTTCTCTACTTGTTAGTTTTACATTTTCTTCTTCATTTTTTTGTAAAGATAAAGGAGTGCGTAAAAGATTTAGTGCTTTAAGAGCTATAGATGGAGTCATAACAGCGCCACCAGTAAGGGTTTTTGTGATAGCATTATAAAGAGTTTTTGGTTCGTCGTCTTTTAATAAATAACCATCTGCTCCTGCTTGTATTGCATTAAAAATTTGTTCGTCATTATCAAAAACAGTAAGCATAATTATTTTTACTTGCGGATATTTTCGTTTTATTAATGCAGTGGCTTCTATGCCATTTTGTTTGGGCATATCAATATCCATTAATATCAGGTCAGTATTTTTATTTTCGCTAAGTTTTTGTAAGCATTCTAATCCGTTGTTGGCTGTAAATACGATGCTTATATCTTCAAAAAAAGAGAGGCTTTCTTTGGTGCTTTTTATTAAAAAATTATTATCATCTACAATGGCTACTCTAGTTTTCATACCTTATGTATTGTTGTTTTTGGAATTATAAAACAAAATGAAACTTCAACCCCTTTTTCTAGTTCAGTTTGTATGTTGAGTTGACTTTTTAATTCTATGGATCGTTTTCTCATATTCAATAATCCATTGCCTAATTCTACGTTTTTTTCTATAAAGCCTTTGCCGTTATCTTTTACAGAGAAACATATATTATCTTCTTTTTTATAAATATGGATGGTTATTTGTGAAGCTTTTGCATATTTAAGAGCATTATTGGTAGCCTCTTGAATAATGCGAAATGCATTCAGTCCTTGTAAGGATGTAAAGGTTACATCTTCAGGAAAATTTTCATCTACATTAACAGTTATATTAGTTTTATTTTGTGATTGTTTCGCTTTTTCGATAAAATTTGCAATTCGAGAGTGTAAATCTTTAATAGAAATATCTGATTTATTCATTGCCCAAACGGTATCTCGTAGTTCTTGCGTAGTTACTTTTGCAAAATCTTTTATAGTATCTAATTTGCTAGTTAATTTTTCATCTTTGTCAGAAAGATAATATTTAATAGTATTAATTGCAGCAACAATAAAAGATAATTGAGCTCCAATGTTATCGTGTAAATCTCTTGAAATAGATAATTTTTGTTCTTGTAATTTGTTTTGATGTTCTATTTTTTCAATAGCAAGTTTTAGTTCATTTTCTCTTTGTTGTTTAATATTTTTTAGCACTTGTTGTTTGTATAATAAAAAGCCAATGACACTAATAATTACCGCTAAAGTAGTTAACCCGAAAATCCATAAATTTCTATTTTTTAAATGAAGTTTATTTTTTGCAATTTCAGCTTTTTGTTGTAGTATTTGATTTTCTTTTTCAACTGTTTCGTATTTAGTTGTAATTTCTTCTATATTTTTTAATTTTTCTATATTGTATAAACTATCGTTAAGAATGTTAAATGCTTTAAGGTTATTAAAAGCCTTTTTATAATTATTAACATCTTCATAGTTTTTCATCATTTGCTGATAGTTATAGCGTTGTATGTCTGGAAATTTAATTTTTTTTGCAATAGTGTTGCTTTTTTCAAAATAATTATTAGAAAGTTTATGTTTTTTTACTTCTTTGTAATACTCACCTAAAGCAGTATAATTAAGCATTAGTGCAAATTCATCTTTTCCTTTTTGACGAACTTTTAAGGCTTGTTGTAAGTAACTTTCAGCCTTTTTATAGTTTTTAATAAGGAGTTGATTATTACCAAGAAATTCTAGCGAGTAACCTATGCCAAGAGAATCGTTTCTTTGCTGTTGTATTTGTAGTGATTTTAGAAATCTTTTATTAGCTTCTGTATAATTTCCTTCAGCATTAAAAACCGCTCCACTTTCATTGTTAATTCGGGCAATTCCTTCTAAATTAGAATCGTTTTGATATAAAGTTAATGCTTTGTCATAAAAATATAAAGCCCTATCTGATTGTTGTAATTTTCTGTACATTCTAGCCATATCATCGTATAACAGCCCTAACTTTTTGTTATCATTACTTTGTTCCAATTCTTTTAAAGCTTTATGGTAATAAACGGAAGCACTATCTATATTTCCTTTTTTTCCTAATGAAAGACCTATTGTTCTTAAAAAATCTCCCTTATTAATCTTGTCATTGTTTTTGTTAGCAAGCTTTAAACCAAAATGGGCTAACTGTATAGATTCATCAAATTTTGTTGTATATATTTTCTTAATGTTTTCTTGTAGAAGGTTAATTTTTTTGTTGTAGTTAGGTTCTTTTTGTACAGTTAGTTTAATACTATCTAATAAGGTTAATCTTTGTGAATGTAAATTCAGTGAGAAAAAAACTATAAAAATAATCGTTATGATCTTTTTTAATTGCATGAAATACATTAGTTTATTTTATGTAAATGTATTAATTTATTCATTATTAACTATTTGTTTTTAAGTAGTTTTAATGAGGTTATGAGTAGTTGTTTAAGAGAGTCGACCACTATTTCTAACTCTTTTTTATTTTTGAAGGCAGAAATTTTTTGTTCAATTTCTATCAATTGTTTGTTAATAATTGTGTCGGTTTTTATTTTGTCTTCTAGAGTTTTTGTGTTTAGAACTTTAAAGTGGTTTTGTAGTTCTTTGTTGTTAAGTAGATGAAGATTATTGTATTCGGAAAAAAAATTAGAAGTAGCTTTATAGTAATACCTAAAGAACAAAAAATTAGTATAAATAAAAGAGTAAGTGCAATCATATATTTAAAATTATTATTTTCTTCTTTTTATTTTTAACCATTTTATGGTTGCCCAAATTATAATGATAAATAAAATACTTATTATAATAATGGGTGAATAGGTAACAAAAAGAACTAATAAAGTAGGAAAACTAATCCAATAAGAGTCTTTTACATCATAAGGGCTTTTAATTTCAATTGGGTTGTATGTTAAGTTATTTAAAGGTATAATAGCTAATTTATCAACAGTTATAAATAAATTTTCGGCTTCTAATAAAATATTTTCAAAAGAAAAGGCCTCCTCTTTTTGGTGATATGTAATAACTAAATTGTCTTTTGGTGTAGGAGAAAAATTAGTCTTTGTGCCTGTGTATAGTTTATGTGTTTCATTATAACGAAAATCAAATCCTGAGGAAAGTCCTTTTATATCAGAATCGTTTAATTCGTCCATTAATTCAATGTAAAAATCACCATGTTTTATGGGGTTTTTCCATACACTTCCGCTTTCTAACAGATAAATAAATGCATTTTTACTTTCGCTTTCATAACCTTTCTTTACTCTTGCATTGTTGGTGTTTACAATGAAATACACTTCTACTTTTTGTAGCTCGTTTGGGGTGAATTCCATGTTCCAAACTTTCCAATTATCACTAAATGGTATTGTTTTTTTGTAATTGTTATTGAGTTCTGGATGTGCTTCTTTAAGTAACGGTAGCAAATTATTTTTGACTCTTATTTTAAATTGGCTTAATGAATCTAAAGTAACGTGGTTAATTAAGTTAAAACAGGGCCGTCTCTGTAAATAAGCATTTCAATTTTACCAGTTTGTTTACTTATTTTAATTGCAGTACCGTCAATTAGATGCTTTTTATTATATGTTTGATATGTATTTGTTCCGCCTGATTGTATTACCATGTTAGGCCCCACTAGTAAGACTTGATTAGCTTAAAATCATAGGAGATCACCATTACCATTAGTAAAAGACTCGAATGTTATTCTGTGTTTTTTTTAAATCTTTTTCTTAATATGCTTACGGAATTCTTGCGATGCATAACTTGTGCTTATTATAAAAATAAGCTACAATATGCATGCCTCCTTAATTTTAACTTTCATAATAATTGATTTTTTTGAATATTATTTATATAGAGTCTTAAAAAACAAACACTAATGTTAAAAAAACTTTCGGTTAAACTCATTCACATGATGTTCTAAAAACTTTGTAATAGCTTGTGCTACACCTTTTTCGTATTTATTAGCGTTTGCTTTTATTAATGCAGTGTTTTCTACCGAAATATTATCTGCTCTATACATTTTTCCAAAAGCAGTTTCTATGCCTATATAATCTGTGTCGGTTTTTGCAAAAGCTTGTATTTTTTCTTTACCTACTACGTCATTTATTTGTAGATCTTTTTTTAGTACTCCCGTGTACGTACCAAGTGGCGAACTACCAATATTATGTTTTCCTGACACAAAATCTATTGCCGAAACACACAAGTAATTTTTCTCCTTTGATTTTCCTGTCAATCCTATTTTGGTAGTAAACGATTTGTTTTTTACTCTACTTTTTACATGCTCATACGCAGCAATACGTAAATTGGTGTTAGCAGTAATCTTTGCTCCCCTACCTTGATATGGTTTTTTTACGTCAAGAAATAACACATATACATCTGCATTAATAATGGTAGCATCATTTAATTCTGACGATAATTTTGAATATGTACGTATTTCACTAGTAATGCTATTACGTCCGTCATCATTTTTTAATCTATTGATACTTCCTAAAAATCCACCTTGCTTTTTCTTACCGTCATTGGTAAATCCTTTTACAAAAAAAACAGTATTTTTAGGGTAAACAGTTATCATACCAGGAACCTCTGATAGGCTCATTTCCATATTTTCAAAACGTTGATACCCTTCATAATACTTTGTGTTTGCGGCTGTATCTCCATTCAGTACATTAAATCCTTTTGATTTTAAATCTTGTATAAAATTTTGGTAAGCATCATCTGTTATTTGTTGCAGTGTAGTAGCAGGAATATCCATACCTACAGCTAAAGAAGCTTTTGTTTTACCAGATAATGCTCTCCCCATAAAACCACCATTTGTTTCTGTAGTTTTTAGATTATATAGCTGATAGTTTACTGAAAAATTAGCGATATAAACATCTTTAGATTTAAATTTTCTAGAGCCGTAAGCACCGCGTTGTTCTTTGGGTTCAAAGTCTCCCAAATTTTGAGAATTAGTAGTGAGTAAAGAGCCTAAGCCTAGCATTAATATAAATAATTTTGTTCTCATAATTATTTTTAGATTTTGTGTAGCAATATTACACATAAATGTAATGCTAAAAAATAGGGCATCTGTACCATTTTTTATGTACGAACAAAAGAGGTGAAGATGTTTTTATTAACTCCTAAACACAGGAAATCGATTAATTTGTTATTTGCTATGCCAAGTAATTCATACTTGTAAAGGATTCGGAAAAAACTTATTGATTTTTAACCACTTGTTAAAGAGCTTATTTATAGTGATTTTTTTTGTAGATACATATGAAAAATTGTAGCTGTTTTTACTTTTACTAACATAATAGAGTATATAGATTAGCTGACGTTTGAATCTTGATTTTAAATAATATATTCAGTTCAAAATATAAATGTTACTTGTTTATTATTTATCTCTGTAATATCTCTTTTTATGTATTTGTAAATTTCGTAACTTCTTTTTGTATCTACTAATTCTAAATCAAATTTCCAATTTTCATATTGCATACCTATTTTAAAGTGTTAAATCCATATGATGGAAAAGTTTTTCCAGCACAAAATCTTTCTGTAGAATTAGCTTTACTAGGTAAAATCACCAAGGATATTGATGTATTGTTATTGAATAAAGAGACGAATGCTATTAGGAGAGTTTTACTGAGTGGAAGGCCTATAATAGATAATGAAAACAATATAGCCGCCGTTGTTGTAACTATTAAAGATATAAGTAGGTATAAAAGATTAGAGGCGGAATTAGAAAAAAAAGATCAAGAGTCAAGAAGGAGAATTGGATTTAAAAGTAATCAATCAAAAAAGGAGGAATAATATTATCGTTGAGTTACTTGCAAAAACTATTTTCCTTTAGTTTTTTGGTAGTGGTTTGGGGGTGCCGATAAGCAAAGGAGGTTTCTAATAATGTTAGTTTTATTGATGTTTGTAAGGGAAGTGTTTGTTTTTGTGGTTTTTACGAAACAAAAAAGCTTCACAAAAAGTGAAGCTTTAAAGGTGGTCCCACATGAACTCAGTATAAATATTATTAAATATAACAAAACCCGCTTAAATATTGCTTGTGTAGCTTGTTTTTAAAGGGTTTGTGTTTTGTTTAAAAATGACTAAAAACGGACTTTTATAAAAAATACTGACACAAATACTGACACAAAAAAAGGTTTTTATATATTTGGCTTAGGTAAAAATCAAATTTATTGGCTACACTTAAATATTATATTCGGGACAAAAAGTCTCGAAAAGAAACTTCTATAAATTATCGTATTAATTTTTCTGCAACGCAAAAGTTGAGAGGATCGACTTCTTTTAAAATTCAACCTAAATTTTGGGATGAAGAAAAGCAAAAAGTACGCAATCGAACAGAGGTGTCAGAAATTAAAGATTATATCAATAATAAGCTTGTAGATTTTGAAAAGTATATTTTTCAAAAAATAAACAGTTATGATACCAATGCTACAGATGAAATAATTGAATTGCTTAAAGAAGATATTTTAATTTATCTAGGTAAAAAGAAAGTTGAGAAAAAATTAACGTTTTATGAATTTATAAAAAAGTTTATAGACCAGTCGAAAGGGAGGGTTTCAAGTGTAAATAATAAACCTTTATCTGAAAGAACTATTAAAGATTATAAAAGAACTCTTGATTTACTAAAAGAGTTTGAAAAAGCAGAAAACTATAAGCTAAGTTTTGATACGATAACCTTTGATTTTTATTATAGCTTTTTGAGTTACTTAGAAGAGAAAGATTATTCTTTAAATACCATTGGTAAGTTTATAAAAATCTTAAAAGTGTTTTTAAACGAAGCTACCGAACAAGGGCTAAATAATAATCTAACTTTTAGGAGCAAGAAATTTACTAGACCAAGTGAAAATTCATTTCAAATTTATTTGAATGAAGAAGAACTAGAGCGCATGGTGAAATTAGATTTATCAAAAAATAAAGTTCTCGATACTGCTAGAGATTTGTTCATTATTGGTGCTTATACAGGTTTGAGAGTTTCAGATTTTAATAGCTTGAGTAAAGATAATATTGAAGTTTACAAAGGGAGAAAAATACTTAAACTTATTGTTAAAAAGACGAATAGAAGTATTTCTATACCTATTCACCCTAAGGTTGAAGAAGTGATTAAAAAGTATAAAGGTAATTTCCCAAAGAAAATGCCTGACCAGCATATAAATTTAGCACTTAAAACTATTGGAGAAAAAGCAAAAATTAAAGAGAAGCTAACTTTTACAAAGGTTAAAGGCGGTAAAGAAGTTTCTGAAACAAAATTTAAGTACGATATGATTGTTAATCATACCGCAAGAAGATCATTTTGTACAAATGCCTATATTAATAATATGCCAACTCTTGATATTATGGCTATAAGTGGTCATACCTCAGAACAAGTTTTTCTAAACTACATAAAGATAGGAGAGAAAGAACGTGCGTTGAAAATTGCAAATAATAATTTTTTTAATGAAAAGAAATAATACATATAAATATTCTAATTTTTTAAAAATAGATGAAGACACAAGAAGAGATAGAGAATTGCTTAATAGTTTTCTTCTTGATAAAGGATTGTGCCATGTAGGGTCTGAACGATATATATCGGGTGATTATAGGCTGGCTTTTAAAGACGAAATATTAAAAGAAATTTTACAAGAGTTATATGATGAGAAAAATTATGAGGCTATCCCCAAACTTAAAATCCCTAAGATAAAAGCTGAGATTTCAAGAATAACTAATAGAAAAGAAAAAATTAATTATTTGAACAAAGTTAGTAAAGAGTTCTATGAGGAGCTTGATAGCTATTCAGATATTTATAAGGGATATAAACTAGAAGGTGATATTAAAGTTATAGGTTTTAATGATTTAGATGAATACATATTGAGTCTTATGAAGAGAGATTATTATTTGGTGTTATCATTTTTAACTTTATCTATAGGGGATTTTAGGAAAATTTTACAAGGCAGATCATTTGATCTTTTTCGAGACTATAATAGAATGAATGAGGTTTTGGAAGCACAAGAATTCATTTTAGAGTTTCTATGGCATAAAAAAAACGATTCAAACCATACAATTTTTGTTGAGGAAGAATATGAAGATTTGTTCCATAAGATTTTGTTGAATGAAAATGTAATTACTGAACAGGGTGAAAGTAAAAGAGGTTTTCAAACAGTTGCTTATAATTTTTTTTGTATAAAGGAAGCTCTAAGAGGTAGAGTATTTAAGAAAAAAGTAACTCTAAAAGATTTTGCATTGTTTTTAGAAGATAAATATTATATAAAAATTAAAAACCCAGATAAAATGGCAAGTAGAAATCATCTATCTGAAACCATATCAAAAGAGGTTGAATTATTACTTGAGTCTAAAGATTTTTAACATAATTCGTAATAAACGAAAAAAATCGAATTTTTAACGAATTAACTTTTTCAAACTTTTGCATCATAATTATTTAAAACAGTAAATTATGAATACGCAAAAAGTAACGCAAGTTTTACACACAACAACGCAAGATTTAACGCAATCTATTTTAGACGGAGTAGAAGAAAAATTAAACTCCTTTAAAGAGCATTTTCAACCTAAAGAATCTACTGTTTGGGTAAGTAGAAAAGAGGTCTCTGAAATTTTATCAATCGCAATAGTTACTGTAGATGATTGGACTAAAAAAGGAATTCTTGTAGCTTATAGAATTGGAAATAAAAAAAGATTTAAGCGCAATGAAGTAGAAAATGCTTTGGTTAAAATTAGAGGATAGATGGAAAAAGTATTCTCTAAAAAAGAAAAAGGCGCTCTAGGAGCACCTAATTCAGGTAAAAATCTAAGTAAATATACTAATTCTATTAATGATAATCTGTTGATTGTTGCTGATAATTTTCAAGTAGGCTTATTGAGGAGGTATAATTATCTGTCAGACCCATTCTTGATAAAGGAAAATGATTCGTTATTGAGAGATTTTGAAAATCTAAAGCGAATTATTGAAAATGACCCAAGACTTCCGTGGCAGCTAATACAACAAAGTATAGATAGTTTGTATCAGCTAGATAAAAACCTTGTAGGGGTTAACATTAAATTGATTTTTAATGATCTCAAAGAAGAGAATGTTACAAACTTTAAGTCTTGTATTTATGGAATATCAAGCTAATAGTTCTTTTCCTATTGAGGTTTTACCAGAGTATCTGATTAGGTTAATTCAAGAGGCAGATGAGTATTTGAATTGTTCAGTTGAGTACTTTGCTAGTTCCATTTTTTCAGCAACTTCAATTGCTATTGGTAACAAGTACCAATTAAGACTTAAAGATAATTTTCATGTAAAGTGTAATCTGTTTTTTGCGTTGGTTGGTGATGCAGGTGATGGAAAATCTCATCCATTAAAGCTTGCATTTAAGCCAGTATATGAAATGGAGAGTTTATTGTATGATAAATATAAGAATGAGTTAAAGGAGTATGAATTACAAGATGATGAAAATAAAAAACAATTAGATAAGCCAGTTTATATAAAATCTGTTTTAAAAGACTTTACCCCAGAGTCATTGCTTAAAATTCATTCATTAAACTTAAAGGGAGTTAATATTGTGGTAGATGAGTTATTTGGCTGGATAAACAGTTTTGGAAGGTATAGTAAAAGTTCAGGAGAGCAAGAAATGTATTTAAGTTTATGGAGTGGTGATTCTATAACAGTTGATAGAAAAGGGGATGAGCCTGTAAGGATTGATAATACTTTTGTTGGGTTGATAGGGACTTTACAAACAAAGCTTTTGTCAAACTTGAAAAATGATAATAGAGATAGTAATGGTTTTATAGAAAGAATGTTGTTTGTATTAAATAGAAGTCCCAAGCCTCTTTTATGGAATGAAAATGATATTGATGATTCTTTGATGAAATTGTATAGCAACTTTATTTATTCGTTGTACACAAAAGAGTTTTTAGATAAGGGGTCTATAGAATATATGACACTTACTAAAGAAGCAAAAGATTATTTAATTGATTGGCAAAACGCAAAACGCAAAGAGTATTTTTACGCAAACCTGCCAATACATACGGCTATTTTAGCAAAGTATGAAGTGTATGTTTTAAGATTCTCAATAATTTTAAAAGCTATTTACTCTTATTACTGTAATAAGGATATGCTTAAAATAGATTTGTTTACTATTCATAGCGCAATAAAAATTGTAGAGTATTATTTTGAAAACGCAATTCGTGTTCATAATTTAATTCATAATAAAGACCCGCTAAAAGAATTAAATGAAAAACAAAATACACTCTATAAAAAGTTAGAGTATGTCTTTCAAACAAAGGATATGGTAAAAATTGGTAATGAATTAGGTATTCCTGAAAGAACAACTAAAGATTTTTTAAAAAATAAAATAGATGTTCTTTTCACAAAACTAGATCACGGAAAGTATAAAAAACTATATTAATACAATTGCACTATCTGCATTTTCTGCACAATAAATTAGTAAAGTGCAGAAAGTGCAGTAAATGTATTAAAGCTGTTTAAGCCAAAACCTTTTCAGTTTTACTCTCAAACGCTTCTTTTAAAACTGCTTGCATTAGCATATTGGCGTGTTGTTCGCTTTGGGTAATTTCTTGCTCTAAGGTACTACATTTTTGCATTAAGGCTTCTACTTTTTCAACTATTGCTTTTTGTTCTTCAAATGGTGGTAAAGGAACAGGACAAGTCATTATTTGACTCTTTTTCAGATTCGTTTGTTTTTTACCATCATTAAAACTTAAATAATGTTTATTTCTGTCTAATAAATACAATAGATATTTTGGGTAAATACCGTTTATTGGAACTATACCTCCAATTCGTTGATTTAATGAGTATTTGTCATTTTCGTCTATTATGAAACATCTACTTAATGCTCTACCATTTGGAACATCACTCATAACTATTGCAATTTCATCTACAAACATTGGCATCATTAGGTTACCTGTGTATTTAACTTTTTCGCCATTTGTTGATACAAATTTTGAGTTGATTAACACATACTTACCATCAGCATCAACAAATTGTTCGTGAGCTTTTCCATTTTTAAATAATGTGACTTCATCAAGAATACACCAAGTCCAATTTTTAGGAATTTCAAAAGGAATTTCGTCCTCTGTAATTGGTGGTAATGGTTTTTCCTTTCTAATCTTCTTTTCTTTTATTAACTGTTGTTTTTCTTCTTTTATCTGTTTTAATAATTCGCTTGCAGGTTCTGTATTAAGGTTTTCTTCTCGCCATTCTTGTGTCAGTTTACCTTGTATGGCTTCTTGTAAAATGGCTTGTTTTAGTTGAAAAATGAGTTGTTTTTGGGTTTGGATTTCAGAATCTAATGAAGAAATTTTGACACAGTGTTGTTGGATTTCAAAGATTCTATTTTCAATAAATTCATTAAAGTATGTAATATTTTTTATTTGATTCTTTTCAAAATCTGATAAAAAAGCTACAATCTTTTCTTGAATTTCAACTGTAGGAACAGGAAATTCCATTCCTTCAATCTTTTTGCTACTTACATTAGGTTGTGCACCTCCCCAAGCCAAGGACTTAACTTTTTCTTCAACTCCTCGTGCTATCCAATAAACATATTTGTCATAAAACAAACTATTATCCTTTAACTCAAATTTACCTACTCGCTGATTTAAATATAATTTACCTAACCCTTTTTCTACTATTGCTAATTTTCCAATAGTTCCACCAGTCATTGCAATAATTATATCTCCTTCAAATAATTCATATTTTTCTAAATCTTCTGACTCTTGATAATATCTAACATTATCTAAAACAATTTTTTCATTTTGAAAATCTGAAATCCGTATGACAGGAATGCCCTCTTCTTGATATTCTTTTGATTTAAAAGCATAACCACCAACAATTTTAAAATATTCACTTAATGGTTTAGGTTTATATTCTTCAGATAAATATTCATTGATTAATGCTATATAAGTACTTATATTCTTAAAAAATAATTCTCTCCACATTATAAACTGCTTTTAATTTCAGAGAATAAATTATTGGAAATTGAAAATGACTTTTCAAGTTTTTCCAATGTTTCATTTACAGTTAAAATTTCTTCCTCTTCCTCTTTCGTTGGGTTTTTAATATCTAAATCCCAATCTTTTAAATCGTTAATATTTACTTTCCAAGCTTGGTCGTTTTCTTCTCGGTTATTCCACCATTTAATTAAAGGTTCAAACTCATTAAACTGTATGGGTTTTGTTTTAGAATAACTTTTTTGTCCTTCTGGTAATTTATGTTCGTAATACCAAATGTCTTTGGTTTTGTTTCCTTTTTCAAAGAATAATAAATTGGTACTAACAGTTGCAGGAAAAAAGGTAGTTTGTGGTAAACGAATTATGGTGTGCAAATTCGTATCAGTCAATAACTTTTCTCTAATTCTTGCTTTTACACCATCTCCAGTAATTGAACCATCAGGCAAAACAATGGCACAACGCCCTTTTGGTTTTAAGAGTTGCAACATTAAAATCACAAATAAATCGGCAGATTCCTTACATCTATACGTTGCAGGAAAGTTGGTTTCTACACCATCTGCTATACTCGCACCAAAAGGTGGATTTGCCAAAATAACATCTACTTGGTCTTTACGTCCAATACTGTTGTATTCCTTTTTTAAACTATCAATATAATGATAGTCTGGAACATCCATTTCGTGTAATATTAAGTTGGTTAATCCTAACACATAAGCTACAGGTTTTAATTCCCAACCTGTAATGCTATTTTGCAAGGTGTGTTCGTCATCAACTGTATTTACATAGTGTTCTCTAACGTGGTCTATTGCTGCTGTTAAAAATCCGCCTGTTCCTGCTGCTGGGTCAAGCACTTTTTCTCCCAATTTTGGGTCGGTCATTTGTGTCATTAATTGCGTAACTGCTCTTGGTGTATAATATTCACCTTTGTTTCCTGCATCACGCAATTCTTGTAAAATGCTTTCGTAAATATTGCCAAAAATGTGTTTGTCGTCAGAATTGTTAAAGTCAATTTCGTTAAGCTTGTTAATGACTTTACGCATTTCGTAACCACTTTTCATATAGTTGTTAGAACCATCAAACACCTCTTTAACTATGGCAGCACGTTTTGGGTTATTTACGCTTGTTAAAATACGCAAGGTTGCAAACAAACCTCTGTTGCTTTGTGCGTTACTATCTATAAATTCTAATAAATCTTCTCCTGTAATTCCTTCTGGGTCGCTTGCCCAAGTTCTCCATTGAAATTTCTCTGGAATGACAGATTGATAATCGTCTTTTAATATTTCTAATTCTTGGTCTTTATCGTCAATAATTTTTAAAAAGAGCATCCAGCCTAATTGCTCTAATCGTTGTGCATCACCAGAGATACCTCTGTCTTGACGCATTATATTTCTTATGCTGCTTACTACTGCTGCTACGTTTGCCATTTAATTAGTTTCGTTTATTAGTTCGTCTTCAAATTCAATGTTTTCATCAATAATTTCAGACTCATTGTTGTTCTGATTATTTGCATATTCTGCAACTTTCACTTTCTTATCAATTGCTACCATTACACATTTTCCTCTTTCTTCTAAAAACTTACTGTAATTATTTTCTAGAGATGCTTTATATGCTTCTTCATTTATAAAATGTGATTTTAAATGTTCAGAAATATCATGGTTTTGTAAGGCATATTCATTTAAATAATTTTTTGGGAATTTATTTGAAATTTCTCTGTTCAATCTACCCGAAATAAGCGCAAAATTTAATAATGAATTTATTTCTCTGGCAGATACACCAAAATCATCTTTTAATGAATATGGGAAGAAGTGATGGTTTTCTTTTCCGTTAGATTTTGATATGTTGGTTTTGTCTAATATTACCGTTTGCCCGTTGTCAAAATCCACTGGTTTATTTAATGACATTAAACATAATACACCATTTTTTATAACCGATTTGTTTTGCATTCTAACTTTAACTAATTCTTTTAAGGTTAGCGTTACAGGGAATACATTATCTTTAGGCTGGGTGTCTATTAAGGATTTTATCCAATTGGCATCTTCAGTCATTTTAGTTAAACTGGAACTAGAGAAACGTGCTGAAAAAGTTGCTGTCCAAAACCAATTTTCAATGTATTTTTTATGTTCGTTCTTTACACTTTTTAAACCTGAATGGTAAAAATAAAGTTGTAGTATAGGCATAAAAGAGTTGTAGGGCAAAAACGAAATAAAAGGCACTCCGAATGATTTTACAAAATCAGTTGCTATTCTTATTGACTCCGTTGTTTTATCCCAAGCGTCTTTACAGTTTGTCGCTGTTAGTTTTAATTGATTTTTATTAGTACAATCCCCATAAATATTAAGCGCTAAAGATTGCGTAAATATTTCGTTTTCTAAACCACCAAACACTCTGACATTGGCTTCATTATTGAATCTTTTTATTTTATCTCTCAAATCAAAATTTGGTGACCAAGCACTGGCGTGTACTAAATCAAACAATGATAGTCTTTTCCCTCCTTGGTTTATCCGTTCAAAGATATCAACAACCTCTTCTAGTTCCATTTTTAGTGTTTTAATAATACTAATAGGATAGTCGCTAAATACTTGATGGCAGGCACTCCAATTTCCAGATAAATCAGTTTCATTTTTTACATCGTACAGCGTATATTCTTTTAAAACATTACCATATTCTGCTGTGTTAAATAATTTCCAGGCAGGTACATTGTGTTGCTCTGTTTTTAAACGAGGAATTTGAAATATTTTCTTTTCAACATTAAAGCAAATAGAAGCGTAATCTGTATTGTTCAATTTTTTGCCATTTAATGCGACGTATAAAGATGTAATACGTTGTTGTCCATCAAGAATAAAGCTATATAAATTTGACTCTGGATCTTTCGGAAAATCTAATTCTTCTATTTCACGACAAAAATTTTTGTATTCCTTATTTGCCATCCATAAAAAGAATGAACCGATTGGGTATTGTGCGTAAATGCTATTTAAGAGTTTTACAATTTTGGAACGTTCCCATACATATCCACGCTGAAAGCGCGGAATCTTCATATTTCCACTTTCTAATTCATTAAAAACTTTTTTTAAATTCCAGTTATTAATTATTTCTATGCGTTGTTCCATTTATGCGGTTGTGTTGTATAATTCGTTTTCTAATTCCTTTAAAGCTTTTAAATACTCTGGTTTACCACCAAAAGATTTAATAAGCTCCATTGCTGTACCTAATTTATTTAAAGGGTCAAGTTTTAATACTTCTGTACTTTCAATGGTTAATAAACCATCTTCTGCATATTTATCGAGTAAACTATTTAAAACCGCTTGTGCTTTGTCTCCATATTTGGTGAAATAGTTTCTCTTTTTTACGTTGTTTGCTCGTTCTTTTCTGGTTAATGGTTTTGCTTCAAAAGCTACGTGACAGATTAAATCGAAAGGGTCAAAATCTTTACCAACTTCATCTTTAAGCGCCTCAAAGAAAATGCCTTGTTCTTCTAATTCTTTGATAATCGCTTCTTTTTTTTCTGCATTGTTCCAAGTACTTAAGAACTTTTCTAAACTTTGATATTGCTTTGTCACGTTGTTTTTGGTGTAGTCTTTTAGACTTTCGGTAATGATTTTACCATCATTTCCTAAATACTGTACACGTTCATTGACTATTTTTACTTGAACGCCATCTACTCGAATTTTTTCTCTTCTTGTATCTTCTTCAATTTCTCCGCCGCCTTGAATGTCTGGAAATTCTACTTCTTCGCCATCTAAAATGTCTGTGATAACTTCATCTGTGGTTTCATCTTCTGCTCCAGATAAATCATCATCTTCACCAACTTGTTTTATCATTACTGGGTCGCCATCAAAATCAGGGTCAGCAAATAGGTTGGTTACATTCCTAAAATCCATAATGGTAAAATAGGTTTTACCATATTCCTCATTTATTCTCGTTCCACGACCAATAATTTGTTTAAACTCGGTCATTGAACCAATATTACTATCTAAAACAATGAGTTTACACGTTTGAGCATCAACTCCTGTAGTCATTAATTTAGAAGTGGTTGCAATAACTGGATAAGGTTCACTTGGATTGATAAAACTATCTAACTCACGTTTTCCTTCTTCGTTATCGCCAGTAATTTGCATAACATACTTATTGTTTTGGGCAAATAAGTCGGCATTGGCGTTAGCCAATGCGGAACGCATTCCTTCTGCGTGCTCAATATCAATACAGAAAACGATTGTTTTTGCAAATCGGTCATAACCTTTTAAAAATTCGGTAATCTTTTTTGCTACTAATTTTCTGCGTTCTTCAACGACAATATTTTTGTCGAAATCTGTTCTGTTGTAAATTCTATCTTCAACTGGATTTCCGCTTTTATCCACAAAACCTTGTGTTGGTCGCCAACCTTCCGCATCAATATCTAAGGTGACTTTTACAACTTTGTAAGGCGCAAGAAAACCATCATCAATTCCTTGTTTTAACGAATAGGTGTAAATTGGTTCTCCGAAATAATCAATATTTGAAACTTCGGTGGTTTCTTTTGGTGTTGCAGTTAAACCTATATGAGTTGCTTTGTCAAAATAAGCTAAAATCTTACGCCATTTACTATCTTCTTTTGCGCTTCCTCTATGACACTCGTCAATAACTACTAAATCAAAAAAATCAGGGCTGAATTTTTTATATGCATCTTCGGATTTACTATCCGATAACCCTTGATATAATGCTAAATAAATATTGTAAGCCGTATCAATTTTCTTGTGTTTTATGATTGTTAGCGCATCTTTAAAATGTCTGAAATCGCCACGAGCTGTTTGGTCAATTAATGCAGTTCTGTCTGCTAAAAATAAAATTCTCTTTTTTGCTCCACTTTTCCAAAGTCTATAAATGATTTGAAAAGCTGTATAAGTTTTTCCTGTTCCAGTTGCCATTACCAAAATAATTCGGTCTTGACCTTTTGCAACTGCTTCGGTTGTTCTATTTACTGCAATTTGTTGGTAATATCTTGGACTACGACCAGAACCATCTTGAAAATAATCTTGTTTGGCGATTTCTTCAACTTCTTCGGTTTCAATTCCCTTGTATTTTTTGTATTTCTGCCAAAGCATTTCAGGACTTGGAAATTCGTCTAAAGTCAGTTCTTTTTCAATTTCTCCGTCTGTTGCTGTTTTGTCGTGAAAATAAAATCCATCTCCATTACTACTAAACACACAAGGAATATCCAAGGTATTGGCGTAGCCAAGCGCTTGTTGAATTCCACTTTTTACGCTGTGTTTGTTGTCTTTTGCCTCTATTATGGCAATCGGAACATTCGGTTTGTAGAAAAGTATATAGTCCGCAAATTTTCGCTTTCCTCTAGTATGAACCCTTCCTCTTACATGGATTCGACCATCTGTGAAGAAAATTTCACGTCCTAATTGTGTTTGCTCATCCCAACCTGATTTTAATATAGCAGGTGTGATATATTTGGCTTTTATGTCAGATTCAGACAGGTTCTTTTTTTTCATGCATTTTGAACTTTGTGACTAAAATACATTTTATTTAATATCTTTTGCTAGAAATTGCGTAATTGTGCAGAATGCAATTTAATGTCGGTATAGTTTTCTTGTCTAAAAAAAAGGTAAAAATCAAAGCTGTTTGAATTTATTATTAAAGCGCAAAAAAAGCAGCGCAAAAAAACGCAAAATATTTATATATATAAATTTATTATGTCTTTTGTTTGTCTGATTTACCCCGATTGGATAGAGGGGTAATGAAATGAAGGCTTTTTGTTTTTATAATTTAACAACGCAAAACGCAAAGTTAGTTTTTGTGAATTTGGTTTATTTTTTATATTTTTACTCTGCGACTTTATAGAGGCACTAGGAATTGTACCTAAGAAAACTCTCTTTATTTAGTCGCTTTTTTTATTTGGTAAAGTTAGAAAGCTACCAAATAAAGGGAATCTTCTAAGCGATTTATACATTAATTTTCCGAAAAATACTGACGCAAATACTGACACAAAAATTATGTATTAAAATGTAAAAAGCTTATAATCAGTAGATTATAAGCTTTTAAAGTGGTCCCACATGGGCTCGAACCATGGACCCCCTGATTATGAGTCAGGTGCTCTAACCAACTGAGCTATAGGACCTGTTTTATTTGGAATGCAAAAATAAAAACTTTTTTAAATAAACAGCTATTTTTTTACACTTTTCTACTCATTAAATTTTCACCGAACACGCGTAAACCCTCTTTTTGTTGCTCACTAATATTTAAGTGTTCAAGACATTCAAAAGCCTTATTTGTGTAGTACTCAATAAGTTTAAAAGTTTCTTCAGGAATATTGTTGTTTCTAAAAATGGTAGAAACAGTAGTTATTTTTTCTGTATTGTTTTTTTCTTGTCCGTTATATAAATTTAATAAACTTTCTTTATCGTTAGGATTGGAAACTTCTAAAGCTTTTAAGTATAAGTAAGTCTTTTTATTTTCTATAATGTCACCACCTACTTGTTTTCCAAATGATTCAGGATCTCCGAAAGTATCTAAATAATCATCTTGTAACTGAAAAGCGATACCTAAATTTAAACCGTAGTTATATAAATGTTGTGCCTCTTTTTCATCAGCTTTAGCTACAATAGCGCCCATTTTTAACGCAGCAGCAACTAAAACAGATGTTTTCAAGGTGATCATTTTGATGTATTCCTCAATGGTTACATCATTTCTTGTTTCAAAATCAACATCCAATTGCTGTCCGTCGCAAACCTCTAAAGCAGTTTTGCTGAATAACTGTGCTAGTTTTTGAAATACTGTAGGCTCATAATTTTCAAAATATTGATAAGCCAAAATCAGCATAGCATCTCCAGAAAGAATAGCTGTATTGATATCCCATTTTTCATGAACAGTTTCGTTTCCTCTACGTAAAGGAGCATCATCCATAATATCGTCATGCACTAAAGTAAAGTTGTGAAAAACTTCAACAGCTAATGCGGCAGGTAATGCTTCTTTGTAATTGCCCGAAAAAATATCAGCAGCAATAAGAGTAAGCATTGGGCGAATTCTTTTTCCTCCTAATTGAAGTATATAATCAATTGGTTCATAAAGGTTTTTAGGTTCTCTAGAAAATTTATGAGATTCTAAATAAGCTATAAAGTCTGATTGATATGATAATATGTCCAAATCTGAAAATTTTTGTAAAAATACGGTAAACAAAAATTCTAATGGTAAGTCTGTGTTAAAAAAAGACTAAAACTAAGGAAACTTTTTTTGTTTCTAAAGTTTCCTGTTGTATTTTTGCCCTCGATTATGAGAAATAAAATTATTAATAAAGCAGGAGAAATGTTTTTAACCTTAGGGTTTAAAAGCACAACGATGGATGATATAGCGAAAGAGCTTGGGATGTCTAAAAAGACATTATACAAGTACTTTCCTAATAAAACGTCTTTGGTAGATGTAAGTACTGAGGCAGTTCATAACACAATTAGTGAAACAATTAACGCAGTTAAAAGTCAAAATTATAATGCTGTAGAAGAAGAATTTGCTGTAAAAGCAATTTTTAAAGAGATGCTTAAAAATTCAAAAGCATCACCTATGTATCAGCTTAAAAAGTACTACCCAGAAACCTATGCAAAGTTAATGGAACGTGAGGTGTGTATGTTTAGAGATTGTATTGTAAGTAATTTAACCAAAGGAATTGAACAAGGATTGTATAGAGCAGATATTGACAAAGAGCTAATGGTGAATTTTTATTTTACCTTGGTTTTTGGAGTTTTTGAAAGCGAATTATATGGAGATGAAGTTCAAGAAATAATGAAAATTGAATATGAGATATTAGAATATCATATCAGAGCAATTGCCACTGAGAAAGGAGTAAAAGAACTAGAAAAACAACTAAAAATTACGAATCAAAATTAAAAACAATGAAAAAATACATAAGTAGTGTATTTATATTCTTTTTTATAGGGAGTATTATAGCCCAAGAACAAGAAAAAGAAATGAGCTTATCAATGCAAGAAGCAATTGATTATGCTATAAAAAACAGTTACGAGAACAAAGTTTCTTTAAATAATATTGAGGCAGCAAAAAAGAAAAAATGGGAAACAACCACAATTGGTTTACCACAAATTAATGGAAAAGTAGAGTATCAAAACTGGATAAAACGACAAGTTTCATTTTTACCAGCAGAGTTCACAGGAGGTGAACCAGGTACTTTTGAACCAGTAACATTTGTCCCAGAACAAACCATGAACGCCTCTGTAACACTTACTCAGTTAATTTTTGATGGTTCGTATTTGGTAGGATTACAATCAGCAAAAACGTATTTGAAAATTTCAGAACAAGCTAAAGAGAAAACAGAATTAGCAACTCGTGAAGCTGTAGTTAATGCTTATGGAAACGTATTGGTTAATGAAAAATCAATAGAAATCTTAAAAAGAAATAAAGCTATACTTGAAAAAAACTTAGATGAAACTCAGAAAACATACGATAATGGGTTAACTGAGTTAGAAAACGTAGAACAACTTCAAATTACTTTAGGAAATGTAGAAAGTAATTTAAGAAATGCAGAAAGACTAAAAGAAATAGCATATCAAATGCTGAATGTTTCACTAGGAAATTCAATTGATACTCAGCTAACTTTAACCTCTACTTTAGATAATTTAGTTGTAGAGAATACTGATTTAAGTTTGTTGGCAAGCCAGTTTAATATTGATAATCATATTGATTTTAGAATTGCTCAAAACGACAGAGAAAGTAAGCGTTTGTTAATGAGGTTAGAGCAAAGTAAGGCTCTGCCAAGTTTATCTGCTTTTATAAACTACGGGGCAAATGCAAACTCAGATGATTTTAACTTTTTAGATAGCGACCAAAAATGGTATGATTACTCTTTATTCGGAGTAAGTTTAAACGTGCCTATTTTTAGTTCTTTCGGAAGAAGTTCAAGAACAGCGCAAGCTAAAATAGAATTAGAGAATGCTGATATCCGATTAGAAGAAGCGAAGCAAAAATTAAATCTCCAAGTTGAAACCGCTAAGAGCGAATATCAATTAGGAATAGAAAGCTATGAAACTGCTAAGAAAAATTTAGCCTTAGCAGAGCGCATTGAGAAAAAGCAACAAGTAAAGTTTTTTGAAGGAATTTCTTCAAGTTTCGATTTGTTACAAGCACAAAACCAGCTATACACACAACAAAACAACTATGTACAATCAATGTTGAACGTAATAGCCAAAAAAGCACAGTTAGAAAACGCATTAAATTTACCACTAAAACAAAATCAACTATAATGAGAAAAATATATTCACTATTCGCAATTACATTGCTTTTGGCTTCTTGTGGAGGCAAAAAAGAGCAATCGGTACAAGATGTAATTACATCTAACGACTTAGCTAAAATTCGAGAGAAAAAAGCAACATTAGAAGATAAAATACAAGTATTAACTGAAGATATTAAACTTTTAAATAGTAAAATATCTGAGTTAGATACCAATAAAAAAGTTCCTTTAATCACTGTTCTTTCAGCAAAAGAAGAAGTGTTTGACCATTATTTAGAACTACAAGGAGCTGTTCAAACAAAACAAAATGTACTAATTTATCCTGAAATGCCTGGACTTTTAACGCGTATCTACGTAAAAGAAGGACAGTATGTTAATAAAGGACAAGCCCTAGCAAAGATTGATGATGGAGGTTTGGCTAATCAATTAGCACAAATTGAAGCGCAAGCAGCTTTAGCAGAAACAACCTACAAACGTCAAGAGCGTTTATGGAATCAAAAAATAGGATCAGAAATTCAGTATTTACAAGCAAAAACAAATTACGAAGCACAAACCAATGCTGTTAGTCAGTTAAGAAGACAATTGGCAAAGTCGGTAATTACTGCGCCTTTTTCAGGAGTAATTGATGATGTAATAAAAGAGCAAGGAACAGTGGTAGCACCAGGCATGGGTTCAGAAGTCTTTAGAATAGTAAACTTAAAAAATATGTATATCGAAACCGATGTACCTGAAAGCTATATTACGTCTATTAAAAAAGGGAAAAATGTAGAAGTTGAGTTTCCTGTATTAGGAGAAAAATTGACTTCTAAAATTCGTCAAGCAGGTAATTTTATCAATCCAGCAAACAGAACATTTAAAGTAGAAGTTGAGGTTCCTAATAAAGATGGAAACATCAAGCCAAATTTAACAGCGAAGTTAAAAATCAATGATTATTCTAACGAAAAGGCAATTCTAATACCACAAAGTATTATTTCAGAAAATGCGAATGGCGAACAATATGTGTACGTAGTAGAAGATATCAAAGATCAAATAGGGACTGCTAAACAAACAATTATAACTACAGGAAAAACACAAGGAGATATTATTGAGGTGTTGAGCGGTATTGAAAGCGGGACAAAAATTATTGATGAAGGAGCGCGTAGTGTTAAAAACGGACAAGAGGTTAAAATACTAGACGTTAGTCAGTAGCTATTAGCTAATAGAATGGAGGAAATTAAATTTAAGTTTGAAGATTTAAAAGTGTATCAAAAAGCACTAAGTTTTGTTGATGTTGTGTATCAAATAAGTAATTCTTTTCCTAAAGAGGAAAACTACCGATTAACATCACAGTTTATTCGTGCAGCAACTTCAATAGCATTAAATATTGCTGAAGGTTCAGGAGATACCAATCCTCAGTTTTCTAGGTTTTTACAAATAGCACTAGGTTCTGTTAAAGAATGTGTGGTGTGTGTAACAATAGCTAAAAATCAAAAATATATTTCAACAAAGGAAGAAAGTAATTTAAGAGAAAAACTAGAAGAATTATTAAAAATGATAAGTAGTCTTCAAAAGTATCTTAAAAACACTAATGACTAAAAACTAAAGTCTAATGGCTGATAACAAACAAAAAAAACAAGTAGATAAAGAATTTGGTTTATCCTCTTGGGCAATAAATAACAAAACAACCATCTATGTAATGATGGTTATGATATTTATCTCTGGTATCTCGGCATTTTTAAGTATGCCAAGAGAGAGCTTTCCTGAAATTAAAGAAACCAAAATTTATGTTAGTTCTTTATATCCAGGGAACACTGCAGAAGATATTGAAAAACTAATTACCGATCCGTTAGAAGATAGACTAAAAACGGTGAGTAATGTGGTTGAAATTACTTCTACATCACAAGAAGATTACTCGATGGTAGTAGTTGAATTTGATGAAAACATTACAGTTGATCAAGCAAAACAAAAGGTAAAAGACGAAATAGATCAAGAAACATCTGGTGAAGATTGGCCTACATTTAACGGGGCTAAAGTAGAACCGAATGTTTTTGAATTGAGTCTTTCTGAAGAAATGCCAATTTTAAATATCAATATTTCTGGAGATTATCCTGTTGATAAATTAAAAGAATTTGGTGAATATTTAGAAGATGAGATTGAAGATTTACAAGAAATAAAAAAAGTAGATATCCGTGGTGCTGAAGAAAAAGAAGTTGAGGTAGCTGTAGATATTTACAAAATGATGGCAGCTCAAGTAAGTTTTCAAGACGTTATCAATTCCATTAACGGAGGAAACTTAACCATGTCGGCAGGTAATTTAATTGCCAGTGGTCAACGACGTACAGTGCGTATTTTAGGAGAGATTGAAAATCCGCAAGAATTACAAGATTTTGTTGTGAAATCTGAAAAAGGAAATTCTATTTACTTAAAAGATATTGCTAAGGTTTCTTTTAAAGACAAAGACAAAACTACGTATGCTCGCGAATTCGGAGCAGCTGTGGTGATGCTAGACGTGAAAAAGCGTTCAGGAAAAAACATGGTAGAAGCTGCTGAAAAAATTCAGAAAATTGTTGAAGAAGCTAAAGCAAATGTTTTTCCAAGTAACTTAAAAATAACCATTGCTAACGATCAATCTTCAAAAACTATTGGTCAGGTAGATGATTTAGTAAACAACATCATTTTTGGGGTAATTCTGGTAGTATTAGTGTTAATGTTCTTCTTAGGGTTCAAAAATGCCTTATTTGTTGGATTTGCAATACCAATGTCAATGTTCATGTCATTAATGATATTGAGTTGGTTAGGATATACCATGAACACCATGATTCTTTTCGGATTAATTATGGGATTAGGTATGTTGGTAGATAACGGTATTGTAGTTGTAGAAAACGTATACCGTTTAATGGATGAAGGAATGCCAAGGATTGAGGCAGCAAAGAAAGGAATTGGAGAAATCGCATTTCCAATTATCATCTCAACGGCAACAACTGTGGCTGCATTTATTCCGTTAGGAATGTGGCCAGGAACGATGGGGCAGTTTATGATATACTTCCCTGTAACATTATCTGTAGTATTAGGTTCATCATTATTTGTAGCTATTTTCTTCAACTCAGTGTTGGTATCACAATTTATGAGTGTTGAAGATAAAAACATGCCGTTAAGACGTATTATCATCTTATCATCAGTAATGGCAGTGATAGGATTATTAATAGCATTTTTAGGCGGAACTTACCGAGCATTAGGAACTGTAATGATTTTTACAGCAATCATGTTGTGGATGTACCGATTGTTTCTTAGACCTTGGGCAAACGCTTTTCAAAACAGCGTGTTGCCACGTTGGGAACGTATGTATGAAAAAACACTTCGCGCAGCTTTAAAAGGTTGGAGACCTTATATTATTTCTTTAGGAACATTAGTTTTATTATTTATAGCTTTTGGAGGTTTTGGAGCTTCAGTAGGAAGCCAACGTACAAAAGTAGAATTCTTCCCAGATAATACTCCGAATCAGATTATTGTATATATCGAGTATCCGCAAGGAACCGATATAGAAAAAACAAATCTGATTATGAAAGATATAGAAGAGCGTGTGTATAAAATATTAAACGCACCTGAATATGTGAATAATGGGTACAATTTCATGGTAGAAAGTGCGGTTTCTCAAGTAGGAGCAGGTTCTGGAAATCCGCAAACTGATGGAGGTTCAACTGCAGAAATGCCGCATAAAGGTAAAATAACGGCGTCTATGCGTGAATATAAATATCGTGAAGGGGCAGATAGTAAGGAGTTGCAAAGAAAAGTAACCGAAGCCTTACGTGGAATTTATCCAGGATTAGAAATTTCAGTAGAAAAAGAAGCTGTAGGACCACCTGTAGGGTATCCAATCAATATAGAGTTAGAAGGAAACGATTACGGAGAATTAATTACCACTGCTGAAAAAATGCGTGAATTTATCAACACTAAAAGTATCGCAGGTATTGATGAGTTAAAGATTGATGTAAACAAATCGAAACCATCAATGTTGGTAAATGTTGATCGTAAAAAAGCAGGAGAATTAGGAGTGAGTTCATCGCAAGTAGGTAATCAGCTACGTAATGCTATTTTTGGTTCGAAAGCAGGAGTTTACAAAGAAGACGGAGATGATTACGATATTTACGTTCGCTTTAATGAAGAAAATAGATATAACAAAAGTGCTGTTTTCAATCAGAAGATCACTTTTAGAGATATGGCTACAGGAACCATTAAAGAAATTCCGATATCTGCAGTAGCAGAACAAACTAATACTTCAGGTTTTAGCGCCATTAAGCACAAAGATGTTAAAAGGGTGGTAACAGTTTATTCAGCATTAGCTCCTGGTTATACAGATGCGGCTGCAATTGTATCTAAAATTCAGCAAGAAATGAAATCGTTTACTGAAAAACCAGATTCAGTAAAAGTGGATTATACAGGGCAAATCGAAGAGCAAAATAAACAAATGGCTTTCTTAATGAAAGCGTTTTTTGGCGGACTAGGGTTAATCTTTTTAATCTTGATATTTCAATTCAATTCGGTTTCAAAACCAGGAATCATCATGTTAGCTATTTTCTTGAGCTTAATTGGTGTTTTTGGAGGATTAATCATTACGGCAAAACCATTCGTAATTATGATGACGATGATGGGTATTATTTCCCTTGCTGGTATTGTGGTAAATAACGGAGTGGTACTGCTAGATTATACACAATTATTAATAGATCGTAAAAAGGTGGAGCAAGGACTTGCTCCTGATGAATATGTAGATGTGCGTACTTTAGGAGAAGTAGTAATTAGAGGAGGTAAAGCACGTTTACGTCCAGTATTATTAACGGCGATTACGACCATTTTAGGATTAATCCCGTTAGCAACAGGGTTAAACATTAACTTCTTTACATTGGCAAGTGAGTTAAATCCGCACATATATGTAGGGGGAGATAACGTAGTGTTTTGGGGCACCTTTAGCATGGACAGTTATTTACGGACTATTCATTGCTACTTTCTTAACACTAATAGTAGTACCGATATTATTCTACTTAGTCACTAAGTTTAAAATGTGGCTACGTAGCGTTCTATAATTGATTTTTTGTTAACTGTAAAAAGGGTTAAAAGCGATACGTTTTTAACCCTTTTTTATATTTTCGTAGTATGAATAAACAGGTTTTTACAGTTGAGGAGATTAAGCGAAAGATGGAGCACTATTGCGTATATCAAGACAGATGTCATAAAGAGATAGAAGCGAAACTAAGAGAATATCGTTTAATCCCTGAAGCGAGAGAGCATATTTTATTACACTTGTTAGAACATAACTTTTTGAATGAAGAACGTTTTTCAAGAAGCTTTGCAAGAGGAAAGTTCAGAATAAAAAAATGGGGAAAAGAACGAATTGTTAGAGAGTTAAAGTTTCGAGATATATCTGCTTACAATATAAAATCAGCATTGAAAGAAATTGATGAAGAAGAATATATCAAAACCTTATATGAATTAGTAGAAAAGAAGAATGCATCGGTTACTGAAACCAATTACTTCAAGCGAAAAAAGAAAATAGCCGATTACCTATTGTACCGTGGTTTTGAAAGTAATTTAGTATACGAAGCGTTAAAAACTATTGATTCTTAAATAAGCTATCCAGATTAATTTCTGTATCGAATTTTTTCTTAGCGTACACAGTATTTATTTTGTCGTTAACGCTACCAAAAATCACCATAATTTTTTCTACTTGATTATTTACTTCACTAGCAGAAATAGACGGAATCAACGTCATATCGGCTAAACGTAACGTTTCGTTTTCAAAAACATTAATGCGAGCCTTAAAAGCAGGAGTTTTAAGTGCTTCAATGTTTAAGCTATCCTTTAGTTGTTTCGATATTTTTTTCAGTTCTACAGCGTTGTTTAAAGCTTCAGTAGGTGTCGTGTTTTTTAACTCATGTAAAAAATCTTCAACGGTAAAATACTCTTTCCAAGGTTTAATTTCTTTTAAATAATCGTCGTTTATTTTTGAGTAATCTGAATGCTTAACCGAAACATGCATTTCAGTTTTTGTAGGTAATTCTGTTTTTTGTTCTTCCTTTTTTTGACAAGAAGAAACTAAAAGAATTAACGAAGCGGTAACATATAAAAAACGACTCATTTTATTTGAAAAATTAAAGCGATAAAAGTACATATTTTACTTGGTATTATCTGTAGATTTAAATTAGAAGTTTGAAATCAGTAGGTTAGCATTCTGTATTGTAGATAGTTAAAAAAGAATAAATACTTTTTGCGAAATCTTAAATTTAATAACTTTGCCAGCATATATTTTTGAACAATTAAAAATGAGTGATACCATATTAATTTTAGGAGCTTGCGGGCAAATAGGAACAGAATTAACCCAAAAATTACGTTCTATTTACGGTAAAGATAATGTAATAGCTTCAGATATTAGAGAAGGAAATGCAGAAATGATGAGTGCTGGTCCTTTTGAAATTATTGATGCTACAAATCAAGAGCAAATTTTAGGTGTCATCCAAAAATATAAAGTAAACCAAGTGTATTTAATGGCTGCTATGTTATCTGCAACAGCAGAAAAGTATCCGTTAAAAGGTTGGGACTTAAACATGACTTCTTTGTTAGCTGTGTTAGAGTTAGCAAAAGAAAAACATATAGAAAAAGTATATTGGCCTAGTTCTATGGCGGCATTTGGTCCAACTTCACCAAAAATGAATACGCCACAGCAAACCATTATGGAGCCTTCTACCGTTTATGGAATTAGTAAGGTTGCAGGAGAACATTGGTGTAATTATTACCACGATAAGTACGGTGTAGATGTAAGAAGTATTCGTTATCCGGGAATTATCAGTTGGAAAACACTACCAGGTGGAGGTACTACGGATTATGCTGTTGATATTTACTTTGATGCCTTAGAAAAAGGTACTTTCGAATGTTTTTTATCTGAAAACACTCGCTTGCCAATGATGTATATGGATGACGCTATCAATGCAACCATTCAATTAATGCAAGCGGATGCTGAAAAGATTAAAACAAGAACTTCATATAATTTAGCAGCAATTAGCTTTACGCCAAAAGAAATAGCTACTGAAATTAAAAAATACATTCCAGATTTTACCATTACGTACAACCCAGATTTTAGACAAGCGATTGCTGATAGTTGGCCTCAGGTAATAGACGATTCGGCAGCAAGAAAAGATTGGGGATGGAGACATCAGTTCGATTTAGCCTCAATGACTAAAGATATTATTACGAGTTTACAAGCTAAAGCCGAAGAATCAGCTGAGGTGTAAGGTTACAATCTTTCTTTCGTCTATGGTATTCAAGTTTTATAGTAAAGTGTAACTTAGGTTACGAATTCTGTGTTATAGAAGAAATATTTTTGCAATAGAATATACTACCAATGAAAAAAATTATTGAAGAAAGCTTAGAAAGAGCATTGTCATATACTGAGTATAGAAACTTGGTAAGTACTTTGTTAACTGAAGGGAAATCTACAGGACCTAATCAGTCAGAAGATTTGTTAAACTACAGTAAGTTAAACGACAAACGTATGAAGCGTTTGGACAAAACGATTCAACTTACTGAGGAAACCATCGCTAAAATTAAAGATGTAAAAGAACCGCAAACTTGGTTGGTGTTAACCGAAGGTTGGTGTGGTGATGCAGCACAAAACATCCCTGTAATTCATAAAATCGCCGCTGAAAATCCGAATATCAATTTTAAATTGGTTTTACGAGATGAGAATTTAGAGTTGATGGATGCTTTTTTAACCAACGGTGGAAGATCCATTCCAAAATTGATTGCTTTGAATGAAGAGAAAGAAGTGATTAATACTTGGGGACCAAGACCAACAATAGCTACACAAATGGTAGCTGATTACAAAGCAAAAAAAGGAAGTTTAGATGCCGAATTTAAAGAAGATTTACAAGTTTGGTACAATAAAAACAAAGGAGAAAATACACAAGAAGATATTATCTCTATGCTTCAATAAAAAATAGGAAAAAAATAAATAATTCCCCTTTTTGATTTTATTCAAGAAGGGGATTTGTTTTCTGTATCTTTGCGCCCATAACGAATTAATATGTTTGTAGAATTCAATACCTTATCAGAAGAAGCCAAAGTATGGGTATATCCATCAAGCCGAAAATTTTATCCTCAAGAAATTGACGAATTAAAAGAAAAATTGCAAAGCTTTGTAGAAGCATGGAAACAAGATGATGCTGATTTTAAAGCTTCTTTTGAATTGAAATACGATCGTTTTATTGTTTTTTCTGCGGAAGAAGATGCTCAATTAACCAATGCAGACATTGACCAACAAGTTGCTTTTATTTTGCAACTACAGCAAGAATATGAAGTTGAGTTGCTAGACAAAATGAACGTGTGTTTTAAGCAAGGAGAGTTCATCCAATACAAAGATGTAAAAGAGTTTAAAACATTGCTTAAAAAGAAGTCAGTATCCGCTAAAACAGTTGTTTTTGATAATTTAGTACAAACAAAAGGCGAATTAGAAAATTACTGGGAAGTACCTATTACTGAAAGCTGGTACAATCGATTTTTATAAGCTTTCTACAAACTCATCAACACTCTGCGCATTGTCTACCGAAAAATCTCCAATTTTGGTTCTTCGTAATACGGATAAATGTGCTCCAGAATTTAAGGCTTCTCCATAATCGTTGGCAATAGAACGGATGTAGGTTCCTTTGCTGCACACAATTCTAAATTCTACGTTAGGTAAATCAATTCTAGTGATTTCAAATTCATTGATTTCTACTTCACGAGCTTTGATTTCAGTAGTTTCACCTTTACGAGCAAGTTCGTATAAACGTTTTCCGTCTTTTTTAATCGCAGAGAAAATAGGTGGTTTTTGCTGAATTTTACCTATAAACCGCTCAGTAGTTTTATGAAGTAATTCTTCTGTTATATGTTTCGTAGGAAACGTCTCGTTAATCTCAGTTTCTAAATCGTAGCTAGGTGTGGTAGCACCAATAACAACAGTACCTGTGTATTCTTTTATCTGACCTTGATATTCGTTAATGTTTTTGGTTTGTTTACCAGTACAAATGATTAATAAACCAGTAGCTAACGGATCTAAAGTTCCTGCATGTCCTACTTTAATTTTTTTAATATTAAAGTGCTTACGAATATGCCAACGAAGCTTATTTACCACTTGAAAAGAAGTCCATTCTAATGGTTTGTCAATCAATAAAATTTGTCCGTTTTTGTAATCTTCCGCAGTCATTTAGAAAAATAAAGAATAGCCAATGGCAATTAAACCTACAATAGCGCAGTATAAAGAAAAGTATGATAATTTACTTCTCTTAACCAAAGCAATCATCCATGTACAAGCAAGTAATCCAGATATAAAAGCAGCGATAAATCCTGCTGAAAGTGGTATGATTTCTGAACTTTGAAAGTTAATATCTCCACTTAAAATGTCTTTAGCAACCTTTCCTAAAATTAAAGGAACCACCATTAAAAAGGAAAAGCGAGCGGCTCTGGTACGATCTACTCCTAACAATACTGAAGTTGAAATCGTAGCTCCTGAACGAGAAATACCAGGTAACATAGCAATAGCTTGTGAAATACCAATAATTACTGCGTTTTTAAAAGAAACACTTTTGTTGGTGTTTTTAGCTTTGTCTGCTAATAAAAGTAATACAGCAGTTACTAAAAGCATGAATCCTACTAATAAAATTTTTCCACCGAAAAAGCTTTCTAACTCTTTTTCAAAAGCAAGTCCAATAACTACAGCCGGAATCATCGATAAGATGATTTTTACCGAAAATTGCATTTCCTCGTTCCATTTAAATTGGAAAAGACCTCTGAAAATTTCAGCAATTTCTTTTCTAAATACGACAATAGTACTTAGTGCAGTTGCAGCGTGTAATACTACTGTAAAAGTTAAACTTTCTTGAGGAACAGAGGTGTCTCCAAAAATGGCTTTGGCTAATTCTAAATGTCCACTTGAAGATACTGGTAAAAATTCAGTAAGTCCTTGAATAATTCCAAGGATAATCGCTTCTAATAAATCCATGCTTATTTTTTAGGATTGGCAAAAATAGCATAAATTTCTATACCCAATCCGATAATTACCAAGGTAGGAGCTAAGCGAATTCTTTGCCAGTTGTAAATATCAGGATTAAAAACGTTAGGATCGTCACTACCGCCACCTGCCATTAAAATAAATCCTAAGGCAATTACAGCGATACCAATAAGCATAATGATATAATTTCGTTTACCGAATAGAAATTCTTGTTTTGGTGAATTGTCTTTTTCCATAAATATTTTAGTAATACAAATCGTTAGTTTGTAAATTTAAGAATCGTTGTGTAGCAAAGAAGGTGCTAATCCATGTAATAAAAAATGCAACCAATATAACTCCACCAGCTACATATCCTAAAGCAACGTAATCTTTAAGTAGTTCTAATGTAGGGATGTATTTGTCTACATAATAAATTAAAATACCTAATCCGCTTATTGCTATAAAAGCACCTAATAATCCTAGTTTTATACTTTGCCAAATAAAAGGTTTGCGAATAAAGCTTTTTGTAGCGCCTACCATTTGCATGGTTTTTATATTGAATCGTTTTGAGTAAATAGACAATCGGATAGAGCTGTTTATTAAAATAATAGCAACTAACCCAAAAAAACCACTCAATACTAACAGCCAAAAACTAATACGTTGAATATTTTTGGTAAGCAATTGTACTAATGGTTTGTCATAACTTACTTCAGCTACAAATTTGTTTTTATCAAAAGATTTTTCAAGCTCACTCATTTTTTCAGGAGTTACAAAATCTGCTTTCAGATAAATGTCTATTCCATTTTTTAACGGATTATCTCCCAAAAACTGTAAAAAATCTTCGCCTAAATCTTTTTTATATTCTTTGGCAGCGTCTTCTTTAGAAATATAAACCACCTTATTAACAAACTCTTCTTTTTTAATAGCTTCTTTAAGACTTTTAATGTTTTTGTCAGCTACTTCATCTTTTAAGAAAAGCGTCATAACTACTTTTTCCTTAAAGTGATTCGCAACTTTTGTTGATTTTAAAAGAACTAAACCTAAAACACCAATCATAAAAAGTACAAGTGCAATACTTACTACTACTGATATGTATGAAGATTGTAATCGGCGTTTTTGAAAAGAATCAAAAGAGGTTGTCATTAGTAAATACTGATTTTAAGGCGTTGCAAGATACAAATATTTAATTTTTAAATACTTCCTATTCTTCTATCTCTTGACATAACTCTATAAGTACACCATTAGTAGTTTTAGGATGTAAAAAAGCTACTAGTTTATTATCGGCTCCTTTTTTAGGAGTTTCATTCAAAACTATAAAGCCTTCATTTTGTAAACGTTTAATTTCTTCTTTTATGTTATCAACCGCAAAAGCAATGTGATGAATTCCTTCTCCTTTTTTTTCTATAAACTTGGCTATAGGGCTATCAGGCTTTGTAGCTTCTAATAATTCAATTTTATTAGGCCCCGATTTAAAAAAAGAGGTTTTTACTCCTTCACTAGCAACTTCTTCAATTTTGTAATGAGATTCACCAAAAAGAGAAGCAAATAAAGCATTCGATTTTTCCAGGTCCTTTACGGCAATACCAATATGTTCAATTTTGTTCATAGGGTAAAAGTATAAAAAACTATTCTTAAAAGCTTCATAAAAAACAAGAGTATATGACACGGAAAATAAACAGTTTAAATATTGAAGCTTTTAGGGTGTTTTTCCCTTTTGTAAGTATTGTGAGTGTTGTTAAAAGGTTGAAAACATAGTTTTTAATGAGGTTTTTTTAAAAGAATAGCTTTTTTTATTAAAAATTAACCTCCTATATTTAAGAAATTTTAAAACTTTTTTTGTGAAAAAAATAAATCTACTACAACTACTATTTTTAACTGTGATGATGAGTGTTGCAGTTTCATGTGATAATATCAATCATAAATGTGATTGTGACGATTGGCAATCTCAAGTGCCTGAAGGAACATTTTGTTATGCAAATCAAGGAAGACCTTCAAACATGTTAAAGTATAAAGAAATTATAAGCATGCTTGAATCGTATGATGAAACTAGAAAAGAAGTATTAGAGAAATCGTTAGGATTTGAAGATACAAGAGTAAATAGTTATCCAATTCAACAATTAAAAGATTACTTGGGGTATATAGAGAGTTTGTGTGCAGAAAAAGAAATTCCATTAACGGGAATTAATATTATTTCGGCTGCTTATCCTGAAAATCATTCTGGATCTAAATCGGCAGGTTATCAAACACTAATTTTTATGCCAACGACAACTATTGATGGTGAAGAGTTTGTAACCTTCGATCCGTTAAAGTCTAAAAAAGGAGTACCTACAACTTTTAAATCTATTTTAGCGAAAAGAGGGTATCATTGGTCTTATGACAAAAGTAGAGTTTCCAAAGAAGCGCAAAAAGCAGGAATAATGAATTTTAATTCAATGCAAGATGATTTAGAAGATAGTTCAGGGGCTAATAGGTTAAAACCAACACCTCCATATTAATAGGTTAATAAAGTATGTATTATTTATGTCTTATATTTATTAGTATCTCTTCAATTTTATATACATACAGGTATGTTAAAGATTCAGCTTTAAAAAAAACAAGGTTTTTTTTAGCATATCTAATATTAACGGCTTTGGTAGAAGCTATCATAAATTTTGTAATAAATATTGGTGTTCATAATACAAACTATATATATAATGCATATAGTTTAATTGAGTTTAATTTACTCTTCATGTTTTACTATGAAGTATCTAATGATAAAATTACAAAAAAGACTATAATAAGTTCACTTACATTGTTTAATGTAATAAGTTTTGGGTGGTTTTGGTACCATGATTTTAATTTTTCTCTTTTTAATTCATTTGTTATTGTACTTGGTGCATTTTTAATGGCGACAATATTATTTTTATCATTGAGAGAACTTTTGTTGTCAGATAAAATAGTAAATTACAAAACAGATGTAATATTTTGGATTACTACTGGATTGCTGCTGTATTATTTAGGATCGATACCTCTTATGGCAATATATAGTTTTATGGAAAAGGGAATGGCCTTTTTTCAAATACACAACATACAATTTGTAGTAACTATTTTCTTGCATAGTTGTGTTATAATAGGTTTGATATGGAGTTGGAAGAAAGTAGAATAATAATTGTTATAATAGCCACAATCTTAACAATTTTGGGAGTTGTTTTTTTAGTGGTGTTGTTTACTGTATTTCAAAATCGTAAGAATAAATTATTATTAGAGCGTGCTAAAAATAAAAAGCGGTATGAACGAGAAATCGCTGAAACTCAAATAGAAATACGAGAAGAAACTTTACGAAACATTAGCTGGGAGTTGCACGATAATATTGGTCAACTCCTAACTTTAGCTAACATACAATTGCAACACGCCTCGCCTGAAAATATGGGAGAAATTTCAGAAATTATTACAAAGAGTTTAAAAGAAGTACGAGCACTCTCAAAAGTAATTAATCCAGATTTTATTAATAATGTAAAGCTAAAGAAAGCATTAGAATTAGAAATAGCCCGTTTTAATAGATTAAATTATATTGAAGCAAGTTTAGAAGTAACAGGTTCAGAGCAAGAAATTAATCAAAAACATGGAATCATTATTTTTAGAATACTTCAAGAATTTTTTTCTAATACTATAAAACATTCAAAAGCTTCTAAGTTAGATGTCTTTTTAAATTACAAAGATGATTTTGTTGAAATTAAAGCTCAAGATAATGGTGTAGGTTTTGATATGGTAAGAGTAGGTTTAAAAGGTATAGGTTTGCAGAATATAAAAGCAAGAGCAAAATTGATAAATGCAGAAGCAAAATTTAAATCAGCACCTAAAAAAGGAACTTGTTTAATAATAAATTATTATATTTAACGAGCCTTAGTGTATATCCCCCAACAACAAATACTAACCTAACTCATTGAAACTATGAAATACTCAGTTGTTGTTGTAGATGATCATACGTTATTATCACAGGCTATTGAAGGTATGGTAAACACCTTTGATAAATTCAAAGTGCTTTACACTTGTAAAAACGGAAAAGAGGTTGAAGAAAAATTTTCTGCCTCACCTAGAAATATACCTGATTTAGTTCTAGTAGATGTAAATATGCCTGTGATGAATGGTATTGAAACTACTGAATGGATTGTGGAAAATTATCCACAAGTGCATGTTATGGCCTTATCCGTTGAAGATGCCGATGGCACTATTTTAAAAATGTTAAAGGCAGGAGCTGTTGGTTATTTGTTAAAAGATACCAAAAAAGAAATCTTAGAAAAGGCCCTTCTTGAAATGATGGATAATGGTTTTTATCACACCAAAAATGTTACTACTTTATTATTAGATTCAGTTTCTGGTAAAAAAGAAAGAAATAATCTCGCATTCAAAGAGAATGAAATTACTTTTATGAAGTTGGCTTGTTCAGAGTTAACCTATAAAGAAATTGCCGAAAAAATGTTTTTAAGCCCGAAAACGATAGACGGTTATCGCGATAGTTTATTTACAAAATTAAACGTAAGAAACAGAGTAGGATTGGTAATGTACGCGATAAAAAATAAAATTTATACTCCGTAATTTTATGCTTAAATTTGCAGCATGGAAGAAACAAATAGACAACGAAAAATTGCAGGAGTATTGCAACAAGACTTGGTAGACGTTTTACAACGTGCTGCGCAAGATGGAATGAAGGGAGTGATTATATCGGTATCTAAAGTTTCGGTTACTGCCGATTTAGGAGTAGCTAAAGTGTACTTAAGTGTATTTCCTTCAGAAAAAAGAGATGAGATTATTGATGGGGTGAAGTCTAATACTCCTTTAATCCGTCACGAATTAGCACAACGAACAAAAAATCAACTTAGAAGAATGCCAGAACTGTTATTCTTTGGAGATGATAGTTTAGATTATATTGAAGATATTGATAAATCTTTAAAAGGAGAAGACATCGATCCAATAAAAAACCCAGATATCTTACCTCGTCGCCAAAAACGTTAATAAATTTTCTTTACTTTGGCTAGCTAAATTTATTAATGGTTGAATTTTTCACTATACATAGCTAAACGGTACTTATTTTCAAAAACAAGTACCAACGCAATTAATATCATTACAGCAATTGCTGTTTTTGGTGTTGTAGTGGGTACTTTGGCTTTGTTTGTCGTTTTATCAGGCTTTTCTGGTTTAAAAACTTTTAGTGATTCTTTGCTAAATGCATCAGATCCTGATATAAAAATAACAGCGGCTCAAGGAAAATCTTTTGAATATTCAACAAAACTTCATGAAATTCTTCAACAAGAAGAAGCTATAAAAGCATATTCAAAAGTTGTAGAAGAAAGAGTCTTTTTAAAATATAAAGACAGAGATCATATTGCTCAAATAAAAGGAGTAGATACTAACTACTCATCTATAATTCCTACAGATTCTATACTAACCGTTGGAACTTGGATAGACGAGCAGTATAAAAACACAGCGGTTATTGGCTACGGAATTTCATATAAGTTATCATTAGGAATTTTTAATTTTGGTGAAGCATTGCAGGTTTTAGTTCCAAAGCCAGGAAAAGGATTTATAAATGCGAACAATGCTTTTCGATCAATTTCTACACAAGTAGTTGGTGTATATACAGGTTCAGAAGAGTTTCAAAATAAATATGTGTTTACCGAGCTTTTGTCAGCGCAAGAGTTGTTAGGGTATAAAGAGAATCAAATAACTGGAGTAGAATTAGCCCTTAAAAAAGGAGTTGATTTAGATTCGTTTCAAGAAAAATTACAAGAAACTTTAGGAGAGGATTTTAAAGTACAAACCCGAGCACAGTTAAATACCTTGTATTATAAAGTAATCAATACCGAAAATTTTATATCGTACTTAATATTCACTTTGATTGTAGCGATCGCTTTATTTAATGTAATAGGCTCAATAATAATGATGATTATTGATAAACGCCAAAACCTAAAAACGTTATTTAATTTAGGTTGTAGTATAGATGAAATTAAAAAAATATTCATTTACCAAGGGTTTTTATTAACCCTGGTAGGAATGGGAATTGGATTGGTTTTAGGAATGTTGTTAGTGTTAATTCAACAACGATTTGAATTACTAATGATTACGGAAAGTTTAGCTTACCCAGTTGAATTTAGGTTGATAAACCTACTCGTGGTACTTGTAACGATTTCAGCTTTGGGTTATTTAGCAGCAAAAATTGCAAGTTCAAGAATTTCAAAAAGTTTTATTGAACGATAAGTTTTTATTTACCCTATTTCAGGAATCGTTGCATTTCCAAATTTAGCTTGTACTTCGTCAAAAGCAGCAAAAACATCTTTAGGATCATCCGAAGTAACCATTTTCATTCGGTGTTCTTTAAAATGAGGAATCCCTTTAAAATAGTTGGTATAATGTCTTCTAGTTTCTACCACACCTAGGTGTTCACCTTTCCAGTCAATAGCCATTTCTAAATGACGACGTGCCATATCAACACGTTGAGAAATAGTTGGTCCCGGTAAATGCTCTCCTGTTTTAAAGTAGTGTTTTACTTCGTTGAAAAACCAAGGATATCCGATAGATGCACGACCAATCATACAGCCATCTAATCCGTATACATCACGCATTTCCATCGCTTTTTCAGGAGAAGTAACATCTCCATTTCCAAATACAGGAATGTGCATTCTTGGATTGTTTTTAACTTCAGCGATAGGTGCCCAATCAGCTTCACCTTTATACATTTGCGCACGCGTACGACCGTGAATAGAAATGGCTTTGCAACCAACATCTTGTAAACGTTCAGCAACTTCAAGAATTCGAATTGAATCATGATCCCAACCTAAACGAGTTTTCACAGTAACAGGTAACTTAGTGTGTTTTACCATGGCTTCGGTAAGAGAAACCATTAAATCAATATCTTTTAAAATTCCTGCTCCAGCGCCTTTTGAAACTACTTTTTTAACAGGGCAACCAAAATTGATGTCAATAATATCAGGATTTGATTTTTCAACAATTTCAACAGTTTTCAGCATAGAATCTAAATTGGCACCGAAAATTTGAATCCCTACTGGGCGTTCTTTTTCGTAAATATCTAGCTTCATTACACTTTTTGCCGCATCACGAATCAACCCTTCCGAAGAAATAAATTCAGTATACACTACATCAGCACCATTTTCTTTGCATAAAGCTCTGAATGGTGGATCACTTACATCTTCCATCGGCGCTAATAATAGCGGAAAATCAGGAAGTTCTATGTTACCTATTTTTACCATGCTGCAAAGTTACTTTTTATTTTTTTATTGTGTAAATTTTTAATTGTACATCGTTTTTCAAAGAAGTATCTTTGCAAGTCACAAGTAGTTAGATTACGACGAATGAACCCATAATGGGTATTTAGTAAATAATGCGGTTTTGTTAAAACGGATTTCCTAAGTGTCTATAATGGTTTGAGAAATTTTTTTATTGATGAAGAACATTAGAAATTTTTGCATTATTGCACATATTGATCATGGTAAGAGTACTCTTGCTGATAGATTATTAGATTTTACTGGAACAGTTACTGAGCGTGAAAAACAAAACCAGTTACTAGATAACATGGATTTAGAGCGCGAACGTGGGATTACTATTAAATCTCATGCTATTCAAATGGATTATATTTATGAAGGAGAAAATTATATTCTAAACTTAATCGATACTCCAGGTCACGTAGATTTTTCTTATGAAGTTTCTCGTTCTATTGCAGCTTGTGAAGGAGCGTTGTTAATTGTGGATGCAGCACAAAGTATTCAAGCACAAACGATTTCTAACTTATACTTAGCTTTAGAAAACGATTTGGAAATTATTCCTGTCTTAAATAAAGTAGATTTACCTTCAGCAAATCCTGAAGAAGTAACTGATGATATTGTTGATTTATTAGGGTGTAATCCTGAAGATGTAATTCATGCAAGTGGAAAAACAGGTTTTGGAGTTGATAATATTTTAAAAGCAATTATTGATAAAATACCTGCGCCAAGTGGAAACCCCGATGCACCATTAAAAGCATTGATTTTTGACTCGGTGTATAACTCATACCGCGGAATTGAAACCTACTTTAGAGTAATTGATGGTTCTATTAAAAAGAATCAACAAATAAAATTCATGGCAACGGGTAAACAGTATGGAGCTGACGAAGTAGGAACTTTAAAGTTAAATCAAGTTGTAAAAAACGAGATTAAAACCGGAGATGTTGGATATTTAATTACAGGAATTAAAGCAGCAAAAGAAGTAAAGGTAGGAGATACGATTACTGATTTTGCGAACCCAACAACCGAAAGAATTGAAGGGTTTGAAGATGTAAAGCCAATGGTGTTCGCAGGAATATATCCTGTAGACACTGAAGATTATGAAGAGCTACGTGCTTCAATGGAAAAGTTGCAGTTAAATGATGCTTCATTAGTATTTCAACCAGAAAGTTCTGCGGCATTAGGATTTGGTTTCCGATGTGGTTTCCTAGGGATGTTACACATGGAAATTATTCAGGAGCGTTTAGAGCGTGAGTTTGATATGACGGTAATTACTACGGTTCCTAACGTAAGTTACCATGCATTTACTAAGAAAGATGTTGATGAGGTGATTATTGTAAATAATCCATCTGACTTACCAGATCCGTCAAGATTAGATAGAGTTGAAGAGCCTTTTATTAAAGCCTCAATTATTACCAAAGCTGATTTTGTAGGTCAGGTAATGTCACTTTGTATAGAAAAACGTGGGCAAATTGTAAATCAAACTTATTTAACTCCTGAGCGAGTTGAATTAATTTTTGATATGCCATTAGCAGAAATTGTATTCGATTTTTACGATCGATTAAAAACAGTTTCTAAAGGATATGCATCGTTCGATTATCATCCAATAGGAATGAAGGAATCGAAGTTGGTTCGTGTTGATATGTTACTTAATGGGCAAGCAGTAGATGCACTTTCAGCATTATTACATGCTGATAATGCTTACGGAATAGGAAAACGTATTTGTGAGAAGTTAAAAGAATTAATTCCACGTCAACAGTTTGATATTCCAATTCAGGCAGCTATTGGAGCTAAAATTATTGCTCGTGAAACGGTAAAAGCTTTACGTAAGGATGTGACAGCTAAGTGTTACGGAGGAGATATTTCTCGTAAACGTAAGTTATTAGAAAAACAAAAGAAAGGTAAAAAACGTATGCGTCAAGTAGGAAACGTAGAAATTCCACAGCAAGCGTTTATGGCTGTATTAAAACTGAATGACTAAGTTTTCTCAGAAACTAGAGCATAGAATATAGAAAAACCCGTTTTGATTTCTTCAAAACGGGTTTTTTTATTGTTGTGATTTTAGAAAGTTAATCTCTATTTCCTAAAACTTGTAGCGCCCAATATAATAGCATAGCAAGCGATCCTAAAGCAGCAACTAAATAAGTTCTTGCAGCCCATTTTAAAGAATCTTTTGATCCTGCTAGCTCTTCACGAGTTACCATGTTCTTGTTTTCTAGCCAAGCTAAAGCTCTATTACTTGCGTCATATTCCACAGGTAAAGTAACAAAACTAAAAATTGTACCTAAAGCCATAAAAGCTAAACCAGCTAAAGCAATATAAAACCCGATACCTGTACTTCCAGAAGCAGCCCCAAAAGCAATACCACCAATTACCATCCACTGAGAGAAACGAGAAGTAATACTTACCATAGGAACTAATTTAGAACGCATTTGTAAGTATTGATAAGCGGTAGCGTGTTGTACAGCGTGTCCAACTTCGTGAGCAGCAACAGCAGCTGCAGCTGCATTGCGTTGGTTGTATACGGCTTCACTTAAGTTTACTGTTTTGTTTTGAGGATTATAATGGTCGGTTAACCTACCAGGAGTAGAAATTACCTGAACATCATAAATACCATGATCTGCTAACATTTTTTGAGCAATTTCTGCTCCGCTCATACCATTACGTAAGTGAACTTGCGAGTATTTTTTAAATTTACGTTGTAAAGTATTACTTACTAACCAACTGAATAAAGATATTATACCTATCAGTACATAAAATCCGATCATAATTTATATAGTTTTAAAATTTTGTATCATTTTTGCTGGATAAATTTACAACATAAATTATTCCAAATTAGTTAAGGAAATTAAAAATGTCAAAATGACAACACAACCTAAAATTTTAATAGTTTATACAGGAGGAACCATTGGTATGGTTAAAGACTACAATACTGGAGCTTTAAAGGCTTTCGATTTTAGTCAGATTTCTAGTAAGATTCCAGAATTACAACAACTAAACTGTGAAATTTCTACCATTTCTTTTGATGAACCGATTGATTCATCAAATATGAGTGTGGAGTATTATATTCAAATAGCAGATATAATTTCTGATAATTATGACAAGTTTGACGGATTTGTTGTACTAACAGGTTCAGACACGATGTCGTATACGTCATCAGCAATAAGTTTTATGTTTGAAAACTTACAAAAACCTGTAATTTTTACAGGATCTCAGTTACCAATAGGTGATTTACGTACCGATGCTAAAGAAAATTTAATAACCTCGATTCAAGTAGCGTCAGCCTATGAAAATGGCAAGCCAGTAATACAAGAAGTAGGGTTGTACTTCGAATATAAATTGTACAGAGCTAATAGAACTACTAAGATAAATGCAGAACAATTTGAAGCATTTGCCTCGATGAATTATCCGCCTTTGGCAGAGAGTGGAGTGCATTTAAACTTTAGTTATCCGTTACTATTAAAATCTAATGGGGGAGACAAAGATTTAGTGGTAAGGAAGAATTTAGATAATCATGTAGCAATTTTAAAGCTATTCCCAGGCATTACAGAATCGGTAGTAAGAAGTTTTATGAACATTCCAGATTTAAAAGGAATTATTTTAGAAACGTACGGATCAGGAAATGCACCTACCGAAACCTGGTTTGTAGATTTATTAGAAAAAGCTGTTAAAAGAGGAATATACATTGTTAATGTAACACAATGTAAAGGAGGAAGCGTAATTTTAGGACATTATGAAACAAGTTCAGAATTAAAACGCATAGGTATTGTTGATGGTAAGGATATTACCACCGAAACAGCAGTTGCAAAAATGATGTATTTACTAGGGGAAAAGCTGTCAAAAGAAGAATTTAAGCATTATTTTGAGAAACCTCTTAGGGGAGAAATGACATGATTTGTAAATAAATTGTTAAATTTAGCGTTGTAACTCCTTGAATTACTAAGGGAAAGCGTTAAAAAACTGGTAGGTAATAGAAATACTATAGATTTTTTTTAATCTCCCAACATTTTTTTGTTACTTGCCACTCTGAAAAAATTAAAAACGTAATAAGTACAAGAAAAGCATTACTTATTTATAAAAAAATAAGTTTTTCGCAGTAAAATTTGTATTTTTAACCCGTTAACTATTTAAAATTAATTATAACAAAATGAAAAAAGTAGTAAATATCCTAACTATTGCAGGATTTATGTTTTTAGGAGCTATTCAATCAACTTATGCTCAAGACGCAGCGGCGGCAGAAGGATCAGAAACTTTCCACCAAATTTTAAAAAGATATTTTATTGAAGGTGGTCCTGGTTTTATGGGAATTGTATTAGTAGCTTTAATCTTAGGTTTAGCTATCGCAATTGAAAGAATTATTTATTTAAATATGGCTACAACCAATACTAAGAAATTAATTGCTAGTGTTGATGAAGCTTTAAGTTCAGGTGGAGTAGAAGCTGCTAAAGAAGTATGCAGAAACACAAAAGGACCTGTTGCTTCTATCTTTTATCAAGGATTAGAAAGAGCTGATGAAGGTTTAGATGCTGCTGAAAAAGCTGTAGTAGGATATGGAGGAGTGCAAATGGGATTATTAGAGAAAAACATCTCTTGGATTTCATTATTTATCGCTTTAGCACCGATGTTAGGGTTCATGGGAACTGTAATTGGTATGATTGGAGCTTTTGATGCGATTGCAGTAGCAAACGATATCTCTCCAGCGGTAGTAGCAGGTGGTATTAAAGTAGCTCTTTTAACAACTGTATTCGGTTTAGTAGTAGCTATTATTTTACAAATTTTCTACAACTACATTATTTCTAAAGTAGATAGTATCGTAAACAACATGGAAGATGCTTCTATCTCTTTAATCGACTTATTAGCTAAGTATAAAAAATAAGAAGAGGTATGAAGAACAATAAATTAATAACAATTTTTGTAGCATTACTCTCTTTAGTTGGTATAGTCTTATTTATGGTGGCTATGGGAGCAGATGCAGAAGATCCTGTTGCAATATCAAGTGCAGTTTCTCCATTAGTAACATACTCTTTAGTGTTATTAGGATTAACAGCAGGTGTAACAGTATTAGCTTCTATCTTAAGTTTGTTTAAAAATCCAGCAGCTTTAAAAAAAGCATTAATTGGATTGTTAGGAATGGGGGTATTATTAGTAGTTTCTTATATCTTATCAGCAGACGGACAAGTTATTGACGCAAACGAAAAAGTAATTGCGGCAGCAGGAAGCAGTGTATCTAAAAATACTAGTACAGGTATTTGGTTAAGTGTTATATTAATACTGATCGCAGGAGGTTTCTTCGTGTGGGATTTATTAAAAGGATTAATTAAATCGTAGAGTATTATGGCAAGAAGAGAAAACCCAGAAATTAATGCAGGTTCGATGGCAGATATTGCCTTCTTGCTACTTATCTTTTTCCTTGTAACAACAACGATGGATGTGGATTCAGGTATTCCTAAAAAATTAGCTGAAAAAACTGAAGTTGAACCACCAATCGTTAAAGAGAAAAACATTTTTCAAGTAAGTATTAACCGTAACAACCAACTTTTAGTTGAAAATGAAGTTATGGAGTTAAAAGACTTAAAAGATGCGGCTATAAAATTTATAGATAATGGTGGAGGTATTGGTAACCCAATGCCTGGAAAAGAAGCAGGAGCCGCTTGTGACTATTGTAAAGGAGCAAAAGACCCTGAGTCATCAGATCATCCTAACAAGGCAATTATCTCAGTAGAAAGTGACAGAGGTACAGAATACGGTACTTATGTTGCAGTACAGAATGAGTTGTTAAGAGCTTATACTGAGTTACGTAACAGATTGTGTCTTGAAAAATACGGAATGAGTTTTGACGAACTTGAAAAAGCCTTTGTTGAAGGCGCAAGAAAAGATGAGTCTTTAAGAAAGAAGGTAGAAGATATTAAGACGAGTTACCCTCAGATTATTTCTGACACCGACCCAACTAATGTTAACTAATAAAACAATATAAGATTATGTCTAAGTTTAGAAAAAAGAAGAAAGGGATGCCTGCTTTATCTACGGCGTCTTTACCAGATATTGTTTTCATGTTATTATTCTTCTTCATGGTAACTACTACCATGAGAGAAACAGATTTATTAATTGACTCACCACGTTTACCTAGTGCAAGTGAAGTTAAGAAACTTGAGCGTAAAAGTTTAGTGAGTACAATTTATGTTGGTAAAGCAAAAGACCCAAAGTATGGTACAGGATATAACAGAATTCAGTTAAACGATAAGATTGCTACACCAGATGATGTACCTTCTTTCATTTATCTTGAAAGAGATAACGTTTCTGAAGCAGAAGTACCATTTATGACAACTTCTATTAAAGCAGATAAAGAATCGAGTGTAGGTACTTTAGCCGATATTCGTGAAAAATTAAGAGATGTAAACGCTCTTAAATTAAGTTTATCTACGCATAAAGGAAGTGTAATTAATAAATAATTACTTTTAAATAAACGAGAAAAGAGCAATCATAAGGTTGCTCTTTTTTTATACCAAAAAGTTATCTTTATCGTTAAAGAATTAAGATGAAACAAAAAGTATTTACATTTTTAGCAATACTCATTTCTTTGACTGCTTTTTCTCAAAAAGACTCTTTGCAAATAGGAGATAAGTATTTAGAAGATCAGTTGTATATTAATATAACGTATAACTTGTTAACTAATCAACCAAAAGAGTTAGGAGATACAGGTTTTTCATATGGTCTGGCTTTAGGATATATGAGAGATATACCACTTAATAGAAGCGGAAGAAATGCTTTTGCTGTCGGTTTAGGTTATAGTTACGATTCATTTGATCATGATTTAAAGGTTTTAGATGATAATGGAGATTATGAAATAGACCCTGATTTAAGCTCAAATAAAATTAAACTTCACAATCTAGAAATGCCTATTCAATTTCGATGGCGTTCTTCTGATGCTAACACCTATTCTTTTTGGCGATTTTATGCTGGAGTTAAAATAATATACAATTTGAGTAACGAATTCCGATACAAGATAATAGATGAAAGTTTTAGTTTTTCCAATTTAGAAAACTATAATAAATGGCAAACAGGTTTAACATTATCTGCAGGTTATGGTACTTTCAATTTTCATGTGTATTACGGTTTGACCCCTATGTTTAAAAACGCGACACTAAATGGTGATTCTATTGATAGTAGAATAGTTAAAGTAGGGCTAAGTTTCTATCTGTTATAAGATATAGTAAGCTAAAAAAGGGCTAAATAAGCCAATAAAAAAGCCTACATATACTTCTTTTGCCGAGTGAGCTTTTAATTGCAATCTAGAGCTTGCTAATAGTCCAGAAAGTAACATTAGAGTAGTTATAACAGGAAGTATTTGTACTGCTTGTAATTGTTGAAATAGTAAAAAGTACCCGATAGCTATCCCCATAGATAATAAATGTAGACTGCCTTTTATTTTAAACGGAAATAGCATATAAATAAAACCAAGTCCGAAAACAGTTCCGTAGAATAAATAACTTAAGTCTTTAACGATACTCATATTCGAGAATAGTTTTCCTAAAAACATAAATAAAATCATCATTAAAAACACAGGAAACTTTCGTTCTTCTATACTATGTACTCTAAATGTTTTTATATATCCGATGGATTTAAGAAACACAAGTAATGACAGCGGAATTAGATAAGTAGCAACAAACACTACAGAAACAACCGTAAATTGTTGTTGTTTATTGAGTGCTATAGGTGAAAATACAAAATACAAAAGAATGCCTATAGTAGGCATTACAATTGGATGTAAAATGGTTGATATGAATTTATGCCAACGCATTAAATTTCTTTACGTAAACGAGCCACAGGAATGTCTAATTGCTCTCTATACTTAGCTACCGTTCTTCTTGCAATAGGGTATCCTTTCTCTTTTAAAATTTTAGAAAGTTTTTCGTCTGTTAAAGGCTTACGCTTGTCTTCTTCACTTATAACCGTTTCTAAAATCTTTTTAATCTCTTTGGTAGAAACATCTTCTCCTTGGTCGTTTTTCATTGACTCAGAGAAAAAATCCTTAATTAACTTCGTTCCGTAAGGCGTAGATACATACTTGCTGCTAGCTACACGAGAAACTGTAGATACATCCATGTTTATTTCATCAGCAATATCTTTTAAAATCATTGGTTTTAGCTTGCGCTCATCACCTGTTAAAAAATATTCTTTTTGACGGTGCATAATTGCATTCATCGTTACTAAAAGTGTTTGTTGACGCTGTTTAATAGCATCAATAAACCACTTTGCAGCATCTAACTTTTGCTTGATAAAAAGCACTGCATCTTTTTGTGACTTGGTTTTCTCTTTAGAATCTTGATACCCTTTTAACATGTTGTTATACTCTCTAGAAACATGTAGTTCTGGAGCGTTACGAGAGTTCAAGGTTAAATCTAAATTTCCATCAATAATTCTGATTGAAAAATCAGGAACTATTTGCTCAGCAATTTTGTTGTTACCTGCGTAAGAACTTCCTGGTTTCGGGTTTAATCTACTTATTTCATGAATAACATCTTTAAGCTGTTCTTCAGAAATATTATATTTTTCTAATAATTTTTGATAGTGTTTTTTAACGAAATGGTCGAAAGATTCTTCTAAAATTCGAATTGCTAAAGCTCTGCTTTCAGTTTCAGTTTTCGACTTTAACTGAATAATTAAACATTCTTTTAAGTCTAAAGCACCAACACCTGTAGGGTCTAGTTTTTGAACAACATTGACTAAAACATCTTTAACTTTTTCTTCCGTAGTAAAAATGTTTTGAGTAAAAGCCAAATCATCAACTAAATCAATAATATCTCTACGAATGTAACCACTATCGTCTATGCTACCTACTAAAAATTCGGCAATAGCACGTTCATCGTCATCAATTCTAAAGGTGTTTAATTGATTGTTTAATGATTGATGAAAACTAGTGCCAGCTGCATATGGGATTTGTTTTTCTTCATCATCTGAAGAATAGTTATTCGTTTGCGTTTTATAACTAGGATATTCGTCGTCGCTTAAATATTCATCAATATTAATGTCATCGGTGTCAATCTTTTCATTGCCCGAATCGTCATAATCAATATCATTGGCTAAAGTATCTTCAAAATTCTCTGGCTCATCTTTACCTGTATCTAAAGCAGGATTTTCTTCAATTTCTTGTTTCAAACGTTCTTCAAAAGCTTGCGTAGGCAATTGAATTAACTTCATCAACTGAATTTGTTGTGGAGATAATTTTTGAAGTAATTTTTGATGTAAACTTTGTTTTAGCATATATACAAAGATATGAAATAGGACAAAAAAATCGCCATCCGCTGAGGAATGACGATTCTTATTTATAAGTTTTATGATTTTTTTAAAACTCAGCGTTTTGCGGTGTTCTTGGGAAAGGTATAACATCACGAATGTTACTCATACCTGTGGTAAATAATACTAAACGCTCAAAACCTAAACCAAAACCAGAGTGAACAGCAGTTCCGAATTTACGAGTATCTAAATACCACCATAATTCTTCTTCTGGAATATTTAAGGCAGCCATTTTTTCTTGTAAAACTTCTAAACGCTCTTCTCTTTGCGATCCTCCTACCATTTCACCAATTCCAGGGAATAATACATCCATTGCGCGAACTGTTTTTCCATCTTCATTTAAACGCATGTAGAATGCTTTAATGTTTGCTGGATAATCAAATAAAATTACCGGACATTTAAAGTGTTTTTCTACTAAATAACGCTCGTGTTCAGATTGTAAATCTACTCCCCATTCGTTTACTGGGAATTGGAATTTCTTCTTTTTATTTGGCTTAGAATTACGTAAAATTTCAATAGCTTCTGTGTAGCTTACACGTTTAAAGTTGTTGTCAACTACAAATCGTAATTTTTCTAGTAAGCCCATTTCACTACGTTCAGCTTGAGGCTTCTTTTTCTCCTCTTGTGCTAAACGACTATCTAAAAAGGCTAAATCGTCTTGACAGTTATCTAAAACGTATTGCAATACATACTTGATAAAGTCTTCAGACAAATCCATGTTTGCATCTAAATCGTTAAAAGCAACCTCTGGTTCAATCATCCAGAATTCAGCCAAGTGACGTGTAGTGTTTGAGTTTTCAGCCCTAAAAGTAGGGCCAAATGTATATACTTTACCTAATGCCATAGCATAGGTTTCAGCTTCTAATTGTCCAGAAACCGTTAAGTTAGTTTCTTTTCCGAAGAAATCTTTGGTATAATCAACTTTTCCTTCTTCGTTTAAAGGAGCTTTGTTTGCTTCAAAATTGGTAACCTTAAACATTTCACCAGCACCTTCAGCATCCGAACCTGTAATGATTGGTGTGTTTACGTAATAAAAACCTTCTTTTTGAAAGTATTGATGAACAGCAAACGATAATGCAGAACGTAAGCGCATTACAGCACTGAATGTATTGGTTCTTACACGTAAATGTGCATTTTCACGTAAGAACTCAAAACTATGTTGTTTAGGTTGAATAGGATACTCATCAGGATTAGAATCTCCTAAAATTTCTAAATTAGTTACTTGAATTTCTACAGATTGCCCTTTTCCTTGACTTTCAGCTAATGTACCATGAATACTTACTGCAGCTCCTGTGTTTATTCTTTTTAATAAAGTTTCGTCAGCATTTTCAAAATCTACAACACACTGAATATTATTAATAGTAGAACCATCATTTAGAGCAATAAAACGATTGCTTCTAAAAGTTCTTACCCATCCTTTTACGTGTACTTCTTGTAAAATCTTGTCAGATTGTAATAATTCTTTAATGCTACTTCTTTTCATCTGTTTTAAATATGATAATTTGTTGATGTATCGACAGTGAAATTTAATCATCTCACTGTGTGTTTTATAATTACCTACGTCATCGACGTTTAAGTCTTAAATAAAATCAAGCAAAGATACTTTTTTGCTATTAATTGAGCAATGAAGACAGGGTAAGAATATGCTGGATGTTTACTTATCTTCGTCTTTCGGAGGCAGAATTTTAAACTTAGTTTCTTTTAAAACTTTTTTGTTCGCTATTTTCTTTTCAAAAGAAAGAAGAAGAGAAGGTAACAATAATAAGTTTGAAACCATCGCTAATAATAAGGTCACCGATACTAATCCACCTAATGCTATGGTTCCTCCAAAACTAGAAACTGTAAACACTAAGAATCCGAAGAAAAGTACGATTGAAGTATAAAACATACTCACACCTGTTTCTCGTAAAGCAGAATATACAGCGGGTTTAATCTTCCAATTGTTACTTAATAACTCCTGTCGATATTTAGCTAAGAAGTGAATGGTATCATCTACAGAAATACCAAAAGCAATACTAAATACTAAAATTGTTGATGGTTTTATAGGAATGTCTAAGAAGCCCATCAATCCACCTGTAATTAATAGGGGAAGCATGTTAGGTATTAATGAAATTAATATCATTTGAGGCGAACGGAACATCCACGCCATAAAAATTGAGATTAATATGATCGCTAACGATAATGAAACAACTAAGTTTTTAATTAAATAGTTTGTTCCTTTTAAGAAAACTAAGGCTTTACCAGTTAGTGAAACATTGAAGTTCTCATCAGGGAATTGTTTTTTTATAACAGCTTGTAGTCGCTCTTGAATAACATCCATTTTGTCAGTGCCGATGTCTTTCATAAAAGTAGTGATACGAGCATAGCGCCCAGTACTGTCTACAAAATTCTTTAGCATTCCAGAGTTGCTATCTGAATTTTTTGTGTAGGCAAAAATGTAACTCTTTTCCTGACCTGTTGGCAATTGATAGTACTTTGGATTACCGTTATAGTATGCCTGTTTTGAATATTTTACCAAGTTGGTTACCGATATTGGCTTAGAAAGTTCAGGGAAAGTTTCAATAGCTTCATTTAGCTCTTCCATCTTTTTCAAGGTAGAAAGTTTCATCACACCTTTTTCTCTTTTGGTATCAATCAAAATTTCTAAGGGCATGATTCCTCCAAACTCAGATTCGAAAAACTTAATGTCTTTATAGAATTGTTTTCCTTTAGGCATATCTTCAATCAAACTACCTGAAATACGTATCATGTAGATTCCGATCATACTGAAGATGATAATAGAAACTGTAGTAATGTAAATGGCAATTCGTTGTTTTTTTACCATATTTTCCATCCAGTTTACTACATTTTCCATCCATTTTTTCTCTAAATGGTTTAAATGTTTTTGTTCTGGAAGCGGCATGAAACTGTATATAATCGGAATGATTAATAAAGCCAAAATAAAAATACTGATGATGTTTATTGAAGCTAAAATTCCGAATTCACGCATTAATTGACTCTTTACAAAAATAAAGGTCGCAAAACCAGATGCGGTAGTAATGTTAGTCATCAAAGTAGCATTTCCAACTTTTGAAATAACACGTTGTAATGACTTTGCTTGGTTACCGTGTTTTTTTACTTCTTGTTGGTATTTATTGATGAGGAATACAGCATTGGGTACTCCAATAACAATAATTAACGGAGGAATTAAAGCAGATAAAACCGTAATTTCATATCCTAAAAGACCGATAAAACCAAAAGCCCAAGTAACACCAATACCAACAACAAGTAAAGTGATGAACGTTGCTCTAAACGAACGGAAGAAAAAGAAGAAAATAATGGCTGTAATAAGTAAAGCACCTACTACAAAAATTCCCATTTCATCTGTAATATTCTGCGAGTTTAAAGTTCGTATATAGGGCATACCAGAAATGCGAACATCTACACTATGTTTCTTTTCGAAAGATTCAACTGTTGGAATTAAAAGATCCATAACAAAATCTTTACGAACAGGTGTGTTAACGATATCTTTATTTAGGTATATAGCGGTTTGCAAAACACCTTTGTCGTTGTATAATAAATTATTGTAAAACGGAAGCTTCTCAAAAAGCTGGTTTTTAATTTCTGTAACTTCTTCGTTGGTAGTGGGTGCTTTATCAAATAAAGGTTCAATAACAAACTTACGTTGCTTTCTGTCTGCCTTTAATTGCTGAACATCGGCTACAGAAACCGTGAAATCTACTTGAGGTAAACTGTCTAAATCCTTTACAAGTTTATTCCAAGCATTGAATTTTTCAGGAGTAAAAATTGTAGAATCTTTTACTCCTAAGATTACTAGATTTCCTTCTTCACCAAAAATTTCTAAAAATTTATTGTACTCAATATTTGCTTCGTGATCGGTAGGAAGTAAATTGGCTTCTGTATAAGAGAAGCGCATGTGTTTTGTTTGGGTGACTAAGAACCCAGTTATAAGAGCAATAGTAAGTAAAACTAAGTAACGATTTCGCAATATGAATCCTGCGATTTTAGTCCAAAAAGTCATCCAAAAAAAATTTTAGCAAATTTATGCTAAATGAACTAATTAAACGAAAAAAGGGCGTTTTAAAACGCCCTTTTTTCTATTATTTTCAAAAAGAAATTAAACGGTCATAATTTCCTTTTCTTTAACTACAAATTTCTCGTCAATTTCTTTTACGTAATTATCAGTTAACTTTTGGATATCAGCTTCAGCATTCTTTTTCATATCATCAGAAACGTCTAATTTTTTGATATCGTTATTCGCCTCTTTACGAGCATTACGAACTCCTACTTTAGCATGTTCAGCTTCGGCTTTAGCTTGTTTCGCTAAATCTTTACGACGCTCTTCTGTTAATGGTGGAACGTTAATGATAATATTTTCTCCATTGTTCATTGGGTTAAAACCAAGATTAGCAAGCATAATTGCTTTTTCTATTTCTTGTAACATGTTTTTTTCCCAAGGTTGAATAGAAATTGTTCTAGCGTCTGGTGTGTTTACGTTAGCAACTTGTCCTAACGGAGTTGCTGATCCGTAATAATCTACCTGTACGTTTGCTAACATGGCAGGAGATGCTTTACCAGCTCTAATACTACGCAATTCTTTTACTAAATGCTCAATAGCAGCATTCATTGCCTCTTTGGTCGAATCTAAAATAAAATCAATTTCTTCAGTCATTTTGTTCGTATTTAAAACCTCAAACAGTATGAGGGTAATTTTTCAGTTTATTCGTTATCAACTATTGTTCCAATATTTTCACCAGAAATTAACTTTAATAAGTTTCCTTTCGTGTTCATATCGAAAACAATAATAGGTAATTTGTTTTCTTCGCTTAAAGTGAAAGCTGTCATGTCCATTACTTTTAAGCCTTTATCAATAACGTCTTTAAAGGTAATGTTTTCATACTTAACAGCATCTTTATTTTTTTCAGGATCAGCATTGTAAATACCATCTACTCTGGTTCCTTTTAAAATAGCGTCAGCATTAATTTCAATCGCTCTTAAAACTGCAGCTGTATCTGTAGTAAAGTAAGGGTTTCCAGTTCCTCCACCAAAAATAACAACACGTCCTTTTTCTAAATGTCTGTTTGCACGACGCTTAATGTAAGGCTCTGCAATTTCTTTAATTTCGATAGCGGTTTGTAAACGGGTGTGAATACCTTCGTCTTCTAAAGCACTTTGTAAGGCTAAACCGTTAATACAAGTTGCTAACATACCCATATGATCTCCTTGAACGCGATCCATACCTTGGCTAGCGCCAGCAACTCCTCTAAAAATATTTCCACCACCAATTACAATGGCAACTTCTACACCTTTATCTATAACTTGTTTAATTTCTTGAGCGTATTCTTTAAGTCTGTTTGGGTCTATACCGTATTGGCGCTCTCCCATAAGTGCTTCACCACTTAATTTTAAAAGGATTCTTTTGTATTGCATTTGTTTTGTTGAAAGTTGTGCAAAGCTACATATTTTTTTTGAGAGTTTTATGTGGAAAATGTTGGAGGGTAAGTATTGTGCTACTCTCTTTGTTTAATTTTGATAACACGTGTTTTTGATAAAGAATCATGCCAACCAACTGCATCAGAACCTAAAAATGAGAAAGCATTAAAAGGAATGTATCTACATAATGATCTTAATATAATAGCGTCAAATGTAGGTTTGTTACCGTTTTCATCTACAACTTTTGTTCCTGTTATAAATTTAGCAATTGATCTACCTGTTAAAGCTTCAAAAAAAGAATAGTAAAACATTCCTATAATAAATGCCCATATATATTCTTCTAATTTTCCGATTTGATCAAAATACCCTACAGAAGTTGGAGAAATAAGAGCAAGAACAAGAGTAAGTAAAAAAGCTATGAAAAAGCTGATTATTAATATGAATATTCTGTCCAGAAGATAATTAGCAAAGCGCGTACCTTGACTCGCAATTTGACTGTCTAATTCATTTTTACTGTTTTTTGCTAAAAGTTTTTCTTTTAGCTGTGTGTTTTCGTCGAATGATTCACAAGTATTTTCAAAATCCGCAATAGAGTTTCTTAGTCCACAAATAATTCCTTTTTGACTATCAAATTTTTGATTATTACAAATTTTACAAAATTTTAAATGTTCTTCTCTTGTCATAGCTGTTTTTTTAGATGAAGCGCTAATGTATTTAAAATTGAATTGAAAATGAATCTAAATTAGCGGTACAAAAAAACCATCCAAATAATGGATGGTTTTCTATAATATGATTGTTGAGAATTAACCTAAAGTAACTCTTACGAAGTTTTTAACTTCAACGTCACCGTAAGAAGAAACATATTCTGCAACAGTTTTCTTTTCATCTTTGATGAACTTTTGATCTAATAAACATTGTTCTTGATCTAAAGTTGTGTTATCAGAGATAAATCTTTCCATTTTACCTGGTAAGATTTTGTCCCAAATTTGCTCTGGTTTACCTTCAGCTTTTAATTGCTCTTTAGCTTCTTTTTCAGCTTCAGCCATAGCTTCATCAGTTAACTGTAATCTAGATACGAATTGAGGTACGTTCTTTAAGGTTTTACCTAAACGAGCTAACTCTTCGTTATCTTTAATAATTGCAGCGATTCTAGCTTCAGTTTCAGAAGCTACATAAGCAGGATCAAAATCTTTGTAAGATAATGAAACAGCTCCCATTGAAGCAGCTTGCATAGCTAAGTCTTTAGTTAATTCAGCAGCGTTATCTACAGCAGCAGTTAAACCTACCATTGCAGCAATTTTACCAACGTGAGTATAAGCTCCTACGTATGGTGCTTCGATTTTTTCGAAAGCAGTGATATCGATTTTTTCACCGATAACTCCTGTTTGCTCGATTAATTTCTCAGCAACAGTCATTCCTCCAAAATCAGCAGCTAAAAACTCCTCTTTTGTATTGTAGTTAAAAGCGATGTCTACAAATTCTTGAGCTAATTCTTTGAAAGAATCATTTTTAGCTACGAAATCTGTTTCACATGCTAATACGATAGCAACTCCATAAGTATTGTCATCGCTAATTTTTGTAATAGCTACACCTTCAGTAGACTCACGATCTGCTCTTTTAGCAGCGATCTTTTGTCCTTTTTTACGTAAAATTTCAATAGCTTTATCAAAGTCACCTTCTGCTTCTACTAATGCTTTTTTACAATCCATCATACCAGCTCCGGTAGTTTCTCTTAATTTTTTTACGTCTGCAGCGCTAATTTTTACTGACATTTCTATCGTTATTTTTTAATTGTAATTAATTGTTGTAAGGTATAAAAATTTAAAGGTTTCAATGTAATGAAACCTTTAAATTAAAATTATTATGCTTCTTCAGATGCTGGAGCGTCAACTGTTTTATCAGCTTTTGCTTTTTCTTTGTCAGCTTTTCTTTCAGTTAAGCCTTCTGCGATTGCATCAGTTACATACGATAATACTTTATCGATAGATTTTGAAGCGTCATCGTTTGCAGGAATTACAAAATCAATCGGTCTTGGATCAGAGTTTGTATCAACCATTGCAAAGATTGGAATGTTTAATTTTTGTGCTTCAGCAATAGCAATGTGTTCTTTCTTTACGTCAATTACAAATAAAGCTCCTGGTAAACGAGTCATATCAGAAATTGAACCTAAGTTCTTTTCTAATTTTTCACGTTGACGGTTGATTTGTAATTTTTCTCTTTTTGATAAAGCGTCGAAAGAACCATCAGTCTTCATTCTATCAATAGAAGCCATTTTCTTTACGGCTTTACGAATAGTAACGAAGTTTGTTAACATACCACCTGGCCATCTTTCAGTGATGTAAGGCATGTTTACAGCTTTCGCTTTTTCAGCAACGATATCTTTAGCTTGCTTCTTAGTTGCAACGAATAAGATTTTACGCCCTGAGTTAGCTATTTTTTGTAACGCAGCAGAAGCCTCGTCAATTTTAGCTGAAGTTTTATACAAATCGATAATGTGTACACCATTACGCTCTGTATAGATGTATGGAGCCATGTTTGGGTTCCATTTTCTAGTTAAATGTCCAAAGTGAACACCACTTTCTAATAATTCTTGAATGTTTGCCATTTTAATAAATGTGTTTACGTTCTGTTTTCGCAATATTTCAGTAGTTATTAAGTCTGAAATATTTAGATACTAAACTGTTAAAAATTGATTTATAAATAACAGTTCCAATAAACGATTAACGTTTAGAGAACTGGAATTTCTTACGTGCTTTCTTCTGACCGAATTTCTTACGCTCAACCATTCTTGGATCACGAGTTAATAATCCTTCTGGTTTTAATACCGCTTTGCTTTCTTCGTTAATAGCTACTAAAGCTCTAGTAATTGCTAAACGAATAGCTTCAGCTTGACCGGTTACACCACCACCGTAAACGTTTACTTTAATATCGTAAGCGTCAAGGTTTTCAGTTAACATTAAAGGTTGTTGAACCTTGTATTGTAATGTTGGTGTAGTGAAATAGTTTTTAAACTCTCTTTTGTTGATAGTGATGTTTCCACTTCCTTGAGAAACATAAACACGAGCAACAGCTGTTTTTCTTCTACCTATTTTGTGTACAGTTTCCATAATTATTTAAGATCGTTAAGGTTAATAGCTTTAGGTTTTTGAGCTTCTTGACCGTGCTCTGTACCTGCGTAAACATATAAATTTTTGAATAACGCGCTACCTAAACGGTTTTTAGGTAACATACCTTTTACTGCTTTTTCAATAAGTCTTGTAGGATCTTTTTGAAACATTTCTGTAGCAGTTAATGATCTTTGTCCTCCTGGGTAGCCTGTGTGACGGATATAAGTTTTATCAGCCCACTTGTTTCCAGTTAAGTTGATCTTTTCAGCGTTGATGATTACAACGTTGTCTCCACAATCTACGTGAGGAGTATAATTTGGCTTGTACTTACCTCTAATAAGTTTTGCAACTTTAGAAGCTAGACGACCTAATGATTGCCCGTCCGCATCAACTAAAACCCACTCTTTGTTTACAGTGTTCTTGTTAGCCGATACTGTTTTGTAACTTAATGTGCTCATAATTACACGATTAGTTTTTGTTTATAATTAATAATTTTTTGTCCTTTAAAAAGGTCTGCAAATGTACAATTAATTATTTGATTGACAAATAGCGTGTTAGTTTAATTTTTTTCTTTTTTAATATCCTGTATTTTAAAGCATAAAAAAAACGTGCTTTAAGCACGTTTTTAATAAATATGTTTTTAAAGACTATTCTACTTTTTGATCTAACAAATCAAAGAATTGATTTAATCTTGGTAAAATAATAATCTTTGTACGTCTGTTTTTAGCTTTGTTTTCAGGACTGTTGTTTTCTACTAAAGGAACATAGCTACTTCTACCGGCAGCAATTAATCTTTCAGGAGCTACATTGTACTTTCCTTGTAATTCACGAACAATAGCAGTAGAACGTAAAACACTTAATCCCCAGTTGTCTTTTAATGCAGAACCAGCAGCAACAGGAGTGTTATCAGTATGTCCTTCTACCATTACATCCATTTGAGGTTGTCCGTTAACTACGGTTGCAACTTTTTCTAACACTTTAGAAGCTTTGTCGTTAATTGTATAGCTACCACTTTTAAATAATAATTTATCAGAAATTGAAATAAATACTACTGTTTTTTCTACATTTACTTCAATATCTTCGTCATCAATACCGTCTTGTAATTCTCTCTTTAAGTGGAATGCAACGACTAAATTTAAAGAGTCCTTTTTAGAAGCAGCCTCCCTAATTTTGTTGATGTACTTGTCTTTTTTGCTTAACTGAGATAAGGTTTCTTTAATGTTGTCATTAGCTCCTTTTGTTAATACAGTTAAGTTTTCTACTTGTTGTAAAGTGTTTTCTTTGTCTTTCTTTAATTCAGTTACTCTAGATTCTAAAGAGAACGCTTTTTCTTCGCAATTTTCTTTTTCAACCAAGCACTTCGTTAAGTTAGCTTTTACCGCTAATAATTCTTCTTTCGTTTGTTCATGTTTAGCCTTAACAGCCTCTAATTCTTTTGTAGAAGCACACGATGCTAATAAAAGAGCGGCACTAAGGAATAAGAATACTTTTTTCATTTTGATTCTATGTTTTAGATGTATTATTAATAATTAATAGTTGAGCAAATTTATAAAAATGAAGACACAAAAAAGAGAATTAACAATCTTTTATGAAGATTGAAAGCACTAATTTTGTGGCAAAATTTTTAACCATGATCAAAAAAGTAACGTTTATAATAGTTTCATTATTGTTGTTTACATCTTGTAAAGAAGAAAAAAAAATAGAGGAGACTAAATTAGAAGGTGGTGTTTTTGGAACCACGTATCATATAACCTACATGAGCAGTGAAAATTATCAAAAATCTATTGATAGTTTGTTTCATTTAGTCAATAAGTCACTTTCAACTTACATGCCCACTTCTGATATTTCAAAAATTAATCAAGGTGATACTACGGTAGTGGTTGATGACATGTTTGTTGAAGTGTTTGAAAAAGCTAAAAAAATATACAAAGAGACTGACGGGTATTTTGATCCGACGATTGGTAGATTGATAGATGCTTACGGATTCGGTTCAGGAAAAGAAAAGAAAGATTTAACTTCGGAAGAAATTGCAGCTTTGATGGAGAATGTTGGATTCGATAAAGTTTCGTTGAAAGATAGAAGGGTTTACAGAGAAAGTGAAAACATAGAGTTTAATGTAAATGCTTTTGCAAAAGGTTACGGAGTAGATGTTGTTGGAAGGTTTTTAGAGTCAAAAAACATTCATGATTACTTGGTGGAAATAGGAGGTGAGATTAGAGCTAGAGGAACAAAACATGGCAGTTTATGGAAAGTGGCTATTGAAAAACCTAACGTTGACGGAACACGTTCTGTTCAAAAAATAATTGACTTAGATAATGAATCTATGGCTACTTCGGGTAATTACAGAAAGTATAAGGTAAATGCTGAAGGGAAAAAAATAGTACACACTGTAAATGCAAAAACAGGATTAGCAGAGGAAAGTAATTTGTTAAGTGTGTCAGTTCGTTTAAAAGGAGATTGTGCGGATGTAGATGCGTATGCAACTGCTTTTTTAGCAATGGGACTAGAAAAAACAAAAGAGTTTCTCAAAGAACATCCAGAATTAAAAGTAGTGTTGTTGTATCATAGCGATACAGATGAACTAGCAGAATATGAAAACTAGTTTTTATAACATACAGGCAAAATTTCGCCTTTCATTAAAGCAAATCGTTCTAGTTTTTCTGGAGCGATTTTTTTTGTGTAGTCTATTTCATCAACTGTAAATCCTATAGAGCGTAACTTATTAAAGTAATCACGTCCGTACACACGAACATGGTCGTACTGACCGAAGATTTTTGCACGTTCTTTAGGGTTGGTTATTGAATCGTCTTCAAAAGTGATTTCTCTAGATAAATCCTGCGGAATTTGAAAAATTCCAAATCCACCAACTTTCATTACTCGATACAATTCTTGCATTGCCTTAGTGTCATCAGGGATGTGTTCTAGTACATGATTACAAAACACTACATCAAAAGAGTTGTCTTTAAAAGGAAGATCGCAAATATCTGCTTTTACATCTGCAATAGGTGATTCTAAATCGGAAGTAATGTATTCTAGATTTTGTTGTTTTCTAAAAAGATCAAAAAAACATTGTTCAGGAGCAATATGTAATACTTTTAGTTTTTTCTCTGAAGAAAAAAAGTTGCTTTCTTGTTGTAAAAAAAGCCATAGTAAGCGATGTCTTTCTAGCGATAGAGTTGAGGGAGAAAGTGCGTTTTCTCGTTGTACACCATATCCATAAGGTAAAAACTTACGAAACGATTTTCCATCAATAGGATCAGTAAATTTATCTCCTTTTAACCACCAAGTAATTACAGGTCTAGCTAAATAACTAGCTTTAATTAAAATTGGTCTTGGGATGGTATTTAGTATCGTTTTGAATAAAGACACAAATTATATAACTAAAGGTTGTTGTCTGAATTCATCCTCTTCGTTACTTTCAATACCTAATGCATCGTATATATACTTAAAGGTTGATAATAACTCAGGTTTTCCGTCAATAATGGCAACATCGTGCTCAAAGTGTGCAGAAGGTTTGTTGTCTAAAGTAGTAATAGTCCATCCGTCACTGTGTTGACGAATTTTTTGAGTACCTAAGTTTGTCATTGGTTCAATAGCAACTACCATACCTTCAACAAACTTTTTACCACGACCTCTTTTTCCGTAGTTAGGCATCTCAGGATCTTCGTGCATTTTACGACCTAATCCGTGTCCTACTAATTCGCGAACAACTCCATAGCCATGTTTTTCGGTAAAGTTTTGAATCGCAAATCCTACATCGCCTACACGATTTCCTACTTTAAATTCACGAATACCTACGTATAAACTTTCTTTAGTAACGTCTAATAATTTTTGTACTTCTGGTGATACTTCACCTACAGCAAATGTGTAAGCGTGATCTCCATAAAAATCATTTTTTATAGCGCCACAATCAATAGAAATAATATCACCTTCTTGTAATGGCGTGTTGTTTGGAATTCCGTGAACTACTTGAGAGTTAGGACTCATACAAAGCGTGTTTGGGAAATCGTACAAGCCTAAAAAACCAGGAATAGCACCTTGCTCACGAATAAATTCTTCAGCAAGTTTATCAAGATATAATGTAGTAACTCCAGGTTTTACTTCTTTGGCAAGCATACCTAAGGTTTTTGATACTACTAAAGCACTTTCGCGCATTAATTCTATTTCTTCTCTAGTTTTTTGAATAATCATGTTAAAAATATTGAGGCGCAAATTTACGGTTATTTTTGATATGGATGTTTGTATTCTTGACCAGAAAGTATTTTTAAGAAATCTTCTTCAACAGAGCTGTCGTCTAAAGCATGTTCTACAAAACGACCTATTTCTTTTCCTTCTTTATAAAAAATAAAGGTTGGAACATGAGTAATATCGAATCCTTCTTCTAATCCGTTTGCTTTTTTCTGACGGTTTACTGTAACTAACTCAAGATTTTTATAGTTGAAGTTAGCTTCGTCTAAAATTTTATAAAAGTTAGGAACATCTCTTTGGCTATCACCACACCAAGTTCCCATAAAAGCTTTGATTTTTATATCTTTCAAATACGGTTTTAGTTGTTCAACCGTATTCTTGTCAGTTTCGTAATAGGAATAAAAATCGTTAAACCATTCACTGCCGTATGGTTCTTGCTGAAAATCTTGTTTTGTAGCAATGCCTACTAAATTTCCATTTTCGTTTTTGGTTGCAAGATTTTTAGGTGCTGATGCACATGATACTACTAAAGCAGTAATAAGCAAATACACGATTTTGTTCATAAAATATATTTTAAATAAGCGAATGTTGTGTCATTTCTTCAGGTTGCTCAACGTTCATTAGTTTCAAAATAGTTGGAGCAACATCGCCTAAAATACCACTTTTTATTGATTTTAACTCCTTGTCAATTAAAATCATAGGGACAGGATTGGTAGTGTGCGCTGTATGTGGTGTTCCGTCTGGATTAATCATTGTTTCACAGTTTCCGTGATCGGCAATTAAAATTGTTGTATAATCGTTATCGAGAGCAGTAGTTACCACATCTTTTACACATGCGTCAACAGCCTCGCAAGCTTTTACAGCCGCATCAAAAACACCTGTGTGTCCAACCATGTCACCATTGGCAAAATTTAAACAAACGAAATCCACATCGCCTTTTTGTAATTCAGGAACAATGGCGTCACGAATATCATAAGCACTCATTTCTGGTTGTAAATCGTAGGTTGCCACTTTTGGTGATGGACATAGCAAACGTTTTTCACCTTTAAATTCTTCTTCTCTTCCGCCAGAGAAAAAGAAAGTTACGTGTGGATATTTTTCTGTTTCAGCAATTCTAATTTGACTCTTTCCTGCTGATTCTAAGACTTCGCCTAAGGTGTTTTCAATATTTTTTCCGTCGTAAACAACATGGATGTTTTTAAAAGTATCATCATAATTTGTTAGTGTAACAAAATACAATGGTAATTTTTTCATGTTGAATTCAGGGAAATCTTTCTGACTTAAGGCTTCGGTTAATTGACGACCTCTATCGGTTCTAAAATTGAAGAAGATTACAACATCGTCTTCTTTAATGGTTGTTTTTGGTTTATTGTTTTCGTCAACCATTATGATTGGTTTGATGAATTCGTCGGTAACATTAGCGTCATAACTTTGTTGAATACTTGCTATAGCATCTGAAGAAAGTGAGCCTTTTCCGTTAACTAAAGCATCGTAAGCAAGCTGTACGCGTTCCCAACGATTATCGCGATCCATCGCATAGTAACGACCAGTGATTGTTGCCAGCTCACCTGTGGTTTCTTGCATGTGTTCTTGGATATCGTTAATAAAATATTTTCCTGATTTTGGGTCGCAATCACGTCCGTCAGTAAAAGCATGTAAATACACATTCTTTAAACCATAATTATCTGCCGCTGTTAGCAACCCTTTTAAATGATCTATATGTGAGTGAATTCCTCCATTAGAAACTAATCCTAAAAAGTGAATGTTTTTGTTGTTTGCTTTTGCATATTCAAAAGCATTTACTAATTCGGCTTCTTTGGCAAGTGTTCCTTCTTTTACTGCTTTATTAATCTTAGCTAAATTCTGATACACAATTCTACCAGCTCCTAAATTCATGTGGCCTACTTCCGAATTTCCCATTTGCCCTTCAGGTAAACCAACATACTCACCATCAGTTCTTAATTGTGCATGCGGAAATTTATCGTATAAAGAATTTATAAAAGGAGTTTTAGCATTGTATATAGCTGAAACTTTTGGATCTTGGGTAATTCCCCAACCGTCCAAAATCATAAGTATTACTTTCTTGTTCATGTTGCAAATTTACTTCTTTGAATTAAAATACCTGTAATGAATATGTATTAAACATAAAAAATGATTTGAGTTAATATTTGAATGAAAAGAGATAATCGTGAAGTTGTTACCTATGTAGTTTTGCGGTGTAACTTAAAAACAATATTATGAAAAAAATAGTTTTATTAGTAGTAGCAATAACAAGTTTTACAATGGTAAAAGCTCAGGTAGGAGAAGGAACAAATTGGTTAAAGATGGGTATTCATGGTGGTTTACCAGTAGGTGATATGTCTGATATTTCGTCTTTTGCATTAGGAGCAGATTTAAAATACCAATTCTTAGATACTGAAAGTTTTGCTATTGGAGTATCGACAGGATATACTCATTATTTTGGTAAAGATTTTGGGTTAGTTGAAGCTTCAGATATGGGAATTATTCCATTAGCAGGTCTGTTCAGATTTTACCCTACAGAAAACTTTTTCTTAGGAACCGATATTGGTTATGGTTTCTTAACCGAAGGAGATGAAGGAGGTTTTTATTACAGACCAGAAATAGGATACCATGATGACGAATGGAATATTTACGGATACTACCAAAGTGTAGCTACAGATGGTATTGAGCCGACTTCGATTGGAATTGGAATTAACTATAATATCGTTCAAGGTAAATAATACAGTTAGATAAATAAAAGTAAAAGTGACACTTGCTAGCAGGTGTCACTTTTTTATTATAGTAGGTTTATAAGGTAAAACAATATTGAAAAGATGACAACTAGAAAAACGAGGTTTTTTATCCATACAATCTGATTTTCTCTTTTTGTTTTTATACGGATTTCTTCCAGTTGCTTTTTACTAGCAGATTTTTTAAAGTGTAGCGTATCATTATTTTCTTTTTGAAATCGTTCAAGCTTTTCAAAAGCACTTACTCTTTTTCTTTTGTTGTTTTTTAAACTGGTTATCATTGCTGATACTGATCCTCCAAAACCCATAGCAAATTGTTTTAACTGTTAAATATAGTAGGTTCTAATTTTTTTTAGAACTACTGTGCATTAGTAAATATAAGAAATTTAGAATTTAACGGATATCAATTTTTTGTAAACTATAAAAATCCTAAATTTACAGAGCAAAACAAACAACATTATGGAACCTCATTTTGAATTAAACGAAGTTACCAAAAAGCTACCCAAGCACTTACATAAATTCGTAGTAAAACAACCATATGACGAGTACACTGCGCAAAACCAAGCCGTATGGCGTTATGTAATGCGAATGAATGTAGATTACCTTGGTAAAGTAGCGCATGCTTCATATATAGATGGACTGAAAAAAACAGGAATTTCAGTTGAAAAAATTCCTCATATGCAAGGAATGAACCGTATTTTGAAAGAAATAGGTTGGGCGGCAGTATCGGTAGATGGATTTATTCCGCCAAATGCTTTTATGGAATTTCAAGCATACAATGTACTGGTAATCGCATCAGATATGCGTACGATTGACCATATAGAATATACACCGGCACCTGATATTATTCACGAAGCAGCTGGCCATGCACCTATTATTGCAAATCCAGAATATGCAGAGTATTTACGTCGCTTTGGTGAAATAGGAGCCAAGGCAATTTCATCAGCGAAAGACTATGAAATGTATGAAGCTATTCGTTTATTATCTATTCTAAAGGAAGATCCAAATTCTACCCAAGAAGAGATTGATGAAGCGCAAGAGAAAGTAGAATGGTTACAAGATAATATGGGAGAGCTTTCGGAAATGGCTCAGATTAGAAATCTTCACTGGTGGACAGTAGAGTATGGATTGATAGGGACTCTCGAAAATCCGAAAATTTATGGAGCGGGATTGTTATCTTCAATAGGAGAGAGTAAATGGTGTATGAAAGATGAGGTAGAAAAAGTAGCATATACATTAGATGCTGCTAATGTAAACTTTGATATCACGAAGCCGCAACCTCAATTATTTGTAACGCCAGATTTTGCTCATTTAAGTTTAGTATTGGAGCAATTTGCTAATAAAATGGCTATCAGAACAGGAGGGTTGAAAGGAATTGAAAAACTGATTGATTCTAAAAATTTAGGAACTATCGAGTTAAGTACAGGTATTCAAGTGTCTGGAGTTTTCTCTAATGTAATAACTGATGAGAATAATAAAGCCATTTATATACAAACAACAGGTCCTACTGCGTTAGCAAATAGAGATAAAGAATTAATAGGTCACGGAATAAATTACCACGCAGAAGGTTTTGGAAGTCCGATAGGGAAGCTAAAAGGAATTAATATTCCGATAGAAAATATGAGTCCTCGTGATTTGAAAGCCTACGGGATTTATGAAGGAGAGCAGGTTACTTTAGAGTTTGAAGGCGGAATAAAAGTAGAAGGAGAAGTAATTACAGGAACCAGAGATTTACGAGGTAGAATTTTATTGATATCTTTTAAAGACTGTACCGTAACTCATGGTGATACTGTATTGTTTCATCCAGATTGGGGAGTGTATGATATGGCGGTTGGAGTTGATGTCGTTTCTGCTTTTGCAGGACCTGCAGATATAACCTCGTTTGGTGATGTAGGAAAAGTGTCAGAAACAAAAACTCATAAGATTCAGTATTCAGAATCAGATAAAAAATTATATAGTTTGTATAATGAAGTGAGGATGATGAGAGAGGCTGGTACAGTTTCTGAGGAGAAAGTTCAAGGAATTTTAAATGAAGTAAGCTCTCAGTTTAAAAACGATTGGTTACTGCCTTTAGAATTGTTGGAGTTAGCCGTAATGAATAATTTTTCAATAAAAGATACGTTACGTAACTACCTTGAATCGATGAAAAGTAACAAGAGTTACACAACGTTAATTGAAAACGGCTTACTTTTGTTGGAAAATTACCAAGAAGCATAACATGGGATTATTTAATTTATTTAGAAAGAAAGATATGAGTAACGAAATACAGGAATATTTAGCTAAAGGAGCGGTAGTATTAGATGTAAGAACTTTAGCAGAATGGAATGAAGGGCATAGTGAAGGAGCTAAACACATCGTGTTAGCAACAATTCCTTTAAATGTTGATGAAATTAAATCGTGGAATAAACCAGTAATTGCAGTTTGTAGAAGTGGTGGTAGAAGCGGACAAGCAACTCAGTTTTTACAAAATCATGGAGTAGATGTAATTAACGGTGGTCCATGGCAAAATGTAGATCAATACTTAGTGAGTAAGTAACAAACGAACTAAAAATTCATAAAAGGAAATGCTTGTAAAAGTGTTTCCTTTTTTTGTTGTAATTTTTTTAAAAATAATTGATGCGCTTCAGAATTAGGGTTGAAAGGTCTGTGCGTTAATCCTTTTTGAATAGTTTCAACTTCTTTCGTAGTTTCTATAGCTTGCTCGCTAAACCAAACTTCTGAGAATTTTTCCCAAATATAATCGATTGCTGTTTGGTTTGGGTGAATCATGTCTTCAGCATAAAAACGATAATCACGCAATTCATCCATCATAATTTCATACGAGGGAAAGTAATGAGTATTGTTTCTTGATTCAACTACTTGATGAATAGCCGAAAGTAAATGCGCTTTACTACGTTGATTTTCTATGAATCCGTCTTTAATATGACGAACGGGTGAAACTGTATAAATAATTGTTGTTTCTGGATTTATAGATTTGATTAAAGAATTAATCGCTTCCAAGCTTTCTGAAACCTCTTCAACAGTTAGTAATTCTTTCAAAAATTTTTTCTGCGGAATTTTATGGCAGTTAGCAACCAATGTATCTGTAGCTATTTCACGATATACCCATGCAGTTCCTAATGTAATAATTATGTGAGAAGTATTTTTTAAATGCTGATATGTAGAGTTAATATTGGTGTTAAGAGTATTTAATAATTCCTCTTTTGAAGTCGAACTCACTACCGAATGTGCATCAAAACAGTGCCAGCGTTCATTGTGAAAAAAGACATCACTTTCGGTATACTTCTCTTCATTGATGACTTTTGTAATGAAGGTCTCAATGGCTTTGGGGTGAAATAAAATTCCGAAAGGGTTTTGTTGTGTTTGAAACTTGTAATACGACAATTTATTACCAATGTTTTCAGAAAAACAAGACCCTAACAATAACAGTTTAGAATTGTAATTAATTAAATGGTTTTTTTGTTTTTTTAAAGGAATATGAGTTTGAAAAATCATAGGTAAATTGTGAAAAATCTAATCAAAAATAGTGATAATATAGTTCAGAAGTAGAGTATTGATTCTTAATTTAAAGAAATTTGTATATTTGTTTAATAGAAAACAAAAAGCATTGAACAATATTAAGTCGACATTTACGATTAAAGACCTAGAAAATATTTCAGGAATCAAAGCGCATACAATCCGTATTTGGGAGAAGCGCTATAATTTGCTGTCGCCTGAAAGAACTGATACAAATATTCGTTACTATTCTTCTGAGAATTTACAGAAACTTTTAAATGTTGTTTTGTTGAATCAAAACAATATCAAAATTTCCAAGATAGCAGAAATGTCTGATAATACTATAATTTTAAAGGCGAGAGAGTTGGCTTTTAAAATGGCGGTAAATGACGAGGCAATAAATTCCTTTAAAATGGCAATGTTTCAGTTCGATAAAACATTGTTTAATAATACTTACAACAGTTTGTTGAAAAGAAAAACATTTAGAGAGATTTTTAAAGATGTTTTTGTTCCTTTTCTAAATCATATAGGGCTCTTGTGGCAAACAGATACTTTATTACCGGCGCATGAGCATTTTATTTCTAACTTAATTGTTCAAAAAATACAAATCAATATAGAGAAGTTAGAGTATTCTAATAACAATTCGGAAGTTACTTATGTGTTGTTCTTGCCAGAAAATGAAGTGCACGAATTAGGTTTAATATATCTAAATTATGAACTTACATTAAGGGGGTATAATACAATTTATTTAGGACAGAGTTTGCCTTTAGATAATTTAGATCACTTTTTTAAAAGTGATGCGAAAATTTGTTTTATTACTTCTATGACAGTTCAACCCTATGATGATAAGGTGCAAGAATATTTTTCAGAAATTGAAAGAGCGCTTATGAATACAGAACATGAGTTAATAGCAATAGGGAATAAAGCTATGACTGTTGATAATGTTGATTTTAAAGCAAAAATATCAGTTCATCCTTCTTTAAAAGAGTTCTTAAATAAATATTAAAAAATTTTACCTAATCAACTTTTGTTTATTTATTTTTTGTTTTTATTAAACAAAAAATGTAATTTTGGATAATGTTTTGGTTTTCAAGGCATATTTTTTTAGTCAAACTTATTTTGTTTAACTATTTTTTTAAAAAAATAAACAAAGTCTATCGAAGCTGAAAAATAGACTATAAAAAGTAAAAAGAGTAAGCATTAATTTAAAGTGTGTAATTATGAAAATTAAGAATTTAACTTCATTGTTGTTTTTAGGATTGTTTTTAAGTTTTGGTATGTTAACGTCATGTAGTGATGATGATGATCCGGTGATAGAAAAGCCTAAAACTATAGTTGATGTAGCAGTTGCAGATTCCAATTTAAGTATTCTTGTATCTGCTTTACAAAAGGCTGATTTAGTATCCGCTTTACAAGCCGAAGGACCATTTACGGTTTTTGCCCCAACAGATGCAGCATTTCAAGCGTTGTTAGATAGTAATGACTCATGGAGTTCTTTAGATGATATTCCGGTAGAAACATTAAAATCAGTGTTGTTGTTTCATGTGATAAGTGGAGAAGTAAAAGCAGCCGATTTATCCAATGCCTATGTAAAAACGTTGTCAACAGGTCCAAATGATGAGAAGTTGTCATTGCAAGTAGAAGTTGATGGAGCAGTAGAGTTTAATGGAGATTCTAAACCGATTGCTACAGATATTATGGCTTCTAATGGGGTTATTCATACAATCGATAAGGTGATGTTACCTCCTAATGTAGTGACTTTAGCATTAAATAATAGTGGTTTTACTTCTTTAGTAGCAGCATTAACAGATGATCGTCATACTACGGATTTTGTTTCTTTATTAAGTCAAGAAGGACCTTATACAATATTCGCTCCAACAAATGATGCTTTTCAAGAATTGTTAGATAGTAATGATTCTTGGAACTCGTTAGCAGATATTCCAATCGCAACAATAGAAGCAGTATTGAAATATCATGTATTTGCTGGAGGAAATGTGCAATCAGATGAATTAACCGATAATCAGGAAATCACAATGTTTGATGGAAACATAGTGACTGTTGATTTGACTAACGGAGCTAAGCTAGAAACAACTTCGGGGCAATCAGTAACAATATCTTTAACCGATGTGCAAGGAACAAATGGGGTGGTTCACGTAGTGAGCAGTGTTCTTTTACCATAATATTTAGGTTAAACAGTTGATCGTGAGCGAGATTAATTTCTCGCTTATGATTATTTTAATTATATTTATAAGAAATATTTTGAAAAAAAAAGTATATATAATAGGTTCAGGTTTCTCTTCTTTATCGGCCTCGTGTTATTTAGCAAAAGCAGGATATAATGTAATCGTGCTAGAAAAAAATGCAATAATTGGAGGTAGAGCAAGACAGCTATTAAGAGATGGTTTTACTTTTGATATAGGGCCTACATGGTATTGGATGCCAGATGTCTTTGAAAAGTTTTTTGCAGATTTTGGTAAAAAACCTTCAGATTATTACGAGTTAGAAAGGTTAGATCCTGCTTATGAGGTATACTTTGGAGAGAAAGACTCAATTGTAATTCCAGGAACATTAGAAGAGATTTATGAGGTTTTTGAAAAAGAAGAAAAAGGAAGCTCAAAACACCTGAAGTCTTTTTTAAAATCAGCAAAATATAATTACGATGTTTCTATAAACGACTTAGTTTATAAACCAGGAATTTCTCCTTTAGAGCTGGTTACTCCCGTTACTATGGGGAAAATATTTCAGTTTTTCTCTACAATTAGACATGAAGTAAGAAAGAAAATAAAAAGTAAAAAGCTAATTCAAATTTTAGAGTTCCCAGTATTGTTTTTAGGTGCTAAGCCTAGTAATACACCTGCTTTTTATAATTTTATGAATTATGCTGATTTTGGCTTGGGTACATGGCATCCAAAAGGAGGAATGTACAAAGTTATTGAGGCTATGACTACACTAGCTACTAGTTTAGGAGTAACGTTTCAAACTAATGCAAATGTTGAAGAGATTGTAGTAAATGATAAAGGAGAAACAATTGGTGTTGCAGTAGATGGAAAACTAATGGAATCTGATATAGTGTTAAGTGGAGCAGATTATCATCATACAGAAACCTTGTTGCCTTCATACCTCAGACAATATTCAGAAAGTTATTGGGATAAAAAAACATTTGCACCTTCATCATTACTCTTTTATGTAGGTTTTGATAAGAAATTAAAAAATGTATGTCATCACACATTATTTTTTGATACAGACTTCGATGTACATGCAAAAACAATATATGATGCTCCTAGTTGGCCTAAAGAACCTCTGTTTTATGCGAGCTTTCCCTCAATTACAGATGGTTCTTTTGCGCCTAACGGGAAAGAAGCTGCTACTTTTTTAATTCCATTAGCGCCAGGTATAGAAGATACTCCAGAGTTAAGAGAGCGTTATTTCAACATTATAATAGAGAGGTTAGAAAAATTAACAAACCAATCAGTAAGAGAGCATGTGCTTTTTAAAGAAAGTTTTTGTGTAAATGATTTTGTGAAAGAGTATAATTCGTACAAAGGAAATGCTTATGGTTTAGCTAATATTTTAACACAAACGGCATTTTTAAGACCTAAGATAAAAAGTAAAAAAGTGAAGAATTTGTTTTTTACAGGACAATTAACGGTACCAGGACCAGGAAGTTCCCCCGTCTTTAATTTCAGGAAAAATAGCTTCAGATTTAATTTTAAAAACGTACAAAGATGAAACAATTGTTTGATGAGGTTTCTTACGCATGTAGTAAGTTGGTAACTCAAAAGTATAGTACCTCATTTTCGTTAGCTACGAAAATGTTATCACCAAAAATACGTACAGATATTTATAATATTTACGGTTTTGTACGCTTTGCAGATGAAATAGTAGACACCTTTCACGAATATGATAAGGAGCAATTATTACTAAAATTTGAAAGAGATTATTACGAGTCTAAGAATAGAGGAATTAGCTTGAACCCTATTTTAAACTCTTTTATACACACTGTAAACAAGTATAAAATTTCTGATGATTTAGTACAGTCGTTTTTGAAAAGTATGAAAGCTGATTTGTACAAAAGAGCATATACAACTACAGAAGAGTATAATGAATATATATATGGCTCTGCAGATGTTGTTGGGTTAATGTGTTTAAAGGTTTTTGTAAATGGAGATGAACAAAAATATGAGGAGCTAAAAGAGCCCGCAATGCGTTTAGGGTCAGCGTTTCAAAAAGTAAACTTTTTAAGAGACTTAAAAGAAGATTTTAACGAATTGAATAGATCTTATTTTCCAAATATCAATTTTGGGGATTTAAGTGCGGAAGGAAAAAATACAATTATTAAAGAAATAGAAGACGATTTTGACTTTGCTTATAAAAACGGAATTTTAAAGTTACCAGTTGAAGCAAAATTTGGAGTGTATATGGCATACAGGTATTACAAAAAACTATTAAAAAAGCTAAAAGACACACCTTCAACAAAAATCATGGATACTAGAGTTCGAATTTCAAACCCTATGAAAATTAATCTTCTAGCAAGAAGTTATGTAAGGTATAAATTGAATTTAATATGATTAAAAGTGGTATCTTAGGAGTACTGTTTTTTATGTCGATTATAGGCTTCAATAATGCACCTGATTTTGTTATAGAATACCATGAGTTAGCTACTAAAGAAGCTGAATTAGCTTACATAGCCAACTATAAAAACAGTAAAGAAGTAAGTATACAAGCCTATGTAGTTTCTTTACAAATGAAACAGGCAAAATATAAAACAATGCCTTGGAGTAAACTAAAAGTTTTTAACACTAATAAAAACAAATTAGAAGAGTTGATTTTAAAGAATCCTAACAATGTCCATTTAAGGTATATAAGGTTAGTAATACAAGAAAACACACCAGGTATTTTAGGATATACATCTTCTATTAAAAAAGACAAGCAGTTTTTAAAAGAAGTGCTTCAAAAAAAAGACAGTTTAAGTTATTTACATACATATATAATTAACAATACATCATTATGAATATAGCAATTTACATAGCAGTAACTACACTAACGTTTATTGTTATGGAAGGTGTTACTTGGTGCACACATAAATATGTGATGCACGGTTTCGGCTGGTATTTACATGAAGATCACCATCAACCAGGATATCCACATGTTTTTGAAAAAAACGATGCTTTTTTCGTGGTTTTTGCAATTCCAAGCATTCTATTATTCTACTTCGGAATTCGACCAGAGTTAAATGTTTTGTTCTTTATTGGTTTGGGAATATTATTTTATGGTATTGCTTATTTCTTGGTACACGATGTATTAATTCACAGAAGGTTCAAGTGGTTCGACAAAACAAATAATCAATACTTAAAAGGATTACGAAAAGCACATAAAATTCATCATAAGCATTTGGGAAAACACGACGGAGAATGTTTCGGAATGTTGTTTGTGCCCTTTAAATATTTTAATAAAAGACAATGAGTCAGTATTTATATTTAATATTAAATCTAGGAAGTTTAAGTATTCCATTACTGTATAGTATTTTTGAAAAAAAACTACACTTTATACAATATTTCAAACAAGCAGCTATTAGTATTTTATCAGTTGCTTTATTTTTTTTGATTTGGGACAGTTGGTTTACACAAATGGGAGTTTGGGGGTTTAATCCAGACTATCATTTGTCGCTAAAACTACTGCACATGCCAATAGAAGAATGGATGTTTTTCTTTTGTATTCCTTATGCATGTTTATTTACACATGAAGCATTAAAATTTTTATATCCAAAGTTTAAAATGTCAAAATCCGCGACAGTAATTGTAAGCTTTTTCCTCATTGTTTTAGCGAGTTTGTTGTTGATTTTTAACTTCGGAAAGTGGTATACCACAGTAAATTTTGTGCTGTTTTTACTATTGTTAGGTTATGCATTAAAGAATCATTTAAACACATTGCAAGAATACTACCCTAGTTTCTTGGTGATATTAATTCCTTTTTTACTTGTCAACGGAATTTTAACAGGAAGTTTTATAGAAGAACCAGTAGTTTGGTACAATAATGCTGAAAACTTAGATTTTAGAATTTTTACCATACCTATTGAAGATGCTTTTTATGCATTTACAATGTTGTTTTCGGCACAGTTAATCTTCAACTATTTAAAAGGGAAAAAACTTGAAAGAAAATAAATACATACGGTTTTTAATATTTCTAATAGCTAACCTTTCAGCTTTAGCTATTGGGGCTTGGTTAATGAATGAAGGACCAAGAACAGATTGGTACTTGTCTTTAAATAAAGCTCCATGGACACCAGAAGGTTGGGTTTTTGGAGCAGCATGGACAACCATTATGGTGTTGTTTTCTGTATATATGACTAAAGTGAGTTTTCAGTATGAGTTTTTAAATAAAAAAGTACTCATTTTGTATATAGATCAGTGGGTTTTAAACGTAAGCTGGAACTATATTTTCTTTAATCAACATTTAACAAAATTAGGCTTGGTTGTAATCGCTTTATTATGGCTACTTATTGGTTATTTCACTTTTGAGTATGTAAAAAAAGTAAGGTGGTATACGCTATTTATACTTCCATATTTAATATGGATGACGATTGCAACTAGTCTCAACGCATATATTGTATTAAATAATTAAACTATGGCAAAAAAAAAGAATATAACACAAGAGAAAATAATAGAATGGTATATGAATACGGTACTATCATCAGGTCAACCGAATTCAATATTTTCTTTTGCGAAAGAAAATAACTTTGAAGAAGCGGAATTTTATAAACACTTTTCAAGCTTTGAAAGCTTAGAAAAAGCTGTTTTCGGAATTTTCGCTAAAGAAACCATTCATTTACTACACAAAACAGAAGCTTATAAAGACTATTCATCGAAAGATAAACTACTGAGCTTTTATTTTACCTTTTTTGAATTGTTGACAGTAAACAGGTCGTATGTGTTGGCACAGTTAAAAAGAATAAAAACAGATTTTTCGAAATTAAAAGTATTGCAAGAACTGCGTACTGAGTTTATTCATTTTGCAGATGAAATAAGCCTTGAAAAAATTGATTTTAAAAATGATAAAATCAACAAAATTCAAGATAAAACTATTGCAGAAGGGTATTGGATGCAGCTATTGCTCATTCTAAGATTTTGGGTAGAAGATGAGTCGCCAAACTTTGAGAAAACAGATCTATTTATAGAGAAGTCAGTAAAGGCAAGTTTTGATATTCAACAAATAGCACCTGTAAAAAGTGTGATTGATTTAGCGAAATTTTTGTGGAAAGAAAAATCACCAATGACATGAAAACCTTAAACAAAATACCTACGTCAAAAATAGAACGAGCTACTAAGTTAGTTTCAACAGGAGTGAAAGTTGGTGTAAATTATGCTAAATACTACGGAAATAAAATCACCAAATCAGAAGAAGAAGCAAAAAAACAGCTCAATGAAGATAATGCTGCTGATATTTACGATGGATTAAAAGAACTAAAAGGGTCAGCATTAAAAGTAGCACAAATGCTAAGCATGGAAAAAAATATTTTACCCAATGCTTATGTGGAAAAATTCTCATTATCACAGTTTTCAGTTCCACCATTATCAGGGCACCTTTAGTAATCAAAACGTTTAAAAAATACTTCAGTAAAACACCAAACGAAGTTTTTGATACGTTTACAGCAGAATCAGTAAATGCAGCAAGTATAGGACAAGTTCATAAAGCCACTAAAGATGGAAAAGAACTAGCTGTAAAAATTCAATATCCAGGGGTTGCTGATAGTATTTCAACCGATTTAGCATTGGTGAAACCTATTGCGATGAAAATGTTTAACATTAGAGGAGAAGGTTCAGATGAATATTTTAAAGAAGTTGAAGAAAAGCTTTTGGAAGAAACTAATTACGAATTAGAACTTGCGCAGAGTAATGAAATTGCAGATGCCTGTAAACATATTCCAAACTTAAAATTTCCAAAATACTATTCAGATTTGTCATCAGATAGAATTTTAACGATGGATTGGATGGATGGAGTTCACCTGTCAGAGTTTACTAAAAATGAGCAACCTGAAGATGTTGCAAATAAACTAGGGCAAGCTTTGTGGGACTTTTACATGTATCAAATGCACAAGCTAAAAAAGGTACATGCAGATCCGCATCCAGGGAATTTTTTAGTATCCAAATCAAATGAATTGATTGTTATCGATTTTGGATGTATGAAAGAAGTTCCTGAAAGTTTTTATGTGCCTTATTTCGAACTAGCGAAAAGAGAAAATATAGATAATCCAGCTTTTTTTGAAAGTAAACTCTATGAGTTAGAAATCTTGAGAAAAGATGATACACCAGAAGAAATAACCTTTTTTAAAGCATTATTTTATGAAATGTTATCACTTTTTACACAGCCTTTTCAGCAAGAAGAATTTGATTTTTCAGATGAGGAGTTCTTCGGGAAAATAGCAGATTTAGGTCAGAAATATGCCAAGAGTACAGAACTAAAAAAGATGAACGGAAACAGAGGTTCAAAACACTTCATTTATATCAACCGAACATTTTTTGGTTTGTATAACCTAATGCACGATTTAAAAGCAAATAAGGTAAAAATCAATAATTTTAATACGATATAATGCACATTACACGTCAACAAATAGACGAGTTTCCTCATCTGTATAAAATAAATTTGATGAACAGTATTTCTGGTTATAAACCAGCAAACCTTATTGCAACAAAATCAACTGATAATATAACCAATGTTGCAGTTTTTAGTTCGGTGGTGCATTATGGTTCAAGTCCAGCAATTTTAGGGTTTGTATTACGTCCTACAACCGTTGTTAGAAATACGTATAACAATATAAAAGAAACAGGATATTATACAATCAATGCTATTAATGAATCAATAATTGAGGAAGCGCATCATACTTCGGCTAAATATCCTTCGGAAATTTCAGAATTTGATAAAACAACACTTTCGGAAGAATTTAAAAATAACTTCCATGCTCCATTTGTAGCAGAGTCACCCTTACAAATAGGAATGAAGTTTTTAGAAGAGCATCATATAAAAGCTAACGGAACTATTTTAGTGTTAGGTGAAGTAACTGATTTGTATTTTAAAGACTCTATGTTGTCAGAAGATGGTTTGTTAAACTTGTCTACTGAAAAAGTAGCTGCCATTAATGGGTTGGATACCTATATGGTAGCAGAGAATTATAAAAGACTGTCTTATCAAAGACCAAAGGAATGAAAATCTTAGTTACAGGCACAACAGGTTATATAGGAAAACGATTAATTGTTAGGTTACTAGAAAGTAATCACCAGTTAGTTTGTTGTGTTCGTGATTTAGACAGAATACCAGATGAGTTTGAAAACAATTCGAATGTTACTTTTATAAAAGTTGATTTTTTAAATATAGAAAATACAAGTTTTCCTAAAGATATCGATGCTGCGTATTATTTAATACATTCGATGGCTACGACATCAGAAAACTTTGAAAACTTAGAGTTAACCTGTGCAGAAAACTTTAAAAGTTTGATAGAGCCTACCAACTGTAAACAAGTTGTATACTTAAGCGGAATTGTAAATGATAATTCATTATCTAAACATTTGCAGTCAAGATACGAAGTAGAAAAAAAGCTACAATCAAACAGTTATGCATTAACAACCTTTAGAGCAGGAATTATTGTAGGAAGCGGAAGTGCTTCTTTTGAAATTATAAGAGATATCGTAGAAAAACTTCCAGTAATGGTAACTCCTAAATGGTTAAAAACGAAAACACAACCTATTGCGGTTAGAGACGTATTAGCTTTTTTAGAAAATAGTTTACAGGTTAAAGAAACACACAATAAATCTTTTGATATCTGCGGTCCTGAAATATTAACCTATAAAGAAATGTTATTGCAGTTTGCTGAGGTAAGAGGTTTTAAAAGATATATTTACACACTCCCAGTTTTAACACCAAAGCTGTCTTCCTATTGGTTATATTTTGTAACATCAACCTCTTTTAATCTGGCGCAAGCCTTAGTGGATAGTATGAAGGTTGAAGTAATCGCAAAACCAAGTGCTATTAATATGTTACTTAATGTAGCGCCAATAACCTATAAAGAAGCGGTAGCATTAGCTTTTCAAAAAATAGAACAAAACGAAGTAATTTCTAGTTGGAAAGATGCAATGAGTAGTGGTGTTTTTCATGACCAACTAGCAAAACATATTCAAATACCTCAATACGGATGTTTTAAAGATATTAGAGTTAGAGAAGTGCAAAATGAAACAGAAACATTACATAAAATTTGGAGTATAGGAGGAGAATCAGGATGGTATAAGTTCAATTTTCTTTGGAAGATAAGAGGATATGTAGATAAACTTTTTGGAGGTGTAGGTTTAAGAAGAGGAAGAAGAGATCCGACTGAGTTAGAGCCAGGAGATGCGCTTGACTTTTGGCGTGTGTTATTAGCGGATAAAGATAATAAACGTTTATTGCTCTTTGCAGAAATGAAACTACCAGGAGAGGCATGGTTAGAGTATGTTATTAAAGACGGCTTACTTTATCAAAAAGCAGTATTCAGACCTAAAGGAATATGGGGTAGAGTTTATTGGTTTGCTGTTTTACCGTTTCATGGACTTATATTTAAGCAACTCATTAATTTTTTGTCAAAATAATTTGTTTAAAATTGAAAAAACAGCACTTACCAACCAAAATTTGTAAAGTTTGTGGGCTTTCTTTTTCATGGAGGAAGAAATGGGAAGCTAGTTGGAGTGAAGTAAAATACTGTAGTAAAAAATGCAGGAAAAACAAAAACAAGAATGCACCTTAATTTGGTTTAGAAACGATTTAAGAGTTCGTGATAACAAACTGTTAAAAGAAGCAATAGCGACTAAACGTTATTTGGTGGCTTTTTATGCGTTAGATCCTGTGTTTTTTAAACGTCAATATTCTTTTGAGAGAACAGGAAAATTCCGTCTTCGTTTTTTAATTGAAACATTAAAAGAATTAAAAGAGAATTTAGCTAAATATAATATACCTTTTTATGTAGGGTTAAAAAAACAGAAACCGTTGTTAGAGAGATTCAAAACGATTTCTTAATTACTACGCTAGTTTATCAAGAAGATGAAACTAGTGATGAAAAAGATATAGAAAAGAGAGTAAGAAAAGTAGTTGGTAGTAAGGTAAAAAAGATAAGGGTAACAAATCAATATTTGTATGAGCCACATCAAATAGATACGTTATTTAACAAAAAATACCCGTTGTCTTTTTCATCTTTTAGAAATAAAGTTGAAAAAAAATTAGATATAGACACAGAGTTAAATTATCATTTACCCTATCAGGATATATATTCTCAGGTATTTTTTGAAATACCAAACTGTTCTCGTGCAGAAAAAGTTTTAGGAAATTCTTTTCCTTTTAAAGGAGGAGAAAAGCAAGCGTTAGTAAGGTTGAAAAGTTATTTTTTTGAAACAAAAAAAGTGATTGACTACAAGAAAACAAGAAATAATTTATTAGGAATAGATTGTAGTACAAAATTTTCACCTTGGTTATCTAATGGATCTATTAGTGTAAAAACAATTTATAAAGAACTAAAGAGATTTGAAGACGAATATGAGGCAAATTCATCAACATATTGGGTGTATTTTGAGTTGTTATGGAGAGAGTTCTTTAAACATGCAGTTCGTTATCACAAAAATAACTTCTTCAAATTAGGGGGGATTCAGAAAAAAACGATACTAAGTATTCATGATAATAAGGTGATAAAAAATTGGGTTTTAGGTAATACTACATCTGATTTTGTAAACGCTAATATGATAGAGTTAAGAAAAACAGGTTGGATGAGTAATAGAGGAAGGCAAAACGTAGCATCTTATTTTGTACATAACTTACAGCAAGATTGGAGGATTGGGGCAGCCTACTTTGAATCTTTGTTAGTAGATTATGATCCGCACAGTAATTATGGTAACTGGATGTATATAGCAGGAGTAGGAAATAGTTCTGAGAGTAAAAAGTTTGATATAGAATGGCAAGCTAATACATATGATAAGTATGGGGAATTTAGAGCTAAATGGATTGATAAGTAGTGGACGTAATACTTAGAGTGCTTTTAGGTGATCAGTTAAACGAATCTCATAGCTGGTTTAAGCAAAAAAACAAAAAAGTAGTGTATGCTATGTTTGAAATGAAGCAAGAAACGGAGTATGTAAAACATCATATACAAAAAGTTGTAGGGTTTTTCTTAGCAATGAGGAGTTTTGCTAAAAAACTAGAAGAGAAAGGTCACGCAGTAGAGTATTTTAAAATATCAGATTCGCATAACACGCACAATCTTATAAAAAATATTAAAGTATTACAAAAAAAATACTCAATTAAAAAAATTGAATACCAGTTGCCTGACGAGTTTCGTTTAGATGTGCAATTTAAAAATGAACTCAAGAACTTACAGATACCAATTAAATCGTATGATACAGAACATTTTTACACTACAAGGAATGAGTTAAAAGAGTTTTTTGAAGGTAGAAAGAAAACAGTTATGGAAGATTTTTATCGCTATATGAGGAAAAAGCATAAGATACTTGTAGAAAATAATGAACCAGTTGGCGGTAAATGGAATTATGATGCATCTAACAGAAAAAAATGGAATCAAGATGAATTAGTTCCTTTGCCTTATGAGACTAATATTGACTGTAAAGCATTATTAAAAGAGCTTAACGAAGCAGAAGTGGTTACATTTGGAGAAGAAACATTAACTTTTACTTATCCAATAAATAGAGAACAAGCAATAAAGCAACTAGATTTTTTTTGTGACAACTTGTTAGAGTTTTTTGGAGATTATCAAGATGCAATGCATTCATCACAAGATTTTCTGTTTCATTCTCGATTATCATTTGCCCTTAATTTAAAATTAATAACCCCGAGAGAAGTTGTAGAGAAGGTTGTTGATGTGTTTTATAAGAAACCTTCAATAGCCGTTTCTCAGGCAGAGGGCTTTATTCGTCAAGTATTAGGATGGAGAGAGTATATGAGAGGTGTTTATTGGCAATTAGGAGAAGATTTTAAAAAAAAGAATTTTTTTAATAATAAAGTTTCATTGCCAGATTTTTTTTGGACAGGAAAAACAAAAATGAATTGTGTGAAGCAATCGCTAAAAAACTCGTTAAATAACGCATACGCGCATCATATACAGCGTCTTATGATTTTAGGTAACCTAGCGTTATTGTTAGAGGTTCATCCAGATGAGGTAGATGCTTGGTATTTAGGAGTATATATAGATGCTGTAGAGTGGGTGCAATTACCAAATACAAGAGGGATGAGTCAGTACGCGGATGGAGGGATAGTGGCCACAAAACCTTATGTATCTAGCGCAAGTTATATTAATAAAATGAGTAATTATTGCAAAGAATGCTTTTATAATTACAAAACAAAAACAGAAGAAGATTCCTGTCCGTATAATACTTTGTATTGGGAGTTTCTTTATAAAAATAAAGAGAAGTTGAAAAATAACCACCGAATGCGTATGATGTATACTTTATTGCAAAAAATGGAAATATCAAAAGACTTCTCAGAAATTCTAGAAAAAGCAAAAACAATTAAGCAAAAAATTAATAGCTATTAACTCTTTGTTTAATTATTTCTTTTATTAGTTAAACAAAAATTGTATTTTTGATTCAAAGCGCACATTGGATTGAAAATAACAGGAGAAATAACAGTAGTTTGGTTTAAAAGAGATCTTCGGTTGCAGGATAACGAGGCTGTTTTTAATGCAATAACTTCAGGTAAGAAAATATTATTTGTTTATATTTTTGAAGAAAGCATTATACAAGACGAACATTATTCTAAAAGACATTGGGATTTTGTTAAAGAATCTATACGAGATATAAACCAAGAGTTATTGCTGTATAATACACAGGTTTTAACAGTAAACTCAGAGGTACTTTCTTTTTTTAGGTATTTAATGTCGGTGTCAAATGTTACTAATGTCTACTCTCATATAGAAACAGGGATTCTTGCAACTTATAATAGAGATAAAACCTTTAAAAGGTTTTGTAAGAATAATGTAATAGAATGGAAAGAAAATATTCATAATGGAGTATTTAGAGGGCGAGAAAACAGAGAAGGTTGGAAAGAGGATTGGGAAAACTACATGAAATCAAGTCAGATAATATTTGATTCAACAAATGTTTCTTTTGTAACAATAACAGAAATAAAAGAAATAGCAAAAAACTTGACAATTGTAAATTTAGATACAGAAGAAGAAAAGCTATTTCAAAAAGGAGGACGAGCTACGGCTCTTAAGTATTTACATAGTTTTTTTAACAAAAGGTATGAGGGGTATGCAAAAAATATTTCAAAACCAACAGAAGCAAGAGAGAGCTGTAGCAGGCTGTCACCTTATATTGCTTGGGGGAATATCTCAGTAAGAGAGGTGTATCAGTTAGCAATAAGTATTCGTTCTAGTTCAAGAAATAAAAGAGCAATAGATGCTTTCATTTCAAGACTTAAATGGCAGGCACATTTCATCCAGAAATTCGAAATGGAATGTATAATGGAACAAGAAAGTATCAATAAAGGGTTTCATAAGTTAAAGAAAAATATTATTAAAAAATACATATATGCATGGAGAAACGGAAAAACAGGTATTCCATTTATTGATGCGTGTATGCGTTGTTTAATTCATACAGGATATTTGAATTTTAGAATGCGAGCTATGTTAGTGTCTTTTTTTACACATAATCTTTGGCAACCATGGCAAGAAGCATCAAAATATTTATCAAAATTGTTTTTAGATTTTGAACCAGGAATTCACTTTCCTCAGTTGCAAATGCAGGCAGGAGAAACTGGAATTAATACGATTAGAATTTATAACCCAGTAAAAAATGGTTTAGAGCACGATCCTGAAGCAGTTTTTATTTCAAAATGGATACCAGAACTTAAAGAATTACCATTAGCGTTTAAGCACGAACCATACAAAATGACAGCTTTAGAACAAAAAATGTATGGGTTTACTCTTGGTAATGATTACCCAAAACCAATAGTAGATATAGGTGTAACTAGAAAAAATGCCTCAGATACTATTTGGAAAATGCGTAAAGATCCAGAGGTGATAAAAGAAAGCTATAGAATTTTAAACAAACATGTAGTTAAATAAAAAAATGTTGTTTGATATAACATACAATAATAAAGAAAGTGTATTAAAAATCAATGAATTAATAGGTGAGCCTATGTCTTTTTTACAATCTATAAAAATTAAAGGAGTTGGTTCGAGTAGAATGATTGTTGAAGGAGTAAGTGAAAGCTTTAAAAGTATTTTAACAACAATTAGCGATTTAAATTATGGAAGTATAGAAATACGTCCTAAAGGAATTATAGTTTACATAACTAATAAATTACAACGCTTTTGTTGGGTAATACCTTTTTATAAAATAGTGGTTTTTAATCATGAATTCTTTAGTATTCATTCCGATAACCACTTTATTAGGTTTAGAAAAGATAATAAATATAATCAGAATAAAAAATTTATAAAAAAAATGATGGATTTGAAAATGACATCAACACAAAGTTATTTTTTATGACATTAAGAGAGATAGATAGAGTTGTTGAAATGGCTTGGGAAGATCGAACAACTTTTGACGCTATAAAACTTCAATTTGACTTAAAAGAACAAGAAGTAATTAATTTAATGCGAAGAGAATTAAAATCATCAAGTTTTAAATTATGGAGGAAAAGAGTACAGGGTAGAAGAACAAAACATCAAGCAAAAAGAATATTTAATAAAGGAAGGTTTAAATGTACCAGACAAAGAAGTATAAGTAATAATAAAATAGCAAAACGATAAATGAAGCAAGCAAAGGTGGCTATTACGAGAAAAGAACATTTTAATGCAGCCCACAGGTTGCATAATACGAAATGGTCTGAAGCAAAAAACAAAGAAGTTTTTGGCAAATGTAATAATCCAAATTTTCATGGCCATAATTATGAGTTAGAAGTAACTATTGTAGGAGAAGTAGATGAAAACACAGGATATGTAATTGATACAAAAGTTTTATCTAACCATATACAAAAAGAAATAATAGATTGTTTAGATCATAAAAACTTAAATAAAGAAGTAGAAGAATTTAAAACACTCAATCCAACAGTAGAAAATATAGCAATTGTAATTTATAACAAACTAAGGTTAGTGATAAATAATCATTTAGAAATTAAAATAAAACTTTATGAAACACCTAGAAACTTTGTTGAATACCCCTGTTAGCGATAATATAAAGAACTTATCGGTTGAAGAAATTGGAGATGATCATATTTATACAGGAATTGAAACGCCTATGGTAGAAGATGCTTTTTTAATTTCTGATGAGGAAAAAAAAGAAAAAATAGCACAATTATTTTCAGAAATAATGCAAACTATTGGGCTTGATTTAAATAATGACTCTCTTAAAGGTACTCCACAAAGAGTAGCTAAAATGTATATAGATGAAATTTTTTCAGGTTTAAATCCAGCCAATAAGCCTAAAATAGCATTGTTTGAAAATAGGTACCAATATAACCAAATGTTGGTAGAAAAAGATATACAGTTTTATTCTAATTGCGAACATCATTTTGTACCAATAATAGGAAAAGCACATGTGGCTTATGTTTCATCAGGAAAAGTTATAGGCTTATCAAAATTAAACAGAATTGTTCAGTTTTATGCTAAAAGACCCCAAGTACAAGAACGCTTAACTAATCAAATAGCCAGAGATTTACAAGAGATATTACAAACAGAAGACGTAGCTGTAATTATAGATGCAAAGCATTTATGTGTTTCTTCTAGAGGAGTTAAAGATGATTCGTCATCAACAGTTACCTGTTTTTATGGAGGCATTTTTAATACCTCAGAAAAAATTGTTGAACTTCAAAATTATTTAAAATGAGTACAATAAACTTACTTCAAGAAGCTTTAGAATTTGAGAAAAATTACAAATCTTTTAAAACAAGAAATGAAAAAATTTTAGCATCAAGGAAAGCGAAAGAAATTATTTTATCAATTAATGAAGTGTATAAAAAGAGTAAAGATAAACAGTTGATGGATGTTATGAAACGCATAACAACTATTAAACAAAAAGTAGAAAAACGATTAAAAGGACGATTATGAAAACAATTGTTGTAGTTGGTGGTAGTAGTGGTATTGGTAAGGCGATAATAACCAAATTAAAACACACACATAAAATAATTAACATTAGTAGAACAGCACCGTCTAATATTGAAAATATAAAACATTACGCATGCGATGTTACCAAAGAGGAGCTTCCAGAATTAGAAGAAGTTCACGGATTAGTTTATTGTCCTGGTAGTATCAATCTAAAATCCTTTTCAAGATTAAAATTAGAAGACTTTCAATCCGATTTAGATATCAACGTTCTTGGAGCAATTAAAACTTTAAAAGCTTACGAAAGCTCGTTAGCAAAAAATAACGGAAGCGTTGTGCTATTTAGTACGGTAGCTTCGTTTTTAGGAATGCCTTTTCATGCAAGTATCGCGACAAGTAAATCAGCAGTAGAAGGGTTAACCAAATCGTTGGCAGCAGAATACGCTACGAAAGTTAGATTCAATGCAATTGCTCCTACGGTTACTGATACACCTTTAGCAGCTCGCTTATTACGAAATGAAAAACAACAAGAGAGTATGCAGAACAGACACCCATTAAAAAAATACCTAAAAGCAGAAGAAGTAGCTAGTTTAGCTACCTATTTACTTTCAGACGAAGCATCAGCAATTACTGGACAAGTAATTCCAGTAGATGCCGGAATTGTAAGTGTAAAAATTTAAAAAGTAAATAATGAAATGGCTTTTAATTTTAAGTTTTCTTATGTGTTTAAATGATGAAATTATAATTTTTGATAAAGATAATAACACTCAAAATTGGTATGTTGTTAATGATACTGTGATGGGAGGAATTTCTACATCAGCTGTAAAAATTAATGATAAGGGAAACTTAATCTTTTCGGGGAAAGTATCTACTGAAAATAATGGTGGATTTTCGATGACGAGAATGCCAATAGCCATAGGTTTAAACAAACAACATTCAAAAATTGTATTAAAAGTAAAAGGAGATGGTAAACAATATCAACTACGATTAAAATCAAATGAGTCTCAACGTTACTCATATGTACAAGCATTTAGAACAAATACACAAGAACAAGAAATTACATTACCATTAACAGGATTTTATCCTACCTTTAGGGGTAGAAAGTTAAATTTTGGTAATTTCTCTGATAACCAAATAGAAGAGGTAGCAATTTTAATAGGAAATAAAAAGGACGAAAACTTTTCGTTAGAAATCATAAAAATAGCAATTCAATAAAATGAACACAGTAAAAATATTTTTAATTATGGCACTATTTAGTTTATCAGGTAAAGCGCAAACAGTAACTCCTAAAGAATCGTTATACGACATAAATATTGAAGGTATTAATGGAGAAAACTTAGACCTTAACAAGTTTAAAGGGAAAAAAATATTATTTGTAAATGTAGCATCAAAATGTGGTTTTACCAATCAGTATGAAGGTTTGCAAGAACTGTATTCAAAACACAAAGATAAATTAGTAATCATAGGATTACCTTGTAATCAATTTGGAGGCCAAGAACCAGGAACAATAAAAGAAATTCAATCGTTTTGTAGTGTAACCTATGGAGTAGATTTTCCTATGACAGAAAAAATTGAAGTTAAAGGAGAAAATCAACACCCCTTATATCAATGGTTAACACAAAAAGATAAAAATGGAAAAATGAGTTCTTCAGTAAAATGGAATTTTCAAAAATACTTGGTAGATGAAGAAGGAAAGTTAATTGATGTTTTTTACTCAATAACCAAACCAATGAGTAAGAAAATTACCAAATTAATATAAAAATGAAGAAAAAACCAGATAATGTAGTTTTTAATGAGGAAACAAATGAATATGATGCGTATTTAAAACCATATGCAACTAATTTTACAGCACCAGTTATTAAAGAAAGTAATTCAATAAGCTGGAAAAAACAAAACATTTACCAGGCAAATGCTCAATTTTTAGCATCTTTTGAAGAAATAAAACAACAATACAACAATCTTGTAAAAGAGTATCAATATAATGAGCTTATTTATAGTGCTAAATTTAACTTTGAGCCAATTGTAGGTAAGGTCTATCATTTGTATAGAAAAGAAAAAAACACGTTATTTTTATCAATATTAAGCCCTAATGAATGTGGTTTCAATTTTGTAGGTAGTTTTAAACTTAACTCAGACAAAGTCTGGAAAAAAGTAAAATAAACAATGGTACTATTTAAAAAGCATTCGGGTATTTATACCTTATCTACTGAACAAATATTAAACGTTCGGTTAGAAAAAGCATGGGAATTTTTCAGTGCTCCAGGAAATTTGCAAAAAATAACCCCTTCACATATGGGGTTTCAAATTACTTCAGAGGTTGATAAAAAAGCCTATGCAGGACAAATAATTACCTACAAAGTAGGAATTTTACCAGGTATTAAGTCTAGTTGGGTTACCGAAATTACACAAGTAAAAGAACAACAATTTTTTATAGATGAACAGCGATTTGGTCCTTATAGCATGTGGCATCACGAACACTGGTTTGAAGAGTTGCCAAATGGAAAAACATTGATGAAAGATAAAATATCATACAAAATACCTTTTGGTTTTTTAGGGCATATCGCCCAATCAATCTTTATAAAAAGGCAGTTAAAAGGAATTTTTGAACATCGTTATAGTACGTTAGAAAAACTATTTAATGGAAAATAAAGTATCGATTTTTTGGTTTCGTCGTGACTTACGTTTAGAAGATAATAATGGGTTGCATGAAGCGCTACAATCAGGTAATAAAGTAGTTCCGTTATTTGTTTTTGATGAAGATATTTTAGAAAGCCTTCCTAAAAATGATGCTCGAGTAACTTTTATTTACGAAACCTTGCAAAACTTAGATAAAGAGCTGAAAAAGCATCAATCTTCTCTGGTAGTTAAAAAAGGAAAACCATTAGCAATTTGGAAAAAACTAACTGAAGAATTTATAATTGAAGCAGTTTACACAAATAAAGATTACGAACCTTACGCGACTAAAAGAGATAAGGAAGTACAAGACTTTTTAGTATCAAAAGGAATAATATATAATGCTTTTAAAGATCAAGTAATTTTTGAAGAAAACGAAGTTTTAAAGAATGATGGAACTCCGTATACAGTTTTTACTCCGTATAAGAATAAATGGTTACAAAACTTCTCAGAAAAGAAAGATACACAAGAGTTTACCATAAATTTTACTAACTTCTATCAATTCACTTTTGAGTTTCCGTCCTTAGCTTCCATAGGTTTTAAAGAAAGTACGATTAAAGTAAAACCATACAACCTATCTAGTTTGGATTCGTATGATGAGGTGAGAGACTTTCCCTCGCAAGATAAAACGTCATACTTGTCGCCATACTTGCGCTTCGGATTGGTAAGTACACGAAAAATGATTCGTTTTGCGTTAAAAACCAATCAAACTTTTTTAAGTGAGTTAATTTGGCGTGAGTTTTTTATGCAAATTTTATATCATTTCCCGAAAGTAGTTACTGAGAATTTTCGAGAAAAATATAATGCTGTTCCTTGGAGAAATAACGAAGAAGAATTTAAAAAATGGTGTGAAGGTAAAACTGGGTACCCTATGGTTGATGCGGGCATGCGAGAGTTGAATGAAACTGGATACATGCATAACAGAGTTCGTATGATAACCGCAGGTTTTTTATGTAAGCATTTATTGATTGATTGGCGCTGGGGAGAAGCGTACTTTGCAGAAAAGCTGTTGGATTATGACTTGTCAGCAAATAACGGAAATTGGCAATGGGCAGCAGGTACGGGTTGCGATGCAGCTCCGTATTTTAGAGTTTTCAATCCAGCAGAACAACTCAAAAAGTTTGATAAAGATTTACACTATGTTAGAAAATGGGTGAAAGACTTCGATGAACTCACCTATCCACAACCTATGGTAGAGCATAAGTTTGCAAGAGAGCGAGCAATTGATACCTATAAGAAAGCGTTACAATAAAAAAAAGGTTCAGAATTTTCTGAACCTTTTTTAGTATATATTAAGCGATATAGTCTTTTGCTTTCTCTAATGCTTTTGGAATTCCTCCAGGGTTTTTTCCACCTGCAGTTGCAAAGAAATTTTGTCCACCACCACCGCCGTGGATTAGTTTTCCTAATTCTCTAACAACTTTACCTGCATCGTACCCTTTTTCACTCGCTAATTCTTTAGAAATATAACAAGTTAGCATTGCTTTATCTTCTGATGGAGCAGTAGCAAATACCACAAATAAATTGTTTATTTCTCCTCCTAATTCAAATAGTAAATCTTTAATGCTATTTGGATCTAAATCTACTTTTGTTGCTAAAAACTGAACTCCATTTACTTCTTGTAATTGGTTTTTAAGGTCTCCCTTCATGTTTTTAGCTTTATCTTTTAGTAACTGCTCAACTTGCTTTTTTAAAGCGGTATTTTCATCTTGTAGGCTACTAACTGACTTGGTTACATCTTTAGGATTCTTTAATAACTGTTTTACAGCATCGTAATTGCGTTCAACATCTTCAAAATAATCACCAACAGCAACATTTGTAATTGCTTCAATACGACGAATACCAGCAGCAACAGCTCCTTCCGATTTTATTTTGAAATACCAAATATCTCCTGTTTGTTGTACGTGTGTACCACCACATAATTCCATTGATTGTCCAAAACGAATGGTACGAACACTATCACCATATTTTTCACCAAATAAAGCTACAGCACCTTCGTCAATAGCTTGTTGCATTGGTACGTTTCTTTTTTCTTCTAAAGGAAGATTTTCACGAATACGAGCATTTACAAACTCTTCAATAGCTTCTAATTGATCGTTGTCAACTTTAGAAAAATGAGAAAAATCGAAACGTAAGTAGTTAGGATTTACTAATGACCCTTTTTGCTCTACATGTTCTCCTAAAATAGTACGTAACGCTTGGTGTAGCAAGTGTGTAGCAGAGTGATTACTTGCTGATAACCTTCTAAATTCACCACTAACAATTGCTTTGAATGTTTCGTGTAAATTACTAGGTAAATTCTTAGCGTAATGAATAATTACATTATTTTCTTTTTTAGTGTCAAGAATATGGATAATATCTCCATTAGGAGCTTGAATGTATCCTTTATCACCAACTTGTCCTCCTCCTTCAGGATAAAAAGGAGTCATGTTAAATACTAGTTGGTATTGATCTCCGTCTTTTTTTGTAGTAACTTTTCTGTAGCGCGTTAATTTTACATTAGCTGTTAACAGGTCGTATCCGATGAATTCTTCAACATCATCTTCAATTAAAACAATCCAATCACCAGTTTCACTTGCAGAAGCAGCACGAGAACGCTCTTTTTGAGCTTTCATTCCTGCATTAAATTCTTCCTCATTGATTTCATATCCTTTTTCACGAGCAATTAACTGTGTTAAATCTAAAGGAAATCCGTAAGTGTCATATAACTCGAAAGCACGTTTACCAGAAACTACTTTTCCGTTGGTTGTTTCAATAACTTGGTCTAGTAATAATAAACCTTGATCTAAGGTACGTAAGAAAGAACTTTCTTCTTCCTTAATAACATTACTAACTAAATTACTTTGTTTTCTAATTTCAGGGAAAGCATCTCCCATTTGGTGAGCCAATGTTTCAGCTAACTTATAAATAAAAGGCTCTTTTTTGTTTAAGAAAGTAAACGCATAACGAACTGCACGACGTAAAATACGACGAATTACATATCCTGCTCCGTTATTACTTGGTAATTGACCGTCTGCAATGGCAAAAGCTACAGCACGAACGTGATCGGCAATAACACGAATAGCAATGTCTATTTTTTCGTCTTTACCGTAATCAATACCTGTAATTGTTTCAATTTCTCTGATTAATGGAGTGAAAACATCTGTGTCGTAGTTAGATTGAACCCCTTGTAGTACCATACATAAACGTTCAAATCCCATTCCTGTATCAATATGTTTTGCAGGAAGTTCAACTAACGAACCATCAGCTTTACGGTTGTATTGCATGAAAACTAAGTTCCAGATTTCAACAACCTGAGGATGATCTTCGTTTACTAACGATTTTCCATCAATTTTAGCTTTTTCTTCTGCTGAGCGAATATCTACATGGATTTCTGAACATGGACCACAAGTGACCTTGATCTCCCATCTCCCAGAAGTTATCTTTTTTATTGCCCATTAAGATACGATCTTCAGAAATGTATTGTTTCCAAATGTCATATGCTTCTTGGTCCATTTTTGTACCATCTTTCTCATCTCCTTCAAAAACGGTTACATACAAAATATCTTTATCTATTTTGTAAACTTCAGTTAACAATTCCCAAGCCCAAGCAATAGCTTCTTTTTTAAAGTAATCACCAAAACTCCAGTTACCTAACATCTCAAACATGGTGTGGTGGTAGGTGTCATAACCAACTTCTTCTAAATCGTTATGCTTACCAGAAACACGTAAACATTTTTGAGAGTCGGCTATTCTATTGTTTTTTGGAGTGGCGTTTCCTAAGAAGTACTCTTTAAACGGTGCCATACCAGAGTTGGTAAACATTAAAGTAGGATCGTTCTTTAACACCATAGGTGCAGAAGGAACAATATCGTGTTGTTTTGATTTAAAAAATTCTAAAAATTTAGCTCTAATATCTTGAGATTTCATACAACTCTTAGTGTCTGGGTTTTGTTAAAATATTTCTAAAAAACTACTTGAAAAAAGAAGTTTTAAAAGATTTTGTAAATTTGTGAGTTTCCAAATTGTACATCCCCTTAAGGATGCTTAATTTAAAAAGCACAAAAATAGTACATTTAGCATTATGGCAAAAGTAAAATATTATTACGATCCAGAGACTTTATCCTATCGAAAGATAGAAGTAAAAAGAAGCGAAAAGTATAAAAAAACGTTTTTAGGGTTATTAAGTGTTTTATTAATTGCTTTTTTTGGTTTTATAGGATTTAGTCAATTTTTAATGTCTCCTAAAGAACGTACCCAAAAAAGAGAGTTAGAAAATTTAAAACTTCACTATGAGTTACTTTCTAAAAAGATGGAAGAAAGCGCTGAGATTTTAGGAGAGTTACAAAATAGAGATAATAATATTTATAGAACGTATTTTGAAGCAAACCCAATACCTGAAGAGCAGCGAAAAGCGGGTTTTGGTGGTGTAAATAGATATAGACATTTAGACGGTTTTGATAACAGTTCAATGATTAAAAATGCAACCAAAGAACTTGATATTTTATCAAAACAAATGGTTGTACAATCAAAATCATTAGATGAAATTGTTGAGTTAGCAAAAGCTAAAGAAAAAATGTTAGCTTCTATACCAGCAATTCAGCCAGTAAAGAATGAAGATCTAACGCGAATGGCTTCTGGGTATGGTATGCGTTTACATCCAATTTTAAAATCGTGGCGTATGCATAATGGTATGGATTTTACTGCGCCTACAGGTACCCCAATTTTTGCATCAGGAAATGGAGTTATTAAGAAAGCCCATAGAAGTTCAACCTTCGGTAATGTAGTGTATATCAATCATGGTTATGGTTATGAAACTATTTATGCACACATGAATAAGATTATAGCCAAAAAAGGACAAAAAGTAAAACGCGGCGATTTAATAGGATATGTTGGTAATACAGGGCGTTCAGCAGCACCTCACTTACATTACGAAGTACATAAAAATGGTAGACCGGTAAACCCGATTTATTATTACTACGGAGATTTAACACCTGAAGAATTTGTAGCTATGCAAAAAGCTTCGCAACAAAAAGGTCAATCGTACGACTAATTTTATAGAAGCTGTGAAAAATGCACATAGACTTACCAGATAAACGTTATTATAAAATAGGAGAAGTAGCCAAAGCTTTTGGAGTAAACAGTTCCTTAATTCGATTTTGGGATAAAGAATTTGAAATTATCAATCCTAAAAAGAATGCGAAAGGAGACAGGTTGTTTACAAAAGAAGATGTGAACAATTTCAAGATTATTTATAATCTTGTGAAAGAAAGAGGTTTTACCTTAGATGGAGCAAAACAAAAGCTAAAGAAAAATCCGACGAAAGTCGTGAGCAATCAGGAAATTATTAGTAGATTAGAAGCAGTGAAAGCTGAATTAATAAAAATTAAAAATCAATTATAAAAAATCAAAAATTATGAAAAAATGGTTAGTGCCTTTAATTGTTATTGGAGTTCTAGTATTTGGTATTTACTCATGGGCAAAAGGGTTTTATAATACAGGAATTACCTATCAAGAAGACGCCAAAACAACTTGGTCTAATGTAGAAAGTTCTTACCAACGAAGAAACGATTTAATAGGTAACTTAGTAAAAACAGTTCAAGGAGCAGCCGATTTTGAAAAGAGTACGTTAACAGAGGTTATCAATGCAAGAGCAAAAGCAACTTCTGTAAATATAAATGCGGGTGATTTAACGCCAGAAAAAATGGCGCAATTCCAACAAGCGCAAACAGGTTTAAGCGGTGCTTTATCAAAGTTATTAGTATCTGTAGAGCGTTATCCAGATATTAAAGCAAACCAAAACTTCTTAGAATTACAAAGTCAGTTAGAAGGTACAGAAAATCGTATCAATGTAGCTCGTGATCGTTATAATGAAGCGGTAAATATTTATAACAAGCATATTAAAATGTTCCCTGGAAATTTATTAGCAGGAATGTTTAATTTAACAGAAATGGCACGTTATAAAGCAGACGCAGGATCAGAAAAAGCACCAGACGTAGATTTCGATTTTAAAAACTAATGTATGTCTAACGTAGAAGATTTTCTTACATCTAAAGAAGAGGAAGAAATTGTTCTAGCTATACAACAAGCTGAACGAAATACTTCTGGTGAAATTCGTGTACATATAGAGAAAACTACTGCCATTTCTCATTATGATAGAGCACTAGAAGTATTTCAAATGCTTAAAATGTTTAATACACAACAACGAAACGGAGTGTTACTTTACATAGCCGTTGACGATCATAAATTTGTAATTTATGGAGATGAAGGTATTAACAATGTTGTTTCAGAAAACTTTTGGGAAACAACCAAAGAAGCCATCCAAAATCAGTTTAAACAAGGGAATTTTAAACAGGGTATTATAGATGGTGTGCTAAAAGCAGGAAAAGAATTACAAGCTCACTTTCCATGGACTACAGATGATGAGAATGAGCTAAGCAATGAAATATCAAAAGGCTAAAACCTTCATTGAAGGAAGAAATATGATAAACAATATAACGTCATTATATAAAAGAACAAACAAGTTACAGAAGGTAAAAGTTGTTCTTTTTTTTATTGCAATTTTATGTGGACAAACTCTTTTTTCACAAGGTTTTCAAATTCCTGAAAAGCCAAAATTTCAAACAAGTGTTTACGACTACGTTAATTTATTATCTCCAAGTCAAAAAGCAAGTTTAGAAAATAAACTTATTAAATATTCAGATACTACTTCAACACAAGTAGTAGTAGCAATTATTAATTCTACTGAAGGGGAGAATATAGGCTATTTAGCAACCAATTGGGCGCATGAATGGGGAATAGGACAAGAAAAAGAGGATAATGGAGTGTTTGTGTTACTTGCTCAAAATGATCGAAAAATAACCATTAGAACAGGTTACGGAACCGAACACTTACTTACCGATTATGTTTCTCGTCAAATTATAGAATATGACATAATTCCTTACTTTAAACAAGGAGATTATTACGCAGGATTAGATAGCGGAGTAGAAGCCATTTTTAAAGTAATGAGCGGTGAGTATAAAGGTAGTAGAAAACAAACCAAACGAAGTGGTGGTTTTAGCTTTATTGTTTTTATAATTATTCTCATAGTATTTTTTATTGTTATTTCTAGCGGAAATAAGGGGAATCGCGGTGGAGGAAGAAATTATAGAAAAACAGATTCTGTTAGAGATTTACTAGATATCATCATTTTAAGCAACGCAGGAAGAGGCGGATTTGGTGGCGGAAGCTTTGGAGGTGGATCGTCTGGAGGTTTCGGTGGCGGTGGCTTCGGAGGAGGCTTTGGCGGCGGAGGTTTCGGTGGTGGTGGTGCCACAGGAGGTTGGTAATTTGTACATGAAAAAGCTCAGTATATTTTTCTCTTTATTTATTCTTTTAGGTTGTCAAAACTATGGACAGCTTAAGGTTGTCACGAATTTACCTAAGTTACTTGATGAGGTTTCTGGAATTGAAAAAGAAGCTAATTCAGATAAAATTTGGATGATAAATGATAGTGGTAACAAATCAGAATTATACAAAGTAACTTCTGAAGGTAAAATTGAAAAAACGATATCAATAAACGCTAAAAATTACGATTGGGAAGATTTAACTTCTGATGATAATGGTAACTTATATATTGCAGACTTCGGAAATAATGATAATAAAAGAAAGAATTTAGTAATTCTAAAAATTAAGAAAGAAGACTTGCTAAATGGAAACAATATAGAGGTAGAAAAAATACAATTTTCATATCCTAATCAAACTAAGTTTCCGCCAAAAAAGAAAGATCGTTTTTTTGATGCAGAATCCTTAATTTACAAAGATGGATCTCTATATATTTTCACAAAAAGTAGAGTAAAAGATCAATACGGGAAAACAAGCTTATATAAAGTTCCTGCCACAACAGGAGAACATATAGCGACATACATTTCTGATTATACTAATTGCAGCGATGCTCATTGTGTAATAACCGCATCAGCCATTTCTCCAGATAAAAAGAAGATAGCTTTGTTAACACATCAATCGGTCTTAATATTCACAAATTTTAAGGGAGACGACTTTTTTAGTGGAGATGTAAAAGAATATATATTCAATCATATATCTCAAAAAGAAGGAGTTGATTTTAAGGATGATACAACGCTTTATATAACTGATGAAGCGGACAAAATTGGAAGTAGTAAATTGTATGAGTATGTATTAAAGGACTAAAAAATCAGTTACCAATGTATGCACATTGATAACTGAGAGAGTTAGGGGAATCATCAATACCTATTTTGGGTGTTTATACGTAATCTATCTGTCTAGAATATCCTGCATTTATAGCCAATAATATACTATCTTGACGGTTAAAGTTAAAAGGAATAACAGAGCTTAAAGGCTCTTCAAGCTTCTCTTCTATTGTTTGTTTAGAAAGTATCAATGCGTGCTCTACCAATTTATGATATTCGGTTATAAAGTATTTTTTAGGTAAGTTTTCAAACTTAGCAACATCAAAATCATAAAATTTGGTTCTTGTAACAGCTTTGTATTCTTGATCGTTATGGATAAATAAATAGGTAAGATCAACGTGAATAGTAGTGTTAGCACCACTGGGATCGTCTGGCCAATTATAAATTAAAAGATAAGCCCCATCAATACTAACTTTTGGTTTAGAAATTTCCTCAATCTTTTCAAAACTCGTTAAATTACAAGATCCTGTTTTAATAACTTCTTCTATAGTTTCAACTGTACTCATTATTAATAATTTAATTTTTTAGTCAAATATCTTAGAAATTTGGGGATGGCTTTTAGGTGTTTTATAAACGCATACTATTATTTTATAAACGTTTTGTTAAAGTGGAGGATAAGGAGGTGAAATGAAAATATATAATTATTTTAGTTGGCTAATTACTTACAAAAAAATGCCATTGTTTAAAAGAAGCTACTTTTTATATATCGTCTGTACCCTTTTAGTTTTTTCAGCCTGTAAAAGAAATGATGTAGATAAAGATTTACAAGAATATTTATTAGCTGTTGATAGTATTTCTCAACAAAAACCAAAAGAAGGATTAAGAAAAATAGATAGTTTATTAGAAAAGAAACAAAATTCTAAAAACAGGGCTTTATTGTTGTTTAGCAAAGGAGAACTTTTTTACCTGAACGATAAGTTAATAGAGGCAAAAAACATACACTTAGAAACCTATAAATTATTTACAAACCTTAAAGATGATTATAATAAAGGAAGGAGCTTAATAACATTAAGTGCTACTTGTATGAAGCTAAATGAGCTAGAAGATGCTCAAAAGTATGCGTTAGAGGCTTTAGAAATAGGCGAAAAAATAGAAAACACCCGACTACAAGCAAAGGCAAATAATCAGCTATTTAATCTTCATTTTATATTAAAAGATTACGAACAGGCATTGTTTTACATAAAAAGGTCTGAAGAATTATTTACCGATCCGAACGATCCTAATTCTATAATTGCAATAAAAGGTAATATAGCTGGGGTTTATTTAAAATTAAATCAATACAATAAAGCTTTACAACAATTTTCTGAAGCCTTGGCTTTAGGAGAGTCTGCTAAAGATCCAAAAACAATTGTAAGCATTCTTAATAATATTGGCTATACTTATTTAGAGGCAAAACGGTTTGACGAAGCAGAAAAATTTTTAAGAGGAGCAGTACAACTTAACAAAAATATAAAAACACTTAATGGAGCTCCATATAAAGGTTTAGGTACCTTGTTTTTGGTAACGAATAAGTTAGATTCGGCGGAGGTAAATTACAATAAAGCCATGTCGATTTATAAGAGTAAGAAAAATCTTACAGAAGAATTAGAAATACGAGATAAGTTAATATCCATCGCTATTTTAAAGAAACAGTACCAAAAAGCATTAAACCATCAAATAATACGAGATAGTATAGAAGTGGTTAAGAGTAAAAAGCAAAACCAAAAACTTCTTCATTTTGCTAATGTGAACTATAAAATTAAAGAAAAAGAAATAGCATTAACCCATCAAAAAGAAATAAACAAACAAAATAGGTGGTTAGGAATTAGTGTAATTGTATCGTTGGTACTTATTTTAATTATAGCATTGTTTATTGGATATAATAATAAATTAAGAGCAGCCAATAAAGCATCTAAATTAGAACAGCGATTGCTTAGAGCCCAAATGAATCCACACTTTATATTCAACACCTTAGCGGCGATACAAAATATAACGTTAGAAGGAAACCCAGTAAAATCTTCAAACTATATAGCTAAGTTTTCAAAACTTATTCGACAAAATTTTGATTATGTTCGAAAAGAAGAAATTAGCTTAGAAGAAGAACTAGCTATGATTTCTAATTACATAGACACACAACAGCTACGTTTCAATAATAGTTTTAGTTATCATATACATATTTCTGAAAACTGTGATACAAAACAAGTAAAAGTACCGCCTATGTTGTTACAGCCTTTTGTTGAAAATGCTATTGAATATGGTTTAAAAGAAAAGAAATCAGGAGGAATATTGAACTTAAATATTCGAAAAACAGGTGAAGAACTGTTTTTTGAAATTGAAGATAATGGAGTAGGAAGGAAGCAAAAAAAGAGTCAAGAAAAAATAGCAAAAGATTTACACGCTACCGATATTTTTATTGAAAGATTACAGATAAGAAATAAAGGAGAAGAAAAATCTTTTACCATAGAAGATTTACACGATAAGGATGGACACCCATCAGGAACAAAAGTTGTATTTAAATTAAAGTTATAAAATGATAAAAGCTGCTATAATAGAAGATGAGTTTAATGCATTAAATACCTTAACAAAACTGTTGCAATACACGCAAAAAGATATAGAAATTGTAGCTAAAATTGATAATGTAGATGAAGCAATCGACTTTTTGAGTAACAATGATTTAGATTTAGTGTTTATAGATATTGAGTTGATTGGAGGAAATGCTTTTCAAATATTAGAAGACTTAGAAACCATAAACTTTAAGATGATATTTACCACAGCGTACGATGAATTTGCAATAAAAGCTATTAAGTTTGATACGGTAGATTATTTATTAAAACCTATAGATTCTGACGAATTAAATGCTTGCATAGAACGTTTTAGAGCGGACTTTGAAAAAGAGAAAAAATACACGCAAGCACTAAGTAAAATAAATGAGTTTGATAAAAAAGAGGCTCAAAAAACATTGCTTATTAAAACTACCGAAGAGCAACATTTTTTACATGTAGATGATATTGTACGTTGCCAATCAGACGGAAGTTATACGCTTTTTTATACTACAGATAAAAAAATAATGAGTGCTCGAAACTTAAAGTATTACGAAAATATTTTAAGCACACACGCTTTTGCTAGAGTGCATCAATCTCACTTAATTAATATAAAATATTTAGCTTCAGTAAGTGCTAATACAGTTAAGTTGTCAAGTGGCGAAAATGTTCCTTTATCATCAAGAAAGAAAACGTATTTAAAACAGTTTTTAGAGAATTTTAATACGAATACAAAATAAGAAGTAACACATATAAAACTCATTAAAAGAGAAGAAAAGTTCCATGTAGATTTGAGGTAAATAGTTAAAAACCTAAACAAATTATCATACCATGGGACTTAAAGAAAAAAGATTCACCAAGACTTTTCAAGAAGAAAAATATCCTGCATTAAAAGAACAAATAAACAATGCAGCAGGTTTCGATGTAACAATTGATGTAGAATGGGATACCATGTTCGAGGATAAGTTTTTACACTTATATGATGACAGTTACCCTAAAATTTACTTCCAACCACTTATTGATGCTTTTTCAGCCATAGCAACTGATGATATGGGGAAAGAAGCATTGTCAGAATCGTTAAAAAAAGTGGTAATTACCAATAAAGACGATCACCACAACCCAACGCATGCTTACACCTTTGAAGAAGGAGTTTTACAAGTAAACCATAGCCCAATTTTAAACGCAGATAAAGTTCAGGATAGAACAGATGTGCTTGTTGATTTATTAGAGAACAACTTATAGTCTAGTAGCCTATAACAAAAATAAAATTGCTATGGAAACAGATTATATTAATCAATTTAAAGCACAATCACCAGCAGCTATAATTCAGAGTATGTTTAGAGAAAAAAAGCAATTAAAAATTGCTTTATCACTAAAAAACGGACTTTATGTAGAAGGCTTTATAGTAGACATTACCAAAGAAGAATACCAAACATTTGTGTGTATGAAAACCGAAGAACAAGAAGTATTGTTTTTAGATCTTCAAGAGGTATCTGTTTTACGAATTAAGCATCCTAAAAAAATGGCAGTTTCATTATCTAAAGGAAATATTAGTCGTCCATTAGGAGAAGATCCCATAAGTGTTTTACAATTAAAAAGATGGACTCTTGAGCAAGAACCTTTGTTAGAGGCAACGATTAATTTATCATTTGAAAAATCAGCATTACAAGAAGCAAACACTCGATTAAATTGTAAAGATGTTATTGCAAGCTTATTAAAAGCAAAACAATTAATAGTAGAGGATGAAATGGGGTTAGCAGCATGGAAAGAAATAAAAACAGTTGCTATTACTAATACAGGAACATTACAGGTAACTAGAGAAGGAAGTGTATTAAAAATTGGTATTGAAATTACTAAAGTATTGCCAAAAGAATTAGAGAATCTTTTTATTGAAAAGATAGAAAAAGTATTGTAGAATAATAAAATTATTAAAAAATGGGTCTTAAAGAAAAAAGAGCAGTTCAAACATTTAAAAACGAATCATTTCCAGCATTAGAAGCGGAAATAAACAATAAAGCAGGGTTTAACGTATCACTAAACATAGCATGGGATACACTGGTAGAAGATAAGTTTTCGCACCTTTACAATGATACGTTTCCAAAAATATATTTTCAACCGTTAATAGAAGCAATTAGTGCTATTAATATTGATGAAATTGGGGGAGAGTTGCTAAAGAATGGATTAAAAGAAGTAAAGATTGTTAATGAAAATAACGAACATAACTTAGAAAGAGCAATCACTTTTGTAGATGGGGTGTTAACCATTAATCATAGTCCAATTATGAATGCTGATAAGGTTGAAGAGAAAACAGAAAGAATTGTACATCTTTTAGAAATTCATTTAGAAGAATTTGCAGGAAGTGAAGCCAGTGTTGAGAGTACAGAAAATCCGAATAATATTGTAGGAGGAAAGGTAGATAACACTATAAAATTAAGTTTACCTCAGTTGCACAATCAATATGTAGCTTTAGCTTTTGAAAAGCAAGATAATTTAGCTGATATTGTTGAAGATTTACCTTGGATTTGTGATATGCTTCAAGGAACGGTGACTTATGGTGGTCTTACCTTTAAAATGCAGGTACTAGGAACGTATTCTCATAATGAGCAATCTTGGTTATGGGCTTGGGCAAATAAACAAAGCGGTATTCCAGAACAATTTTTAGAAGCTTCATTACAAATGAAAGCTCTAGGAGAGCAACATGGGATAGAAGACTTACTTTCCTCAAAAATAGAAACAGAACACGATCCGGGGCATTATTTCTCATTCGTAGCAACAGGAATAAATCAAGCAAGTTGTTATGCTCCATTACCTTTTAAAGGGCTTACTGTGTATGTATTATTATATACGGATATAGTTGATGAAAAAGAGATAAACATTCCTGCTTTAATTTGTTCACACTTCTCAAAAACAACTACTCGTATGGATTTTGAACACAAGCACGCATTGTTTTGTTATTTAGTTCAAAAAGGATATGAAGTTGAGGTATCAGGAAATAATATCGTTGCTAAAAAAGGAGAAGATCAAATTTTAGGAATTTTTGACCTAAAAGGAAGATTATTAAAGTTGTCTAACTCAACAGTTCCAGTAGGAGCTTAAAAAGAAAAAGTATGTATCAATCTACCACATTATCAGAATTAGAAAAAGAACATCAAGATGCGTTAACGCAAGCGCAAAATAAAATGATGGATGACTTAAACCTTGCACAACAAAACGGGGATAACGATTTAATTCACCAAGCAAGTGTTCATTTTCAAAACGTAGCTAAAGAATTAGCTGAACAATACACTAAACGTATTGAAGAAATTAACGAGTTAAACCTTAAAAATGTTACTGAAAACATTCAAGAGGTGTATGATAATTCGAGAGCAGATATCGATTTAAATGCGTTGGTGTATGACGGCGATCGAGATTATGTTTTGGAGTTTCAAGAAGATGAGCTAATTCAAAAAACGTTGGAAAGAATAAAGGAAAACAATCCAGTTTTTCAATCGAGAAGACACTTGTTAAAATCAAGTTTACGCTTAACAAAAATGCTAGCGCCTGTACTTCATGAAATTGGAGATCATTGTAAAGAGGTGTTAAAACTGAAAGCAGATATTGAGTTTTTTGTTTACCAGGAAGATAAATTCAACGCATCATGCTACCCACCAGATGAAGATAAATTGTATATTATTTTAACTTCAGGAATTTTAGAACGTTTTACAAAAGATGAACTAGCTTTTGTTATTGGTCATGAAATCGGACATGTTTTATTTGAGCATTTCAATTATCCAGTAAAACATATTTTAGACGAAGGTGCAAACGACTTAGCGCCAATTCATGCAATGAAATTATATGCGTGGAATCGTAATGCAGAAATTAGTGCCGACAGAGCTGGTTTATTATGTTGTAAGAGTTTTGAGGCAGCAGCAAGAACCTTCTTTAAGTTATCGTCAGGGGTAACTTCTGATTCTTTAGATTTTAAATTAACCGAGTACATTAATCAATTTTCAGATTTAGAAGAAGTTTTAAATGACGATACACACGATCCATCAGATTGGTATAGCAGTCATCCGTTTAGCCCACTTCGTATTAAAGCGTTAGAGTTATTCAATAAGAGTAAAACGTATGAGTTATTCAATCCTGAAATTAACGGAGAAATAACAGAAGAAGCGATGGAGCTAGAAATACAGCGAATTATGTCTTTAATGGAGCCAGAAGATTTAGGAAATGAAACTGAGCATTCAGAAAAAATACAACGCTTTATGTTTTTAGGTGGTTATATGATTTCAAAGGCAGATGGCGTTGTGGATGATTCTGAAATACAGGCGTTGAGTAGTGTGGTGTCTCCATCAGTTTTTGCACAGTGTATGTTAACGATTAAAGGATTAACAGAGCAAGATATTATTGATGAAATTATAGCTTTGGCTAAAGAATTAGATATCGTAATTTCTGTGATGCAAAAACTAAATATTCTAAGAGATTTATCTATTATTTCTTATGCTGATGGAAGTATAGATGCTGCTGAAGTTGAGGTGTTGTACAACTTAGCAAGACAATTGTATATAAAAACTGAATTTATTGATAGAATTATCAGCGACGCCCAAGGTGTTGATTAACAAAATGATTTTTTGTTTACCATGCTAGTCAAACTATACATGCTAATTATGTATGGTTTGGCTTAGTCTGTATAATAAAAGTGCCCATCCAACAATTAGTAGCAAGCCACCTAAAGGAGTAATAGGCACCTAAAAACTTCATTTTTTTACCTTTTGCGTCTGATAATACTAAACCATAAATACTGAAGGAAAACAGTATAATTCCAACTACAAAAGCGTAATATATTGCTGAACTAGGTGTTTCAAAATAACTTCCAATGAATAATAAAACGAGTGCATGATACATTTGATACTTTACACCCGTTTCAAATGATTTCAGTTGATCTACGTTTAGAATTTTTTGTAAAGCATGAGCTCCAAAAGCTCCAAATATCACAGCAAACATTCCAAATAAAGCTGCTGTTATTAATACAATTTGTTGTGTCATGTTTATAATGAATTAAAAAGAGAAACCAATACTTAAAGCTACTCTGTCTTCTTGTGAGTTTCCTTTGAAATAAGAAACATTTGCAGTGAATAAGTCGATTCCGCTTAACCATATAGAACCCCCATAACTAGTATGCCATTTCTTTGAATTAGGAGAATACGGAGACCATACACGACCGTAATCAAAACCACCAGTAATACCAATTTTTACAGGAATAATTCCTGTACGAATGCGTCCGAAACGCAAACGTAAATCGTTACTGTGATAAAAACTTTCGGTACCAGAAAAACGTTCTCTATTAAATCCACGTAAACTACGTTCACCACCTAATGTAGCTGCTTGGTAAATTTCAAAACGATTTCCTATATTAATTTGAGTTCCAACTTCAGAAGCAAAAACTAAGGAGCTATTGGATACTAAATTTTGATACATAGCCAAAGAACTTTTAATGTAACCAAAGCGTCTGTCGAAATCTTCTGCATTGGCTTTAGCTCCAATAACCAAATCGAAGTTCATCCCTTTGATAGGAAAACTACTATTGTCTACTCGGTTGTGATTAAAGTTTAATTCACCTCCCCAGAAATAATTAGTGTCAAAAATAGCGGTAGGTTGATTGTCAAAATTATTGATGAATCGACTTGGAGTATCTTCCACTTCAATAGCTTCAACAATTCCTGAAATTTTAAAAATACTTCCTCCTCGTAATCGCTTTAATAACGAAGGAGAGAAGCTTATTTCTTCTTTTTTAACACGATAATGATCCAAGTCAAAGCTTTGATCGTATACACTTTCATTACCCCATCCAAAGAAATTAAAAGAATAATTATCGCTTGTAGCTTTAGCGTGCAAGTGCAAGCTCCAATTACCAATTAGTTCGGTAAATTCACCGTTGTATTCAAGATCGTATCCTCCAACGGCTGAATAGTAATTAGCGGCTAAGGTATGTTGACTAGCAAAAGGGTGTTTTTTAAAACCTTGTTGTGTATAGGTTACAGAAGCGCCAAAGAAGAAACCATCATCTGGATTGCTTCCTAAACTAGGATACACTACTGTTGTATTATTATTAATATCTCTAAAATTATAAGTATTTTTAAAGTAGCTGTTTGAGCGTAAATCTACAGTTTCAGAACTCGGATTTATGGTGTTATTCTTTGATTTAAAATCGTAAATTTTTGTTTTCTTTCTCCATCCAGCAACGGATGATTTATCTGTATACATATCGTGATTTTGACCACCTATAATTCGTAATAAAATTCCATCGTGTACATCACCAGAAATTAAAAACTCATCATCTCCATTTAAACCATAAAGTTGTATTTCATTCGTTTCTTTTGTTTTGAAAATACGGTTATAAATTTCGTTTTCTTTTCTAAAAACAGTAACGCTAGTTTCGTCATCATTTAAACGTTTAATGATGAATTTATCGTCTTTATCTGTACCAACTACATGTACAACTTTGTTTAGTTTGGTGTAATAGCGTGTTGCAATTTCTTTTAATTTATCTCTTCTAGCTTTTATTTTAGCAATGGTTTCTTTTCCATCAATATCATAAATAACCTTTGGTAATTGCTGAATTGATTTTTCAATTACTTCATCAGTTAAATGTTGTTGAATGTACTCAGCTTGTTTATTCCAGTCATCTAGTGTTAATTGATTTAAAAAAGCAGCATCAAAGAAACGAGCATAGTTGTTGTACCACTTCATGTTTTTGATATCGTTATCAAAAGTTTGCATGTTCTTTACTAAGGGTGCAAATTGTTGAAACAAAGGAATCATAACTCCATCAAACTTAGAGAAAGGTTGATCTCTATCTCTAGGAATAGGACGATAATAGGTTTTGCCATTTTCGGTTTTAAAAGAAGCCCAACGCCATTGGTCTTCATGTCTATCCCAATCACCAATTACCATATCAAACAAACGTGAACGAACCACCCATTCTTGATCAATAGAGTGTTTACCGTTTTTTCTGATTTTTTCTAACACATCAAATGTGCTAATAATATCTTCTGAATTTCCAAAGTTGTCTAATTCACTTCGGTCACCAGCAGGTCGTTCTTCTAATAAGTATAATTGTCCTCCAAAGATGTCGTTATGTTTTCCTAAAGCAGGTTGTTTAGGCATGTAATATAGCTTTGGATTTGTATGATAAATATTTACAGCGTCTGCCATATCAGGAAGTACAAAAGCAGCATATGGGTGAGACATTGTAAAAATATCTTGAACCACATCAACTAAAAACGTCCCTTTTAAAATACCACCCATAATGCGACTTCCGTCTTTTATCATTGAACGTAATACGAATTGTTTTCCTTCAGGATTTTCTAATCGTAACGAATTGGTTTGGTTACCACCACCTCTTCTGATAGGAGTTAAACCTCCATAAACATTTTCTAATTCTAACACAGGAACTTTAATGGTTTTTCCATATTTTTCTCTGTGTAAATCTCCCCACATAAATTTATGAAATCCGCTTACTTCAGTAGCTTCCGAAGGATAAATAGAAGTTTCTATAAATTCTTTATGATCATCATATTCAGGAAAGTCAGAATAAGTTTTAGTTTGTTTTGGTTTTACAATTTCTTTACTAAAAAGGAGTTTATGTCCATCTTTGGTGTTGGCAGCATAATATTCAATAACAGCAGAACCGTCTTTATAATAATTCAATCTTGCATATCCGTGGTTACCGTAGGTAAATTGAGCTCCATAACCAATTAAAGCAGCTGATTGTTTTGAACCCGAACCACTAATTACTTGCTTAAATCCGTCTTGCTCTATGTATTGTAGGTTGTGATCGTGACCAGAAACAAAAACAATATTATCGGTGAAATCATCAGATACTGCTTGTATTTGATTAATGAAGTCACTATAGTTTTTATTAAAAATATCAGTTTGAATTCCTGCATGTGAGCGTAGCGCATTTTTCAAAGTACCTAAAATTGGCGCTGGTTTCATGTGGTCTTTTATAGAATAACTTCCACCATGTGAACCGTTACTATATAATGGATGATGTACAGCAACCACAACATTTTTGTATCTGTTTTTTTTGAAAAGACTAGAAACTTCATGAATAAAACGCTCGCGAGTTTTAATTTCACAGTTGTCGTTCATTTTTGGCTCTTTATCCCAATCCATAATAAACCAACGACTGTCAATAATAATCAAGGTAAGATCATCATTGATTTCTACTTTATCCAATCCACAGCCTCCCTCAGGTAGGAAAGAATCTTTTCCTAAAGCTTGTTCAACTAATCGTTCTTGTTCTTTTAAACCATCAACACCATTATACCAATCATGATTTCCAGGAATAAAAATTGTTTTTCCTTTAAAGCCTTGCAGTGCATCAATTTGTGCTTGCAAACGATGTTCAGCTAAGGCTCTATCTTTATGTTCTTTATTGGGGATTCCGTAAGGGTAAATATTGTCTCCTAAAAATAAAGTAGTCGAGCTTTTAGAAGCTTTGGCTAACTCTTTTTGAAAAAAGGTTAGTGTAGGTGTTGTTTGCCCCATTTCGGCATTACCAGCATCTCCAATTAAATAGAACGAGTGTATTAGCTCTTTATCTGTTTGAATTGTTTTAGGAGAGGTTTTATCAGCGTACTTAGCTTTATAGGATGCGCAACCACTAACTATAGTAATTATAGCTAGATACATGCAAAACTTGGTTAAGTTCATGTTCAGTTTTTTGGTTATGTAAAAATAAGGCTTTTTAAGCTAAAATTATTGTTTTAATAAATGTTGATAATCTTCAAGAGTGTCAATGTCTAGCAAGTTTTTAGTAGAGTTTACTTTGATAACATTGTTGTTTTGTTGTAGTAGAAAATTCTTTGCGCCTTTGTCTCCTTTTAAATCCAATAAATCATTAAAATAGTTCTTCGGAAAAATAGCAGGAACTCCAACACTGCCTTGATAGTTAGAGGCAATTATGTTGGAAGGATTATTTTTTGAAACCTCAATTAAAGAATTCAAATATTCAGAAGTAACATGAGGTTGATCCGCTAGCATTATTAAAACACTATCAAAGTTGTAATTCAATAAGAACTCTATTCCCTTTACAATGCTAGTGCTTAATCCGTCTTTATAATTTGGGTTGTAAATGATTTCAAGAATATTTGAAGTGAGTTGTTTTTCGATCACTTCTTTATTAGCTCCTAATACACAAAATACATTTTTTACGACTGATTTTTGAGCTTGTTCAATTGCCCATTCTAATAATGTAGCGTTTTTATAAGGAAGCAATTGCTTTGTTTTTCCCATTCGGGAAGAATTACCAGCAGCTAGTATGAGAATTGCTGTTTTTTGCATTGTGTTAATTGTGGATTCGTCCAGTAATCTTTTTTAGAGAAAAAACTTCTTTGTTACGAATTACTGATAATATTTCTGCTAAGATTGATAAAGCTATTTCCTCAGGAGTTTCAGCCCCAATATTTAAACCAGCTGGTGTATGAATCTTATCTAAAAACTCATCAGAAACATTTGGAGAAAATTCAAAGAACTCATCAAAAAGCTTTTCACGACGCTTAGCAGCTCCTAAAATACCAATGTAAACAGGATTCTGTTCTTGTAACTTAATCAACCAGCGTAAATCGTAAGTGAAATTATGATTCATAATAACAATAGCAGTATTGTTATTTACTTGAGAAAGTTGAATTAATTCTGGAGTTTGTGCAACTACCGATTTAGCTCCGGGAAAATCAGATAGTTCTTTTGGATCTTTAATAGAAGTAACAACATCAACTTCCCATCCTAACTGGGTAGCTTGCGCACAAAGTTTCACAGCGTCATGTTCGCCGCCAATAATAAGTAAGCGAAATAGTGGTTGTAAAGTTTGTTGGAAAGTAACCAGTTGATCTGTTTTTTCAGGATAAAACTCTTTATTGAAAGAGTAGGTTTGTTGATTGTTAAATTGAATTACAGAACCAAAATTACCATAAGACTCATCTTCTTTTTGAAAATAAGATATGATGTTATACGGTTTTCTTTGAATGTTGTTTTCTGAGAAAGCATGAATAAATTCGGAAGAAAGATTAAAAGGTTCTAAAAGAACATATAATATTCCCTCGCAACCTAAACGATAACGACCATCATAGGTTATTACTTTAGGTTTGTTGTTTTCAAAAACCGATTGAGCTCTACGTTGTACTTCTTTTTCAACACAGCCTCCGCTAATGGCTCCAATTATTTTTCCGTCAGAAGAAAGTAACATTCTAACTCCTGGTTTTCTGTAAGAAGACCCATCTAAATCGACGACAGTAGCCAGTACATTTTGTATTCCTTGTTGTTGGTTTATAGTAGCTTGTTGTAGTATTTCTTTAAGTTCGTGCGTCATTTTTATATTGAAAAACTCTTTTAAAAGTACGTTTTTTTATGATGTTATTAAAAAAATAATACTGGTTAATAATTTATTATTTTAGCAAAAACCTTTTTCATGAATAGTTTGATAGAAAAGACAGAGCAGTTTGTGGTGGATTTATTAAATGAAAGTTTAGCTAAGAATTTTGTATACCATAACATTGCGCATACTCAACGAGTGGTTGAAAAAACACTTGAATTAATTGAGGGAGAAGCTTTTTCAGAAGTAGAGAAGCAAGCGTTAATTTTAGCGGCTTGGTTTCATGATGTAGGATACACTGTAAACCCAGACAATCATGAAGAAGAAAGTGTAGTTATTGCTACTAACTTTTTAAAAAACGAAGGGGTTTCAGAAGAGATAATTGATGAGGTGTCAAGATTGATAGCTATTACCAAAATGGGAGTTAGTCCTAGCACCGAAGTAGAAAAGATTTTAAAGGATGCTGATTGTTCTCATGTGGGTAGTAAAAACTATTCTGATTTTAACGAGTTATTACGTAAAGAAAGAGAATTGATGTGTGGTAGAACAATAAAAGATGTTGAATGGGATGACGCGAACCTTAATTTTTTAACTAAACATCGCTTTTATACGAGTAAAGCTTCTAAACTTTGGGAAAAACAAAAAAGTAAAAACATAGCACAGCTTTTAAAGAAAAAGCAAAAACAAGCACAAGAAGCTGCTAAATTAAAACAGAAAAAAGAAGAGTTAGCGTACAAGAAAAATAAAATAGAGCTACCAGAAAGGGGGATAGAAACGATGTTTCGCGTAGCGATGCGTAATCACATAACATTAAGTGATATTGCCGATACAAAAGCAAATATCTTACTCTCGGTAAATGCAATTATTATTTCAATGACCTTGTCTACTTTAATTCCTAAGTTAGACAACCCGTCAAATCACTACCTAATTATTCCTACGATAATTTTTGTGATTTTTACAGTGATTTCAATAGTCTTATCAGTTTTAGCAACCAGACCAAATGTTACTGAAGGAAAATTTACAAAAGAAGATGTAACCAATAAAAAAGTTAATTTATTATTCTTCGGAAATTTTCATCAAATGAAGTTGCCAGAATTTGAGTGGGCAATGAGTGAAATGATGCAAGACCGCGACTATTTGTATGGTTCACTAACTAAAGATTTGTACTTTTTAGGATTGGTTTTAAATAGAAAATATAAGTTATTACGAATTACCTATACAGTTTTTATGATTGGTATTTTGGTAAGTGTAATAGCTTTTGCTGTAGCCTTTAATATACAAGATAATGCTTCAAAAGTAGCGGAGTTAGTATCAGGATTGTTATAGACGATTATTTAAACTCTTGGATTAACTCATCAATAGTTATTGTTTTTTTAGCGTCAAAACTTTCTTGATAAATAACCTCTATACGTAAAGCTTTTAATCCAGAAACTCCTTGTAGGTCTTCAACCTCTAATTTTTCTACTTTACCTAATAATTTTTTAGATTGAAGGTATTTAATGTATTTATTGTACTCATCAGCATCTTTATCTTGAGAATATACAATTGCTATTTTACCAGGAACAGTTAGTCGCTCTTCGGTTCCTTTTATATGAGCTTTGTCAATACGTTTTTTTATGATTTCGTATCTAATATTATAAGCGCCATCAACGTCAAACTGCTTTTCATCCATTCTGAATTTTATGGCTAATGGATTACTGTGAACTAAAATTAAAGAAGCAACTCTAAGCTTGTGTTCCATTTTTTCAGCAGCTTTTAAGGCAATGTTTTCCATTTCACACATTACTTGTAATTGCCATAACCTAAGGTTGTACAAGTATAGATCGTCATATTTTTTCTCTTTTGTTAATGACTGTCCTATATACATGTTGTACTCAACACCATCAGTTTTATAACGTTCAAAATAATGAGGGAACATTTGTTGTGCTTCTTCTTGTCTGGCATCAATAAAAGAAGCCAACTTATCGTTTAGTAAAGTAACACTGTCTTCATAGGCTTTACGTTTTTCGTATACTACTTGTAAATTAGGGTCTAAACGATTGATATATGATTCTACCAAGGAACTTAAATCATTATTAACCATTTTTATATGATTAAAGACAGGGTAGATTTCGCGTTTCAAAAAGTCTAAAATGGCTATTTCATCACCAGCTTTCAATCCTTTTTTTACTTCAGATAAATATTCTTCAACTCTAAATCTTAATTCTTTATAAATTGGTAGGCTTTCAACTTTGCAGGCTTCTAACAAAACAGAAATAGCTAAAGAAAGTTGAGTATTTAAATCTTCTTTAATTGCATTATTCCTTGCAGTAGATGAATCTTTAATATCTGATTGACCATACAAAGGATGAACGTCAGGGAAAATAATATCTTCAATTTTAACATTTTCCTTGGCTTCATATGATTCTCTATGGAATCTTTCGGCAGCCTCATAAAAACGCCATTTTACCGTTGGATGAATTGAGGTATAGTTTTCTTGAATTGTAGCTTCAAGTATGTTTTGATGTTCTTCTGAGAAACGATCAACCGCTATTTTAAACAACGGAATTAAGTTTTGTAGTTTATTTTGATTAATCGAGTTTAGCTCAAAAGGTCTTGGTGAAGCAAGCTCAATAATGGCTAAGCTGTTTTTAGCTGAAGCTAGTATAGGTACTAAAATAATACTACCAATATTTCTGTTTTTTAATCGCTGGTAAAAGTTTTTGTTTTCAGTTTTTTTACCATACTTTTCTACATCAGAAATAGCAAGAGTCTCGTTGTTTATGAAGAGTTTTTCTAAAAGATAATTACAGAAAATACAATCGCAAGAAACATCTTTTTCATAGTTTAAAACTAGACTTTCTTGTTTGTTAATATGCGAAGAAGAAAAATTGTTAGAGTCTGTTTCAAAAATGGAAAACCCTAAAGACAAATCATTTATTCCAAAGAATCTACGAAATATTTCTTGTAGCGTATGAACTAAGTCATCATCTTTTTTTATGAGACTAGTTCTTATTTCTGAAATCATTTCATCGGTTGTAACATCGAATAAGTTCATGATTCCGAAGCCCTTAAAAATATAGGATTCAGGAGGGAATTTTTCTTTCCAAACGTCAATATCGTCAAAGTTGTCAAGTAAAAACTTAATGTCTTCTTCAGTTATTTTTGGAGCTTTTTCGGTTGGATAAATCTCCATAAAGTCAGCATTAAATGCTGCCCGATATTTTTTTAGTGTGTTGGTTGTTTTATCTGGAATATCAAAATAAAAGGGACGTTTTATATCAATAGAGTAGTTGTACACGTCAGTTAAAATGATACTACAGGCATACTTGTACATTAAATCACTTTCAAAATGACGAACTTTTAATTCGTAGTCATCTCCAGCATTTTGTAAAATTTTTTCAAAACGGCTAGTGAACTTAAAAGATGTAAAAGTAAACGGAATACTAACCGCTTTAATTTCATTTTCTAATAGTAATTCAGGAAATAATGGTTCTAGTAGTAACTCAATAGTATCCTTGTGTTTTTCTAATAAAGATTCATCAGAAAAACCATCAATCAACTCAGGAGCTTTTTCTGTTTCTCGAACTATATTTATTGAAGATTGATGATATGGATGTTCTTTAAACTCTTCACCCGCATATTTTTGAAATAAAGCAACAATCTTTTCAAAACTTATTTTAAGTTTAAAAGGGAGGTCTATATTCTGAATATCTCTAGTTCGTCTTATGTTCATAAAGCAAGAAAATGAATCTATACAAATTTACGAAATTGCTAACTAAATAGTCGTTTTTAGTTGTACTCCCTTTCAAAAAATCAAGAATAATCTTTACGTTTTGTTTAAAAATTAAAATCTGAAATTATAATCTCGAATTTTACCTTTTTTTCCTAGGCTATTAAATTTCCAGCTAAAACCTAACATAAAATATTGTTGTAATACTGTGCTTTCAGAATCTTCTATGTAGTTTGATGTTGCTCTACGTTGTGCATTGGTATTCTGATTCAATAAATCATAAGCTTTTAAACTAATAGTCCCTTGATCTTTTAATACCGAGTAGGCTAGGGTAGCGTTCCAAAACCATGAAGCTTTGTTAAAACCAATTACATTTGGATTGTAGGTGTAACGGATATCGTTTATCCATTCTAATTTCTTCGGAATGTTTGTTTTGGTTCTGATATCAACAGAATGTCTAGTGAAATTTCTGTTTTGTGTGGTGTTTATATCATATTTCGTGTTTGAAAAATCGATATCGTAACTACCTTCAATTGAAGCGATTTTATCCCATTCTAAAGTCGCTCTGAACGTAGGACTAAGAGATGTTGTTTTAGCTCCTTCTTTTATATCATTTAAAATATTGAAGTTTTTATCCGTTCTAATATGTGCACCAGCTCTAAGTTGAAGGCTTACAATAGAATCTAATTTTATTTTTTTGCTATAGCTACCTCCTCCTACAAAATCATAACCCCCGTTTGTGTTTTCATATGTAGTATTTCTAACTAAGTCATCATCAATAGATGTATTAGTGATTACCTGATCATTGTATAGACTACCTCTCATATAAACCCAAAAACCTGTTCGTGCTTGCCAATTAAATTTATTAAAATTGATATAAGCCGTATGGTTTTGAGTAGGCTTTAGGTTCGGGTTACCTGTAGTAATATTAGATGGATTGGTTACGTCAGAAAAAGGTTGTATCTGGTTTATATTAGGTGCGTTATTACTTAAACGGTAATCAAAATAAACAGATGCTTTAGAGTCAAATCGATATCTGAAACTAGAGTTAAGGTCTAAGTTGTTGTAATCCTTTTGTAAACTTAATTGAGGACGTAATTGATCGTTGTTTTCTAATGTTCTGTTTACAAAACCAGTTTCGAAATTAAAACGCCATTTTTTGGTTCTATACACTAATTCTACCGCAGGAGTTTTAGTAATGTCGTTATAAGTAAAGTCAGAACTTAAGTCAGTATTAAAGTTGCTGTATTGTTGTGTTGTGTCGTCAAAATCAAAGGTGTTTTCTTTGTTTTCTCGTTCATCACGTTGGTAGCGGTATTTTGCGTCTAAAAAGAATTTATTGGCTACTAAAGGGAAACGATATACGAATCGTGTAGTAATTCCCGTTAGGTTGTTTTCAATAGAGCTTTTTTGATCTCTAATTTCTGTACTTGGAGAACTCCCAAAAACTTCAATGGTAGATTTGTTAATTTCTTCTGTATCTGCTTTATCAATTCGGTTGGTGATCGAGGCTTTTATAAAGGAACCTTTGCTTCCCATCTTTTTTGTAATGTCTAACCTGTTTTCAAAGTTGTTAGCTTCGGAAGTATCATAAGCTGTACTGGTGTAGTTATTTGTAAGTGTATTATTTTCATCTAAAGATTCTTCTTGCCTACGACTACTACCTTCACGTTTATTAAAAACGAAAGTAGGTCTAATGTTAATCAATAAGGTAGAGTCTATTTCGATATCAAACTCAGTATCAAAACTATGATTGTGGTTTTCATCATCAGAAGAAGTAGTAGAATTTGAAAAATATTTTCTATCAGGTAGTGTGTATTCTCTATTGCTTTTTGATTCGTTATTAGAAGTACTACCAGAATAAAAATAGTTAGCATTTACATCTAATCCCTTACCAAATTCATCAGCATAGGTTGCTCCTGCTGTTTTCGATTTTATAATTCCACTTCCACCACCAAATCGTCTTCCGTTAATACTAAAACCTCCGTTTCCTCCAATCCAAATATTACCACCGCCACCAAACATTTTTTGAATTTCTCCAAAACTGAATCCAGGAGAGTTAATATTGTTTGTACTAGCTAATACACTAAAACGTTGATTGTTGTCAAAACGATTTACCATAGCAGCTCCTTCGTAGCGTTTGTCAGTACCTACCCCTCCAGATACTCGACCAAACCAACCTTTATTGTTTTCTTTTTTAATGGTTAAGTTGATAGTTTTATTGTTAGCGTCTCCATTTTCGCCCGTAAAAGCTTCCGATTTAGATTTTGTATCAGTAATTTGAACTTTTTCAATAATGTCTTTTGTTAGATTTTTAGTTGTGATACTAGGATCGTTTCCGAAGAAAGGTTTACCATTGACTAAAATTTTATTTACTTCTTTTCCGTTTACGGTAATTTTACCATTTTCATCTACTTCTACACCAGGGAGTTTTTTTAACAAGTCTTCAACGTTAGCATCTTTTTTAGTTTTAAAAGATTTTACATTAAACTCTAAAGTGTCTTTTTTAACTGTGATAGGAGCCCTAGATTGAATAACAACTTCACTTAAAATATTGCTTTCTTCTTTTAATGAAATGGTTCCTAAATTCAAAGTAGAAGATTTATCAAGTTGAATTTGTTTTGAATAGCTGTCCATTCCCACATACGAAATAAACAGTTTTACATTCTTATCGTATGATTTTCCTTCTAAAGAAAATTTTCCTTTGTCATTTGTAATTGTGTAGGTAACAATAGTGCTGTCTTTAACTCTTTCAAGATGAACTGTGGCAGCGTCGATAGGTGTTTGTTCTTTTTCAGAGTTTATAGTTCCTGTAATTTTGAACTGGTAAGATTGTGCTAAAATTGAACTAGTTAATAATAGCGTAAAAATAAAAAGTAGTTTTTTCATTTTTTATAGCAATTTGATTTTCAATTGGCTACAAATAAAGAGAAAAAACTACTTTCTGAAAGTTAAATTTTGTTAAAATTATTTTTGACGGAAATAAATACTAATAGGTACTCCGTTAAAATTATAGTGTTCGCGTAATTGATTTTCTACATAACGCTTATAAGGATCTCTAATATACTGTGGTAAATTAGCAAAAAAGGCAAACTGAGGTGTATGCGTAGGTAATTGCATACAGTATTTAATTTTGATAAATTTACCTTTGGTTGCTGGAGGTGGATTATGCTCCATAATCTCCAACATCGTTTCGTTTAATTTACTGGTTTGAATACGACGTTTTCTGTTTTCAAAAACATCAACAGCAGTTTCAATAGCTTTAAAAATACGTTGTTTAGTTAACGCAGAAATAAAAATAATTGGAACGTCAGTAAAAGGAGCAATTGTTTGACGGATTTTAGCCTCAAAATCACGCATAGTGTTGGTTTCTTTTTCAACTAAATCCCATTTATTAACTAGAATTACAATTCCCTTACGGTTTTTCTCTGCTAACCAGAATATTTTTTCATCCTGACCTTCAAATCCACGAGTTGCATCGATAACCAATACCGCAACATCACAATGTTCAACAGCACGAACAGCACGCATTACCGAATAGAATTCTAAGTCTTCTTTTACTTTTGATTTTTTTCTGATTCCAGCTGTATCAACCAAGTTGAATTCAAACCCGAAACGGTTATATTTAGTATCGATGGAATCGCGAGTGGTTCCTGCAATATTGGTTACAATATTTCTGTCTTCTCCAATTAAAGCATTAATAAATGATGATTTTCCTGCGTTTGGACGTCCAACTACAGCAAAACGAGGTAATTCGTCTTGTTTATCTTCGTTTTCGTCTGGTTCAGGAATTTCTTCAACTATAGCATCTAGTAATTCGCCAGTTCCACTTCCGTTAATAGAAGAAATTGTGTAGTATTCACCTAATCCAAGATTGTAAAATTCAACAGCATCAGCATCACGCATTGCATTATCAACCTTGTTTACTGCCATAAATAGAGGTTTTTCAACCTGACGTAAAATTTTAGCAACTTCAGCATCCATAGGAGTAATTCCTTGCTCAACATCAACTACAAAAACAATAATATCAGCTTCGTCAATAGCTAGCTGAACTTGTTTACGTATTTCTCCTTCAAAAATATCATCAGAACCAATTACATACCCACCAGTATCAATTACAGAAAATTCTTTTCCGTTCCATTCAGATTTTCCATAATGTCTATCTCTAGTAACTCCACTAACAGAGTCAACAATAGCTTCACGACGTTTTACTAGTCGGTTAAATAAGGTAGATTTTCCTACGTTAGGTCTTCCTACAATCGCAATAATACTCATTTTGCAAAAAAATTTGTGCAAAGATACAATTTCGCAAATGATTTATAATGAATTTTAGATAGTATATAGTTTTTGCTATATTGTTGGCGTTTAATATTTTATTTTAATGGATGATAAATTATACAACCAGATTTTTTTAAAACCTAGATTTCAGTTAGAATATGAGATGAATTCTCAGGTTTTATTGGAAGAAATTAAGAAGCACTTAAACGATGTTTCTAAGTATAAAATGAAGGTTGTAGATAATCATGTGGTGGTTGATGTACCCGAAAAAGAGTCGCATTTATGGTCGCCACAACTGCATATTGAAATAGAAGAAACTTCTGAAAGCACTTCGCACATTAAAGGATTATTTGGTCCGAAACCTCAAGTGTGGACTTTCTTCATGTTTTTACACTTTTTGGTGGGTACTGCATTTGTAATTTTTGGAATCGTTGCTTATAGCAATTGGTCATTAAAACAAATTAGTATGTTGCCCATAGTAATGTTGGTTGTATTGCCTATTGTTTGGGTAGCACTTTATTTAGTGGGGAGCCTAGGAAAATCAACCGGAAAAAAACAAATGGATGAACTAAAAGAGTACACCAAAGAATTGTTACGAACCATTAAAGAACGTTAATCTTTATAACCAAATCGTTTTAATTGACGCTCGTTAGAACGCCAGTTTTTGTTGATTTTTACATGTAAATCTAAAAATACCTTCTTGTCAAAAAACTGTTGAAGGTCTTTTCTGGCTTCAGTTCCAACACGTTTAATGGCACTTCCTTTATGCCCAATAATAATTCCTTTTTGAGTTTCACGTTCTACCATGATAACAGAACGGATTTTGATGATATTATCTTCTTCAACAAAGCTTTCAGTTTCTACTTCTACTGAGTAAGGAATTTCTTTTTTATAGTGTTGAAGAATTTTTTCACGAATCTTTTCATTTACAAAAAAGCGTTCAGGTTTATCGGTTAACTGATCTTTTGGATAAAAAGGAGGTGATTCTGGTAAAAGTTCAATGATTTTATAAAAAACGCTTTCTACATTAAAGTTTTCAAGAGCAGAAATTACATACACAAAAGAATTTGGGACTTTCTTTTTCCAATAATCAATTTTAGTTGCAACTTCCTCTTGAGTAGATTTGTCAACTTTATTTAATAATAAAATTACAGGAATTTTACTATTGATGATTTTATTGAAAAAAGCCTCATTTTTTAATTCTGTTTCACCAACTTCTACCATATAAATAAGAACATCGGCATCTTCAAAGGCAGATTTTACAAAATCCATCATAGACTCTTGTAACTCGTAAGCAGGTTTTATGATTCCAGGAGTATCAGAAAACACAATTTGATAATCTTCACCATTGACAATCCCCAAAATACGATGTCTTGTAGTTTGTGCCTTAGAGGTAATGATTGATAATTTTTCACCAACCAATGCGTTCATCAAGGTTGATTTCCCAACATTAGGGTTTCCGATAATATTTACAAATCCTGCTTTATGTGTCATAGGGCAAAGATAAGTTGTTTTGAGTAAGAATTGTTGAATTTTATAAGCTTGTTATTGAGTGGTTTAAAAAATATTTTAAAAATAAATGCTTTTTTATTTGGATAAAACAAACAAAAGGACGTATCTTTGCAAACGCAAATCGCGGGATAGAGCAGTAGGCAGCTCGTCGGGCTCATAACCCGAAGGTCGCAGGTTCGAGTCCTGCTCCCGCTACTAGATAAGAGCAATCAGAAATGGTTGCTCTTTTTTTATTATATAATTTAAGAGCTTAGAAAGCATTATCTTTAATAAAGTTCTTAAGGATTAAGTTAGATATGAATAAAAATTTTATGAAAAAAGTAAGAGTTTTAAGTTTAATTGTTTTGAGTTTGTTTTTTTTGTCTTGCAGTAGTGAAGATGAGTTAGAGAAGGAAAGAGGACCAAAATTAATAGTAAAAGTAAAGAACACTTGGATTGATAATACTGCTCCAAGTGAAAAAGTAGCCAATGCCAAAGTTTTGGTTTATGAAAGCCTATTAGATTTAAAAAATAAATTCAATGTAATAGCTGAAGGAACTACAGATCAAGAAGGTGAAGTAGAAATTACCAATAATGTGAGGTTTGATCAAAAATACTACATAGATGTTACAAAAGGATGTAGTAATAATTATTTGAGTATAGATTTTGGATTTGAGGAATTATATACTATTACTCCAAAAGATTCATATGATAGAGAATTAAGTACATTAAGACTTAGTATATATGAGACGGGAACTATTAAAATAACCAACAAGAGTATAAATAACTATTATGTTAATATTTTAGGGAATATTGTAGAGGTAATTGCAAGTAATGAAACAAAAATTATAGATTATTTCCCTACAAGTGATGTTTTCAATAGTTCTTTTGCATTGATTAATGAATCAACAGGAGAAAAATATGATACTACAAATTTTAAGTCGGTTTGTGATGAGGTTAAAGAGTATGTTATAGAATAATTTTTAAAGAAGATAAAGATACAGTAAGATGTAAATCTTTTGAATCTAAGTGAGAGCAGCCAGAAATGGTTGCTCTTTTTTGTTTTGAACTATTTATAAATGAATGTTAAACTTTTTTTAATCTTTTGTGTTTTAGTAAATAAAGACATTACATTTACCGATTAAACATAATACAACTAATTAAAACCAATGAAAAAAATACTTTTTATCTTGTTGTTGGCAATCGGTAGTATTTCTTACGCACAGGTACATGATCCTGTAAAATGGAGTACTTCAGTAAAAAAGATTTCTGATAAAGAAGCTGAGTTAATTGCCGTTGCCACGATTCAAAAAGATTGGCACTTGTATTCACAAGAAATTCCAAAAGGCGGACCAATTCCGACGTTATTTACTTTTGAAGGTGACTCACGTTACTTAAAAAAAGGAAATACAACAGAGCCAGAAGGACATGTAGTTGACGACCCTATTTTTGAAATGAAAATTAAATACTTCGATACCAAAGCTGTTTTTACTCAAAAAATCCGTTTAAAAACTGCGGAAAAGTTCACGGTTAAAGGAGCTGTTGAATACATGGTTTGTACAGGAGAAAACTGCTTACCTCCAAAAGAAGTAGAATTAGTTTTCAACGTAAATTAATCCCCTTACCCCATTAACATGATGAAAAAAATACTAGCATTTTTGCTTTGTTTTACTGTTGGATTTTCAGCTCTTGGTCAAATCCATGATCCGATTCAATGGAAAACAAGTGTCGAAAAGGTTTCAGAAACAACGTATAATTTAGTAAGCACCGCAACGATTGAGGGCGAATGGCATTTGTATGCACAAGAAGTTCCGAAAGGCGGTCCAATTCCAACAACATTTACCTATGATGATGAGGGGGAAAAATAAAAATTGTAGGAAACACTTCAGAACCTGAAGGGAAAATTAAGTTTACTACGCTTTTTGGAGAGGAAGGAATGAATATTAAATCCTTTGCTAAAAAAGCAGTTTTTAAACAAGAAGTAGAACTGGTTGATGCTGGTTTAACTCAAATAAATGCATTTGTGGAGTTTATTGCTTGTACAGATGAAATGTGTTTACCTCCAAAAGAAGTAGACTTAGCTTTCGATTTAACAAAAGCTACCGCAGTAACAGCTTCTGTTGATGCAACAAAAGAAGCAAAAATAACAGGCGAAGTAGCTTCAAAGGAAACGAAAAAAGAAGAAAAGAAAGGTCTTTTAGGAATTTTCTTCATCGCCTTTTTATCAGGATTTGCAGCATTATTAACACCGTGTGTATTCCCAATGATACCGATGACGGTAAGCTTTTTCACCAAACAAAGTAAAAGCAAATCACAAGGGATTCGAAATGCAATTATCTACGGAATATCAATTATCGGAATCTACGTATTATTAGGATCGGTGGTAACTGCAGTATTTGGAGCAGATGCATTAAACGCACTATCAACCAATGTATGGTTCAACCTAGTGTTTTTCTTAATCTTGGTAATTTTTGCAGTATCGTTCTTAGGAGCTTTTGAAATTACTTTACCAAGTTCATGGGCAACCAAAGTAGACTCACAAGCAGACAGAGGAGGTTTAATCGGAATCTTCTTTATGGCATTAGCCTTAGCCATTGTATCCTTTTCATGTACAGGGCCTATTGTTGGAACTTTACTAGTAGAAGCTGCTTCAAAAGGAGGAATTGCTCCTATTGTTGGAATGTTAGGGTTTTCATCAGCTATTGCACTACCATTTGCCTTATTTGCAGCCTTCCCAGGATGGTTAAACTCATTACCAAAATCAGGAGGATGGTTAAACACCGTAAAAGTCGTTTTAGGATTCTTAGAATTAGCTTTAGCATTTAAATTCTTATCGAATGCTGATTTAGTACTGCAATTACATTTATTAGAAAGAGAAGTGTTTATCGCTATTTGGATAGCTATTTTTGGAGCGTTGGCTTTTTATCTCTTCGGAAAAATACAATTACCACACGATAGTCCAATCAGTCATATTTCTGTAGGAAGATTAAGTTTAGGATTGATCGTTTTATCTTTTACTATTTATATGATTCCAGGACTTTGGGGAGCACCACTAAACTTAATTAGTGCTTTCCCACCACCACAACACTACAGCGAGTCACCTTATGGAGTAGGATTTACAAAAAAGGGAACAGCGAGTGTTCAACAAGACAATCACGAAGCTTTACCAGAAGGAGCACATTTAATGCCTCCACACGATATCATATCATTTCACGATTATGACAAAGGATTGGCTTATGCTAAAAAAGTAGGAAAGCCAGTAATGTTAGATTTTACAGGGCATGCTTGTGTAAATTGTAGAAAAATGGAACAAAACGTTTGGGTAAAACCAAAGGTATTGGACATTCTAAAAAACAAAGTAGTCTTAATTTCTTTGTATGTAGATGACAAGCGTCCTTTAAAAGATGATGAAGTGGTGGAATCGAAATTGAATCCAGGAAAGAAGTTAAAGTACATCGGACAAAAGTGGAGCGAGCTACAAACTATCAAGTACAAAGCCAACTCACAACCGTTTTATGTCTTGATGAATCATGATGAATCAAACATATCAGATCCTGTAGGATACATGCCAGATGCAGATGAATACTTCAACTGGCTGGAAGAAGGAATTACCAACTTTAAAAAATAACATAACTCAAAAGCATCTTAAATTTTTAAGGTGCTTTTTTCTTTTAAAGAAAATTTAATGAATGTAAAAAGCTCTTTTCTAGGCTCATTTTGAAATTAGCCTTATAATTCGTACCTTTGTACGATATGGTAGATACTACACACGAGAAAAAAAATCAACGAGTTTTTACATTCAACTTCCTTGTGTTCCGAAACCAGTCGGACAAGTTTATTCCACCAGGATTCTAATTTATTGCTTTTCTAAAAGGAAAAGATTTCAAACGTATTTACATTATTTTAAGTTCTATTTAAATTGATAGTACTGTAAAATATTCGGTTCTTACGAGTAGTTTTTTTGACATATTCGTACACTTTTCGCAAAAGTATATACTGCGCTAATAAATAATAAACCCCAAATAGGTAACACAATGTTTAAAAACTTCAATAAATAGTACTGAAGTTATTTATCGTTTAATCCTATTTATAAAAATCAAATTATGACAGTACACACTTACGATGCCTTCAATCGTATTACTCCTCTTGAAATGGAAAGAGTAACTAATTTTTTATATACACATCTTGAAAACTATGGAGATGAAAAAACAGCCATTCGCAAAGCGATTGATTATGCGGCTAAAGAAAGAACAGGATTAGGAGGTTATGTGTTTACCATAGAAGATAAAAATGAAATTGTAGGAGCGGTAGTGATAAATAAAACAGGAATGGACGAATACATACCTGAAAATATCTTGGTTTATATCGCTACTCATAAAGATTATAGAGGAAAAGGAATCGGTAAAAAGATAATGCAGCATGCTATCGATAATTGTAAGGGAGATATTGCTTTACATGTAGAAAAAGATAATCCAGCCAAGTTTTTATATGAGAAGCTTGGGTTTACAACTCCGTATTTAGAAATGAGACTAAAACGATAATATGAGACAGTTAAAAATAACAAAACAAGTTACCAATAGAGAATCAAAATCTATTGAAAAATACTTACAAGAGATAGGGAAAATTGACTTGATTACTGCTGATGAAGAAGTTGAATTAGCTCAAAGAATCAAGACAGGAGACCAAAGAGCCTTGGAAACATTGGTAAATGCAAATTTACGATTCGTTGTTTCGGTTGCTAAACAGTATCAAAATCAAGGTTTACGTCTTTCTGACTTGATTAACGAAGGAAATATAGGTTTGGTAAAGGCAGCAAGACGTTTTGATGAAACTCGTGGGTTTAAGTTCATATCCTATGCAGTGTGGTGGATACGTCAATCAATTTTACAAGCATTGGCAGAACAATCACGTGTGGTAAGATTACCGCTTAATAAGATTGGAAGCATCAGTAAAATAAATAAAGCTGTATCTAAATTAGAACAAAGTAATGAGCGTATGCCAACGCCCGAAGAAATTGCTAAGGTGTTAGATATGACTGTTTCAGATGTGAAACAATCTATGAAAAACTCAGGACGACATATTTCTATGGATGCTCCTTTAAAAGAAGGAGAAACTTCTAATTTATATGATGTAATACGAGCTTCAGAAGCTCCTAAGCCAGATAAAGAGCTAATGCAAGAATCATTGCAATTAGAGATTAGCAGAAGCTTAGAAACACTATCTCCAAGAGAATCTGACATCATAAAATTATTTTATGGATTAGAGAATTACAGACCTATGAGTTTGACAGAAATAGGAGAAACATTCGATTTAACAAGAGAACGCGTACGTCAAATTAAAGAGAAAGGAATCAGAAGATTAAAACAAAGATCAAGAACTAAAGTATTACAAACATACTTGGGTTAATGAATCAAAGTACTAATTAAAAATACACAATATATATGTTAATAATACCAGTAAAAGAAGGCGAGAATATTGATAGAGCCATTAAAAGATATAAAAGAAAATACAGAAACACAAAGGTATTGCAAGAAATAAGAGAAAGAAAAGAATATACAAAACCATCAGTAAGTAAAAGAGCTCAGTTAAAGAAAGCTCAATATAAACAACGGTTTTTGCTAGATCAAGAAAAATAATTTTATGGATATACATTTTATTGATCTAATCATATTCATTACCTATTTAATTTTTATGCTTGGAGTAGGAGTATACTTCATGAATAAAAACAAATCAAAAGACGATTACTATGTAGGAGGAAGAAACATGTCTGCAGGCCATATTGGGTTGTCCGTTGTGGCAACTGATGTTGGTGGAGGTTTTTCTATCGGTTTAGGAGGTCTTGGTTTTTTAATGGGACTCTCCGGTAGTTGGATGCTTTTTACAGGATTGTTAGGTGCTTGGATAAGTGCCGTTTTTTTAATCCCAAAAGTATATCCGATAGCGAAAAAACATCATTTTTTAACATTTCCACAATCCTTAGCGCACCATTATAATGTAAAAGTGGCCTTAATTGCAGGAATCATTTCTCTTATAGGGTATATAGGTTTTACAAGCTCACAAATATTAGCAGGAGCAAAATTAGCATCAGCTACCTTTCCGTCAATCTCTATAACCGACGCAGTTTTAATCATGGGAGTTATAGCGGTGGTGTACACTGTTATTGGTGGAATTAAAGCAGTAATTTATACGGATACCATTCAATGGATAATTTTAATGGTAGGATTGATTGGTATAGGAATTCCAATTGGTTTTATCGAAATTGGGGGTTGGACAGCTATCAAAGAAACTTTACCGGCAAGCTTTTTATCATTATCAAACATAACGTTTATTGATATGTTTAACTGGGTTATTACTATTGTGCCTATTTGGTTTGTAGGAATGACTTTGTATCAACGAATTTACGCTTGTAAAGACGAAAAAACAGCCAAAAAAGCATGGAAAATAGCTGGGTTGTTTGAATATCCAATTATGGCTTTTATGGGAGTAGCTTTAGGGTTATTTTCTAGAGTTGCTTTTGAGCAAGGAATGTTCTCGTCAATAGGTTACGCACCAGGTACAGAAATGGATGCAGAATTAGGATTACCTTTATTATTAAGAAGTATTTTACCAATAGGGTTAATGGGATTGATGATGTCAGCTTATTTTTCAGCAATTATGTCAACTGCAGATAGTTGTTTAATGGCGGCTTCAGGAAATTTAACAACGGATATTTTTGGGTATTTTAAGAAAAGTATCAGCATAAAAAATTCGCAAATTATTACATTTTTAATAGGAGGTTTAGCAATTTTATTAGCTACCATGATGCAAAATGTATTAGAGTTGATGCTGTATTCCTATGCCTTTATGGTATCTGGTTTGTTAGTACCTGTTTTAGGAACATTAGTACTAAAAAAGCCATCATCAACAGCTGCTTTTTATGCGATGATTTCGGGTGGACTTACTACTTTAATATTGATTATCTTAGAGGTGAAATTGCCATTCGGTTTAGATGCTAATTTCTTCGGAATTACATTGTCAGCTTTAGTGTTTTCTATAATTCAATTTACTAGAAAAGAAAAGTAGTGGAAGCCTTACAAAAGAGTTTAGAAAAAGTTAGAAAAGAGTTACATCAACATCCAGAAATCTCTGGAGAAGAATATGAAACTCAAAAAAAGATAAAGGCATTTTTAACCAAAAATGCTTCATGCACAATTGTTGAAGTTACTCAAACAGGATTAGTAGCTGTTTTTGAAGGAAAAGAAAAGGGGAAAACCATCATGTTACGTGCTGATATTGATGCGTTACCTATTCAAGAAGTAAATACGTTTCAACATCAATCAAAAAATAAAGGAGTTTCCCATAAATGTGGACATGATGGACATACAACAATTTTACTAGGAGTAGCAAAGCTTCTTACGGAAAAACCGTTGCCTAAAGGAAAAGCAGTATTGCTTTTTCAACCTTCAGAGGAAAATGGAAAAGGAGCAGAAAAGGTCTTAAATGATCCTTTTTTCAAAAATATAAACATAGATTTTGCTTTTGCCTTACATAATTTACCAGGTTTTACAAAACATGAGATAGTGGTAAAAAGTGAAACGTTTACAAGCAATGTAAAAAGTGTAGCAATTCAACTTAATGGAAAAACAGCGCATGCTGCAGAGCCTGAAAAAGGACACAATCCTGCCAATGCGATTGCTACAATCTTAACCTTTGCTGAAAAAGAAAGTAAAAATGTGCCAAAATCGTCCGATTTTATTTTGATAACTCCTGTTTATGTAACCATGGGTGAAAAAGCCTATGGAATTTCAGCGGGGTATGGAGAAGTTCATTTTACGTTAAGAAGTTGGAACACGAAACTGATTGAGGAAAAGAAAGAGAAGCTAGAGCAACTTCTAAATCAACTAGAATTAGAACATTCATTAAAAATTAAAACTTCTTGGTTTGAAGAGTTTTACTCAAATATAAATAATGAAAAAGCAGTTTCAATTATAAAAAAATCAGCAGAGAAGCAAAAGTTATCAATAAATGAAATTAAAACTCCGTTTAAATGGGGGGAAGATTTCGGGTTGTTTACTCAAAAATATAAAGGAGCCATGTTTGGATTAGGAGCAGGAGAAGATACACCTGCTTTACACAATCCAGATTATGATTTCTCAGACGATATAACTATGACAGGAGTTCAATTATTTTATAGCATAGCAAAGGAGGTATTAGACTCATGACACACACATCTTTTATAGAAATTTCCGAATCGGCAATTAAAAATAACATTGATTTTATTAAAAATCACCTAGGTAACGAAGTCACATTTTCTTCTGTAGTAAAAGGAAATGCCTACGGTCACGGAATTAGAACGTATTGCACTTTAGCTTATAAATATGGAGTTCGACATTTTAGCGTCTCTGATGCTAATGAAGCTTATGAGGTAAAGAAAACACTACCTCAAAAGGACGTAACCATAATGATTATGGGAATGATTCACAATAGTCAAATAGAATGGGCTGTTGAAAATAATATTGAGTTTTATGTTTTTGAAATAGATAGGTTACAAGTCGCTGTTGAAGCAGCAAGAAAACTTAAAATTCCAGCGAAAATTCATATAGAAATAGAAACAGGAATGAACCGTACGGGGTTTGTTTTAAAAGATATTGCTAAGGTTCTTACATATGTTCAAGAAAATTTAGAGTACCTTGTTGTAAAAGGAATTTGTTCTCATTTGGCTGGAGCAGAAAGTATTTCAAACTACAAAAGAATTACCGATCAACAAAAGAAGTTTAGAAAGGCGATAAACAAAATAAATCAGCATGAACTTTTAACTCCTGATTTTCATTTGGCAAGTTCTGCTGCGAGTATTCGATATCCAAAAACTAGATTTGACTTGGTGAGAATAGGGATTTTACAGTTTGGATTTTTTCCTACAAAAGAAATTCTAGTCCATTATTTAAATAAACATAGAATTTTTGAATCACCTCTACAGAGGGTTATCTCATGGAAAACCCAAGTAATGGATGTTAAGACCGTAAAATCAGGTCAATTTGTAGGTTACGGGACTTCATTTTTTACCAACCATGAAATAAAAATAGCAATTGTACCAGTAGGATATTCATCAGGATATAGCAGGTCGTTAAGTAACAGGGGAAAAGTTTTAATTAGAGGAAAAAGGCACAATATTATTGGAACTGTTAATATGAACATGATGGCAGTTGATGTAACTTATGCAGATAATGTTGAGAAAGGAGACGAAGTTGTACTAATAGGAGATCAAGGAGATAGAGAAATTACAGTATCGTCATTTAACGATTACATACAGATAATCAATTACGAGTTACTAACTAAATTACCAGATAATTTACCAAGAATAATAACAAAATAATATGGCAGAATTAATAATACATTCTGAAAGAATAAAACAGAATATAAAAGATTTAAGCAACTTTTTTAAGTCAAATAATATAGAGTGGAGTTTAGTTACAAAGGTGTTTTCAGGAGACAAAACGTTTTTGAAAACGATCTTAACTAAAGATGTAATTAAGAACATAAACTCAGTAGGAGATTCAAGGTTGACAAGTTTACGAAACTTACGAGCTGTAAATCCAGATTTAAGAACCATTTATATAAAACCTCCTGCAGAAGTTTATGTAGATGAAGTAGTAGAATATGCAGATATTTCTTTGAACAGTTCATTATCTACTATAGAAGCCTTAAATCAGGCTGCTAAAAAGCAAAATAAAGTTCATCAAATCATTATTATGATTGAATTAGGTGAGTTAAGAGAAGGTGTTAGAAGAGACGATATTATAGACTTTTATGAAAAGGTATTCAATCTCTCGAATATTGATGTGATCGGTATTGGATCAAACCTTGGATGTATGTATGGTGTTGAGCCTACGTATGATAAATTACTCCAGTTATCATTGTATAAAGAACTGATTTCAGCAAAATTCAATAAAGAATTAAAATATGTTTCAGGAGGAACGTCTATCACTTTACCGTTAATAGAAAATAAGGTTGTTCCTAAAGAAATTAATCACTTTAGAGTAGGGGAAGCTGCATTTTTTGGGTTAAGCCCGTTAGAAAACAAGCAGTTTAATAACTTGCACACCGAAACATTCGAGTTTTATGCTAATATTATTGAGTTAAAAGAAAAAAAACTAGTGCCAGACGGTATTATTAACGATGCGAATATTGGACATACGACTGATTATGATGAGAGTAACGTGCAAGAAACCTCTTACAAAGCAATTTTAGATGTTGGTCTGTTAGATGTAGATAAAGGTGATATTGAAGCAGAAGATAAAGACATTTCTTTTGTTGGGATTACCTCTGATATGTTAGTAATTGATGTTGGAACTAATAAAGATAAATCTGGAAACGTAAAATATAAAGTAGGTGATAAAATTAAATTTAAACCTAGTTATATGGGAGTTGCGAGATTGTTAATCTCAAAATTTATTGATAAAGTATATAAAAATGACATGTAAATGTCTGCTATTTTGTTGTTTTAAAAACTCAAGAGTTTGTAGCTCTTGAGTTTTTTTTATGAAAAACGTTCAACATGAAAAGGAGTGAGATCTGTACTTGTTTTTTTATGTGAAATAATTTCAGAAACTAATTTCCCTGTGGCAGGTCCTAAGCTCCATCCCATCATAGCATGTCCAGCAGCTATTGTTGCATTTTTAATTTTTGAAAGTCTGCCAATATATGGTAAACCATCAGGAGAACAAGGACGTAAACCACTTTCTATATCCTTTCTTTCTTGTTGATTAATTTGTAGCCCGTTATAATAACTCTCAGCAGCATTCGCAATAGTATTAACTCTTTTAGTATTAATTTGACTATTAATACCAGCAATTTCCATAGTACCACCAAAACGCGTAAAACCATTCATAGGCGTTACAGCAACTTTAGCTTCAGTTAAAATGGCAGGAATGTGAATGCCTGTTTCTTTTTTTACATTAATTCGATAGCCTTTTCCTGCTTGTACAGGAATGGTTATTCCCAGTTTTTTAGCTAGTTTTTGTGTCCAAGATCCTGTTGTAAGCACAAACTCATCAGCTGTAATAGTATTGTTTTTTGTGTTGATTGATTTTATTTTTCCTTCTGAAATTTGAAAATCTATGACCTCCTCGTTTGCTAAGAAAGTCACACCATTGTCCTCTAAATAAGATTTCATTTTTAGCATAAATTCATTCGGAGTCATATGTGCATCAGAATGATAATATACAGCGCCTTTAATGTTCAAGTCTACATTAGGTTCTAGTTTTTGAATTTCTTCCTTTGTAAGATGTTCAACTTTTAATCCTTCTTTTATAGCAAGTTTCCCAATATTCCATTCTTCTTCACCCATTTTATCGGTTTTATAATACATCATTAAACCTTTGTGTTGGTAATGAAAATCGAAATCGTTGGAAGCTTTTAATTCTTCATACAAATCTCTACTAAACAGATTGATGTTTTTAATAACAGGGATAGAGCTAGCTACTTTTTTGGGTGTTGCTGATTTTTTGAATAGCCATGTCCATTGTAAAAAATCGTATTCTAAACGAGGTTTTATTGAAAAAGGACTGGTTGAACTCAGCATCCATTTAATACCTTTATTAATCATTCCTGGAGCTGCTAAAGAAATAATATGACTAGGAGTAATAATCCCAGCATTCACATATGATGCACCTGATGAAAAATCAGATTTATCAATCACAGTAACTTTGTACCCTTCTTTGTGTAAATAATATGCAGAACATAAACCGATGATTCCTCCGCCGATAACTATACAATGTTTCAATGAGCAAATGATTTAATTAGTTAATGAATTAATGAGTTGGTGGTTAATTGGTTTTTGAATTTTTTCGTGCTTTTGAAACAATTTTAGCTATTTCTAAGGCTTCTATCATTAAAGGCTTTAATTGTTCTTCTGAAGCAAGTTTTGTATCTTGTAATAGTTCTAACCAAAACAAGGTTTCGTCAGCTTCTTCAGACACTATTGACATTTTTGCAAAGAATTCTTTTTGAGAACGAGCAATACACGCAGCTCTATAATTTGCAGCGGTAGAAGTTACTGAGCGAATTAATTGTTTGCCTATTACTCTTGTAGCGTCTGTTTTTTGAATTTGGTTATAAAGCAAAATAGTATTCACAGCTAATTGTTTAGTTCTATTTTTAATACTTTCTATAAAATCCGATTTATTCATAGCACTTTTAATTAATGACTTACTAAATTAATGATAAAATGAGTTAATGATTTAATTTTTGGGTTTAATGTCTCATTTTATAACTCATCGAATCATTTTATCATTGAATCATTCACTCATTGAATCAAATTACTTGAAAACCATGTGCGTATGGATCATCTTCATCATCAATAACAATGTTATTATATCCATACACTTTTGCCCATCCTTGAATACTCGGAATAATAGCTTGTTTACCATCTAAGGTAGTTTCTTTTTCAACACGGCCTATAAACTTACTTCCAATGAAACTTTCGTGAATAAATTCTTCGCCAAGTTGTAACTTTCCTTTAGCATATAGTTGCGCTAAACGAGCTGAGGTTCCTGTACCACATGGGCTTCTGTCAATCGCTTTATCACCATAAAAAACAGCATTTCTACCTGATGATGTTGGATCAATAGGATTACCTGTCCACAGCATATGCGTTACATCCCTGATGGTGTCATTTTCAGGATGAATAAACATGTTCGGGTATTTTTCATTGATTCGATCTCGTACAACTTGAGAGTATTGTATAATTTTAGAAGCAGTAATATTGTGTACTCCCGAGAAGTTTTTTTGAGGATCTACAATAGCATAGTAGTTTCCTCCATAAGAAACATCAAAAGTGATTTCTCCTAGTTCAGGGCAATCGACAGTTAAACCTTCTGCTGCTAAGTAACTTTTAACATTTGTTAAACGAACCCAATCTACTTTTTTACCAATTTGTTGGTACTCTATTTCGACCAAACCTGCAGGAGCTTCCATTTTTATTTTCCCTGGAATTTTTGGTGTTACCAGTCCTTCTTCGATAGCTATGGTAATAGTTCCAATTGTTCCATGACCACACATGGGTAAACATCCAGAAGTTTCAATAAATAAAATAGCAAAATCGTTTTCTGGATTATGAGGAGAAAATAAGATGGAACCGCTCATCATATCATGTCCGCGAGGTTCAAACATTAACCCTTTTCGAATCCAGTCGTATTCTTTTAAAAAATGTTGACGTTTTTCGCTCATATTGGCTCCAATTAAGTTAGGGCCACCACCTGCAACAACTCTTACAGGATTTCCGCAAGTGTGTGCATCAACGCAAAAAAAAGTTTTTCTCATACTAAATTGAATCGCAGTTTGTATGTTTTCTAAAGAAATTATTGAAAGTTTATTATATCACTTGTTCTTTTGTGAGTATACCGTTTACGGAGCGTAAAATTTGTAAAGGGTTCTCATTCTTTAATTCATCGGGTAATAAATTGTTGGGCCAATCTTGATAACTAAATGGTCGTACCCAACGTTTAATTGAATTAACCCCAACAGCGGTAAATCGACTGTCTGTTGATGCTGGATAAGGTTCATCCGTGAACCATTGACGGACAAACTTCTACACCAGTTGGAACTCCGTTGAAAATAATTCTTCCAACTCTATTTTGTAAAGCGTCAATTATTGTTGGATAATTGGCTGCTTCATTATCATCAGAAATTACCGTTCCTGTAAGTTGTCCTTCTAAGCTAGAAATAATTTCTTCTAATTGCTCTTTATTTTCACATTGCACTACTATAGAATAAGGTCCAAACACCTCTTGATGCAAAGTTGGGTTTTCTAAAAATGTTTTTCCTTCAACTGTAGTTACAATTTGAGTAGCATAGTTAGCTTGTACTTCTTTAACGTAGTTTGCAACAATGGTAATTCCTTGTTGTGAAATCGCCTTGGTTTTGTTGTTCTCATAAGCACCTATAATATTAGGATGTAGCATACAAGATGGATTAATTTCTACAATTTTATCAGCTAAAGAATTGACAAAATTAGTTAAACCATTGCTTTTTATTCCTAGAATTAATCCAGGATTGGTACAAAATTGTCCAGTACCTAAAGTAATAGAATTTGCATAAGTGGTAGCCAAAATATCAGCATTATTTTCTAATGCTTTTGGTAATAGTATAACTGGATTGATACTTCCCATTTCAGCAAAAACAGGAATAGGTTCTTCACGTTTAGCAGCTAAGTCTAATAAAGCTCTACCTCCTCGAATACTTCCGGTAAAACCAACAGCTTTTACTTTTGGATGAGAAACTAATTGTTGCCCTACTTCTATATCACTTGAATTTAAATTAGAAAAAACACCGTTTGGCATTCCTGTTTTTTCTGCAGCTTTAATTATAGCTGAAGCAATAAGTTCACCCGTACCTGCATGCATAGGGTGCGATTTTACTATCACAGGACAACCAGCAGCTAAAGCCGCAGCAGTATCACCACCAGCAGTAGAATAGGCAAGAGGGAAATTACTTGCTCCGAAAACAACTACAGGTCCGTAAAGGAATATTTAGTTTGCGAATATCTGATTTAGGTAGTGGTTCTCTATCTGGAATAGCAGTGTCAATAGTAGCGTCTACCCATGAACCTTCTGAAACTAAATCAGTAAAAGAGCGGAGTTGAAATACAGTTCTGCCTCGTTCTCCTTTAGCGCGTCCTTCTGGTAAACCAGATTCAGAGCAATAGGTTTGAATTAACTCTTCATCTAGAGCTAAAATTTCATCAGCAATGGCATTTAAAAATTCAGCTTTTCTTTTTCCAGAAACAGTTCTGTATGTTTTAAATGCTTCAGAAGCTAGATTTACGGCGTTATCAATTTCTTCGGAAGTAGCTTCAGTAAAAACAGTATCATTTTCCCGATTTAATTCAGGGTTGAATGTTTTGTAGGTTGTTGTTCCTGAGGCCGATAATTGATTTCCTATATAGTTTTTTCCTGTAATCATATATAATGAGAAAATGGTTTACTTAGTGAGTAGCTAATGCTTTATAATTAGGTAATGTAGGTCTGTTTTTTAATCCAGTTTCTATCACGTTTAAAACATGTTTACGTTCTTCACCTATTAAAGGTAATCGAGGTGCTCGCACATTTTCAGTTCCAATACCTGTAGCTACTTCTGCTAACTTAATATTTTGTACTAATTTAGGATTTATATCTAATTCTAACAATGGTAAAAACCAACGATAAATTTCTAATGCTTCTTGTATACGGCCTGCTTTTTGTAATTCATAAATAGCTACTGTTTCTCTTGGAAAAGCACAAACTAAACCAGCTATCCAACCATCAGCACCCATCAGTAAACTTTCTAAAGCAATGGTGTCAACACCTGTCATAATTTTTAAACGATCGCCAAAACGATTTTTAATTCTAGTAATATTTGTGGTATCTCTGGTAGATTCTTTTACAGCTTCAATGTTGTCACATTTTAGTAGTTCTTCAAACATGTCTAAAGTAACTTCAATCTTATAATCTACAGGGTTGTTATACACCATAATAGGAAGTGATGTATTGTTAGCCACAGCTTTAAAGTACTCAACAGTTTCTCTGTCACCAGATTTATAGCGCATAGGAGGGAGCATCATTAAACCGTTGGCTCCATCTTCTTCCGCTTTTTGGGCTGCTTCAATAGCTCCTTTGGTAGTTTGTTCAGCTATATTTATTAAAACAGGAACTTGATTGTTAACTAATTGAGCCGTGGTTTTAGTCAATGTTCTTTTTTCGTCGTCAGATAAAGTACTGGCTTCTCCTAAGGTACCTCCTAAGACAATTCCGTGTACACCAGCTTCTAGTTGTGCTTTAATGTTAACTTCAAACATGTGTAAGTCTAAAGTGTCTTCATTTGTAAACTTTGTAGTTACTGCAGGCATCACACCTTTCCAATTTATACTCATGGTAATATTGTTTTTTATGCAAAGTTATAAGGAATAGGAAGTTTCTTTTAACGTCAAATTATCTTATAGTAATATTATATTATCTTTTTTTGTTTATTTTTAGTGTTTGGTTAATAGTATTTGCATATTTTTGAAAATAAATAAGAAAATTATTAATGAAAGTTTTACCATTTCAAATACCCAAAACTCATAATATAGGATTGATTTATCAGGAAGATTGTGAGCAATATTTTTATGATAAATTACATCAGCATGAAGAAATACAATTGTGTGTTATTGTCAAAGGAGAAGGGACTTTAATTGTAGGTGATACAATTAATAAATATGAGTCTGGAGATGTTTTAGTACTTGGGAGTAATTTACCGCATGTTTTTAAAAGCGATGCTTCAAAAATAAATGAGTCTTTTATGATTTCATTGTTTTTTACAAAAGATTCTTTTGGGAAGGATTTTTTTCTGCTAGATGATTTTATAGAGTTAATTCCTTTTTTTGAAAAATCTGTAATAGGATTTAAACTTTCAACATATAAGGAAGAAGTGATTAATTTATTCCTGAGTTTACAAAAGGCAACCAATCTAGAACGTTTTATAGGTTTACTTCAAATTTTAAAAATAATTATTGATGCTGAAACCAAAGAACTGGCAAGTTTTATTTACCCTAAAAAATATACTGATAATGAAGGAAAGCGTATGCGAGACATTATGGATTTTACCATAAATCATTTTAATAAAAATATCGATTTATATGAAATCTCTGAAAAAGCCAACATGACTCCCAATGCCTTTTGTCGATATTTTAAGCAACGAACAAACAAAACCTACTTTACTTTTTTAAATGAATTGCGTATTGAAAATGCTTGCAAACTATTAAGTTCTGATAAAAGTATGGCGATTAGTGAAATAGCGTATCAGTGTGGATTTAACAATCTGTCTAATTTTAATCGAAAATTTAAAGAGGTAAAAAGTATGAGTCCATCAATATTTAGAAAGAATAACTGATGAAAATGAGTTTTTGTAAACTCAAAATAATGATATTTTAAAAATTAACATAAATTTTAATGCCTCTTAACTATATTTGATGTTTTTATCATCAAGTTATGTTTCTTAGTAAAAGAATTGCTTATTTAACATTGTTAGTTTCATTAATGTCTTCTGTAGTTACTGCACAGGAAACATTACCTATTTATGCCGATTATTTATCAGATAATGTGTATTTATTGCATCCTGCTGCAGCTGGAATAGGCGATTGTGGTAAAATACGTTTGACAGCTCGTCAACAATGGTTAGGAGTAGATAATGCTCCTTCGTTACAAACAGCTAGTTTTCATACCAAATTAGGAGAATATTCCAATACAGGTTTAGGTGTTATTCTTTTTAACGATAAAAATGGATATCATTCACAAAAAGGAATTCAAGGTACCTATGCTTATCATATAGATATGGGGAATGAAAATTTGTTTAACCAGTTGTCATTTGGATTATCGTTTTCTGTAGTTCAAAATGAAAGAGATCAACGAACTTTTATAAATGATCCTGCGGTTAATCAGGTAATTGAAAGTGATTTCTATTTTAATGCAGATTTTGGTATGGCATATCATAAGAATGGATTGTCATCTTATTTTACCATAAAAAATATCTTTTTATCAGCAAAAAATAACTTGGATTCCAATTTTGAATCACCAAATCTTAGAAATTATATTTTAGGAGGAGGCTATTTCTTTGGAGATAGAGAAAAGCTACAATTTGAGCCGTCTTTTATGTTTCAATATAAAGAACAAACTCAAGAGAAAATAGGAGATATAAACTTCAAGGTATATAAAACTCTTGAAAACATGCAATTGTGGGCAGCGTTATCGTATAGAAGAAGCTTTGATAGTAGCATTTTTGGAAATTCTCAATACATAACTCCTATTGCAGGTGTGAATTATAAAAACTGGATGTTTGCTTATACATACACGCAACAAACAGGAGATATAGTCTTTTCGAATGGAGGATTTCACCAATTGTCTTTAGGACTAAATCTTTTCTGTACAAAAAGAAGAGCGGCAGCGTGTCCGAATATCAACGGAAGTTTTACGTATTAAAAATCTAAATAGTCAATATTACTGTTTTTGTAATCTTTAAGGATATTTTTTAAAACAGATTTATCTTTATTAATGTAGAAGATATTTGATGACTGGTTAGTGCTATTATTAACAAGGTTTTGTTGAGAGAGCACATTTTTAACCTGTTTTGCCACAGCTTCACCAGAATCTATAATTTGGATATTTTCACCAGTTATTTTTCGTATTTGAGGAAGCAAATAAGGGTAATGAGTACATCCTAAAACGATGTAGTCACATTTTTTTTCTAGCATTGGATTGATGTACTTTTCTAGCAAAGAAGTCATTTCTTCAGATTCCATTTTTCCATTTTCAATCAACTCAACTAAACCTTCACCAACTTGTTCTATTATGGTAATTTGATCACTTAATTTTGAGGTCGTTTTTTCAAATAAAGCACTGTTTAGTGTTCCTTTAGTAGCTAATATTCCAATAGTGCCTGTTTTTGTTTTTAAAGAAGCTGGTTTAATTGCTGGCTCAATTCCTATAAAGGGAATATCATAATTTGCTCTTAAATATTGAATAGCATTGGTAGTAGCGGTGTTACAAGCAACCACAATAATTTTGGCTCCTTTTTTTATTAAAAACTCTGTGTTTTTAACAGACAGGTCAACAATTTCTTGCGTTGACTTTTGACCGTAAGGGGCATTCTTACTGTCAGAAAGGTATATAGTATTTTCATTTGGTAAGAGTTGATGAATCTCTTTCCAAATAGAAGTACCTCCTATACCAGAGTCAAAAATACCAATAGGTTTTTGTGTGCTATTCATAGTATAACAAAAATAAAAATCCTGCTGTTTTCAGCAGGATTTTTTTATAAAATATTTGTTGTTTCTTAGAAACCTAATTTAGATTTTACAGCGTCGTAAATATCTTCTCCTTTTTCGTAAACGATTAAACCTTTACCTGGAGCAGCATCAAAAACATAGATAATTCCTTTTTCAGCAGCTACAGCTTTAATAGCATCTTCAGCTTTTTGTAAGATAGGAATCGTTTTTTCTTGGTACTTTTTTTGCATTTCTTGACCTGCAGCTTGCTCAGCTTGCGCTATCTTTTGTCTGTCTTGTTGAACTTCAATAGCTCTTTTTTGGTTTTCTTCTTGAGTTTGACTCTTACCTTCAGCTTCGTATTTTTTAATCTTAGCCTCTAGTTTTTTGTACATAGTTTCAATGTCGTCACGGTATGTTTTGTTTAGCTTTTCTAACTCTGCTTTCATAGCTTTTGTTGCAGGCATTTCAGCTAATAATTTATCTGTGTTAATATGTGCAGTTTTTTGCGCATTTGCCACACCACCTAATCCAACAGTAAAAATTGCAACTAATAATAACGTTTTTAAATGTTTCATCTTTGTTTTAATTTAATTAATGTTCTTTATTCTTGATTTATTTGTTCTCTTCTTGATTTTCTTGTTCTTTTTTCTTTTTAGCTTCTTCTTGAGCTTTTAATAATGCAGCTCTTTTTTCTTGTAATAATTTTCTTTTGTCTGCTCTTTCTTTTAAGCGTTCTTGCCTTTTTTCTTCAATTTGTTTAATTTTAGCAAGCCTGTCTTCTTCTCTCTTTTTTTGTAAATCTTCTCGAAGCTTTATTTTTTCTTTTTGTTCATCACTCAAATTATCATTTTTAAGTAATGCTTTTCTAGCTTCTATTTTATCTTCCTTAGCTTGTCTTTTCTGATCAATACTAATCATTTGCACAACAAGGTCGCTAATATCGTGTTTTTTGTTTGAATAAAGCATAACCAATTCACTTGATTTATCGAAAACGAAATCGTATTGTTTTCGAGAAGCTATTGTTTGTACTGCATTGTATACTTGGTCTTGTACGGGTTTAATTAATTGCTTTCTTAAATTGTACATATCTCCATTCGGACCAAAGTATAAAGATTCTAACCTTCGCAAAGATTCTTGTTTAATGGTTATATCTTCTTCACGCTCTTCTATCAATTCTTTGGTTAGAATTGCTTTTTCGTTAGAGAGATCAGTTTTTAAAACCTCAATGGCACGGGCTTCTTTATCTAATGTTGTTTTCCATTTTTCAACTTTAGCATCCAGTGCATTTTGTGCATCTAAATATTCTGGAATATTTTGAAGAATATATTCCATATCAATATATGCAATGCGTTGATTTTTCTGGGCAACAGTTATACTTGTAATAAGTAAAAGAACGATTGATAAAATACTTTTTTTCATCTTGTATAATGTGTTTAGAAAAAACCGTGCCAAAACCTAGACACATTACAAATGTATGGTTTTAGAACTGTCTTCCAATTATAAAATGCGTTTGCCAACCTGATTTTTCGCTTAAACCTGGTAACGGATCGAACCCATGTGCGAAATCGATACCTAATAAACCAAATGCAGGCATAAATATACGTACACCAACTCCTGCTGAACGTTTTAACTTAAACGGATTAAAAGTGCTAAAATTGTCATAAGAGTTACCTGCTTCTAAAAATCCTAAAGTATAAATAGATGCTGAAGGTTTATCTGTAATAGAATAACGTAACTCTAATTGAAATTTGTTATAAATAGATCCACCATCTAAAGAAGAAATACGATTGTTTTCGTATCCTCTTAATCCGATAGTTTCACGACCGTCTAATTGACCTTGCGCAATACCATCTCCACCGACAAAATATCTTTCAACAGGAGTTAAACCAACTTCACTATTGTATTTTCCAAGGTACCCCATTTCAAAATTAGACATTAAAACTAATTTATTTGCTAATGCAGTGTACCATTTTCCTTTAGCGGAAATTTTATAGTACTCTAACCACTTGTATTTATCAGCTAGGTACGCTTGTCTTTGTTCAAGTGTAGGGTTTTCAGGTTCTGAATAATCTTTTCCGTTAACTAAAGAGTAAGGGAAAGTAGCTTTAGCACGTAAAGTGAACTCTGAACCATAGGTAGGGAAAATTAAACTAGGACCTGCAGAGTTACGGCTTAATGCAACGCTATAAGCTAAGTTGTTTAAGTCTCCTTCACTAAGAATATCATTAGAAGAACCTACACGATAACCGTAGTTATTAAGCTCTATTCTTTGGTAACTAATGTTTTGAGAAAGGGTAAAATAGTCATCAGGCCACTTTAAACGTTTTCCTAAACCAATAGAAGCTCCAATAATACTTAAACTTTCATCTTTATTTACATCATACGTAGTGTAATCGAAACGATATTGGTTGGATAAGTATACAGAGAATGATAACGATTGAGGTGTTTTACCTCCTAACCAAGGCTCTGTAAAAGAAAAACTATACGTGTTATAAGTTCTACTAGCTTGTAAACGTAGTGATAAACTTTGACCGTCTCCCATAGGTAATGGTTTGTAAGCTTCTTTGTTGAAAATATTTCTCATAGAGAAATTGTTAAAAGAAAGTCCTAAAGTACCAATGAAAGATCCTCCACCATAACCACCTTGAAGTTCAATTTGACTTCCTCCTTTTTCAACTACAGAGAATTCGATATCAGCTGTTTTGTTTTGATAGTCAGGTTTTACATCAGGAGTTACATTGGTGTCAAAAAATCCTAATTGTCCTATTTCACGGATAGAACGAATAATGTTTTCACGACTAAACAAATCACCTGGTTTTACACGTAATTCTCTAAAGATTACATGATCGTTTGTTTTTTCGTTACCAGCAACGCTTACTCTTTTAATGGTAGCTTGGTCATCTTCTCTAATACGAACTTCAACTGTAATTGAGTCGTTCTCAACTTTAGTTTCAATAGCATTTATTTGAGAAAATAAATATCCGTTGTTGTGGTATAAGGTTTGAATATCTTGAGAATTAGGAGTTCCATCACCAGAAATACGTTCTTTTAATACTTTCCCGTTGTAAATATCTCCTTTTTCAATTCGTAGGAAACTATTTAATTGCTCATCGGTATATTCTTTATTTCCTATGAAAAGGATTTCATTAAAGCGGTATTGACGTCCTTCTTCTAAGTCGATTTCAAGATTAATTGTGTTGTCATCATTCCACACAACTTTATCAGATAAAATACGAGCATCACGATATCCGTTTTCGCTATATTTTTCAAGAATACTTTCTAAGTCTGTTTTATAATCGTCTAATATATATTTAGAAGCTTTCCAAAAACGACCAAAAACTTTACGTTTCGTGTTTTTCATAGCGCCTCTTAAAGTAGCATTAGATAAAGCTTGGTTACCATTAAAATTGATTTCTTTAATTTTTACACGATTACCTCTATCAATAAAAATAGCCATACTAACGGTGTTAACATCGGTAGTGTCTTTTTTCGTGTCTAAAGATACTTTTGTTTTTAAGAAACCTTTATCGGTATATTTTTTTTGAATGTAATTACGAGTGGTTACAATAAGGTTGTCGGTAACCATTGTACCTTTTTTTAATTCTGTTTCTTTTTTTATCTCTTTAACTTGTGCTTTTTTTACACCAGTAATGGTAACATCGGTTAATTGAGGTAGTTCAGTTACATCGAATTGAAGGTAAACAGTTTCTCCATCACGTTTAGATAAGTATACATCTACTTCACTAAATTGCTTGCTTTCGTATAGCTTTTTAATGGCACTAGTAAGTTTATCTCCAGGTAGTTTAACAGGTTGTCCTTCAGTTAAACCAGTATAAATTCTTACGGTTTGTTCGCTAAATTTTTGTAAACCAGTTACAGTTATGCCTCCTAAAATATACTCTTTTCCTTTTTCGTAGGATATAATATTTGTAGCGGTGCTATCTTTAGGTGTTAGGTCTTGTGCTTGTGTACTCACCGTTAAAAAGGTGATAAAAAATACTAGTAAATACGAATATTTATTCATTGGTTTCAATCTGTTCACTGGTTTTTCCAAATCTTCTTTCTCTGTTTTGATAATCAAGTATAGCGTCGTAAAGGTGCTCTTTTCTATAATCAGGCCATAGCACATCAGTAAAATGTAATTCGGCATATGCTATTTGCCAAAGTAAATAATTACTGATTCTTTGTTCCCCACTTGTACGTATCATTAAATCAACATCGGGCAAATTAAACGTATATAAATGATTATTTATAATTTTATCGTTAATTTTTTCAATTTCTATTTCGTTATTAACAACTTTTTTGGTTATGTTTTTGATTGCGTTAACAATTTCTTCCCTCGATCCGTAGCTTAAAGCAAAGGTTAACGTAATTTTAGTGTTGTTTTTTGTAGCATCGATAACATTAGCTAATACTTTTTGAGCATTTTTAGGTAAGCTAGTTAAATTACCAATAGCATTTATTTTCACGTTTTTACGTTGAAATTCAGGAAGTTCTTTTTTTAAGGTAGTAACTAACAAGCTCATTAAAGCATCGACTTCTAATTTTGGACGATTCCAATTTTCAGTAGAAAATGCGTAAAGAGTTAAGTATTTCACTCCTAGTTCTGAAGCTGTATCAGCAGTTTCTCTAATGGCTGTTAATGCGTTTCGATGACCAAAAACACGTTGCATTCCTTTACTTTTTGCCCATCTACCATTACCATCCATAATAATAGCAATGTGGTTTGGTATGTTTTGTAAATCAATGCGCTGTAATTTTTCTTTCATAGTTATTCCGCTATTCCACCGAAACAAGGTGGTCTTCCGAAGGTGTAAACAATAGAAACTCCTGAAAAAGTATACCAGTCATTTCCATTACCTCCAAAATCTAATGAGTTTATTTTATCTGTTGTGTAATCTAAATCATCTTCAAATGTAAAACGCACACCAGCTTCAAAAGCAATAGCAAAGTTATCTGCTAATCTTCCTTTTAAACCAATACCTACTGGTAAAGTATATGAGAATTTATTTTTTAATGAAATAGTGTTGTTTGAGGTTTGAGAACCTGGACTTTTATAGTTAAAAGCAGCGATCTCAGCTAAAATATAAGGGGTAAAAGTGGTTCTGTAATCACTAATGTTGTAGTCAAAAAAGTTAAATTCTACGCCAGCAGCAAATTCATGTACGTTATTAGAAAAGCTGAAGCCTCTGTTTTGACGATAAGGATTGCTAGCATCGGCATCATCTCCAGAAATTGGAATGTAAGTGTAGGTACCCCTTAGTGCAATTCGAGGGTTTAAATTGTACTTATAAATAAGACCACCAGCGAATTTATTCGGGTGTATGTAGTTTGTGCTTCCTATATCCCCCACATAATTAGAACCACCGGCAAAAATACCGATTTCATGAATTTGTGATTGTAAAGGTGCAACTAAACAAACAAATAATATTGATAAAATAAGTCCTCTCATTGTAAAATAGCGTGCAAATATAGGGAATTGAATTTGCTTTAAAAAGTTAATAATCCGTCTTTTTGATTAACTTTTTTTTTGTGAATTTATTGTAATTGTATAAGTTATAAGCCTTCATTTCTTGTGTCTTCCCCCCATAAAAGTTTACCTCGTAAGGTTTTTAAATGGGATTGATTTTTAGGTAAAATGCTTTTTATAGTGAAAGGGGCTTTTTTAATTTTGATCTTAGTTTCTTGTGAAACCGTTGCAATTCGGGAGTCTAACGAGACTAAAAAATCTTTTTCACGGGCGCTAACTTCAAGGTGTATTTCTGTGTCATCAGGAATAACCATCGGACGAGCATTCAAGTTATGTGGGGCAATAGGAGTAATAACAAAACTTTTTGAGTTTGGTAAAATTACGGGGCCATCGCAACTTAATGAATATCCTGTTGAGCCAGTTGGGGTTGCTATAATTAAACCATCTGCCCAATAATTGGTTAAATATTCTTGGTTTAAGAATGTTTTAATTCCTATCATCGAAGTAGTGTTTCTTCTTGCTATCGTTACTTCGTTTAATGCAAAGTTGAGCTCAGAAAAATCTTCAGTATTTGGAGAGGTTTCTATTTGTAATAATGAACGTTCTTGAAGTGTGTATTCTTTTTTAAGTACTAAATCAATAGCTTCTTCAATTTGATCTTTTTGAATGGTTGCCAGGAAACCCAGGCGCCCAGTGTTAATTCCCATGATAGGGATATTCAAATCACGTATGTAGGTAACGGCTCTCAAAATAGTACCATCTCCTCCAATAGTGAACATCACATCAAACGTGTTTGATAAATCATTAAAATGTGAGTAAGTAGGGTATTTTTTGTATAGTGAGTCGTTTTCAACAAATAAATCGTAAAACTGTTGCTCAAAAAAGGCAACGATATTGTGTTTTTCTAAAACATCTAAAAGAATTTTAACTTCTTTTTCTGCTAGTGTAGTATAAGCTTGTCCGTAAATAGCTACTTTTTTCACTTGTAAAAATATTTATTTAGAAATTACATGTCTAGGTATTTCCTTAAATAGGCAGCTCTATCTTTAAGCTCTTCTAGATAAAAGTCGTCTTCGTGTTGTGTGATAACGTTATAGTCGTATCGGCGAAATGTTTGAAAAATTTCATTTATTTCTTCAGAAACAATTCTAAGGGTGACTTCTATGTTGTCTATATTTTCAGAAGAAATATAAGCTCCTAAAAGTTTTCCGTTGTTAGTTTCTACAATTTGAGTTATTTGACTCATAGAGTAGTCGCTCTTAGGTTTGTCTATTATTAGAGTTTGACTTTCGTTATGTATGAAAGGGCTGTTGGCAAAAGCATCTAAAATATCACTTAGTTCATAATAACCAACATAATTCAAGTTTTTGTCTAAAACAGGGATTAAATTAGAGTCGTTATCCGCAAACAATGCGATTAAATCAAGTAAAGTCGCTTTTTCATTTGTGTAAAAGTGATCAAACATGTAAGTGTACTCATTTAGCGTACGGTTTTTATTTTCAATAGTTTGAATATCACTTTCAGGTAAGCAACCAATTAACTTACCATCTTCAACTACTGGAATATGCGTTATAGGTAAGTCTTTACACACTTGTTGAGCACTTTTTACAGAGCTGTTTAATGTGAGTGCTTTAATTTCTTTTAGTATAAAATCATTGATTTTCATTACTACGAATATAGTTTAAAATGTTGGAATGCGTTACCTTTGTGGTCTAATTTTACAACATGACAAAATTAAGTGTTAATATTAATAAAATAGCTACACTTCGTAATTCTAGAGGAGGAAATGTACCAGATTTATTGAAAGTAGCAACCGATATTCAGGAGTTCGGAGCTGAAGGAATTACCATACATCCAAGACCTGATGAGCGTCATATTCGTTATCAAGATGCCTACGATTTAAAACCGTTGGTTACTACGGAATATAATATCGAAGGAAATCCTATTGATAAGTTTACGCAAATGGTGTTAGAAATTAAACCTACGCAAGTAACTTTAGTTCCTGACAGTGTAGATCAACTTACATCAAATGCAGGATGGGACACGATAGCACATCAATCTTATTTACAAGAAGTAATTGCTGAGTTTAAAAATGCTGGAATCCGTACGTCTATTTTTATTGATACAGATTTAAAATTGATTGAAGCTGCAGCGAAAACAGGAACCGACAGAATTGAGTTATATACAGAAGAGTTTGCTGTTCAATATGAAAAAGGGAACACCAACGGAGTGAAACCATATACAGAAGCAGCAATTTTAGCACATGAATTAGGTTTAGGTGTAAACGCAGGCCATGATTTAAGTTTAGATAATATCCAGTTCTTTAAGCAAAATATTCCTCATTTAGCAGAAGTATCAATCGGACATGCTTTAATTTCTGAAAGTTTGTATTTAGGTTTACAAAACGTTGTAAACATGTATTTACATCGTTTGCAATAACTATGGAGGTATTATATTCTAAAATAATAGGAAAAGGAAAACCGTTGCTGATTTTACACGGATACTTTGGTATGGGAGATAACTGGAAATCGCATGCTAATAAGTTTGCCGAAGACGGTTATGAAGTACATTTGATAGATCAACGAAATCACGGGCGTAGTTTTCAAACCGAAGCTTTTGATTATGAGTTAATGGTAGGTGATTTGTACAATTACATTCAGCATCACACTTTAGAAAAAGTAGATTTGTTAGGGCATTCTATGGGAGGAAAAACAGTAATGTTATTTGCTACAGAATATCCTGAGTTGGTAAATAAATTAATTGTTGCCGATATTTCTCCAAGAATGTATCCGCCACATCACCACGATATTTTAGCTGCATTAAACTCGATAGATTTTAACGTACAAAATTCTCGAACGTTAGTTGATGAAAAATTAGCTGAGTTAATTCCAGAAAAAGGAATCCGTCAATTTTTAGCAAAAAATGTATACCGAAAAACAAAAGATGAATTGGCTTTTCGTTTCAACTTAAAATCATTGACAGAAAATAATAGTGAAGTAGGAGTAGCGTTACCTTCTTTTACTGTTTTTGAAGGAGAAACGTTGTTTTTACGAGGAGCAAATTCAGGGTATATTTCAAAAGAAGATAAGCCGTTAATTCAGGCACATTTTCCAAATTCAGAAATTAAAACAATAGCCAACGCTGGGCACTGGCTACATGCTGAAAATCCAGCAGATTTTTATAGAGAAGCTATTCATTTTCTGGCTAAATAATTACTGTTCAGTTAGGTTTTCTAAAGCGTAGTACAATCTGTTTTGGGCATTGTCTTGCGACCCAAAAATAGATCGATATACTTCACCTTTTGCGGTTAGTAATATCCATTGTGGCGTTCCTTCCGAGTTAAAGAAATCGTACATTTTGTGATTTTTATCAATGTAAATTGGGAATGGAAGTTCGTTGATGGTGAAAATGCTTAGAATATCTTCTCTAGAAACATCGTTGCTTGTAAAATTACTATGGATGCCTATAACTTCAATATCTTTGTAGTCTTGCTTAAACTGATAAGCAAGTGGTATAGCTCTACCCGTACATCCTAAACAAGCATTGTTGTAAAACAACAATAATAGAATTTTGTTAGCATACTTTTCAAGTAAGTTAACTTCGTTTTGATTAAAATCGGTTACTTTTATTGAGGTTACAGGTTTAATAGGGTTATTTTTTAATAGCTCAAAAGTACAAAAAGTTAATTATTTAAGTTGTAAGCATTTTTAACCATTCTCTTAACAACTAACCTATGAAAAGGTTTTATAAGCTTCATGTATGCTTCACCTTTTTTATTATTGTATTCAACTAACGTAATAACTTTGATGTTATAAAAAGGATCGTGATTGTTGTGTACGATTGCTCTAAAATTTAAATGAGTGTCATTAGCACCTAATACAACTTCATTGCTAGATATAGAAAAAATTTTAAAGAAACTTACATATCCGCCAACATCAAACCGCTCGTTATAATCATCAGGGTAGTTGTTTTTTAAATTAAAAAAAGCAGCAATTTTATTACGTAATTTAAATAAAAAGTCTACCCAAACTGGAGGTTTATTAAAAATTAAATTTACAATTTCTTCTATTGTGTTTGTATGATTGGTGGTAGAGAATGTGTCATGAAAATTTATTGTAGGAAGTAGTTTTTTAATGTCTTTATTCAAAAGAGTTTTATCTTCTTTAACTTTTTTCATATTTCTAATCTTATAAAGATATGTATGTAAATATATAAATAGTAATTGTAGGATTTTAGCATATAGCTATTTAAATTTTAACATAAACTAGTATTTTTTTAACCCAAAAAAAAAGTTAAGTTACTGTTGGTTTTTACCTAAGGTATATACTTTCTCTAACCACTTATTTCGTTGTTCAGGGCTTGAATTTTTAATTGTTGATAAGAAAGTAGTTTTAACAGGTTTAATGCCACAGAACTCTAGTGTTCCTTTTTTAAATTGTCTAATGGCAGGTCTTTTCATAAACAGATAATCATACCAACTTGGAGTGTCAGAAGTTATGATAAGTCGAGCAGTTTTACCTTTTAAAAGCTTTTCAGGAAAAGGTTTTCCTTCAATAGGTTGGAATGTAATTCCGGGTAAAAAAGTCCTGTCAATAAAACCTTTCATCATGGCAGGGTAACCAGCCCACCAAACAGGAAAGAACCATACGATATGATTTGCTTTTTTAATTTTAGTTAAAGCTTCTTGTAAATCAGGTTCAAGTTCAGTTCTTTTTCGGTAACCGAATTTAAGATTCGGATTGAAGTTTAAGTCAGTGATAGTTATTTCTTCAATAACAGCTTCGGTTTCTAAAGCCCCTCTTTTGTAGGAAGCTGCTAGTGCATGGTTAAAACTTTCTTTATCTGGGTGTCCGTTTATTAATAAAATATGCTTCATACTATAGTTAAGATTATGAAGCAAAGTACGGTTGGTTTTACAAGCTTAAAAAGGACAATTGTCTAATAAAAAACTGATTTTCTAATTCTGCTTAAATGTCGTTGTGTTATGCCTAAATATGAAGCTAGGTACTGTAACGGGATAGTTTTTAAGTAGTTTGGATGCGTTTTTAACAGTTTTTTGTAACGGTTTTCAGCGCTTTCATTTTGCAAAACAAATATTCTGTTTTCAAGATTTATATATTCTTGTTCTGCAAATATTTTAAAAAGACGTAACCAATTGGAGCTTGAGTTTTCTAGCGCTACAAATTGTTCTTTGGTAATGCTATATAGCTCAGCATCGGTTAATGCTTGAATATTTTCGTTAGTTTTTGTTTGAGAAATAAACGATGAATACGCAGTAACAAAAGAGTTTTCTGATAGTAAACAATACGTAGCTTCTTTTTCGTCTGAGGAATGATAAAAAGACCTGAAAATACCCGAGGCAATAAAAGCTACTTCTTTGCAAGTGCTTCCTTCTTGAATAAAAAAATCACCTTTGTTAAGTTTTTTATAACTGACTAAACTTATAAAATTGTCTATTTCTTCTTCAGTAAGAATATTATATGAAGTTAGGTGTTTTCTGAGCATTTTATTGTCTTGGTTAAGAATAAAGCGAAGTTAAATTAAAATCCCAAAAACTAAAACAAAGTTTTTAAACCTGCCAAAACAGCAGGTTTCTGTTTTTGGTATGGTTGTGGTAAAGTATAATGGAGCGTTATGAGTTAATAGTTTCAGTGAAAAAGAGTAAATTTATAATTCATAACTAACTTAAATAAAAAAGAAAAATGAAAACGTTTTTAAAAGTATTATTAACAGCATTAGTGGTAATTGTATTGGCAAATATTTTACCAGGAGTAACCGTGGCTAGTTATACAACTGCAGTAATTGTGGCAGTAGTTATAGCCTTGTTAAACTTATTTGTGCGTCCATTACTAGTGTTTTTTACATTGCCAGCAACTATAGTCACGCTAGGGTTGTTCTTGTTTGTAATTAACGCAGTAATTATATTATTGGCAGATAAACTAGTGTCAGGATTTGCTGTTAGCGGATTTTTTACAGCGCTCTTGTTCAGTGTGTTGTTGTCAATTTTTAGATCGTTACTATTTTCGCTATTAAAAGAAGGAGACGAATAAGTAACCTAACACAGTAAAAACTAGAAAATAAGGGTGATAAAAAAGTAGATATTTTTATGTTTAAAAGTATTGGTTATCAATAAATAAAGTAGTAATTTTGCACCCGATTTTTTAAGAAACAGATTTTTAAGATGAATATAACAAAAGAAAACGTAGATGCATTAAATGCAGTTGTAAAAGTTGATATTGTTGCAGAAGATTATCAAGATAAAGTAACAAAAGTATTAAACGATTACCGTAAAACAGCGAACATTCCAGGTTTTAGAAAAGGTCACGTACCAATGGGAATGGTTAAGAAGCAATACGGAAAATCAGTAATGATTGATGAGGTAAACAAGCTTTTACAAGAGTCGTTAAATAAATTCTTAGTTGAAGAAAAGTTAGATATCTTAGGTAACCCATTACCAAGAGTTCAAGAAGATTTCAATTGGGATGCTGATAAATTCTCTTTTGAATTCGAATTAGGATTAGCTCCTGAGTTCGACGTAAACTTACAACCAAAAAACAAAGTAACTCAATATAACATCGTTGCTACAGACGAGTTAATCGAGAAAGAAGTTGAAAACATTCAATCTCGTTACGGAAAAATGTCTGCTAAAGACGAAGCTACAGAAGAAACTAACGTTACTGGTACTTTCGTAAACGAAGAGAAAGAAATCAACAAAAAGTCTACAATTTCTGTAAAAGATATTAAAGGAAAAACAAACTTAAAGAAGTTTGTTGGTGCTAAAGTAGGAGATGTTTTAGAGTTAAAAACTAAAAACTTATTCGAAGACGAGCACAAGTTACAAGGAGCTTTAGGCGTATCTCACGATGAGGTTCACGACTTAGACATTCCTGTAACATTTACTATTGAAGAAATTACTGAGATAGAACCAGCAGAATTAGATCAAGAATTATTTGACAAGTTATTTGCTGACGGAAGCGTAAAAACTGTAACTGATTTAAAAGATAAAATTAAAGAAGACGCAGAAAAGCAATTTCAACAACAAGCAGATCAACAATTGTTAAACGCAATTACTGAGAACTTAGTAGAGAATACTAAATTTGATTTACCAGTTGAATTCTTACAAAAGTGGTTACAAACTGCAGGAGAAAAAGAATTAACTGCTGAAGAAGCTGTAGAAGAGTACAATAAGTCTGAAAAAGGATTACGTTACCAATTAATTGAAGGAAAGATTATGAAAGATAACGATATCAAATTAGACTATGCAGAGTTAGTAGACTACGCTAAAGGATTTATTAGAGCTCAAATGGCTCAGTTTGGTAACATGAATCCAGAAGAAAAAGAGTTAGAAGATATCGCAGGGAGAATCTTACAGAATCAAGACGAAGCTCGTCGTTTACAAGAGCAATTAATTTCTCAGAAATTATTAGCTTTCTATAAAGAAAACATGAGTTTTGATACTAAAGAAGTTTCTTTTGAAGATTTCATTAAAGAAGTATACAAATAACAGTTTATAACTGATGTAATAAGAAAAACCTGAATCTACATTCAGGTTTTTTTAGCCGTTAACTGTAACAAAATACTAACGAAATAGTTCTTATATTTACATCATTATAACCTAAAAACATTTTAAATGGATTACGGAAAAGAGTTCGAAAAATACGCAACTAAGCACCACGGAATAAATAGCAACTACTACGGAAAAATAACAAGTAGCTTAACTCCATACATTATGGAAGAGCGTCAGATGAACATCACGCAAATGGATGTTTTCTCTCGTTTAATGATGGATAGAATTATCTTCTTAGGTACAGGTATTAACGATCAAGTAGCTAACATAATTCAAGCACAATTATTATTCTTAGAAAGTGTAGATGCTAATAAAGATATTTCAATTTATATCAACTCACCAGGAGGTGGAGTGTATGCTGGTTTAGGTATTTACGATACCATGCAATTTATTAAGCCAGATGTAGCAACTATTTGTACTGGTATGGCAGCTTCTATGGGAGCAGTATTAATGTGTGCAGGAGAAAAAGGAAAGCGTTCAGCATTACCACACTCTCGTATTATGATTCACCAACCGTTAGGAGGTGCTCAAGGACAAGCATCTGATATCGAAATTACAGCTCGTGAAATTTTAAAATTAAAAGATGAGTTGTATGAAATTATCGCAAAACACTCAGGTCAAACTATAGAAAAAGTAAACAAAGATTCTGATAGAGATTATTGGATGAAAGCCGATGAAGCAAAAGCTTACGGAATGGTTGACGAAATTTTAACTAGAAAATAATTTTTGCATTAAGCACTAAGCAATATGCGACACGCTAAAAATAGTATTTGCATAAAGCCTTAAAGCCTAATGCCTAAAGCATAAGATAATGTCGAAAGAAGAAAATTTACAATGTTCCTTTTGTGGTCGTAAAAAACCTGAAACCGATTTATTAATTGCAGGTTTAGATGCTCATATATGTGATAAATGTATAGAGCAGGCTCATGGAATTGTAGAGGAGGAAATAGCGGAACTTAAAACAAGTGATTTATCAAAAGACCTAACTTTAAAAAAGCCGAAAGAAATCAAAGCTTTTTTAGACGAGTATATTATTGGTCAAGATGAAACCAAAAAAGCAATGTCTGTAGCAGTATATAATCACTACAAAAGATTATTGCAAACTAGAGGAGATGAAGACGAAGTAGAAATTGAAAAATCTAACATTGTTTTAGTTGGTGAAACAGGAACAGGAAAAACCTTAGTAGCGCGTACTATTGCAAAAATGTTAAATGTACCGTTTTCTATTGTTGATGCTACTGTTTTAACCCAAGCAGGTTATGTAGGAGAAGATGTTGAGAGCATCCTTAGTCGTTTGTTACAAGCAGCTGATTATGATGTTGAAAAAGCAGAAAGAGGTATTGTATTTATTGATGAAATAGACAAGATTGCTCGTAAAGGTGATAATCCGTCTATTACACGTGATGTTTCTGGTGAAGGAGTGCAACAAGCGTTGTTAAAACTATTGGAAGGAGCTGTGGTAAACGTAGCGCCTAAAGGAGGAAGAAAGCACCCAGAACAAAAATTTATCGAAGTAAATACCAAAGATATTTTATTCATCGCTGGAGGAGCTTTTTCTGGAATTGATAGAATTATCAGTAAGCGTTTAAACATGCAAGCTGTAGGATATAGCGCTTCGGTTGAAGAGGATAAAATAGATCAAGATAACTTGTTGCAATACATTACACCATTAGATTTAAAATCTTTTGGTTTAATACCAGAAATTATTGGTCGTTTGCCGGTGTTGAGTTATATGAATCCGTTAGATGCAGAAACATTACGAGCTATTTTAACAGAACCTAAAAATTCAATAGTAAAGCAATACACTAAATTGTTTGCTATGGATGAGGTTGAGTTTACAATGACGGAAGAAGCATTACAGTTTATTGTTGATAAGGCAGTAGAGTATAAGTTAGGTGCTCGTGGTTTACGTTCTTTATGCGAAGCAATTTTAACTGATGCAATGTTCGAGATGCCAAGTTCTGATGAAAAAGAATTTAGTGTAACCAAAGAATATGCAGAAGCGAAATTAACCAAATCAGCATTGAAAAAATTAAAAGCAGCTTCATAAGCTAAAAAGATATAAATGAAAAAGCCATCAAATTCTTGATGGCTTTTTCATTTATATCTTTTTAATAAAGTTATTATTCCGTTTTGTGAAGTTTACTATGTTGTTGTATCCATTCGTTAATTTCTTCACCTTTAATATCGTATTTGTACATCAAATCTTCTTTGACCTTTTTAAGGTGCGCTTTGTCTAACACATTTTTTTCATATTCAGAAACAACCAATTGTATAAAGCTTTCTGCGTATTTTTTTACAGGTTTTTCAATAGTTTTAGGCTTTTTCTCAACTTTTTTAATGTTTTTTTTCTGTTCTATAACCTTAGTATCTGCTACTCCACCACTGCTAGTTGTATAGGTAGTTTTTTCGTCTTTATACCAACCCGCAGGAATATTAGCTAACTGAGCCTCACTAACAACAATGTTTTTAATATTGTTGCCACTAACATCCATGTTTATAAGGTTAGGACAGTTAGATACGTCTAACGTAGTTAATTTGTTATAACTAGCGTATAAGCTTTCAAGATTAGAATTTTCGCCAAGAATTAAAGAGTTCATGTTGTTACTGTCACAACTTATGTAAGTTAAGTTAGGGTTCTTACTAACATCTAAACGCTCAATTTTATTTTGAGTACAGTTTAAAAAACTTATAGAAGAACTTTGAGATAAGTCTATTTTAGTAATCTCGTTATCGTAACAATCCAAACGTTTTAAGTTAGGAAAGCTCTCTAAACCGGTTAAATTTTTAATTTTAGAATATACATTAGGTAAATCCTTATTTGTAACAGGATTGTCAATGTTTAAGTTAGTAACATATTCGGCATCACTAATGGTAATACTTCCGTTTAAACCGTTAGAGTCAATTTTTAAATCAACCAAACATTCTTCTAAACCGATATCTGGAATTCGAATAGTTTCTTGAGAAAATGTATTGTAAGATAAAAGTAATGCTAAACTAAAGGGGATAATTGTTTTCATTAATAAGGGGGAATTTTTTGTCAAAATTATATATTTATATGTTTTTAGCAAATTTAATTTAAGAAGAGTTGTCTTATCTATATATTTGTTTGCTCTATTTTACAGTGTATGATTACCCAACAAACCATTGATAAAGTTTTTGAAACCGCCCGAGTAGAAGAGGTGATAGGAGAGTTTGTGCAGTTAAAAAAGTCAGGAAGTAGCTTTAAAGGCTTAAGTCCGTTTACTGATGAGCGTACCCCATCTTTTATGGTGTCGCCTGTAAAACAAATCTGGAAAGATTTTAGTACAGGTAAAGGAGGAAATGCGATTTCTTTTTTAATGGAGCACGAACATTATACGTATCCTGAAGCTATACGTTGGTTGGCTGAAAAGTACAATATTGAAATAGAAGAAACCGAACAGTCTGACGAACAAAAACAGCAGATGAATGAACGTGAAAGTATGTTTTTGGTATCAAAATTTGCCAAAGATTATTTTCATGATGTGTTAATGAACACACAAAACGGTAGAGCCATCGGTTTGTCATATTTTAAAGAAAGAGGATTTAGAGAAGACACTATTGAAAAGTTTGATTTAGGATATTGTAAAGATGAATGGGATAACTTTACAAAAGCAGCTCTAGATAAAGGCTACGATTTAAAATATTTAAAATCTACAGGATTAACTATTGTTAAAGAAGGTGGAGCAGAGGATAGAAAATTCGACCGTTTTAAAGGACGTGTGATGTTTCCTATTCATAGTATGTCGGGACGAATTTTAGGTTTTGGAGGACGTATTCTAACCAATGATAAAAAAGCGGCAAAATACCTGAATTCGCCTGAGAGTGAAATTTATCATAAGAGTAAAATTTTATACGGATTATATCAGGCTAAAAAAGAAATTGCTAAAGAAGATAATTGTTTTTTAGTAGAAGGATATACTGATGTAATTTCATTTCATCAATCAGGAATAGAAAATGTGGTAGCTTCATCGGGTACAGCATTAACTCCTGATCAAATTCGATTGGTAAACCGATTAACTAAAAATATTACGGTACTTTTTGATGGAGATGCAGCAGGGATTAGAGCATCACTTCGCGGAATTGATTTAATTCTTGAACAAGGAATGAATGTGAAAGTGGTTACTTTTCCGGAAGGCGAAGATCCAGATAGCTTTGCAAAAGCACATTCTAATGCCGATTTAAAACAGTATTTAGCTGAAAAAGCTCAAGACTTTATAGAGTTCAAAGTTTCTTTATTAATGAAAGAAGCAGCGAATGATCCTGTGAAAAAAGCAGGTTTAATTCGCGATATTGTAACAAGCATCTCTAAAATTCCTGATGGAATTCAACGAGAGGTTTATGTACAAGAGTGTGCTCGTATTATGGATATTTCTGAGCAGGTTTTATTTAGTGAATTGGCTCAATTATTAAAAAAAGGAGCTGTAGCCGCCCAAAAAAGTAGTTTAAGGTCAGATTCAAATCAACCGCCTCTAGAGCATATGTATGAACAAGAGCAGCGAGTAATGGGACTTGTTAAAGGAGGAAAAGGTAAGCTACAGCAAAGTATTGATCAGCTAAATATTCTAGAAAAAGAAATCATAAGAATTTTGTTGTTATATGGTAATGAAATCGTTGATTTTGTCAATTGGGTAGATGCAGTAGATGAAAGAGGACGACCATTTTTAGAGAAAGAAGAGTATCAAAACACTGTTTCTAACGAGTTGTATTTGAATTTACAAGAAGACGAAATAGAGTTTACCAATGAAATTTTCAGATTAACTTATTTTGAATTGATTCATCAATTAAATCAAGATGAAAAAATAAGTGTCGATTATTTGATAATGCACGAAAACCCTCAAATATCAAGTTTGGTAACCAATATTTTGATGGATGAAGAAAAGTATAATTTAAGTGATTGGGAGCGTAAAGAGGTTTTTGTGACAAATACTTTAAATACATTACCTAAAGCTGTTTTTGATGTCGTTTTAAGGCTTAGAGATGTTTTGATTAAATCTAAGATTGAAGATATTAAAAAGGAAGCTATTGAAGTAATAAAAGAGGGTAAGGAGTTTGATGGTAACTACCTTGAGTTGGTAAAAGATTATAATGATTTACGAAATAAGTTAGCGTATAAGTTAGGTAAAGTTGTAGGCTGATAAACTTTATTTAACTATACATCTTAATATTAAGAAATAGCTAAATATCTAGAGTTTTAAAGTTTTTAACATTTTTTTTGTAATTTTACCTACGAAAAGAACAAGAAATAGAATAAAAATGAGAAAGTTGCTGCAAATACTAGAGTTATTTAGATTACTTATTATACTACCTTTAAATATATCTAACGGGCAAAAAAAGAGTGCTTATCAAAAGATTAAGCGTCAAATGATGTCTGTTAACTTACTTTAAGTCTTTAGGGATTTCACAAATAGGAATTGGAACCATCTTATGCCGATTAATTCGGTTAAGACGCGTATATATTTTATATACTTCTAATTCTCTATCAGAAAAATCATCAGCGGTTTTTCCTGCATTTTGCATTTGCATAGCCCATTCTAGTTCGTCATATGAAGCTCCAATTTGGTCTTCATCGGTTCTACTGTCACCAAATAAACCATCCGTAGGTTGCGCTTTTTGGATAGAAGTAGGTACTTCTAAGTATTTGGCTAATTCATATACTTCCGACTTTACTAAATCTGCAATCGGACTTAAATCAACACCACCGTCACCATATTTAGTGAAAAATCCTACACCGAAATCTTCTACTTTGTTTCCTGTTCCTGCTACTAACAAACCATGCAATCCAGCAAAATAATATAGCGTAGTCATTCGTAAACGAGCGCGAGTATTCGCTAAAGCTAAATCAACTTTTGGAGAAGCTTCAACTTGAGGAACTACAGTCTTAAAATCTTCAAAAGTAGAGGTTAAGTTCACTTCCACTTCACTCACATTACTGTAACGCTCACGTAATTGTTTAATATGTTCATTTCCTCTGTTTACTTGACTTTCAGCCTGATGAATCGGTAGTTCTACACACAAGGTTGGTAAACCAGTCTTAGCACATAAAGTTGAGGTAACAGCACTGTCAATTCCTCCTGAAATTCCAACAACAAAGCCATTTACTTTGGCATTAGTAGCGTATTCTTTTAACCAATTTACGATATGTTCTGCAACTTTAGGAGTGTTCATTTGTGAGATATTTTAAGACTTAATCACTAAGGGATAAAAACTATTTTAGTAATTTCGACGTTGTAATTTAGAATGTAAATATACTAAAGTTCATGAGAAAAATTTTAGCGCTGCTTACCTTTATTGTGGTTAGCTTTTCGTGTAAAAAGGAAGGAAGTAATAAGTTAAATATAGATATATCAAATATTGAGGCTAATGTAGAAATAGAACGTTTTGATGTTGATTTTTATAAAACAACACCTAATGAGCTTTCTATAACAAAAGAAAAGTATCCGATGTTCTTTCCTCCTCAACCAGATAGTGTTTGGGTGAATAAAATAAATGACAAAGATGAACAAGAGTTATTTGCTGAAACCCAAAAAGTTTTTTCTGAAATCAATAAAGAAAAAGAGGAGTTAACATCGCTATTCAAACATGTAAAATATTACAATCCGAAGTTTGTGAGTCCGAAAGTAATTACCATGTTAACAAATATTGATTACAACAATCGAATTGTTTATACTGATAGTTTACTGTTAATTTCTTTAGATGCTTACTTAGGAGGAAAACATGAGTTTTACAACGATTATCCTGAATATGTAAAACAGAACAATACCAAAGAACATATTGTGGTAGACGTAGCAAAAGCTATTGTTGGTAAGCAAATGTTACCAAGTACAGCGAGAAGTTTTATTGATAAAATGATTTATCGAGGAAAGAAAATGTATTTGTTAGATGCTTATTTACCAACTATTCCAGATGCGATTAAAATAGGGTATTCACAAACTAAATTAGATTGGGCTAAAAGTAATGAAGAGCAAATTTGGATGTATTTTATAGAGAAAGATTTGTTGTATAGTACCAGTAAGGATGTAGATAAACGTTTTTTAGACTTGGCACCTTTTTCTAAGTTTTATATGGAAGAAGACAACCAATCACCAGGAAGAATAGGTGAGTGGATTGGTTGGCAAATAGTACGTTCGTATATGCAAAAGAATGACGTATCTTTGCATCAATTATTACAAACAAGTGAAGAGGAAATCTTCAAAAAATCAGGATACAAACCAAAAAGATAATGGCGGTTAAACATACATCAAAGATTACATTTAAAGTAGGATTAGACGAAAACAGAATTCCAGAAGAAATTACTTGGAATGCACAGGACGGAGGAATAAAAGATGAGGCATCAAAAGCAATTATGCTGTCTGTTTGGGATCATAAACAAAAAGATACATTGCGTATGGATTTATGGACCAAAGACATGCCTGTAGACGAAATGAAGCAGTTTTTTCATCAAACCTTAGTGTCTATGGCAAATTCGTTTGAAAGAGCTACCAATGACGAAAAAATGAGTGCTACCATGCGCGATTTTTGTGATTACTTTGCTGAAAAGCTAGAGTTAATTCAGAAATAAAAAAAGCAGCTTTTAAAGCTGCTTTTTTTATGCGTTGTAATTTTTTATTTTATTAATGATAGTTTCATAATCATCAAGATTGTTTACAAAATCCAACTCAGAAACATCAATAATTAAAATATTTAAATCAGGTTGTGTTTTGATAAAATTACTATAACCATCGTGGATTTTTTGTAGGTAACTTGCTTCTATATTTTGTTCGTAATCACGCCCACGTTTTTTTATGTTTTCTAATAAACGTTCTGTGTTTTGATATAAATAAACGTATAAATCAGGTTTAGTGATTTCCTTGTACATTAAATCAAACATTTTCCTGTACAATTTATACTCATCACTATGTAAAGTAACCTGTGCAAAAATGAGCGATTTAAAAATATAATAATCAGAAACAATAAAGTTTTTAAACAAATCAAATTGCGCTAAATCATCTGATAATTGTTGATAACGATCCGCTAAAAAACTCATTTCTAAAGGAAAAGCAAAACGTTCATTGTCGCTATAAAACTTTGGTAAAAATGGATTGTCAGCAAAACGTTCTAACACGATTTTAGCGTTAAATTCGTCAGACATCATATTTGCTAAAGATGTTTTTCCTGCACCAATATTTCCCTCAATAGCAATGTAATTATACTTTTCAGTAATAGGAATTGGTCGTTCGAGTTTCACATCTAACTTTGTAATTTCCGAAGTGTCAGAACAATTTTCTAAACAGATATATAAATGTTTTTTTTCTATTGGATGAATAACATTACGAGCAATTTCAACCAAAGGAACTAAGGCAAATTTGCGCTCTAACATTCTAGGGTGTGGAACAATTAAAGTTTTTGAAAAGATGATTTCATCATCAAATAATAAAATATCTAAATCGATTAATCTATCTGAATATTCGTTAGTATCTTTTCGAGTTCTTCCTAATTCTTTTTCAATAGAAAGAAGTCTTAAAATTAATTGCTCAGGCGGTAAATACGTTGAAACTTTTATACAAGTATTGTAAAAATTATTACTGTTAAAACCCCAAGAAGCTGTTTCGTATACTGAAGCTACTTTTAAAACTGCACCCACTTTATCAGCAATTAAATTAATTGCTTGTTGAATGTTTGCAAGCTTGTCTCCTTGATTGGTTCCTATAGAAATATATGTGATTCGTTGTATTTTCATGAGTAGAATGCAAAGAAAAATAAAACTTAAATAAGAAGTGCTAAAAAATTGGCTTTTTATTTAAATATTTTTTTTAAAAAAAAGGTAGGGTGTTTTCGTGTTGAACTGTTTTAATAGTGGATTTCTTTATAGAGTAAGATTTTTATATGATTATTGGGGAATGATCTAGAACAACTCTTAGTTAAAAGGCTGCTGTTATGGTAGCCTTTATTTTTTGTACGAAAATTTAAAAGTGTAATAAAACAAAAAGGTAACCAACTCGGTTACCTTTTTTGTTTTTATATAGAAAAGAATATTATGATTCTTTTTTCTCTTCTCTTGGTTTTCTGTCATCACGACGATTATCGCGGTTGCGATTGTCGCGACCTCCTCTGTTATCTTTGTTGTTGTCTCTAGGTGGTCTAGCTACATAACCTTCAGGTTTTGGTAATATCGCTTTACGAGATACTTTTTCCTTACGAGTTTTAGGATCAATTCCAAAGTATTTTACATCAATAATATCGCCAATGTTTACTACATCAGTTACATTATTAGTACGTTCCCAAGCTAACTCGCTAACGTGTAATAATACTTCGTTTCCTGGAGCCTCTGTATATTCAACAACAGCACCGAAATCTAATATTTTAATCACTTTTACTTCGTAAATAGAACCTTTTTCAGGTTTAAACATCATAGAATCGATACGAGCAAGTACTTTATCAATTCCTTCTTGGTTAGTACCTAAAATTTCAACGATTCCTTCTTCAGTAACAGGATCTTCATTAATTACAATAGTAGTTTCTGTTTCTTTTTGTAACTCTTGAATGTGTTTTCCTTGTGGTCCGATAAACGCACCGATTAAGTCGTTAGGAATAACTCTGTTTACCATCTTAGGAGCATGAGGCTTCACATCTGCATTTGGAGTAGCAATTGTGTCAGTTAATTTCTCTAAAATATGTAAACGACCATCACGAGCTTGTTTTAAGGCTTTAACTAAGATTTCGTAAGATAATCCTTTAATCTTAATATCCATTTGACAAGCAGTAATACCATCAGCAGTACCAGTTACTTTAAAGTCCATATCTCCTAAGTGATCTTCATCACCTAAAATATCAGATAAAACAGCATAACGATCACCGTCAGAAATTAATCCCATTGCGATACCAGAAACTGGTTTTTTCATTTGAACCCCAGCATCCATTAATGCCATAGTACCTGAACAAACAGTTGCCATAGAAGAAGAACCGTTAGATTCTAATACTTCAGAAACTACACGTACTGTGTAAGGACAATCTGCAGGAATCATTCCTTTTAATGCTCTTTGAGCTAAGTTTCCGTGTCCTATTTCACGACGAGAAGTTCCTCTTAAAGGACGTGCTTCTCCTGTTGAAAATGGAGGGAAGTTATAGTGTAAATAGAATTTTTCTTCACCTTGTAATGTAGGAGAATCTACCATGTTAGCATCTCTGGAAGTACCTAAAGTAACAGTAGCTAACGCTTGAGTTTCACCACGCGTAAAGATTGATGAACCGTGAGTTCTTGGTAAATAATCAACCTCACACCAAATTGGTCTAATATCAGTAGTTGTACGCCCGTCTAAACGTAAACCTTCGTTTAAAGTTAAATCTCTAACCGCAGCTTTGTGTGCTTTACTGAAATATTTTCCTACTAAATCTCCATACTCTTCTAATTCTTCTTCGGTAAACATTGCGATAACTTCATCTTTTACTTCAGAAAAAGCTAAGCCTCTTTCTTGTTTAGAAGTTCCTTTTTTAGCAATGTCGTAACATTTTTGGTAAGTTGCTTCGTGAATTTTAGCTGCTAACTCTTCATTTTCAGCCTCTCCTTCATACTCACGAGTTTCTTTTTTACCAAAAGCTTCTGCTAATGCTACTTGAGCATCACACTGTACTTTAATAGCTTCGTGTGCTATGCGGATTGCTTCTGCCATTTCTTCTTCAGAAACTTCGTCCATTTCACCTTCAACCATGGCAACGAAATCTTTAGAAGCTCCAACCATTAAGTCGATATCAGCTTCTGCTAATTGAGTAGCGCTTGGGTTAATGATAAACTCACCGTTAATACGTGCAACACGTACTTCAGAAATTGGTGCTTCGAAAGGAATGTCTGATAACTGAATAGCTGCAGATGCTGCTAAACCAGCTAAAGCATCAGGCATTACATTTTCGTCATGAGACATTAATTGAATCATTACCTGAGTTTCTGCGTGATAATCTTTTGGGAATAATGGACGTAATACACGGTCAACCAAACGCATGGTTAAAATTTCTTCGTTTGAAGGACGCGCTTCACGCTTCATAAATCCACCAGGGTAACGACCTGCGGCAGCAAATTTTTCACGGTAATCTACCGTTAATGGTAAAAAGTCAATACCTGGATTTGCAGTTCTTGCTGATACAACTGTTGCTAATAACATTGTATCTCCCATTCTTACAACAACAGAACCATCTGCTTGTTTTGCTAATTTTCCTGTTTCTAATGTGATGGTTCTTCCATCTCCAAGTTCTATAACTTGGTTAAATACTTTTGGAATCATAAATTAATTCGTCTAAATTTTTAATTCGTTTTTGTTTGTTGTTGTGTTGTTGTTGTTCCAATGGAAAATCAAAATTGTTGTTAATAATTTTGAACTTTTTATATATAAATTTCTGGTTGTTAGTCAGAAATACTTTTTATTGTAAAATAAAAAAGAGGCACGTTTATAGAGCCTCTTTTTTGTAGAATTATTTTCTAATTCCTAATTCTTTAATAATCGCACGGTATCTGTTGATATCTTTTTTCTTTAGATAATCTAACAAGCTTCTACGCTTACCTACCATTTTAACTAATGAACGCTCAGTGTTAAAATCTTTACGATTTCTTTTTAAGTGCTCAGTTAAGTGATTAATTCTGTGCGTAAATAACGCGATTTGTCCTTCAGCAGTACCAGTATCATTTGCTCCTTTACCGTGTTTTGCGAAGATTTGTTCTTTAACTTCTTTTGTTAAATACATGCCAATATTGTTTAAATGATTATTATGTACTCAATGCTATTACATTGAAGTTGCAAATGTACGATTATTTTTTAAATGAAAACTATTCATATATGTTGAAAATGATAGAAAGCAAAAAAGCTAGCAATCACTAGCTTTTTTGTTATGCTCTTACAGGTTTGTTTTGTATTAAATCTAAATATAAATTCACCTGTTTTTTTAAGTCTTTTCTTTCGTAGATAGCGTCTAAGAAACCGTGTTCTAATAAAAATTCTGAACGTTGGAAGCCTTCTGGTAAATCTTTACCCGTAGTATCTTTTACTACACGAGGTCCTGCAAATCCAATTAAAGCATTTGGTTCAGCAATATTAATGTCTCCTAACATTGCAAAAGAAGCTGTTGTTCCTCCTGTGGTAGGATCGGTACATAATGAAATGTATGGGATTTTAGCTTCTGCTAACTGAGCTAGCTTTACTGAAGTTTTTGCTAATTGCATTAAAGAAATTAATGCTTCTTGCATACGCGCTCCTCCTGATTTAGAAATCATTAAGAAAGGAATTTTATGTTCAAGTGAATGATCAATAGCACGAGCTATTTTTTCACCAACAACACTACCCATTGAACCACCGATAAAAGAGAAGTCCATAGCAGCAATTACTAAATCTTTTCCATTTGATTTACCAACGGCAGCACGTGCAGCATCTTTTAAACCTGTTTTCTTCTGAGCCGCTTTTAATTTTTCAGGATACTTTTTAGTGTCCTCGAATTTTAAAGGATCTTTAGCTGATAATTTTGGTGCTATTTCTGTGAACTTATTGTCATCAAAAAATATTTCAAAATATTCTTTACTTCCTACACGTACATGGTATCCGTCTTCTGGACTTACATATAGGTTCTTTTTAAGTTCATCGGTGTCAATTATCTTTCCGCTTGGGGTTTTATACCACAAGCCTTTAGGTGTGTCTTTCTTTTCTTCTGTTGGGGTTTGAATCCCTTTGTCTGTACGTTTAAACCAAGCCATAATTTAGTCTTTTAATCTTTAGTTGTTTGGTTTTTCTTTTTTCAAAGAATTTTATAATGTGTTTACATTATTTAAATCTTCAAAAGCTTGCTTTAATCTAGCTTTAAAAGTTTGTTCTCCTTCACGTAACCATTTACGAGGATCGTAATGTTTTTTGTTAGGAACATCATCTCCTTCAGGGTTACCGATTTGAGACTGCAAATATGCAGATTTTTCTTTCATATAATCACGAACACCTTCGGTGAACGCATATTGTAAATCAGTATCGATATTCATTTTAATAACTCCATAGCCAATAGCTTCACGAATTTCTTCTAAAGTAGAACCTGACCCTCCGTGGAATACAAAGTCGATTGTATTGTGAGGTACATTATACTTTTGTGAAATATACTCTTGAGAGTTCTTTAAAATTTTCGGAGTTAATTTTACATTTCCTGGTTTGTAAACTCCGTGTACGTTACCAAAAGCAGCAGCGATAGTAAACTGAGGGCTTACTTTCATTAATTCTTCATAAGCGTAAGCTACTTCTTCAGGCTGCGTGTATAATTTAGATACATCTACATCAGAATTATCAACACCGTCTTCTTCACCACCAGTAATTCCTAATTCAATTTCTAAAGTCATTCCCATTTTACTCATACGAGCAAGGTATTCTTTACAAATTTCAATGTTTTCTTCTAGAGGTTCTTCACTTAAATCAATCATGTGAGAACTGTATAAAGGTTTTCCTGTTTCTTTATAAAATTGCTCACTAGCATCTAATAAACCATCAATCCAAGGTAATAATTTTTTAGCAGCATGATCGGTATGTAAAATTACAGGAATTCCGTAAGCTTCTGCTAATAAATGTATGTGTTTTGCACCTGCTACAGCACCTGCAATAGCAGCTTTTTCATTTTCGTTTGATAAGCCTTTACCTGCGTTGAATTGAGCACCTCCGTTAGAGAACTGGATAATTACAGGTGAGTTAAGTTCTTTAGCTGTTTCTAAAACAGTATTAATAGTATTAGATCCTACAACATTAACAGCTGGTAAAGCAAAGTTTTTTTGCTTAGCTAATTCAAAAATTGCTTGAACTTCTTTTCCGGTGGCAACTCCAGGTTTAATCATCTTTGTTTTTTATTAGTTGTGTGTTACAAAATTAGGGAACAAATCTACACTTTTTTTATAAGTTGCGATAAATTTTTGATAGAAAGTAGTTTATTAAAAAGGGTAATTGATACCAATATTTAACACTGAGTTACTGAAATTAAAGTTTCTAAACCATCTATTACCAGTAAGGTAAGGTTCGTGTGCTTTGAAGCCTAAATCTAAGCGGGCAATTAAAAATTTAAAATCATATCGAAGTCCGAAACCAGCACCTACAGCCATGTCTTTTATAGAGCTAAAACCGTTAAATTTAGCAGCGGGGTCGGCAAGTTCTGAATTGGTAATGTCCCAAATATTTCCAGCATCAACAAATAAAGCTGATTTAAGAGAACCAAAAACATTAAAGCGGTACTCGAAACTAGTTAAAAACTTTAAACTACCAATATTGTACTCTAATATTGGGCTTCTTGTACCAGGACCTAAATCGTAAGTTCTCCAAGCACGAATATCATTAGAACCTCCTGCAAAATAACTACGAGAAAAAGGGACGTCAGAATTATTGTACGTAAAAATTGCTCCTAGAAAAGTTCTGTGAGCTAATACATTGTTATCGCCTAAATCCCAATATTTTTTGTATTCGATGTCAGTTTTAAAATATTGAGCAATAGGAATTTGAAAAACAGTTTTTTGTCCTAAACCATTAGTTTTGTTAGATAAAAGCCCCATGAAGTTTCCTGAGTTAGCGACTCTAAATCTAAAAAAAGAAAAACTTTGATCTTTAATGCTTTGTTGATTATTGTAAATATATCCGTAAGCAATTTCAGGAATTAAAAAGTCGGATGTAATAATGTTAAATCTATTTGCAATATTAAGCACACTTTTATATTCATCTGGATTAGAACTTGCAAAAGAAGTATCTAAAAGTACGTCTCTCATAAAAGCTACAATGCCATTAAAATTACTTGCATTATTATCTGGTAAGGTATAAGAAGGATCGTAAATCTCTGCAACCTGATCTAATCTTCGATATTGTGAATTGTAGATAGAAAAATAATTGTTAACGTTTAGGTTTCTGATGTATTGTGTGTTCAGTAATTCTAGTTGGATTGATTTTTTCTCGTTAAAATCCCATTTATAATCAATTCCAACAGAAATATTTTGTTTGTCTAAACCAATATTTTTTTGAAATCCGATACCTGAATAGAATTTAGTTCTCGGAAACATTCTTTTAGGAACTAGTTTGTGTAAACCAAAAGGAGCCATAAAACGAGGGACTTCTAATGAAATGTCAGAACCTATTTCCCAACCAGGACCATTGTTTGAATTAAAATAGGAACCAAAGGTTGAAAATTTAAAGATTTCAGCACCTTTAAAAGTGTTCCTGTTAGTTAAAGAGAATTTTAAAGAAACATCAAAGTTACGAATATTAGAACGTGAAAGCTCTGATTCAAAACCTAAGGTGTATTTTTCAATTGGAGTTAAAAAAATATTAGCTTCTAGCTCGTTTTCACTCAACTCATCATATCTAATAGAGGTAGCTTTGAAGTTTTTAAGACCTCTTAAATGCAATCGGGTTAAGTTTCTAAGAGAGTCGCTATAAACTGTGTTTGGTTTTATAAAGATAGATTGCGATAAATACTTAGGATTGTACTTTAATTTGCGGAGCGCATAAAAATCAATCCCTTCATAGTTTGCAGTGTCTCTATGTTTAGAATTTCGTCTGTTATAAGTAAAATCGGTATAAACATTAACTTTTTTAATTTTTTGTATTTGAAAAGGAATTGATCTTTCTGAAATTTCTACATCTACATTTGACTTTTCATAGTTTTTTAACGTGTCAATTTCAAAGGAAATATAATTTTCATTAAAATGATAAACACCTTTGTTCCTAAAAAGTTTTACCAATCGATTCGCTTCTTTTATAAAGTTGTTGTCTTTATATTGATCTCCAGATTTTAAGTGGCTTTTATTTTTAGTCGATTGATATAGAGAATCTAAAACAGGAGAAGTGATGATAGTTTTAATAGTATCTATAAGCGAGGGGTTTCCTTTCGTTATGTGGTAACTGATTTCTCCTTTCTTCTTATCAATGCTGTCTTTTTTAGAGGTAACTTTTGCTCTAAAATATCCTTCAGTTTGATAGTAGGTTTTTAAGTTGTCTACTGTTCTCGCAGTTTTTTTATCGTCTATAATAACAGGAGCTTGTCCACTAGTTAAAAACCAATTATTGAATCCTATAAAAGTTTTGGCAACCGAAATACTTTGCTTTTCAGAAAAAACATCACTAATAAAATTATAAGTTTTTTGATGTTTTCTACCCCATTCACTAGGTGTTTTTGGAGCTTCAGGATTTCCAAGGTTGTAAAAATGTAACGATAAAGGCATTCCTAAAGCCTTAGCATTAGGACGTTGCATTAGTAATTCAGAAATGTTTTCGCTTGAACTTTTTACACTGTCAATATACACGGTGTTTTTTGCCAGTAATAATTCATTTTCTTTAACATATTTAATCGTGCTACACGAACTGAATAAGACTACTAATAAAAAGAAGAAAGAAAGTTTTTTCATTAACTTTACGCCTCGTATTAAGAATCAAAAATACTATTTTTTAGTGGTTTTAGAGTGTTAAAAATAATTTAATGAGCTTATCTAAAAACAACATAAAGTTAATAACTAGTTTACAGCAAAAAAAGTATAGACAGAAGCACCAATTATTTGTCGCAGAAGGAGTGAAAGTGGTAAATGAGTTGTTAGCATCTTCATTAGAAGTTGAACACATATTTTCTGTAGATGCGTCTTTTGAAGCTTCAAAAAATTGTGAGATAACCATAATTTCTGAAAGCGAATTAAAAAAGGTAAGCACGTTAAAAAGTCCGAATAAAGTTTTGGGGCTTTTTAAAATTCCGAAGGAAAAAGAAATCAATCAAGATAAATTTATGGTTGCTCTTGATGGAGTTAACGATCCTGGGAATTTAGGAACTATTATTCGTTTATGTGATTGGTTTGGAGTTACTGAATTAGTTTGTTCAAAAAACACAGTTGACTGTTATAATCAAAAAGTAGTACAATCTACCATGGGGTCTTTAAGGAGAGTGAATATTTCGTATGTAGATTTACAAGATTTTTTATCAAATAGCAAACTTCCAGTTTTTGCCGCAGATATGGATGGCGAGAATGTATACACATCGTCATTACCAGAAAAAGCAGTATTAGTTATGGGGAACGAAGCTAACGGAATTTCACCTGAAATTGCTCAAACAGTAAAGCACGCGTTAACCATTCCAAGATTTGGTGATTTGCAACAAACCGAAAGTTTAAATGTAGCTACTGCTACAGCAATTTTACTAAGTGAATTTAAAAGAGGATTAAAATAATCCGTTTATTTGCGCATCAATTCTGTCGATAACATATCCTAAATCTTCAGGGTTGTCAACAAAATCTAAATTATCAACATCAATAATTAATAGCTTTCCTTTGTTGTATTGGCTAATCCAAGCTTCGTAGCGTTCGTTTAATCGACTTAAATAATCGATACTGATAGAATTCTCATATTCTCTACCTCGTTTGTGTATTTGACCTACTAAAGTAGAAATATCTGCACGTAAATAAATTAATAAATCAGGAGGTGTTACCAAGTTTTCCATCAATTCAAATAAGGAAGAATAGTTGCTGAAATCTCTATTGGTCATAAGCCCCATTGCATGTAGGTTTGGAGCAAAAATATGAGCATCTTCGTAAATAGTTCTATCTTGAATTATTTTCTTCCCTGACTTACGTAGCTCTAAGACTTGACGAAAACGGCTATTTAAAAAATATACTTGCAAGTTAAAAGACCAACGCTCCATTTCACCATAGAAATCATCTAAGTAAGGATTTTCATCAACTGATTCGAAATGAGGTTCCCAATTGTAGTGTTTTGCTAATAATTTGGTTAATGTGGTTTTTCCTGCGCCTATGTTTCCGGCAATTGCTACGTGCATAACTATTTGTGTAATAATGATTTTAATATTGCTGGCAATGCCAGTTCAGGGGAGGTAAAAGTACATAAAAAAAGGAATTAAGAAAGAAGATTAACAAATCAATATAGTAGAAAAACAAAAAAAGCGAGCTAATTAGCTCGCTTTTTTTGTTTTGTATGGAAAAGAGATTACCTAATGGCAATCTTTTTTGTTATTTGTTTTCCTGCATTTTCGATTTGCATTAAGTAGAATCCGCTAGTAGTTTTGTTAAATTCAATTACTTTGTTGAACTCACTTGAAATAGTCGAAAATTCTTGAGTTTCAAGCAATCTTCCTCTAAAATCGAATAAACGGATAATGGTTGAATTTTTGTCTTTAACCTTAAAGTTTACAGTAAGTGCTCCGTCAGAAGGAACTGGGAATGTACGAAGGTCTTTAAACAGAGTGTTGTCAGTTGCAAATCGTTCTTCAACAGTAATAGTATAATCTTCTACTTCGCCATTAAAATTTAATCCACAAGAATTCGGATCTGAATCAGGTTTTACCGAAACTCTCATAATTACTGAACCTAACGGAGCATCTTCAGGAACTGCAATACTCACAGTGTTTGATGTTATTTCGTAGGTTTCATTAGTATCGAATGTACAGTTTTGATTCCAATCTATCCAAGCAAAAGTATTTACATCGCTATTGCCTGCAGCGTTAACGGTTGCTGTTAATTCGTAAGTTTCACCTCGTACTACTTGAGTATCTATAGCTGTAAAATCAGAATAGCCATTGGTTTTGTTAGAATCATTGTTAATACCGTTAAATGTAACATTTGTAATACTTATTTGTGACTCTGTGTTTCCAGAAGAATTACATAAACTGTCATTCACATTTAATAGAATATTTACTGATTTTGTAGTTGTTGGTGAGGTTGCTGTAACTGTAATTGTATGGTCTCCATTGGTAACTTCACCGAGGTTATTTAAGGTTAGTGTAAAATTACCACTTGTACTTAAAGTTGTTGTGCTTAATGTAGCTGAAGCGTTTGTTGGTGTTCCAGTGGTTGAAAGGGTAACTGTTTCAGTAAAACCATATAAAGCCACGTAATCAAAATTAAAAACAAGCTCATTTGTTGCTACTTTACATACAGATAAATCACCAGTGGTGTTAGAAATTGAAAACGTAGGGTCGGCTTGAAAAATGGTGAAGTTGGTATTGTTTACATTGTAAAAAACGTTGTCAGCTGCTTCTACTAAGATTCTGGCAGATGTAGTAGGGGTATCAGGAATAACAATGTTTTCTGACCCGTCATTTGGAGTGTTACTTTTTAAAACGATTGGAAAAGTTTGACCACCATCTGTTGAAAGCCTAATATTTACACTAGCACAATTGATTGGAGCTTGGTCAGAAGTTCCTTTGTTCCAAGTAATCGTATGTGTAGCTCCTGTTCCCCAAGAAACTACTGAACTAGGACTTGTTACGGTAAAAGGTTCAGTATTTACAACGGTAATTTTTATATCATCTCTTGCAGTACTACCTCCTCCTGCATGGTTATCTCTAACTGTAAAAGCGAAATCTAATTCTCTTGCTACTGATGGAAGAACTTCCCATATAGTAGAAGTGCTTCGGTTTATCACAGTTGAAAGAGCAGGAAAATACCTATCAGGAGAGTTTGACGGCGATAAAGATCTAAACATTGGTTCACCAGTATTGGTAGCTAATGGAGACATGGTTGCTATTTCGTTGTCAATTTGTTCCCAAGTATAGGTTAAAGAAGCTGTTCCGTCAACATCGGTAGCTTGTCCTTTTAAAACAAAAGGTGTAGATCTAGGAATGCTTACACTGTTTCCTGCGGTAGCTGTAGGAGCAGTATTTCCTGTGTTAGAAGTACTAGCACAACTTCCAGCTCCTTGTATGTGTTCCCACATTTGAGCGATACTAACAGCGTGAAAATAATCATCACTAGCTCCTTGTATGTTTGGTGAGCAAATACCCGCATAAGCCATAATGGTTGATCCACTTCCTGGTTCAACAGCAGTTATAGGACTTCTGTTACCGCTACAAGAATTGTTGAATGTATGCGTAGCACCAAATTGATGCCCTATTTCATGAGCTACATAATCAATAGCATATCCGTCACCTATTGGTTGACTTCTACCTGTTATTCCTTGAGCTTTATATCCAGTTTCACACACAGAGTTTAATTGGGCTAACCCTCCACCTCCTGTGCTAAAGGTATGTCCGATATCATAATTTGCATCTCCAATAACAGCATCACATTTCACTTGGCTTTCATCTATTAAGAAGTTTGCATCATCGTTTGATAATCCATCAGTTTCAGCATCTAAGAAAATTAACTCATCATTGTTAGCAACTAGCACCATTCTTGTGGCTAAATCTCTTTCAAAAATACCATTAACACGAGTCATTGTGGTATTTATAGCAGATAGCACAGCTGCTTTTTTTTCATTATCTGAAGCAGATTCTAAATTATTTCTTTCAATATGATATTGTGCATATTCCCCAGTACAAGCAATAGCAGTTCTAAAAGTTCTCAATGTTCCATCATTAGCATTTCTGCTTTGTAATGAAGAAGAACTATTTTTTTGAAAAGTATTTTCAAGTTTACACGAGAAATCATCTTCTAAAGAAGCAAGTTCTCCTTTTTTATAAACGACATACTCTTTATGATCTTTTGTGTAAGGGTCAATATAAACAGTACTTTCATTTGAGGTGAATAACATAACATGCACACCATCTTTTCCAATACTTATTTTAGCTGTAGATGAAGTATCGTCAATCCCTTGCGCAGAGAAAGATGTTACTTGTGGGAATTTTGCTGCTAACTCAGGAGCTAAATATGAGGTTTCTTTTACTAAAAAGCGTTGAATATCTCCATTCGCATTAGGAAGCATTATTACTTTTTCATTAGAAGTGTTCTTAGTTTTTGAGTTTAATAAAACACTTGTAAACTTCTCTAAATCTAACCTCATTAATAGGTGTTGATTCGGAGAAACTTTAGTAGCTAGTACTTCTTTTTTTTGAAGCCTAATTGTTTCGTTAGATGTTTTCGTCCACATCTGTTGAGAGAACAAACCAGAAGTTGAAAAAAGTAAAATGCAAAATATGAGAAGGGAGTTTCTTTTCGACATGATTTAGTTATTGATAAGTCTTACTTATAACAGTAAAAGTTTAATTTTCCCTACCTTTGTAGGGCTATTTAGACGCCTAATTTATGAATAAAAAAGTAAGAGTTAGTGATCTAGGAAAAAAAGATTACAAAGAAACATGGGATTATCAAACGAGTTTGTTAGATGAGATAGTTTCATTAAAGAGAGAAAAGAGAAATGGAGAAGAAGGGATTGAAACTCCAAATCACTTTTTATTTGTCGAGCACCCACATGTGTATACGCTAGGAAAATCTGGAGATATCAGTAATTTATTATTGAATGAAGAGAAGCTAAAAGAAAAAGAAGCTACTTTTTATAAAATTAATAGAGGAGGAGATATTACCTATCATGGCCCTGGTCAAATAGTTGGATATCCAATTTTAGACTTAGAAAATTTCTTTACCGATATTCATAAGTATTTACGTTTGTTAGAAGAATCTATCATTTTAACAATTGCTGAATATGGCATTAAAGCTGAAAGAAGTGAAGGAGAAACAGGGGTTTGGTTAGATGTTGGAACACCGTTTGCAAGAAAAATTTGTGCAATGGGAATTCGCGCGAGTAGATGGGTAACTATGCATGGGTTTGCATTAAATGTGAACGCTAATTTAGGTTACTTTGACAATATAATTCCTTGTGGAATTCGTGGTAAGGCAGTAACTTCTATGGAAGCCGAATTAGGAAAGAAAATACCTGAGGAAGAAGTGAAAGAAAAAATTCTGAAACATTTCAAAGCGTTGTTTGAAGTAGAAGAATTTATTAAAGCATAAAAAAAGGGTTGACAATTGTCAACCCTTTTTAGTTTCTATAGAAAACTAAAATTATTTTTTAGCCTTAACTTCGAAAGAAATTTCCATTAAATCATGGATAAACTTGTCTTTTAAAGCAGCGTCAATTTTCTGAGATTTGTAAGTTACACCAAAGTCAGTTCTGTCAATACTAAAAACATCACTTTTAAAAGTAACAGCATCTTCAGTTTCAGTAATAGTAGCAGGAATAGTAATACTCTTAGTAACATCTCTTAAAGTTAAGTTACCAGTTACGTGAACTTTTCCGTCTTTTACTTCAGAACTAGATACTTCAAACTTTGCAGTTGGGAATTTTTCAACATCAAAGAAATCAGCAGATTTTAAGTGTCCTTCTAATTTTTCTTTACCGTTACCAGCTTCTAAATCTTCACAAACAATAGTGTTCATGTCAATTACAAACTCACCAGACTTAACAGCTCCATTTTCAATTTCTAAAGTTCCTTTTTCTAAACTTACCACACCGTTGTGAGATCCCGTTGGCTTACTTCCTTTCCAAGTAACTGCAGATTCTGCAACGTTAGCTTTATACGTATTAATAATGTTTTCTGTTTTTGCTACTTCTTTTTCTTCACTTACAGCAGCTTTGTTTTTTTCTGTCTTACAAGCGACAGCTCCCATTGCCATAAAAGCAATTGCTAAAATTGTTTTTTTCATTTTTGAGTTTTTTATAGTGATTATTAATTGAGGGCAAAGATAATAAAAAAATAGTTTCCATGGAGATTATTTTTTTGTTAAAATATGATTAATCACATAAGAGGCAGCTTCTAAGCCAAAGGCAGCAGGCATATAGCTGATGGTTCCGTAATACGATTTTTTATAGTTGGTTCCGTCGGTGAGTTTTAAACTTTCAGAAATTTGAATTTCTTCTGAATATACGGCTCTAACCCCTTTGTCAACTTTTAGTTCTTTTAAGCGTTTACGTATGGCTCTTGCCATTTTACAGTGCTTGGTTTTACTAATGTCTTTTACTTTTACTTTAGAAGCATCCAATTTACCACCTGCTCCCATTGAGCTGATAATTTTCACTTTTTTTCTGCGTGCTGCAACAATCAGATTAACTTTAGGAGTAATACTGTCAATACAATCTAACACATAATCAAAATCTGGAGTTACTATTTCAAAGGCTCTTTCTGGCGATAAAAATTCTTCTAAAACAGTCAATTCAATATCTGGATTGATGTCTTTTAATCTATCAGCTAAAATATGTGCTTTTGATTTTCCTATGGTGCTATGTAATGCCGGTAATTGACGATTTATGTTTGTTTTGTCAAAAACATCACCATCTACAATGGTCATTTTGTTTACACCAGCACGCGCAATAAATTCTGCTGCAAACGATCCAACTCCTCCTAATCCAACTACTAAAACATTGGCATTTTTAATCTTCTCTAACCCTTCTTTTTGAACCAATAATTCGGTACGTTCTAACCAACTCATCTTTTAAAAATTCTACTAAAATTTTGTTTTACAGTATTTATAATTTCTTGTTTTTCGGTTTTTCTTAGTTCACTAGCAATGTTGTATATGCTTTCAATAGGTGCTTCGGAAGTATCAGTTTCAAAAAAAAGAAAGTTTAATGGAAGTTTTGAAAAAGTTTCTTGTAGTCTCTCATTTTTTAATAAGCTCTCTCCGAAGGATATACATATTTTATGTTGTATTAAATCGAGCGCAATTTGGTGATTTTTATTGAATCCGTGAACAATCCAAGGTTGTTTTGGTTTGATTTCTTTTTTCAATTGAATAATTTCCTGGAAAGCCTTTACACAATGAATAATTATAGGTTTGTTATATTTTTCTGAAAGTTGAATTTGTTGCTTAAAAACTTCAAGTTGAAGAGAGAAGTCAATTTCGGCTATTCTATCCAAACCACATTCTCCTAACGCATAACAATTTTCTGAGCTTAGTTGCTCTTCAACAATTTTTAAATCGTTTTGTAAAGTGTCTTTTGAAATATACCACGGGTGAATCCCAATAGAAAAAGGTTTGCTAAAATCGGTCGAATTAGGATATTTATTTTCTATTAAAAAAACATCTTTTTTAGTAGATGAAGTGTGAGTATGAATATCAATAAATTGCAATTACACTTTGTCTTTGGTATCAATAATAATAGTTACAGGTCCATCATTTAACAGTTTTACTTTCATATCTGCTCCAAATTCGCCTGTTTGGACTTTTTTTCCCAAATTAACTTCAAGCTGTTGAACAAATTTTTCATATAAAGGGATAGCAATATCAGGTTTTGCTGCTTTAATATAGCTAGGTCGATTTCCTTTTTTTGTTGAAGCATGCAAAGTGAATTGACTTACAACGATTGCTTCTCCATTAATATCAAGTAAAGACTTGTTCATAATGCCATCTTCATCATTAAAAATACGAAGATTGGCAATTTTCTTAGTCAACCAAGTAATATCTTCTTGTGTATCGTCATCAATAATACCCAATAAGACTAATAATCCGTTTTGGATATTCGCAACTTTTTCTCCTTCAATAGTAACACTAGCTTTTGAAACACGTTGAATTACTGCTTTCATTTTTTTTAGATTATTGGATTTTTAGATTGTCAGATTGTTGGGTTTTTAGTTTGAAAGTTGAAAACTAGCCTCTAGTAGCCAAAAGCTAATAGCCAATAGCTAATCACTATTCCCAAATATCAGTTCGATAATTTTCGTCTTCACCTTCCAAAATTTGTAAATAGCTTTTATAGCGAGACCAAGCAATTTCTTCATTTTCTAAGGCTTCTTTAACAGCACACTGCGGTTCATTTACGTGAATACAATTGTTGAATTTACAGTCTTGTTTTAAAGCAAAAAATTCAGGGAAATAATCACCTAATTCATCTTTGTCCATATCAACGACTCCGAAACCTTTAATTCCAGGAGTGTCAATAATACGAGCATCAAAACTTAAATCAAACATTTCAGCAAACGTAGTGGTATGTTGCCCTTGTTTGTGTTGTTCAGAAATTTCTTTGGTTTTTAAATCTAAAGAAGGTTCAATGGCATTGACTAAAGTCGTTTTTCCAACTCCCGAATGACCAGCAAACATGCTTACTTTGCTTGTCATCATCTCTTTGATTTTATCTATATTGATGTTTTTGGTCGCTGAAACTTCTACACATTCGTAACCGATAGCTTCATAAATATCTTTTAGATACATAATTTCGGCACGCTGCTCAATTTCATACGAATCAATTTTATTAAAAACTAAAATAGTTTTGATTGAATAGGCTTCAGCAGTAACTAAAAAACGATCGATAAATGTGGTAAATGTAGGAGGGTTGTCAATGGTAATTAACAGAAATACCTGGTCGATATTAGAAGCAATTACATGAGTTTGTTTTGATAAGTTAACCGATTTACGAACAATAAAATTTTTACGCTCGTGAATGTTGGTAATTAAACCTGTTTCTTCATCATTATTGGTTTCTAAAGAAAAATCAACAATATCACCTACAGATATAGGGTTCGTACTTTTGATTCCTTTAATACGGAATTTTCCTTTAATACGACACTTGTATAGCTCGCCTTTAGACTTTACCCAATACCAACTTCCTGTAGATTTATAAACCGTTCCTGTCATAAAACAAAGATGCGGATTATTCATAAAAAAAATAATATATTCGTGCCTTAATTTTAAAAATTTATTATGAAAAAACTATTATTATCTATTTGTTTTATTGGATTATCTTATGTTTCGGCCATTGCACAAACATATGAATATAAGGTTATAACAAGTGTTGAGTCTATAGTACCAAATGGTTTGGGAAGATCTAGGTTAATTTCTTCAGATGAAGAGAGAAATTTTGAAGATTATACCTCTGGAAGGTCAGAAGAAAATGATGAAAGAAACAAGTCGAAAAGATCGGAAATTAGAGTTAAAAATTTCGAAGAAACAAAACTGTTAAACTTCTTTAATATTGGAGGAATTCGTTTTCAGAATATTGTAGCAAATGATGCAGTGATTACCTCTAAGCTTAATGATATGGCAAAAAATGGTTGGGAATTGGCTTTTTCTAATAGTGGAGTAGAGAGTTATGGAGGAAAAGGAGATAGTAACGGAATTTTTATAACACGTTATATTTTTAAAAGAGAGGTTAAGACTTTAGAGTCTGTTGAAAAATAAAAAAAAGCGCCATTAGGCGCTTTTTTTTATGAGTTAATGATTTTTTCTTGATGATTGATACTTTCTTGGTGTATCGCTTTAAACATTTTAAGAACAAACTCTTCGCTTAGTCCTTTATCTTGTCCTTCTAATATCATTTTACCTAAGATTTCGTTCCATCGTCTAGTTTGTAAAATAGCAACGTTTTTATCTTTCTTTAACTCACCAATAGCATCAGCTATTTTCATACGTTTCCCTAACATTTCAATCAATTGATGATCCACTACATCAATTTGAGTACGTAAAGTATTTAGTGCATTTCGGTAATCAGCCTCGGTATCAGTAGCTTTTCTAACTTTTAAGTCTACCATCATTTGAATTAGAGATTTAGGTGTAATTTGTTGCGCAGCATCACTCCAAGCATTATCAGGGTCGTAATGTGTTTCAACCATTAAACCATCAAAGTTTAAATCTAAGGCAGTTTGACAAACATCGAAAATAATATCACGACGACCAGCGATGTGTGACGGATCACAAATCAATGGTAAATCAGGAAAACGGTTTTGTAGTTCGATAGGAATTTGCCATTCAGGGTTGTTTCTATATCGGGTTTTCTCATAAGTAGAAAAACCTCTATGAATTACTCCTAATTTTTTGATGTTTTTTGAGTACAAACGTTCTATAGCACCTAACCATAATGGTAAATCTGGGTTTACAGGGTTTTTTACCAAAACTATTTTATCGGTTTCTTCTAAAGCATCTGCAATTTCTTGAATGATAAAAGGACTTACAGTGGTACGAGCACCAATCCATAAAATATCTACATCATGCTCTAAAGCTAATTGTACATGATCTTTGTTGGCAACTTCGGTAGCAATTAACATTCCTGTTTCTTGTTTTGCTTTTTGCAACCATTTTAATCCTAGAGCGCCTACACCTTCAAAATTCCCAGGTCTTGTACGAGGTTTCCAAATTCCAGCTCTTAATACCGTAGCATCTGTATCTTTTAATTCGTGAGCTATTTTTAATACTTGTTCTTCAGTTTCAGCACTACAAGGTTCCTGCAATTACTAGTGGATGCCCTAATCCGAAGGCATCTAACCAAGTTCTTAATTCTTTTGTGTTTTCCATTTTGATATTTTTATTGTTGAGGTGCTACCTCTAAAATTCCGTTTAATATTTGTTTTATATGATTGGTGTTTTCCATTTCTGTATAGATTTCTGGAAAATCATTTTTTTCTAACAATGTTTTGAATTGTTGTAAGTTACTAATGTATTCGTTTAAAGACTCTACAACATTTTCTTTATTTTGTTTAAAAATAGGAGTCCACATGGCAGGTGAACTTTTTGCTAAACGCACAGTGGAAGCAAATCCACTACCAGCCATATCGAAAATATCACGTTCGTTTTTCTCTTTTTCAATGACCGTTTTACCTAACATGAAAGAGCTGATATGTGATAAATGTGATACGTAGGCAATATGCTTGTCGTGTGATTTTGGATCCATGTATCGAATACGCATTCCTAATTTTGAAAATATATCTAATGCTTTTTCCTGTAATTTGAAAGCTGTTTTTTCTACCTCACAAATAATATTAGTTTTATTTCTAAATAAATTTGTCAATGCTGCATTTGGTCCTGAAAACTCAGTTCCCGCAATAGGATGTGTTGCTAAAAAATTTCTTCTTTTTGGATGATTTTTAACAGCATCGCAAATCAGTTCTTTAGTCGAACCTACATCAAAAACCAAACAAGTATCAGAGATGCTATCTAATGTTTTCAAAAGTACCTCTTGAGAAACATCTACAGGAATGGCAATAATGACTATGTCTGCGTTCGACAATTCTGAAAATGTTGCTTTTTGATGGATAATCCCTCTTTCTAAAGCAAGGTCTCTATGCTCTTCGCTGGAGTCAATTCCGTAGATAGTAGCATTTTTAAATGCTTGCTGAATATCTAGGGCAAAACTTCCGCCGATTAATCCTAGTCCTATGATAAATACGTTCATTATATTCTGTTGATTGCTTCGTTAATTTTTTCTTCTGATACACATAGTGAGAAACGAATATAACCTTCACCTTGGTTGCCGAAAATGGTTCCGGGAGCAGCAAAAATGTGTTTGTTATATAGCAAATCGTCAATCATTTCTTCAGATGTTTTTCCTTCTGGAAGTTTACACCAAACAAACATTCCTGAGGTGTTTTTATCATAAGTACATCCTAACTTATCTGCTAATTTAAAAACTAACTCTTGTCGCTTTTTATAAGTGTTATTTAGTTTAGTAAACCAATTTTTATCTAACTCTAAAGCTTTAGTAGCTCCTTTTTGAATTCCATAAAACATGCCAGAATCCATTTGAGTTTTAACTTTTAAAACTTCGGTTAAGAATTCAGGTTTTCCTAACAACATTCCAACACGCCACCCAGCCATGTTAAAAGATTTACTTACCGAGTTTAACTCTAGTGCAATATCTTTTGCGCCTTCAATTTGTAAAATACTTTGAGGATGTTCATTCAATATAAAGCTATACGGATTGTCATTTACAATCACAATATTGTGCTTTTTTCCAAAGCCAATCAACTTTTGAAAAGTTTCTTTGGTTGCATCTGCACCCGTTGGCATATGCGGATAGTTTACCCACATCAATTTTATTTTTGAGGTATCGAGTTTTTCCAAATCTTCAAAATCAGGTTGCCAGTTACTCGCTTCTTCCAAATTGTAAAAAATAGGTTCTCCTCCCAACAAATTGGTTACAGAGCTGTAAGTTGGGTATCCTGGATTAGGAATTAATACCTGATCTCCTTCATTTAAAAAAGCCAATGAAATATGCATAATTCCCTCTTTACTTCCCATTAAAGGGAGTACTTCGTTAGCAGGATTTATGGTAACTTTATAGTTGTTTTGGTAAAAATTAGAAACAGCTTGTCTAAACTCTGGTAATCCTTGATAACTCTGATAACTATGTGCTCCAGTATCTTGTAAACTATCTTGAATAGCTTTTAATACTGAGGTTGGAGGTTGTAAATCAGGGCTTCCAATTCCGATGTTTATAATTGGTTTTCCTTCTGAAATTAATTGACGTACTTCTTGTAATTTTTTAGAGAAGTAGTACTCTTGTACGGTTTGTAAGCGATTGGCAAACTGTATCATAATCTTCCGTTTTTGTATTCACCTAATATTTTAAACTCTTCTGCCATAATTTGTATGATGGCTTTTGCTTTTTCGTAATCTTCATATTTTTCAAAAGTTACATCCACAAAAAAAGCATATTTCCAAGGGGTTTCAATCTTGGGTAACGATTGTATTTTGGTAAGGTTTAATTTGCAATCACTCATTACATTGAGTACTGCAGCTAAACTCCCTCTTTTATGGTCTAATTCAAATCTTAATGAAGCTTTGTTAATTTCACTCTTGCCATTTTCAGGGTGATTTGTTTGTAAAATCACAAAGCGAGTCGCATTATTTTTAATGGTTTGAATCTCGTCTTCAATGATAGAAAGTCCAAAAATATCAGCAGCCATTTTTGGTGCGATAGCTGCAACACCCTTTAATTGTTGATCAGAAATTCTTTTCGCAACAGCAGAGGTGTCAACATCTTCAACTAGTTTTATATGTTTATGTTGTTTGAAAAACTCTTTGCATTGTAGCAAGGCCATTGGGTGTGAGCAAACCTCAGTAATATCTTTAATTTGTTGATTTGGTAACGCCATTAAATGATGATGAATAGGTAAATAATATTCACCAGAAATATGCAAATTGTATTTGTCAATTAGGGCATAGTTGGGTATGATTGAGCCTGCTATGGTGTTTTCTAATGCCATAATTGCTTGTTTACTTTGGAAATTCAATAAGCTATCTACCAATGCATCAAAAGACAAACACTCAACTAGTTCGATGTTTTCTCCGTAGTAGTTGTTTGCAACAATATGATGGTTGCTTCCTTGTATTCCTTGAATGGCTATTTTTTTCATTTTAGGTCAAAAAAAAAGCCTCGATAAATTCGAGACTTTGATTAGCTATATTATTTTCTTGTTAGTTTAACAATATGGTACAAAGTCTCAGCTCTTACTAAAAAAGTAAAAGTAAAAATAGAAACCTTGCCATACGTTTTGTAACATCATTGTATTTGTGTTCTTTGTACGAGGCAAATCTTAGAAATAAATTTCAGTAAACCAAACTTTTTTTAAAAAAATGTATAAAAAGAAAAAAGCTCCTCAAAAATTGAGAAGCTTTTCGCGGTCTGGACGGGACTCGAACCCGCGACCCCATGCGTGACAGGCATGTATTCTAACCAGCTGAACTACCAGACCGTTGCTTGAAGCATTATGTTGTATGTTTTAGAGAAACTTTAGCGGTCTGGACGGGACTCGAACCCGCGACCCCATGCGTGACAGGCATGTATTCTAACCAGCTGAACTACCAGACCGTTGCTCTAAGCGGATGCAAATATATAACCTTTTTTTAAATAAAAAAGAGTTATTTATAAAAAATTCTGTCTACTGATAAGATAAGCGATAAGTACTTTATCATAACCTTCATTAATATCTACAGGTATGTAATCAATTTTATATTGTAAGCATTTGTTTTTTAGGTTTTTGAAAAATTCAGTGCTTAATTCTTGATATTTTTGCTGTACATTTTCGGCGTATAAATTTATTTCTTCTCCAGTTTCAACATCTACAAATTTTTTTGGTGAATTGTCAAAATCAAACAAAAATTCTGTTTTTTTATCATATGTATGAAACAATACTACTTCATGTTTATTAAATCTTAGATGTCTTAAAGCATTAAAAAGCTCTTCTTCATTCTTTGAAGTTTGAAACATATCGGTAAATAAGAAAATTAAAGACCTTCTATGAATCTTCTCTGCTATTTCATGTAAGTATTGATAGGTTTTTGTTTTTGAAGTAGAATTAGATGATAATAAATGCTCTAATTGATGTAATAACATTTTACGATGACGCTCACTACCTTTTTCTGGAGCATAGTATTCATAAGTGTCAGAGTAAATACTTAACCCAACAGCATCACGTTGTCGTTTTAAAATATCCATTAAAGAAGCTGCAGCTACCGCTGAGAAACCAATCTTATTTAAACTATCTATTGATTGATTCTTACTTATAGGATAATGCATAGAAGAAGAATTGTCGATAATTAAATGACATCTAAGATTCGTTTCTTCTTCATATTTTTTGGTGTACAGCTTTTCGGTTTTAGCAAATAGCTTCCAATCTATATGGCGAGTACTTTCGCCTTTATTATAGAGTTTGTGTTCAGAAAATTCAACCGAAAACCCATGAAACGGACTTTTGTGCATTCCTGTAATAAAACCTTCTACTACTTGTTTGGCAAGTAGCTCAAGGTTGTTAATTTTTGAAGCAGTACTGTTTAAATCAATCATACAGTACCGAAAATAACAAAAGGTTTAGCAATAGCCAAACCTTTTTTATGAGATGAATTGAAATACTTTTTATAAAGCAGCATCAATTTTATCTGTATAAGCTTTTTTAGGAGCAGCACCAACTTGCTTGTCTACAACTTCTCCGTTTTTGAAAATTAATACAGTTGGGATGTTTCTTACACCATACTTAGCAGCAAATTCTTGGTTTGCGTCTACGTCTACTTTACCAACAACAGCTTTTCCTTCATACTCGCTACTGATTTCATCAACGATAGGAGACACCATTCTACATGGTCCGCACCAAGCTGCCCAAAAGTCTACTAATACTGGTTTGTCAGATTTTAATACTACTTCTTCGAAAGAAGCATCTGTAATTTCTAATGCCATTTTATATATGTTTTATCTAAGTTATTATCTTACTTTGTACACCACAAAAGTAAGCAAATATTTTTCCAATGCCATTTTATAAAAATTACTTTTTATTATCATAGTATCAATACTTTCTATTTTTTTATAGCTTAGTTTGTTTTTATGTGTGTAAAATAATCTATAACTTTGCACCAATATTTATTTGAGGAAAAATTTGACTGATTGCAACCTCAATGAACAATAGTTCAGAATAAAAATGCTAAAGCAGTAATTTTCTACTCCTTTTAGCGACCTAGCAATTCAAGTTTTTTCTTTTAATTAATTTAAAAAGAAGTTTTTATGTCATATTTTTTTACTTCGGAAAGTGTTTCTGAAGGACATCCAGATAAAGTAGCAGATCAAATTTCTGACGCTTTAATAGATAATTTTTTAGCATTTGACCCAGAATCTAAGGTTGCTTGTGAAACTTTAGTAACTACAGGTCAGGTTGTATTGGCTGGAGAGGTAAAGTCATCAACCTATTTAGATGTTCAAAAAATAGCTCGTGAAGTAATCAATAAAATTGGTTATACTAAAGGAGAATACATGTTTGATGGAAATTCTTGTGGAGTTTTATCAGCAATTCATGAACAATCAGACGATATTAACCGTGGAGTAGATAGAGCCTCAAAGGAAGAGCAAGGTGCAGGAGACCAAGGTATGATGTTTGGGTATGCAACTAACGAAACAGAGCATTATATGCCGTTAGCGTTAGATTTATCGCACATGATCTTAAAGGAATTAGCTGCTATTCGTAGAGAAAACAAAGAAATTACTTATTTACGTCCAGATGCTAAGAGTCAGGTAACTATTGAGTATTCTGATGATAATGTACCACAACGTATTGAAGCAATTGTTGTTTCTACACAGCACGATGATTTTGCTGATGACGAAACGATGTTAGCAAAAATTAGAAAAGATATTGTTGAGATTTTAATTCCTAGAGTTAAAGCACAATTAACTCCTGAAATTCAAGCGTTGTTTAATGATGATATTAAGTATCATATAAACCCAACAGGAAAGTTTGTAATTGGTGGACCTCATGGAGATACAGGGTTAACAGGTCGTAAGATTATTGTTGATACGTATGGAGGAAAAGGAGCACATGGTGGTGGAGCATTTTCAGGAAAAGATCCAAGTAAGGTAGATCGTTCTGCAGCCTATGCAACACGTCATATCGCAAAGAATTTAGTAGCTGCTGGAGTTGCTGATGAGGTATTAGTACAAGTATCATACGCAATTGGAGTGGTAGAACCGATGGGTATTTTTGTAGATACTTACGGAACTTCAAAAGTCGATTTAAAGGATGGAGAGATCGCTCAAAAAGTTTCTGAAATTTTTGATATGCGTCCACACGCAATTGAAGATCGTTTAAAATTACGTAATCCAATATATAGCGAAACTGCTGCTTACGGACATATGGGACGTACAAATGAAGTAGTTTCTAAAACGTTTACACAACCTAATGGAGAAAGTATAACGCTAGATGTAGAGTTATTTACTTGGGAGAAATTAGATTATGTATCTAAGGTAAAAGAAAGTTTCGGTTTGTAAAAAACTGCAAAATATACTAGTTAAAAATACCTGCAATTTTTGTTGCAGGTATTTTTTTTACTCCTATTTTTGTGTGGAATTAAGAAATAATATAAACCGAACTTTTTTAAAGTTTTAAATTTGCTAAAAAGTTGCTGTCTTTCTTTCGCTTTTTATAGTTTAGCTATGTGTGTAGCTGAGAAAATTGCTGTAACAGAATTTAAAAATCCAATTTTTTACACAAACATAAAAGTTTAATAGGGTTCATTAAAAAGTACACAAAAATGAAAAACTTAAAGTATGTTTTTGCTATCGGATTAGGAATGACATTATTAACGGCTTGTAGCAGTTCTACATCTGATGATTTTGAAGAAATCAATGAAGGGGCTAAAAAGAAAAGACTAAAAACAATTACTGCGACTAATCAGGAGAATGAAACAATGACTGCTCAATTTATGTATAATTCTGAAAACAAATTGGTAAGCTTATCAGGAACAGATAATGAAGGAGGTGCAACTTTAATAAACTACAAAAACGATGGTAATACTATTACAGTAAGTGAAGGAGGTAGTACTTCAGAAAGCTTTTCTATTGAGAAATTATACGAGTCTCCTTACGAAGCTTATGAAACAGGAGAAGTATTAGAGTACGATTCAAATAAAAATCCAAGTAAGGTTTTATTTAGACAAGAAGTTTACGATTGGGAAACAGATACTTATAGTATTGAAAATTATATTGCAGAAATGTTTTATGACGAAAATCCAAACATGTATTTTTCAACTTTAGAAGCAGCAGGAATTATTGATATTTTAGATGGAGTTGATATAAACTTTGGTGTAAACCCACAAGCGGCAGAAATAGTTAAGGCAAGGGCTTTATTTCCTGTAAACAACTTAACAAAAGTAATTTACAAAGATGCTGATGACAATATAAAAGGGACATTAACTATTGATTATACTTATGATGAAGATGGTTATCCAGTAAAAGGTTCAGGTTTAGTAGTTGGAGAAGATGAGTCAGTTAAAGCTGAAGTAAACTATAGTTATGATGAGTAGGTTTACACTATGATTTTATAAAAAAAAAACCTCGACATTGTCGAGGTTTTTTTTATGATTATTTTATTTGAAATATAAAAGGGATTCTGGCTTGAATTCCTTCTAGGTTTTTCATTTTATGAATGTTGTTGTATAGCTGATAGTTTTCATCACCCATTGTTTCTTTTAAGATTTCTTCTTTAGAAGCTTTCATAAAAGGATTCATTTGTAAAGCATCCTTTAAATCAGTTTTGTAGTGAGGATAGTTACGAACTTTATAAATTTCAACTTCAGCTAATTCAGCAGCAGCTTTTATAGCATCTTCTAATCCTCCTAATTGATCGACTAAACCTTTTTCAATAGCTTCTTTACCTGTCCAAACTCTACCTTGTGCAATTTCGTTTACTTGCTCAAAAGTCATGTTACGTCCTGTAGAAACACGATTAACAAAAGTAGTGTAGATTTGTTCAACTCCTTCTTTTGTTACATCGTAGAACTTCTGATTCATTGGCTCAAAAACACTGTAAGAAGCACTATTGTTAGTAGATACTTGTTCTGCATTGATACCAATATTATCAGCAAACTGACTAAAATTAGGAATCGCACCAAAAACACCAATTGATCCTGTAATGGTTGTTGGTTCAGCGATAATTTTATCAGCATTACAAGCAATATAATAACCACCAGAAGCAGCTAGGTTACCCATAGAAACGACTAGAGGTTTTTCTTTCTTAGTTAATTCTAACTCACGCCAAATTAATTCAGAAGCTAAAGCACTACCACCAGGAGAATTTACGCGAAGAACAATAGCTTTTACATTATCATCTTCTCTAGCTTTTTTAATCGCTTTATTAATAATTCCTTGTCCGATATAGCTTTCATTTCCTTCTCCATACACGATATCACCTTGTGCATAAATCACAGCAATTTTATCTTTAGCAGTAGAAGAAATTCTTCCTTTTCCTGAGTTGATGTAATCTTCGATAGAAATAGTATTCACTTTTTCATCAGAACTTCCTGCTAGTTTTTCTTGGTATTCATCTTCATAGATAGAAGCATCAATAAGTTTGTTTTTTAAAGCTATTTCAGCATTTCTTCCGTTAGAGTTGTCAGCAATAGTATTTAATTCTTCAATTGAAATGTTTCTGCTGTTGCTAATATCTTCAGTAATTTCTGACCAAATTGATTTTAAGAAAGAGGTAGTTTGCTCGCGATTTGCATCACTCATTTTATTTTCTAAAAATGGCTCAACTGCACTTTTATATTTTCCGTGACGAACTACTTCCATTTTAATACCGTATTTATCTTCGAAATCTTTGAAGTATAAAATTTCAGTTGATAAACCTCTAAAATCGATAGCCCCAACCGGGTTTAAGAATAAACTATCGGCAACAGAACTTAAGTAATAATTTTTTTGAGTATAAATGTCGTTGTACGCATATATGAATTTACCATTCTCTTTAAACTCTTCTAATTTATTTCTAATGGCTTGCGTTTGTGCAATACCAGCATTCACAAAGGTTGTTTTTATACTAATTCCTTTAATTTTATTATCTGTCTTAGCATTTTCAATAGCATTAATGATTGTGTTTAAGCTACTTTTCTTCTTTTTATTACTGTATTTAGCTAATATTTTTTCAAAAGGATCGTTTGAATCAGGAGAATAATCCTTAATAGGGTTAGATAAGTCTAACTCTAAAACTGAATTTTCTTTAACAAGAATCTCTTCTTCAGAACCTCCAACAATAGTAGCGATAGCAAAAAAGAAAACGAACAGTAAAAAAAGGGCAATAAAAAAGCCAAGAACTGAGGCTAATAGATTTCTTAAAAATTTCATGTTATTGGGTTGATTTTTTGAGCAAATATACAGTTTTTACAAAGATGCTTTTTTGAGTAAAAATCACCTATTAAATCGAGTTGATCCAGCTCCTAAACTCATCTTGTATTTACGTTGAGCAAACTCAAAATAATTGAATAATTTGTAGTTTACTTCGTAACCATAATCAATATGCGGACTGTAATCAATCACATTTTCATAAATATTAGGATTGAATTGTAGTGGATTTTGTGCTCGGTAATTCCATGTAATAACATACAAACGATTTTTATTTTCTAAGTACGTTTGCGAATAATAACCTTCTGGTTTGGCTATGCTATTTAAATAAGTAGTAAAACCAGGATCTATGATAATAATTTCGTATTCTAAACTGTCATTGGCAATAACAACAGGTTCTTCATTAGTATTTGAAGTGTTCTTTAGGGGAGAAGAACCACAAGCCCACAGCATAATTCCTATGATACTGAGAGCTAAAATATGTTGTAGTGTTTTCATGATCAATATGAGTTTATTAACTATAAAATTGCAAAAATTATTCCGAAATTCATTGATTTTTAACTTGTTTAACAGTAATTTTCAGCATTAAATAAAAGATTATGAAGCAAAGATGTTTTTGGGTAGGAAATGACCCTTTGTATATAGAATACCACGATACAGAATGGGGAGTTCCTGTTTATGATGATGATAAATTGTTTGAGTTTTTAATTTTAGAAACCTTTCAGGCAGGATTGAGTTGGATAACTATTTTAAAAAAAAGAGAAAATTTTAGAAAAGCGTTAGACGATTTTAATTATCAGAAAATTGCAAAATATGGTGAAGAAAAGTATGAAGAGCTGTTACAAAATGAAGGAATTATTAGAAATAAGTTAAAGATAAAAGCTACAATTACCAACGCTCAATTATTTATGAAAGTGCAAGAAGAGTTTGGAACATTTTCTAAATATATTTGGAGTTTTGTTGATGGAGAGCCCATAAAAAATTCATTTGAAAAAAGAGAAGAAGTGCCTGCAACAACAGCACTTTCTGATGCAATTTCAAAAGATTTAAAAAAACGTGGATTTAAATTTGTAGGATCCACAGTAATTTATGCTCATATGCAGGCTACGGGGATGGTAAACGACCATACAACAGACTGTTTTCGATACCATGAAGTTTAAATTTCGTAATTTTATCCTTCCAAAAAAATAAACTAAATATTATTATAAATGAAACTAAAACAAATGCTTTGTGCAGTTGTTGCAGCTGGAGTGTTAACTTCATGCGGAACAGAAGCCAAAAAAGAGCCTAAAGTAGCTGAAAAAAAAGCAAAAGAGTTTGAATATGTTGTAGAGCAATTTGCTGACATAAAAGTATTACGTTATCAAATTCCTGGTTTTGATGAGTTAACACTAAAAGAAAAAAAGTTAGTGTATTATTTAACGCAAGCTGGTTTGTCTGGTCGTGATATTATGTGGGATCAAAACTACCGTCACAATCTTGAAATTAGAGCAGCTTTAGAAAATATCAACAATAACTTTAAAGGTGATAAAGAGAGTGAAGAGTTTAAAGCATTTACAACGTATTTAAAACGTGTATGGTTTTCAAACGGAATTCACCACCACTATTCTAACGATAAGTTAAAACCTGAATTTTCTAAAGAATATTTTGAATCGTTATTAAAAGAAACTAACACTGAGTTATCTGCAGAAGCTTTTGAGGTTATTTTTAACGATAAAGATGCTAAAAAAGTAAACAAAAAAGCAGGAGTTGATCACGTACTGGCATCTGCAGTAAATTTCTACGGACCAGATATCACAAGTAAAGATGTAGAAGATTTTTACGCTAAAGCGGATAAAGGGTCAAAAGATAAACCAATTGAAGCAGGATTAAACTCGAAATTAGTTCGTGAAGACGGAAAATTAGTAGAGAAAGTTTGGAAGTCTGGTGGAATGTACGGTCAAGCTATCGATAAAATTATTGAGTGGTTAGAAAAGGCTAAAGAAGTAGCAGAAAACGAAAAACAAGCAAAAACCTTAGAGTTGTTAATCGAATACTATAAAACAGGAGATTTACATACTTGGGATGAGTATGCTATTGCTTGGGTTGAATCTACCGAAGGAAATATTGATTGGATTAATGGTTTTATTGAAGTGTATAACGATCCTAAAGGGTACAGAGGTTCGTACGAAAACATCGTACAAATCAAAGACTTTGATATGTCTAAAAAGATGAAAGTATTATCAGACAATGCACAATGGTTTGAAGATAATGCTCCGTTAGATCCAGCACATAAAAAAGAAAACGTAGTTGGGGTTTCGTATAAAACTGTAAACGTTGCTGGTGAGGCAGGAGATGCATCTCCAAGTACTCCAATTGGAGTGAACTTACCAAACAATAACTGGATTCGTCAACAACATGGTTCTAAATCAGTATCGTTAGGGAATATTATTGGTTCGTATAACAATGCTGGAGGAACAGGACGTTTAAAAGAGTTTGCTAATGATCAAGAAGAAATCGATTTAGAAATTAAGTATGGTAAATTAGCTGATAAATTACACACAGCATTACACGAGGTAATCGGACATGCTTCAGGTGTAATTAACGACGGAGTTGGTCAACCAAAAGAGACGTTAAAGAATTATGCTTCTACAATGGAAGAAGGTAGAGCGGATTTAGTAGGATTGTACTATTTAATGGATCCTAAATTACAAGAGTTAGGATTGGTTGATGACTGGCAAAAAGTTGGTAAAGCTGCCTACGATGGGTACATCAGAAACGGATTAATGACACAGTTAATTAGAATTAACTTAGGAGATGATATTGAAGAAGATCACATGGTAAATCGCCAATGGGTATCAGCTTGGTCTTTTGAGCAAGGAGCGAAAGATAATGTAATTGAAAAAGTTATTAGAGACGGTAAGACATATTATAACATCAATGATTATGATAAGCTTCGCGAAATTTTCGGACGTTTATTAAAAGAAACGCAAAGAATTAAATCCGAAGGAGATTTTGAAGCGGCAAAAGCATTAGTTGAAGGCTATGGAGTAAAAGTAGATCAAGAAATTCATAAAGAAGTTTTAGATCGTAACGCACAATTTACATCAGCTCCTTATAACGGATTTGTAAATCCAGTATTAGAGCCAGTAACAGATGCTGAAGGTAATATTACTGATATTAAAATTACGCAACCAGAAACGTTTGAAGAGCAAATGAATTTCTACGCTAAAAACTATAATTTTTTACCAATAAAAAATTAAGAAGTTAAAAGGCTAAATAATAAAAACCGATTCTGAAAAGAATCGGTTTTTTATTTTATAATGGAGCCTTAAAAGGTTGTGTTATTTTGTTAATAGTTTAGATAAAAACAATAGCGCAATAACTACTGCTATTCCTATAGCCACGTACAAAGCTCCGTTCTGGTAGTGCTTTTTGTTGTTTTTAGCATCTTTTTTGTAGCTGAAATACATCAAAACGATAAAAGCTATTACAAATAAACTTGCAAAAATGATTCTGCCTGTAGTAAACATTTTAGCAGCAATAAGTATAAACATAAAATTGTATTTTTAGCAAAGTTAAAGAATGATTTTAGAATGGAAAAAACTAAAACAGCAATTATTTTTGCTGCTAGTTTAAGTGTCAGAAAAAGCAACATAAACTAATATAAAACAGATTAATTACAATGAAGAAAAGAATAGCAGCAGTACACGAATTTCATACCGCTTTCGGATTAGGAATTAACAACGAACCAACGGCAAATATTAGCGAGGAACGAAACCTACTTCGTTACAATTTAATGAAAGAAGAAAATGAAGAATACCTAGAAGCAGCGCAGAATAACGATTTGGTTGAGGTTGCAGATGCCTTAGGGGACATGCTGTATATTTTATGCGGAACTATTATTGAACACGGAATGCAACACAAAATTGAAGAAGTGTTTAATGAGATTCAACGAAGTAATATGAGTAAGTTAGGAGAAGATGGAAAGCCAATTTATCGTGAAGATGGCAAGGTGCTTAAAGGACCAAATTACTTCAAACCAAATATTAAAGAAATTTTAGATAAATAAAAAAGCTCCTCTTTTGAGGAGCTTTTTTTAATTTTGTTCCCTATGTTATTTACCCATAATTCTTTCTAATTCTGATGTTAAGGTTTTAACATTATTAACCATTTTAATAATAATACCGTTAGAGTCAACAATTAAATGTGTAGGGTATTGTTTAACTTTTAGTTTTTTAGCCATGTAATCCTTTTGCTCAGGAATAGTAGGGTATTTAAACTCTTTAGTTTCTAAAAACTCAATTAATTCGTCTTTTTTATCAAAAGCTAAACTAACAAATTCAATCTTTTCATTTTTGTATTTGTCTACTAACTCATTTAATTCAGGGAATTCTTCTACACATACTTTACAGGTAATAAACCAACATTTAATGACTAATAACTTTCCTTTTGTGTCAGCTTTGTTATGTGCTTTTCCCGTTAAATCAACAAAATTATAATCTGGAAGTTTTTTTCCTTCCATTTTAAAATATTGATAGGCTATAGCAGCTTTACTAACAATAGATTTCTTTATTTTTTCGTCAGAAGTATCGTTGATGTTCGTAAGTTGATACTGTGTTTTTCCTTCATTTTCGTGTTTAACAGGAATGAAAGCACCAGTACGTAATAATGTTAGGAACATCCCTTTTTCAACAGCAGCTCCTTTTTCATCTAAAGGAGTATAGGTAGACATTAAATCAATATTGTCTTTTGTATAGGCTTCCCAATTATCAAAACTCTTTTGAATGTTGTTAGAGTCGTAAGAAGTTGAAGTATTTGTTTCAACTTCTACAGCTTCTCCTTCTCTCTCTTCATCATCTTCTTCTTTGTTTTCATGAGTATCCTCTTCAGGGATAGTTTCTTCAATAGAAGGGGTTTCCTCATTAATATCCGCGCTAATTTCTTGTTGCGTATCTTCAGTGTCAGTTGTTTCTTCCTCTTCAGGAAGTTGTGTTTCTTCTTGGGTGTCTACGGTTTCGTTTATAGCGAAAACAGGTTTACCCGATAGAGAGTTCGAGTAACTTTGTAAACCAAAAAAAGAAATAGCAAAACCAATTCCTATAGATAATAATGCTGGTACTATATTTCTCATTTTATTTAGATTTTTATATTCAAAATTGAATATTATCCACTAATATAACTTTTTTTAATGAAAAAACTAAATTTTCACTCTCCAGTTATGCTTGTCTTCCAGTTTGTTATATTGAATTCCTAGTAGTTTCTCTTTGAAAAAAGCAGCGTATGAATCTTCCATGTCAGGTAATTCAAAAGTTTCATCTTGATGTTTAAATCCTTTAATAGGGTTGATTACCGCAGCAGTACCAGAACCAAAAATTTCTTTCAATTCTCCTTTTCTTGCAGCTTCTTTTACCTCAGTAACTGATACTCTTCGTACTTCTACTTCAATATTATTGTCTTGAGCAAGTTGAATGATTGATTTACGGGTAACCCCATCTAAAATACGATCACTTGTTGGTGCGGTAACAAGTTTATCACCAATTCTAAAGAAAACGTTCATAGTGCCTGCTTCTTCAAGATACTCGTGTGTATTAGCATCTGTCCAAACAATTTGCTGATATCCTTCTTTATGGGCTAAACTAGTTGGATAAAACTGTGCGGCGTAGTTACCTGCTGCTTTTGCAAATCCGACACCACCATCGGCAGAGCGACTATATTTTTCAGCAAAAAGAACGCGAACTTCTCCAGCATAGTACGATTGTGCAGGTGAACAGATGATGATGAATTTGTATTCTTCAGCAGGAGAAGCAGAAATAGCTCCTTCAGAAGCAATGATAAAAGGACGGATGTATAACGAGTTTCCAAATCCTTTTTTAATCCAAGCATCGTCAATCTCTAATAACTTTTTTAGTCCTTCCATAAAAACATTTTCAGGAACAGGAGGCATTGCTAAACGTTCTCCAGACTTGTTAATTCTGTGAAAGTTTTCATCTGGACGAAATAAGAAAACGTCGTCATTATCATCTTTGTAAGCTTTCATTCCTTCAAAAACAGCTTGTCCGTAATGAAAAACTCTCGCCGAAGGTTCAAAAGTCATGGGTCCGTAAGGCATAATTTGAGGCGTTTTCCACTCACCATCTTTAAAATCACAAACTAACATATGGTCAGAAAAAATACGACCAAACGCCAAATTGTTAAAATCTACTGTATCTATTTTTGATTCTTGTATAAGCTCAATATCAATATTCATTGTGTTGTTGTTTTTAGAAGTGCCACGAAGATACAAAATCTAGCGGTATGTTTTAGGCGGGTATTGCTTGAAGAAATTATAAGTATATTTGTTGATATGTTAATTTTAAAATTTTGAAAATGAAAAGACTATTGGTTTTGGCTGCGGTTTTAAGCATTGCGCTTAGCTCTTGTAAGGTTGAAAAGAAAGAAGAAAAATCTACTACAAATGATACTGAAGTACAAAAAATAGAATATGCATCTTTTGGAGAAAAGATTACAGATGCTGAAGCAATTTCTGCAGCTGAAATGCGAGCAAAATTCAAAAACTTAAAGGCAGGAGATACTTTAAATGTAAAATTTACTTCAACAATAAATGAAGTATGTAAGAAAAAAGGTTGTTGGATGAAGTTGGATTTAGGAGAAGAGCAAGAATCTATGGTACGTTTTAAAGACTACGGATTTTTTATGCCGTTAAATGCAGATGCAAAAGAAGTAGTGGTAAATGGAAAAGCGTATGTAACTGAAATTTCAGTAGATGAATTACAACACTATGCAAAAGATGCAGGAAAATCAGAAGAAGAAATCGCTCAAATTACTGAACCAAAATACACCTATGCTTTTGAAGCAGATGGCGTGTTAATAAAAAAGTAATGAAGAACGTTTTTGGTTTATTATGTATAGTTTTACTTTTTTTTTCTTGCAAAAAGGAAGTAAAGCAACCCAAAGAGGAATTAATTATGTATCAATCTTCAGAAATGGCAGCGTTAATGAATACCATGTATGAAGGTAATATGACAATTAAGAATAAAATTTTGGAAGGAGAGGCTATTGGTAACTTTCCTGATGTCTACCTTAATATTCACGATGCAGTTTTAACTGATCCTACTGATAGAAATGCCAGTTTTGAGGCTTTTTCAAAATTGTATATACAAAGTATGCAACAGGTATATAGTGGTTCGCAAGATTCGTTAAAGCAAAACTTTAATCAAGCAATAAACACTTGTATTGCCTGTCATGAAACTACCTGTAGAGGACCGATACCTAGAATTAAAAAATTATTAATTAAATAATTAAGGAATAAAAAGAGAAATAATCATAACGTCCGATGGCTCCACTACCATTCACTTACCTGAATGGGATGAGCAATATCATTCTAAACATGGAGCAATACTAGAAGCGTATCATGTGTTTATCAGAAATGGTTTAAGATATGTTGATCACGAGAATATTTCAATTTTAGAAATCGGTTTTGGTACAGGCCTTAATTGTTTTATTACGTTGTTGGAAGCGAAAAGTAAGATTGATTATGTTGGAGTAGAGGCATATCCTGTTGCTAAAGAAGAGGTTGAAAAACTAAATTACGTAACAGAATTAGAGGCTGAAGAACAACAAGAGTTGTTTAATAAAATGCATGAAGTTTCTTGGGAAAAGAAGCATAACATCACTAATAATTTTTCGCTAACAAAACGTAAACAATTTTTTTCTGAAATTACAGATGAAAATCAATTTGATTTGATTTATTTTGATGCCTTCGGAGCAAGGGTACAACCTGAGTTGTGGACGGAAGATATTTTTCGAATTATGTTTGCAGCTCTAAAAGGGGAAGGAGTATTGGTAACCTATTCAGCAAAAGGAAGTGTTAGACGAGCGATGCAAGCAGTAGGTTTTAAAGTAGAACGCTTACCTGGTTCGTCCTGGAAAAATGGAAATGCTTCGGGCAACAAAAATAGTATAAGGTTATTCCGAATTTATCTAGGAATCACATTAAACAAATAAAGGAGAATGGAGTTTAAAAGACGTTTTGGTAATAGAAAAAAAGGAAATCCTAAAAGAGGGTTGTTTCTAGTAATCCTATTAATTATTGTATTGTACTTATTTTTCAATGCAGAAAATATTCTAAGCAGATTTTTATAGATGAAGCCATTTCAGTTTAAGGAGTTTACGGTACATCAAGATAAAACAGCAATGAAAATCGGTACCGATGCGGTATTGTTAGGGGCGTGGTGTGATTTAGGAGAGTTTCCTGATATGTTGTTAGATGTAGGCTCTGGTACAGGAGTTATTTCTTTGATGTTGGCACAACGTAGCGACGCGATGACTATTGATGCGGTAGAGATTGATGAAAATGCTTATGAGCAAACCGTTGAAAATTTCGAGCAATCAGATTGGGGAGATCGTCTTTTTTGTTACAATGCTTCTTTTGTAGAATTTGCAGAAGAAATGGCAGAAGAGGAAGAGCAATACGATGTAATAGTGTCAAATCCGCCATTTTATACGGATGCTTTTGAATCGGAAGACGAAGCACGGAACAAAGCACGATTTACTTCTTCGTTATCTTTTGAAGAATTGCTTGAAGGTGTGAGTAAAATTTTGTCTGAAAATGGTAGATTCTCAACGATTATTCCTTTTAAAGAAGAAGGAAACTTTATTGAGTTAGCAAATAAGTACAGTTTACATCTAAATAGAGTTTGTCGAGTAAAAGGAACACCCGATACAGAGGTTAAACGAAGTTTATTAGAATTATCTTTTGTAGAAACTACAATTCAAGAAGAAGAATTGGTAATTGAAACAAAAAGGCACCAGTACACTGATGCCTATATTAATCTTACAAAAGATTTTTATTTAAAGATGTAAGTTTTAGTAAATGTTAATTTTCCCAGTTTTTAAGCCTGTCCAGATATAAGTAGCTTTCAACAAATTGTCTGTGTTCAACACTTGTCATAATTTCAAGAAGCTCTAAAGCAGAAATATAACTGGCTAAATTTCCGTTGGAAGATAAAAACTTACCATCCTTAACAAAAGTTACCAAGCTGTCGTTTTGTACTTTTAAATTCGGATAGTCTTTTTGTAGTTGCTCACCACCACCAATCCACGTTACGATTTTATGACCATCTGCTACACCAGATTTGCCAATTAAATTAGCTCCAGCACAATTACTAACCGTGTATTGAGTTTCTTGATTTTTAGCTTTTATAAAATCTACCACTTTGTTATTGTGTACTTGCGCATACATATCGTAAGCACTAGGTACAAATAAAGCTGTTAGTTTTGGGCAATTATCAAAAGTAAAGTCAGGAACAAAATGCATTCCTTCTTCAGTAGTAATTGGTTTAGCTTTTTCAGCAATAGCTACTACGTTAAAAAGTTGTTTACCATCTTTGTTTGGTTTTCCAAAAACGTCGGATGTTGCTATAACTTCACCTTGTAAAACACCGTTAAACATTAAAAGTCCGATTGTTGGTAAATCAGGATTGAAGGGTTTTAGATGTTTAGTTAGCGTGTCAGACGGAGATACGATGTCTTCGGAGTTGTTATTACTTTTTGATTTTTCTGAATCACAGCCTATGGCTATAATTGCAAAAACCAACACTATTATAAGACTAATTTTTTTCATCTTTTTTAATTATTATCTCTTGGAGTAGGCTTGATAATCATTCTAAAATATTGGTCTTTGTAAATGTAATAACCAAGCCAGTTGTAAAGTGTTCTTGCTTTGTTTTTAAAGTTTACAAGCCCCATAATATGTACAAAAATCCAAATTAACCAAGCCACAAAACCTTTTAAAGATTGTTTTTGACCAGGAAAATCAAGTACCGCTTTGTTTCGTCCAATAATAGCTAACGAACCCTTGTCGTTGTATTGAAAAGGTTTCCAATTACCATCTTTTCTTTTAAGGTTGTTTGCTAGGTTTTTAGCTTGTTGTAAAGCAGGTTGTGCTAATTGCGGGTGCCCGTTAGGATAGTTTTTATCGCCAGAAATCAAGGCGCAGTCTCCTAACGCATAAATATTATCGTATGAATCTACTAAGTTAAACTGATTTGTTTTTAGCCTTCTGCCAGGGCCAAAACTTTCTTTTGAAAAACCATCGAATGTTTTAGCTGATACCCCAGCTGCCCAAATAAGGTTTTTGGTTTCTATTTTTTCTCCGTTTGATAAATACACGGTTTCACCATCAAAGTCGTTAACCATTGTATTCATAGTCAGAGTTACACCTAGTTCACTTAGCTTTTCAGAAGTGTATTCTTGTGCTTTTTTAGACATAGGAGCTAAAACAGAACTTTGACCATCGATAAGATGTATATCACCAAAATCATTTTCGTCTAATTCAGGGTAATCTTTTATGATGATTGAAGTTTTAATTTCTGATAAAATTCCTGAAAGTTCAACTCCAGTAGGTCCAGCACCAGCAATAACAAAAGTTAAACACTTTTTTCTTTCTTCTGGATCTTGAATTCTCGTAGCACGGTCAAATCGAGTTAAAATAACATTTCTAAGAGACAGAGCGTCGCTAATCGTTTTCATAGGTAAACTGTACTTTTCAATGTTTTTGTTTCCAAAAAAATTACTTTCTGTACCCGTTGCCATTACCAAGATATCATATTCTATTTCTCCATTACTTACCACTATTTTGTTTTCTTCAGGAACCACTCTTTCAAGAGCACCTAGTCGAAAACGAGCGTTTTTAAATTTTCTTAAAATTTTTCTGAATGGGTAACTAATTGCAGAAGGTTCCATAAAACCCGTTGATACTTGGTAGATTAAAGGAGGGAAGAAATTGTAGTTATTACTGTCTACTAAAATAATTTGGTAATCATCTAAATTTCCCAATCCTTTCATAAGTTCTAATCCAGCAAACCCGCCGCCAACAACAACAAGTTTTTTCATATTTTTCATAATAGTATTATGCCCTTAAATTAATATGAGCACAAAGGTAGTTAAGAAGATTTCAGTAAAAAATAAACTAGCTTAAGAAATGTTATTTTCTTTTAATTTCACTCAAGTACTCTGGAGTTAATCCTAAAAAGCTCGCTAATAAATATTGTGGGACTCGTTGTACAAATTCAGGGAATTCTTCTTGAAATCTAAAGTACATTTCTTCTTTAGAGTAGCTGTTGATGTATTTTTTTAAAACACTTTCAGACATTTGTTAGTGTGATGTTGAAGTGTAAAAATACGAACTTTTAGAATGATTTTTTTATGATTGTTGTTGAGTGAGGTTTGTTGATAATAATTCTCGTAAATATTCTACCTCTCCTTTATTTCCTATTCCTTTCATTTCAATTAAATCTCCATTTTTTTTATAGATAATAAGTAAGGAATCTTTACGAGATTCTGCGCCAGAGCGAATAATAGCATTGAGAAGGAAAATAGTTAAAGAGAACTTGCTAGGGATAAATCGAATATCACTAATTTCAGAATAGCGAATATATTGTTTTGAAGCTGATATTTTAAGAAGGTTTGAATGGGATATTTCAATGCCTCTGCTGTCAGCTGTAATTGTATAGGCTTCATCACTTACAAGTAATTGAAAGGATATTATAAGTATACAAATACCGTAAATACTGGGGTTGTCATAAAAGTTGAAAACTAAATAAGATATGATAACTAAACCTATTGTTCTTGAAATTACTCAGGTGATAGAACCTTCTTTGATTTCAATTTTTTTATCCATAATTGTAAAATACGTACAAATAAGTTGTTGGTTACAATTCTTTTTAATGACAATTGAGGATATAAACCAGTATAATACCAGAAAATATCCTCAATTGCTAATTTATTAAAAAAGAGTAAATATTTGAAGTTTAACTACCCTTTTACACTCTCAGGGTTATAACCTAAATAAGGAACTTCTTTTTCTACAAAGGTAATTCCGTAGTCTTCTAATTCTTTTAAAATAGGTTCATACACTTCTTTGTTAATCGGTAATTGTACTCCTGGAGTGGTAATTTCACCATTTAAAATACGTACGGTTGCCATGGCTACAGGTAATCCTACAGTTTTTGCCATAGCAGTATAGGTTTGATCATCACCTTTAATTACCATACTACTTTCTATCTGATGATTTTCTTCCTTGTATTGATATCCAAAAATATGATGCATAACAATCATATCTTTATCATCTTTTTCAAGCGTCCAAGAATCCATTAATATTTTTTGTAAAATTTGAGCAGGAGTTGCGTTTTTCAACCCAACTTTTTTGTTTGGATTGAAAATGTCTAATTCAACAAACTTATCCCACATTAAATCATCTTGGTCAATCTTTAAGTACGAACGGAACTTTAATTCTACTGAATCTGACGGAGAATACGCTAAGAACAGATTGGTGAAATCACGATAGCTCATGTTTTCAGAATCTTCAATAGTGTAAGTGTCATCAGTCATTCCTAATTGAACAAAAACATTCCACGCACGAGAAAAACCAACTTTACGAATGGTTCCGCGGTACATAGTTTTAATATCTTCTAACCCATAAATACTTCTGTATTTTAAAGAGTCTCTGTTAGCATAAGCTTCAAACTTTCCACTTCCGTTAACGGTCATGAACTCCGTTCTTCTAAATAATTTATGATACGGAATGTACTTATAAGTGCCTTCTTGAATAAACATAGAAGCTCCACCTTGACCTGCTAAAACCACATTTCTTGGATTCCAAGTAAATTTGTAGTTCCATAAATTTGTATCACTTTCAGGAGCTACTAATCCACCACAAAACGATTCAAATAAAAGCATTTTTCCTCCTTGATCTTTAATGCGATCAATAACTTGCATAGCACTCATATGGTCGATACCAGGGTCTAGACCAATCTCGTTCATAAATACCAATCCTTTGGCTTTTGCCTCTTCGTTTAAAGCTTTCATTTCATTAGAAATATAAGAAGCTGTTACCATATGCTTTCCGTAGGTAATACAATCTTTAGCTACTTCAATATGAAAACTAGCAGGAAGCATAGAAATTACGATGTCTGCTTTTTGAATAGCGTTAGCACGTTGTTCCTCATTGAAAACGTTTAATTGAATTGCCGTAGCATTTTTATGGTTGTTGATTTTTGATTGTGCACTTTCTAACGAAACGTCGCCAATAGTAATATGTAGGTTTTCTTGTGAAGATTTATCTAATAAATATTTTATAAGTGAAGAGCTCGATCTACCAGCACCAATAATCAATATATTTCTCATTTATAATGTATTTTTGTAGTGGATAATATTTGAGGCGACAATATCGCTAAAAAAGTTTAAAATTAAACAAAAACAGAATAAATGTATAAAAATCTAACAATAGCGACAGTTTTAGGAATGATTGCTGTAATTTTAGGAGCTTTTGGAGCACATGCTTTAAAAGCAAAACTAACACCTGAAGCTCTAGAGAGTTTTGAAACAGCAGTTAGATATCAGTTTTTTCATGTGTTGCTATTGCTTTTCGTAAACATGTACACAGAGTTTACCAATAAAGAAAAAAACAGGATAAGTTATTTTTTAATAGCAGGAATTTTATTATTCTCAGGGTCTATTTATCTAATCTACTTATTAAGTGTACCAGCAAAGTCAATTTGGTTTGTAACACCTTTAGGCGGAGTGCTATTAATTGTTGGTTGGGGATTACTAGCGTATAACTTTTTTAAAAGAGTTGTTAAAAATTAAAGTAGATAAAATCTTTTATTGATATAGCTGTTTAATCAAAAAGAACTATTTTTGTCCAAAATTAAACACAACTAAAATTTTTTAAGATGACAAATCTTGATACGAAAACGATATCGTTAGATAACTTAGGCATAAAAGACGCTACGGTTCGTTATCAATTAACTTCAGACGAGTTACACGACATCACTATTGAAAAAGGACAAGGAAAAGAAACTAGTTTTGGAGCTATAGCTGTTAATACAGGTGAGTTTACAGGACGTTCTCCTATGGATCGTTTTATCGTTAAAGATGATATTACGAAAGATGAGGTATGGTGGGGAAATATCAATATTCCTTTTGATTCAGAAAAATTTGACAAGTTATACGATAAAGTAACTAACTATTTATCAAATAAAGAGGTGTTTGTACGTGACAGTTATGCATGTGCAGATGAAGATTATAAATTAAATATTCGTGTAGTAAACGAATATCCTTGGAGTAACATGTTTGCTTACAACATGTTTTTACGTCCAACTGCAGAAGAGTTAAAAACTTTTTCTCCAGAATGGACAGTAATTAACGCTCCAGGTTTTATGGCAGATCCAGAAGTAGATGGAACTCGCCAACATAATTTTGCAATCTTAAACTTCGGAAAGAAAATCGCATTAATTGGTGGTACAGGATATACAGGAGAGATTAAGAAAGGTATTTTTTCTGCGTTAAACTTTATTTTACCAGTATTTAAAAACACGTTACCAATGCACTGTTCTGCAAACGTTGGTAAAGATGGTGATACTGCTATTTTCTTCGGATTATCAGGTACAGGTAAAACTACCTTATCTACCGATCCTAACCGTAGTTTAATTGGTGATGATGAGCATGGTTGGACTGCAGAAAACACAATCTTTAACTTTGAAGGTGGATGTTACGCAAAAGTAATCGACTTATCTCAAGAAAAAGAACCAGAAATTTACGGAGCTATCAAAAGAGGAGCAATCCTTGAAAATATAGTAATGGATGATAAAGGAAATGTTGATTTTGCTGATACTTCTATTACGCAAAATACACGTGTGAGTTATCCAATTTACCATATTGAAAATATTCAAACTCCATCAATTGGTAAAAACCCTAAGAACATCTTCTTTTTAACAGCAGATGCTTTTGGAGTATTGCCTCCAATCTCAAAATTAACACCAGGTCAAGCGGCTTATCACTTCATTTCTGGTTATACAGCTAAAGTAGCAGGTACAGAAGCAGGTGTAACAGAGCCACAACCAAGTTTCTCGGCATGTTTTGGTGCGCCATTTATGCCATTACACCCAACTCGTTACGCAGAAATGTTAAGTGAGAAAATGAAAGAAACAGGTGTAAACGTTTGGTTAGTAAACACAGGTTGGACAGCAGGCAACCTTACGGAGTTGGTCACAGAATGAAATTAAAGTACACGCGTGCAATGATTAATGCAGCGTTAAACGGAGAGTTAGGAAGTACTCCAGAAGATTTCAGAATTCACTCTGTATTTGGATTAGCGCAACCAAGAACGTGCCCAGGAGTTCCAGACGAGTTATTAAGTCAACGTAAAGCTTGGAACAATGATGAAGAATATTACAAAACTGCACATAAATTAGCAGATTCGTTTAGAAACAACTTTAAGAAGTTTGAAGAATATGCGAATGATGAAATTTTAGCGGGAGGTCATCCTGCAGCAGAAAAATAAAACTTTAAAAAGCATCCAATTTGGATGCTTTTTTTATGCATAAATACTATGTATTTTAGCATAGCTAAATAGTAAGACATGATAGTACAAGGAAATATAGTTGATATACAAAACAAGAGAATTTTTAAAGGAGAAGTTGAGGTTGAAGCGGGAAAGATTTTACAAATTAGAGAAGTTGGGCATGCTGTAGAAAACTATATTTTACCTGGATTTATCGATGCTCATATTCATATAGAAAGTTCGATGTTGGTGCCGTCCGAGTTTGCAAAAATAGCCGTTACTCATGGTACTGTAGCAACGGTGTCTGACCCGCATGAAATAGCTAATGTGTTAGGAGTGAAAGGAGTGGATTTCATGATTGAAAACGGAAAGAAGGTTCCGTTAAAATTTAGTTTTGGAGCACCATCCTGTGTGCCAGCGACTTCTTTTGAAAGTGCAGGAGCAGTGATAGATTCAGAAGATATCAAAAAGATGATGCAGAATCCTGATATCAAATATTTAGCAGAAATGATGAATTACCCAGGAGTCATTTATCAAGATGAAGAAGTGTTGAAAAAAATCGCTTGGGCAAAACATTACAATAAACCAGTTGATGGACATGCGCCAGGATTAAGAGGTGAAGATTTAGATAAATATATAGCGGCAGGAATCTATACCGATCACGAATGTTTTACTTATGAAGAAGGTTTAGAAAAACTTCAAAAAGGAATGAAAGTCATCATTCGAGAAGGAAGTGCTGCGAAAAATTTTGAAGCATTGATCGATTTACTTCCTGAACATTATGAAAATATGATGTTTTGCTCCGATGACAAACATCCTGACGATTTGTTGTTAGGACATATCAACCAGTTATGTGAGCGTGCTATAGCTAAAGGGATGGATGTCTATAAAGTATTACAGGCTGCTTGTATAAATCCTGTAGAGCATTACAATCTCGATGTTGGGACTTTAAATGAAGGAGATGATGCCGATTTTATTGTGGTGAAAGACTTACAAAAGTTTGAAGTGCTACAAACCTATATTAATGGAGAATTAGTGGCTGAAAATGGAAAATCATTTGTAGAACATGTAGATTTTGAAGTGTTGAATAATTTTGATACTAATGCAAAAAATGTAGCTGATTTTGAATTTCATTCAGCATCTGAAAAGATTCGAGTGATTGAAGCTTTAGATGGAGAATTAGTAACAAATGAAATAGAAGCAGATTCGTTAATTAAAGACGGAAATTTAGTTTCAGATGTAGCAAACGATGTGTTAAAAATGACCGTAGTAAATCGTTATCAAAATGCGGAACCTTCTATAGCTTTTATTAAAAATTTTGGATTAAATGATGGAGCGATAGCGAGTTCTGTAGGGCATGATTCTCATAATATCATTTCTGTCGGGGTATCGGATGAATTGATTTGTAAAGCAGTGAACTTACTGATTGAAAATAAAGGAGGGGTTTGTGCGGTAACCTCTACTGAAGAAAAAGTGGTACCACTTCCTGTGGCAGGAATCATGTCTGATAAACCAGCGGTTGAAATAGGAAAAGCCTATGCAGAGTTGGATGCGATGGCAAAGCAATTAGGTAGCAAATTACGCGCTCCGTATATGACCTTATCTTTTATGGCGTTGTTAGTAATTCCATCCTTAAAACTATCTGACAAAGGATTGTTTGATGGAAATACATTTAAATTTACTTCTTTAGAAGTTAAATAAACGAGAGTTTGAAGACAGAGAAAATTATATTAGGTATTGACCCAGGAACCTCCATTATGGGGTTTGGAATTATAAAGGTGGTAGGAAAAAAGATGGAATTTGTTCAAATGAACGAATTACTCTTAAAAAAATATGATGATCATTACTTAAAATTGAAAATCATTTTTGAGCGTACTATTGAGTTGATAGATACCTATAATCCAGATGAAATTGCGTTGGAAGCTCCTTTTTTTGGAAAGAATGTACAATCCATGTTAAAACTAGGACGTGCACAAGGAGTAGCTATGGCAGCAGGATTATCGCGTCAAATTCCTGTAACGGAGTATGCGCCTAAAAAAATAAAAATGGCAATTACAGGTAAAGGTACCTCTAGTAAAGAACAAGTAGCGTTAATGCTAAAATCGCTATTAAACTTAAAAGAGTTGCCTAAAAACTTAGATGCCACTGATGGTTTGGCAGCTGCCGTATGTCATTACTATAATTCAGGAACGAAAGTTGGAGGTAAAAACTATACAGGTTGGGCAGCGTTTGTAAAACAGAACCCAGGAAAAGTGAAATAATTTGGCAGGAATTTATCTACATATCCCATTTTGTAAGCAAGCGTGCTATTATTGCGATTTTCACTTTTCTACATCTTTAAAAAAGAAAGAAGAGTTAGTTGCTTGCTTAGTAAAAGAGCTAGAATTACGAAAGGAAGAACTACAAAATGAAGAGATAGAAACCATCTATTTTGGAGGAGGAACTCCAAGTTTATTGTCTATTCAAGAAATAGAGTTGTTACTGACATCTATCTATGAAAATTATACAGTAGTAACAAATCCAGAAATTACTTTAGAGGCCAACCCAGATGATTTATCAGAGGAGAAAATAATTGAGTTGTCTAAAACTCCAATTAACCGATTAAGTATTGGAATTCAATCTTTTTTTGAAGAAGATTTACAATTGATGAACCGTGCTCATAATGCACAAGAAGCAAAAAATTGCTTGTCTGTAGCGACACGCTACTTTGATAATATTACAATCGATTTGATTTACGGAGTTCCAAATATGAGTAATGAACGTTGGAGAGAAAATCTGCAAATAGCTTTCGATTTCGGTATCAATCATATTTCATCTTATGCACTTACTGTTGAGCCAAAAACGGCTTTAGATTCTTTTATTAAGCAAGGGAAGTATCCTGATGTTGATGAAACGGTAGCCAAAGAACATTTTGATATTTTGGTAGCAGAAACAGCAAAAAACGGATTTGTACACTACGAAATTTCCAACTTTGGAAAACCAAATTATTTTTCAAAACACAATACTAGTTATTGGTTAGGAAAAAAATATATGGGAATTGGTCCTTCTGCACACTCGTTTAATAAAACACACCGTAGTTGGAATGTAGCTAACAATGCAAAATATATAAAAGCAATTCAAGAAGGAAAACTCCCTTTAGAGCAAGAGAAGCTCACTGTAAAAGATCAGTTTAATGAATATTTAATGACAGGGTTAAGAACCATTTGGGGAGTGTCATTAGAAAAAATAGTACAGGATTTTGGAGAAGAGTTTAGAGAGGAACTTCTTAAAAATACTGAGAAGTTTATTAATCAAGGTCTACTAGTCATTACAAATGAAGTTTTGAAGACTACAGAAAAGGGAAAGTTCTTAGCAGATGGGTTGTCTAGCGAGTTGTTTATAATTTAATTATATTTGAGTATGGTAGCAACAATTGAATACAACTCAAAAAAATATAAAATTGATTTATCAAAACCACTTGATATTTCAATAGCGATTGATACAACCAAAGAGAATGTAAATGCTTGGTATCTTGACGATCCTAAAATATTTCCTGTTTCGGATGGAGCTTGGACAGGAAGTGTTCAGCAAGGGGCAGATGTGAATTTCAACAATATACAATTCAATCCGCACTCACATATCACACACACAGAGTGTGTAGGACATATTACTGAAGAAGTACATTCGATAAATAAAAACTTAGAAAAGTTTTTCTTTCTGGCAGAAGTAGTTACCATTGCTCCAGAACAAGTAGAAAATAAAGATTTTGTAATTTCTAAAAAGCAACTGCAATATGCTTTAGGAAATAAAAAAAGAGATGCTATTGTAATTAGAACAATTCCGAATTTGTCAGAAAAAAAATCGATGCGATACTCTCATACCAATCCGCCTTATTTGTTAGAAGAAGCTTCAGAGTATCTCAAAGAAAAAGGAATAGAGCATTTGTTGATTGATTTACCTTCGGTAGATAAAGAGAAGGACGAAGGAAAATTACTAGCACACAATGCTTTTTGGAATACAAAGGGAATAATTAGAATGCAGGCAACCATTACTGAATTTATTTATGTGTCAAATAAAATTAAGGATGGAACCTATTTTTTAAACCTAATGATAGCACCGTTTGAAAATGATGCTACGCCAAGTAAACCAGTGCTTTACGAAATTATTTAACCTTTTTTGTGTTGATGTAATTATTTTTTTACTAGTTTTACAATTCAATAATTAAGAAAATGACAATTTTTAATACATATAAGCAATGTAAATCGACTGTGGTGAGACACAGGACAGATCGGGCTATGTATGTATTATAATTATGTTTATATAAAATATAACGATAATAAAAAGTCCGACTTCATAGTCGGACTTTTTATTTTTATATCAACAATCAACACCAAACCACATGAAAAAACTTTATTTTAATTATTTAGATACTTTCAAAGGTCTCTCAAGCGAAGTATGGTGGCTCGCTTTAATAACTTTAATAAACAGAGCAGGTACAATGGTAATTCCGTTTATGTCATTGTATTTGAGAGAAAGTTTACATTTTTCCTTAAATGATGTAGGTTGGATTATGACTTGCTTCGGGTTAGGGTCTGTTGCAGGATCTTGGTTAGGAGGAAAACTAGCGGACAAAATAGGGTTTTACAAGGTGATGAAAACCAGTTTGTTTTTAACAGGATTACTTTTTATAGCCTTACAATTTGTAGAAACTTTTTGGGGATTTTGTATTGGTATTTTTTTGGTAATGCTAGTTGCTGATACTTTTAGACCTGCTATGTTTGTGGCTTTGAATACTTATAGTAAACCAGAAAATAAAACACGTTCGGTAACCTTAATCCGTTTGGCAATTAATTTAGGTTTTTCTGCAGGTCCCGCTGTTGGAGGATTAATAATAACCTCAATGGGTTATAGCGGATTGTTTTGGGTAGATGGAATTACTTGTGTTTTAGCAACTATATTATTGGTAAATGTATTGCATCCTAAAAAGGCAAGAGTGTTAGATGAAACAAAAGCAGAAAATCCAGAGTCTGTATTTTCAGATAAGGCTTTTTGGGTGTTCTTTGTAGGAATGTTTGTTTTCGGATTTATCTTCTTGCAATATTTTTCTACCATGCCGCTGTATTACAAAGATGTACATCATTTAACAGAATTAGAAATCGGACTATTAATGGGAATGAACGGTTTTTTCATTTTTCTATTAGAAATGCCTTTGATTACTTGGTTAGAAAAAAGTAAGTATTCCAAAGAGTTCTTAATGTTTTTTGGTTTACTACTTACAGGCTTAAGTTTTGTGGTAATCAACTTAACAGGTTGGGGTGGAATTTTAATTGTAGGAATGTTGTTGATGACTATTGGTGAAATGATTGCATTTCCTTTTTCAAACGCCTTTGTAATGGAGCGAGCCAAAAAAGGAAACCAAGGAGAGTATATGGCGTATTATAGTATTGCATTTTCAATGTCTCATATTTTTGGGCATAATTCAGGAATGCAATTAATAGATAATATTGGGTTTGACAATACATGGAATTTTATGATTGTATTATCAGGAATAGGGGTGTTGTTTTTATTTATGTTAATGCGAATTGTAAAAAGAGAAAAAGTAATAGCATGGACTTAAATCAAGTAACAATTCCGTCTGTAAATGTAAGTGTATCTGTACTATTTTATAAAAAATTAGGCTTGCATCTTATTGTAGATGCAAGTCCTAGATATGTACGATTTGAAGTGCCTGATGGTAATGCAACTTTCTCAATTCATCAAGTAGAAAAGTTGTCCAAAGGAGAAGGTATTACATTGTATTTTGAAGAGGATAATTTAGATGAATTAGTAGAGAAATTACAAGAAAAAGGAATTCAATTCACCCAATTACCTAAAGATCAAACATGGTTATGGAGAGAAGCCCATTTGTTAGATCCAGATGGTAATAAATTAATTCTGTTTAAAGCAGGAGAACACAGAAAAAATCCGCCTTGGCGAATCAATTAAGAAATAGAAGTTTTTATCTTTGAATATTTAATAAGAAAGCAGAAAATATGAATATTCAAGACGCACAAAAACAAGTAGATGAATGGATTAAAAACCATGGGGTTCGTTACTTTAATGAGCTAACAAACATGGCGCAATTAACTGAAGAAGTAGGTGAGGTTGCTCGAATTATTGCGCGTCGTTATGGTGAACAAAGCGAAAAAGAAAGCGACAAGAATAAAGATTTAGGGGAAGAATTAGCGGATGTAATGTTTGTGGTATTATGTTTAGCAAATCAAACAGGAGTTAACTTACAAGAAGCGTTTGATAAGAAATTAGATTTAAAAACCAAACGAGACCACGACCGTCATCATAACAACGAAAAATTACAATAAATGAGTCTTATAAAAAATATACAAAAAGGAAGCTTTTGGATTAATGTAGTAAAAGTAGGAACCCCTTTTTTAGTTGTTGTAGCATTGTTTTCTCTGTTGTTTAAAACAGGAGGCGCTATTTTTTCTGGGGACTTTGAAACTGTTTATAATGTGCATTTTGCAAACAAACAATGGATTCGTTTTTGGTTAAGTAAAATTGTTATTACAGCAATTTACAGTATATACCTAGTTAACAAGAAAATGAAGTAAACTTCAATGGATTTAAAGTTAAAAACAGAACTGTTTGCATCAGGTAAAGAAATTACAATTTCAGGCTCAAAAAGTGAATCAAACCGATTGTTGATTTTAGAGCAATTGTATCCGAGTTTGCAGATTGAAAATTTATCAGATTCTGACGATACGCATCATTTACAAGACGCATTATCGTCGAGTAGTGACGTAGCTGATATCGGTCATGCAGGAACTGCTATGCGTTTTTTAACGGCCTTTTTTGCAACGAAAGAAGGAGTAACGAAAGTATTGCAAGGTTCAGAACGCATGCATAATCGACCAATTGAAATTTTGGTCAACGCACTTCGTGATTTAGAAGCAGATATAGAATATGTAGAGAAGGAAGGATATCCACCACTTAAAATAACAGGTAAGAAGCTAACCCAAAGTAAAGTTTCAATTAACGGAAATGTGAGTAGTCAATATATTTCTGCGTTGATGTTGATTGCTCCTAGTTTACAAAACGGATTGGAGATTGAGTTGGTAGGCAAAATTACTTCAGTTCCTTATATCAATATGACGTTGCAGTTGTTGCATCAATTAGAGATTGAAGCTGAGTTTGAAGGACAGTTCATTAAAATTAAGCCCAAATCAATCGTAAAAGAACAAACAATTGTTGTAGAATCTGACTGGAGTTCGGCGTCTTATTTTTATTCGATGATTGCGTTGAGTGATGTAGGTTCTTCTGTAAAGTTATCAGCATATAAAAAAGACAGTTTACAAGGAGATAGTTGTTTGGCTAAGATTTATCAACATTTTGGAGTAAGTACCACTTTTGAAGAAAATTCCATAACGTTAACTAAAGAAAGACAACATAATTCAAATGTGTTAGAGCAAGATTTAAAAAGTGCTCCAGATATTGCTCAAACCATTGCAGTTACTTGCTTTGGATTAGGAATAGCTTGCGATTTATCAGGATTACATACATTAAAAATCAAAGAAACAGATCGCTTAGAAGCCTTACGTGAAGAGTTAACAAAATTAGGAGCTATTATTTCGGTAACTAATGAGAGTTTACATTTAAAAGCTTCCGAAGTAATTAAAGATAATATTCAGATAGCAACCTATAACGATCATCGAATGGCAATGGCATTTGCTCCGTTAGCTTTAAAAGTTCCGATAGAAATTTTAGAAGCTGAGGTGGTAACAAAATCATATCGAAGTTTTTGGGAAGATATGGCTATTGTTGGAATAAAAAGTGAAGAGATAAAATAAACAGGCAATCACTTGACAACCCCTATGTTGAAATTGTATATTTGCCTCCGTTAAGAAAATTTTACAAATGAAATTATCAAATTTTGATTTTGACTTGCCAAAGGAATTATTGGCAGAATACCCATCAGAGCATAGAGATGAAGCACGTTTAATGGTATTACATCGTGATACTCAAAAAATTGAGCATAAGTTGTTTAGAGACTTAATCGATTATTTTGATGAAGGAGATGTAATGATGTTAAACAATACGAAAGTATTTCCTGCTCGTATGTACGGAAATAAAGAAAAAACAGGAGCTCGTATTGAAGTATTCTTATTACGCGAATTAAATGCTGAAAATCGTTTGTGGGATGTATTAGTAGATCCGGCAAGAAAAATAAGAATAGGAAACAAATTATTCTTTGGAGATGATGATAGTTTAGTAGCAGAAGTAATTGATAATACAACTTCTCGTGGTAGAACGTTACGTTTCTTATTTGACGGTTCTTACGAAGAATTTAGACAAAAATTAATCGATTTAGGAGAAACTCCGTTACCAAAATATATCAAGCGAGAGGTAGAGCCACAAGATGAAGAGCGTTACCAAACAATATTTGCTAAGCACGAAGGTGCGGTAGCAGCTCCAACAGCTGGTTTACACTTTTCTAAACACTTAATGAAACGTTTAGAGATTAAAGGAGTAGATTTTGCTGAAACTACTTTACACGTTGGATTGGGAACATTCAACCCTGTGGAAGTAGAAGATTTATCTAAACACAAAATGGATTCTGAGCAAATCATTATTCCGCAAGCAAGTGCAGATATCGTAAACAAAGCAATAGAAGAAAAGAGAAGAGTTTGTGCTGTAGGTACTACGGTAATGAGAACTGTTGAGTCTTCTGTATCTTCTAGCAAGCAATTAAATGCTTATGAAGGATGGACAAACAAATTTATTTTCCCTCCATACGATTTTAGCATTGCTAACTGTATGGTAACAAACTTTCACACACCAAAATCTACCTTATTAATGATGGTTTCAGCATTTGCAGGTCACGATTTTATGATGGAAGCTTACCAAGAAGCAATCAAAGAAAAATATAAATTTTACTCGTACGGAGATGCGATGTTAATTTTATAGAATAACTTTTATAATCATTAGCAAAACCTCACAAGTAACTTGTGAGGTTTTGTGTATTTTTGTACCTGATGACAGCGAAGAAAAAAGACATACGAGCATTAACGAAAGAACAACTACGTGATTTTTTTGTAGAGAATGGTGATAAAGCCTTTCGAGGAAATCAGGTATATGAATGGTTATGGCATAAAGCGGCTCATTCGTTTGATGATATGACAAGTTTATCAAAAGCAACACGTCAAATGTTAGATGATAATTTTGTAATAAATCATATTGAAGTTGATGCAATGCAACGTAGTAATGATGGTACGATAAAAAATGCTATCAAATTACACGATGGATTGATTGTTGAGTCGGTTTTGATTCCTACAGAAACAAGAACAACCGCTTGTGTGTCAAGTCAGGTAGGTTGTAGTTTAGATTGTAAATTTTGTGCCACTGCGCGTTTAAAACGTATGCGTAATTTGAATGCTGATGAAATTTACGATCAAGTAGTTGCCATTGATAAACAAAGTAGGTTGTACCATAATCATAAATTATCAAATATTGTGTTTATGGGAATGGGAGAACCTTTAATGAATTACAATAATGTTATCAAGGCAATTGATAAAATTACCTCACCAGAGGGCTTAGGAATGGCTGCTCGTAGAATTACTGTGTCTACTTCAGGAGTTCCTAAAATAATAAAGAAGATGGCAGATGATGAGGTACGTTTTAACTTGGCAGTTTCGTTACATTCAGCCATAGAAGAAGTTCGAACTTCGATTATGCCATTTAATGCTACATTTCCGTTAAAAGATTTACGAGAAGCATTGGAATATTGGTATGAAAAAACCAAACGAAAAGTAACTTATGAATATGTAGTTTGGAACGGAATTAACGATCGTAAAGAAGATATCAATGCGTTGGTTGAATTCTGTAAATACATTCCGTGTAAAGTTAATTTAATTGAATACAACCCGATTGATGATGGCGAGTTTCAACAAGCTTCAGAAAGAGCTATCAATAACTACATTTCTAATTTAGAAATGAATGATATTGTGGTGAATGTACGTCGTTCTAGAGGTAAAGATATTGACGCTGCTTGCGGACAATTAGCGAATAAAAGTTAGGTATTTATTTCTTACATTTGCTAGCCATGAAGCCAGTAGAGCAAATAAAACTTCCCATAGCAAAAGAAATGGAACTCTTTGAAACTAAGTTCAAAGATTCGATGCTATCTAAAATTCCATTATTAAACAGAATTACGTATTATATCGTTCGTAGAAAAGGAAAACAGATGCGACCAATGTTTGTGTTTTTGGTTGCAAAAATGGTTTCTAACGGAGGATTTGATGAACGTACCTATCGTGGGGCGTCAGTAGTAGAGTTAATCCATACTGCAACATTAGTACACGATGATGTGGTTGACGATAGTAATCGTCGTAGAGGATTCTTTTCAATGAATGCCTTATGGAAAAATAAAATAGCTGTTTTAGTAGGTGATTATTTACTTTCTAAAGGATTATTACTTTCTATAGATAATGAAGATTTTGACTTGCTGAAATTGATTTCGATTGCGGTACGTGAAATGAGTGAAGGCGAGTTATTACAAATTGAAAAAGCACGTAAATTAGATATTACTGAAGAGGTGTATTTTGAAATTATTCGCCAAAAAACAGCCACTTTAATAGCGGCGTGCTGTGGAATTGGTGCAGCTTCGGTAGGAGCGAACAATGAAACAGTCCAACAAATGCGTAAGTTTGGAGAGTACATTGGTATTGCATTCCAAATTAAAGATGATTTATTCGATTACACAGAGGATAAAATAGGAAAACCTACCGGTATAGATATCAAAGAACAAAAAATGACACTTCCGTTAATTTATACCTTGAATAATTGCTCTAAAAAAGAAAAATCTTGGTTGATTAACTCTGTTAAAAAGCACAACACTAATAAAAAGCGAGTAAAAGAAGTGATTGCCTTTGTAAAACAAAATGGAGGATTAGAATACACCACAGCTAAAATGTTGGATTACAAAAATAAAGCCCTCGCAATTTTAGATAATTACCCAGATTCTGACTACAAAAAATCACTACTTCAAATGATTGATTATGTTGTAGAGAGAAAGATATAACCCTGTGAATAAATTAAATTTTAGTTTTTTATTTGGTATTTTCTACATACGCTTCATATTTTGTCTTCTCATCTTTAGATATGTCTTTTAAATGATTTATTATATCATTAGTTAATTGATGTAACTTAAATGTATAGTTGCGATTTTTTATGTTTTTATTTACAGTATAGGTTAAAATGAATAAAATCATACTGGTAGAAAAGAAAATGTAAGAAAATATATTATGATTTAATAAAAGAACCGTTTTATTATCTTGAGATAGTGAAGATTTAGTTGATTTCTCTATGATAGAAATTATAAGTTCCGGGAAGAAGAAAATTATAGAAAAGCTAACTGTTAAAATTGACAGTAAAAGCAAAATAATTTTAAAAGAGTTTAAAGAAAAATCTTTGATACTTTTAAAAATAGATTTTTCTTCTATTTTTTTAAAAGTATTTTCAAATTCACGTATTTTTTGGTCTGTAATTTGGATTTTATAAAGCTTGTAATTACGAATTTCTTCTGTAATTCTATTATTTTCCATAGCCTATGTTATTTTTTGTCAATTATACAAAAAACTTGTAATTCGACAGTCAAGTTTTTTACGAGAATTGATTGTTGTTTATTTAAACAAAAACCTCGAGATAATTTAATTCTCGAGGTTTTTAAATATTTAAGTGTCGAGCTTCTCGACTTACATCATTCCTGGCATTCCACCACCCATTGGAGGCATTCCACCACCAGGGTTGTCTTCTTTAATGTCTACTAAAGCACACTCCGTAGTTAAAATCATACCTGCAACAGAAGCAGCATTTTCCAACGCTACACGAGTTACTTTCTTAGGGTCAATAATACCAGCTTCTAACATATCTACGTATGTTTCAGACTTCGCATCGTATCCAAAGTTTTGATTTCCTTCCAATACTTTATTGATTACTACTGAACCTTCTCCGCCAGCATTTTCAACGATGGTACGTAACGGAGCTTCGATTGCTCTGTTTACGATTTGAATACCTGTAGTTTCATCTAAATTATCAGTAGTGATGGTTTCTAACACTTTTTTAGCACGTACTAAAGCAACACCTCCACCAGCTACAATACCTTCTTCTACAGCAGCGCGAGTAGCGTGTAATGCATCATCAACACGGTCTTTCTTTTCTTTCATTTCTACTTCAGAAGCTGCACCTACGTATAATACAGCAACTCCACCAGCTAATTTAGCTAAACGCTCTTGTAATTTTTCACGATCGTAGTCAGAAGTAGTCGTTTCAATTTGTGCTTTGATTTGGTTTACACGAGCTTTAATTTGTGCTTCGTCACCAGAACCATTAACGATTGTAGTATTATCCTTATCAATAGTCACTGTTTCAGCAGTTCCTAATAATTCTAAAGTTGCATTTTCTAAAGAGAAGCCTCTTTCTTCAGAAATTACAGTACCGCCAGTTAAAATAGCGATGTCTTCTAACATTGCCTTTCTACGGTCACCAAATCCAGGAGCTTTAACTGCGGCAATTTTTAATCCACCACGTAATTTGTTTACTACTAAAGTAGCCAAGGCTTGTCCGTCAACATCTTCAGCAACAATTAATAAAGGTCTTCCTGATTGTGCTACTGGTTCTAAAATAGGTAAGATTTCTTGTAAGTTAGAAATCTTTTTATCGAATAATAAAATGTATGGATTTTCTAAATCAGCAATCATTTTGTCAGCATCAGTTACGAAGTACGGAGATAAGTATCCACGATCGAATTGCATTCCTTCAACAACATCAACATACGTATCTGTTCCTTTAGCTTCTTCAACTGTAATTACACCTTCTTTTCCAACTTTACCAAAAGCTTCAGCAATTAAATTACCAATAACAGCGTCGTTATTAGAAGAGATAGAAGCTACTTGTTGAATTTTTTCAGATGAATCACCAACTTCTTTAGATTGTTTTGCTAAATCTTCAGTAATAGCAGTTACTGCTTTATCAATACCGCGTTTTAAATCCATTGGATTTGCTCCCGCAGCTACGTTTTTTAAACCTTCTTTTACGATAGCTTGTGCTAAAACAGTTGCAGTAGTAGTACCGTCACCTGCTAAGTCGTTAGTTTTAGAAGCTACTTCTTTTACCATTTGAGCTCCCATGTTTTCTAGCTCGTCTTCTAACTCTACTTCTTTAGCTACAGAAACTCCATCTTTTGTTACGTGAGGAGCTCCGAATGCTTTAGAAATAATTACGTTACGTCCTTTAGGTTCGTAAAGTTACTTTTACTGCATTTGCCAATGCATCTACTCCACGTTTTAATCCGTCGCGAGCGTCTACATCAAATTTTATATCTTTTGCCATGTTTGTTTTAGTTTTATAGCCGTTAGCTTATAGCTGTAGGCTTGGTTTTTTAGTTTTTGTTTAGTGGGCTAATAGCAAAAAGCTAAAAGCAAAGAAATTTTTAGATGATAGCGAAGATGTCGCTTTCTCTCATAATTAAATAATCTTTTCCTTCCAATTTAAGTTCAGTACCAGCGTACTTTCCGTATAAAACAGTATCACCAACTTTTACAGTTAAAGGTTCATCTTTGGTACCGTTTCCTACGGCTACGATAGTTCCTTTTTGTGGTTTTTCCTTTGCGTTGTCAGGAATGATGATTCCTGATGCTGTAGTAGTTTCTGCTGCAGCTGGTTCAACAAGAACTCTGTCTGCTAAAGGTTTAATGTTTAATCCCATTTTATATATTTTGATTGATTAAATTAAAATTTACTGCTTAGTTTTTGTCAGAAATTATGCCATTGATTTTTTGCTGACAATTTTTCTAAGAGCTTAGGTTTACATATAAAAAAAATGCCAACGTGTCATTTACGTTGGCATTTTTTATGTTTTTATTACAAACTACTGAGCGCTGTCTTTAACAGTATCTGTCGCTGCTGGAGTAGCAGGAGTAGTTGTAGTTTCAATATTGTTTAAAGTGTCATCTAACTGAGGAGTATCAGCTGCATTACCTCTTGGAATGGCAAAGTTTGCTAATAAAATTAAAGCAAACATAGTAATAGCTAATGTCCAAGTAGTTCTGTCTAAAAAGCTGTTTGTATTTTGTACACCTCCAATATTTTGAGCACCACCGCCTCCAAATGATGAAGATAATCCTCCACCTTTAGGATTTTGAACCATCACAATTAAGATTAATGCTATTGCAACAATCAATATTAAAACTAAAAGTAAAGTATACGTTGTCATCTATTTATTGTTTTGTAAAATTTGTATTCTTTTAATTTGGTCTGCAAAGAAACCACTTTTTTCTGGATATTTCAAACTTAAAATTTTATATGCTTGAATTGCGCTATCGTATTTCTTTTGTTCAAGATAAACCTTGGCTAAAGTTTCAGTAGCTAATTGGTTACTTTGTTGGTTGTCGGCTATTTTAACATCAGTTGTAGATGTTTTATTTGGCCGGGATATTTTGGGAGCTGTTTCTATAAAACGATCAATAATAGCTTCGTGTTCAGACTTTATAGGGGGTGTTTCTTTCTCTTGCTTTTTTTCTTCTTTCTGAGGAGGAACAACATCTCTTATAATAGTCTTTTTAGAAGATAATTGTAACCATTGATTAAAGGAAAAGGTTTCGTTTTGTGTAAAAGAAAGTGGTTTTCCAATAGCTAAATCTTCTTTGATAGTTTCAACTTCTGTTGTCTTTTTCTTCGGAAGAATTTTATCTTTTAAGCTAACTTTTTCTTCCTTTTTAGGAGTTTCTTTAAAAGCTTCTGAAGTAATAAAATCAAATAATACTGTTCTGTCAGTTGTATAAGCAGCAGTGATTTTTAATTCGTTATTGTATTTATAGCTTTCTTGGTTTTTTAAAGCCTTTAAACGTAATGCTCTGGCAGATTGAAAATAAGGATACACTTGGATAAGAGCTGTAATTTCTGAAGAGCTTTCTGTCGAAAGTAATTCAGGTTTCTCTAAAAATTGTATGTATTTATCCTTATCCAATTAGTTTACCATTTAGCTACTGAAGCATTAAAAATATCTTGCGTAATACGCTCTATAATTTCATCTAAAGCTGTCTCTAATACCGATCCAGTTAACTGTTGGTTAGCTCCGTAATCGTAATAGAAAGAAAAACGTTTTTCAAAATTATCTTTTTCTTCAAGAGCATTCACAAAGTTTACATTCACAGAAATTGTTAATCTGTTTTGAGCTGCAGTTTGTTGTGCAGTAGCACTCATAGGAGTGATGCGATAATCGACAATTTCACCTGAAAAATGTAAGTCTCCTCCAGCTTTAACTAACGTTAAATTGGTTTGACGAGTAAAGAGGTCTTGTAAATCTTGTGTGAACTTTTGGCTAAGTATTGGTTCAACTAAAGGTGCCTGATTTGAGAAAAAATCAACTTGGATTGTTTTCGCATTTCCTGTGTTACCACCCGTAAAAGAGTAAGCACCACAACCAATAATGGTAGTTAAACCAATAAATAAAGACAGTATATAAAGAGTTTTTTTCATTTGAAATTGTGAGTGAGTTGTAAAAATAAACAAATTAGCTTATAAGTCGTATTGTTTAATTTTTCGGTATAGAGTTCGTTCAGAAATTCCTAATTCTTTCGCTGCTAGCTTACGTTTTCCGTTATTCTTTTCGAGCGATTTACGTATCATTTCAATTTCTTTGTCTTGTAATGATAAACTTTCATCTTCTTCAATAGTTTCAGCATAATCATAATCATCTTGAGGTTGAGAAACTTTTGGTATTTGAACTACTTCAACATTTGAAACTTCTGATAAATCTTGATCCTGATAAATACGTTCAATTAGTCGATGATTTTCTTCTTGGACTTCCTCTAAATTACCACTCTGCATTAAATCGAGTGTTAACTTTTTTAAATCGTTGATATCATTACGCATGTCGAACAAAATTTTATACATAATATCTCGTTCGGTAGCAAAATCTGATTGACTGGTTGATTTTCCTCCAACAATAGCAGGTAAATTACTTTGATTATCAGGTAGGTATTGAACTAATTTTTCAGGAGTGATTAATCTGTCTTCTTCAACAATAGATATTTGTTCCGCAATGTTTTTTAACTGACGAATGTTTCCAGGAAAACTATAGTTTAATAAAATTCTTACAGCATTTTCGTCCAATCGAATGGTTGGCATTCGGTATTTCTGAGCAAAATCGGCTGCAAATTTTCTAAATAATAAGTGAATGTCTTCCCCACGATTTCTCAATGCAGGCAAAGAAATTTCTATAGTACTTAAACGGTAATATAAATCTTCTCTAAACTTTTCTTTAGCAATAGCTTCTTGCATATTTACATTGGTAGCAGCAACAATACGCACGTTTGTTTTTTGTACTTGAGAAGAACCAACTTTTATAAATTCTCCATTTTCCAACACACGTAACAAACGCACTTGGGTAGTTAAAGGAAGTTCACCTACTTCGTCTAAAAAAATGGTTCCTCCATCAGCTACTTCAAAATACCCTTTACGGGTTTGTGTAGCTCCTGTAAATGCTCCTTTTTCGTGTCCGAATAATTCACTGTCAATCGTTCCTTCAGGAATTGCTCCACAGTTAACAGCAATATATTTTGCATGTTTTCGGTGTGATAATTGGTGAATAATTCTCGGGATATTTTCTTTTCCAACACCGCTTTCTCCAGTAACAAGTACTGAAATATCGGTAGGAGCTACACGAATCGCTTTTTCAATAGCGCGATTCAACTGTATATCGTTACCGATAATGCCAAAACGTTGTTTTATAGCTTGTAAATTTTCCATTTCTTTCTTTAGAATAGAGAAAAAAGAATAGAGAGAAAAGATTGTGTCTTTTTTCTTTTCTCTTGACTCTCTTTTCTAAAAATTAGTTATTGTCAGAATACCCAACAGCTGTACCTTTTAAGGTAGTAGAGGTACAATCGTCAATACGTACATTAACAAAATCACCCGTTTTATAATTTTCTTTAGGGAAAACTACCACGGTATTTTGTGTATTACGACCTTTCCATTCGTTAGGATTCTTTTTTGATGTCCCTTCAATCAATACTTCTTGAACTTTACCAAGATTCTCTTTTGTTCTGTATAAACTGTGCTCTTGTTGTAGATCTATGATTTCTTGTAAACGACGTTTTTTAGTTTCTAAGGGAACGTCATCTTCCATTTTTTTAGCAGCTAAGGTTCCTGGTCTTTCAGAATAGGCAAACATAAATCCGAAACTGTATTTTACATGACGCATTAAGTCTAAAGTATCTTTGTGATCTTGTTCTGTTTCTCCACAAAAACCAGCAATCATATCTTGGCTTAATGCCATTTCAGGAATGATTTTATAGATGTTATCAACCAACTCCATGTATTCTTCACGAGTATGTTGACGATTCATCGCCTCAAGCATTGCATTACTTCCACTTTGAACAGGTAAGTGAATGTATTTACAAATATTTTTGTGTTTTGCCATTACGTGAATCACATCCAATGTCATATCCTGCGGATTTGAGGTAGAAAAACGGAAACGCATTTTTGGGAATTCAGTAGCACACATATCTAACAACTGAGCGAAATCAACTGCAGAAGCTTGTGCTAATTCAGATGCTTTTTTGAAATCTTTTTTCAATCCACCACCATACCATAAATAGGAATCAACATTTTGACCTAGTAACGTAATTTCTTTGAAGTTTTTCTCTTGCATACTGCGGATTTCTTCAATAATACTCTTCGGGTCACGACTACGCTCACGACCACGAGTAAAAGGAACTACACAGAATGTACACATGTTATCGCAACCACGAGTAATAGATACAAAGGCAGATACTCCGTTTGAGTTTAAACGTACAGGAGAAACATCAGCATAGGTTTCTTCTTTCGATAAAATTACATTTACTGCATCACGCCCAGCATCAACTTCTTCAATTAAATTAGGTAAATCACGATATGCATCAGGACCCACAACCAAATCAACGATTTTTTCCTCCTCTAAAAATTTCTCTTTTAATCGCTCTGCCATACAACCAAGCACCCCAACTTTCATAGTTGGATTTACCTTTTTAACAGCGTTGTATTTTTGAAGTCTGTTACGAACAGTGGTTTCAGCTTTTTCACGAATAGAACAGGTGTTTACCAGTACCAAATCAGCATCTTCTAAATTTTGAGTGGTGTTAAAACCTTGTTCTGCTAAAATTGACGCCACAATTTCGCTATCGTTCATGTTCATTTGACAACCATAGCTTTCTATAAAAAGCTTTTTGTTGTTTCCTTCTTTGTGTTCTGTAACAAGGGCTTTTCCTTGTTGTTTCTCATCAATTATTTTTTCTACGTGTTCCATAAATCCTAAAATCGTACTAAATAGGGTGCAAATATACAACCAAAAAGTATTATTTGTGACAAATTGACATGGATAGTTTTGTTTAATAAAAGGTAAAGTTTTACTAAAAATTAAACATTAAAAAAAAACTATATACTTTTGCAAACTGAATTATACCTATATTAATAAGGTGTAAAGTGATAATGAGATAAAGACGTATGGCAAAAAATTTAGTAATAGTTGAGTCACCTGCTAAGGCAAAAACAATAGAAAAGTTTTTAGGAAAAGATTTTCAGGTTGAATCGAGTTTTGGACACATTGCAGACTTACCATCTAAGGAATTAGGGGTGAATGTTGAAGGAGATTTTAAACCAAAATATATAGTTTCTACCGATAAAAAAGCGGTAGTAAAAAAACTAAAAGATTTAGCAAAGAAAGCAGAAACTGTTTGGTTAGCTTCCGATGAGGATCGCGAGGGAGAAGCTATTGCATGGCATTTAGCAGAACAATTAAAACTAAAGGAGGAAAACACAAAACGTATTGTTTTTAACTCAATTACGAAGCAAGCAATTTTTAAGGCAATAGAAAATCCACGTACTATTAATTATAATTTAGTAGATGCGCAACAAGCGCGACGTGTGTTAGATAGAATTGTAGGTTATGAGTTATCTCCAGTATTATGGAGAAAAGTAAAACCTGGTTTATCGGCAGGTAGAGTTCAGTCAGTAGCAGTACGTTTAATTGTAGAGCGCGAACGTGAGATAGAAAGTTTTGAAACAGAAGCTTCTTATCGTGTAGATGCAGAGTTTGTAAACGCTGAAGGGAAAAAGTTTAAAGCAAAGTTAGCAAAGAACTTTTCAACCAAAGAAGAAGCAGAAAAATTCTTAAACTCTTGTGCAGATGCAGCGTTTTCGGTAGCAGATTTACAACAAAAACCAGCAAAGAAATCACCAGCACCACCATTTACAACGTCAACATTGCAACAGGAAGCATCTAGAAAGCTAGGTTTTCCAGTGGCAAAAACGATGATGATGGCGCAACGTTTATATGAAGCGGGGTTGATAACTTACATGAGAACAGATAGCGTTAACTTATCTGATGATGCTAAAAATGCAGCGCAAGAAGAAATTATTGCTTCTTACGGAGAGGAATACAGTAAGCCACGTAATTTTTCAACCAAAACAAAAGGAGCTCAAGAGGCGCACGAGGCGATTCGTCCTACAGATATGACACGTCACGAGGTTTCTGTAGATTATGATCAAGATAGGCTATATAGTTTAATTTGGAAACGTACGCTAGCTTCACAAATGAGCGAAGCACAGTTAGAACGTACGGTTGTAAAAATAGACAATACAAAAAACAAGAAGCAGTTTACAGCAAATGGAGAGGTAATTACTTTTGAAGGTTTCTTAAAAGTATATTTAGAAGGAACAGATAATGAAGATGAAGAGCAAGCAGGAATGTTGCCTAAGATGGAAGTAAATGAATCATTGATAAACGAATTAATTACTGCAACAGAGCGTTATACGCGTCCGCCAGCAAGATATACCGAAGCTGCTTTGGTAAAACAGTTAGAAGAGTTAGGTATTGGACGTCCGTCAACCTATGCACCAACAATTTCAACGATTCAAAGAAGAGAGTATGTTGAAAAAGGAACTGTTGAAGGTAAAGAAAGAAACTATATCCAGCTAAGTTTAGCAAATCAACTAGTATCTGAGCAAGTTTTAACAGAACGAGTAGGTTCTGATAAAGGGAAATTAGTTCCGACAGATATAGGAAATATTGTAAATGATTTCTTAGTAGCTAATTTTGAAACAATTTTAGATTACGGCTTCACTGCTAAAGTTGAAAACGAATTTGATGAAATTGCTGAAGGAAATGAGGATTGGACAGCAATGATTAAAGATTTCTACAAAAACTTTCATGTGGTTGTAGAAGATGTTGCAGCGAATGCAGAAAGAGCAAAAGGAGAGCGTTTGTTAGGTATAGATCCTGAAAGTGGTAAAAATGTATATGTACGTTTAGGTCGTTACGGAGCAATGGTTCAGATTGGTGAAGCTACCGATGAAGAAAAGCCACGTTTCGCGAGCTTACAAGGTGATCAAACCATGAATTCTATCACTTACGAAGAAGCAATGGACTTGTTTAAGTTGCCAAAAGTTTTAGGTGATTATGAAGGTATGGAAGTAGAAGTAGCAAACGGTCGATTTGGGCCTTACATTAAATTTGATGGAAAATACGTGTCGCTTGACAGAGATGAAAACCCTATGTCGGTAGATATGGACAGAGCCATTGAATTAATTGAAGCTAAACGTAAAGCAGATGCTCCTATTGGTGAGTACGAAGGAATGCCAATTCAAAAAGGAGTTGGTCGATTTGGCAGCTTTTATCAAATGGAATTCAATTTTTATCAACGTTAACAAAAAATACGATTTTGATAATTTAAGTCAGTCAGATTTAGAAGAGTTAATCGAAGACAAAAAGAAAAAAGAACGCGAAAAACTAATTCATAATTTTGAGGAAGTTGGTATTCGAGTTGAAAAAGCACGTTGGGGTCGTTTTAATGTAATTAAAGGTAAAATAAAGATTGAATTACCTAAAACTACAGAGATTGAGAAGTTAACGCAAGAAGAGGCAGTTAAGATGATAGAGGCAAAAACTCCAAAAAAGAAAACCGCAAAGAAGAAAGTAACCAAAAAGAAATAAAGAAGCGTTCTATAAAAAATAGTTTGCTATATTAGCACCCTAAAAATCCCCCAATAAATGAATATTGACTTCTTTACACCTATCGAAGAATCTGTGGCTGCTCACGTGCTTGAGCAAGCACCTTCAGCATTAGGTAAGATAGTTCAACTTCATACTGTTGAAAATGGTTTTCCAGATTTAACAGACGTTTCAATCGCTATTTTAGCAGTTAAAGACGGAAGGGGATCCGTAGGTAATGAAGGTTGTGGAAATGGTTTAGACCAAATTCGTAAACATTTTTATCAGTTGTATGCTGGTAAATGGACTACCCAAATTGCTGATTTAGGAAATATAGAAAAAGGAAATACCGTAGAAGATACTTATTTTGCGGTTAAATCATCAATAGAATTCTTACTGAAGAATAATATTTTGCCGATCATCATAGGTGGTGGGCAAGATATTACCTATGCGAATTATAGGGCTTACGATAATTTAGAACAAACCGTTAATTTAGTAGCGGTTGATAGTCGATTTGATTTAGGCTCGTTAGAAGAAGAGCTTACATCAAAATCGTATGTAAGCAGAATTGTTATGGAAGAACCTAACAATCTTTTTAACTTCAGTAATATAGGATATCAAACCTATTTCAACTCACAAGAAGAAATAGAATTGTTAGATAAATTGTATTTCGATGCTTATAGGTTAGGAGAAGTAAAAGATATTACTTTAGTAGAGCCTATAATGAGAGATGCAGATGTGGTGAGTGTAGATATAGCAAGTATTCGCCAAAGTGAAGCGCCAGCAAACGAAAATGCTTCACCAAACGGATTTTATGGAGAAGAAATTTGTGCAATAGCACGATATGCAGGGATAAGTGATAAAGTAACTTCTTTCGGAATTTACGAGTACAATGTTATGTTAGACTCCAACAGTCAAACAGCAAAATTGATAGCTCAAATAATTTGGTACTTTATAGAAGGAATGAACTCTAGAGCAAAAGATTATCCGTTTGCAACCAAAGAAAGTTATCAAAAATTTACCGTGCTTTTAAGCGATGACGACCCAATAAACTTTTATAAAAGTGATAAAAGTGGTCGTTGGTGGATGGAAATAAATTTAATATCGAATAATAAACACAAAAGACATGCGTTAATACCATGTAACTATCGAGATTATGAACTCGCATTACAGCAAAAAACACCTGAAAGGTGGTACAAGGCTTTGCAAAAGCTTGTTTAAAAGAAAGTTGCCTAATGTGTGAAAAAATATAACTCGTAATTGTTTTTTAATAAAAAAAATAATAGGTTTACGCCTCTTTTATAAGAAAAGATATAATATGAAAAAAATAGCATTACTTGCATTATTGGTGTCTATCATCTACTCTTGTGGTTCAAGTGGAGATAGAGGAGAGTTAGTAGGAGTAAAGTCTACAAGAAAATGGTTTGCCGAAAAACCATACGGAATGGCTAAAATACCAGGAGGGTCTTTTACTATGGGTAAACAAGATGAAGATCCTATGGGAGCTATGAATGCACCAACTAAAACGGTAACTGTACAACCATTTTACATGGATGAAACAGAAATTACAAATAGTGAGTATAAAGCATTCGTATTCTGGGTAAGAGATTCTATTACAAGAACTAAATTAGCGTACCAAGCAGAATTTGCATCAATGGGAGCTGGTGAAGGAGAAGGAGCAGGAAGAGCAGAAGGTATTCAATTATATGCGTTTGCATCAAAAGATACAGTAAATGAAACTCCTTACGAAAAGTACATGCGTGAAAACTACTACGAGTTAGGAGCTGGTTTAGATTCTTTAAAACCATTAAACTGGGAAGAAGAAATTATTTGGGAAGCACCTGAATACCCAGATGCTGATTACGTAGAAGTAATGGATTCTTTATATATTAAGAAAGATGAGGCTTTAAACGGAATTAGAACATTCAATACTAAATTATTAAACTACAGATACTACTGGTTTGATAACGAAGCAGCAGCAAGAACAGGGAAGAACAGAAAAGATTTCTTAAAGAATGAAGTAATTAACGTATATCCAGATACCACAGTTTGGATTAAAGACTTCAACTATTCATACAACGATCCAATGCACCAAGAGTATTTTGCTCACAAAGCATACGAAAACTACCCAGTAGTAGGTGTAACTTGGAATCAAGCAAAAGCATTTTGTAACTGGAGAACTCAAACTAAAAATAACTTCCAACGTTCAAGAAGAAAGTTAGGATTAGTACCAGCGTTCAGATTACCAACAGAGGCTGAATGGGAATATGCAGCTCGTGGAGGTTTAGACTATGCTAAATATCCTTGGGGAGGGCCAAGTACTACAAGTGATAGAGGATGTTTCTTAGCAAACTTTAAACCAGTACGTGGTGACTATGCAGCAGACGGAGCTTTATATACGGTAGAAGCAATGTCGTACAATCCAAATGAATATGGATTATTCAATATGGCAGGTAATGTTTCTGAATGGACAAATACAGCGTATAACCAAATGTCTTACTACATGGGGTCTACAATGAACCCGAACGTAGAGATTAAGGAAAATAGAAGGAAAATTATCCGTGGAGGTTCATGGAAAGATGTAGCCTATTTCTTAGAAGTAAGTTCTCGTGATTGGGAATATGCAGACACAGCAAGAAGTTATATCGGATTTAGAACTGTTCAAGACTATTTAGGAACAAACAAGAGTAATTAAGAAGAAAACAAGAATAAATATTAATCCCCAAAAATTTAAAAATTAAAATTATGGCACAATCAAAATCAACTAAGAAGATGTTCAATATGGCTTACGGTTTAGGAGCCGCAGTAGTTATCATTGGAGCATTATTTAAAATTTTACACTGGCCTTTTGGAAATGAAGTATTAATGATAGGTATGATTGTGGAAGCAGCAGTTTTCGCATTATCAGCTTTCGAAGCAGTAGAAGACGATTTAGATTGGACTAAAGTATATCCAGAATTAGCAGATGGACAACCAACAGGAAAAAAAGCAAAAGAAACGACTCCTGCTGAAGCACAAAGTATGTTATCTCAAAAATTAGATAATATCTTAAGTGAAGCTAAATTAGACGCACAATTAGTATCTCGTTTAGGAGATAGCATTAAGAGTTTTCAAGGAGCGGTAGAGCCATTAGCATCAGCTTCTCAATCAATTTCAGCTACAAACAGCTATAACGAACAAATGTCTAGAGCAGCAGCTCAAATGGAATCTTTAAACAGTTTATACCAAACTCAAGTAGAGAATGCTAGTAAGCAAGCTGATTTAAACTCTGCTATGGTTGAAAACTCTCAACGTTTACAAGAGCAAATGCAATCGTTAGCAACGAACTTATCTTCGTTAAATGGAGTTTACGGTGGAATGTTATCTGCAATGTCTAACAAGTAATTAATTAGTTTATCTAAATAATTAACGAAACAAACTAATTAATATGGCAGGAGGAAAACTATCACCAAGGCAGAAGATGATTAACCTGATGTACTTAGTATTTATTGCAATGTTAGCAATGAATATGAGTAAAGAGGTATTATCAGCCTTTGGATTAATGAATGAAAAATTAACCGAAGCAAACATAAAGTCAACAGAAAAAAATAAAACGGCTTATGAAACTTTAGCTCAAAAAGCTGCTGAACAAGCAAAGCAGTATGGAGAGGCTAAAGAAAAAACAGATAAGCTAAAAGTAGCTGCGGATGAATTACATGCATATGTTGGAGATTTAAAGAGCCGGATGACAGGTGATTTAGAAGATAAAACAGCATATGAAACAATGGATAAGTCTAAGTTTTTAGACGAATTATTCTTTAAAGGTGGAAAAGTAACTGAAGCTGGTAAAGAATTTGTAGCTAAAATTGACGGATTTAGAAATCAAGCAATGACAGCTTTAGAAGGAACAGATGTTGCTGATGTAGTAGCAGCTCGTTTCAGTACAGAAAAAGTAACTAATAAAGATGGAGATAAAATCGATTGGTTAAAGTATAACTATGAAGGTTTCCCATTAATTGCTTCTTTAACAAAATTAACTCAAATTCAAGCAGATATTAAAGCTACAGAATCTGATGCGTTAACAGCGTTATTACAAGGAGAGCTTGAAAGTGCAGTTTCTATGACCAAGTATGAGGCTATGGTTGTTTTCGATAAGAGCGCGTACTATCCAGGAGAAAACTTATCAGGTAAGATTGTTTTAGGAAAGAAAGACCCTAACTTAACTGCAGAGAAAGTTATCGTAAATGGTGAAGAAATTGAGAAAGAAAAAATTCAAGCAGGTCAAGTTATCTTAGACGGTCCAGCAGGAAACGTAGGAGATAAAGAATTAAAAGGAGAGTTCCAATTTAAAGAAGGAGATTCTATTGTTAAGATAGATATCAAAGGAGCGTATGCTGTAATTCCAAGACCAAACGAAGCATTAGTTTCAGCAGATAAGATGAATGTAGTATATCGTGGTTTATCTAACCCATTAACTATTTCTATTCCAGGAGTACCAAGTAATAAAATTAGTGCATCAGCTCCAGGTTTAAAAAGAGTAAGTGGAGATAAATATGCAATGTATCCAGGTAAAGGAAGCGAAGTAAATATCGTTGTAACTGGTACACCAGCAGGATCAGATAAAGGAGTACGTTCTGTAAAGAAATTTAGAATTAAAGACATACCACCAGCGGTAGGTATGGTAAGAGGACAATACGGTACAGTAAAAATGCCAAAGGCAAGTTTAGGAAATGTTAGTGTTGCAGCTGGTTTACCAGACTTCTTATTCGATTTAAAATTAAACGTATCTAGCTTTAAAATTAAAGTTCCTGGTCAAGTAGCTATTCCAGTTAACGGAACCAGATTAAGTCCTAGAGCAAAAGCAGCGTTATCAAAAGCTAGAAGAAATGATGTAATTACTATTTTTGATATTAAAGCATCAGTTTCTGGCTCTAATTATAGCATCAAAAAAGTATTACCTGTTGCTATAGAAATTACAAATTAATAAGTAAAAACAAGAAAGTATGAATTGGAAGCGTTTTTATATGGTTTTATTCGCATTTGCAGCAACAAGTTATGCAAGTGCACAAGCTAACCTTTTAAATGCTAAAAAGGTAGATGAAATTGGATTTAAATCTGAAGCACAAATCGCTTCAGAAGATGACAAACCACTTCCTTATGGCTATATTAGTGATAGAGATGTGTTATGGTCTAAAGTGGTGTGGGAATATGTAGATTTAAATCAAAAAATAAATCTGCCATATTATTTTCCAATTGATACTATGAATGCCGGATTAACAAGACGTTCGTTATTCGATACTCTATTAAAAGGAATTAAAAATGGTGAAATTAAAGAAGTTTATAACGACTCTTATTTCACTACTAAAATAGGGATGGAGGAAGTTAAAGTAATGACTTATAACGAGCGCCAAAATGGTGATTATGTTGATCCTTACTATGTACAATCTCAAGATATCAAAGGATATATGTTAAAAGGTCTATGGTATTTTGATAAGCGTCAAGGTGAGTTAAAGTATCGTTTATTAGCCTTAGCTCCTATGGGACCAGACGTACAAGTAATGGGAGTTGAAGAAATTGACGATAAAGAAAATGTATACGAATTGTTCTGGGTATATTTTCCAGATGCAAGAGAAACTTTACACAATTCTAAAGTATTCAATCCTGAAAATTCAGCACAACCACTTTCTTATGACAACTTGTTAAACGCAAGACGTTTTAATTCTACAATTCTAAAGGAAGAAAATATTTATGGAGACAGAGCTATTTCTGATTATATCCGTGGAAACTCTTTATTCCAATTATTAGAAGCGAATAGAATTAAAGAAGGTATTCGTGATCGTGAAATGGATATGTGGAATTACTAGAATTCTGCTATATACATAAACAAAAAAGAGCTTGCATTGCAAGCTCTTTTTTGTTGTAATAATAGTATTTTTGAAGTATGAATAGAAAGGTAGATTATATAGTTGTTGGGTTAGGACTGTCAGGAATAGCATTAGTAGAAAAACTGATAGAGAATAACAAGAGTTTTGTAGTTTTTGAGAACAACTCACAAGTATCATCTGTAGTAGCAGGAGGGGTTTATAATCCTGTAATTTTAAAGCGATTTACACCTGTGTGGAACGGACATGAGCAGTTGCAAAAAGCACTTCCTTTTTATAAAAAGTTAGAAGAAAAATTAAACATAACGTTAGATTATAGTTTCAAGACAAAAAAGGTGTTTACAAGTGTGGGGGATGAGAATAATTGGTTTATAGCTTCAGACAAGCCGATGTTATCTCATTATATGAATCCTACGATTCAAAAAGAAAAAATTAAAGGAGTAATTGGCGATTATGGATTTGGAGAGTTAACAGGAACAGGAAGAATAGATACACCATTGCTAGTTACTGCCTATAAAGAGTATATCAACTCCTTAGGGAATCTTGTTGAAGAAGCTTTTGACTATTCAAAATTAAATGTTGAAGAAAATTCAGAAGTTCAGTACAAAGATATCATTGCTAAACAGGTTGTGTTTAGTGAAGGTTTTGGATTGAAAAAGAATCCGTTTTTTAATTATTTACCATTGAACGGAACTAAAGGAGAAACAATAACTATTCATGCACCCGACTTACAAATTGATTTTTTGTTAAAAGGAAGTGTTTTTGTAATGCCTTTAGGAAATGATAACTATAAAGTTGGAGCAACGTTTAATTGGACAGATAAAACCTCTATTCCAACAGAAGAAGGGAGAAAAGAGTTGGAAGATAAGCTTCAGAAAATTATTTCCGTGCCTTATACAGTGATAGAGCAATCAGCAGGAATACGTCCTACGGTAAAAGATAGAAGGCCTTTAGTAGGCGTTCACCCTAAATACGCTCAATTAGCGGTTTTAAACGGTTTAGGTACACGTGGAGTTATGGTAGCGCCAACTGTTGCTGAAAATTTGTTTAATCACCTTGAAAACGGTGAAAAACTAGATAGTGAGATTGATATTAAAAGATTTTTAGAATCTTAGATGATTGGATTGTTAGATCGCTAGATTTTTTGATTTAGTTTTTGTAGGCTAAAAGCAAAGAGCTAATAGCCAACAAGACTACTTTTCTGATTGTAATTCTTTAGCATCTTTTTTGTAACTCACGAAAAGGTTAATCCATATAATTCTTGAAAGACGAATAGTAACTGGAGTTAAGATTAAAGAAACAATTACAATAGCAATAAAACTATGTAAAATAGACAATCCGATAAAAACCTTTGCTATAATAAAAATAGCAACAAAAAGTGCTACTGCCAATGCATAATTAACATACATGGCGCCAAAAAAGAAAGAAGGTTCCATCATGTATTTAAAGTTACACTTAGGGCAATTTTCGTGTAACGTAGTCATTTTTTTTGGGTTGAAATTTAGCTTGTACTTGAAAAATTCACCTTCATGACAACGAGGGCATTTGCTGTTGAAAATACTGTATAATTTACTTCCTTTTCCAAACATTTCTTATAGATATTAAGTTCGATTAACTATTTGCTTTTTGTAAGTTTGCACAAATTTCAACAAAAATAAAACAGTATTTTGTAACCACAGTTACAAAACCTTGGTAATTTGCTAAAATTATGTTAAACGTACACGATTTATCAGTTTCCTTTATGGGAACAGATTTGTTTTCTGGAATCACCTTTAAATTAATTAAAGGAGATCGTATTGGATTGATTGGAAAAAACGGAGCAGGTAAATCTACGCTACTTAAAGTTTTGGCAAAAGATATTGAAAGTAGTGGTGGTACGTTGGCATTTGATAAAGATGTGCGTATCGGTTTTTTACGTCAGGATATTGATTTTGATTATGGAAGAACTATTTTAGAAGAAGCCTACCAAGCATTTACTGAAATTAAAGAAATTGAACTAGAACTTGATGAAATCAACCGTCAATTAGCGGAAAGAACTGATTATGAAAGTGAAGCGTATAATCAATTAATTGTTGATTTAAACGAGAAAACAGAACGTTATGAGCTACTTGGTGGATATAACTACCAAGGAGAAACTGAAAAGATTTTACAAGGATTAGGATTTCAACGTGAAGATTTTGATAAGTTGACGGATACCTTCTCTGGTGGATGGCGTATGCGTATCGAACTCGCAAAACTTCTTCTTCAGAACAACGATATTTTATTACTCGATGAGCCTACCAACCACTTAGATATCGAGTCGATTATTTGGTTAGAAAACTTTTTGAAGAACTATGCAGGGGCTATCGTATTGGTGTCGCATGATAAGATGTTCTTAGATAACGTAACCAATCGTACCATAGAAATTTCGTTAGGTCAGATTTATGATTATAAAAAACCGTATTCTGAGTTCTTAAAACTACGTGCTGAGATCAAAGAAAAGCAGTTGCAAACACAGAAAAATCAGCAAAAGGAAATAGAACATACCGAAAAGTTGATTGAAAAATTCCGTGCAAAAGCTAGTAAAGCTTCCATGGCGCAATCGCTGATTAAAAAGCTGGAGAAAGTAGAGCGTATTGAAGTTGATCAAGATGATAATGCAGTAATGAATGTTCGTTTTGAAATTTCAAAAGAACCAGGTAAAATTATTGTAGAAGCTGAAAACTTAACGAAGAACTACGGAGAAAAAGAAGTATTAAAAGATGTTGATTTACTCATCGAGCGTAATAGCAGAATTGCTTTTGTTGGTCAAAACGGGCAAGGAAAATCTACTTTAGCAAAAATGATGGTGGGGGAAATTCCGTTTGAAGGAAGTTTAAAACTCGGACATAATGTAGAGATAGGTTATTTTGCACAGAACCAATCCGAAGAATTACCGCCTGAAAAAACGGTGTTGGAAATTATGGAAGATGCTGCCAATGATACCAACCGATTAAAAGTGAGAGACATGTTAGGAGCCTTTTTATTTGGTGGAGAAGCGGTAGATAAAAAAGCCAAAGTACTATCAGGAGGAGAACGAAATCGTTTAGCCTTGTGTAAGTTGTTATTATCACCTTTTAATGTGTTGATAATGGATGAGCCTACCAACCACTTAGACATTGCTTCTAAAAACGTATTAAAGAAAGCCTTACAGAACTTTGATGGAACCTTAATCGTAGTGTCTCACGACCGTGATTTCTTGCAAGGGTTAACTACAACCGTGTATGGATTTAAAGATCGAGAAATAAAAGAATATTTAGGCGATATCGATTACTTCTTAGAGCAACACAAAATGGAAAGTTTACGTGATGCTGAAAAAAGAACGGTGGTAAAAGACGAAAAAGATACATCTAAAAAAGAAGCGTATCAATTATCAAAAGAGCAAGAAAAGGAGCTTAAAAAACTAAAAAATAAGCTCAATAAAATAGAAAACCAAATAGCGGATTTAGAAGCTGAAATTGAACAAATAGATTTAGAACTCGCTCAGAACTACGACGAAGTTGCTGCTCGCCCTAACTTCTTTGAAAACTACAAAGCCAAAAAAGCTAAAGTAGATGAGTTAATGGAAGAGTGGGAGCAAGTAGAAGAACAAGTAGCTAGTTTTTAATATTACTTTTTTCGACCAGAGAAATGTTCCATTGTTTTATAAATTCCAAAGACGTTTCCTGCAAACCAATCAAAAATAGTAATTGACGTTACCGCTTGAGCAAAACGTGTAAATCTGTAAATGTAACCAGGAATACTGATTAGCTTTTTATTCTTCTCAATTGCTTTAACAATGGTTAATGCTGTTGCTTCAGGTTCAAGAATTGGAATTTTAGACCTTACACCGTCAAACATACCAGTATTAATGTAGTAAGGCAATATTGTGGTAATATTCACTTTTTTATTCAGTTGTTCCATCTCTAAACGCAGGCTATCCGACCAACCGATAAGCGACCATTTACTAGCTGCATACACCGACATTTTAGGGTTTGAAACCAGTCCACCAGACGAAGCAATATTGCAAATATGCCCTGAATTTCGATCCAGCATATCTTTAAGAAACTCAAGTGTGATAAACATTGGCGCATTTGCATTAATTTCCATGGTTTTAGCAATGTCAGCTGCTGTATGGTCTTTAAAATATTTACCAACTATAATTCCTGCATTGTTGATTAAAACATCAACAACACCAATTTCTGCTTTAACTTTTTTAGAGGTGTCTTGAATTTGTTCAAGGCTTGAAATATCAACGGTATACGTAAATAGTTCTCCTAGGTTAGAAAACTCCGTTACTGTTTTATCAATATTCTCTTGGTTAATATCCCAGATAATAACTTTGGCTTTTCGTTCTAATAGTAAACGAACCATTATTTTACCAATTCCAGAAGCTCCTCCAGTAATTAAAACTGTTTTATCTTTTAAGTGCATATTTTTTGTTTTGGTTGTAACGGTTTTTGTGTATGATTTGTGGCGTGTTTAAGTACCAAATTTAGCAAATACAGACCTAAAAGAAAATCCGCGAGGATTTTCAGAAGTAGGCGAGAACCAGTCGTTAATTATACACAGTGTTGCCAGTAGTTTTTTATCCATTTTGATTTATTTGCCTTAAACTCCATTTAGTAGCGTAAATTAAATATCTTAAAACAAAGAAAACTAAAATGAAGCCTAAAATCAATATTTTAATAGAATTCTCTGTTATTGTTTTATTGAAAAATGAGTTTTGTATTTTTTTTAGTTGAATTTCTGAAGAATTTATGTTTTCTAAATATTTTTCTGATTCACTATCGTTAGATATTTTCGTGTAAAATTCTTCTTTAGAAACTGAAATTTTATTTTCTTTTAATACGCTAAACAAGTCGTAAGTTCGCATAGCTAAAGTAGAATCTATTTTCAAATCAGTCACAAATGTGTTGTCATTATAATCAATATTTTTAAAGGCTAAATCTCCAAAATATTTTTGATGAAAGTCAATTTGTGATAAATCTGTCAAATCATTATCGACCAAAAATTGATGTAATTGAATTGTGCTTTTTTCGTTTATGTAAGTATTTGAAAAATTTTCAAAATCCTTATTTGTTAGTTTTGTTTCTTTTAAATATTTATAAAGGTTTTGTCTTTTCTCATATATTTTATTTGGCAAGGATTCACTCACAACGAATGACTTAATTTTCAATCTGTAAGGAAAATTTTCTTGTTTTTTCAGATTACTAATTTCAATTTTGATTTTGCGTTCATTACTCAAATTCCATTGATTGATTTTTATCCATACAAACAAGGTGATAAAAAATAAAATTGATGTTCCAAGAAGAATTAAAAATTCCCGCGCTACTATTTTTTTCATAAATTTTATTTCGTCTTGTTTTTTTTCAAATTACTGGCAACTCGTTATATAAGAAATAAAAGTTTTGTTATCCCTGTATTATAATGCGATAAGAAGAGATTTCAGCAATTTTATTTCATTTCAATTTTCGAGCTTCAATATAGTAAAATAATGTCATTTCGAATAAGCGGTTTTATGAGCGACTGAGAAATCTTAAGATTGTGAGTCACTGCTATTAATGAGATTCCTCCCTCTGGTCGGAAAAACAAGTGTGAAAAAATGTCAAAAAAGTGTAAAAGAAATGTCAATTCTCTTAAAAAGAAGAGAAAAAATGTGTTATTTGTAAGTTGTATGAGTAAGAGAGCTATTTTTTATATAGGTATATTTTTAATTTCAGTACAACTTATTTCTTGTAAAACCAATAATGAGTTTACTGAAAAAGTAAGAGTTTCATTGCGAAATGTGGGGCATCAATTGTTGTTAACCAATCAAGATTCTACTTCATTGGTGTTGCCTATAAAAGAACTAAACAAGCATAAATATCAATTAACCTTTCAAAGTAATTTACAGGTATCACCTGATAGTTTGGTAGCGATTGTAAAAAGAAGTTTTTCTCAATCAGAATTACCATCCAACTACCGTATTGAGGTCAAAGAATGTTTGAATGAGGAAGTAGCCTACAGTTACGAAATGATGCAGAGTGAAGAAAATGCCATTGTACCTTGTAAGGGAAGAGTGTTGCCTACCAGTTGCTATTTTATAGATGTCCAGTTTCTTAAAAAGGAAAATAAGAATCAATATTTCTTCTACGGATTCGTACTCTTAATTTCGGTTTTGGGTTTTGGTGTGTATCAAAAAAAGAAAAGAAAAATAGTTACCGACACAGCTTTGAACAATTCGTTAAGTTTAGGGAGGTTTACATTTTATCCTGAACAAAACAAGTTGATTAAAGAAGCGGAAGAAATTCCGTTATCTAATAAAGAATGCGAGTTATTAACTATTTTTATTGACAGACCCAACGAAGTGATTAAAAGAGAGGAGTTGATGAAAAAAGTTTGGGAAGAAAATGGCGTTGTGGTAGGTAGAAGTTTAGATACCTATATTTCAAAACTTCGTAAAAAGTTAAAAGAGGATGCTTCTATAAAAATTACCAATATTCACGGAGTAGGATATAAGCTAGAAATAGATTAAACCTGTATTTTTGTGGTGTTAATTTTTTTGAATGCTTTTTCAACTCAACATACCTACACCCATAAATCAGCAAATTCAATTGCCTGTTTTAGCAAACAAAGGAATTGAGCTTTTTGTAAAGAGAGAAGATACTATTCATCCATTTGTTTCAGGGAACAAATTCAGAAAACTGAAGTACAATATTGAAGAAGCAAAACGACAAGGAAAAGAAACACTGTTAACTTTTGGAGGCGCTTTTTCAAATCATATTGCTGCTACTGCTGCTGCAGGAAAAATAGCTGGATTTAAAACCATAGGAATTATTCGAGGTGATGAATTAGGAAAAGATCTAGAGAAGACACTTGCTCAAAACAAAACCTTAAAAAATGCGTTCGATAATGGTATGGAGTTTCAATTTATTTCTAGAGAAGCCTACCGAAATAAAACTTCCGAAGCATTTATCAAACATTTAAAAAAAGAATTTGGTGATTTTTATCTCGTTCCAGAAGGAGGGACGAATGCATTAGCGGTACAGGGTTGTGAAGAGATTTTAACAAATGAAGATGAAAAAATCGATTATATTTGTTGTGCAGTTGGTACTGGAGGAACCATTTCTGGATTGATAAATTCAGCTAAAGAACACCAAAAAGTAATTGGTTTTCCTGCGTTGAAAGGTGATTTTTTAATAGATGAAATACAACCTTATGTGAAAGGAAATACAAATTGGAGTTTGCAAACTAACTATCATTTTGGAGGATACGGAAAATATACTCCGGAATTAATTCGTTTTATAAATGAGTTTAAAGAGCAAACCAATATTCCGTTAGATCCAATTTATACAGGAAAGTTGTTATACGGAATTATCGATTTGGTTTCGAAAGATATGTTTCCTGTAAACAGCAAAATTTTAGTAATTCATACAGGTGGTTTGCAAGGAATTGACGGAGTAAATCAAAAATTAAAGAATAAAAATCAAGAGTTAATAAAGGTTTAATGAAGATAAAAGTAGTTTTATTAGCAGCATGTGCTGTGATATTGGCAAGTTGTGGTTCAGGTAAAAATGTGGTAAGATCTACGCCTAATGAGGTTGTGTTGGACACTAAAGAAGAAAAAGCTCCAGAGTTGCCACAATTAGAGCAAGTGAAGCGTCCAGCGACAACAACTGTAAATCATACCGAAACCTATATTCAAAAGTTTGCACCAATTGCGGTAAAGAAAATGCATGAACACGGAATTCCTGCAAGTATTACCTTAGCGCAAGGAGTGTTAGAGTCAGGAAGTGGTAGAAGTGCATTAGCGCTTCGTTCTAACAATCACTTCGGAATTAAGTGTCATAGAGGTTGGCAAGGACATAGTGTAACTCATGATGACGACGAAAAAGGAGAATGTTTTAGAAAATATAAATATCCAGAAACATCATACGAAGATCATTCACAGTTTTTGTTAACGCGTAGTCGTTATGCAAGTTTGTTTAAATTAAGACATACCGATTATAAAGGTTGGGCGTATGGCTTGAAAAAAGCTGGGTATGCAACGGATAAACGATACCCGCAAAAGTTAATTTCTATCATTAATAAATACGATTTATCTCAATACGATAGGGTAAAACCTGATGGATCATTAGCTGCTAAAATATCGAGCTACAAAGAAGAGTCTCACAAAGTGCAAAAAGGAGATACGTTGTATTCAATATCGAGAAGGTATAATATTTCGGTACAACGATTAAAAGAAGTAAATGGATTGACGGATAACAACATTAGTATTGGTCAAGACTTACTTGTAAAATAAAAAATAGCAATAGATTATATATGCCAATTATAAAACCTGTAAACGGAAAACATCCGCAAATACCAAAAGATTGTTATGTGGCAGAAAATGCTACTATTGTTGGAGATGTACAAATGGGAAAAGAATGTAGTGTATGGTTTAATGCTGTAATTCGAGGTGATGTACATTATATAAAAATGGGAGACAAAGTAAATGTACAGGATGGGGCGGTTATACATGCTACCTATCAAAAATCACCAACTACGATCGGAAATAATGTGTCTATCGGTCATAATGCTTTGGTGCATGGATGTACAATTCACGATAATGTGTTAGTAGGTATGGGGAGTATTATTATGGATGATTGCGTGGTAGAATCGAATTCTATTATCGCAGCAGGTGCTGTAGTTACTAAAAATACACATATTGAAAGTGGAAGTGTATATGCAGGAGTTCCAGCTAAAAAAGTAAAAGATATTTCTCAAGAGCTAATTTCTGGAGAGATTGATAGAATAGCCAACAATTATGTGAAATATTCAAGTTGGTTTAAAGAGGAATAAATAAAAAGTAAAAGCCCTGTTTTAAAACTAAAACAGGGCTTTTTCAATCAAAACTAATCTACTATAAATCGATATTACTTATCGCTTTTATTTTCTTTTTGATGCTTTCTTTTTTTCATGCATTTTACGATCACCTTTCTTTTTATGTCTATTCATTTTTCTTGCAGCCATTTTTTCAAAGCGTTCGTATTGCTGCTCGTTTAAAATGCGTTTCATTTCAGTTTTGTATGCAATTTGCTTGTCTAGCATTTTGGTTTTCATTGCGTAACGCTCATCCGAAGTAGGTTTACTGTCGCTCTCTTTCATCGCTTTTCTCTTAGCCCACATTTCTTTTCTTTCAGCTACTTTTTTAGCTATTAAAGGTTTAATTTGGTTTTGTTGCGCTTCAGTTAAATCCAACTTCAACGTCATTTTTTTAACTTCTAACTCTGTTTGTTGTTCTACCGTTAATTGCTCACGTTTACCTTTATCTCCTTTTTGTGCTTGAGTAGTAACGGTAAATCCAACCGCTAAAACCAATACTGTTAATAATTTTTTCATGTTTATAAAAATTTAAGGTTTTGTAATTATTTACGCTTTTAAGACCAAACGAGATTAAAAAAGTTTAAATTTGAAAGTATTTTTAACATTTTTTTAGTTTTTTATGAAGTCTATTTTCAGAATTGCTGTAAGATTTTTATTGGTAGTTATAGCAGCGTTTGCAATCTTCTTTTTTTGGGCGTCTTCACCAACCATGGATGAAGCTGAATACGCAAAAATAATTACACACGAGTATGATACCACTTTAGATACTGATTCTGTTTACAGTATTGTAACTTATAATATTGGATATTTAAGCGGAATGACAAATAACCGAGCAATCGCAAAACCTAAAGAATTATTCGATTCTAATATGAAAAAGGTGCTTACTGAAATTCAAAAAGTAAATCCAGATATATTGGCTTTTCAAGAAATTGATTACAAAGCAGCGAGATCGTATGAAGTAAATCAGGAAGAAGAGATTGCTAAATTAGGATATAACTATGTAGCAAGAGGGGTAAATTGGGATGAACATTACGTCCCTTTTCCTTCTTGGCCACCAAGCATGCACTTTGGTAAAATTGTGTCAGGACAATCCATTTTAAGTAAATATGAGTTAAAAGATTACCAACGAATTGTGTTAGAGCGTGTGGCAGATAATCCGTTTTATAGAGATGCATTGTATTTAGATAGGTTGATGCAAGTGGTTAAAGTGATTATAGAAGGAAAAGAAGTTGTGGTGATAAACTTACATTTAGAAGCATTTGACAAAGCAACACGAGTACGTCAGTTTGAATACGTATTGAATCTTTTCAATAGTTATAAAACAACGTACCCAACTATTTTATTGGGTGATTTTAACTCAAAAGCAAGAGATAGCGAAGCTATTATTCAAAAAATGTTTTCGATGGATGGAGTTGGGAACGCAGCATTTTCTTCTGAAAACCCTGAAAACACATTTGATACTAAAGATCCCGTAGAACGTATTGATTATATTTTTTATACAGAAAATACGATTGAATATATTGAAGGGAAAGTATTAAATGAATTTAGCGAAGCATCAGACCATTATCCAATAGAGATGAGGTTCAGATTAAAATAAATAAAAAACAACTCGGTCATTTATTGAGTTGTTTTTTAGCTTAAAACTAAAAATCCCGACTTTTCGGGGCAAACAAATTTGTTTGTCCCGAAAAGTCGGGATTTGTGGTGGTGCCTCCAGCCCCGAAGCGTCGGGGGAACTAGGAGATTACTTTCTTAATAAGATGTCATTTAAGATGGAAGGGTTAGCAATAATCTTTTCTATAAACTTTTTACTTTTCATTCTTTTAATAAATCGTTCTAAATAAAGCGCATCTTGTTTGTTTTGACAAGAGTGAGTTAAAACAATTTTCCAGTCACTAGTAGCCTTGGTGTAGTTAGATTTATAATGATGTGTATTGTGTTGTAGTAATCTGTTTTCAGGATTTATACTTTCACCTACGTAATATCTATTAATAGTTTGGCTATGTAATATGTATAGAAAATGCATAAACCGAAGTTAACTAAAAAACCCGAACAAATTTGTTCGGGTTTTTGTGGTGGTACCTCCAGCCCCGAAGCGTCGGGGGAACCAGGAGATTACTTTCTTAATAAGATGTCATTTAAGATGGAAGGGTTAGCAATAATCTTTTCTATAAACTTTTTACTTTTCATTCTTTTAATAAATCGTTCTAAATAAAGCGCATCTTGTTTGTTTTGACAAGAGTGAGTTAAAACAATTTTCCAGTCACTAGTAGCCTTGGTGTAGTTAGATTTATAATGATGTGTATTGTGTTGTAGTAATCTGTTTTCAGGATTTATACTTTCACCTACGTAATATCTATTAATAGTTTGGCTATGTAATATGTATAGAAAATGCATAAACCGAAGTTAACTAAAAAACCCGAACAAATTTGTTCGGGTTTTTGTGGTGGTGCCTCCAGCCCCGAAGCGTCGGGGGAACCAGGAGATTACTTTCTTAATAAGATGTCATTTAAGATGGAAGGGTTAGCAATAATCTTTTCTATAAACTTTTTACTTTTCATTCTTTTAATAAATCGTTCTAAATAAAGCGCATCTTGTTTGTTTTGACAAGAGTGAGTTAAAACAATTTTCCAGTCACTAGTAGCCTTGGTGTAGTTAGATTTATAATGATGTGTATTGTGTTGTAGTAATCTGTTTTCAGGATTTATACTTTCACCTACGTAATATCTATTAATAGTTTGGCTATGTAATATGTATAGAAAATGCATAAACCGAAGTTAACTAAAAAACCCGAACAAATTTGTTCGGGTTTTTGTGGTGGTGCCTCCAGGAATCGAACCAGGGACACAAGGATTTTCAGTCCTTTGCTCTACCAACTGAGCTAAGGCACCAGTTTGCTTTGAAAAAGTAACATCTTTAAAATAAAACTCGCAACTTGCGCTACGAGTTTTATTGTGGTGCCTCCAGGAATCGAACCAGGGACACAAGGATTTTCAGTCCTTTGCTCTACCAACTGAGCTAAGGCACCAGTTGCTACTTTCGTTAAGCGGATGCAAATATACAATCGTTTTTTAATTATACAAAGTAAAAACTTTAAAAAAATGTGCCGTAAATTTACAAGCTCTAAGAAATGAAATATGAACCTAATTATTGATGTAGGCAATACAAGAGTTAAAGTAGCTGTTTTTGAATTAGATACTATTAATGAAATTTTTGTTTTTGATAAAGCAGAAATACTTTCAGAAGTGAAAAAAATAATTTCAAATTTTTCAATTACTAGTAGTATTGTGTCATCCGTAGCTCATTTTACAGAAGAAGAAAGGCAAGAAATAGCAGAACTTTTAAATCCGATTTTTTTAGATTCTACTACAAACGTTCCGTTTAAAAACAATTATAAAACCCCTAAGACATTAGGAGTAGATAGAATAGCATTAGCTTCTGCCGCGGCTAACAAGTATCCTAACAAAAACGTATTGGTGATTGATGCAGGAACTTGTATTACTTATGATTTTATAACGAAAGAAAGTGAGTATTTAGGAGGGGCGATCTCTCCAGGTATTCAAATGAGGTATAAAGCGTTACACAAATTTACGGCTAAATTGCCTTTGTTAGAACCAAGCAAACTTGAAAATTTTATTGGAGTTGATACCAATACTTCAATACATTCGGGCGTTATTAATGGAGTTTCTAATGAAATAGACGGAATAATTAAACAATATCAAAAAAAGTATCAAGAATTAACAGTAGTTTTAACAGGAGGGGATACATATTTTTTGTCAAAACAATTAAAAAGTGTCATATTTGCCCATCCAAATTTTGTTTTGGAAGGATTACATACTATTTTGATACACAACTTAGCGAATGATTAAGAGATTTATATTAGGAGTTTTTGTATTTACTACATCAGCAATATTAGCGCAAAGAAACAGCGCTTCACCATACTCTTACTTTGGTATAGGAGAAAATTTTGAAGCAGTAACAGTAGAGCAAGCTTCTATGGGAGGAATTGGTGTTGCAACGAAAAATAATCATCACTTAAATTTTATAAACCCAGCAGCAAATGCCGATTTAAGAGCAGCAACTTATGCAATTGGTGGTAGCTTAACATTTTTAACCGTAAAAGAAGGAAACGAATCTCAAACAGGAAATTCTACGAATTTGAGATATATTTCTCTTGGTTTTCCTGTTGGAAAAAAAGCAGGTTTTTCGGTTGGTTTACAACCTTTTTCTTCAGTAGGATATTCACTGGTAGATAAAGAAAATACAGAAGATATTACTGTGTTTTCTGGTGAAGGAGGAGCTAATAAAATCTATGCGAGCTATGGTATTTACGCATACAAAGGTTTGTCGTTAGGTGTTGAAGCAGGTTTTGTTTTCGGAAACATAGAGAATAATGTTTTTAATAAAAGAACAGATGTAGTGTTAGCTACCTCGCACGAAGAATCTTTTAATGTAAGAGGAGGACAGTTTAAATTAGGAGCTCAATATAAAACAGAACTAAAAAATAAGTTACAATTATCTACCGGAGCATCGTTTACCTTATCTTCTGATTTATCAGTAAAAGGAAACGAAAGAATGTATTCTATTTCAGAAGATGATGGGGAAATTAAAGATGTATTATTTGATAGACCTTTAAATGGAAATATTAATGTACCATTGAAAAGTGTGTATGGTTTTGGTATAGGAAAAGAGAATAAATGGTATGTAGAAGTAAATCAACAATACCAAAGTGCTCTAGGAAGTAATAGTATATTTATTACTGATGGTCAATCTCACAAATACGACGACTCAAGTAAATTTGCTATAGGAGGATATTTTATTCCAAAAGTAAATTCGATTACTAGTTATTGGGATAGAGTAACTTATAGAGCAGGTTTACGTTTTGAAGATACAGGATTGTTAGTAAAAACAACAGATAATTTTGAGCCAGTAAAAGACTTTGGCATAAATGTTGGATTAGGATTGCCATTGCCAAGACAATTATCAAACTTAAACGTAGGATTTGAGTATGGGCAAAGAGGAACAACTAACAATAACTTAATAAAAGAGAACTACTTTAACGTAAGATTAAGTTTATCTTTGAACAGTATTAAATGGTTCCACAAAACACGAATAGATTAACAAAAACCGATAATGATGAAAAAAATTACGTATTTACTAACAGGATTATTTTTGTTTGTAGCCGTAAATGGAGCAAAAGCACAAGCAAGTCAAGAGTGTCATATTAAATACAACCTTTTTAAAGGAGATGTAACAACAAAAAAATATGAACAATCAAAACCTAATTTAGAGTATTTGTTAGATAACTGTGCTGGTTTATCTATTAACATATATAAGTACGGAGTTAAAGTAGCAGAGAATTTAAAAGATCCTGTATTAGCTAAAAAAGTATATGAAACAAGATTAGCAAACTTTCCAGATGCAGATCCTGCTAAAGCACATAGTGACTATGCAGAATTCTTAATAGATAACAAATTAGCATCAGACGAAGAGGTTTTTGAAATCTTGAAAAAAGCGTATGACATTTCTCCTAAAGATATGGGTGTTAAAAATATCTTCAGATATTTTGAAGCTATAGCAGAGAAGTATCAAGATACTGAGCCTCAAAAAGTATTTGACACGTATGATGACGTAATGGAGTCTGTAGGTGAAAAATTAGAAGATTACAGTAAGAAGATAGCAAAGTTACAAGAGAAAGATTCTTTAGGAACTATTACTTCTAGAGAAAAGAAAAACTTAAGAGCTTATACAATTAACTCATCTTCTTTAGGTCAAGTAGAAGGTGGTTTAGATGCTAAAATTTCTAAAATAGCTACTTGTGAAAGATTAATTCCAATCTATACAAGAGATTTTGAATCTAAGAAAACTGATGGAATTTGGTTAAAAAGAGCGGTATCAAGAATGTATAACAAAGAGTGTACTGCAGATCCGTTATTTGAAAAATTAGCTAACGAGTACGCTAAAGTAACGCAATCTGCTGATGCTTATAACTTCTTAGCAGGTGTATTAGCTAAACATGGAGATAATAGTGGAGCTGCTGAAATGAGAAAGAAAGCTTTCGATTTAGAAACAGATCCGTTTAAAAAGGCTAAGTACAAGTTAAGAGAAGCACAAAGTGCTAGCGGAAGTAGAGCAAGAGCTTTAGCTTACGAAGCTTTAAAGTACAATCCAAACATGGGTAAAGCTTATTTATTCATTGCAAGTTTATATCAAAGAAGTGCAAACTCTTGTGGTAGTGATGAGTTCGAAAAAAGAATGGTATATGTAGCTGCTTTAAACAAAGCGATTAAAGCTGATCAAGTAGATCCAGGATGTGGTGCAGGAAGATATATTTCAAGTTATAAAAAGAATGTACCATCTAAAAAATTAGTTTTCCAAAAAGGTTTAGCTTCAGGAGCAAGCTATAGAGTAGGATGTTGGATTGGAGAAACTGTTCGTGTACCTTAATAAACTGTAATGCTTAAAAAAGCAAAACATATATATAATAGCATTGCTACCATTTGTTTGGTGGCAATGTTTTTTTCTTGTACCAACTCTAAAAAGGAAGTGCGAGATTTTTTAGCTGATAAAAATCTACCAGTAGGTTCTGCAATAGATATTTATCATGTGCATAAAGATTCAGGAAGAATAACCTCTAAAACAAAGGCTCCTGTTTTTTATGATTTTTCAAATAGAAAAGAGCATCCGTATAAAGAATTTCCTAAAGGAATAGAAATAACCACAATAGACAAAACAGGAACCGATTCTACTACTATTTCAGGAAATTATGCATTAACGTACGACAAAACTAAGGTGTCTGAAATTAGAGGAAATGTGGTAATCACTAATCATTCAAAACAAACAAAACTAGAAACCAATCAGTTGTTTTGGGATCAAGAAGAGCATTATTTCTTTACAGAAGATGGTTTTCGTTTTACAACACCAGAAAGTGTTATTAATGGCTACGGATTTGAATCAAACGAAAGTTTAACCAAATGGATGGCTAAGGATATTACGGGAGATATAGAAACAACACAAAAAGATATATAATGAACACACTTTGGAAATATTTACAATACGGATACCTTGTTGTAGGAATCATCTTTTTTGTTGAAGGAATTTTAAAATGGAATTCAGATAAAGAGCAAGCATTTATTATGTTTGGTTTTGCTATCTTTATCATATTAATTTTCTTCTTTAAACGACACTTTAGAAGAAAAGTACAAGAAAGAAATAAACAACGTTAATGCAACCCGAGCTCGTCATTATTTTTGTGTCTATACTGTTTTCTGCCTTTTTTTCAGGCATGGAAATAGCTTTTATATCTGCAAATAAACTTCATATAGAGTTAGAAAAGAAAAGAGAAGGAATTGTACCTCGAATTTTATCAAAACTAACTGAAAAATCTTCCAAATTTATTACCACTATGCTCGTGGGGAATAATGTAGCTTTAGTAGTGTATAGTTACTTTATGGGAGAGTTATTAATGGGATGGTTTCAATCATTTTTACCATCTGATTATACTATAGTAAATTATGTATTGTCTGATGTTAGTTTACTTACTCAAACACTTATTTCAACAATAATTATATTAGTTACAGCAGAGTTTTTGCCTAAAGCTATTTTTAGAATTTATGCGAATGAAATTTTAAAATTCTTTGCTGTACCAGCCTATATTTTTTACGTGTTTTTTTACGGAGTTACTTGGGTAATTACTAAAATTTCAGATTTCTGCTTGCGTGTTTTCTTCCGAACAAAAGAAGATGAAATTCAAACAGAATTTAGTAAAGAGGAATTAGGAAATTACATTTCTGAGCAATTAGATGCAGGTAATGACGAAGAAGAAGTAGACTCTGAAATACAAATCTTTCAAAATGCCTTAGAATTTCATAAGGTAAAAGCACGAGAAATAATGGTGCCAAGAACAGAAATTGTAGCTGTAGATTTACATGAATCTGTAAGCAATCTTAAAAAAATGTTTATTGAGTCTGGTTTGTCAAAAATACTTGTCTATAAAAATTCACTAGATGATATTTTAGGCTATGTAAATGCTTTTGAATTGTTTAAAAAGCCAAATTCTATCAAATCTATTTTGTTGCCAGTAGAGTTCGTGCCAGAATCTATGATTATAAATGATGTACTAAACGGGTTGATTAAAAAACGAAAAAGTATCGCAGTAGTTGTTGATGAATATGGAGGAACTTCAGGAATTATTACGGTTGAAGATATTGTTGAAGAACTGTTTGGAGAAATAGAAGATGAGCACGATACCCAGCAACTGTTAGAAGAAAAAATTAGCGAAAACGAATACAACTTTTCAGCACGTTTAGAAGTAGATTATCTAAACGAAGAGTACGGTTTAAATATTCCTAAAGAAGAAGCCTATGAAACTTTAGGAGGTTTTATTTTAAATTATACCGAAACGATTCCGCAGCAAGATGAAGTTTTACATATCGAAAACTTTCAAATTAAAATTTTAAAAGTAAGTGCTACAAAAATTAACGACATTTACTTTAAGGTAAACAATAAAAGAGATTAACAAATCCTTGTTTCTCTAGAGAAGTCCCTCAAAAACAGCATAAAAAAACATTGCATTATATACTTTGAAATTGTATTTTCGCACACTGTTAATAAAATAAACGACGTATGGCAATTTTATCGAAAATTAGAGAACGCTCAATGTTCTTAATTCTTGTAATTGGTTTAGCACTTTTTGCTTTTGTATTAGACCCTTCTACAATCTCAGACTTTTTTAGCGCAAGTAAAGTAAACGAAATAGGTGAAGTTAATGGCGAAGCCATTTCTCGTCAAGAGTTTGCTGAAGCTTTAGATGCTTATAAAGCACAAACGGGTAACAGCGTTTCTGAAATGCAAGCGGCTAAAGTGGTTTGGAATAACTTAATTCGTCAAAAAATTTACGAAAAGCAATTAGAAGAAGCAGGAATCACAGTAGGAGAAGCTGATATTATGAATGCTTTATACGAAACTCCTGTTGTACAAGGTGATCCAAGATTTGCAACTTCGGGTATTTTCGATAAAAACAAGTTAAAAGAACATTTAGCTACTATTAAAGAAGAAAATGGTCAAGAGTGGGCTGCATGGCAAAGCTATATGGCTTCGTTAAAAAGCAACATTGAAAAAAACACGTACGATAAATTAGTAGCTGCTGGTTTAGGAGCTTCTTTAAAAGAAGGAGAAGCACAATACCTAATAGAAAATACTAAGGTTACAGGAAAGTATGTTTACGTACCATACACAACAATAGCTGATAGTTTAATCACATTAAAGAAAAGTGATGTTCAAAACTATATCAACAAACATCAAGATGCTTTTCAAGTAGAAGCTTCAAGAGATATTAACTTTGTGAAGTTTGCTATTGCGCCTACGGCGGAAGATGAAGAAGCTATCAAAACAGAAGTAGCAAATTTAATTGAAGATTCAGAAGTAAATAATACTCCAGTAAAAGGATTAAAAAACACTACTAATTACCACGAATTTTTAGAAGAAAATAATTCAGATTTAGGTTTAGATACAAACTACAAATTTAAAGTTCAGGTTCCTCAAGTAATAGCAGAGGATATTTTTAACGGAAAAGAAGGAGATGTATTCGGACCATACAAAGATGCTGGATTCTTCAAGTTATCTAAAATTACTGAAGTAAAACAATTACCAGATTCTGCTCAAGCAAGTCATATTTTAATTCCTTTTATAGGTGCTGCAGCGGCTGATGAAACAGTGGTTCAAACAGAAGAAGAAGCTAAGCAAACAGCAGATAGTTTATTAGCAGTGGTTAAAGCAAATAAATCTAAGTTTGCTGATTTAGCTAAAGAAATGTCATCTGATCAAGGTTCAGCTGAAAAAGGTGGATTCTACGATTGGTTTGCTTACAACAGAATGGTGCCTTCTTTCAGAGATTTCGTTTTTGAAGGAAAAACAGGAGATATGGGAGTAGTAAAGTCTCAATTCGGATACCACGTAATTAAAATTGACGGACAAAAGAACTTCCAACCAGTTGTGAAATTAGCTACTTACGGACGTAAGATTGAAGCTTCAGAAGAAACTGAAGATGCTGTATTCCAAAATGCTGAAACATTTGCATTAGAATTAGCAAACGGTAAAACTTTTGAAGAAGCAGTAAAAGAGAAAAACTTAACTTCATTACCAGCGGTAGGATTAAAGTCGTTAGATGAAAACGTACCAGGTGTAGGTAATGAAAGACAAATTATTACTTGGGCTTTTGAACCAGAAACTGAAGAAGGAAGCTACAAGCGTTTTGATGTTGAAGGAGGATATATCGTAGCGGTATTAACAGCTAAAACAGCTAAAGGTTTAATGCCAGTTGATAAGGCAATTGCTACTGTTCGTCCTATTTTAACAAACGAAAGAAAAGCTAAGATGATTGAAGATAAGATGAGCGGAGCTACTTTAGAAGAAATCGCTAAATCTGCAAGTCAATCAGTAAGAGTTGCAACCGATGTAAACTTACAATCACCAACTATTTCTGGTGTAGGATTTGAGCCTAAAGTAGTAGGAGCAATGATTAACGCTAAAGAAAACGAAGTTGTTAAAAACGTAGCAGGAGATAAAGGGGTTTTTGCTTTTGTAGTTGAAAAGAGAGAAGAGCCAACAGCATTACCTAACTACGATACTTTTAGAAAGCGTATCGCTGCTGAAAGACAGAACAAAGGATTCCAAATGTATGAGGCGGTTAAAAAAGCGTCTGATATCGAAGATAACATGAGTTCTTTCTACGGAATTCAATAAGAAATAACGTCATACCAATAAAAAAATCCCGAACTAAATTAGTTCGGGATTTTTTATTGGTATTTTATCTTTAATTTTAAACTTAAATTAGAAACATCATTTTTCAACTTTTTGAGATCTTCTGTTCTACTTTTTTGGGTGTTATAGTATGATATATTTGTAGGAGATTCATCGTTCAATAACAAACTATTTATTAAATTTTTAATCCAGCTTTTTCGAATATCTTTATTGTCAGTCTTAAATGATAGTTTATTGATTAGAGATTTAGTTTCTTTTGAAAGTTCACTTTCGTTAACCATATCAATAAACCTTTCTAGCTCAATACTCAATTGATTGATTTCATCATAACTAACCTCTTTATCTCTTAAATGTCTATCACATTCGTTAGAAATATATTTTAAATATTTATGAATAGTTTCTAATGTCAAATTTATTATATCTTTTAAAGAGTGATTTTTGTTTTTATATTAACGAAGTTAATTGAAGTAAAACAAAAAAGCAACCTCAAACGAGATTGCTTTTTAAATATGTTTTAAAGCTTTTTATTAAGCGTTTAATGGTTGTCCATCCCAAGCTGCTTTCGCTGCTTCTTTAATAGCTTCAGAATACGTTGGGTGTCCATGACAAATACGAGCTAAATCTTCCGCAGAAGCTCTGTATTCCATTGCAACGGCAGCTTCCATAATTAAGTCAGCAACACGAGCACCTACCATGTGAACTCCTAATACTTCATCAGTATTTTTATCCGCTAAAACTTTTACAAATCCGTCTAAGTCTCCACTTGCACGAGAACGTCCTAATGCACGCATAGAGAATTTTCCAACTTTGTAATCTACTTTAGCTTCTTTTAATTCATCTTCTGTTTTACCAACAGCCGCAACTTCTGGCCATGTATAAACAATTCCAGGAATTAAGTTATAGTCGATATGAGGTTTTTGTCCTGCTAAATATTCAGCAACTACTACACCTTCTTCTTCCGCTTTATGCGCTAACATAGCTCCACGAACTACATCACCAATTGCATAAATGTTAGAAACGTTAGTTTGTAAATGATCGTTAACCTCAACCATACCTCTTTCAGTAACTTTTACACCTGCTTTTTCTAAGGCTAATCCATCAGTATACGGACGACGACCTACTGAAACTAAACAGTAATCACCAGTAAAAGTAACTTCTTCACCTTTTTTATTGGTAGCTTTTACCACAACTTCGTCACCATTTCTTTCAACAGAAGTAACTCCGTGGCTAGCATTAATTTTCATTCCTTGTTTCTTTAAAACTTTAGTCAATTCTTTAGAAACATCTTTATCCATGGTTGGAGTAATCGTAGGAGCATACTCGATAACAGTTACCTCAGCACCTAAACGCTTGTAAACTGAACCTAACTCTAAACCAATAACACCACCACCAATTACTAATAAGTGCTTAGGAACTTCAGGAAGTTTTAACGCTTCTGTAGAAGTAATTACACGCTCTTTATCAATAGTAATAAAAGGTAAAGAAGATGGCTTAGAACCAGTAGCTATAATAATATTAGTACCTTCAATTACTTCTTCAGTACCATCATTTTTAGTGATTTTTACGTGCGTAGCATCTTCAAAAGATCCTAAACCTTCGTAAACTTCAATATTATTTTTATCCATTAAATATTTGATACCTCCAGTAGTAGTTTCTACTACATTTGCTTTACGAGCTACCATTTTTCCGAAGTCAAAAGAAGGTTTCTCTACAGAGATACCGTGCTCTTCGAAATGATTTACCGCATCATAGTAATGGTGCGAAGAATCTAATAAAGCTTTTGAAGGAATACATCCAACATTTAAACAAGTTCCACCTAAAGTCGAGTATTTTTCAATGATAGCAACTTTAGAACCTAATTGAGCGGCTCTGATAGCAGCGATATATCCTCCTGGACCAGAACCAATAACGATTAAATCGTATTTCATGAGTTGTGTTTTATTATTTCATCTATTTATATTGCACAATGTCTACTACCAATAGTTTAACTATTTATGCTGATGTTGAACATTGTTTGCAATTGCCCATTTTGGGCTTTCGTAAAAATGAAGTACAAAAGTACAATTATTTGTCGATAAAATTAGTTTTCATATCTTTAAAACTTAAACGCATTGTATGAAAATTTTTAAAAAAATCATCGGAGTTTTATTACTACTGTTAGTAATCGCACAATTTTTTCAACCAGAAAAAAATGAAGGGGAAATTACTTCTGTTCAGTCTTTTATAGAAGAAACCAAGCCAAACGATGCAGTGCATAAAATTTTAAAAACTGCGTGTTTTGATTGTCATAGTAATTCAACACGTTATCCTTGGTATAGTAGTATTACGCCTGTGAATTATTGGTTGGCAGATCATGTAAATCACGGAAAAGAAGAATTGAATTTTTCTGAATGGGCTACTTATTCTTTAAAAAGAAAGGAACACAAAATGAAAGAGGTTTGGGAAGAAGTAGAAAAAGGAAAAATGCCGTTAGATTCATACACATGGGCGCATGCCGATGCTCGTTTGTCTAAAGAAGAGGTGCAACAAATCACTGAGTGGGCAAAAAGTGTTCAAAATAACTACCAAACGCAATTAGCGGACTAAATTAATGCAACAACTTTTAATTATTGGGTATGTTTGGGTAGAAAAAACAACAGGAGCTGGTAACCGAATGCTACAGCTAATCAATGTTTTTAAAAACCATAATTATACCATTACTTTTGCTACACCAGCTCAAAAAACCGAAAACTCTTTAAATTTAGTTGAATTAGGTATAGAAGAGAAATCTATTGAATTGAATTCAAGTTCTTTTGATCATTTTATTAAGGAACTTCAACCCGATGTTGTGTTGTTCGATCGTTTTATGATGGAAGAGCAATTTGGTTGGCGTGTTGCAGAATATTGCCCAAAAGCGTTACGAATTTTAGATACAGAAGATTTGCATTTTTTACGAAAAGTACGTCATCAGCAATTGAAAAAAGGAGCAGAGTTTTCTAACGAAGCTTTATTGAAATCTGATGAAGCGAAAAGAGAAATAGCCGCTATTTTACGTTGTGATATGAGTTTGATTATCTCAACTTATGAAGTTCAATTGTTAAAAGAAGTTTTTAAGATTGACGAAGCCCTGTTATATCATTTACCTTTTTTATTAAATAAGATTGATGATAAAGTTATTATAAGTTGGAAGCCTTTTGAAGAACGAGCGCATTTTGTATTTGTAGGTAATTTTTTTCATGCGCCAAATGTTGATGCTGTATTACAGTTAAAAACAATATGGAAATACATCAGAAAAAAATTACCCAATGCTGAATTGCATATTTACGGTGCTTATGTTACGCAACAAATTCAACAATTGCATAAACCTAAAGAAGGATTTATCGTTAAAGGTTTTGCTGTTGATGTTTTAGAAGTGGTTAAGAATGCCAAGGTTGTTTTAGCACCCATCCGTTTTGGGGCAGGGATTAAAGGAAAGTTAACCGAAGCTATGGAATGTGGAACGCCAAGTGTAACTACTTCGATAGGTGCAGAAGGAATGCATGCAAATTTACCTTGGAACGGATTTATAGAAGATGATTATGAGAAGTTTGCTAACAAAGCTATAGAGTTATATACTTATGATATCCTTTGGGAAAAGTCTCAACAAAAAGGTGTAGAGATTATTAATTCACTGTACGATAAAGACGTGTTAGAGATTTCTTTTATGAAGAGCGTAAAAAAAATCCAAGAAAACCTTAGCATACATCGTACACAAAATTTTCTTGGAAGTTTGTTACAGCATCAAACCTTACAAGCCACAAAGTTTATGAGCAAGTGGATTGAAGAGAAGAATAAAAGTTAGTTTTTGTTCTTTTCTGAAAAGTTATATTCTACAGGGAAAAGATAGAAAATATTATCTAATTTAATCAAATTAATTATTTCTGATTCTGAATAGAATTTTTTATAAGGTTTTATAGTTACTTTTCCTTTAGGTAAATAAAGGAGTAAATTTTTATGTTCAGCAATTTTTTCAGTGTTATTTATTTTTAAATCAAAAGCACTTTTAATAGGTTTTATATCTAAGAAATAATTAAATTTAAGTGATTTTTCACTCTCAGAAGGGTTAAAAATATCTTCTATTTTTTTAATATCTCTAATTTTTATTTTGGTGTATTGAGGAAGTCGTCCATCCGAAGAACTTTTTTTGTTTGGTGCTATTTTTACTTCGTCTATCTTATAATAGGAGAAAATATTATTGGTTGTAATACTTTCTAAAAAGTGATTTAATGTGCTTTTGTAAATATTATTTCGATTTTCTTTCCATGAATTTTCCTTTTTAGGGTTATTAATAGTTTCAAAAAAATAAAATCCTTTTATATTAGAAGATTCATTAGTTAACCTAAAATCAATTAAATCATAATAAATTTTGTAACCTAGTATGTTATTGGAAATAATAATAGTTTCCTTAGCAGTAGCCAAGAGCTTGTTCTCTTTTTCGTTGTATATAATATTTATTACTTCTGGGTTTTCAATTAATAAATGTTTAGAGTAGTGAATTCGTCCCAGTAGAGCTCTTTTGAACCTATTAAAATCATAATCTTTATATAAAATGTTTTTAGGGTTAAAATACTTTCCGTTTGTGTTGAATTTTTTTGTTAAATTAATGTTTATATATGAGTGTGATTCTATGCTTTTTATGGTTACTGCCGTAGTTTTATAGCTCTTATGATTAACAACTAATTTTTCACCCCCTTTTGGAGATATTATACTAAACTCTCCTTTTTCATTAGTTGTAGTGGCAGATAAACTACCATTAATATAAACTATAGCATAAGGGATAGGAGTGTTATTAGACATTATGACTCCTTTAAGTTTTATTTGAGCATAGAGGATGTTTGTGAAAAAAAATAGTATAGGTAAAAGGGCGTTTCTTCTCATTTTTATTTCAAAGATAACAAATATTAAATCAATCCAGCACGTTTTAATAAAGCATCTGGTTTTGGTTCTCTTCCTCTAAAACGTTTGTATAATTCCATAGGCTCTTCGGTTCCGCCTTTAGATAATACATTGTTTTTGAATTTATCCGCAATCTCCTTATTAAAAATACCTTCTTCTTTAAAATATTCAAAAGCATCGGCATCTAACACTTCTGCCCATTTATAAGAATAATATCCAGCTGAGTATCCACCTTGAAAAATATGAGAGAAAGAAGTGCTCATGCAGTTTTCAGCTACATCAGGATATAATTGAGTGCTTTCAAAAGCATTCGTTTCAAACTCTTTTACATCAGCAATAGTTTCAGGAGAATTCCCAGAGTGCCAAGACATATCTAATAATCCGAAACTTAATTGACGCAAGGTTTGCATTCCTTCATGGAAACTCGCAGATTCTTTAATTTTTTCAACATATTCCATAGGAATAACCTCTCCTGTTTTATAATGTTTTGCAAATAATTCCAGCGCTTCTTTTTCGTAACACCAGTTTTCTAAAACTTGACTAGGTAGTTCAACAAAATCCCAAGAAACTGAAGTTCCTGATAAGCTTTTGTAAGTAGTGTTAGCAAGCATTCCGTGTAAAGCATGGCCAAATTCGTGGAATAGGGTAGTAACTTCGTTAAAAGTTAATAAAGAAGGCTTAGTTTGCGTAGGTTTGGTAAAGTTACAAACGATAGAGACTTGAGGTCTTTCGTTAACTCCATTACTAATATATTGTGATTTGTATGAAGTCATCCATGCACCATTACGTTTTCCTGGTCTCGGATGAAAATCAGCATATAAGTAAGAAACAAAATTTCCGTCCGTATCTTTTACAGCGTAGGTTTTAACATCTTCATGATACTTATCAATAGTGTTAATTTCTTCAAATTGTAAACCAAAAAGCTTGTTAGACACAGTAAAAACCCCGTCAATTACATTTTCCAACTTAAAATATGGCTTCAATAGCTCTTGATCTAAATTGAATAATTTTTTCTTTAGTTTTTCAGAGTAATAAGCACCATCCCATTTTTGTAATTGATCTATTCCGTCAAGTTCTTTTGCAAATTCTGCTAAATTTTGAAACTCACGTTGTGCAGCAGGTTTGGCTTTCTCTAATAACTCATGTAAAAACTCCATAACTTTTTCAGGCGTTTCTGCCATACGCTCTTCTAATACAAAATGAGCGTGGGTTTTATAACCTAATAGGTTTGCACGTTTGTGGCGTAAGGTTACAATATCTTTTACAATTTGCTCATTATTGTATTCATTTTGTTGAAATCCTTTTTTACCAAAAGCGATTGCTAATTTTTTTCTCAATTCTCTATTATCAGCATAAGTCATAAAAGGAATATAGCTAGGATAGTCTAAGGTAATCATCCAACCTTCTTGATCTTTCGAATTTGCAAGTTCTTTAGCAGCTTCTTTTGCACTTTCTGGTAATCCTGCTAAATCATCTTCATTAGTAATTAATAATTCAAAAGTATTGGTTTCAGCTAATACATGCTCTCCAAACTGTAACGATAATTTTGCTAACTCAGTATCAATTTTACGAAGTTCAACCTTCTCGATTTCATTTAAATTGGCTCCATTACGTGTAAAGCTTTTGTACTGCTTATCTAGCAACATTTCTTGTTCAGGAGTCAAGTTTAAATCAGGTAATTGATCGTACACAGCTTTTACACGTTTGAACAACTCCTCATTTAAAATCATATCGTTTCTAAACTCACTTAACCAAGGTGAAATATCTTTTGCTATTTCTTGAATTTCTTTGTTGGTTTCTGCTGAGTTTAAATTAAAGAAAATAGAGGTAGCTCTATCTAATTTGCTACCAGCATTGTCTAATGCAACTAGTGTGTTTTCAAAAGTTGGAGTTTCAGAATTTTTAACAATAGCATCAATTTCATTTTTAGCTATTTGTATAGCTTCTTTTATAGCAGGCTTATAATTTTCTTCTTTAATTTGAGAAAAAGGAGGCGTATTAAAATCTTGTAAAAGTGGGTTCTTAGTCATAAAAAATTAGGTTTAAAATTGAAGAAACCTCACAAAGGTATTCTGTGAGGTTTACTTTTTATAGTACTAAAATACTATTATTTTTTTACTCTTTCTGAAGCCTGTTCAACTTTCAGTTTAAGTCCTTCTTTGTAAGCGATAATTTTGTCTAAGACACATTTGTCAGAAGCACCAATAATTTGCGCAGCTAAGATTCCTGCATTTTTAGCTCCGTCTAAAGCTACAGTTGCAACAGGAACACCACCTGGCATTTGAAGGATAGATAAAACAGAATCCCAACCATCAATAGAGTTTCTACTTTTTACAGGAACTCCAATTACTGGTAACGGACTCATACTAGCTACCATTCCTGGTAAATGTGCAGCACCTCCAGCACCAGCAACTATAACTTGTACTCCGCGTTTGTGCGCATTGTTAGCGTAATCGAATAATTTTTCAGGAGTTCTGTGAGCAGATACAATATCGACTTCTACTTGAATATCAAAACTTTCTAAAATATCAATTGCTTCTTGCATGATTGGAAGATCTGAATCGCTTCCCATGATAATTCCTACCATAAATTTATGTTTTTGTCATCTCGAGCGTAGTCGAGAGGTTATTTTGCTATTACCTTAATCGTTTCTTTTACTTGTTGAGCGACTTTTCTCGCTTCATTTATATCTTCATTAACAATAGTTACATGTCCCATTTTACGGAAAGGTTTTGTCGTCTTTTTTCCGTAGATATGAGGGGTAACTCCGTCAATCTTTAAAATTTCTTCAATGTTTTCATACACAACATCACCAGTATATCCTTCAGCACCTACTAAATTCACCATAATTCCAGCTACTTTGCTTTCGGTATTACCTAAAGGAAGATTTAAAATACTACGTAAATGTTGTTCAAATTGATTGGTGTAACTCGCTTCGATTGAATAGTGCCCTGAATTATGAGTTCTTGGAGCTACTTCATTTACTAAGATTTGATCATCTTCAGTTTGAAACATTTCTACCGCAAGTAAACCAACAAACCCAAAAGCATCCGCTACTTTTAATGCTATTTCACGTGCTTTTTGAGCAATAGTATCTTCAATTCTTGCAGGACAAATTACATATTCTACTTGGTTTGCTTCTGGATGAAATTCCATTTCTACTACAGGATAGGTTTTGGTTTCTCCGTTAGCATTTCTGGCAACAATAACTGCCAATTCATTTTTAAAAGGAATTAGTTTTTCAGAAATACACTCTCCTGTAGGTAATCCTTCTAAATCGTTAATTGAACGAACTATTTTTACACCATTTCCATCGTAGCCAAACCTTGCAGATTTCCATACGAAAGGAAAGGTAATAGCTTCGTTACTGATAGAATGTTTTAATTCTTCTAAGGAAGTAAAGCGAGAAAAAGCCGCTGTTGGAATTCCTTTGTCGTGGTAAAACACTTTTTGATGTGCTTTGTTTTGAATAGTTCTTAGATTCTTCGGCTTAGGAAAAATAGTTAATCCTTCAGCTTCTAAAGCATCTAAGGCGTCAATATTTACATTTTCAATTTCTATAGTAAGTACATCTACTTTTTTTCCGAAGTTGTAAACAGTATCATAGTCTAATAAATCTCCTTGATGAAATTCATTGCAAATTTGAGCACAAGGTGCATCGGTATTACTATCTAAAATAACAGTATAGATGTCAAATTTTTGCGTTTCGGCAAGTAACATTCTTCCTAACTGACCGCCTCCTAGAACGCCCAATTTAAAGTTTGAAGAAAAATAATTTTTCACGATAAATGTGTTAGTTGTGTTGTAGCTGCAAAAATAAGAATCTAATTCTTAGTACAAATGGTATTAACTAGATATTCTTAGTTGAGAATTACTAATTTGAGTAACAAAATACATAAATGCATGACAACCTTCACCATCTAAAGGAGCTCCATCAGAAATATAGCTATATTTTTTGTCATCACAAGGACATATAATTTCTACCCCGTTAAATGTCATTAAAGAATTACAATTTCTTTCAGGACACTGTTGGTCAAAAGCTCTAAAGTTATTTCCAATTCTAAAAACATATACATTCCTTCCTTGAAGAACTGTTTCAACTGTACCGCCAGCTGTTAGTAGACTTTGGTATTCAGGTAATGTTAAATCGACAATAGTATTTACTTGTAAGCCTAAAAAGCAGTTGCTTGTGCGAGTGTTCTCGCTACAGCTGAAACAAATTATAACAAAAAATAAGTAAAAGAATTTTTTCATTGTTTTAGTACAGAGTTGATATCATAACGTGACGAAGTTACAAATATTTTGTACATTTGTGTAACAATCTCATTCCTTTGGGCGTGGGATTTTTAAATTTAACCCACAGGGTTTTAGGAAGAAAGGTTATATGCTTCTTGGCTAAATGTTGAGTAAAGCATATAGGATTTTGTTTATAATTTAAAAAAAGGAGAAAAGATGAGTAATGTATCATATTATACGGAGGAAGGATTAAAAAAGCTTAAGGAAGAATTAGCGCAATTAGAACAAGTTGAAAGACCAAGAGTTTCTCAAGAAATTGCTGATGCTCGCGATAAAGGAGATTTAAGTGAGAATGCTGAATACCATGCAGCAAAAGAAGAGCAATCGCTGTTAGAAACAAAAATTGCAAAACTAAAAAATGTGGTAGCAAACGCTCGTGTTGTAGACGAGAGTCAGTTAGATACGTCTAAGATTTTAATTCATTCAATTGTTAAAATTAAAAATACCACTAACGGTATGGAGTTTATCTATACTTTAGTAGCTGATAGTGAGAGCGATGTAAGAAACGGAAAATTATCTGTAAACTCACCAATAGGTAAAGGTTTGTTAGGTAAAAAAGTAGGTGAGGTAGCTGAAATTCAAGTTCCTAATGGAATAATGAAATTTGAAATTGTTGAAATTTCTAGATAGATTTTTTAAAATAATTATAGTTAAAGCGTTGCTTATGCAGCGCTTTTTTTATTTTTACTAAACACAAAAAAACAGCATAGAATGGCAAGTATTTTTACAAAAATAATCAACGGAGAAATTCCATCATATAAAATAGCAGAAGACGATAACTATTTTGCTTTTTTAGATATCAATCCTAATGCTAAAGGGCATACCTTGGTAATTCCGAAACGAGAAGAAGATAAGTTGTTCGATTTATCAAAAGAAGAGTATGACGGATTAATGTCATTTTCATATAGAGTAGCAAAAGCGATAGAAAAAACAATTTCTTGCGAACGTATAGGAATGAGTGTAATTGGTTTAGAAGTGCCACATGTACATGTACATTTAATTCCGTTACATACGATGGAAGATATTCGATTTACAAAGAAAGAGAAATTAACGAATGAAGAGTTTGTAGCAGTTGCAGAAGGAATTGCTAAGAATTTTGAGTAACGACAATAAAAAAAGAGCTATGAAAAAGTGGGTTAAAACTGGTTTAAGTTGGGGATTTACAATGTTTTTAATAATAGTTGTTGTTTTTCCTTGGTTTCAAGGTAAAGAAATAACCGTTAAAAGTGTTGTAGTAGGAATAATTTTATGGGGAATTGGAGGTCTTCTTTTTGGACTTTCAATGAAAAGTAGGTTAGAAGAAAAAGAAAAAAACTAAACCTTGTTTAATAAAATCTCAAACGTAGTTCCTTTTCCTAATTCTGATTTTAATACATGTATTTTTCCGTTGTGGTAATCTTCAATAATTCGTTTAGAGAGCGATAATCCGAGTCCCCAACCACGTTTTTTAGTGGTAAAACCAGGATTAAATATTTGTGTAAACTGAGATTTAGGAATTCCTTTTCCAGTATCAGAAACGAATACTTTAATGTTTTTTGATGTTTCAGCGATAGTTACAGCAACTTTACCTTTGCCCTGCATAGCATCAATAGCATTTTTAATAAGGTTTTCAATTACCCAACCGTATAGTTCAGTGTTTAAGTTACAAAAGAGCTCGTCTTTTTCAGTAATAAAAGAAAAAGAAATTTGTTTTGAACTTCTGTTTTCTAAGTAATCGAAAGCAGTTTTTGTAATGGTAACAATATTATGTTGCTTTAGTTCTGGTAACGATCCTATTTTAGAAAAACGATTTGCGATGGTGTTTAAACGGCGAACATCTTTTTCAATTTCATCAACATAATCACTACTTACATTTTCAGTACGTAAAATAGCAATCCATCCTAATAAAGAAGAAAGAGGCGTTCCTATTTGATGCGCTGTTTCTTTGGCCATACCTGTCCATAACTTATTTTGTTCGGCAACTTTATTTGATTTATAAACCATGTAAATAATGGTTAAAAAAAGTCCTAAAATTAGTACTAGTGCGAGTGGATAATATTTTAGTCGGTATAAAAGATCGGAGTTTCTATAATAAATGTATTCTTTTACCCCTAAATACTCGATTACAATTGGCTCATTTTGATTTTTCATAATGTACAATTGCTGTTGAAGGTATTTAGGATCTTTAGACTTGATAGAGTCTAGATTATTAAATTCTTTAATATCACCATTTTCATGAACTGAAATGGTAGGAATATTTTCTATCGTTTGGTAAACTTTTGTTACTAAATTAAAACTACCATTAGAATCAGAATTAGCTGCTGCTTCTTTAATGGCAGTAGCATAAATCTCCATTTTAGAGCGCTCGTCTTTTTTAAACTTTTGAAAGAACACATAGGTATTCCACAAAATAAATAAAACGATAAGTAAAGAAATGCTAATAGCAATACGTTTTACCCAATAAGTGTTTTTAAAAAATGCCATCAATCAAATATAAACTATTCTGTAGAATAACTAAATTTATAAATTGGTAGTATATTTACACTAAAATAATAGAGAATGTTATCAATAAACCCTAAAGATATACCAACTTCAAAACTCCATGGATATTTATTAGGAGCCGTGGCTCCGAGACCTATTGCTTTTGCAAGTACCATTGATGAAGAAGGAAACCCTAATTTATCACCCTTTAGTTTTTTTAATGTGTTTGGTGCAAACCCACCGATTATGATTTTTTCTCCAGCACGAAGTGTACGAGATAATACAACCAAGCATACATTGGATAATGCTGAAGCTACTAAAGAAGTTGTTATTAATATCGTAAATTACGATATTGTACAACAAATGTCGTTAAGTAGTACGATGTATCCAAAGGGAGTAAATGAGTTTGTAAAAGCAGGATTTACAATGTTACCTTCAGATGAAGTAAAGCCATTTAGAGTAGCTGAATCACCAGTACAATTTGAATGTAAAGTAAAAGATATAATCTATACAGGAGAAGAAGGCGGAGCAGGAAATTTAATTGTGTGTGAAGTGGTAAAACTTCATATAAATGAAGATGTCTTAGCAGAAGATGGAAGTATAGATCAGTATAAAATAGATTTAGTAGCAAGAGCTGGAGGAAGTTATTACAGTAGAGCTAGAGATGGCTTTTTTGAAATTCCGAAGCCTTTAACAACATTAGGAATTGGAGTAGATCAAATTCCTGAAGAAATAAGAAATAGTAATGTATTAACAGGTAATAATCTAGGAATGTTGGGTAATGTAGAACAGCTACCTAGTGATGAAGATGTTAATAACTTTGCTAAAGAACATACACAGTTTGTGGGTATTTCAACTGAAAAAAAACATACTTTTGCACAAGAGTATTTACAAAATAATGATGTAGAAAGTGCTTGGAAGGTACTTTTAATTAAATAGATAAGAAATGGAAGTAATAGGGAAAATCAAATTAATTAACGAGACACAAACATTTGGATCTAACGGATTTAGAAAGCGTGAAATGGTAGTTACTACCGATGAGCAATATCCTCAAATGATTTTAATTGAATTTGTTCAAGATAAATGTGATTTATTAAACAATTATCAAGTAGGACAAGATGTTAAGGTTTCTATTAATTTAAGAGGAAGAGAGTGGATTAACCCTCAAGGTGAAGCAAAGTACTTTAACTCTGTACAAGGTTGGAGAATTGAAAACTTAGCACAAGCTGCACCTCAAAACATTCCACCAGCAGATCAATTCGAGCCAGCTCCAGATTTATCTGCTAACGAACCAGACGATTTACCTTTCTAAGAAAACTTAGAAAAAAGAATACAAATAAAAAGAGCGCAAATTGCGCTCTTTTTTGTTTTGCGGAAAATTACACTTTTATTTACGGATATGCCTTTTACCCAGTCAAAAGACAACTGTATATTTGTAACATAATCATTCAATGAAAAGATATTGAGTGAGGAATTTAAGGGGAAAATAAAAACCTTCTGATTGAGTTCAGAAGGTTTTTTTTATTATTTCTTTTCAGGCATTGGACCTCGTAGGTGAATAATAAGCCCGTTTAAAAAATTTCGTAAAAACTGATCGCCACATTCCATATACTTTGGGTGATCTTCTTTTCTAAAAATAGCGTTGATTTCCGATTTAGAAACTTTAAAATCAACCAAAGCACAGATATCAATAATATCAGTGTCTCTTAATTTGTGCGCTACTCGTAGCTTTTTAAAAATGTCGTTGTTGTTGAGTGCCATATTATATTAGTTTACTACAGAAAATATAGCCCAAGCATAAATGGCAAAACGTGCAAAACGAAATAAGCCAACAAAAACTACATTTTTAAATGGATATTTAATCATACCAGCAGTTAAACAGCTAATAGCAAAAGGAAGTGGTAATAACGCTCCTACTAAAATTAAAAAACCTCCCCACTTACTTGTGTTTTTAAGGTTTTTAGCCATTTTAACTTCTAAGTAATTTCTTACAGAATCAATTTTTAAAGAGGTTCTTCCTATAAAATAAGCGCATAAACCTCCTAAATAAGAAAGGGTTGCTAACAAAGAAATATTTACAATAGGATCTTCTGTTTTTTTAGACCAAGCGATGAAAATTTCTGGCGGAATTAATCCTAAAATCGTTTCAGATATAAAAAAAGTAATTAATACTCCTGTTCTAGAAAAGGTTTCGGTCATGGTTTGTAAACCATCATTGATGTTGTAAACGTATTTATTAAATAATAATAAACCAATAACTACCCCTACAATTGGCCAAAAAGCTTTTTTTAAGCTTACCCAAATAAACATGTAAAATCCAGTGCGATTATAATAGTTGTGTAAACGTTTATAATGCGGCTTGTCTATTCTTTTTTTATTCTTGTTTTTTTCTGAGAGATTCTTTTTGTTTTTTTTACCTACGGAAGAAAAACCTCCCTCCATAGAGAAGAAAAAGCGAGTTCGCTTATAATGTAACTCTTCTTTTGGTTTATTTTCTTGGTTTTCTTTACTCATTGCTAAAAAGCCTATCTTATAAGGAACTGCAAAAGTACGAGGTAATTAGAAATTACGCCAACAAATATTTGTTAATTTACAGGTTTGCAATGGCAGCTTCTGCACAGCGCTCACCGTCCATAGCAGCCGAAATAATTCCTCCAGCATAACCACCACCTTCACCACAAGGGAACAAACCTTCAATTTGTGGATGTTCTAAGTTTTCTTTTCGTGGAATATTAACAGGAGATGAGGTTCTAGATTCTACCCCAACAATGTTTGCTTCCGCAGTATAATACCCGTGCATTTTTTGTCCGAAAGCCGCAAAACCTTTGCGTAATCTACTTCCAATTAACTTTGGAAGTAAGGAATGCAGCGGAGAAGAATTCAATCCAGGTTGGTACGAGCAATCATTTAAAGAAGAAGATAATCTACCTTCAACAAAATCAGTTAAACGTTGTGCTGGGGCAACTTGACTTCTCCCGCCAGCATTGAATGCCATTTTTTCTAAATCTTTTTGATATTGTAAGCCTTTTAAGACCCCGTATTTTTCATACTTAGGTAAGTCTTTGTCTACATTAATTTCAACAACAATACCCGAGTTGGCAAACTTGTTATTACGGCGCGAAGGCGACATTCCGTTTACCACCACTTCTCCATTGGCAGTTGCAGCAGGAACAATGAATCCACCAGGACACATACAGAATGAATACACTCCACGGTTTCCAACTTGGTGTACTAAGCTATACGCAGCAGCGGGTAATAACTCATCACGTTGACCCGAACAACTATACTGAATTTGATCAATAATTTCTTGCGGATGCTCTACACGAACTCCCATAGCAAAAGACTTGGCTTTTAGCAAAATGTCTTTTTTATGCAATAGTTCGTATATATCTCTTGCCGAATGCCCAGTAGCCAAAACAACAGCATTTATAGCCATTTCAGTCCCGTTTTGTAACTGTATAGCTTGTAGTTTGTTGTTTTTAACGATAAAATCGGTCACACGGGTTTCAAAATGAATTTCGCCACCGTGTTTTAAAATCGTTTCACGAATATTTTGAATGATTTTCGGAAGTTTATTCGTTCCTATATGCGGATGCGCATCTACCAAAATTTGATCAGTAGCACCATGATATACTAGGTTTTCAAATATTTTACGAACATCACCACGTTTTAAACTACGGGTATATAACTTTCCGTCAGAATAGGTTCCTGCTCCACCTTCACCAAAACAATAGTTAGAATCTGGGTTTACTTCATGAAATTGGTTAATAGCACGTAAATCTCTACGACGATCTTGTACATTTTTACCACGCTCTAACACAATAGGTTTGTATCCTAACTCAATACAACGAAGCGCTGCATACATTCCCGCAGGCCAAAACCTACAATATGAATTTCTTTCGCATTTGATACATCTTGATATTCAAAAACATAATCAGGCGTATCAGGTTGAGGTTCGTTTATATAAACCGCTACTTTGTAGTTAAAAACAACCTCTTTTTTACGTGCATCAATCGATTTACGTAACACTTTTACACTATTAATATCAGCAGTACTAATACCTAGTTTTTTAGCAGCTTTTAACTGTAATATATTGTCTTTACGTTCTTCTACTAGATTAACACGTAATTGAAGTTCTTTTACCATATTGCAAAACTAGGTAAAAAACTATTTATTCTATTTGATTATTTTTAGCAAATCAAACTTTAAACAATGAAGATTACGCAGGTTATAGAAAATATTTTCAAAAAAAATTTACCCTCACCTTTTACCATCGCTATTTTATTAACGTTCGTAACACTTTTATTAGCGCTGTTTTTTACCAAACCAGAAGAAACTTCAGTAATTAATTATTCTTTAGAGGTGTTACAATTTTGGGAAAACGGAATTTGGTCTAACGGATTACTCGTTTTTGCCTATCAAATGATGTTGATTTTGGTGTTAGGACATGTATTGGTGTTGAGTAAACCTGTAAGTAATTTAATTTTAAAAGTTACTAAATATTGTACTAATACCGCAAATAGTGCGGCCATTGTAAGTTGTACAACGATGTTGGTGGCTTTCTTTAATTGGGGATTAGGACTCATTTTTGGTGCGTTGTTAGCGCGTAAAGTAGCAGAACATGCGCAAAAAAATAATATAAAACTAAATTATCCGATTATTGGAGCGGCGGGTTATATGGGATTGATGGTTTGGCACGGTGGAATTTCAGGTTCTGCACCTATAAAAATTAATGAGAGCGGACATATAAAAAGTATCATGCAATCGGTTTCTTCGGAAGAAGTTTTAGCTCAAATACCTAATGTGATTGATTATTCTCAAACCATTTTTAGTTGGTGGAATTTGCTGATTTTTTTCGTGGTAGTAGCGACGGTATCGGCAACCTTTTATTTTTTAGGGAAAAAAGCCAATTCTACAGCGATTAATCTACCAGAATATCAAATGCATACTGATGAAAAGGTTAGTACCCAAGCAGAAAAGCTAGATAGTTCTAAATGGTTAGCAATTGTTTTTGGTGTGTTGATTTTAGTAGCGTTTAGCTACCGTTATTGGGCAGATATTCAACAGTTAAAAATTACACCGAATCTCATAAACTTTTTTATGTTAGGGTTGGGAATTATCCTTCACGGAAGTTTTAAAAAGTTTACCAATGCTGTGGGAGAATCGATTAGTGATGTATCTGGAATTTTAATTCAGTTTCCATTGTATTTTGGTATTATGGGGGTGATGAAAAGTACCGGTATGGTTACTTTAATTTCTGATTTTTTCGTGTCGATTTCAACCGCAACCACCTTACCAATATTTACTTTTTTTAGTGCAGGTTTGGTAAACATTTTTGTACCGAGTGGAGGAGGACAGTGGGTAGTACAAGGACCTATTGTGGTAGAAAGTGCTTTACAATTAGGTGTTCCGTTACCTAAAGCAATTATGGCATTGGCTTATGGAGATCAAATAACCAATATGTTACAGCCTTTTTGGGCATTACCTTTATTAGGAATCACCAAATTAAAGGCAAAAGAAATTTTACCATATACGCTTATTGCAATGGTAGTAGGAAGTACCATATATTTGTTGGGGTTATTACTATTCTAATAATCCAATAATCTAACTATCTAAAATAATGATTTGGCTTTCTGAAAAAATAGAATTTCCGCCTTATGAATTGGCCACCGAAGATGGTTTACTGGCTTTGGGCGGTGATTTATCGGTTGAACGATTGGTGTATGCCTACCAACATGGAATTTTTCCGTGGTTTAACGAAGGTGAACCAATTGTTTGGTATTCTCCTTGGGAGCGTATGGTATTATTTCCTGAAGAGGTAAAGATTTCCAAATCGATGAAACAGGTATTGCGAAAAGGTGGTTTTACGATAACAGAAAACAAAGCTTTTGACGATGTTATTTTTAATTGCCGACACATCAATCGTTTTGATCAATTAGGAACTTGGATTACCGATGACATGGAAGATGCTTACATCAATTTGCACGATAAAGGTTATGCAAAATCTATTGAGGTATGGATGGACGATAAATTAGTTGCAGGTTTGTACGGAGTAGATTTAGGAAACGGGGTGTTTTGTGGCGAGAGTATGTTTAGCAGAGTAAGTAATATGAGCAAAGTTGCATTTATCCATTTAGCACAAAAAGGAGGTTATAGACTTATCGATTGTCAAGTATATAACGACCATTTGGCAAGTTTAGGTGCGAGAGAAATTCCTAGAGAGGAATTTTTGAAGTGGTTGTGAAATAGTACTGTATTGATAAAGTGTAAGGTTTTAGAAGTAGGCGAGTAGTAGCCATTGCTTATAGCATCCATGAAAAAGCAGTAAGACGAGTATCTTTAAAGTTCACAAAAACATAAAGATATGAATACTCAAATTACTGCCGACACTAAATTATATATAGGAATTGACATACACAAGCGCAGCTGGAAAGTTCATTGTTCAACAGATCTATTTTCTGGCAAAAGTTTTAGTATGCCACCAGACCCTTTGCAATTGAAAGCTTATGTTGATAGACATTTTTCGGGATATGATGTAAGTACAGCTTATGAGGCAGGATGTTGTGGCTATTATGCCCATCGTTGTTTTGAGAGTTATGGCTGGCGCTCTTTAGTAGTTAATCCTGCCGATATCCATCGTAAGGGGAAAGAGCGTTTTACAAAGACCGATCGTATAGATGCACAGTTGATTAGTAGAGAATTGAAAGATGGTCGATTAAGTAGTATTTATGTGCCCGATGAGCATCGTGAAGCTTTGCGTAGTTTATTTCGTAGGCGTAATGATTTGGTAAAGGATTTTAGACGTATCAAGAGTTACATAAAAATGCAGTTGCTCTACTTTGGAATAAAAGTTCCAGAACAGTACGATAATGACCATTGGAGTCATGGTTTTCGGGGGTGGTTAGATGATATAATATTTGAATATGCAATAGCAAAAGCAAGCTTAGAGAGTAGGATGCGTTATTTTCGATTTGTAGATGAAGATTTACGTTTAGTTAGTAATCAGTTAAGAGCTTATTGTCGTAAGCATTTTAAGAAAGATTATTATTTGCTTAGAAGCATACCGGGTATTGGTGGAATTGTAGCTTGTGGAATTATTAGTGAATTAGGAGATTTACGCAGGTTTAATAGCATAAAACACTTGGCAGGTTATGTAGGGTTAGCTCCAGGTATTTATCAGAGTGGTGATAATTATAAAACGATAGGTATAACGCCACGAGCACATCGATTAATGCGATCATATTTTATAGAAGCCTCATGGCAGGCGATTCGAACAGACCCAGTGATGCAGCATTATTACCGAAAGCATTATGGTAAGGATACTAAGAAGATAATCATAAAGATAGCTCGTAAGTTACTTAGTAGAACTTTGGCCGTTATCAAAACAGAGACTCCTTATGAGATAGGAGTTATAGAATAGTATATAAATCAATAACAAAGCTCAGAAAAGAAGTATTTAGAGTCCATATCACAAAACAACGTGGGTGACTTCAAAATTAACCCGAAGATCACATTTTTATAGCAAGTGGCTGGACTTATTATAACTTATAATCATACAGATGCTGGTGACGACCAATAGAGTTGATCACATATAGGATGCGGAGCAAGTTATAAGGTATTGAAGTATTGATAATCCTTCGGAATTATCAACAATTCAACACCCTAAAATTATTATTATGTAAGAATTAAAAATAAATATAGTAACTTTGAAAAACTAGACTAGTGCTTTTCATAGGAGCCTTTGTTGTATGCTGGCTTTTTTATATTTTCAGTTCAAATAGTGTTTTGTTGATTTCGACGGATATTCCAAATGATTTTTTTACTTCGTCCAAATATTTATTTATGATGGAAATAAAATAGTCAATCACTTCATTTGAAAAGGTCAATTCAAAAATATCTGATTTTACGTCTTTTAATTTGCCAGAAACAAGGTTTTGTTGTTTTAAGAAAGTAAATATTCCTTCAAACTTATTAGGTTCTAACCTTTCGGACGCCTTGTTATCATAATTCCATTCTATTAAACTTAATTTGTTGCCGTGTGTTAGAATGTTTCTATATTTAAATAATTGATTCATTCCGTTAAGTGTTTCTTTCTCAATTATATGATTTATTTCGTCGTTTGTTATTTTAGTGAATAATTTTAGTTGCTTGTTCCATTCAGAAGATTCAATTTCGAGAATTAATTCGTCTGTTAATCGTTCTAATAAGAAATCTCCCATTGTTATATCCCAATTTGGCATTTCATCATTTTTTAGTTCAGGTTGAGATTTAGATAGATGGTTCTTAATCCAACTGATCATAAGTTCTTTATTAAACGATTCAATCAACGATGTTAAATTAAGAATGATAGAAGAATTTATTCCAATTAAATTATCATTATCTTTCTCTAAATCTCGTTGTTTGATTATCCACAAAATTGTTTTGGGAATAAAAATAAATGGTCGATTATAGGTTTCTTTTATGGTCAAATCCATTAATTGGCATTCGTTTTTTTAGCTTGCATACAACTTGTTTATATAAGTACTTTTAGTGTTTTTATACTAACGATATGGAGGTATAATAGTCCTTTTTCATCCAAATATAAAAAATAAAAAGAGTACTAAGAGTTTAATTTAATAGGGTTAGTTAAATAAGCGTCCTTAAAACAGACGCTTATTTAGTATTATAGATTTTAAACCCACTCACTGAACCTGTAAGCGGAGTTTGAGCAGGTTTGGCTATTCCGTAAACCACTACGACCCCAGAGCCACCACCCCAAGTAGAATAGGCAGGGTCAGGTTTTGCTTCCATCACCGTTTGAGGTAGGTTCCAGTTATACATCAGTCAACATTTGTATACTACCCGAATGGATGGTGTGAATCACCTCTCTTGTAGTAGCGTTAAAAAATTCTAACAGGAGGGATTATCACCTAGTATTTTAAATTAAACTCAAAGATCAATTTTTGTGTCTAGATTTATATAAGATTGTTTTATCGTTTAAAAGTCTTCAACTTTAATTTCAATTTTTTTATTGGTATTGTAGTCTTTTCCGTAAAGAATAACCGATTTTATTTCAGTATTTAAACCAGTTCCATTAATATTTAAGAACATTCTGTCTAGGTATATTTTTGTTGTATTATGGTTTACAAAAATTTTGTAACGATTGTTTTTTTTCTCTAAATTAAAAACAAGTTTTGAAGAAGCAGCTAGTCTAAATTTAAAAGAATTATCATCTGCATTAAGCAATACCATACCATAAGCAAGCCTTTTTTGTGTTGGAGTTAGAGGCTTAACTTCAGCATTTTTGGTATATAGTATTCTGTATTCTTTGATAGGCTTTTTGGTGTTTAACTTAGAGTTTTTAAGATTAACATCGTATACATATGTGTTAAAATTATTGCTGTGTTGTATGTAAAAAAGGCTATTAGAGTTTTTAGGAGGAACAGGGTAATTCTCTTGTCCGTATGTTATAAAATGAAAGTTTAAAAAAAGAAGGAAAAAATATTTTTTAGGCACAGTTAGTTTTTTTTGAGAATAAAATAATAATTTAATTGGCTAGTTTTAGTCCTACTATTCCAAATACAATTAATGATGCAGAAATAAGACGCCAAATGTTGGCTGAGTCTCCTAAAAATATAATACCAACAAGTAAAGTGCCTACAGCGCCTATACCTGTCCAAACAGCATAAGCTGTTCCCATAGGAATTGTTTTTTGAGCTAACCATAAAAAATATCCACTGGTAGCCATACAAATAATAGCAATACAAATACCTAAGAATTTATATTGAACGTTTTGAGAAAGCTTTAAGCCTAAGGCCATCCTATTTCAAAAATACCAGCTATAATTAAATAAATCCAGTTCATAAAATACATTATTACTTAAAGATAAAGGTACGTATTGTTATTTAGAGTTATAAATTCTAAAATAAAAAAAACTCACAATACTTAAGTGTTGTGAGTTTTTAAATAGAAAAAAGTTTGTTGTTATTTTAACACAGTAAATTCTATACTAGAATCGGTAAATACCGAATGCGTTTGTGTTTTAAAATCTTTTTCGTCTGCCTTGTAAATATTGTCTACATAGGTTTGCGGATTCAAATCAATTAAAGGAAACCAAGTACTTTGTACTTGTATTTGCACTTTATGTCCTTTTTTAAACGTATGGAAAACATCTTGTAGTTTAATATTTACGGCTGTTTTCTTATTTGGTGTAAAAGGTTCTGGATTTGAAAAACTATTTCTAAAGCGACCACGCATCACTTCACTACGTACCATTAAATGGTAGTTGCTTAGTTTTAAGTGCGTTTGCATTTCTTTATTGTCGTTTTTTAAATCAGCAGGATGCACATCAACAACCTTCACAATCCAATCGGCTGCTGAACCCGTAGTTGCTACTTGTAGTTTGGCTAAAATATCACCAGCAAGCGTAAAGTCTTCGGTTAATACATCAGTTTCAAAAACCAATACATCAGGTCTGCGAGCAGCAAAACGCTGATCGTCTGTCATATATTTACGAGGGGTAAATACTGTTTTAATATCTTCAGAATAAGGAACAGGACGTTTAATATCACTGATAAAACTAATTTTATTGTTTCCTTTTTGCTCTGTTGTTAATTCTTGGTCATCAGATAAGAAAAAGGTTTGTTTTTGAGCATTTTCAGGAGGCCATACATCGTATGATTTCCAAGCTTTTTTACCTGTGTCAAATACATAAGCTTCTGGCAAACCAGAATTTTTAGTGCCATCTCCTTTTAAGAAGTGATTAAAGAATTTTGTTTCTACTTCTTTTTGAAATTTTAAAGAAATAGAATCTCCAAAGTAGTAGTTACCAACTTTGTTAGCTACTTTATTTCTAGACCATCCGCCGTGATCCCAAGGCCCAAAAACAACAGTGTTGTAGTTATTTGGTTGATTTTTTTCAATGTTTTTATAGGTTTCTAAAGGTCCGTATAGGTCTTCAGCATCAAACCAACCACCTACAATCATTGTTGCTACGGTAGAAGGTACTTTATCTAAATGTTGAATGATTCCTTTACTTTGCCATACAGAATCGTAGTTAGGGTGTTCTACGATTTCCTTCCAAAAGAAATCATCAATACGTTCTTTGTTTTCAGCAACCTTAGTGTCTAACTTATCGTATTGAAAATATTCGTTTAAGTTTTTTAATGGTCCTTTATCTAAGAAAAACTGATATTGATCTTGAGTTTTCATATCAGGGAATGAGTACCATGCAGAATCGGTAGGTTGATCTTTATAGGTTCCGAAGAGAGAAACCGCTCTAAAATAACTTAATAAAAAAGCTCCGTTATGGTGAAAATCATCAAAAAAGAAATCACCAATACACGCTTGCGGAGAAGCAGCTTTTAAAGCAGGGTGCGCATCAATTGCAGAAACAGTAGCGTAATGTCCTGGGTATGAAATTCCCCAAGTACCTACATTTCCGTTATTGTTAGGCACATTGTTTACTAACCAATCAATAGTATCATAAGTATCACTAGTTTCATCGGTTTGTTTTTCTGTTTTATTCGGAATGTAAGCACGCATGTTGTCATACACGCCTTCACTCATCCAACGTCCGCGAACATCTTGGTAAACAATAATGTTTCCTTCTTTCATTAAAATTGGGTTTGGCCCAATTTTTTTTCTGAATTCATCTTCTCCATAAGGTTGACAGCTATACGGAGTACGTTGTAGTAAAATAGGGTAGGTTTTACTGGTGTCTTTTGGAGAGTAAATGGTAGCGTGTAGCTTAACACCATCTCTCATCGTAATTTTTACTTCTTTTTTGTTGTAATTATCTTTAACGTAGGTGTCTTCAGTCGTTTCTGTTTTGTTAACTGTTGTTTTTTGGCAACTTGAAAAGGAAACAACAAGAAGTAATAATAAGGCTAAGGCTTTTTTCATTGTCGTAGGTAGTTGATTATGTAGCGAATGAAAGTATAAAAAATAACAGCAACCTAGGATGTAGATTGCTGTTATTAAGAAGATGTTATTTGTTAGGCTCTAGAATATTGTCTATTCTATCAGCAGCATCTTGTAAATGATAACGAGTTATCGTGTTACGAGCAGAAGGAATACTTCGTTTAATATCTCTTTGTAAACGTTTTAATTCTCCTCTAACTACAGGTTTAATATCTGATTGATTAATCGTAACAGCGGTTTGTTTAAAGTAACCACGATCACTTCTTGGTGCTTTTTGATCTTTCGCTTTATTTAATAAAAAGTCTAATTGATCTAAATGCGCACGTTGTAAGTTTCTGCGGTAAGGGTCTATAGTTTTGTTAGCGTATACTTCGCTCCAAATACCTTTACGTAAATCGCCCATCATTTCAATAAGAGAATACGCTTTAGTTCCGTTTAAAGTTTCATTCTCAATCATACGAGTTAACCTTCCAGTTTTTAAAACCCTATTTAAGGTTTGTACTTGTAAACCTCTAATACGCTCAATAATTCCTGAGTGTTGTGTTTTACTGATGATGTTTTCATCAATTAACCAAGTAGGAGTTTTAAACAATTCGTTATTTACAAATTGTAACGCTCTTTTTTGATGCTCTTTTGGAACGTGAATATATACAGCACCGTCTTGATCGGCAGTTTTAAAGTATTCATATACACCACCAATATTTGAACTTACGTGTCCCATATATCTGTTAAACTGTCCAACTACTTGTCCGTACATAGTTTTTAACTCTTCGTAAGTTTCACCATCTTCAGTAGTCCACTCTTCTAAACGAGGTAAAATACGTTGTAAGTTTTTAATACCATAAGCACTTGCTTTCATGGCATCGTCACCTAAATCTTCAGTTTGAGAACTAGGATCAATAATGTTTTGGACTTGTTGATGTCCGAATCTATACACAGGGTCTCCAGCTTTTTCTTTAATCCATTGATTTAAGATTGCTTTTTCATCTTCAGCTGATTTATCTAAGATTGGTCTGTATCCCCAGTTGATAGCATATTTATCGTAAGGTCCAATATTAGGCATTAATGCAACACCCTTATCTTCTGGTTGTGCTATATAGTTAAAACGAGCATAATCCATGATAGAAGGAGCAGTTCCGTTCTTTTTAGTGAATTCAGCAGAACGTAAAGAATCTACAGGATACGCAACAGAACTTCCCATGTTGTGAGGTAATCCGATAGTGTGCCCAACTTCGTGAGAAGAAACAAAACGAATTAAACGTCCCATAACTTCATCTTTAAATTGAGTACTTCTCGCATCTGGATTGATAGCTGCTGTTTGTACAAAAAACCAGTTGTGTAATAAAGTCATTACATTATGATACCAGTTAATGTCAGATTCTAAAATTTCTCCTGAACGAGGATCACTAACGTGAGGTCCGTTCGCGTTAGGAATAGGAGAAGCTAAGTAGCGAACTACAGAATAACGTACGTCTTCAGGGCTCCAATCAGGGTCTTCTTCTTTCGTTGGGGCATCTTTAGCGATGATGGCATTTTTAAATCCTGCAGCTTCAAAAGCAATTTGCCAATCTTCAATACCTTGCTTGATGTATTTACGCCATTTTTGAGGAGTAGCTCTATCGATGTAATAAACGATTTGTTTTTTAGGTTCTACTAATTCACCTCTTTTAAACTTTTCAAGATCTTCATCCTTTACTTCTAAACGCCATCTGTCTAAATAGGTAACTGATTTACTTTTTTGAACATCTAATCCGTAGTCAGTTTGAGAACTGGTAAACCATCCAACACGCTCATCAAAATAACGTCTTTTCATAGGTGTTTTAGGAAGTAAAATCATAGAGTTACTTAACTCCATAGTAACAGAACCTACACTTGAATTTGAAGGAGGAGCTGCAGAAATATATGTTTTAACATTTCTAATTTCTATGTTTTGAGGGTAGCTGCTAATTCTATCGATGTAAGACCTAGTCTTATCCATTTTAGAAATTTTGTACTGCTTTCTACTTCTTTGAGGAAAACCGATTGCTTGTACATCACCTTCAAAAAGAGAACTAGCATCAATTACAGTAGCTGTAGAATCTTTACTAAATGCTTTAATAGGGAAAGCAAATAAAATAGGCTCAAAATTAGAGTTTACAACAGCTTCGTGAACAGGTAAAATAGTATCAGCAACAACATTGTGTGATACGACTTTTAATAAAACTTGTTTTTTGTTTTTTACCCAACGTAATACTTGTGTGTTTTGTTTACCACCACCAAATCCAATTCCGCTAGCGGTTTTGGCGATTCTGGTAACCATTAACATTTCACGATTTAATAACGAATCAGGAATTTCAAATAAAAAGTTAGTGTCTTTTGAGTGTACTTTGAATAACCCTTCGTCGGTTTTGTGTTCTTTGGTAACTACTTTTCCGTAAGGTTGAATACCTCCTTTTTTAGGTTCTGCTTTTTTAGGAGCCTCTTTTTTAGTGTCTTTTTTCTTTTTTCTTTGAGCTTCAGTATTTAAAGAAATTCCAAAAGCGAAAAAGACTACTAATAAGGTTGAGAGTAATCTGTTTGTCATTGTGTGTTATTTGATTGATAAAGAGCGAAATTTAGTGAAATTGCTCTCTAATGAATCATAATTAAATGTTAAAGGATAAAAGTGAGGTGTAAAGGACCTTATAGAATTAACTATAATAGGTATTTTCTTGTGATGAGTTTGTAGATGAAATATAAAAGTAATTGATAATTAACGTACCTTTGCAACGGCATGAGAATAAGACGAGTTTCAGATTGGTTACCTACTACAAATAAGGAGGTTAAGTTACGTGGATGGGATGAATTGGATGTAATTCTATTCAGTGGAGATGCATATGTAGATCATCCATCATTTGGGACCTGCAGTAATTGGACGTATTTTAGAGAGTTACGGCTTGCGTGTGGCGATTGTTCCACAACCAAGTGTACATGATAATTTGCAAGATTTTGAGAAGTTAGGTACACCAAGGTTATTTTTTGCGGTAACAGGTGGTTGTATGGATCCGATGGTTAGTAATTACACGGCAAGTAAACGTCGTCGTGATAAAGATGCTTATACGCCTAATGGAGATAAAGGATTCAGACCTGATTATGCAACTTCAGTATATTCTAAAATATTAAAAGAAAAGTTTCCGGATGTTCCTGTATTGATTGGAGGAATTGAAGCTTCGTTACGTCGTGTTACACACTACGATTATTGGTCTGATAAATTATTACCAACGATTTTAGAAACTTCTAAAGCCGATATGTTGGTATACGGAATGGGAGAGCAACCGTTACGAGAAATTGTTGAACTATTACAAAAAGGTGTTCCGTTTTCGAGTTTAAAAACCATTAAGCAAACAGCTATTTTGTTAGATGAAGCTGAAAAAGTTCCGAAGAATAAGAACTGGGATGATGTAGAAATCAGTTCACATGAAACTTGTTTGAAGGATAAAAAAGCCTATGCATCTAACTTTAAAGTGATAGAGCAGGAGTCGAACAAATTATATGCACGTCGTATTTTTCAACAAGTTGGCAATAAAAAGTTGATGATCAATCCGCCATTCCCTACCATGACGGAAGAAGAGATTGACGCTTCGTTTGATTTACCTTATACACGATTACCGCATCCAAAATATAACAAGCGTGAACCTATTCCTGCGTTTGAAATGATTAAGTTTTCTATCAATATTCACCGTGGATGTTTTGGAGGATGCAGTTTCTGTACTATTTCTGCACATCAAGGGAAGTTTATTGCTAGTCGAAGTCAAGAATCTATATTAAGAGAGGTGGATCAAGTTGCTCAGATGGATGATTTTAAAGGCTACTTATCAGATATCGGAGGACCTTCTGCAAATATGTACAAGATGAAAGGGAAGGTTCAGGAGATTTGTGATAAGTGTGTTGCTCCATCATGTATTTCACCTGTGATTTGTAGTAATCTAGATACTTCACATAAGCCTTTAACAAAATTGTATCAGGCAGTTGATGCGCATCCGAAGGTGAAAAAATCATTTATTGGAAGTGGAATTCGACATGATATGTTAGTTCCTGAATTCAATAAAAATGCAGATCCTAAAGAATTGGATGCTTATACGGAAGAGGTGATGACTAAACACGTTTCTGGTCGATTAAAAGTTGCACCAGAGCATACGTCAGATCCTGTATTAAAGTTAATGCGTAAACCGTCATTTAAATATTTTCACTTATTTAAAGAACGTTTTGACCGCATCAATGTAAAAAAGAAATTAAAGCTTCAGTTAATACCGTATTTTATTTCGAGTCACCCAGCTTGTGAAGCGGAAGATATGGCAAATTTGGCGGCAGAAACGAAAGATATGGGCTTCCAGTTAGAGCAAGTACAAGGATTTACGCCAACGCCTATGACGGTTGCTACGGTAATTTATTATAGTGGATATCATCCATATACATTAAAAGAAGTAAAAACTCCGAAAACTAGAAAGGAGAAGGAAGATCAACACAAGTTTTTCTTTTGGTATAAAAAGGAGAATAAAGACTGGATTAAGAACACCTTAACTAAGGTTGGACGTACCGATTTATTGAAGAAGTTATTGCCAGAAGACACCTCTTGGCGTAAAAACAAGGCAGGAAAAGCCAAAAATACGTTTGACGATACGGTAACATATAAGAAGAGTGATAAACCTTCAAGAAGAATAAACAAAGGTTTTAAAAAGAAGAGACGATAAAAGAAAAATCCGCTATAAAGCGGATTTTTTTATGCTTCGTTTTCTAAACGGTTTCGTTTCATTTCAAAAGCTTCAGAGGCTTGTTTTATAATAGTTAAGGTATCAGAAGCTCTTACCATAACTTTTTCTAGTTCCTTATCAAGATCTTTAGATTGGATGTCAAATAATTGAACTTCTACCACACCGATTTTTTCGATTAAACTTTTTTGTGTGTTTTTAATGTCTTCCATTTTTATCAAAACGGCGTTCATCGTATCTAGTCTTTTTTGTTCTTGATCTGTCATAATTTTAATTTTTGATTTCTCTTAATATATGAAAAAATCAAGAGTTAAACAAATTGACTGTTTTGTAAGGTGTTGGTTTTTAGTGTGATGTTTTGAAATAAACATGGGGAATTATGATGAATAGTACTGTTTTTTAAACGGAGTTTTAGATTAAAATTTAGGGGTGTAATTTACTTACAAACTTTACAATCTTCTTTATCTTGAATTTCTCCCACCAGTTTTCCGTCTTCATTAAGAGATAATCCGCAGCAATCCATAAAACCTTGAGCAATTAATTTACGAGCACGTTGAATTTGAGATTTTGTAGTAGGTAAATTTTGTTTCAAAGTATCAGCAACTTCTTGTTGTTTTAAACCTTTAATGTCTGATAAAAATAGAGGATCTCTATATTTTTTAGGTAAATCTTGTATGATTGCACGAAGACAATCTTTTTCGGTATGTTCATGCTCTTTTGCATCTGTTTGCGCCTCAAAAATATCAAAATCAACTGTTTGATTGGTGCTTTTAAAGTAATCCATCATCGTATTACGAGCAATAGAGAAAATCCACGGTTTTAGTTTGGTAATATCTTTAAGAGTATAAAGCTTGGTATGAACTTTTACAAAGGTTTCTTGTAAGAGATCATCGGTCACAGTAGTATCCTTCACTTTACTTAAAATAAAGCGTTTTACATCATCAGCATATTTTGTCCAAACTTGTTGTGTAGTCATTATATAAATTTACGAAAAAAGTCACTCTGTGTAAAATGATAGTTGTTATTTTCATTTTATTCAGAATGACAAAATATTAAAAAGTTGATTTAATTAACAGTTGCAATTGCTGCAGGTACAGTTTTCGCATGTGCAATTTGAGCAGTCACCTGTTTTGCATCCCTCACAATTACAGGTACATTGATTGTTATTTTTCATGATATATATTTTAGGTTCGTATAGTAGACTGAAAATAGCGCAAAAAGATGCATTTTTTTACTTGTAATTTAAAACATTGTATATTAGCGATGTAGGTAATTTTAAATTTTGTTCATTATGAAAAAAAGAAAGATTGTTTTAGGGTTTTTAATTGTGGTATTTGGTTTGGTGGCATGCAATAAAAATCAACCTTTGAAATTGTTAGCAGATTCAAAACTTAGCCCAGATGAGTTTTTTTCTAAATTAGCTGCTATGGATATACAAACATCAAATGATGAAAATGTCATATACATAGATGTTGAGTATGATAAAAAGAATAATACGATTAAGTACCTTGGTTCTGTTGAAGCTGAAGCAGATTTTTTTGTTTTAGATAGTGAAGAGGAGATACAAAAAAGAATTGACAAAGGTACATACGAAGTAACTTGTAAAGGAGCAACAGGTGAATTTACCGAAAGTTGTGAAGGAAACGTATCTTGTGGTAAGCTAATTTATGAATGTTTGCAGGCTGGAGGCTGTGCTACTATTTGTCAAAATAAAATAGTGTATGTCCCGCAAAATAGAACATTTTATATAGAATAAATTACTGTATTAAATAAAAGCGCCTTAGAGAATATTTTCTAAGACGCTTTTGTTTAGTAAAATCTTGTTTTTAATTCACTTTTTCACCATTTACATAGGTTGCTATCACTTTTGTGTTCGGAATTTCTTTTCCGTCAATAGTCATTATATCCTTATCAAGAATGATAAAATCAGCGACTTTACCTATTTCGATGCTTCCCTTTTCGTTTTCCTCAAAATTAGCATAGGCATTCCAAATAGTCATTCCTTTTAAGGTATTTTCTCTTGATAATGCATTTTCCATTTGATAGCCTTTTTCAGGATAACCTTTTAAATCTTTTCTTATAGTAGCTGCGTAAAAAGTATATAACGGACTTACATGCTCAATAGGGAAATCGGTTCCTAAAGCAACTTTTCCGTATTCTTTTAATAAGTCATTATAGGCATAAGCACCTTTAACTCTATCTGATCCTATACGGTCTTCTGCCCAATACATATCAGAAGTTGCATGTGTTGGTTGTATAGATGGAAGTACATTTTTGAATAGATTAAAATCTTTTGCGTCTATTATTTGGGCGTGTTCAATACGCCAACGTCTATCAGTTTTATTTTTTAATACTTCGTTGTAGGTTTTTAACATTACGTAATTGGCAGAGTCTCCAATAGCATGGGTGTTCATTTGATAGTCTGAATCTGCAATTCTCTTCGCCACTTTTTGTAAGTCCTCATAGGAATTTACCAAAGCTCCAAAATGCCCTTTTTTATCAGAATATTCATCTTTAAGGGCAGCTCCTCGTGATCCTAAAGCACCATCGGCATAGACTTTTACAGAACGAACATTTAATCTGTCAGTTTTTATAACTCCTTTGTTGAGGAAGTAATTAAGGTTTTTTTGATTGTTAGAAATCATTGCATATACACGCATCTTTAAATCACCCGATTGTTGTAAGCTGTCAATTAATTCAATAACTTCTTTATCTAAACCAGCATCGTCAACGGTAGTTAATCCTAAATCAAAACAGATTTTTTCAGCATCTTTTAAAGCTTGAATTTGCTCCTTTTTTGATGGTTTTGGATTATTGATAAAATTCATTGCATTGTCAATCAGTACTCCTGTTAGCTTACCATCTTTTTTTATGAATTCTCCTCCGTTAATTTTTGAGTCAAGAGTTATTCCAGCTAAATCAATAGCAGCTTGATTTACTAACATTGCATGACCATCAATCCTGCGAATAGCAACTGGAGTATTAGGGAAAATACTGTCTAATTTTTCTTTGGTAGGAAATTCTTTTATTTCCCAATCATTTTGATCCCAGCCACGACCTGTGATATAAGTTGTGTTTTTCTCTTTTTGAAAATCAATTAAACGTTGTAGTACTTCGTCGTAACTTTCTGTTCCAACTAAGTCTACTTTCTGTTGTTGTAAACCTAATCCGTAAAAATGACAATGTGCATCGATAAACCCGGGGTAAACAGGTTTGTTTTTAGCATCGATAATGTTTAAAGAAGTGTATTTTTCTTGAATTTCTTTATTGTTTCCGATGGCTAAAAACTTTCCATCTCTAATAGCAAAGCTTTCTGCTTTATCAAAATTAGTATTTACGGTATAAGCATTTGCGTTAATGACTAACGTGTCTACTTTTTCTTTTGGTTTACAAGAAAATAGAAGGCTAAATGTTAGTAGTGGAAATAATACTTTTTTCATTAGTGTGTGTAAATTAAATAGGCGATATATAATAACAAAAACTGAAGAGGAACTCGTATAATGGCTATTTTCTTAGATCCAATTGCAGGTTTTTCTCTAAAAACATCCCAAATATGAATAGGCAAAAAAAGCAACATTAAAACAAACATTGCTAAAGCTGCTTGTTTGGTAGTTTGATTAATTAGTAATCCGATACCAATAGCCAACTCTAATAAACCAGCTATATAGTTTATAATTAATTTAGGAAGGAAATTAGGAATAAAGCGATTGAAAATTTTAGGTTTTACAATGTGCATAATACCTGCAAAGGCGAAAAATATTCCGAAAATAATTTTAAGTACTAATATTAATATATTCATTAACTGAGTTTATTACTGGATTAATATATAAGATGAAGAGCTTTCTTTTTTATTCTGTTCAGCCTTCTTTGATAAATAGTTGTTAAAAATATTATATAAGACAATTATAACAAGGGTGATAATTAAATTAAAAATGACTTTTTTTAAAGTAAGGTTCTTATTTCTATAACCTTCTTTGTGTTTTCTTTTAGTTTCAAAGTATTCTTTGTTTAATCTAGTACTCATCTTATACTTTTTAAGGCTTTAAAGCTTCTTCGTTGTATAAATATTTATCCATTAAATACACAATACTAGCCATAGAAGCGCTTCCTAACTCAAGCTCACGTTTGTTTACTTTATCAAATGTATCTGTAGCCGCATGATGATAATCGAAATAGCGTTGCGAATCTGGTCGGTAACCTACCAAGGTAACATGATCATCTTTTAAAGGGCCAATATCTGCACCACCACCACCAGCAATAATATCATGTAATCCGTAAGGAGCTAAGAGTTTTTTCCAGCTTTGTACAAGTTGTAAGTTTCTTTTATTTGCATCAATAGAAAAACCTCTTGGTGTGTGTCCGCCTGCATCAGATTCTAAAGCACCAATGTGTAATTCACCATTTTCCTTTGCTAAACGAGCATATTCAGTAGCGCCACGTAAACCGTTTTCTTCATTCATGAAAAAGACAATTCGGATGGTGTTTTTAGGTTTGATGTTGTTCTTTTTGAATAAATAAGCAACTTCTAACGATTGTACAATTCCAGTTCCGTCATCGTGTGCGCCTTCCCCTAAATCCCAAGAATCTAAATGCCCGCCAACCACCATAATTTTATCAGGATATTCGCTTCCTTTAATTTCTCCTACTACATTGTGAGAAGGAGCATCTGGGAGATTTTCACAACTTTGTTTAAAGTAAAATTGTAAGTTTGGGTTTTCTTTTAAATGCTTGCTTAAGTTTTCAGCAGCACGTGAACTAATAGCTGCAGCAGGAATATATTGTTCCTTCGGAATATCACCATATCCCATAGAACCTGTGTGTGGATAATCGTCAATTCCGTTGGTCATAGAACGGACAATAACTGCTTTTGCTCCAAATTTTCCAACTATAGAAGCTCCTCCGTAGCGTTGACCTACGCAACCTCCATAAGCTTGAAAGGTATTGATGAGTGTGTTGTCAAAAGCACCGTTAAAGAATACAATCTTTCCGTTAGCTTTATCTCCTAAATTTTTGGCTTCGTCAATGTTTTTAACTTCTATAACTTGTGCGGTAATTCCGTTAGTTGGTGTTGCAATAGAACCTCCTAAAGCACAAATAGGGACATTTATTTTTTCTCCATTAAATTCATAATTAGCTACTTCTTTTTCTCCGCGCACCCAATGTGGTACCATAATAGGTTGTAACCAAACAGAATCTAAACCAACTTCTTTCATCAATTTTTCTCCCCAAATTACCGATTTAGCGGCTCCTTCTGAACCAGATAAACGGCTTCCAATATTTTGAGTTAGATCACGTAACCACTCATAAGATTTTCCTTCAGTTAATGCAGAACTAAATAATTGTTTTATTTGAACAGAGTCTTGTTTGTACGCTGTTTCACTATAGGTTGTAGTTTGTGTGTCTTGCTTTTGTTCTGTTTTACAAGCAAAGAAAACCATGTTTGTAAGAAGTAAAAAGGTTAGTTTTTTCATTTAGGGTATTAGTTTTAACACCCTAAATGTAAGTTTTATATTTTAAATGCTAGAACAACGTGTCAAACTTCCAGGTTAATCCTCCCATTGCTTGAAAACCTTGTACGTTAAAATTATTAAATCGTTGATAACTGTTGTTAAGTACATTGTTAAGGTTTAAAAACACAGAAAATGAATCGTCAAAATGATATCCTCCGTTAAAGTTTACATCAAAATAGCTTTTTAAATCTGTTGATGTAAAAGTATCGGCAGGTAAAGTGTCATACACACGACCTTTTCTGTTTCCTACAAAGTATAGGTTTGCGCCTGCATACCATTTATCGGTCTTATAAGTTCCGAAAATCTCTCCTTTTATTTTAGGAGCGTTCCAAGCTTCTGTTTCGTTGGTTAACGTGAATTTATTAAACTGTGCATTAGCTCCAATAGTAAGGTTTTTGATACCATCAAAAGCGATTTCACCAAAGAAAGATAACAGTTTAATATCGTCATAAACTACTTTAAAAGAGTTTCCATATTCATATCCGTAGAAAGTAAATCCGTTAGTTCCAGCAATGTTGTCGCCATCAGACTTTGATTGGTTCAAAGCAAAAAACGGATTATTTTCAATATCAGCATAACTTACTTTTGTGTTATAGCTAAATTGATGATTTAGCTTTCCTCTAATTCCTCCAAAAGCATCAAATTTTTTGTTTGTTTGACGCATATCAAGGGTAGGAGATACGTAAGGGTTATCATCTGTGTAAGATTGGAACATGTTCGTGGTTAAATCACCTGATGCGCCAACAAATACATTTGCAAAATCTTTTACGATAGGATATGAGATTTCGACATCAGGATAAATGAAAAAGTTAGATTCACTATTTTCCGTATCCATTGAAAAATAACTTTTAGCACCTAGTTTAATAGCTAAATCTTGTAGGTTAAACTTGTATGTTGGGTGTACTCCTAAAGTAATAAAACTATAATCGATAGCGGTAACAGCATTGTAAGCATAAGCGTAACTTCCTCCTAAATAACTAGCAGTAGTATTTACGTATAAGTCATTTAGTTGACGATGAAAATTATCTAAAGGAAAACGAAACTGAGCATTTCCATCTATCAAAAATTCAGAGCTTTCAAAAGAATCAGAAAAATAAGAAATAGCTCCGTTAGCTTCATCTAAATAAGAATCATCTGGCTTTATTTGTCCGAAGATTTTAAAGTGATTATAGCTTTGTGATTCTTCAATAGTACTTAAGGTAAACTCGGTAAACGTAATATTGGTTGGTAAACCATACCAGTTATATTTGTCTTTTTCAGCATCTAAACCTGCAGACCATTGAAAATAGCGTTCTTGTTGTGTGTAATTTAAGTTTAAATCGATGTTGAAAAAAGTACTACTTAGCTCAGTATCTGCAACTGGATTAGAGGATAGTAAAAATTTCACATGAGCTCCTAATTCACTGTTGTAACTTTGGCTACGTCTCATATAAGCTTCCAAGAAAGGAGACAATACGTTTCCAAAACCAACAGACACGTAGTTATCGTATAACTTTTCTCTTTTTCCAAGATCTACCTTTTTCATAGTACCACTTTTAGGAATAAAAGTAGAGGCTACAGGAACTGAAAATATTTGATATTCTAACGCTTTTTTCTGAGTTTCTTTAGTGTGTTCAATTACTGGTTTTTGCTTTATTTTAAAGGCATCAGTAATTTTAGGAACATACGAAGTTACTACGTTTACAACTTCTGTTTTTATAATAGTGTCTTTTGCTTTGTTTGTGGTATTTTTTTCTTGTGCATTTGCATAGGCTATCACAAATAAAGCAAGTAAACTTAGGTGCTTTTTCATCGATCTAATCATTTAACTTTCGTTTGTTATTAACAAATTTTAGTTTTGGGTAGTTACTGATTCGTTTGTTTTGGCTTCTTTGTTTTTAATGGTACGAAGTTCATTTTTAGCCTCTTCAATTACATCTTTATACTGAGTAAAGTTTTTAATAATATTCTCTAAGATGTAAGTTGCTTGGTACGCATCTTTTAAAGCATAATAGTTCTTCGCCATGATTATATAGCTTTTTACTCCCCAATATTTGTAAGAAGAATAATTAGCAATTAAGTCTTGAACAGCTTTGGTAGAAGCTTCGTATTCTTTGTTCTCATGTAAAAAGAAAGCATTGTAATATAAACACTCAGCTTTTAGCTCACCTGTAGCTTTTTTACTAGCTTCATTAAAGTATTCTTCGGCAGTTAAAAAGTCATTCTTTTTAAAAGAAGAGCGTGCTAAAATTATTTTTGCGTCTTCAGCAATATTAGTGTCAACCTTACCTGTAGTTAATACTTTTTCAGCATAGACGATTGCGTTAGCATAATCATTTTTGTTGTAATACCCTTTCATTAAATTACTTTGGGCAAAAATGATGTTTTGCGGATAGTTTGCGTCTTTCTCTAATTGTTGAAGTACTAAAATACCATTATTCCAATCTTGTTTTTCTAAATAGATATTAGCAAGTTTTGTTAATGATTCCTCTGTAAATTCATTCTTGTTTTGTTTTGAAACATAAGAGTAATGAGGAATTGCTTCATCAAATTGCTTAGTATTGTTATAGGCTTGTGCCAAATAAAAATGAGCTTTCAACACATTTATTCCGTTAGGGAATGATTGTAAATACTTGTTGAATCCTTCAATAGCTTTTGGATTGTTGTTTTCTAAGAATTTGTTCTCAGCAGATTGGTAAGTAGCATTGTCTAATTCGGCGTTGGTAACATTAGCAAAAGGTATGTTTTTAACCCAAGCAGCATATTCATCAACTTTTCCTAAATCGATATATACATTTTTGATGTTCATAACCGCTTGTCTTGCTTCGTTAGAGGTTGGATGTTTTGCAACTACTTCCTTATATTTTTCAATAGCTTTTCTATTGTTATTACTACCGTAGTATAACAGACCTTGACGTAATAATACATTAGGAACGTAATTACTTGTAGGATAATTCGCTAATAAACGCTCATAGGTTTTTTGAGCTTTTGAGGTATTGTTTGTAGTAGTATATGTAGTAGCTAATTGGAATAAAGCATCATCTTTAAGCTGAGATTCGCTATACTCATTAATCAGTGTTTCTAGATCTTGAATTTTAACATCGTTTTTACCTAAGAAACCATTACTCATTGCTGTTTGATATTGTGCATAATCGGCACCAACACCACCTTCTTGAATTACTTTGTTATACGCTTTTATAGCATTTGAATAACTTTTTGAAGCATAAAATGAATCTCCTAAACGGTTAGAAGCATCATCATTCAAATCGTTATCATCTACATTTTGATCTAGAAATTGCTGAAAGTATTTCGCTGCATTTGGATAACTTTTTAACTTGAAGTTCGTGTATCCAATTTGATAATTAAGCATTTTAGCTTCTTCTATGTCTTTATTGGTAACAGAAAGGAAGCTTTCTAAAGCTTTTTGATAGTTGCCCAAAGAGTATTCAGTTTCAGCTAACCAATAAGCCCCTTTGTTACTTACAGTTGGGTTTTCTGATTGTGTAGCACTAGTAAAATACGATTTAGCCTCGGCAATTTTATTTTCATTAAATAACTGAATACCTCTGTATAACGACACTTCATTAATAATACTTTTACTTTCAGGAGTTTCAGAAGTGCTTAAAAAGTCTAAAGCACCTTGATAGTCTTGTTGGTGTAAGTATGAAGTAACTAATAAATTACTAATTTCAGCTGTATTGGGTGACGTAGGATATTTAGTTAAAAATCCTTTTAAAACATCAGGAACACTTTCGTAAGGGTTACCTTCTTCATAACTCAATTTAGCATAGTTTAACGAAGCGCTTTCTGTTATTTTAGCATCAAAATCCATTTCACTAGCATTTTTAAATGCATTTAAAGCTTCTAGCTTTTTATCTAACTCTAAATAACATTCCGCTAAATGATAGTAAGCATTTTGCGCTACTTTGTTGTTTCCTCCAATAATTTTGTTGAAGTTGCTAATAGCAGTTTCGTAATCTTTTTGTTGATAATAAGCATATCCTAAGTAATAATAGTCCGTATTCGTCCAACGACCATTTTTACCTTTGTATTCTGTTAAGTAAGGAATTGCTTTGTCATATTTTTTAAGGTTGAAATAACTTTCACCTACTATTTTAGAAATTTCAGAAACCTCTTTTTTATCTTGAGTAGTTTCTAATAATTTTTCTCCAATTTGAATTGATTTATCAAACCTTCCAGCTTTAAAACTAATATCTAAAATGTAATAATTTGCTTTAGCTTGGTAGGTAGCGTCGTTGGCTAATTGACTTAAATTGTCTTCAGCTTCTCCAAAGTTTTCTTGTTTGTAAGCAATAAAACCGTAGTAATAACGAGCGTCATTACCGTAAATAGGATTCCCTAATAACGTTTGAAAACGAGATTTAGCATCTTTTAAATAATTAGAAACTAAAAGTGCATATCCCATTTTATAGTTCAACTCGTCTCTTTCTTCTGGACTCAGTAACTTTTCATTTACTTTTTGATACCATTTTAAAGAATGCGCTGCCTTTCTGTTAGCAAAATAATAGTTACCTACATTTAAGTAAGCTTTTTCTTTTTTGTTATTGTAAGGATAATTTTCAACAAATTGAATAACTCTATTGTCGGCATCATCTTGTTGTAGTTTTATAGCGCACATCGCATCATAATAATCAGCATCTGCCTTTAGGTTATGATGTTCTTCTGAATTATGTGAAATCTTTCTGAAAATTTCTTGAGATGCAGCGTATGCTTTATTATTATACAAACGCATTGCTTTATGAAAATCGGCATTTGAATGACTATTTATAGCCGATTCTTGCGCCGTTATTATCGTTGTAAAGGTTAAAAAAAGAAATAAAAAGCAGCTTTTTTTGAAACAATTAACTCTCATATTTTTTAGTTATCTAGAAACTATAACGTTAGTTTTTTATTTTTGTTGGGAGACATTTTATCAAAAGTAAGAAATGTTACAGAATTACGTTATAAAATTTTAGATTTGTAAAAAAACATATACTCCATGGAAAATCCTGTTTTACACCTTGAAAATGCTGATATTTATCAACAAGACAATTTAGTGCTGTCAAAAGTAAATTTTACGTTGAATAAAGGTGATTTTTATTACTTAATTGGAAAAACAGGAAGTGGTAAAAGTAGTTTGTTAAAAACCTTGTACGGAGATTTACGTTTGCAACGTGGTTTAGGTAATATTGTTGATTTTGACTTAAAGAAGATAAAGGAAAAAGACATTCCGTTTTTAAGAAGAAAACTAGGAATCGTTTTCCAAGATTTTAAATTGTTGAATGACAGAAGTGTTTTTGAAAACTTAGAGTTTGTTTTAAAAGCTACAGGTTGGAAAGATAAAACCGAGATGAAAAACAAAATTAATGAGGTTTTAGACAAAGTAGGGATGAAGGAAAAATACTACAAACAAACCTTCGAACTTTCAGGTGGAGAACAGCAACGTGTAGCAATAGCAAGAGCGTTATTAAATGATCCTGAATTAATATTAGCAGATGAGCCTACTGGAAACTTAGATCCGAAAACTTCATTAGAGGTAATGGAGTTGTTGAATGAGATTCATCAAAGTGGAAAAACGATTTTGATGGCAACTCACGATTATCAATTAATTGTAAAGTTTAAACAGAAAGTGATTAAGTGTGAAGGCGGAGAGTTGTTTGAAGTAGTTCAGCAAGCGGTATAGTGTAAAAAAACAAACCCACTTCAAAAGAATGAAGTGGGAAAATTGCTATGAAAAACTATGAAAAGAAACACTACTAATGTTTCTCTACTATAAAGACGTTTAGATTCTGAAAATCTTACATTAGCGTAATAACTTTAACATTTTTTTATAAAAAAATCCTGAACAAAAACTGCTCAGGACTTTTAAAATTATGTGCTTTTAACTTCTTAGAAAGTTAATGCAGCGTTGTTGTTTTTAACCGCTTCAGCTGAAGAAGTTAAAGCTTCTTTTTCTTCAGTACTTAAGTTGATTTCAACGATTTTTTCAATTCCGTTTTTACCTAATACAGCTGGTACACCAATACATAAACCAGATAAACCGTATTCTCCTTCTAATAAAGCTGAACAAGGGAAAATCTTTTTTGTATCACAAGCAATTGCTTGTACCATTCCAGATACAGCAGCACCAGGAGCATACCAAGCAGAAGTACCTAATAAACCTGTTAAAGTAGCACCACCAACTTTAGTATCTTGTTTTACTTGTTCTAATCTTTCTTCTGATAAGAATTCAGATACAGGAACAGAGTTACGAGTAGCTAAACGAGTTAAAGGCACCATTCCTTTGTCAGAGTGACCACCGATAACCATTCCGTCAACATCAGAAATAGGAGCTTCTAAAGCTTCAGCTAAACGATATTTGAAACGAGCAGAATCTAAAGCACCACCCATACCGATAATTCTGTTTTTAGGTAATCCAGTTGCTTTGTGTACTAAATAAGTCATAGTATCCATTGGATTAGATACAACGATGATAATTGTGTTTGGAGATTGCTCTACTAAACTAGCAGCTACTGTTTTTACGATACCAGCATTGATTCCTAATAACTCATCACGAGACATTCCCGGTTTACGAGCAATTCCTGAAGTAATTACACAGATATCAGAACCAGCAGTTTTGCTATAATCTCCTGTAGTTCCAGTAATTTTAGTGTCAAAACCATTTAAAGAAGCAGTTTGCATTAAGTCCATTGCTTTACCTTCAGCAAAACCTTCTTTAATATCAACTAAAACAACTTCAGAAGCGAAATTTTTAATAGCAATGTACTCAGCACAACTTGCACCTACAGCACCTGCTCCTACAACTGTTACTTTCATTTTATATGTATTTTTTTGTAATTAATATGTTTATAAGTGCGTATTACGCACAAGATGCACAAAAATAGGTATTTGGCTATGGATATAAAAGAAAAACCCGTTGATATTTCAACGGGTTTTTATGTAGTATATATTTTAAGAAATATTTTATCTAAAACTAAACGCAATACCTGCATTTACAGAGTTGTATTCTTGTAGGGTATAACTTCCGAAGATTTTAAAGAAACCTAAGCTTAAACGAGCACCTAAGGTCGTGTTAAAACCACCAGCATTATTTTTAAGTTTTAGAGGATCAGTTATAGTCTCTTGAACTGTTGGTTGAAGAGGGTTACCAGTTTCGTATGTTAATGTGTAGTCTCCTAACATATTTAACTTTGTACTACCACCATTGTAACCTACACCTCCATAGATGTTAATTACAGGAAAGTTTAACGAAGCGATTGCCTGAACGGTGTACGAGTTTAATTTGAACTCAGCTGATGCATCTCTGGTAGAAACTTCTCCATCAACATTACCAATAGTATAATCTACATTCATATTTGTATAACCAGCTAATAAAGAAACATGCAAAGGAGTTTTATCCATTGGACCAAACCAATCGGTAATTTCTTTCTTTACACCAATACCAAATAAACCTCCTTTTACATCGTCAGAACCTACTTGAGGTACGTATCTAACCATTGCTTCAAGTTTAAAAGGAAGTCCAACACCTACTTGAATAGATGGTGCAGGAACAGCGTTTGCAGGTAGGTCTTCTTTAATACCTTCTGGCATGGTAAAGTTAGCTTCAACAGTTTCTCCCTCAATGGTGGTTGTGTAAGTTAATTCAGCAGGAGCCATTGAATTGCTACCAGCAACTGTAGCTGTAGTGTTTTGGTTGTAAGTTGTGTTGCTCGATAAACCTAGTTTGGTTAAATTAAAAATTTCATCCTTTTCAGGGATAAAAGAAAGGTTTGCGCCAATTGTAATATCGAAACCAAATTTTTTGTGAACTTTAGCCGTGTGATACCAACCATTATTCATGCTGTAAATGAATCCTTTCATAGCAGGATCTAAATAAGCGTTTGTTAATTTGCTAGCGTCATCTTTGGCTAGTAAGAGAGTTTCTAATTCCTGAGCTTTAACACTAAAGCTTACCATTAAAGTTAAAAGTGGTAAAAGAATTTTTTTCATAATTGTAGGTTTTTTTAACGGGGTAAAAATATAAAATAAAAAAAAGCCCAATAATTTTATTGGGCTTTTTTATAGTTAAGAAATTGGTTTAAGCATCAATATTTGCATATTTAGCATTTTTTTCAATGAAATCTCTACGAGGCGGAACTTCATCTCCCATTAACATAGAGAAAATTCTATCAGCTTCAGTTAAATTATCAATAGTTACTTGTCGTAAGGTTCTGAATTCAGGATTCATAGTTGTATCCCATAATTGTTCAGCGTTCATCTCTCCAAGACCTTTATAACGTTGAATAGAAACTCCACCACCCATTTTTTGAGCGATTAAGTCACGTTGGTTATCATCCCAAGCGTACTCACGCTTTTGTCCTTTTTTAACTAAATATAAAGGAGGAGTAGCAATATAAATATATCCTTGTTCAACCATTTCACGCATGTAACGGAAGAAGAATGTTAGAATTAAAGTAGCAATGTGAGATCCATCAACATCGGCATCACACATAATAACTACTTTATGATAACGTAATTTTGATAAGTTTAACTCACGCGGGTCGTCTTCTGTACCGATAGAAACACCAAGTGCTGTAAACATATTTTTGATTTCTTCATTTTCAAAAACTTTGTGCTGCATTGCTTTTTCTACGTTTAAGATTTTACCTCTTAATGGAAGAATAGCTTGGAAATTACGATCACGACCTTGTTTTGCAGTACCACCTGCCGAATCACCCTCTACTAAGAAGATTTCGCATTCTGCAGGATCTGTTTCTGAACAGTCAGATAATTTACCAGGTAAACCACCAATACTCATCACAGTTTTACGTTGCACCATTTCGCGAGCTTTACGAGCTGCGTGACGTGCTTGTGCTGCTAAAATTACTTTTTGTACAATGGTTTTAGCATCATTCGGATTTTCCTCTAAGTAATCTGTTAACATTTCAGATACTGCTTGTGATACAGCTGAAGTTACTTCACGGTTACCTAATTTGGTTTTAGTTTGTCCTTCGAACTGAGGTTCAGCAACTTTTACCGATACTATGGCAGTTAATCCTTCACGGAAATCATCTCCTGAAATCTCAAATTTTACATTTTTAAGCAAACCAGAATCATCCGCATACTTTTTTAAAGTATTTGTTAATCCACGACGGAAACCAGATAAGTGGGTACCTCCTTCGTGTGTGTTGATGTTGTTTACATAAGAGTGTAGATTTTCAGCATACGAATCGTTGTATACCATTGCTACTTCAACAGGAATTCCGTTTTTCTCTCCTTCCATAGCAATTACATCTTGAATAATTTGTGTTCTTGTTCCGTCTAAGAACTTTACAAATTCTGATAAACCTTCTGTAGAATGGAAAACTTCTGAAATGTCATTTCCTTCATCATCTTGTTCACGTTTATCGGTAAGTGTAATGGTAATACCTTTGTTTAAGTATGCTAATTCGCGCATACGAGTAGCTAAGGTATCATAATTGTACACGATGGTTTGCTGAAAGATAGATCTGTCAGGTAAAAAGGTAACTTCAGTACCCGTAATATCAGTTTCACCAATAGTTTTTACAGGGTATAACGATTTACCGCGTTCGTATTCTTGTTGCCAAACTTTTCCTTCTCTGTATACGGTTGCTTTTAAGTGATCAGAAAGTGCGTTAACACACGATACTCCAACCCCGTGTAAACCTCCAGATACTTTATATGAATCTTTGTCAAACTTACCACCAGCACCAATTTTGGTCATTACAACTTCAAGAGCAGAGACACCTTCTTTTTTATGTAAACCAACAGGAATACCACGACCGTTATCGCGAACAGTAATAGAGTTATCTTCGTTAATATCTACCGAAATCGTATCACAATGCCCTGCTAAAGCTTCATCAATAGAGTTATCTACTACCTCGTATACTAAGTGGTGTAAACCACGTACACCAACATCACCAATATACATGGACGGACGCATACGTACGTGCTCCATTCCCTCTAGCGCTTGAATACTATCGGCAGAATAATTATGTTTTTTTTCTTCGCTCATTATCAAGTGAATTAAATTAAAGTTCTTTCATGAAAAAATCGCCCGAAAGCGACTTTTGTAGTCTTACAAATTTACGATTTTTTAACCTCAAAATAAAGTTTTTAAGCGTTTTTGAGTTAGAATTATTAACATTTGTTAAAAAGCTAAAAACGTGTTAAAACGCTTAAAAATGAGTTTAAACAGTGTGTTTTATGTTTTTGTACTTGATGCAGAAAGTAGACTTTAGAAAAGTGGCTTAAAAGTCATTTAATGAGTTGGGTTGAAAATGAATTTAGTAGTAAAAGAGTAAAAAAGGTTGCGTTTTAGATGTAAAACGGTATACTAAACTCTTGTTGTTGTTTTAATAAAGTTGTAGGAGAAATTCCATATTCCTTTTTAAAACAATTTGAAAAATAAGAAGAGCTGCTAAAGCCAACATCTATAGAGGTTTGATTAATGTCTGATATGCCATCTGTAATTGAATTGACAGATTTTATAAGTCTGAATTCTTTTAATATTTGATTGATAGATTTTCCTGTAATTGCTTTACAATTTCTATATAGTTTGGTTTTACACATCATCATTAATGAAGCAATGTTAGGGATATTAAAATGAGGGTTTTGATAATTTTTTGAGATTACATCTAGTAAAGAATGTAAAAAGTTTTCAGTTTCGGGGTTTAGTTTTAAGTAGGCATTGTTTTGCTTACAATCTATATGTTCTGAATAAGTGTTTAAATTTTCTATTTGTGATGAAATAATAAGTTGTTTTTTTGTTTTTAGAAAATAAAGAAATTCAATTAGTCTATTAATATTTGCAGTAGAAGCAATGCTTACTTGGTTGTTTTTGTTAGGAAAAAGTATAATTTTAATAGGAAAACAATCGATTCTTTTATAGAGCTTTTTTTGAATAGCAATAGAGCAGTCAATTGCTTTTTTATAAGAAGTAAAAGAGGCTAAAAAACCTTCTTCTTTGGTTTTAATTTGATAGCCTTCGTAAGAGTTAATTAAGTTTTCAATAATTGTTTTTTTATATAATAAAACATTTTTAGCGTTACTTTCTTGAAGTTTACATATTAGTGTTTTCTTATTAAATGTTTTTGCTAAAAATAGAATAGAATGTTTATTTGAATTGTAATGAGTTTCAGACTGTATTGTTTTAAGTTGTTGTTCTCTTTTTAAAAGCGCATAAGCTAAATGTCTATTAACCGAAGTAATTTTATAGGGTTGTATGTTTATAGATTTGTAATACAAGCTTTTTATAGACTTTTTATCGGTAGCTTTTATTAGAAAAAACACACTGTTTTTTTTGTAATCAACCCAACAATTAATGCATTTTTTGAAAAGTGTTAGTTGAAGTTTAGAATAAAAAGCAATAGCTAAGTCAACTGCTGTTTTATTCTTAGTTATATGTTGAATTAAATAAACAGACATATGTAAAGTTAACAAATGCTTAGTGTTCTTTTTGTTAACTTGCTGTTAAAGAGGTAAAAGCTTGTTTTTAATAAGGAGAAACCTTTAAATTAAAAAAACATATGGTAATGCTACCAAATGCTTTTTTAATTTTACCTTGTAAAGTCAAGTTTAAGTAGTTGTTAGTTTAGTGGATGTTTCCGTCGTAGTCTAGCTTTAAGTTTTTCTTATCCCCATCTTTTCTTATTTGAACTTTAAAGACTTGTTTAGCTTTCCTGTCATCTCTGTAGGTAACAAGAAATATGTCTTTATGTATAATCCATCCAGGATATTTGTTGTTAATAGCGTCTCTAACTGTTTTTGGAAGTAGAATGTTTTTATAACGCTCTATAGAACTCATGATTTTTCCGTTAGAATCATAAGTAGCAGTAATTAACCCTGAGGTTCCTCCTTCTTTTTTGGTCTTAAAAATAACTTCATAAGCCTCAAACTCTCTGTCGAATATAGGTAACTCTGTAATGTCATACCTAGCTGCTTCGTTTTGTAAGTTTACAACTAATTCAGGTGTGTCTTCATGTTGAACTTCTTTAAGATAACTTAAATTTAAAGGTTTAATGGTAACGGGTTCTAAAATAATGTTCTTTTGAACATCATTTTGGGAATAAACTAGGCTGGTAAGACCTAGAAAAAGTAAACCAAATACTAATTTTTTCATGGTGCTAAGTTTTATGGTTAAATAATTAATTAAGGAGTGTGAGCAATGGTTAATTTAAGGGTGTAACAAAATTAAGGACTAGGCTTAGATAGGAATATTAAAATTGTTCATTTTACTATTAAAAATGATTAAAGAGGAAGTTTTAAAATAAGGTTTAACAAAGTATTAAGATTGGTAAAAAAGAAAAATCTCGCCTAAGCGAGATTTTTACACAACTAAAATTTAAACTAAGATATTTCTTAGTAAGCGTCTTCGTGTACAGCTTTAATAGCTCTACCTGAAGGTTCGTTTTGGTTTTGAAAGCTTTCATCCCAAGCTAGTGCTGTAGGGGTGCTACATGCAATAGATGGTACTGAAGGTACCGTTAAAGCAGCAGCCTCGCTAGGGAAATGCTCTTCGAAAATTGAACGGTAGTAATATTCTTCTTTTGCTCTAGGTGTTTGAGTAGGGAAACGGTGTGCAGCGTTTTCCATCATTTCATCGGTAACGGCGGTTTCAACTACTTGTTTTAAAGTATCAATCCAGTTATAGCCAACTCCGTCAGAGAATTGTTCTTTTTGTCTCCAAGCTACTTCTTTTGGTAAATAACTTTCAAAGGCTTTACGTAATACCCATTTTTCCATACGTTCTCCGTTGATCATTTTGTCTTCAGGGTTAATACGCATTGCAACATCCATAAATTCTTTATCTAAGAACGGAACACGTCCTTCAATTCCCCAAGCCATTAAACTTTTGTTGGCACGTAAACAATCGTACTGATATAACTTATCTAATTTTCGTACTGTTTCTTTATGGAATTCTTCAGCATCTGGTGCTTTGTGGAAGTATAAATAACCTCCAAAAAGTTCGTCAGCGCCTTCACCAGATAAGACCATTTTTATTCCCATTGATTTAATTACACGAGCCATTAAATACATAGGCGTAGAAGCGCGAACAGTAGTGATGTCATAAGTTTCTAAGTTGTAGATTACATCTTTTATAGCATCCAACCCTTCTTGAATGGTAAAGGTAATTTCATGATGAATAGTGCCTATATGTTCTGATACCTTTTTTGCAGCAGCCAAATCAGGAGATCCGTCTAATCCCACAGAAAATGAATGTAGTTGCGGATACCATGCAGCATCTTTATCATCTGATTCTATACGTTTAGCAGCATATTTTTTAGCAATAGCTGAGGTGATAGAAGAATCTAGTCCTCCAGATAATAAAACTCCGTAAGGTACATCACTCATTAATTGACGGTGAACTGCGGCTTCTAAAGCATCACGTACTTCATCAATAGATGTTTGGTTATCTTTAACAGCTTCATACTCCATCCAATCACGAGAATACCATCTTTGTAATCCATCTTCACGAGTGTAATAATGTCCAGGAGGAAAAACTTCAATTTTGTTACAAACTCCCTCTAAAGCTTTAAGCTCAGAAGCAACATAAAAAGTTCCGTGTTTATCCCATCCCATATATAAAGGAATGATTCCCATATGGTCACGAGCTACTAAATATTCGTCGGTCATAGAGTCGTATACTGCAAAACCGAAAATTCCGTTTAGGTCGTCTAAAAACTCAACACCTTTTTCTTTGTATAAAGCTAAGATAACTTCGCAATCAGATTGTGTTAAGAATTCGTGTTGTTGTTTTAACTGTTTTCTAATCTCTTTGTGGTTGTATATTTCTCCATTAGCAGCTAACACAAATCTACGGTCGTAACTAAATAGAGGTTGTTGTCCTGAAGCAGGATCAACAATAGCTAGTCGCTCGTGAGCCATTATTGCTTTTTCATCACTATAAATACCACTCCAATCTGGACCTCTATGACGAACTTTTTTAGCCATTTCTAAAATTTGAGGTCTTAATATATCTGAAGGTTGTTTTAAATCAAACGCACATACAATTCCACACATAATTTCTGTTTTTAATTAATTATTGCAATGCAAATAAACTAATCATGTTGTTTTGTGTAAATGATATTTTTATTTTCAGTTTTAATTTTAAACTTAAAACTAAAAAATAAGGGTTATTTGTAATTGTTTTTTAAGATAAAAGTTATTGTTGTTTGATTTTTTTAGCAAAAGGTTGATGTGTATAAAGTTAGGTTGAAGAAGTAAGACAGATACAGATTATTATTGTTAAAGTTTATGATTCTTTAGCTAGACTAAAATATATTTGCCGCGGTTTTTCTTTGAAGAAAAGAAAATTAAAAGGGAATTAGGTGAAAATCCTAAACTGTACCCGCAACTGTAAGCTACGTCTATTTTAAGTAGATACTTATTATTTCTTACACCACTGTTTTTTTACGGGAAGGTAGTAATAAGATGTTAGTCAGGAGACCTGCCAAAATTTTATTTGTTGTTGTCCTTTCGGGATTAAGAGGATGAACAATAATACACACAAGCATTTAAAAAGTTTAATGTTTGGAAGTGTTTTTATTTTCTGAAATTTTAAATTAATTATAAAGATGATACGTATATACAGTATTGCATTGTTATGTCTATTTATGACATTTTTTTCTTGTTCAAGTGATTCAACAGAACATGAACCAACTCCAATTTATGATAATTCTTTTATTGTAGGTTATGAAGGTGAAGGAACAGTAATTGGGCACTTAGATGAAGATCAGATTTATACACCTAATGTGTATGAATCGTTAAATAAAAACACAATTTCTTTTTCAGAATATGAAAGCAAACTATTTACAGTATCACAATCAGGTCCTGATTTTGTTACAAAATTTGATTTGCAAAATTTAGCTGTAGAAAAAGTAGTAACAACTTCCGCAGTTACTGATCCTTCGTATTTAACAATGTTTTCTGAAACTGAAGGGTTAATGATTTCAACTGCTGGAAGTGGAAGAAGCAAAACATACAGTTTGTCATTTTTCAATATAAATGAAGGCATAAAAGATAAAATAGAAGGAATTTCAGATAAGGTATTGTTTTCTAAGTCGGGACTTTTAGTAGATGGTGAAAATATGTTAATTGCTGACGATAAAGAGTTGAAAGTATTAAACCTTAAAGATAGGTCATTAAAAACAGCAGTAACATTTGAAGATGTTATTTCAGGAATTTTAAAAGATAAGAACAACCAAATTTGGGTTGGAACTGAAAAAAGAGTAGGAGAAAAAGCACAATTTGTAAGTCTTGCTAATGATTATTCTGTAGCAGAAACAGTTACTCTAGATGGGGTTAATTTGTATAAAACAAGCATGCTTACAATGAACTCTTCAAGTAATACTATTTATTGGGTTGAGGTGAATACAGGTTCAATTCATCGGTTTAATACAGAGAGTAAAGAAGCAACAGAGTTTGTAAACCCGATGATGGATGGAGTGATGCTTACTACCATCGTAAGAGAGCATCCTACAACAGGAAAAATATATGTTTTAGGAGCAGAAGATTTTTTTGATACAGATAAAAGTATGTTAGTAATTTATAACGATGATACTTCTGTTTTTAAAACGGTAAAAGGAGTAGGGAATTCACCTATAGATATATTCTTTTCTAAAGAAGATTTTTCAATTAACTAATTTGCTTTTTGTTACGAGCTAATTTTTTTAATCTAAAAAAATTTGTCAATTCAAAATCACTTTATACATTTGTGCCATAATGATGAATCAACAATTAAATAACTGGTGGTGGAAAACTCATAACTTACGTTAGTGAGACCATCTTGTTATATCTATAATACAACGAAAAGGCTTATCTCATGATAAGCCTTTTTTGTTTTTATACATCAAAAACTAAAATGAAAAAAATAAAATTTAAAACGATAGCAAAAAAACAATTGGCAGATATGGTTACGCCAGTAAGTTTGTACTTAAGAACAAGAGATAAGTATGCAAATAGTTTGCTGTTAGAAAGTTCTGATTATCACAGTAAAGAAAATAGCTATTCATTTTTATGTATAGAACCTTTGGTGACAATTAAGGCAGAAAATGATGAACTGTTATTGTTTTATAAAAAAGAAGAAAAGAAAAGAGAATCTATACAAAGAGATTTTTATGAAAAGTTTGATGTATACAGTAATTTGATTGAAGTAGATTGTTCAGAAGAAATCAAATCATTCAACGGACTGTATGGGTACACCACTTTTGATGCGGTTCAATATTTTGAAACCATAAAGTTTAACTCAAAAAAATCGCCTTCTAATATCCCATTATTACAATACAGTTTTTTCCGATTTATTGTGGCTATCAATCATTTTAAAAATGAAATGATTTTGATAGAAAACATACCAGAAGGAGAAGAGTCTCGATTATCAGAAATTGAAAACTTGGTAAATTCTCAATCGTTTGCTCAATATGATTTTACTTTTCAAGGAGAAGAAACTTCTAACATTACAGATGAAGAATTTAAGCAGAATGTAGTAAAAGCAAAAGAACACTGCAAGAGAGGAGATGTTTTTCAGTTGGTGTTATCACGTCAATTTCAACAACAGTTTAGAGGGGATGAATTTAATGTGTATAGAGCTTTGCGTTCCATTAATCCGTCACCTTATTTATTCTATTTTGATTACGGAAGTTTTAAGTTGATGGGGTCTTCACCAGAAGCACAAATTAAAATTGATGAAGGTCAGGCAGTAATCAATCCAATTGCAGGAACTTTCAGAAGGACAGGAGATGATGAGAAAGATAGAAAGTTAGCGAAAGAGTTGGCGAATGATCCAAAGGAAAATGCAGAACATGTAATGCTGGTTGATTTAGCACGAAACGATTTAAGTAAACACGCCACTAACGTAACTGTGGAAACCTATAAAGAAGTACAGTATTTTAGTCATGTAATTCATTTGGTGTCAACAGTGACAGGAAAGATTACAGGAAATCCGATAGAAATTGTAGGAGATACGTTTCCTGCAGGAACATTAAGTGGAGCTCCAAAATACAAAGCCATGGAATTAATTGATACCTATGAAAATCAAACTCGTGGATTTTATGGTGGATGTGTAGGGTTTATCGGTTTAAACGGAAATGTAAATCAAGCCATTGCGATTCGTTCTTTTGTGAGTAAAAATAATACTTTGTTTTATCAAGCAGGAGCAGGAATTGTAATTAATTCAAAAGAAGAAAACGAACTACAAGAAGTAAATAACAAATTAGCAGCATTAAAAAAAGCATTAGTGTTAGCAGAAAACATATAAGTATAAAAGTTGAATGTTTATAAAGTAAAAAGTTGTAATTATATAAAACTTGATAAACTTTCAACATTCAAACTTTAAAAACTAACAACATGAACATACTAATTTTAGATAATTACGACTCATTTACCTACAATCTGGTACATTATGTAGAAGATATCACAGGAAAGTTACCTGATGTATATCGTAATGATGAAATTTCTGTTGAAGAAATTAAAAATTATGATGCTATTATTCTTTCGCCAGGACCAGGAATTCCTGATGAAGCAGGTATTTTAAAAGAAACCATAAAAACGTATGCAGGTAAAATTCCAATTTTTGGAGTCTGTTTAGGTTTGCAAGCAATTACTGAAGTTTTTGGAGGCGAGCTAGAAAATTTAAATGAGGTTTTTCACGGAGTTGCTACAGAAATGAAAGTAACTAAAAGCGATACAGTCACTTTTAAAGATATTCCAGAAACATTTGAAGCAGCTCGTTACCATTCGTGGATTGCTTCTCATACTAATTTTCCAGAGGAATTAGAGGTGACAGCAATTGATGAAGATGGAGGAATTATGGCATTACGTCATAAAGAGTTTGCCATTGAAGCAGTACAGTTTCATCCAGAAAGCATTTTAACTCCAGATGGAAAAAAGATGCTTCAGAATTTTATTGCTTTTGCCGAAAGCCAAAAGCCAAAAGCTTAAAGCCATTGACATGAAAAAAATACTAAACACCCTATTTGAACAAAAACGATTGACTAAAGAACAATCGAAAGAAGTATTGATAAACATCGCACAAGAAAAATACAATGCTTCACAAATAGCTGCATTTATTACCGTGTTTTTAATGCGTCCGGTTTCAGTAGATGAATTATCAGGATTTAGAGAAGCTTTGTTGGAGTTAGCGATTAAAGTAGATTTATCTGATTTTAATACCATTGATTTGTGTGGAACAGGAGGTGATGGAAAAAACACCTTCAACATTTCAACATTAACTTCATTTATTGTTGCAGGAACAGGGAATAAAGTTGCAAAACATGGAAATTATGGAGTTTCTTCAGCTTCAGGATCATCCAATATGTTGGAGTTTTTAGGGTACAACTTTACAAACGATGAGTCAACTTTAAAGCGTCAGTTAGACGAAGCAAACATTTGTTTTTTACACGCTCCGTTATTTCACCCAGCGATGAAGGTAGTAGCCCCAATCCGTAGAGAATTAGGAGTAAAAACATTTTTTAACATGCTAGGTCCTTTGGTAAATCCGAGTCAACCTCAAAATCAATTGGTAGGTGTGTTTAATTTAGAAGTGGCTAGAGTGTATAATTATATGTTGCAACAATCCAATACAAATTATGGAGTAGTACATGCATTAGACGGATATGATGAAATTTCATTAACAGGAGATTTTAAATTGTTTACTAAAGAAGCAGAGCAACAAGTTTCTCCATTTGATTTAGGACAAAAGCAAATTGCTCCATCCGATATTTTTGGGGGCAATACAGTTAAAGAAGCTGCCGAAATATTTGTAAATATTATAAATGGAAAAGGAACAGAAGCACAGAATAATGTTGTGTTGACAAATGCTGCCTTTGCCTTAAAAACTATTGATAAACATAAGAGTTTTGAAGTTGCTTTTGAAGAGGCAAAAGATTCGTTGTTAGGATTAAAAGCAAAAGAATGTTTACATTCTTTAATTACGAATAACTAATTCATAATTAAAAAATCATAATTTATAATTGAGATGACAATACTAGATAAAATCACTGAATTTAAAAAAAGGGAAGTAGCAAAAATAAAAGCTGAGGTTCCAGTTAAAAAATTAGTGGAAAGTCCGAATTTTAAAAGACAGCCAATTTCACTAAAAAAATCATTGTTGGATCCGTATTCAACAGGAATTATAGCAGAATTTAAACGTCAATCACCTTCTAAGGGAATTATCAACGATAAAGCTACGGTTTCTGAAGTTGTTGAAGGATATTTAGATGCTAACGTTGCAGCATTATCAATTTTAACAGATACCTCATTTTTTGGAGGTACCATGGCAGATTTGATGGAAGCAAGAACGATTAATGAGCAGAAACCTATTTTAAGAAAAGATTTTATTGTTGATGGATTTCAAATAGTAGAAGCCAAAGCTATTGGTGCTGATGTAATTTTACTAATAGCTACTTGCTTAACAGCACAAGAGTTAAAAAACTACGGACAATTAGCTCATGATTTAGGTTTAGAGGTATTGTATGAAGTGCATACCCAAGAGGATTTGGATAAGATAGGGAGTTTAGATAACAAGATTATAGGAATCAATAATCGTAACCTAAAAACATTTGAGGTTGACTTAGAAAATTCGATAGCATTAGCAAGTCAAATTCCTACAAGTGCGATAAAAGTTTCTGAAAGTGGAATTTCTAATCCAAGAATAATTACAGGGTTAAAAGAATACGATTTTCAAGGTTTTTTAATAGGAGAAAACTTTATGAAAACAGAAAATCCAGGTCAAGCATGTCAAGAGTTTATTAATCAAATACGATAAAAGCCCACCCCAACCCTCCCAAAGGGAGGGAGTATAAAGAAAAACAAGATATAATGAAAACTAAGTTAGGAGATAAGCATAAGAATCTACAGTGTCCCCCTTCGGGGGCTCGGGGGCTTAAAGTTTGTGGAATGAAGTTCATAGAAAATATTCAGCAAGTAGCTGAATTACAACCTGATTATTTAGGGTTTATTTTCTATGAAAAATCACCAAGAAATTTTGAAGGAATTATTCCTGATTTACCTAAAGGAATTAAGAAAGTTGGTGTTTTTGTTAATGAGTATGTAGAAATAGTAGTTTCATTGATAGAAGAATATAAACTGGATGCAATTCAGCTACATGGAGATGAAACTGTTGAGTATATCAAGCAACTAAAAGAAGGGCTACGTCAAGCTGATCTTGATTCAGCTTCTCATAAGAAGAATCCGAGACAAGTTAGGAATGATGTAGAAATTATTAAGGTGTTTGGTGTCAAAGATGAGTTCAATTTTGAAACCTTAAAACCTTATGAGGAAGTGGTTGATTACTTTTTGTTTGATACCAAAGGGAAAGAACGAGGTGGGAATGGAATAACATTCAATTGGCAAATTTTGGAAGATTATAATTCAACAAAACCTTACTTTTTAAGTGGAGGAATAGGTTTAGAAGAAATAGACGAATTACAATCGTTTTTTAAAAGAGAAGCCTCTCAATATTGTTACGCCATTGATGTAAATAGCAAGTTTGAGACAAAACCAGGAGTAAAATCAGTAGAAAAATTACAGAAGTTTAAGGCATTTTACCAAGAACTTACAGCTAAAAGCTAATCATATGAAATTTCAACCAGACAATAACGGTTATTATGGGCAATTTGGAGGAGCATTTATTCCTGAATTATTGTACCCAAACGTAAAAGAATTAGAAGATAATTATATACAAATTATAGAATCTGAAGAGTTTCAAACAGCATACAAAGACTTGTTGAAGCATTATGTAGGGCGTCCAAGTCCATTGTATTTAGCAAAGAGATTGTCAGAGAAATACGGGGCTACTATTTATTTAAAACGAGAGGATTTAAATCACACAGGAGCGCATAAGGTAAATAATACAATTGGTCAGATTTTGATAGCAAAACATTTAGGGAAAACCAAAATTATTGCTGAAACAGGTGCAGGACAGCATGGTGTGGCCACAGCAACGGTTTGTGCTTTAATGGATTTAGAGTGTATTGTTTTTATGGGAGAGACCGATATTAAACGTCAAGCACCAAATGTAGCTCGTATGAAAATGTTAGGTGCAAAAGTAGTGCCTGCTACTAGTGGTAGTAAAACACTAAAGGATGCTACGAATGAAGCAATTCGTTATTGGATTCAGCATCCAGACACCTATTATTTAATTGGTTCTGTGGTAGGGCCACATCCATATCCAGATATGGTAGCACGTTTACAAGCGGTTATTTCAGAAGAAATGAAAGTGCAGTTGAAAGAACAAACAGGCAAAGAAAATCCTGATACTATTATAGCCTGTGTAGGTGGAGGAAGTAATGCTGCAGGTGCTTTTTATCATTATTTAGATGAAGAGGAAGTTGAATTGATTGCGGTTGAAGCAGCAGGATTAGGAGTAGATTCAGGTGAAAGCGCGGCAACTTCTCAATTAGGAGAAGTAGGGGTAATCCACGGAAGTAAAACGATTTTAATGCAAGATGAATACGGGCAAATCGTAGAACCTTATTCAATTTCCGCAGGATTGGATTACCCAGGAGTGGGACCTTTACATGCCTATTTGCATGAAACGAAACGAGCAAAATTTATGAATGCTACGGATAAAGAAGCACTAGATGCTGCTTATCAATTGACAAAAATAGAAGGAATTATTCCTGCTTTAGAAAGTGCACATGCCTTGGCGGTATTACCAAAAATGGATTTACAAAATAATCAAGTAGTTGTAGTGAATTTATCAGGTAGAGGTGATAAAGATTTAGAAACGTATATTAAACATTTAAGCTAATAGAAAAAAAGAAAATCACTCGAACTGACAAAAAATAAAAAATGAACTCAATTCAACATATATTCAATCAAAAAGAAAATAATTTGTTGTCTATTTTCTTTACCGCAGGTTTTCCAAAATTAGAAGATACTACAAAAATCATTGCCGAATTAAGTAATAATGGAGTAGATTTTATTGAAGTAGGTTTGCCGTATTCTGATCCGTTAGCTGATGGACCAACCATTCAGCATAGTAGCGATATAGCGCTGAAAAAAGGTATGAATCTCGATGTAGTTTTTAAACAGCTATCTTCTATTAAAAGTACAAACAACACTCCTTTGGTGTTAATGGGATATGTAAATCAAATTATAAAATATGGTGAAGATCAGTTTTGTCAAAAAGTAAAAGATTGCGGAATTGATACGGTAATTATTCCAGATTTACCAATGGTAGAATATGAAAATCACTATCAGCAGTTGTTTGAAAAATACGGAATTACAAATGTATTTTTAATCACGCCACATACTTCCGAAGAGCGTATTCGTAAAATTGATAACTTAACTAAAGCATTTATTTATGTAGTTGCTTCGGCGTCTATTACAGGTGCGAAAGGAGAAGTTTCAGAAGAACAAATAGCTTATTTTAAAAGAATTCAAGCAATGAATTTGCAGAGTAAATTGATTGTTGGTTTTGGTATTTCAGATAATAAAACTTTTACAACAGCTTGTAATTATATGAATGGAGCTATAATTGGATCCGCATTCATTAAAGAGTTAGATAAAAAAGGAGTTAATGGAGTTGTAAATTTTATATCAATTATTAAAACTTGTTAAGAAATTGCTAATTTTTATGTAGTTATAGTTCTAAACAAGTAATTTGGTCTTTTTAAAACGAACAACATGACAAAAAAAGTATTTTTAGGACTTGCACTTTTAGCAGGGAATTTCTTGTCAGCTCAAACTACATTAATACGTAAACCAGCGATTAGCCCAGATGCTTCTCAAATGGCGTTTAGTTATTATGGTGATATTTGGCTGTACAATTTTACTAACCAACAAACAAAGAGGCTAACAATTCATAAAGGATATGAAAGTGATCCTGTATGGAATGAAAAAGGAACAGAAATTGCATTTTCTTCTAATAGAAAAGGAAATGATAATGTGTTTATAACTTCTGTAAATGGAGGAGTTCCAAAGCAATTAACATATTATCCAACAGCCAACATACCAACGGATTGGACAAAAGAAGGAGATGTTGTTTTTACTACAGGGCGTGTGTTAAGAGGTCCAGGAGTGGGATAAACAAATGTATGTGGTAAATGAAAAAGGAGAAACGCCTCGTCGTTTGTTAACAGCCTATGGAGAAATGGCGAGAGTATCTCCTAACGGGAAATTAATCGCTTTTACTAAAGGAGCATGTCGTATTTCTCGTGAAGATTATACGGGGTCAGCTCAACGTGATATTTGGATTTACAACACGGAGACAAACCAATACAATCAAATAACTACAAGTAATAAAAATGATCATTCACCAGCTTGGGATGCTTCAGGTAATTTATATTATATAGGAGCTGAAAGTGGGCGTTATAATGTTTACAAACAGTCAGTTTCTGCAAATGGAACAGCAAACGGAACGGCCACACAATTAACAAAACAAACTAAAGATGGTGTTCGTACTTTTTCGGTAAGTAATAACGGAACTATTGTATACTTAAGTGGAGTTGATGCCTACAAATTAGAGAATGGAAAAGCTGAAAAAATTGATTTAAAAATTGTTTCAGATAATCGTTTTGCAGAAGAAGAAACAAAAACAGTTTCTAATGAAATAAGTAATTATGCTATTTCTCCTGATGGGAAAAGTATTGCTTTAGAGATTAACGGAGAGATTTTCGTAAAAGAAAACAACAAAGAAAAAAAGTACTCAAACAATGTAAGTAAGCATCCGTATAGAGATGTCAATCCACAGTGGTTAGATAACAAAACGGTAGTGTTTTCTTCGGATAGAGACGGACATTTTGAGTTGTATAGCGCTGTATCAACAGATACTTTAGTCGGATTACACCGTAGTTTAAAAACCAAAGTAGCAAAACTAACAAATAGCAAAGAAGATGTTGAATATTCATTAGTTTCTCCTGATGGAAAGAAGATCGCTTATCAAATAGGAAGAGGTATTTTAATGATTGGAGACATTAAAAAAGGAAAAATTACGAATGCAAAAGAGTACTCTAATTCTTGGGCAGAAACTGAAGGAGTTTCGTGGAGTCCGGATAGTAAGTATATAGCATATTCTCAAGAAGATTTGAATTTTGATAGTGAAATTTTTATTCAGTCGGTAGCAAATCCAGCAATAAAAATGAATGTATCAATGCATCCAAGAAGTGATCGTAATCCTATTTGGAGTGCAGATGGTAAAAAATTAGCGTTCTTATCAAACAGAAGCGGAATCAACTATGATGTATGGATGGTTTGGTTGGAAAAATCTGACTGGGAAAAAACAAAGTTAGATCGTGAAGAAGGAGCGTATTATCCTGAGAAAAATGAAGAAGATTCAAAAGATAAAAAGGATAAAAAAGCCAAGAAAAAAGTAGAAGTAAAAATAGACGAAGACAAAATTTATGATCGTTTAGTTCAAGTTACTTCTTTACAAGATAATGAGTATAGTCCAGTGTTTAGTGCAGATAGTGAATTTATTTATTTCTCAGCTACTGATCCTGCAACACAAAAGAGAAGTACGTATAAGGTAAAATGGGATGGAAGCAAGCCTCAACTAGTAAAAGGAGTAATTAATGCAGGTAACTTCTCAGACAATAATGGGAAAGTTTACTTTACTTCAAGAGGAAAATTAGCCCAGTTAGATACTAAATCAGACAAGATCACTAGTCTTCCTCACAGTGCAACATATACTGTTGATATTGAAAAGCTAAATCAACAAGTTTTTGAAGAAGGAATACGTGCTTTAACAGCTGGTTTTTACGATCCTGAATTCCACGGATATAATTGGAATGCTTTAGTGAAAAAGTACAAGCCTTGGGTATTATCAGCAACTACCCATGAAGATTACACCTATATGTTTAACTTACTTTTAGGGCAGTTAAACGCAAGTCACATGGGGTATAGAGGAAGTGCTCCAAGAAATGAAAGTGATAAAGTAGGAGTATTAGGACTAGAGGTAGAAAACACTAAAAAAGGAGTAAAAATTTTATACGTATTACCAAATTCAGTAGCCGATAAATCTAATAGTAAATTAAAAGTAGGTGATGTTATTACTGCTGTTAATGGTCAGGAGATTGGAAAGAATACTAATTTTTACAGCTTATTAAAAAACACGCAATCAAAAGAGATATTGTTAAGCTTAGCTGGAGGAAAAGAAGTTGTATTGCGTCCAGAAAGATCTCTTAGAAATTTACAATATGAAGAATGGGTAAATTCAAGAAAGAAGTTAGTAGATGAATACTCTAACGGTCAATTAGGATACATCCATATTCAAGGAATGAACATGCCAAGTTTTGAGCGTTTTGAACGTGAACTAAAAGCAAGTGGTTATGGTAAAAAAGGAATCGTAATCGATGTGCGTTACAATGGTGGTGGATGGACTACTGATAGATTGATGGCTGTGCTAAATGTAGATCAACATGCGTACACAATTCCAAGAGGAGCGGTAAATAGCTTAAAGAATCACAAGAAATTTGCTAGCCATTACCCATTTAACGAACGTGCTGTTTTATCAGTAAACACAAAGCCAGTTGTGGCGTTATGTAACGAAAACAGTTATTCGAATGCTGAAATTTTCTCGCATGCATTCAAAAGTTTAGGATTAGGGAAATTAGTTGGTCAACCAACTTTTGGAGCTGTTGTATCTACAGGAAGTAAGCGATTAGCTAACGGAAGCGTTCGTATGCCTTTTAGAGCATGGTTTGTAAAGAAAACAGGAGGAAACATGGAAAATGAAGCACCAGCAACTCCTGATTATTTAGTGAAAAACGCACCAGGATGGAAAGATAGAGGTGAAGATGCTCAATTAAAAAAAGCTGTTGAGGTATTGTTACAAGACATTAAGTAATAAGAACAAAAAATAAGATCAAGCGCAGAGTTTAAACTCTGCGCTTTTTTTATTCCTATTTTTGCAAAATGATGCAGATTACAGAACAAGAATTGTTAGAAAAATTAAAAGTAAATTTTGGATACGATAGTTTTCGTTTAGAGCAACAGGCTATTATTGAAAATATTTTAGCAAAAAAAGATACCTTGGTTATTATGCCAACAGGTGGAGGAAAATCTATTTGTTACCAATTACCAGCATTATTTTTTGAAGGCGTTACTTTGGTAATTTCTCCATTAATAGCTTTGATGAAAGATCAAGTAGATAGCTTAAAAGCAAACGGGATTTCTGCAACTTTTTTCAATAGTAGTCAATCAACAGAAGAGCAACAACAAGTATTTGAAGCAATAGCGTCAAAAAGTATAAAACTACTATACGTTGCTCCCGAAAGTTTATCATTACTTCAAAATGTGTTAAATCAAACGTACATAAGCTGTATTGCTGTTGATGAAGCACATTGTATTTCTGCTTGGGGGCACGATTTTCGTCCTTCTTATAAACAATTAGCATTTTTAAAAAAGTCATTACCTGAAGTTCCGACTGTTGCCTTAACAGCAACTGCTGATAAAGCGACTCAACAAGATATTTTAGAGCAATTAGCAATCCCCAATGCTACACAATTTATAAGTTCTTTCAATAGAAAAAATATTGCTTTAGAAGTTCGTCCTGCAAACGATAGAGTACAGCAAATCATTCAATTTATTAAGAAAAGACCTAATGAAGCAGGGATAATTTATTGTTTGAGTAGAAAAGCTACAGAACAATTAGCTAGTAAATTACAACAAAACAATATTGATGCTAAAGCGTATCATGCAGGATTATCGTTTGAAGAAAGAGCTAAAACTCAAGAGGACTTTATAAAAGACGATTGCGAGGTAATTTGCGCCACCATTGCTTTTGGAATGGGAATTGACAAATCGAATGTTCGTTGGGTAATTCACTATAATATGCCTAAAAATATTGAAGGATATTATCAAGAAATAGGACGTTCAGGTCGTGATGGATTACCGGCGAAAGCCTTACTGTTTCATAGTTATGCAGATGTTATTCAGTTGCGTCAGTTTATTGAAAATACAGGGAATAAGGAGGTGCAAGAGGCAAAATTAGAACGCATGAAGCAATTTGCTGAAGCCACCGTTTGCCGAAGAAAAATATTACTGAGTTATTTTGGAGAATTAATAGAAGAGAACTGTGGTAACTGTGATGTGTGTAAGAACCCGCCACAATTTTTTGATGGAACAGTTATCGCGCAAAAAGGACTATCAGCTATTTATCGATTACAAGGAAAAGAAGCAATGGGAACTGTGATTGATGTGTTAAGAGGAGCCAAAAACGCAGCAGTTTTAGATAAGAATTATGATAAGCTGAAAACCTATGGGGTAGGTAATGACGTTTCTTGGAGAGATTGGCAACATTATTTAATTCAGTTAACGAATCAAGGGTATTGTCAAATTGCTTTTCATTTGAATAATAGTTTGCAACTTACTGATTTTTCAAATAAAGTACTTTTTGATGGGGAAAAAGTACAGTTAACCACTCCTGTAGAGTTTCAAAAGGAGGCAAAAGAAGCAGTAAAAGAGAAAAGAAAGAAAGCTGTTAAAGATACCTTGTTTGAGCGTTTACGAAAACTTCGTTATCGAATTGCTCAAGAAGAAGATATAGCTGCCTATTTGGTGTTTAATGATGCTACACTTAAAGAAATAGAAAGAGAAAGGCCACAATCTGACGAAGAATTTTTGGCAATAAGTGGAGTTGGACAACGAAAATTAGAAGTTTATGGGGGTGAGTTTATGGAAGAGATTAAAACGTTTTTAAACGAAAAGAAACGAACTAAAAAGGATACTACTTTAGAAACCTTTAAGTTGTATAAAGAAGGATTAACCGTTGATGAAATCGCTGAAAGTCGCGGATTAAAAGCAACGACTATTTTTTCTCATTTATCCAAATTGTATTTAGAAGGGAAAGATGTGAGTTTGGATGAATTCATAGAAGCTGATGTTTTAGCGCTAGTGGCTAATGCTAAAAAAGTTTTGAAAAATGAGACGGCTTTAAAACCCTATTTTGAGTTTTTAGGAGAAAAAGTTCCGTATGAAAAAATACGAGTAGGATTGACCATTTTACAAAGGAAAAGATAGTGTATTATGAATGAGAACCTTTTTCCTATTGATGCTGATTCAGACGCTATTTTAAACTTACAAGAGAAGATTGAAGCGTTAAAAGGCAAGATTGAAGCAATTGAAACCAAGCTATTTCCTTTTGAACAATCGTTACGAAATGCAATTGCTGATTTGTTAGTAGAAGAACGAGAGCTAACCATTTTATATAAAGAGCAAAAGAAAGCTAAAAAAGAGAAAAGCTTAGCACAAAAGCGGAAAGGTAAAAACTACAAAGAACCTACTGGTATTGTACCCATTTCAAAAAAAGAAGTAGTAGAAAAAACAAATCAAAAAGAGAAGAAAAGATTATATAAAGAAGCGATGTTGTATGTGCATCCTGATAAATTCTCAATGCAAGAAAATGAGCAACAAAAAGCATTAGAAACAACAACAAAGTTGATTGAAATATATCAAAATGGAAGCTTAGAAGAGTTAGAGGCTTTTCATGCACACATTTTTGGAGGTAATACCACAATGAATTTTAGTAAAGACATTTCGTTAGTTAAGAAAACAACTAGCAATGCTACGTATTTAAAAAAGGAGATTGAGCGTTTAGAAAAACAACTAACCGATTTGTTATATAGTTATACCTATAAAGTTTTAACAACCTATAAAAACCCGCTGTCATTTGTTGATGAACTGAAAGCTTATTATGATGATAGGATTTTTAAACTCCGTAAACGAACTAGAACAAAAAATAAATTATAACTATTTTTTGTACAAACGAGATAAACTGTTGATTTCCTCAATGATTTGATTTCGTAAGTTTTCTGGTTCTAAAACTTCAATTCTACTACCATATTTAAGAATTTGTTGTCGCAATTCGATTGTATTACCTACAAACATTTTTAGTATAAAATAGCTTTCTTTTTCTTCTATTATTTCTTGATTAACAAATATAGGAGTAGTCTTGATGTATTCTTTTTGGCTATTGTCAATTTTTAGCTTTATAATTTGTGGTTTTATAGTTTTTTCGTTAAAACTTACCCCTACCACATAACGCAACTTTTCTTCTATGCTATCTAGTTTTATATTTATGTTATTACCGGTTAATTTTAGGTTGGAAACTCTATCTAGTGAAAATGTTCTGTATCCCTTTTTAGTTTCCCCAATAACATACCATCTATTTTGATACTCTTTTAAGATGTAAGGTTTAAAAACATATTCTTTGATTGTGTTATTTTTTTGAAAACGAATGTGATCAAAACGAACTTCACGTTTTAATTGAATAGCTTCAAACATATTATTAAAAACATCAACATTAAATTCTAATGCATTTGGTTCAAATAATATGTACTGCATATATTTTTTGGGCATGTTAAGTGCTTTTTGATATGCAATTGCCATAGATTGATATTTTATGAAATGAGAATATAATGCATTACATCCGTCTAATAATAAAGTATAATATCCTTTTGTAGTATCGTCAATTTTAAAACCGCTGTCTTTTAAACTTTTTACATCGTTACTTAAAGTACTAGTACTGTTACTGTGTCCTTTAAGCTTTAAATGATTTAATAAATCAGAACTTTTTTGAGTACCTAATTTTAAAAAGTTAAGAATAGTTATTTGGCGTTGTATTTTTTTACTAATAGTGTTTTTATTACTGTTCATCGCTTAGTTTTTTTAACAAAAGTAATAACATATTTTCCAAAAAAACGGGAAAATATATTGTGTTCCCATTTTCGTGGAAAATGATGGTTTTATTTTGTCGTATAATCAAAACCTAATAATGATAAAAACATTGAAAAGCGAATAAGGAAATTACATACTCATTTTTTTTAATGGGTAGGGTTTGCTATATTCAGCAAAAATTAAACTTAATTAAAATAACTATGGCAACATTTACAGTAGAATTAAAACAAAGAATAGCAATTAATGGAGAGATTTTTGAATCAGGGTTATCTGTTCAAGTGTCAACCTTATTCGATTCTCCGTATAATGAATACGAAAAAATAGAAAATGCATTTAGAAGAGTTCATGGTATAACAAATCTAAAAGCTAATGGTTTTTTGAATGACGCATATTTAAAGATTTATTAAAAGCAAAGTATATTCTATGAAAATGTTTAAATACCTATTTATATTATTTATATCATTATTTTTTAGTTGTGGTTCTAGTATAAGCTATGAGGAGCAAGTTAAAAATTATACTATGTATGTAAATAAATCTGATTCATTAATGAAAATAGAAAAATATGAAAAAGCAATTAGTTACAGTAATGCCGCAATAGAGATAACAGATACTCTTCCGATAGCTATTTACCTAAAAGGGTTAGCTTCGTATAAGTTAAACTTGTTAGATGAGGCTGAAGATAGCTTTACAAAAGTAATAGAGATAGAAGGTTTAGCTTCGGAAGCATATAAAGACAGAGCTAAAGTATATTTCAAAAATGATGATAATGATTTTATAGATGATATTGAAATATATATAAAAAATAATCCTAATGATAAAGAAGCTTTAATTTTAAAGAGAGAATATTTAGAGAGGAGAGAAGAATTTGAACAAGCTATAAATGAGTATAGTATTGCGATTGAAAAAAATAAAAATGATACTCTTCTATTAAGTAAAAGAGCTGAATTATATTTTAAAAATGGTGATTATGAAAAATCTATTAAAGATTATGATCATCTCTTGAGATTAAATCCTGAAAATAAACAAGCAGATAAAAAGAAAAATGAAATTTTATTTCTAGTAAATGAAAAAAGTAATAGAAATATTTTTATTATAATCTTACTTTGTTTCTATGTAATCTATGTTACAATATCACATTTAATTCTTAAACCTTTAGTAGAGAAAAAGGCTGTTAGTCAAATAGGAGGAGAACTTGAAATATCAAAAGATCCCGTAATTTGGATTTTACCAATAGTTCTTGTCCTTGCTTTTTTTATACTATCTTATACTAATTCAATCCCAAACTTTTAAAATATGTCTAATATAATTTTTTGTTCAAATTGTGGAAATCAATTGGAATATAATAAGAGTAATTGTGAGTGTGGTTTTTCTATGACACAATTAGAAAAGAAAGAAATTAGTAACAAATTAACTAAAATAAATAATAATATTTTAGTTGATGATAATTTAAAAAAAATAACAGAAAAAAGTAATCAAGAATTATTTGATAATTATATGTTAAGTGGTACGTACTTTATTGGAAGTAGTGCAAAAGAGGATTATGAAAGAAAAGTAAATTTCTTAAAATTAGATTTAATTCCAAAGGTTAATAACTGGAGAGAGTCTATTCAAAAAGCAGAAAAGATTTTAGCTAAAGATAAAGTAGAAGTTTATGGTAGAATTATTGCAATTACAGATTTTGTTTTAAAAGAATTTTTTGGTTCGATTTACAGTTAAAGAAAATAATAGTTTACAAGTATTTGAGGAATATAAAGATTTTGGAAAATATCAATTATCGGAAACAATAATTGAAAGCAATCTAAATTTCTCAGATATTCAAACTGTTAATTTTGGCACAATTGGGAATGATATTATAAAGTCTGTAGGCAGTACTTTAACAGAAGGCTCTTTTAAAGAATTGTCAAAAAAGACAGAATGGTCTAAGTCTGATATACAAACAGTAAAGACAGAAGTAGGTGTTGCAGTAGCAGGACAGTTAATAGCTGGTATTAGTAATATGATTGGTCAGAATAGTAAAGCAATTAAAGCTGTAAGGGAGGCAGACGAAGAGCTTAATGAACAACTTGAACAAATAAGTAATGTTATCAATTCTCTTTCAATTGAAGAAAATGAAATAGAAAAACAAAAAAGGCTTTACGATAAGAGTGATGTAATTCTTGATACTTGTTATAATAAAACCCTCAAACCAATTGTTGAAGAGTTAAATGCAGACCCAACTTATATAGAGTATAAAAAAGCAAGAAAGCCATTTGATAATCAACAAGAGATTATTAAAATAGATAATGAATTGTTAACTACTAAAATTAAAGTTCCTTTTTGGAGCTGTTTAATAAAGAATAAAAGCCAAAATTATTTATCTAATTGGAAAAAAAGAATTAAAAAAAATGGCAAAATTGATAGATACAATGAAATTACCAATATGCTTAATATAAAGCAACATAAAACATTAAGTGATTTTAAAGATTTTGAAACTCAAAAAACTATAGAATTTCAAGAATTTGAAAAAATTAATCGCAGAACATTAAAAACCATTCCAGTAATTTCAGAAAATGTTAAGTATGTTATAGGGTTTGCTGGGGTGTTAAAACAAGTAAAAACAAATATTACAAATTAAAAAAGTATGGAGTCTAAAGAAAATAAACACAGTAACTTACCTGAGGAAATTAATAAAACGATTAACAAAACAGAGCAAATTGTAGAAAAAGGAAAGTCTTTTGTTGATAATGTTAACTCTACTGCTAATAATTTAGGAGGAACAATAGATAAAGCTAAAGAGCTAATAGGGGGTGTACAAGAATTCCAAAAGACTTATTTAGAGACTCAAAAGATTAAATCTGATACAATACTTGGGTTAGAAAAGATCAAACAAAATCATCAGACAATAAATAAGCATATTGATACTGAATATAAGAAACAGAAACAACAAATGGACAAAGCTAGTGATGTGGTAGATGCAGGATTATTATCTGATGATATAGAAAAAATTAGAGAAGGATTAAATGCAATGACAAATGTGGCAAATCATAATCCAATGACAGATTTAAAAAAACATTTGGATAATCAGATTAAAAAAGACTTTAATGATGATGATTTTACCATAGATGTTTAAGAGTTTTTCTAAAGATAAGCAGTAGGCAAGAATCATTAAAAAGCATATATAAAACCTCTTAGAAATTTCTAAGAGGTTTATTATACTTATCTGCAAACATTGTTTGCTACATATTTCGTCTGTATTGACCACCTACTTCAAATAAGGCTGCAGTAATTTGACCTAACGAACAAACTTTAGTAGCATCCATTAATTTTTCAAAAAGATTTTGATTGTTAATGGCAGCCGATTGCATTTCAGATAAAAGTTGTTCTATTTTATCTTCATGTGCTTTGTTTAAGTTCTCTTTCGTTTTGATTTGGAATTGTTTTTCCTCCTCTGTAGCACGAATTACTTCTTGCGGAGTTACCGTTGGAGAGCCTTTAGAACTTAAGAATGTATTTACACCAATAATAGGGAATTCACCAGTGTGTTTTAAGGTTTCGTAGTATAAACTCTCTTCTTGAATTTTAGAACGTTGATACATTGTTTCCATCGCACCTAATACACCACCACGTTCGGTAATTCTGTCAAATTCAGCTAATACAGCTTCTTCTACTAAATCTGTCAATTCTTCGATGATAAATGAACCTTGAATTGGGTTTTCGTTTTTAGCCAATCCTAATTCTTTATTGATGATTAACTGAATTGCCATTGCACGACGTACAGATTCTTCCGTAGGCGTAGTAATCGCTTCATCATACGCATTCGTATGTAACGAGTTGCAGTTGTCGTAAATCGCATATAAAGCCTGTAGAGTTGTACGAATGTCATTAAAGTCAATTTCTTGAGCGTGTAATGAACGTCCAGAAGTTTGAATATGATATTTTAACATTTGAGCTCTAGGGTTTGCTGCGTACTTATACTTTAAAGCTTTTGCCCAAATTTTACGAGCTACACGACCAATCACCGCATATTCAGGATCAATACCATTTGAGAAGAAGAATGATAAGTTTGGTCCAAACTTATTGATATCCATTCCTCTTGATAAGTAGTATTCTACGTAGGTAAATCCGTTTGCTAATGTTAAGGCTAACTGTGTAATTGGATTCGCACCAGCTTCTGCAATATGATATCCAGAGATTGAAACTGAATAGAAATTACGAACATTTTTCTCAATAAAATACTCCTGAACATCTCCCATTAAACGTAAAGCAAATTCCGTAGAGAAAATACACGTATTTTGTGCTTGATCTTCTTTTAAGATATCCGCTTGAACAGTACCACGTACTTGTGCTAAGGTATTCGCTTTAATTTCAGCATATACATCGGCAGGTAAAATTTGATCACCGGTAACACCTAACAATAATAACCCTAATCCGTCATTACCTTCAGGTAGCTCTCCATTATATCTAGGGCGTTCTAAACCTTTATCGTCGTATAATTCTTTAAGTTTAGCTTCAACCTTTTTTTCTAATTTGTGTTCTTTGATGTATTTTTCACAATTCTGATCGATTGCTGCATTCATAAAGAATCCTAATAACATCGGAGCACTAACCATTAATGGTCATAGAAACAGAAGTCATAGCATGACTTAAATCGAAACCAGAGTATAATTTTTTAGCATCGTCTAAACAACAAATAGATACCCCTGCATTACCAATTTTACCATAAATATCTGGTCTGTGTCCAGGATCGTTACCATATAACGTAACCGAGTCAAATGCAGTAGATAAACGCTTAGCAGGCATACCTAAACTTACATAGTGGAAACGACGGTTGGTACGCTCAGGTTCACCTTCACCAGCAAACATACGCGTTGGATCTTCTCCGGTACGTTTAAAAGGATATAATCCTGATGCATATGGAAATTCACCAGGAACATTCTCTTGTAAATTCCAACGTAATAAATCACCCCAAGCTTGGTATTTAGGTAAAGCAACTTTTGGAATTTGTGTATGTGAAAGCGACTCTGTATGCGTCTCTATTTTAATTTCCTTATCACGTACTTTAAACGAGTAGATAGGATCTTTGTATTTTTTTACTTTCTCTTGCCAGTTTAAAATGATTTCCCAGTTATGTGGGTCAAGATTCAGCTTTATTTTATCAAATTGAGCAAATAACAATTTTGCAAAAGGTTGCTCGTCATTTTGAACTTGTTTCAAAATCTCATCTTGATCAATTCCGTTTTTTGTAAGGAAAGATTCCGTCACTTCGTTCGGAATGACAGATAAGATAGTTTGATAAACTCCGTAAAGTTTCTGAGCTACTTTTTCTTGCTCATTAACCGTTTTATCATAGGCGCGGTTGTTTTCTGAAATCTCAGATAAATAACGTGTTCTACTTGGTGGAATTACAAATATCTTTTCAGACATTTCTTTTGTGATTTCAAAAGTAGATTGTAAATCAGCACCCGTTTTTTCAACTAATTTATCCATAATCGCTTTGTACAGCGAGTTCATTCCTGGGTCGTTGAATTGAGATGCAATTGTACCAAAAACAGGCATGTCATCCATGTGGACATCCCATAAATTGTTGTTACGCATGTATTGCTTTTTTACATCGCGTAAAGCATCTAAAGCTCCTCTTTTATCAAACTTGTTAATAGCTACTAAATCAGCAAAATCAAGCATGTCGATTTTTTCTAGCTGAGTTGCAGCACCAAATTCAGGAGTCATTACATACAAAGAAGTATCAGAATGTTCGATAATCTCTGTGTCTGATTGTCCGATACCTGAAGTTTCTAAAATAATTAAATCAAATTCAGCAGCTTTTAAAACTTCTACTGCTTCGTTTACGTATTTAGATAAAGCTAAGTTGGATTGACGTGTAGCTAACGAACGCATGTATACTCGTTCGTTGTTAATAGCATTCATACGAATACGGTCACCTAATAAAGCACCTCCTGTTTTTCTTTTTGATGGATCTACAGAAATTAATCCAATCGTTTTGTTTGGAAAATCAATTAAAAAACGACGAACTAATTCGTCAACTAAACTCGATTTACCAGCCCCACCAGTACCAGTAATCCCTAGTACAGCCCCTTTTCCCGTTTTCCCCGAAGGGGAAAAGCTTTTAGTATTATTTTGTTGAAGTTTAGTGAACTTTTCAGGTTCGTTTTCGGCAATGGTAATTAACCGTGCAATTGTATTAATGTTTTTTTCTTTGAGTTCATCATTAATTTCCTTCCCTTCGGGAAGGGTTAGGGATGGGCTTGTGTCTGATTGTTGAACTAAATCGTTAATCATTCCTTGTAATCCCAATTCACGACCATCATCAGGAGAGTAAATACGAGTAATTCCATAGTCCATCAATTCCTTGATTTCCTCTGGTAGAATTACTCCACCACCACCACCAAATATTTTAATATGTCCAGCTCCTTTTTCTTGCAATAAATCGTACATGTACTTAAAGTACTCGTTGTGTCCACCTTGGTACGAAGTCATAGCAATTGCATTTGCGTCTTCTTGAATAGCACAGTTTACTACTTCTTCAACGCTTCTATCATGCCCTAAGTGAATTACTTCAACCCCTGTAGATTGAATAATTCGACGCATAATATTAATAGCGGCATCGTGCCCATCAAATAGAGAAGCTGCGGTTACAATTCGTACTTTGTGTTTAGGTTTATAGGGAGTTATTTGTTCCATTCGTAAATTGTCTTAATTTTCGGGTACGCAATTTACGGAATTATAAAAAAATAGCAGGATGTTTTGAAAACTATAAATAATTAAGAAAAGCCCATCTTTTTCGAGTAGATATATAATCTAAATTATGTTCGTTTTGATAAGCTTCTCGCTCAAAACTTAGGTTTTTATATGCTAAAGATGTTTTTCGATACATCAATAATCGAATAAACCACTCTAAAAAATAAAGAATATAAAAAAATACAATTAAGAGTTCTCGCTGTTGTTTTAAGTGAATTTTCTCATGATTTATCAAAACAGGATTCCCTTTTAAATCTTCTCGTTTTAAAAAGATAAAAGGATATAATGTCATTCCAGCAAAACCTTTCGGAATAATATGTTTTGATATAAAAATCATAAATCTGTTTATGCAATAACTAGTCAAAGGTACAATTTATTGTTAGGATACAAGAGTAAATAAAATGAGGACTGAAAATTTATACCTTTTAAAATCTAATTTTTAAGGGTATAAACTTATATTTGTGCAAACTTCAAAGAAGATGGATATTTTAACATTAAAATATAAGAAGAGGATTGAAGCTCAGTATCACCGAGCAGATATCCGTTATCCATAGTTTTTTTCATTTTTACGATTATCAACAGATTTAAACTTAACAAGTTTTCAACTTTTTATTGAAAACTAAAAAACCGTATAAAATGACTTTTAAAGAACAAATAAAACAAGGAATACCAACAACATTACCTCCAAAGCAAGAGTATGATACTACCATAAATCACGCGCCAAAACGTAAAGAAATTTTAACTGACGAAGAGAAGAAATTGGCTTTACGTAATGCATTGCGTTATTTCGATAAAGAACATCACTCAGCATTATTACCTGAGTTTGCTGAAGAATTAGAAAAGTACGGACGAATTTATATGTATCGTTTCCGTCCAGATTATAAAATGTATGCTCGCCCTATTGATGAATATCCAGGGAAATCTGAGCAGGCAAAAGCTATTATGGTAATGATTCAAAATAATTTGGATTATGCAGTAGCACAACATCCTCACGAATTAATTACTTATGGTGGTAACGGTGCGGTGTTTTCTAACTGGGCGCAGTACTTATTAACCATGAAGTACTTATCAGAAATGACCGATAAACAAACCTTGGTAATGTATTCAGGACACCCAATGGGATTATTTCCATCACATAAAGATGCTCCAAGAGTGGTAGTTACAAATGGTATGATGATCCCGAATTATTCAAAGCCAGATGATTGGGAAAAATTCAACGCCTTAGGAGTAACACAATATGGTCAAATGACGGCGGGAAGTTACATGTATATTGGTCCACAAGGAATTGTACATGGTACCACTATTACTGTGTTAAACGGATTTAGAAAAATTGGGAAATCACCAAAAGGAAACTTATTTGTTACTGCTGGTTTAGGAGGAATGAGTGGAGCACAACCAAAAGCAGGGAACATTGCAGGTTGTATCACAGTTTGTGCTGAAGTAAACCCGAAAATAACGCAGGTTCGTTTAGATCAAGGTTGGATTGATGAAAAAATCACCGATTTAGATGAATTAGTAGCACGTGTTCGTAAAGCAAAAGAAAACGAAGAAGTTGTTTCGTTAGCATATTTAGGAAACGTAGTGGATGTTTGGGAGAAGTTTGCTGAAGAAGATGTGTATATTGACTTAGGTTCTGATCAAACGTCGTTACACAACCCATGGGCAGGAGGATATTATCCTGTAGATATGTCATTTGAAGAATCAAACGAAATGATGGCGAATAATCCGGAGTCATTCAAAGAAAAAGTACAAGAAACCTTACGTCGTCACGCAAAAGCGATTAATAAGCACACAGAAAAAGGAACGTATTTCTTTGATTACGGAAATGCCTTTTTGTTAGAAGCAAGTAGAGCAGGTGCGGATGTAATGAATCCGAATCCGACATTAGGGAGAGAGTTTAAGTATCCTAGTTATGTACAAGATATTATGGGGCCTATGTGTTTTGATTATGGATTTGGTCCTTTCCGTTGGGTATGTACTTCAGGAAAACCAGAAGATTTAGCAAAAACAGATGCGATTGCTTGTAAGGTGTTGGAGAAAATCATGAAAAAATCTCCTGAAGAAATCCAACAGCAAATGGCAGATAATATTCAGTGGATTAAAGGAGCGCAAGAAAATAAGTTAGTTGTAGGTTCACAAGCACGTATTTTATATGCAGACGCTGAAGGACGTATGAAAATAGCGGAAGCTTTCAATAAAGCAATTAAGAAAGGAAAAATAGGTCCAGTAGTTCTAGGCCGTGATCACCACGATGTTTCTGGAACAGATTCACCTTACCGTGAAACTTCAAATATTTATGACGGTTCTCGTTTTACAGCAGATATGGCAATTCACAATGTAATTGGAGATAGTTTTAGAGGAGCTACTTGGGTTTCTATCCACAACGGAGGTGGAGTAGGATGGGGAGAAGTGATTAATGGTGGATTTGGCATGCTTCTTGATGGTTCTAAAGATGCATCAAGACGCTTAAAATCAATGCTTTTCTGGGATGTGAATAACGGAATAGCGAGACGTAGTTGGGCAAGAAATGAAGAAGCTGTTTTTGCTATTAAACGTGCAATGGAGGTTGAAAAGAAACTAAAAGTTACGCTTCCAAATATGGTGGATGATGCATTATTAGAGAATATGTAAATCCGAAGAAAATGAAAAAAATAAAATTACTAGTATTACCAATTATCGCATTATTGGTAACTTCATGTAGCTCAGTAAGAGTAACAACTGATTATGATACACAAACTGATTTTAATCAGTACAAAACATTTGCGTTTTATAAAACAGGAATAGACAAAGCTTCAATTTCTGATTTAGATAAGAAACGTATTATGCGTGCTATTGAAGCAGAATTGATGGCAAAAGGAATGACCAAATCTGCGTCACCTGATGTGTTGGTAAGTTTATTTACAAAATCTCGTGAGCGTATTAATGTAAACGATAATTATTATGGAGGATTTTATTATCCTTGGTATTATGGACCAAGTCCTGTAACGGTTTCTCAATACACAGAAGGAACGTTGTTTATTGATTTGTTAGATGCTGATAAAAAAGAGTTAGTATGGCAAGGAATAGGAACGGGAGCTTTAAGTACAAGTAGTGTTGAACGTAAGGAAGCTCGTATTAAAGAATTTGTAGCAGAGATAATGTCGGAATATCCTCCAAATGCTAAGAAGTAAAATTTTATTTTAAGGTATATATAAATACGTTAAGCAGGAATATAAAATCTGTTTAACGTATTTTTTTATGATATTTGTAGTATGAGAAAAGAGATATTAAAACCTACTCCTGATGAGTATTATATAAACGAACAGGGGTATAGAGTTTTTAAAGAAGCGTACCATTTACGACGCGGGTATTGTTGTAAGAGCGGTTGTAAACACTGTCCGTATGGATATGATAAAAATACCGACAGCTTCAAATAAATGTGACAATAATTAGTTTATTGTTTCTTATAGATAAAATCAAACAAGTAAACATGAAAAAAATTACAGTATTCTTTATTGCACTAACTTTTATGGGGTGTGCAGAGTTACAAAAAGTAGTAAATCAATTACCACAAGGAGGAGTGTTAACGCAAGAGCAGATAGGTAACGGTTTACGTCAAGCTTTAGATAATGGTATTCAACATCAGGTAAGTAAATTAACAGCTACTGATGGTTTTTATAAGAATGACTTGGTAAAAATCTTGTTGCCAGAAGAATTACAAGCGGTTGATAAGGGATTACGCAGTATTGGTTTGGGTAATTTAGCTGATGAAGGTTTAAAAGCAATTAATAGAACTGCTGAAGATGCTGTAAAAACAGCGACTCCAATTTTTGTAAATGCGGTGAAGGAAATTACATTTAATGACGCAAAGAATATATTATTAGGAGCAGATAATGCTGCAACTTCTTATTTAGAAGGAAAAACAACGTCTGCATTATATGCTGAGTTTAATCCAGTGATTAAAAACTCATTTTCGAAAGTAGGTGCTGATAAAATTTGGTCAAACTTAATAACGAAATACAATAGTATTCCGTTTGTTAAAAAAGTGAATCCAGATTTAACAGATTATGTAACTACGGAAGCTTTAGAAGGTGTTTTTACCATGATTGCTGTTGAAGAAAAAGGAATCCGTGAAAAAGTAGGATTACGTGATACTCCTTTACTACGTCAGGTATTTGCGTTGCAGGATAATAAATAAAATTAGAAAGCTCTTGAGAAATCAAGAGCTTTTTTGTTGTTGGTAATAATTAAAATAGGGATTTTCCCCATTTTAAATCTCGGTTGGATTTTATATTTCTGTAAGTCAAATATTTACGTATATTTATAATCCGCTTAAATTTTAATATAATGTCAAGAATTAATCAATTACGAAGATATCGAAAGCACTTGGAAGATAGATATATCAGGTTGGTTGAGACGGCTAATGATTATAAATATGTTGATGAGTGCAAAAGCGATCGATCAGCATTTAAAGCAATGAAAATATTGGAAAAACTAAATAGAATTAAATATTTAGATGAAGATATGCCGTCAAATACTGTCGTGTAATTGTTTAAAATAATCAAAAGCCTTTAATAACCTACTACCGTACCAAGAAAAGTACTCGCCATCTACCAAAATGGGTGTGCTGTTGCTTGCGTGCTCTTTTATTTCAGCAGTATGTTTTTCTTTAAAAGGAAAAGGTTCTGAAGAAAGTAAAACGAGTTCTGCTTTTCTTTGTTTTGTGGTTTCGAGAGTAACTTCAGGATAACGCTCTAAATCACTGTAAATATTTTCAAATTTGTTGAGTTCTAATAAGTGATTTATAAACGTGTTATTTGCGGCAACCATCCAAGGATTTTTCCAAATAAAATAAGCTACTTTTTTACTTTTTTTATCGTGAATAAAATTTTTAAAATCGATTATTTTTGATTCTAATTCATGAATCATTTTATCAGCTTCTTTTTTTTTGTCAAAAAAACTTCCGTATAAAGAAATAATATCAATAGCGTTAGCAAGTGTAAAGATATCAGAAACGTGAGTGTATGCTATTTGTTGGCAAGCCTCAACTATTTCTTTGGTGTTTTCTTCCTTATTACATAAAATAATATCAGGCTGAAGTTCCTTGATTTTATCTATTTTTATGTTTTTTGTACCACCAACTACTGTTTTTGTTTTTAAAAGATGTTTTGGGTGAATACAGAATTTAGTTACTCCCACTATACTATCTTCAAGTCCCAAGTCAACTAGAAGTTCTGTTTGGCTAGGGACTAAAGAAATAATACGAGTATATTTTTTTTGATTATTCATTACACAAAAGTAATGATTCGAAGCTACTATTTAACTCCCATTAACTCTTGAAAATCTTTTTTGTAGCTTTTGCTAACTCTAAAGGTTTTATTATCGTTGATTTTTACGTCGGTTTCACCGTAGTTTGAAGTGATAATTTCGTCAATAAAATTAGAGTTGATAATTGTTGATCTATGAATTCTAACAAAAAGGCTTGAATTTAATCTTTTGATAATACTGGATAAGGACTCTCTTAAAAGGTATTTTTTATTGTCGGTAGTAAAAATTTCTACATAATACCCAGAAGCAGATATGTACTTGATCGTATTACGTTCTAAAAAGATTATTTTATTACCAGATTTAATATTAATCTTGGTTCCTTTTACAGGTGTTTCAATAGGAGTACTTTCTTTTACAAGTCCTATTATGTTGTCGAGGTTATTGTTGAAATTAGATAGTTCTACTATTTTTTTATAATTAATTACCTTTTTGATAGAAGAATAAAAGCGATCCTCGTCTAAGGGTTTTAAAAGATAGTCGAAAGCAAAATAATCGAAAGCTTTTACAGCATGTTCGTTTGATGAAGCCGTGAAAATAAATATAGGTTTTTGAGGCAAAGTGATTTTTTCAATAATATCAAAACCAGTCATATCATTGATTTTTGTATCAAGATAAACTACATCAGGTGATAAGGTGTTGATTTTTTCTATAGCATCTACACCATTAGAACACTCACCTACAATTTCTATAAAACTATATTCACTTACTAATTTTTTAAATCTAGCTCTAGCGGTCTTTTCATCATCAACGATTAAAATCGATATCTTCATTACATTCTGTTTTCTGAGATACTATAACAATCAAATCAAAGAGTTCCCTAACTTAAATACCGTTGATTATAGTTAAAATTTTATTAAAGCCAGAGTTGTTTGTTAAAAGTCAAGATGTTAATTGTTAAAAATGCTTGAGGGGCACCTTATTTATTGATTATTTAGGAGAATTTATTCAATAAAACAATGTAGAAAATCTCTTCAGAGGTTGATAAATAAAGAGGTTTTGAAAAAATTAACAATAATTAACAAGTGGTGTTTAAGTGGTTTTTACTGCTTACTTCTTAAAAATGTTTTTTCACATCAAATAAAAAGATGTCTACTTCAAATAGGTGCAGACAGAAACTTATAGCCTTTAGTTTTACAAATGTTAATTAATAAAAATTTAATAATTTATGAATCTACATTTAAGAAATGTGATCTGTGCATTATTCTTTTTCAGTTTTATACTGAATGTGAGTGCACAGGAAAAGAGAATCACAGGGGTGGTGTCCGATAGTGCAGGCCCTTTACCAGGTGTAAGTATTGTGATTAAAGGTACAGTAAAGGGTACTGAAACTGATTTTGATGGTAATTATACTATTGATGCTAAAGCAGGAGACGTACTTGTTTATATGTTTTTAGGATATACAGCTGTAGAAAAAGTAGTTGGAGACTCTTCTACAATTAATGTAGCTATGAAAGAAGACGCTAACATATTAGATGAAGTAGTTGTATCTGTAGCATATGCATCAAAAAGGAAAAAAGACATTATTGGTGCTGTAAGCGTTGTTTCAGCAAAAGAGCTAGGTGATTTAAAAGTAACAACAGTTACTGAAGCTCTACAAGGAACTTCTGGTTTATCTTTAGTAAATACTTCAGGACAACCAGGATCTAGCCCAACCATTAGAATTAGAGGGGTAGGTTCTTTACAAGGTAATGTAGATCCGTTAATTATAGTTGATGGGGCACAGTTTGCAGGTAACTTAAACTCTATTAACTTTAATGATGTTGAGTCTTATTCTGTATTAAAAGATGCTGATGCAGTTTCTTTATATGGTAACAGAGGAGCAAACGGAGTTATTATTATTAAGACAAAATCAGGTGTAAATACTAATGGTGAAGGTATCATCGAAATCAATACAAGTTATGGTTTCTCTGATAAGGCTACAGATGATTATAGTTATTTAAATGCGGAGCAAATCGTAACTACTTCTTGGCAGGCTATTAGAAATGCAAGACTTGATGGAGGAGATACTCCAGCAGCAGCGGCTGCTTTCGCTTCTTCTAATGTAATGACAGACTTAACGGTAAATCCATATAGTATTAATGAACCAGTAGATGTTAATGGTAAAATTAAGAGTAATGCAAAATTACTTTATGAAACAAACTATTATGATGCCTTAACTCAAAAAGCAACAAGACAAGATGTTTCTTTAGTGTTAAGAGGAGGAAATGAAAAAACAAGATATTTTGTTTCAGGTGCATTTTTAGATAGTGAAGGATTTAGTTTAAATTCTAAATTTAGAAGATATAATGGAAGAGTTAACCTTTCTTCTGATGTTAAACCTTGGCTGTCTGTAGGAGCTAATGCTTTTGTAACTATAAGTGAATCTAATGTGCCTACTCAGAGTGGTAGTACTTTTGCAAACAATATACAGTTTGTAAGATCAGTTTCTTCTATATATCCGTTATATAAAAGAAATGCTAATGGTAGTTTTATCTTAGATGGTAATGGAGACAAGCAATATGATTTTGCAGAAGGCAGAGGTTTCTTTGGGAATTATAACCCATTGGCAGAAACTTACAAAAGTGTAAATTTATACGAGAGAAATACATTTAATTTCTCTCCTTACGTAACTGTTAAGTTTTCAGATAAGATAAACTTAAAGTCTCAATTTAACTATACCAACTATTTGTATGAGATAAACGGATTTAATAACCACTTTGTAGGAACTCCTCAAGAACAAGTAGACAATAGAAGTAGTAGTAGAGAAAGAAATACTACAAAAACTTGGAACATCATTAGTACATTATCGTATAATAATACATTTAATGAAAAACATACATTCACAGCTTTATTAGGTCAAGAAATGTATGACAATACATACAATAGAGTATTAACATCGTCTTCAGGTTTTGTATTTGATAACTTGACAGAGTTAAATAATGGAGCTACACCTACAGGGGCAGGATCTATTACAGAAAAAAATAGATTATACAGTTTCTTCGGAAGATTAGATTATAATTATGATGAGAAATATTATTTTGGAGCAGGTGTTCGTAAAGATGCATCTTCAATTTTCTACAAAGACAACCGTTGGGGAACTTTCTGGTCGGTTGCAGCAGGTTGGAGTATTTATGATGAATTCTTCAAAAATAACGAGGTTGTAAACTCGTTAAAATTAAGAGCTAGTTACGGTACAGTTGGTAACCAAAATATCAATCAGCAGTTTACTTATATAGATGAATATGGTTTAGGCTTCAATATATTAGCTAATCCAGGTTTAGCTCCTACGGCTATTGGTAACCCAGACTTAAAATGGGAAACTCACAACAAATTGAACGTAGGTTTAGATTTCGCCTTCTTTAATAGTAAGATTTACGGTAGCTTAGAGTATTATGATAACAGAGTAACTGATTTATTATATTTTGATGTAGATGCTTCATCTATTGGGTCAGGAGGAGCAGGTCCGGACGCTGACGGAAATCCTAGAGAATTAGGAAAATGGAGAAACTTTGGAGAAATGAGTAACAAAGGTTTCGAATTTAACGTAAATTCTGTAAACATAGAGAATGATAAGTTTAGATGGACAAGTTCATTTGCTATTTCTACAAACCAAAACAAAATAGAAGATATTAAGCAAATCGAAAACCAAGGTTCTTTCCGTTGGGAAGCAGGTAGAGATCGTTACGAATTCTATATGAGAGAGTGGGCTGGAGTTAACTCTACAACTGGAGCTCCTGAATGGTACAAAGATGTAGTAAATGCTGAAGGAAAAGTAGTGAAAGAAAGAACATCTAAATATGATGAAGCTACAAGATACTACACAGGTAAATCAGCTTTACCAGATTTTGAAGGTAGATTAGGAACTAAGTTTGAATATAATGGTATTGATTTAACATTAAACTTTAACTATAAGTTCGGAAATTATATCTACAATACAGACTTTTCTTCTTTAATGAAAGCTAGAAATTTAGGAGAACAATTAAGTTCAGAAGCATTAAATGCATGGCAAAAAGAAGGAGATATTACAGATGTACCAAGATTAACTACTGAAGCTGATAATTTCAATTCTAGATCTACAAGATGGTTACAGAAAGGAGATTTTATTCGTTTAAAAAATATCTCTTTAGGGTATAACTTAGATCAAGAAATGTTAGATAAACTTAAAATAAGAAAATTAAGAGTTTACTTATCTGCAGATAATTATTGGACTTGGAAAAAAGAAGATAATTTAGATGATCCAGAGCAAGCTTTTAACGGTATAACTAATAATAGATCTACTGTATTAAAGACATTGTCTTTAGGAGTTAATATTTCACTATAAAAAATTTTACAATGAAAAATATATTAAAATATACATTAATAGGAGCTTTTTTAATAGGCTTTGTGTCATGTAGTGATGATTTTTTAGAAGAACCTAAACCAACGGGTTCTGTGACTGATGAAGTTGTATACACTTCAGAATCTGGGGTTGATGCTGCATTAACAGGAATGTATTCTGTTTTAAGAGGTTATTATGCTTCTCACGATACATACGGAGCAAAAGCATACTACTTAGGGGCAGATGTAATGGGAACAGATTTAACTGTTCCGATTTTCAACTGGTATGTATTTGAACATAGATGGGATGTAACAGAAAATTCAAATGGAAGAAGAACTAACTGGGCTTGGGAACTTTTCTATTCTGTAGCTAATATTTCAAGAACACATGTTGAAGGTCTTTCAACTTCTCCATTACCTGAAGAAACAAGAAAAAAGTATATAAGTGAATTAAAAGCAGTAGAAGCATATTGTTATTTTAACTTAGCAAGATACTATTCAGGGTCTTATTTATTAGGAGGAGATAAACCAGGTATACCATTATACAGTGCTTCATTAAGTTCAGGAGTTGCTCCTACAGGAAGAGGTACTGTAAAAGAAACGTATGATAGAATTATAGCTCAATTAGAAGAAGCTATTCCAAACATGGTTGATGGAAATGCTAAATACAGATTTAATAAATCAGTTGCAGAAGGTGTATTAGCACGTGTGTATTTAGAAGTTGGTAATTGGGCAAAAGCGGCTGAATATGCGGCAAAAGCTAGAGTAGCATATCCTTTAATGAATGAAGCTACTTATGCTGAAGGATTTAACACAATCAATAATAATGAGTGGATGTGGGGATTACCATTTAATGCTGACCAACAATTTGGATATGCTAGATTTTATTCATTTATTGATCATACAAGTCCTGGGTACAATGATATTTATGTAAGTAAAGATTTTCAAGCTTTATTCACATCTGATACTGACGTAAGAAAATCATTAATAAAATCAACAGGTTCAACTAACCCAACTACTTCTTTCACTACAGAAAAGTTTAGAGACTTTGCTGATAGATCAGGTGATTTAGTGTTTATGAGATCATCAGAGATGTTCTTAATAGAAGCTGAAGCAAAAGCAGAAATGGGAGATTTAGGTGGAGCTAAAGATGTTTTATTGGATCTTTTAAAAGCAAGAGATACTGCAGCTACTTTATCTACAGCAGCAACTAAAGAAGCGCTAGTAGATGAAATCTTAATAGAAAGAAGAAAAGAGTTATATGGAGAGTTAGGAGTGTCATGGTTTGATTTAAAGAGAAGAAACCAACCTATTTCTAGAAAAGGAGAAGCTCACAGATGGCCTGTTGAGTTTGAAGCTGGAAATGCAAGATGGAACTTTAAAATTCCTCAAGCAGAATTAGATAAAAATCCAAATATTTCTGAAGCAGATCAGAACTAATTATTTAAAAGGGTTGTTAAAAAGCAACCCTTTTTTTAATTCATTTAATTCAAAAAAAAGGTCATTCAAATCAAAGTTGTAAGAACAAAGTATTAAGCTTAATACTTTTGCGCCACTTTACATCAAACTTTGTTTTCATTGATGTAATTATTTGAATTAGTTATAAAGCCAAGGAGTCATTAACCTTGGCTTTCTTTTATTTTAAAATATTTTCCATTTGTTGTTGTAACTCTTTAGCTTTAGCAGCAGCAGCCTCAGCAAAATCACTCTCGTTAGAAGCATAAATAACTCCACGAGAAGAATTAATTAATAAGCCTACAGTGTCCTTAGTCATCCCGTATTTACAAACTTCTTCTAAACTACCTCCTTGGGCACCAACCCCAGGAACTAATAAAAAGCTTTCAGGAATAATTTTTCTGATATCAGCTAAATATTCAGCCTTCGTAGCGCCAACTACGTACATTAAATTCTGTGAGTTTTTCCAAGATTTAGAAGTTTCAATTACTTGTTTGTATAACTCTTTACCATCAACAGTTTTTGTTTGGAAGTCAAAAGCGCCTTGGTTAGAAGTTAAAGCAAGCATAATAGTATGTTTATCTTCAAAAGCTAAAAAAGGTTCAACAGAATCTTTTCCCATGTATGGAGCAACCGTTACCGAGTCAAAAGCTAAATCTTCAAAAAAAGCTTTTGCGTACATAGTACTAGTATTACCAATATCACCACGTTTAGCATCAGCAATGGTGAAAATTTCAGGATGTTTTTCGTTTAAGTAATTGATTGTTTTTTCAAGAGATTTCCAGCCTTTAATTCCATAAGCTTCATAAAAAGCAGTATTCGGTTTATAAGCTACACAAAGATGATGCGTAGCATCAATAATAGCTTTGTTAAAGGCAAAAATAGGATCTTCTTCTTGAAGCAAATGAGCTGGAATTTTGTCTAAATCAACATCCAGTCCAATACATAAAAACGATTTCTTTTTTTTAATTTCAGATACAAGTTGTTGTGTTGTCATGTGTTGTAGTAAAAGTTAGGCAAAAGTACATAAATTTAGCAGTTTCTGTTATCTTTGTTATATATGTTTCAATATATCGTTAACAAAATTTTTTACGGATTCTTAACACTGTTCGGGGTGGTTACGGTAATTTTTTTACTGTTTAACATTTTACCTGGAGATCCAGCTCGTATGATGTTAGATCAGAGAGAAGACACCGAACAACTACAAAATATTCGAAAAAAATACGGATTTGATAAACCTGTATTTACGCAGTATTTGTATTATTTGAATGATGTTTCTCCGTTGTCTTTTCATAGTAAAAATGCTGATAATTATACCTTCTTATCAGAAGGTAAATACAATGCTATATCGTTGTTTTCTATTGGAAACACAGAGGTGGTTATAAAAACACCATATTTACGTCAATCATTTCAAAAAAATGGAAAAAATGTTTCCGAAGTGATTAAAGAAACTTTACCGAATACAGCAATTTTAGCGGTGGTAGCCATAACTATCGCACTGTTTTTAGGGATTGTTTTAGGAATCTTTTCCGCCTTATTTAAAGATACTTTTTTTGATAAACTCATAGCAATCATAAGTACTTTAGGAATGAGTGTTCCCTCATTCTTTTCAGCAATTTTATTTGCTTGGTTATTTGGTTTTGTATTACATAAATACACCCATTTAGAAATGACGGGAAGTTTGTATGAAGTTGATGATTTTGGTGAAGGAATGCATATTCAGTGGAAGAATTTGCTATTGCCCGCAATAGTATTAGGTATTCGTCCGTTAGCAGTAGTAATTCAGTTGATGCGAAATTCATTGTTAGAAACCTTAAGTCAAGATTACATACGAACCGCAAAAGCGAAAGGATTAACCATGTATCAAGTAATTAAAAAGCATGCGTTGAAAAATTCGTTAAACCCGGTAATCACAGCGATTTCAGGTTGGTTTGCATCTATGTTGGCTGGAGCGGTTTTTGTAGAGTATATTTTTAACTGGAATGGATTAGGAAAAGAAATAGTAAACTCGCTAAACACTCTCGATTTACCAGTAATTATGGGAGCTGTTTTAGTAGTAGCTACGTTATTTATTATCATAAATATTTTAGTAGATATTTTATATAGCTGGTTAGATCCAAGAATAAGATTGCAATAAAATGAGAATATTCTATTTATTAATTAGCATAATTTTTTTATCAAGTTGTGCTGCTTTTCAGCCAAAGCATTTTACCACCGAAGCCTTAAAAGAAGAATTATTGACCTTAGAACGTGAGTCAATTTCATTTCAAGAGATTTTAGATCAAAATCAAGGAAAGAAACTCTTTGTACAAACCTTCGCCACATATTGTCCTTACAGTCAACGTAGCTTTAAAGATGTGCTTTTATTTCAGAAGCAAAATCCAGAATTTGAGTATGTTTTTTTATCCGTAGATCATTCATACCATGATTGGAAGAGAGGTTTAGAAAGCATTCCTGTTAAAGGGCAGCATTACTATATTCAAGAGAAAGGTAAAGGAGAGCTTGGGAAGTTTTTAAAATTAAAAACGATTCCGAGATTTTTAGTAATTGATGAAGATAGAAATATTAAGGTATTTAAGTCATCGAAGGTGTCGGATAAATTAATTCGTTAAAGCCTAGAAATAATGTAATTTTGCAAACAGAAAATCAATAACCAGAAAAAAAGAATAAACGTGAGGCAAAAAATAGTTGCAGGTAACTGGAAGATGAATAAAAACCTTGATGAAGCTAAAGTATTAATCAAGGAGCTTAAGAAAGAATTAAAAGATGGTTTGAGAGAAGACAAGAGAGTGGTTATAGCCCCTAGTTTTGTAAACCTGCACTATGCAGCTAAAAAGACAAAAAAATCGTCTATCGAAGTTGCTGCTCAAAATATGCATCAAGCAACAAGCGGTGCTTTTACAGGTGAGGTATCTGCAGATATGTTAACAAATATTGGTGTAAATATTGTAATTCTTGGACATTCTGAACGTAGAGAATATTTTGGTGAAACCGACGAATTATTAGCAGAAAAAGTAGATGCAGCTTTAGCAAACGGATTAGAAGTAATTTTTTGTTTCGGTGAATTGTTAGAAGACAGAAAATCAGGAAATCATTTTACAGTGGTAGAAAGCCAAGTAAAAAAGGCTTTATTTCACTTAAAAGAGGAGGCTTTTAAGAATATCATTTTAGCGTATGAGCCAGTTTGGGCTATTGGTACAGGAGAAACTGCTACCCCAGAGCAAGCACAGGAAATGCATGCTTTTGTAAGAGAGCTTTTTGTAAAAGAATACGGAAATAAAACAGCTGAAGCTATTTCAATTTTATATGGTGGTAGTGTAAAACCATCAAATGCAGAAGAGATTTTTTCTAAACCAGATGTAGACGGAGGTCTAATTGGTGGAGCTGCTTTGAAAGCTGAAGATTTTGTTTCAATAATTAAATCAATTTAATGGATAATATTTATATAGAATATACTTTTGAAGTAACGCCAAAAGAACCAGCTACTGAAATTTTAATAGCTGAGTTAGGAGAACTTGGATTTGAGAGTTTTGTTGAAAATGATAATGGAGTAGTAGCGTATATTCAAAAAGAAGAATGGAATTCAGAGGTTTTAGATAACGTATTTGTTTTAAATTCTGAAGAGTTTTCAATTCAATATGATTTCAAAGAAATAGAACAAACCAATTGGAATGAAGAATGGGAAAAGAATTTCAATCCTATTCAGGTAGATGATCTGGTAAGTATTAGAGCGCCATTTCATGAAAATCCGAATTTGCCATACGATATTGTTATCGAGCCAAAAATGAGTTTTGGTACAGGACATCATGAAACTACACACATGATGGTACAACATTTGATTAATTTAGATGTTGAAGGTAAAAAAGTGTTAGACATGGGCTGTGGAACAGGAATTTTAGCAATTTTTGCTGAAATGAAAGGAGCAAAACCTATTGATGCTATTGATATAGATCCTTGGTGCTACGAAAATTCGTTAGAGAATGTAGAAAGAAATAATTGTAAACATATTTCAGTTTATGAAGGAGAAGCTTCGTTGTTAGAAGGTAGAAATTACGATGTAATTATTGCAAATATCAATCGTAATATTTTATTAAACGACATGAAAACGTATACTGATTGTTTAAATGAAGAAGGAGTTTTATTATTAAGCGGATTTTACAGTGAAGATATCCCAGTGATTGATAATGAGGTTTCTAAGTATGGTTTAACATTAAAAAATACCATAAAAAGAAATAATTGGGTAGCTTTGCAGTATCAAAAATAAAACCAATGAGTACGATAGAAAAAATTCAAGAAGAGCTAGATGTCTTATTGCAAGGAACAATAGAGCATGAAATTGTTTTGTACAATGATGATGTAAATACCTTTGATTTTGTAATTGATAGTTTGGTTACCGTATGTGATCATACATTAGAACAAGCAGAGCAGTGTACTATTTTAGTGCATTACAAAGGGAAATGTGCTGTTAAAACAGGTGAATACAAAGATTTAGAACCAAGATGCTCTAAGTTGTTAGAATTAGGCTTATCAGCAGAGATTGTGTAAGAATGGAGAACGTTTTTAGGTATTACGAATTTTCAGATTTTTTTATAGATAATTCTGGAACATTTCAAGAAAATGATATTTGTTTTTCAGAATTAAATGAGCAGCATTTTTTAATTTTTGAAAAACAAACTAAAGATACTGAGTTAACTTATAATTTATACGTGTCTAAATTCAGCTCAAAAAAAGAAATAGGGCAAAAGCCACCAGAAATACTTGAGCTGTTGGTTGACAATTACGACAAATCTATTCCCGAGCATAGAATAGTGTTAAGAAAATATTTGTATTAAATGTATAGTATAAAAACTCAAAAAAACTTTTTTTGAGTTTTTTTATACTCTTATGTGACCAGATAAGAAAAAAAGTGTCATATATAATGTAAGCACAAGAATAGAAAAAGTAAAAGACTTTAAAAATAGTAGTAGTTAGTTTTTATACTAAGTTTGGTTAGACGAAAAAGGCCTTGAACACTAGTTCTTGGTCTTTTTTAATTAAATGTTATTTTTTCTAAAAAGGTTAAAGATATCTATTAAATCAATGAAAAATAACGTATATTTAGTAAGCTAAAATAAAAGCCTATGTAACATCATTTTCTTTATATCCACGAGCATAACCATAGAGGTTTTATGCTAAAAGCAACTTGGGCTTGTTGTGGTTAATAACCAAGTTAATTTAAAAAGTATCAATTATAATTTATAAAGAAAATGAAACAAGGAATATTAAAAGCATTTTTTATATTATTCATAGGTGTAAACTTAGCATTAACAATAAACAAAGAGCACTTAACAGAGCCAAAAAAGGTAGTGGCAACTTTTAACGGGTACGATGAAAATGGGTATACCTTTTCTTTTTTGAATGAAGATGATTATGAAGAAGCAATTACTTTTGAAACCGTATCAGAAAAGATATTAAGTGCTTATAATTTAAACGATAACAAATTTATAGATCAGGAGTTTGAGATTACCTACGATTATCAAATTACAGATAGTGATGATGAAATTGAAGTTCCTGTATTACAAACAATAAAATTAATAGAATAATTTATGAGTATAGTAGATTTATACGAATCAAGCAAGCACAGAAACAATGTAGCACATTTTAGCGCGATAGTTAATTTAGCTATGGTAGATGGTGATTTAAATGAAGACGAAGAAAAATTAGTAAATCGTTTTGCAAGGAAATTAGATATTACTGAAGCAGAATATGAGGATATAGTAGAAAATTCTAAGAAATATCCAGTACAACCACAAGCAAAAACAGACGATAGGCTTGAGCGATTGCTAGATTTGTTTAAAATAATTTATTCAGATCACGAAATAGATGAGCCTGAGTTAAAATTAGTGTTAAAGTATGCTATTCAGTTAGGATTTTCTCAAGAAACTGCTGAAGAAATCATTTTAAAAACTACTAAGATATTTAGTGGTAAAATAGATCTTGATCAGTATAAATCGATACTAAAAATTTTATAAGAAACTAAAAATCCCATTCTAAAAAGAATGGGATTTGTTTTTAAAGTAATTGTAGATCGTGTAATTTAAAAATAACTAAATCTTCATCATCTACATCATCGAAAATTTCTTTATAAGTTATTTCAAACTTTTTGTTTTTAAAGGCTGATGATTTTAAATCAAAATGCTCAAGATTCTTTTTATTAATTTGTTCAAAATCGATAACATCACCATTTTCCAATTCAAAAACGTAATAGCCGTTTGTATATCCTTGATACACGCCGACTAAGGTAACTGTTTGTTGTGAGTTGTAATATGCCATTACTATTAGCGTTTACATCATAAACATTTCGTCGTCTTCTATAAAGGTTTTAAGTTCTAAAGTATATCCGTTAGGGTCTTTTATAAAGAAGGATATATGTTCTCCGTGTTTATCTTTTAAAAACGTTTTTTTTACGCTGTGATCTGATAACCAATAATTAACTCTGTCGTACATTTCTTCCCATACATCACTATTTACAATTACACCAAAATGAAAAGTAGGTAGCGCATGGTTTTCAAACTGGTATTCAGGATAATCAAATTTAAATTGATCAACTAATACAAAAGTTAGTTGATTATTAAAAAGATTAATATCTACCCATTCATTTGTTGCTCTCCCAACACTAAAACCTAATTCGTCAGTGTAAAATTTTACCGTTTCCTCAATACTTAAACAAGGAAGTGACATGTGAAATGTTGGGTTCATAATTGGTTAATTAATCATTGTCGAAATTATCAGACACTTCAATTTCATCAAACTCATCATCTCTATCATCATCGTCGTCGTCATCAGAATCATAATCTTCCATAGTTTGCTGTAATTGAGAACTGATTTTTACCAAAAACAAGGTATCATCAGTACGAACTTCTACAGCTTTTACGGTTTCTCCTTTACTGTTTTTAAAAGAGATAATGTCTGAATGATCATATCCATCAGGATACTTTTCTACCAATAAATCCAAGATATCGGTAGTTAACTTTGAATAGTCTACAATAACTCGCTTCATGCTTTACATGTTTAAAAGGTACGCAAAAATTAACGGAGCAACAATCGTTGCATCACTTTCTATAATATATTTTGGAGTGTCAATGTCTAGTTTCCCCCAAGTAATTTTCTCATTTGGTACTGCACCAGAGTACGAACCATAACTGGTTGTTGAGTCAGAAATTTGACAGAAATAGCTCCAGAAAGGAGTATCTTCTCTTTCTAAATCTTGGTATAACATTGGTACTACACAAATAGGGAAATCACCTGCAATTCCACCACCAATTTGGAAGAATCCGATTCCTTTTTCTGAGTTGTCAGTGTACCAATCAGCTAAGAAAGTCATGTATTCAATTCCAGACTTCATAGTTGATGCTTTTAATTCTCCTTTTACCACATACGAAGCAAAAATGTTACCCATTGTACTATCTTCCCATCCTGGAACTACGATTGGTAAGTTTTTCTCTGCAGCAGCGTACATCCAAGAGTCTTTTAAATCGATTTCGTAATACTCTTCTAAAACTCCAGATAATAATAACTTGTACATGTATTCATGTGGAAAATAACGCTCACCAGCTTCTTCTGCATCTTTCCAAATTTTGAAAATATGTTTTTGTAAACGACGGAAAGCTTCTTCTTCAGGAATACAAGTATCGGTAACACGGTTTAATCCTTTTAATAATAAATCCCATTCGTCTTGCGGTGTTAAATCACGATAGTTAGGTACTCTTTTGTAGTGAGAGTGCGCTACTAAATTCATGATATCTTCTTCAAGGTTTGCACCTGTACAAGAAATGATATCAACTTTACCTTGACGAATCATTTCTGCAAAAATCTTTCCTAATTCTGCAGTACTCATAGCTCCTGCTAGAGATACTAACATTTTAGATCCTTGCTCTAATTGTGCTTCGTACCCTTTAGCGGCATCAACTAATGCAGCAGCGTTAAAGTGTAAGAAGTATTTTTCTATAAAATTGGTTATAGGTTTGTCCATTTTATTATTTTTTTGTGAGTTTATGAAATTGCTTCTGCTATGTTAGAAGGGATGATTTCATAAACTCTGGTGTTTTAAATTAGTTTTTCAATAATTACTTGCACTACTTCAAAAAGGATTAAAATAATGATAATCCATTCTAGCATACTGCTATATCTGTGTTGTAGTATATCGTTGAATAAATCTAAATTTTCTTTAATTACGTTTAAACTATTTTCTATTCCTTGATGACGTTTTATGATATCTAACTCGTCTTTTAATTTGTAATCTAAATCAGATAAATCTTTGTTATTCCATGCTACATCTGGCGAATCAAAAACAAACAGGTTCTCGGCAATGTTATTTTTTAAATTTAAGGTTTTACCAATAAATTTTCTCATTTGAACTTTAGAAAGTTTAAAATTTCCTGTTCTTTCTAATTGCTTCGAGTACACTAATGTTTTATCGTGCAAATCAGATGTTTTGTTTACATAATTCATCAATGCTACCGATTGTGCTAAATTGAGCATGATAGTATGTGCAACATCGTCGTTTAATTCTTTAATTTGGATACTTCCAAAATCAACTTCAATCGTATCAGAAAAAGAAATGCTATATTTTTCTGATGGTAATTGACTGAGCGTTGCTGTTTCTTTTCCTGCTAAAAAATTAACAACTTCATTTATTATAACTTCTTCACAATTAATGAAAACAACACTTCCGTAGTCTTTTACGTAAATATACGAGTTGTTTTCAGTTTTATATAGCAAAAAGGAATGCTCTCTTTTTACTAAGTTGAACGATTTAAATTGTTTACGGACTGTACTGAGTAAAATCCGTTTTTCTAAATGATACGCAATTGTTTCTAAGCGCATTTTAATAATCGTCGTCGTTACTTTTAAACTTTGATAATTTATTAAATGGTGAGCTATCATCATCGCTATAATCTTCTTCATCTTCCATGTTAGAAGTGAATTTATAACTCAACATTTTATAATATAATTTTGCAGCTAAAAAGTCTGAAGACTTTTCGTTTTCGTTAGGGCATAATTCTACGATATCAAAACCTACTACGTTTCTTTCAGTAAATACTTTCTTTAAGAACTCTAGTGTTTCGTAATAGAATAATCCTCCTGGTTCTGGTGTTCCTGTACTTGGTAATAAAGAAGGATCAATAGCATCTAAATCGAACGTGATAAAAACATTTCCTGTTAATTGATCAATCACATCATCCATCCAGTATTCATTTACAGCCATGTCATGCGCAAAGAATACTTTTTCCATATTCATTGATGACTTTTCTGTAACATCCATACTACGAATTCCTACTTGTACTAAGTTGGTAGTTTGACTTGCTTCATAAACAGCACAAGCATGGTTACACTTAGTTCCTTCGTATTCTTTACGTAAATCAGCATGTGCATCGATGTGTAATACAGTTAAGTTGTTAAAACACTCGTTAAATGCACGAATTGTTCCGATAGAAATTGAATGCTCACCACCAAAAAGAGTAACAAATTTATTTTTATTGATGTACTTTTTAGTTGTTTCGTGCACTGCATCAACCATAGCTTCTGGAGAAGCGTTTTCAGTAACAGCAGGAGCTAAATAAACACCTTCTTTGTATACTTCGCTGTCAGTTTCTATATCATATAATTCCATGTTCTCAGAAGCGTTTAAAAACGCCTCTGAACCTTTGTCAGCTCCTTTTTGCCAAGTGCTAGTTCCATCATAAGGAACAGGGATTAATACTACTTTAGCAGTTTCTAACTTTGCGTATTGATCAGGAATACCTGCGTAATTTCTTTTTTCCATTTTTATTAATAGTAAACTAGTATCCTAGGATTGATAATAGTTCTTCGCTTTTTTGTTGTTCTTTAAATAGTTTAGTGGTGAAATCACCATTTTCGTTTTTATCAATTAACACGTGTTTTGGTGTTGGAATTAAACAATGTTGTAATCCGCCAAAACCACCAATGGTTTCTTGATAAGCACCTGTGTTAAAAAATCCTACATATAGTGGAGATTCTTTTTCGTACACAGGTAAATATATTGCATTTACGTGTTGCTCTGAGTTGTAATAATCATCGCTATCACAAGTTAATCCACCTAATAATACACGTTCGTATCTGTGGTTCCATTTGTTAACAGGAAGCATGATAAAACGCTTGTTAATAGCCCAAGAATCTGGTAAAGTGGTAATAAAAGATGAGTTAATCATATTCCATTTTTCACGATCGTTTTGTCTTTTTTGATATAAAACTTCGTAAATAGCACCTCCAGCTTCTCCCACGGTAAAACTTCCAAATTCTGTAAAAATGTTTGGAACGTCTACATCTGCTTGTTTACATGCTTCGTTAATTTGATTGATAATTTCATCTACCATGTACTCATAGTCAAAATCAAAAGCTAATGAGTTTTTGATAGGAAAACCTCCACCGATATTTAAACTGTCTAAAGTTGGACAAACTTTTTTAAGTTTGATGTATACACTTAAACACTTTAATAATTCGTTCCAATAGTAAGCGTTGTCTCTAATTCCTGTATTGATAAAGAAGTGCAACATCTTTAATTCAACTTGAGGATTGTTAGCGATTTCACGCTCGTAAAAAGATACGATGTTTTTGTATCCAATTCCTAAGCGGCTAGTGTAAAATTCAAACTTAGGCTCTTCTTCCGAAGCTATGCGAATACCTACCTTAAATTTACTTTTGGTTTCTTCTAAAATTAAATCAAGCTCTTCATAGTTATCTATAATCGGAATACAGTTTGTGTGTCCTCCGTCAATTAAACTAACAATATTAGCAATGTATTGATCGCGCTTAAAACCATTACACAATACAAAAGCATCATCACTTAATTTTCCTTCTTTTTTTAATGACTTTACAATGTCAATATCAAAAGCTGATGATGTTTCGATGTGAATATCGTTTTTTAAAGCTTCATCTAACACATATTTAAAGTGAGAGCTTTTAGTACAGTAGCTGTAATTGTAGTTTCCTTTGTAATTGTGCTTTTCAATAGCATTATGAAACCAAGTTTTAGCTTTGTTTATATTTTCAGATATTTTTGGCAAATACGTGAACTTTAAAGGTGCACCGTATTGCTTCACTAATTGCATTAAATCAATGTCGTGAAAAAATAAATTGTTGTTTTCTGTGTGAAACTCCTCTTGAGGAAAATCAAACGTTTGTTCTATTAAGTCTTTATATTTAGTATTCATTATTATTTTTAGTTGTATCTGTTTTTTGAGTACAGAAAGGTAATTCAAAAAGCAGTTAAGGCATGCACCAAAACTTTTTTAAATAAATTGTATAACAGGTATCATTGTTGTTTTGTAACAAGATTGTTAGACTAAAATAATATGAATAGTTAGACTCTTAAAGCTAAGCAATTACCGCACTGTTTATAAAAATTCAGTGGTAGAGAGTATTGAGGAGTGGAAGAATCCTTAATTTTTTCGTTGTGTTTCCAAAACACTAAATAACTCTTAATCTTCCCGTAAAAGTTATTACCGAAATAAGTAAAACGTAACATTCGACTTATATAATAAGATGTCGTAAATGTAAACTATTTTTTAATACAACAAACTTTTTTTTATTTTTTTTAAAAAATTAATTTACAGTGAATTAGCTGTTGTTTTGTTTCTTTATTAGCTCAATTCCTTTGTATAAAATAATAGTATTAGGTACAGTTATTTCTCTTTTTTCTTCTGGCATGTATAAAAGAACGTAAAAGCCTGTAATATTTTTTACCACACCTTGTAAATCGAAGTCTTTATCAATAATTTTTATGGTGTCGCCAATACGCATTGGGTGGTAAAAAAATAAGATAATACTAGCTGTTAGGTTTGATAAAATAGACCACTGAGCAAAGAAACCAACGCCAAGTACCGCAAGTACAGAAGAGGCGAATAAAATTACTTCTTTAAAGTTAATTCCAAAAATAATTAATGAAATAAAGAGCGCTAACGTGTAATATAAAAAATAGCTTAGGTTTAATATGAGTTTTCTTCTGTGAGGTTCAATAGCATTTTTTACGATATAAGACCTAGTCAGTTTTTTAGTAATATAAATCAAAAAAAATAGCGTTGCTACTAAAAGCAAGAACTGTATAAAAGGATTGTAGAAAGACAATTCTAAAAAGCGATTTTTCATGATTATGTTTTTTTAATACAAATATACTTCTGGTTTTGTAAATATAATATGGAAATAAAAAATTATATTTGATAGGTAATCATAATTCTACTTCATTATGAAAAACATCTTAATTCCATATAATTTTTCAGAAGCAGCTATCAATGCACTGAATTACACAAAGCAGTTGTTTAAAGGAGTTGAAGCAACTATTTATTTGTTAGATGTGTATATAAGTCAACCTTCAGAACTGTTAAGTGATGAAAAAAACGATAAATGGTTTAACGAAATGGATGATGAAATTGAAGATGAGTTAAAATATTTATTGGAAGTTTTAAATAGAGAAGAGGGTTCGTTTACTTACAAAAGTTTAGTTACATCAAATTCATTAACTAAAGCGGTAACTAAAACAATAGAAGAAAAGAATATTGATGTAGTTGTAACAGGAACTAAAGGAGCGAAGAGTTTAGCAGAAACTTTTATTGGAACCAACACAATGAAAATGATTAATGCTGTTAATTGTCCTTTAATTGTAGTTCCAATGAACTATAAATACAAACCAGTACATCAGATAGTTTTTTCAACAAATTATAAAAGACAATATGTAAAAAATGAATTACAGTTTTTAATTAACTTAAGTCTTATAAAAGAGTGTGGATTAGAAGTTGTGAATTTATCTGAGGAAACTTTTTTAACAGAAAATCAACAAAGCAATAAAGTAAAACTAAGAGAGTTATTGCAAGATTTAAACGTTACCTATAAAAAGATAGATTGGGAAGGTTCAGAAACGCAAACTATAGAAAAACATATAGATGAAACCCAAAGCGAATTGCTGGTATTGTTAAATCATAAATACAATTTTTTTAATCGTTTATTAGAAGAAAACGTAATTAAAAAATCGGCATTTCACAGTAAAATACCGATACTAATATTACCAGAAATAGTTTAATTATGAATTTTACAGAAGAATTTTATGAAGGTTTAGCCAATTTGTTTTATGCCGTTTCAATGGCAGATAAAAACATGACCGTAGAAGAAAAAAAGAGTATTGTTAAACGAGTTGAAAAGAACTGGTCTAATTCCGATAACTCTGCTAGCGAACAGGTTTATGAAACTTTAAGAAGCCTAGTAAAAGATAAGTTAAGTTCAGATGAAGCCTATGAGAATTTTAAAAACTACTATTTAACACACCAAGAAGAGTTTTCTAAAGATGTAATTCACAATTTATTGATGGCTGCACACGAAATTTCTAACTCTACAGCAGGTAAAAATAAATCAGAACTTATTATTCTTGCTAAATTATATAAGCTATTTAAGCTTGCTTAAAAAAAGAGGATGACGCGATTTATAACCAAACAAAAACACACAAAGCACGTAATTCCTGGAAACCCAATTTTTGTTGGAAATAAAAAGGAAGAAAATACACGAATACGATTAATAGGTTATGATGTAGATACAATAGTCGAAGTAGAACTACAAACTGTAAGCGAACTTTCAGGTTATTTAAATAAGTATGAAAAAATATGGATTAATATTGATGGGCTGCATGATGTTAAGTTGCTTGGAGAAGTAGGAAAGCTTTTTGCCATTCATACACTTGTTCTTGAAGATATTGCAAATACAGGCCAGAGACCAAAGGTAGATATTGGTGAAGATTACATTTTCACGAGCATTAAAATGATGTTTTTAGATGAAAAAATACATCGACTAGAAGCAGAGCAAATTTCCATGTACTTAACAAAAAATATATTGATTACATTTCAGGAAAAGCAAGGAGATGTTTTTGAACCAATAAGAGAAAGATTACGCAATAAAAAAGGAAGAGTTCGTAATTATAATATTACTTATTTAAAATATTGTTTATTGGATTTGATAGTAGATAATTACAATTTTTTAATGGAAACTTTTGGTGAAAAAGTAGAAGATTTAGAAGATAAAATTTTACTAGAACCTAATAAAGATATCTTAGTAGAGATTAATAAAAACAAGATAGAACTTAACTATTTTAGAAAAGCAATACGACCAGCTCGTGAAGCAATAAGTAATTTCAAAGACTTTAAAACGGATCTAATCTCAAAAAAAGAGCAGCCTTTTTTTAATGATTTACAAGATTTAATTCAACGAAGTTATGATTTGGTTGAAAACTACAAGAATATGTTAAGCGAACAACTTACAGTGTATTCAACCAATGTGAACAATCGCTTAAATGACATAATGAAAATACTCACTATTTTTTCGGTTGTTTTTATACCAATAACATTTGTAGCGGGTATTTACGGAACTAATTTTGAATACATTCCAGAGCTAAAATATCGCTATGGATATTTTACCATGTTAGGCGTTATTCTGTTAATCGTTTTAACAATGTTGGGTTATTTTAAGCACAAGAAATGGTTTTAAGGATTGTTTAAGTTTTTGAAAATTAATTTTTTGTACTTTTGTGTCATAAAATGATTTTGGTTATAATTTCAAGTTTCAGGAAAATAAGCAAAAAGAAATAAATAATCATTAAGTCTAATTTTAATAAACTCACTTAGTGAGATGAAAAAAGTATTTCATAAAATAGCATCCATTTTAATGGCTTTTGTAGTGTTATTATCTACAATGTCATTTACTATTAACAGTCACTTTTGTGGTGATATGTTAGTGGATACAAGTTATTTTGTGAAGGCTGAATCTTGTGGTATGGATATGCAGCAAGAAAAAAATCCTGATGAATGCTCAGTTATAAAGAAAAACTGTTGTCAAGATGTGGCATCGGTAGTTGAAGGACAAGACACATTAAAAATTACTTCTTTTGATCAATTGTCTTTCGATCAACAAGTATTTATAGCTTCATTTTACTATAGTTACATTAATTTGTTTGAAGGAATTCACGATAAAGTAATTCCTTTTAAAAATTACTCACCTCCACTCGTCGTCAAGGATATTCATGTACTTGATGAGGTATATTTAATCTGATTTTTAAACAATAACTAGTTGTCCTTTTGAAAGATTCATTAGGATGATTTGTCGTATTCGATGTTTTTTTAAAACATCAATGTTTAATTGTTTAAAATCATTTTTTATGCTGAATAAAAGCATCAAATTTTTAATAGAAAACAAGCTGGTAGCAGTTATATTACTCGTTTTATTTGTAGGATGGGGAACTGTAAATGCACCTTTTAATATAGATACAGGTTTTTTACCAAATGATCCTGTAGCTGTTGATGCCATACCTGATATTGGAGAAAATCAACAAATTGTTTTCACAAAGTGGGAGGGACAGTCTCCGCAAGATATAGAAGATCAAATAACCTATCCTTTAACCACTTCGTTGTTGGGAATTTCAGGAGTAAAAACCATCCGAAGTTCTTCTATGTTTGGATTATCTAGTATTTATGTCATTTTCGACGAAGATGTTGATTTTTACTGGAGTCGCTCAAGAATTCTAGAAAAACTAAACTCACTACCAAGTAACTTATTACCAGAAGGCGTAAGTCCTTCATTAGGACCCGATGCAACAGGTTTAGGTCAAATTTTTTGGTATACATTAGAAGGACGCGATGAAGAAGGGAATGTTACTGGCGGTTGGGATTTGAATGAATTGCGTAGTGTACAAGATTACTATGTAAAATATGCGCTTTCATCGGCTAATGGAGTGTCTGAAGTAAGTTCTATTGGAGGTTATGTACAGGAATATCAAATTGACGTAAAGCCAGAGTTGATACGTCAGTACAACATCAGTTTACAGCAAATTGTAGCAGCTGTAAAACAAAGTAATCAGGATATTGGAGTACAAACGATAGAAATAAATCAAGCAGAATATTTAGTGCGTGGTTTGGGTTATATAAAATCGATTGCTGATATTGAAAATACAGTTGTAAAGTCAGAGAATTATACATCGATTCGAGTAAAAGACGTTGCTAACGTAAAACTTGGAGCAGAACCACGTAGAGGAATTTTAGATAAAGAAGGAGCAGAAGTCGTTGGAGGGGTTGTTGTGTCTCGTTATGGAGCGAATCCTTTAGAAGTAATTACTAATGTTAAAGCTAAAATTAAAGAGTTAAGCGCAGGATTACCAAGTAAAGAGTTGAAAGATGGTAGAACCTCTCAATTGACGATAGTTCCTTTTTACGATCGTACAGAATTAATTCATGAGACATTAGATACATTAAATGAAGCGCTTACGTTGGAAATACTAATTACAATTCTGGTAATTGTGATAATGGTATTCAATTTACGAGCTTCTGTATTAATATCTGGACTATTGCCAGTGGCAGTATTAATGGTTTTTATTGCAATGAAAGCCTTCGGTGTAGATGCAAATATTGTAGCGCTCTCAGGAATTGCTATTGCTATTGGTACCATGGTAGATGTTGGGGTCATACTCTCCGAAAATATTATCAGTCATTTAGAGAAAGATGAAAATAAGTTGCCAATAAATACATTGGTTTACAATGCAACAGCTGAAGTTTCAGGAGCAATTGTAACTGCGGTAATGACAACTATTATCAGTTTTTTACCAGTATTTACGATGATTGGTGCAGAAGGTAAATTATTCCGTCCATTGGCGTTTACAAAAACCTTTGCGTTAATCGCTGCTATTATAGTCGCATTGTTTTTAATACCTCCGTTTGCGGCTGTTCTATTCAGAAAAAGAGATCTAACAAAAAACTTTAAGTATGTTTTGAATGGTCTTTTATTAGTGTTAGGTATCACTGCTATTTTTTATGGATATTGGCTAGGTATCGCTTTAGTGGCTTATGGAGCTGTAGGACTTTGGAGTAATTACTCAGGCAAAACGATAACTCATTTTTCGTTTTCTAGCTATAATTTTACATTTTCTGTAAACACGATTAATATTGTCATATCAGCATTAGTAATTATTGGCTTATTGGCAGAATATTGGAGGCCTTTAGGAGTGGATAAAAGCATTTTTACTAACCTTTTATTTGTTGCGCTTATTTGTTTTGGGTTGCTAGGTTTTTTCAGTTTGCTTCAAAAATATTACAACCAGATATTACAATGGGCATTGAACAACAAATTGTTGTTTTTAACCATTCCATTAACGGTATTAACTTGTGGATTCTTGATTTTTAAGAGTACAGGAAAAGAATTTATGCCTTCATTAAATGAAGGGTCGTTTTTATTGATGCCGACTTCTATGCCGCATTCTGGAGTAGAAGAAAACAAACGCGTATTACAACAGTTAGACATGGCGGTTGCTAATATTCCAGAGATTTCAACTGTAGTAGGTAAAGCAGGAAGAACGGATTCAGCCTTAGATCCAGCACCTTTATCGATGTATGAAAATGTGATTAACTACAAGCCGGAATATGCATTAAATTCTGATGGAGAGCGTCAACGTTATCGAGTGAATGAAGAAGGCTTGTTTTTGTTGAAAAATGGTAAAACGGTAGCAAATCCAAATAAGACAGATAAAATCTCGGAAGTTATTTTTTCAGAAGTTTCTTCAAATGAATTAATAGAAGATGAAGACGGTGAGTTCTATCGTAATTGGAGACCAAATATCAAGTCCCCGAATGATATCTGGAATGAAATCGTAAAAGTAACCAAGCTTCCAGGGGTGACTTCCGCACCTAAATTACAACCTATTGAAACTCGATTGGTTATGTTGCAAACAGGAATGCGTGCACCGATGGGAATTAAAGTAAAAGGACAAGACTTAAAACAAATTGAAGCTTTTGGAGTAGAGTTAGAAGGTGTTTTAAAGGAAGTAGAGGGAGTTAAAAAAGAAGCTGTTTTTGCTGATAGAATTGTAGGGAAGCCTTATTTGTTAATTGATATTGATAGAGAAAAATTAGCGCGCTACGGAATTGCGATTCAAACGGTACAAGATGTGTTGAAAGTAGCGGTTGGAGGTATGCAGTTATCACAAACAGTAGAAGGAAGAGAGCGTTACGGTATTCGTGTTCGTTATCCTAGAGAGTTACGTTCTAGTCCGACTGATTTAGAAAATATTTATGTGCCGGTTGCTAAAGGAGCTCCAATTCCATTAAGTGAATTGGCAACGATTCGTTATGAGCAAGGGCCACAAATGATTAAAAGTGAAGATACTTTTTTAATCGGGTATGTGTTGTTTGATAAGTTAGATGGTTTTGCTGAAGTAAACGTCGTAGAGGATGCCCAAAAAGCGATTCAACAAAAAATAGATTCAGGAGAATTAGTTGTTCCAAAGGGAATATCTTATCAATTTACAGGGACTTATGAAAATCAGTTAAGAGCGGAAAAAACGTTATCGATAGTGGTTCCTTTAGCCTTGATGATTATCTTTTTAATCTTGTATTTTCAGTTCCGTTCATTAGCCACTTCGTTAATGGTATTTACGGCAATCACGATAGCTTTTGCTGGTGGATTTATTATGATGTGGTTATATGGTCAAGAATGGTTCTTAAATTTTAGCGTATTTGGAGAGAACTTGCGAGAATTGTTTCAAATGCATCCAATTAATTTGAGTGTCGCTGTTTGGGTAGGATTCATTGCATTGTTTGGAATCGCAACCGATGACGGTGTAGTAATGGCAACGTACTTAAAGCAAACATTTGATAAAGATAAACCTAAAACAATTGAAACCATTCGTGCATCGGCATTACACGGAGGAAACAAACGTATTAGAGCATGTGTAATGACAACGGCAACAACCATTTTAGCTTTGTTGCCAGTGTTAACTTCAACAGGAAGAGGTAGTGATATTATGATTCCGATGGCAATACCAGCTTTTGGAGGAATGATTATAGATGTAACTTCATATTTTATAGTACCTGTATTATATAGTTGGCGTGAAGAATTTTTATTAAAAAGGAAAGTTAAAAATGAATAGTGTAAAGTGTAAAATTTTTAAATATGAGTATTTTAAAAGATAAAAGTTATGGGTTTGCACTTGAGATAGTGAGGCTTTCACAATATTTAGTTGCTGATAAAAAGGAGTATGTTTTAAGTAAGCAACTTTTGAGAAGTGGCACGGCAGTGGGAGCTTTAATAAGAGAAGCAGAATTTGCGCAAAGCAAGAAAGATTTCATTCATAAAATGAGCATTGCTTTAAAAGAAGCCAATGAAACTTTGTATTGGTTAGATATTTTAAAGGATACTAGCTATTTAGTTGAAGATAAACATCAGTCGTTACATTCGGTTTGTAAAGAGCTTGTGGCAATGTTGGTAAGTTCAATAAAAACATCAAAAAAGTCAATATCATGAAACAATTTATAGCTTTCATATTTCGTGAAATAAAAAACTGGGTAGTTTTCGTTTTTCATTTTTCGTTTTTCACTTTTCATTTAAAAAGAATGTTGACTTTTAGTTTTTCACTTTTAGTTTTTCATTTTTCAAATGCGCAAGATTTACAAGAATACATAAATATAGCTTTAGAAAATAGTCCAGAAGTACAACAGTTTGATGCGCATTACAGACGTATTTCAGGAAAAAAGGAAGAGGTAAATACTTTGCCTAATACAGAGTTTGGAGCAGGGTATTTTGTGAGTGAACCAGAAACACGTACAGGTCCGCAGAAGTTTAAGCTTTCTGTAAAACAAATGATTCCTTTTTTTGGAACTATATCTGCAAGAGAAAATTATGTGTCATCATTAGCTGATGCTAGCTATCAAGACATGATGGTTGTTAAACGTAAGTTAATGGCGTCGGTAGCGCAATTGTATTATAAACTCTACGAACTTAAAGCAAAGCAAAACATATTGGATGAAAATATAGAATTGCTTAAAACGTATGAAAAGTTAGCGTTAACTTCGGTAGGAGTGGGTAAGGCATCAGCAGTAGATGTGTTAAGATTACAGATAAGGCAGAATGAGTTGAATCAGCAAAAAGAAGTGTTGGTGGAAACTTTTTCAGGGATAGAAAAAGCATTTAATAAATTATTAAACCAAGATATTATGACTTCTATTAGTGTTGTAGATAGTTTACCCATTCCGGCAGAGGCCGCTAAAATACAGCCGAGTAATTTACAATTGCACCCTGAGTTGGTGAAGTTTGATAAAATGTATACTTCTGTAGAAAAATCAGAATTATTGAATCAAAAAGAAAAACAACCAATGATTGGTTTCGGTCTTGATTATGTAAATGTGGCTAAACGTACAGATATGGATATGGCTGAGAATGGAAAAGACATTGTAATGCCAATGATATCATTATCAATCCCAATTTTTAATAAGAAGAATACATCTGTAACTAAACAAAACAAGTTGCAGCAAGAAGAAATTATTTCCCAAAAACAACAACGATACAATACGTTAGAAACTGTATTGTATAGAGCTGTATCAGATAGAAATGCAGCGATGATAAGTCATAAAACACAACTCAAAAATTTAGAGCAAGCAAAAAATGCTGAACAAATTTTGGTAAAAAGTTATGAGACAGGTACAATCGACTTTAATGATGTGTTAGATATTCAGGAGTTACAATTAAAGTTTCAAACAAACATGATTACATCAGAAGTAACTTATTATACTCAAAGTACCATTATTAATTATTTAATAAAATAAACAGATGAAAAAATATATAGTTTATATAGTGATTTTAATTGTAGGGGTAACCTTAGGATGGTTGCTCTTTGGAGGTTCTTCTGAAGGAGGAAGTCATGATCATGCAAATGAAACTGCTGAAGGGAATAAAATGTGGACGTGTTCTATGCATCCACAAATTATGCAACCTGAACTAGGAGGTTGTCCTATTTGTGGGATGGATTTAATTCCTGCGGAAGCTGGAGCAGAAGGATTAGCTGCAAATCAGTTTAAGTTGACTAAAAATGCATTGGCCTTAGCAAACGTTCAAACTACTGTAATAGGTAATGCTATGAGTGTTGATAATACAATTACGTTATCAGGAAAAATAGCAGAAAACGAAAAGTCGAATGCAGTACAAGTGAGTTATTTTGCAGGAAGAATTGAGCGTTTGAATGTGAATTTTACTGGAGAGAAAATAAATAAAGGACAATTACTTGCAACAATTTATTCTCCAGAATTAGTAAAAGCACAACAAGAGTTACTAACAGCAGCTTCTTTAAAAGAAAGTCAACCAGAATTGTACAAAGCAGTTAGAAATAAGTTGAAGTTATGGAAGCTGTCAGAAAATCAAATCAACCAGATAGAGAAAACAGGAGTTGTAAAGGAAAACTTTCCTGTGTATGCAACGGTAACGGGTACGGTATCTGAAAAGCTAGTTGAACAAGGTGATTATGTAAGTCAGGGGCAAGCGTTGTTAAAACTTGCTAACTTGAGTACTGTTTGGGCAAATTTTGACGTCTATGAAAATCAAATTAGTAGTTTTAAAGTAGGTCAAAATATATCGATTACTACGAATGCCTATCCAAATGAAGTTTTTAATGCTAAAGTTTCATTTATAGATCCTGTTATGAATCCAGAAACCAGAACTATAACTATGCGAGCTGTGTTAAATAACAATAAAGGAAAGTTTAAACCAGCAATGTTTGTTACAGGGAAGGTACAAGCTACAGAAAAACATTCTGAACAACAATTGAGTATTCCAGCGACATCAGTTTTATGGACAGGAAAACGTTCAGTTGTATATGTGAAGCCGGAAGCAGATAAGCCTGTTTTTGAAATGCGCGAAGTAGTATTAGGTGGAAGAGTAGGAGAGAATTATCAAGTAGAAAAAGGATTGAATCCAGGAGAAGAAATTGTAACGAACGGTGTGTTTACAATAGATGCTTCTGCTCAATTGCAAGGAAAGAAATCAATGATGAATCATACGAAAGAGATTATAGAGTCTTTTAGTACTCCTAAAGCCTTTAAAGAGCAATTGCAAAAAGCGTATGAAGATTATATAAATTTAAAAAATGCTTTGGTGAAGACCGATGCGAATAAGGCAAAAGAAAGCGCTGCAGAGTTAAATAAAAGTATTGAGCTAATAGATATGAAGTTGCTAACCAATGAAGCAGCACATAAACAATGGATGCAATTGGTTCCTGTATTAAAAGAAGGAAGTGCAGATATGGCTAAAACAACAGACGTAGATGTGCAGAGAAAGTCTTTTAAAACAGTGTCAGAGCATTTTATTAAGGCAGTTCAGTCTTTCGGAATTAATGAGGTGACCTATAAGCAATATTGTCCTATGGCAGATAGTGATAAAGGAGCCTATTGGTTAAGTAGAGAAAAACAAGTATTAAATCCGTATTTTGGCGATATGATGCTGAAATGTGGTGAGGTAAAAGAAACAATAAATAATAATTAAATATCAATTCAAAATGAAAAAAGTAATCTTAGGAGTGGCTATGTTAGCTACAATTGGTTTAGTAAGTTGTAAAAACGAAGCTAAAAAAGAAACAGAAACAAAAGAAGTTCAAACAGAGCAAACAACAACTCAAGAAGTAGCGATGACTACAACAACTTTTGGAGTAAGAGGTAACTGCGGAATGTGTAAAAGTACTATCGAAAAAGCTGTTAATGGTGTAGATGGAGTAGCATCGGCAGAATGGGATAAGTTAAGAAAGCAAGTTAATGTATCGTTTGATGGTTCAAAAACAAATGTAGATGCTATTCATAATGCTATTGCAGCTTCAGGATATGATACTGATAAAGTGGCAGGAAATGAAGAAGCTTATGGAAACTTACCAGGATGTTGTCAATACGATCACGGTATGGAAATGAGCTTAAAAGGTGAGGTAAAAGCAGACGAAACGTCTAATCACTAATTCAAAAAAAAAGTGTAACGAAATTTTAAAATCGTTACACTTTTTTTGTTTTTATAAAGTTTATAAAAGATAAAAACCAGTAATTCAATTATCGAATTACTGGTTTTTTTGTGACCTCGGCAGGATTCAAACCTGCAACCTCTTGAGCCGTAATCAAGTGCACTATTCAGTTATGCTACGAGGCCGTTTTGCGGGTGCAAATATAAGAATGTTTTTTAAATTGTAAAGCAAAAAAATATTTTTTTTACCTTTTTTAATTTATTTGTCTTCTGCTATTTCTTCTTTAAAGCTATCAATAGTGCTCTGAGATTTTTCAACGTCTGATTCATAGATAAATACATCAACTGAATTACCTAAAGTACCGAAACCAGCCAATCTCCCAGATTCTTTATTATCTTTAATTAAATATGGAACATTAATTTCATCAAGTAGTTGACTTAATCGGCCAACAAAGATTTGAGTTCCCGAAAAAACTTTTACATGCTTGTTCATAATATATAAGTTTTAGTCCAAAGAATTTATAGTAACATAAGCTCGCCATCCAATAATTGCTAATTGAAATTTTGAAGCTTTAGTAACATCCAACTCTTTTTTGGTAAAAGAGGGTAGTAGCGCTTTGTTTAGCTTAGCTAATAATTTAAAAATGCTTTTTTCATTAGTTGTTGATTCTATATCAAAAATAACGAAAAATAATGAGTTATGATGAGCGAAGCTCACTTTACTTCGCTCAAAATGACATCGTTTTGTAAATAATAAGAAAGATTAAAAAATCAAGTCTAATAGTAATTCAGCAATTTTAATGGTTAAGAGAATTAGTTTTAATGCAATTGTAATCATTTGAATTTTAATGTTTTTTAGTTGATAATTCTTTATCAATTCCGGAATTGTTTTATGAATATATAGCAAGTAGAAGATGCTTGCCAAATTTTCAGATAAGATTTAATTAATTTGAATATACAATTGAAGTTAAAAAAGTTAGTATGGTTTTAATATGTAGCTATTAACTCTTTATTGTTGTTTTTAAATGTAATTTAAAATTGTATTTATTGTTTTAATTAGTAATTTTTTAAAGGCTGTTTTTTGCGACTTTTTAAAAAGCAAAGGGAATTAGGTCTTTTTTTGCCTCATTTTTAGAGGTTTGATTTTTTGTTCAGGTTTAGAAGTGAAAAAAATAAGAAGGTAAGAGAGGGTTTTATCTCGGTGTTAATGTTTCAAAACTTCGTTACAAAAGAGTATCTTCGCCAAAAAATATTTTATGAGCATTTTATACATTTTTATTGGTTTAACATTGTTGGTTTTAGGAGGAAATTGGCTGTTGAAAGCAGCAGTAGGTTTGTCACTTAAACTGCATATACCAAAAATTGTAATAGGTATGACAGTAGTTTCGTTTGCTACTTCAGCACCAGAATTAATAGTAAGTATAAAATCAGCATTAGATGGTGCCACAGGGTTAGCTGTAGGAAATGTAATTGGGTCGAATATTGCAAACTTAGGTTTGGTATTGGCAATTACGGTAATGCTATCGTCAATAGATGTAGAAAAGAGTTTTTATAAAACTGATTGGCCAGTAATGATGATTGCTTCGGCAATGTTGTATTTTTTTATTGTAAATGATAAAACGATTCAATTTTATGAAGGAGTAATTTTGTTCTCAACACTTGTCGTTTTTTTAATTTACCTTTTACGTTTTCAAAAACAAGCAGTTGTTGATGAAATGCCAGAGGATGATGAGGAGTTACCATTGTATAAAATAGCATTGTTTTTAGCTATTGGAGGTTTAGGTTTATGGGGTGGTTCAGAATTGTTGATTAATGGTTCGGTAGCTATGGCACAACATTTTGGAGTGAGTGATGCGATTATTGGAGTTACAGTTGTTTCTGTAGGAACAAGTGTTCCTGAGTTGGCAGCATCAATTATTGCAGTATTAAAGAAGGAGAAAGCGATATCGTTGGGTAACTTAGTAGGATCTAATGTGTTTAATATTTTAGCTGTATTAGGAATCACCGCAATGATTACTCCAGTAGAAGTAAAGCCAGATGCTTATAGTTTAATTAACAATGATATTTATTGGATGTTAGGTATTTCGTTTGCAATATTACCTTTAGTGTTTATTCCTAAAGGATTGCGTTTAGGATGGAGAGATGGAGTTTTATTGCTAGCGTCTTACGCTGTTTTTGTATACTTAACAATCTCTTAGAAATAAAGAAATCTATAAAAAAGCCGCTTAAAAGCGGCTTTTTTTGTTAGTTGTGTTGTAGGTGTGTGTTTAATTATATCTTAGCGCCTTTTACGGTCTTGATAATTCTTCCAGCTACTTTGTATGGATCAGCGTTTGAAGCAGGACGACGGTCTTCTAACCAACCTTTCCATCCTTTTTCAACAGCGATGATAGGAATACGGATTGAAGCTCCTCTATCTGATACACCATAACTAAAGTCAGATACGTGAGCAGTTTCGTGCAATCCTGTTAAACGCTCATCATTATAAGCTCCATAAACATCAATGTGTTTTTCGGTAACAGGTCTGAATGCTTCACAAATAGCTTCAAAAGTTTCTTTAGAACCACAAGTTCTTAAAGTAGTGTTAGAGAAGTTAGCGTGCATACCAGAACCATTCCAGTCTCCTTTAATTGGTTTAGGGTGGTATTCGATGTAGTAACCGTATTTTTCAGTTAAACGATCTAATAAATAACGAGCTACCCAAATTTCGTCACCAGCTTTCTTAGCTCCTTTTGCGAATAATTGGAATTCCCATTGTCCTGGAGCAACCTCTTGATTAATTCCTTCGAAGTTTAATCCAGCTTTAATACATAAATCAGCATGTTCTTCAACAAAATCTCTTCCCCAAGTGTAACGACCACCTACAGAACAGTAATATTTTCCTTGAGGTCCAGGAAACCCACCACGAGGGAAGCCTAAAGGTAAATCAGTTTTAGTATCCATTAAGAAATACTCTTGTTCAAATCCGAACCAAAAATCATTATTGTCATCGTCAATAGCAGCACGAGCATTTGATTCGTGCGGAGTACCATCAGCATTTAAAACTTCAGACATTACTAAATATCCATTTTCTCTAGCAGGATCTGGATAAATAGCAACAGGTTTTAATAAACAATCAGAGGCACCACCAGATGCTTGCTCAGTAGAACTTCCGTCGAAAGACCACATAGAGCAGTCTTCTAATTTACCGCTAAAATTTTCTTCAATTTTAGTTTTGCTACGCATGTTTTGAGTTGGTTCATGACCATCTAACCAAATGTATTCTAATTTTGATTTACTCATGATTTTTGTTTTTGTGTTGTTATGGAATTAAAATCGGTACAAAAGTGAGGTTTTTTTGTTTTTTGTCAAAATTTTATGGGGTGTTTTTATTTAAAATTAACTTTAAGTTAATTTAGCCCCTATTTTTTTAGGGGTGTTTCTTTTTAAGGTGAAAATTATGTACTTTTGAAATGTTTAACTTTTATACCTTATTATATATGTCAGTTTTAAGATTCAATGCATTACAAGAGGTTTTACACAGAAAACCTATCGTTGTAGAAGAAAAAGAACGCCGTTCGGAATTGTTTGGCAAAAACGTTTTTAACGAGCAGGCGATGCGTCAACATATGACAAAAGAAGCATACCAAAGTGTGATGGATGCAATTGAGTTTGGAACGAAGATAGATAGAGCAACTGCAGATCAAATTGCGGTAAGTATGAAAGATTGGGCCTTATCTAAAGGAGCAACGCATTACACACATTGGTTTCAACCTTTAACGGGGTCAACTGCAGAAAAGCACGATGCCTTTTTTGAAACTATAGATGGTGGTGCCATGGAAAAGTTTGATGGAGGTCAGTTAGTACAGCAAGAGCCAGATGCTTCTAGTTTTCCTAATGGAGGAATCCGAAATACATTTGAAGCACGTGGATACACTGCTTGGGATCCAACATCTCCAGCATTTATTTATGGTACGACTTTGTGTATTCCTACAGTTTTTGTTGCGTATACAGGGGAAGCTTTAGATAACAAAGCACCGCTATTAAGAGCGCTACAAGCAGTAGATACTGCAGCAACATCAGTTTGTAAGTATTTTGATAAGAATGTAACAAAAGTAAATGCAACCTTAGGTTGGGAGCAAGAATATTTTTTAATTGATACGGCTTTGGCAGCAGCGCGTCCTGATATTATGATGACGGGTAGAGCGTTGTTAGGGCATGCTCCAGCAAAAGGACAACAATTAGATGATCATTATTTCGGGTCAATACCAACACGTGTGTTGAATTTTATGCGCGATTTAGAGCATGAATGTATGTTGTTAGGAATACCAGTAAAAACACGTCATAATGAGGTTGCACCGAATCAGTTTGAGTTAGCACCAATTTTTGAAGAAGCGAATTTAGCGGTAGATCACAATTCATTATTAATGGATGTGATGGAAAAAGTATCGCAACGCCATAAATTCAAAGTGCTATTTCACGAAAAGCCATTTGCAGGAATCAATGGTTCAGGAAAGCATAATAACTGGAGTTTATCTACCAATACAGGAGTTAATTTATTGAGTCCGGGTAAAACTCCGATGAAAAACTTACAGTTTTTAACCTTTTTTGTGAACTCAATTAAGGCAGTTCATGATTACGAAGAGTTAATCAGAGCATCTATCGCAAGTGCAAGTAATGATCATCGTTTAGGAGCTAATGAAGCGCCGCCTGCGATTATTTCAGTGTTCATCGGAACACAATTATCTGAGGTGTTAGATGAGTTAGAAAATGTAACTAAAGGAAAATTATCACCAGAGGAGAAAACGGATTTAAAATTAAATATCGTAGGTAAGATTCCTGAAATCTTATTAGATAATACAGATAGAAACAGAACGTCACCTTTTGCTTTTACTGGAAATAAATTTGAATTACGTGCGGTAGGATCGTGGTCTAACTGTGCGGGTCCTATGACGGTGTTAAATACCATTATGGCAAGACAGTTAAACGAGTTTAAAGAAGAGGTTGATAAATTAATTGATACTAAGAAGCTTAAAAAAGATGAAGCAATATTTAATGTTTTAAGAGAGTATATTAAAGCTTCGAAAAACATTCGATTTGAAGGAGATGGGTATGGAGATGCTTGGGAGAAAGAAGCGAAAAAAAGAGGTTTATCAAACAATAAAACTACTCCGGAAGCATTAAAAGCACGAATTTCTAAAAAAGCCATTTCACTTTTTGAAGAAATGGGTGTGATGAATAAAGTAGAGGTTGAAGCTCGTCATGAAATTGAGTTGGAAGAATATTCAAAAAAGATTCAAATTGAAAGTAGAGTATTGGGTGATATTGCAAGAAATCACATTATACCTACAGCGATTCAATATCAAAATACATTGATAGAAAATGTACGAGGATTAAAAGAGATCTTCGGAAATAATTTTGAAAAGTATGCCAATGAGCAAATCGATTTAATTCAAAAAATATCGCTTCACATAGCTGAAATCAATTCTAAAGTAGAACAAATGATTCAAGAGCGTAAAAAAGCGAATAAGCTAGAAGGACAAAAAAATGCAGATGCGTATTGCAATAAGGTAAAACCGTATTTTGATGAAATTCGTTACCACTGCGATAAATTAGAATTAATGGTTGACGATAATCTTTGGCCTTTAACAAAGTATAGAGAATTGTTATTTACGAGGTAAATCCTTATTTATGTAAAAGGAAATCTGTTTAAGAAAAAGGTTTTTTCCCCTTTTAACAGTATTTTTTTTTTTGACTTATTAAAGCCGAGACATTACTAATACTGTGTTTTTCGGCTTTTTTTTTTTTTTGGGTAGGAGGGAGATTTTAAACGTGTTTTTTGAGGCAAAAAAATACCTACTTTAGCTATGTTTAAACACGCAAACTATATATAGGTTTTTTACAGTTTTTATTTTAAACTGATGGATGTAGTTGTGGTTATAAAAACTACAGTACATTTTACCCCGTAATTTTATTTTACCCTTATTATTTAGTATTCTCTTCTGTATTACAAGTATTTTAATATTTCTAAGCTTGTTGTAGATAGATTATACTAAAAATTAACCAACGTATTTTAAAATTATCAATTATGAAAAATTTTTTATTAGCAGCAATTTTTTTAGCTTCAGGAACAGTATTTGCGCAATTTGCCAATCCATTACCAACACCTAAAGCGAATTGTATTGGATGTTCAGTTCCTCAAGTAGGCACCTTCTTATTGGGATAGAGGAGCAGCAATTAACACGAGTTATGTAGATCAAACAGGGCATATGAATGATGCAAGTGTGGTTCAAACTGGAGTGGGGAACTTATCTAATATTGATCAAGATGGTCAAAATCAAGGATTTTCTGGAGGCTTAGGAAATGAAGCTACAGTATATCAAAGAGGAAGAAAGAATGAAACTGACATTAAGCAACATGGTGATTATAACTCAGGGTTTGTTAACCAAGTTGGGTTTAAAAATTATGCGCAACAAGATGTGGGTGTAGGCTGGGCAGAAAATAACAGAGCATATGCTTATCAAACAGGTCGTCAGAACACTTCAATTCAAAAACAACGTTTTGATAATAACGTGGCTATAGTGGCACAATCAGGTAGAAGAAACTTTGCTCATCAAGATCAAAGCACGGGAACTAATGGTGCACCAGGAAGTGTAGCGGGTATTTTACAAATTGGTGATTATAATAAAGCTAAGCAAGTTCAAAGAGGTAGCTTTAATATAGATGGTATTGCTCAATTTGGTAACGGAAATGTAGCTTCTACAAACCAATCGTCAAATGGAGGTCTAAATATTTCAGGTATTGCGCAAACAGGTTGGGGTAATGAAGCTTGCGTTGATCAAAAGGCTGATGCTGGTATTAACTTAAGTTTAATTAGTCAGTTTGGTGTAGATAATCATGCTTCTGTTATACAAGATGCACAAGGTTCTGGAAATGCTAGTTTTATTGGTCAAGCAGGATACATGAACAAGGCTTGCGTTGAGCAAACAGGACTGTAGGGTTTATTAATTAGTAGTAAATTAAGCAACAAAAATAAGGGAGAGTGAGAAGGGATTGCATTCTCTTCTTCTTTCTCCTTGTTTATAAAGAACTAAGATAATGATGAGAAGGATGAAAATAATACTGTGTATGGTACTTTTAATATTTAGTTTAAAAGCTACGGCACAACAAAATACATCTACCTACTTTGTGTCTGTACCTCAAATAGGAAGTGATGCTTCTTTTCTAGTTTTAGAAAAAAATATCAACTCATTAAATAATTTACAAGATTTTGATAGATCGATAGATAATTATAATTTATCAATAAATCAGTTGGGAGTTAATAATGTTGTAGAACTGAAAAACGGAGTTAGTGATATACAGTTAATAGGGCAAAAGGGTAGAGATAACTATTATAATTTTATAGATTATTATAATAATTCACCAACAAAGATGAATATTCTTCAAGAAGGTAACGCAAATTCATTACATATTTATGGGACGAATTCTTTAATGGAACATGTGAAAATTATTCAGAAGGCTAATTACAAAGCAATTACAATAAGAAACTATTAAGCAAATGTCAAGTTTTCATTTTTTTCAAAATATTATAAGATGTGTTTTTTTATTATTCTATGTGGGAAGCTTTACTCAAGAAAAAACAGATGTGAATGCTAAAGTTATTGTTCTTAAGAAAGATAATTTTTTAGATGTAAAAGCTCAAGCAGAAAATGAAAGCGTGTTATTTAAAGATGAGCTTAACTACAATTTAGTTGTGTTGAAAAAGAGTAAAGAAGAAAGTTATTCTAGTAATAAACAATCAGGACAGTTTTCTTTGAAGCCTAATGAAAAAAAAGAACTATCTTTAATACGACTTAGCTTAAACCCATATGAAGAATTAAGAGTGTATTTATTTATAAAACACAGAGAGAAATTAATAGATAAAGACACTTTAGTTATTTTACCTCAAAAGGTTGGAGTAACAAAAAAGGAAGTAATTGATGAATCAGAGTTTATATTAAAGGGTTTAGTTATTGAAGAAGCAAAAACAAAGGTAGGAAAGGATTTTTATGATTTTTTTTATCAAGAATATTTACTCTCAGGATTAAAGTATCCTTTCATTATAAAAATAAAAGAAAAGCCAGGATTAAGAAGGACTACAGTTTTAATAATAGAGGCTGATGATAATAAAGTTTTTGAGTTTATGACTATGCCAGGAGAAGATTTTCTAAAACAAGCTGTAAAAGCAACTATGGCAAGGTTAAGTACCTACTCAAAACAACGAAATAAATTACTAAGTTATAAAATTTAAACAAAATGAGTTATGAAAACAGAAGTCAATATAATGGTAATTGCTTTGTTTTTAGCAAGCTACTGTTCTTTTTCACAAGAATTGGTTTATAAACCTATAAATCCTTTTTTCGGAGGAAATAATCCATTCGGGTATCAGCAAATTTTAGCATCAGCTAATGCACAAAATGACTTTCAAGAGGAAGGACAAGACCCTTTTCAGCAGCCTTCAGATTTAGAGAACTTTACAAACAGCTTAAATAGACAATTATTAAATTCCTTGTCGCAAGATCTGTTTCAAGAACAGTTTGGGGATCAAGGATTAACTGTAGGAACCTATGTGTTTGGGTCTTTAGTGGTAGAAGTAACACCTACAAGCGGTGGGTTGTCTGTAAATATTTTAAATACTCAAACAGGAGAACAAACACAGATTATAATACCAAATAATTAATAACCAAACGACTAACTATAACTTAAGTTTTATGAGAAAACTATTATTTAAACTATTATTCTCTTTAAGTTTTATTTTGTTCTCTAGTTGTGGAGCATATCTAAACCAACCATTTGATACTACAAATGCTAGAATAGGAGAGAATACCTCTTTACAAAACGACTTAATTAAAAAAATTCAACCTGTCGAGAAAATAATCGTAGGAGTTTATAAGTTTAGAGATCAAACAGGACAGTACAAGCCTACTGAAAATGGATCTACATTTAGTACAGCAGTTACCCAAGGAGGAACATCAATTTTATTAAAGTCTTTAGAAGAGTCAAAATGGTTTACCCCAATAGAAAGAGAAAATATTGCTAACCTATTAAATGAACGACAAATAATAAGATCTACTAGGCAGGAGTATCAAGGGGGGGATTCTCAAAAAATGCCACCATTGCTTTTTGCAGGAATTATACTTGAAGGCGGTGTTGTTTCATACGATTCAAATATTATTACAGGAGGTTCAGGACTTCGGTACTTTGGTGCAGGAGCGTCTAACCAATACCGACAAGACAGGATAACAGTGTATTTACGAGCGGTATCTACATCAAATGGGCAAATTTTAAAAAACATTTACGTATCTAAAACAATACTCTCTCAGGGTATTTCAGCTAATTTATACAGGTATGTTTCATTAAGAAGATTGTTAGAGGCAGAAACAGGAGTAACAAAAAACGAGCCTATGCAATTAGCTGTAAAAGAGGCTATAGATAAAGCAGTAGAACAGTTAATTATAGAAGGAGTGGTTGATGGTTTATGGACACCCCAAGGAGGTGATACAGTTGTTAACCTCTTTAAAAATGAATATTTAAAAGAAAAAAATGAAGCAGATAACACTTTATTGTTTAATAGAAAACAAGAGAAAAGAAGAGCTACCAATTCAATGAGTGTAATGGGAGGAGCTTCAATAGTTTCTGGAGATTACTCAAATCCAGTAGCAAGATTTGGGTTCGATTTAAAATATAGATACTTTTTTAAGGATCCTAGATTTAGTTTTGGGGGAAGTGTAGGGAGGTTTTCGTTAGAAAATGAAAGATCTTTTAAAAACACATTTTTAACGTCAAGCCTATTTTTAGAGTACAATATGTTACCTTATGATAGATTAACACCTTATGTGTATGTAGGGGTTGGGTCGGTTTTAGAAAAAAATCTAGACAATCCAATGTTTAAGTTTCAGTACGGTCTAGGATTAGAATATTTAATAACAAATAAAATAGGTTTAACTCTTTATGGAGAAAACTATCTTTTAGGTTCAGATAATTTAGATAAGTTAGTTAGAGGGAAAAGAAACGATTTTATTTGGAGAATAGGAGCGGGGATAAATGTTTATTTTTAAGAAAGAAAGCAATGAAAAATATAATAAAAATAACAATACTTTTAATGTGTGTAACCTTACTTAACTGTAGTGAAGACACTGTAGATTTTGTTGAATTTGGTACTATTAAAGGACGTGTAGTTAAAAAGAGAAGTTTTGAGCCAATAGCTAATGCTAAAATAACATTGTCTCCAACCAATAATACAACTTTTACAGATGAAGATGGTTACTTTTTAATGGAAGATGTACCAGCACAAGACTACTCTGTAAGCGCAACTAAAGAAGGATTTTTAACAGCTTTTGAACCTGTAGGTTTAGGAGCAGAAACAGAAATTAATGTGGTTTTTGAATTAGATATCGAAACAGCTTTAAATGACCCACCAACAGCACCAGAGCTTAGAGCTCCAGCTAATGGCATAGAAGATGTAAATAACACGGTAGAATTAAGTTTTAAATCAATTGATCCTGATGAAGATGAAATAACATACAGAATAGAAATTAAAAACGACTTAAATAATGATGTTATATCTTTTGAAAATGTAAAAGACACTTTGTATACGGTAACTGATTTAAAATTTGGAGTAAAATATTTTTGGCAAGTAGCTGCTTCAGATAATATTAATGCAGAAGTACTAAGTACTGTAAGTACATTTAAAGTAACATCAACACCTGATAATAGATACTTTTATACAAGACAGGAAGAAGGAAATAATGTTATTTACTCAGGAGATTATATCAACGAAGCCCCAGTTAATGAACTTCTGTTAACCTCCCCAACCACAAATTCTTGGAGACCAAGAAAGAATTCAGCAGCAAATTTAGTTGCCTTTTTACGAACAGATAACAATGAAACACATATTTATACAATGAAAACAGATGGTTCAGATGTTAAAAAAGTAACCTCTAATGTTCCTGTAGTTGCATTTGATTTAAATGAAGTAGATTTCGCTTGGTCGTCTAACGGTGATCGAATAATATACCCACATTACGATAAATTATTTTTGATTAATAAAGACGGAAGCGGGCTACAACAAATATACCAAACTACCGATGGTAATTATATTACAGAATGTGATTGGAGTAATGATGAATCTACAATAGCCTTAAAGACGAACAATACTAGTGGATATAATGTTCAGATTTACACAATTGATATGGCAGGAAATACTATTGACACTGTTTTAACAGGAATGCAAGGAGCTGCAGGTGGAATTAATTTTACAATAGATGGAAGCTCGCTGTTGTACACTAGAGATATTTCTGGATATGAATCAAGTAATTATAGGCAATTAAACAATCATATGTTTTTATATGAATTTGCAACGGCAGAAGTTACTGATTTATCAGAAGGAAAACCTGATGGAACAAATGATTTAGATCCGCGTTTATCACCTAATGAGGCTGAAATTATCTTTGTGAATACGTCTAATGATGGTATTTCTACAAAAACAATTTATAAAGTACCTTTTAGTGATGGATCTACAACAAGAACAGCATTGTTTGAAAATGCGACAATGCCAGATTGGGAGTAAAAGAAAACGAACAATTACTGATAAAGCGAGCGTGTAAAAAACGTTCGCTTTTTTCTTGATAAAAGCGTAATAAAACCTAAATTTGCAGGCAACAACAACACAACAAATGAGTAACGAAGTATCTAAACGCTACGCACAACGCGGAGTATCGGCATCTAAAGAAGATGTGCACAACGCTATCAAAAATATTGATAAAGGATTATTTCCAAAAGCTTTCTGTAAAATTGTTCCAGATTACTTAACGAATGATGAAGACTATTGTTTAATCATGCATGCTGATGGAGCAGGAACAAAATCCTCTTTAGCATATATGTACTGGAAAGAAACAGGAGATATTTCAGTATGGAAAGGTATAGCGCAAGATGCTTTAATCATGAATATTGATGATTTATTGTGTGTAGGAGCTACTGATAACATTATGTTGTCGTCTACAATTGGACGTAACAAAAACAATATTCCAGGAGAAGTTTTATCGGCTATTATTAATGGAACAGAAGAATTAATCGCTGAATTGAAAGAATTCGGAGTAACGATTCATTCAACAGGAGGTGAAACGGCTGATGTTGGAGATTTAGTACGTACCATTATTGTAGATTCTACAGTAACCGCTCGTATGAAAAGAGCTGATGTGATTGATAATGCGAACATCAAAGAAGGAGATGTAATTGTAGGTTTAGAATCATTCGGACAAGCTACTTACGAGAAAGAATACAACGGAGGTATGGGAAGTAACGGATTAACTTCTGCACGTCACGATGTGTTCCATAACTATTTAGCAGAAAAATATCCAGAAAGTTTTGATGCTTCAGTACCTTCTGATTTAGTGTATTCAGGAAATACAAAATTAACAGATGAAGTAGAAAACTCTCCGATTGACGCTGGTAAATTAGTATTGTCTCCAACAAGAACCTATGCACCAATTATTAAAGAAATTTTATCAAAATTCTCTTCGGAAGAAGTGCACGGAATGATTCATTGTTCAGGAGGAGCACAAACTAAGATTTTACACTTTGTAGATAATTTACACATTGTAAAAGATAATATGTTCCCAATTCCACCATTGTTCAAATTGATACAAGAACAATCAAAAACAGATTGGAAAGAAATGTATCAAGTATTTAACTGTGGACACAGAATGGAATTATATGTGTCTCCTGAAGTTGCAGAAGATATTATTGCAATTTCAAAATCATTCAACGTAAACGCACAGATTGTTGGTAGAGTAGAAGCTTCTGATAAAAAGCAATTAACTATCAAAAGTGAATACGGAACTTTTGAATATTAATACAATAAGATAAAAAGTAAAATCCTCAGAGAAATCTGAGGATTTTTTATTTCATTTTTTCAAACACAAAATCAATCGAAAATTCATCGTTACTAACTTTCGCTTTCAGTTGATTGTTCTCCTTCCAATATTGTATCGTTTTAGGAAATTCGTTTAGTTGATTTTCTGCAGTAAAAGAAGTGTCGGTTTGTTGTGTAAAAGCAAATAGTGTCGGGTTTTCATTGACGCCTGTAATTTGTAAAAACAAAGAATCGTTCTTGGTAATGATATGTAATACCTCTTTAAAAACAGTATCTTTCTCTTTTAAGGTGAAGCCAATTCCAGAAAAATCCTCACTCCAAAACTCATAGGTAAGTTTGTCTGCTTGATTATTTATACGTTTCCATTTTCCGAATAACCAAGTAGGTTTTTTGATTTCTACAGTATTTTGACAAGAAAAAAGTAGTAATCCGCTAATAAATAAGAGTAAAAAACGCATTATAAAATACTTAAAGGAATAAAGATAATGAATAAAATTCGATAAAAAATCGTAAATTCGCACCCCAAGAAAAGATACTATGCTAGATAAATTACAGATAGTTAAGCAACGTTATGATGAGGTATCAGATTTAATCATCCAGCCAGATGTTATCTCTGATCAAAAACGTTATGTGCAATTAAATAAGGAATATAAAGATTTAGGAAAGGTTGTAAAAAAGGCAACAGAGTATGAAACTTTATTAAATAATATAGAAGAAGCCAAAGAAATTATTGCTGACGGATCGGATGCAGAAATGGTAGAAATGGCTAAAATGGAAATGGATGAAGCAAAAAATCGAATTCCAGAATTGGAAGAAGAGATTAAGTTTTTACTAATTCCGAAAGATCCAGAAGATGCTAAAAATGCTGTAGTAGAATTACGTGCGGGTACTGGTGGAGATGAAGCGAGTCTTTTTGCAGGTGATTTATTTAGAATGTACACTAAATATTGTGAAAGCAAAGGGTGGAAAGTTTCTACAGTAGATTTTTCTGAAGGTACCAACGGTGGATTTAAAGAAATTCAGTTTGAGGTTACTGGAGAAGATGTGTACGGAACGTTAAAGTTTGAAGCGGGTGTACACCGTGTACAACGTGTGCCACAAACAGAAACTCAAGGACGTGTACATACATCAGCAGCAACCTGTATGGTGTTCCCAGAAGCTGAAGAGTTTGATGTAGAAATCAACCCAAAAGATGTGCGTATCGATTTCTTCTGTTCATCAGGACCAGGAGGACAGTCGGTAAACACTACCTATTCAGCAGTACGTTTAACACACATTCCTACAGGATTAGTGGCACAATGTCAAGATCAAAAATCGCAGCATAAAAACAAAGAGAAAGCGTTTAAGGTATTACGTTCTCGTTTATATGATATGGAGTTGGCGAAGAAGCAAGAAGCAGATGCAGCAAAACGTGGTTCGATGGTAACCTCAGGAGACCGTTCTGCTAAAATTAGAACGTATAACTACCCGCAAGGACGTGTAACCGATCACAGAATTGGATTGACCTTATACGATTTATCAAATATTGTAAACGGAGATATTCAAAAAATTATAGACGAGTTAATGCTCGCAGAAAATACTTCTAAGTTAAAAGAATTAGGAGAAACAATTTAAATATGAAGACGCTACCAAATGGTAGCGTTTTTTTTATCAAAAAGAATTAGAACCTAGAATTCTTGTAGAGCCGATAAAGAAACCCTACCTTTGGCGCGTATTAATGTTCTATTCCTATTTCGGGAGAAAATCGACAAGTCTTTATACTATTTTTCTGTCTTATACTTCAGTTTTTTAGTCTTCAGTTGCTTTACAAAGCATTTTCATTAGAATTTTTAATCTAAAATAATATCATATAAAATCATGGACTGCATTGTATATGTGGGCTATGAGATAATTTGTATGATGTAAAATGTCTAATAATTAAAACCATGTCATATGTTAAGAATAGTTGTAAAAGAGGGTGAAAATATTGATAGAGCCTTAAAACGTTACAAACGTAAGTTTAGAAATGTAAAAGTTTTACAAGAGTTGAGAGAAAGAAAACAATATGTAAAACCATCAGTTACTAGAAGAGCACAAATTCAAAAAGCAGCTTACAAAGAGCAATTGTTTAAAGAAGAATAGTTCTGAAAATTATATAGAAAATAAAAAACGCAACCAAATTGGTTGCGTTTTTTGGTATTGTTTACTAATGATTTAGATTATTCTACAATAGTTAATTCGTCTACGATACGTTTAGCACCAGCATACTTATCGATTAACCAAAGTACGTATCTGATATCTACGTTGATTGTACGTTGTAAGTTAGAGTCGAAAATAACATCACCAGCCATCGCTTCGATGTTACCATCAAATGCTAAACCGATTAATTCACCTTTTCCGTTTAAAACTGGTGAACCAGAATTTCCTCCTGTAATATCGTTGTCAGATAAAAAGTTTACAGGTAATTCGCCTTTACTGTTAGCATATCTTCCGTAGTCTTTTTTCTCATAGATATTTAACATGTCTTTAGATAAATCAAACTCACTATCGTTTGGCTTGTATTTTTTAACCATTCCTTTTAACGTTGTGTAGTTGTTAATACTAGCATCGTTTCTAGGATCTTTAGGTAAAGCTCTTACTTTTCCGTAAGATAAACGTAAAGTAGAGTTCGCATCTGGATATTTAATGTTGCTTAAACCAGACTTACGTAAACCATCTACTAATAATCTAAATGATTTTTGGTAATCGTTTAATGGTTGTACTAAGTTTTCAGGTTGTTCTCTATATTTACCTAATAATTGAGATGATAAAATATATAACGGATCGTTAGCTAATAATTCTTTATTTGGGTATTTTAAGAAAGCTGTTGCACGTTCTTTAGACGTAAAAATACTTAATTCGAAAATAGAATTGATGTAATCATTAATATCACCACCCTTTGCAATTTTAGCTACAATCTCTGGTAATTCGTAATTTGCTTTAGCTGAATATAGCTTTAGTTGTTCTGCTAAAATTTCTTTTTCTAAAGGTAAGTGGTAGTTTGTGTAGCTACTTTCAATAAAAGCATTCAATCGAGGCATTAAATTCTTACGAGCAGCTTCGTTAGCATCGATATAAGACTCAAATCCTTTACCAATTTGATATGGTAAAACAGCAAATTTACTAGAACGCAATAATAACATTAAGTAGTTGTCGTGCTTTGCTTTATTGTTGGTTAAGCTGTAGTAATTGTTGATGTTAGTAACAACATCTCCGTAAGTAGTTTTATTTGATTTGTTGTTAGCCCATTTGTCAAATTTCTTTTCAACTTTACGTTTAGTTTCGGCAGTTTTATGAGCTGTTAAAGCGTCAATCATACCTTGTCTGTTTTTCCAGTAGTTGGCAATTCTAGCATATTGAGAAGCATACATTAAGTTGATAGATGCATCTTCATCCATGTATTTCTTCATCACATCCATACTAAGTTTAGAACCTTCCACCCAAGCAGGATATGCGTAGTTTACGTTTTGCTCGATTCCTTCTGCAGGCATCCAACGGTTTGTTCTACCAGGATATCCTAAAATCATAGCAAAATCATTCTCTTTTACCCCTTTAATGTTAACAGGTAAGTGATATTTTGCTTTCAATGGTACGTTGTTTTCAGAGTACTCAGCAGGATTTCCTTCTGCATCAGCATATACTCTAAATAAAGAAAAATCTCCTGTGTGACGTGGCCATTCCCAGTTATCAGTATCTCCACCATATTTACCAACTTTATCAGAAGGTGTACCGACTAATCGTACGTCTTTATAATCTTCGTATACAAAATAGTAATATTCATTTCCTTGGAAAAAAGAACGTACAGAAACAGTGTATTTACCACCTTCGTTGTTTTCTTGTTCTATTTTTGCAATTTCTCTGTTAATAGTAGCTTCACGTTCTTTTTCTGTCATAGAATCGTTTACTTTAGATAAAATACGTTCTGAAACGTCATCCATTCTTACAAAGAATCTTACAAAAAGACTTTCGGGTTTAAGCTCATCTTTTAATGTTTTAGCCCAATATCCGTTTTTAAGGTGATTTTGTTCTTCTGAAGATAATTCAGCAATAGCATCATAACCACAGTGATGGTTTGTAAGTACTAATCCGTTATCAGAAATAATACTAGCAGTACAACCACCGTTAAATTGAACGATAGCATCTTTAAGGCTTTGGTTGTTAATGCTGTAAATTTCTTCGGCAGTTAACTGAAGTCCCATTTTTTGCATATCACGTTCGTTTAAACGTTTAATATGCATTAAAAACCACATCCCTTCATTGGCAAACAATGAAGTAGGTAGTAAGATTAAAAAAGCAATTAAAAAAAGGCTTGTTTTTTTCATAATATAATTTGAATAATAAAAAATTAGGTTGATTTTTTTTTAGTTAGAATATCGTCTTTTAAAAACTTAATAAGATTAAGGCGTCTATTTCAGAGCTTCACTAATTAAACAATCAGCTTGTAAAAATACTCAATAATTCATTTAGGGTAAGAAGGGGAAACGTTAAAAAATGAAGGAATATCTAAGTTATTTTAGAATAATTTTAACAGTATTGATAGCTAGAGATGAGCTTTTTTGAATTAAAAATAAAAACCCTTATAAACACTAGGTTTATAAGGGTTAGTAGTGGAGACGCCGAGAATCGAACTCGGGTCCAAACAAGCAGCTCAAAGGCTTTCTACATACTTAGTTTTTGATTAATTTTCGATTAAAACCTGACCAAAAACAGCCCAATTTTAACTTAGCTTCTTTAATTTCGAAAACCCATCGAAGCACTAAGTTTTCTATGTCTACTTTTACGATGCCCATAAATGAAACGCCGTAAACCAAGGCTTTTCGTGGACATTCAGCTTGCGCACCTAGTGCGCCGAGGCTTTATCTTACTATAAATTCAGATTAAGCAGCTAAAGCGTAGTTATCTTCGCCGTTTAAATGTTTGAAATAAGTTTAGCGAGTTATCATTTCACTCCTCGGTATGCTTACATTTTCACTCGTCTTGCTGTCAAAACCAGTCGTCCCCAATATGTCAAAGAATGTACTTATCTAGCGCAAAAAATATACCAATTTTTAGGGTGTTCGGGCGGGCTTTCACTACTCGCTTCCCGAAAAATCGGGAGAGCTCAAACATGCCGTTCAATCCCTAACGCATCATAAGCGGACGCAAATATAAAAAAATATGATTTGTACAATCATTTAAAAACGAGTATTTTCGCCGTAATTGTTATAAGATATAACATTATGCTAGAAATTGTTTAATTTTAACACAGGTAAAGAATGAAATTCGGAATCATAAAAGAACGCAAAAACCCACCAGATAGAAGAGTCGTATTTTCTCCTGAAAAATTACAAGAGTTTAAAAAACAGTTTCCACAAGCTGAAATAGTGGTAGAAAGTTCTGATATTCGAGTTTTTTCTGATGAAGCCTACAAAAATGCAGGGTTCGAAGTAACTAATGATGTTTCTGATTGTGATGTGTTATTAGGCGTAAAAGAGGTTCCGGTAGACGAGTTGATTCCGAATAAAAAATACTTTTTCTTTAGTCATACTATTAAAAAGCAACCATACAACCGTAAGTTGTTAAAAGCGATACTAGAAAAGAATATCGAAATGTTTGATCATGAAACCATTGTGCAAGAAAACGGAGCACGTCTAATTGGTTTTGGGCGTTATGCTGGTTTGGTAGGAGCTTACAACGGATTTAGAGCATTAGGTTTGCGTGAAGGATTGTTTAATTTACCTAAAGTTGAAACCTTACCAGATTTAGATGCTGTAAAATCGGAGTTAGACAAAATTACCTTACCAAACATTAAAATTTTATTAACAGGAACAGGAAAAGTGGCTCATGGAGCTCAAGAAATTCTTGATCACTTGCAAATTAAACAAGTAAGTGATGCGCTGTATTTAACTTCAGAGTTTACCGAACCAGTATATTGTATAGCAGATGTTATGGAGTATGCAAAACGAAAAGATGGTAAAGTAGGAGATAAGTTTGAGTTTTACAAAGATCCGTCTGGTTATGAAAGTAACTTTATGCCCTATGCAAAACAAACTGATTTCTTTATAGCGGGTCATTTTTATGGTGATGGAGCACCGTATTTATTTACTCGTGAAGATGCTAAAAATTCTGAGTTTAGAATAAAGTATGTAGCGGATGTTTCTTGCGATATTGATGGACCAGTAGCGACAACACTTCGTGCGTCAACAATTGCTGACCCTATTTACGGATATAACCCAGAAACAGAATCAGAAATTGATTTTAAAGACGAAAAAGCTATCACAGTAATGGCCGTAGATAATTTGCCATGTGAGTTGCCTAAAGATGCAAGTGAAGGTTTTGGAAATATGTTTTTAGCACATGTAATTCCAGCATTTTATAACAATGACAAAGACGGAATTTTAGCTCGATCAAAAATGACAACAAATACTGGTAAATTAACCGAACGTTATGCATATTTGCAGGATTACGTAGACGGAAAAGAATAACACTTAATAACTCCCGCTTCGGCGGGATTTTTTATTTAAGATGATACCAGATAAACAATTTTTAATTGATACGGCCAATATGAAAATGCCTTTTGGAAAGTACAAAGGAACCTACTTAATAGATATTCCTGAATATTATATTGTTTGGTATAAAAACAAGGGATTCCCTCAAGGAAAGCTTGGTACTATGTTAGAATTAGTTTACGAGCTTAAATTAAATGGATTGGAAGATATTTTGAGGAAAATCCGTCGAGTTTCTTAAATTTAGAACATGAAACCAGCAGAAGAACATATACTCAAACAACCAGAACCTTTCAAGTCTATTTTATTGCATTTACAACTGTTGATAGAGAATAATTGTACTGATGTAGAGCTAAAATACAAGTGGAAAATGCCTGTGTATTATGTAAGCGGACATCAACTTTGTTATTTAAATGCCTCTCATAAAAAAGGGTTTGTAGATGTAGGTTTTTGGGCGAAAGGTATTTTACAAGATTTTGATGAGTATTTAGTATCTGAAGGTAGAACTGTTGTGAAATCACTTCGTTATACTTCTGTTGAAGATATTGATGAAGAAATTTTTCTTCAAGTAGTTGAAGAAGTAGCTAAGTACAATCATAAAGGCTTTTGGAAGAAATAATTATTGAATCAAAAACTCAAGCATCACCTCTTTATCAATAATTAAATATACCTGTTTGCTATTTTTTGGTGGTAATGTTGTTATGGTAGTAATGTTATTCTTAGTTACTACTTTATCTGGCGTTACAGCATAACGATATCCACTATAACCTAAAAATATAGTTTGATTTTCTCTTAAATTTTTAAGTTTAATTTCTATGGGAGTAGAACCATTTAAGATTCCCTTTTTAGGAGAAATCAATTGTAGATCAGATTGCAAAAAAGCTGAACTATAAATTGGTTGATTGTAAAAATCATCCTTTTCCATTCTACCAACTCTTAATTGCCAAAGTTTGTTTTCAGGGTAATGTGTTTTAAAATACTGTTCTTTAGGTATATTGTAGTAATACGAGTTAAATAGTTGTTGCCAGCTACCATTGTTAACCATACCTGCAGCCCAAGTAGCATCAATATAAATCCAATTATTATTCAATTTAACAGCGTTCCAAGCGTGATTAGAATTGCTTTTAGGATTGGCTATATCGTTTGATGAGTTTCTAACATACCCTTTAATAACTTCATTTTCTATTTGTAATAAGGAACAGATTTTAGCTAGAGTTTGCGCATAACCTTCGCAAAGTGCTTTTCGATTTGACAAGGTTTCGTTTACAATTTCATCTTTTATGGCTTGAAGCTTTTCTAATTTTTCTTGTTCGTTTTTATATTTGAAAGAAATTCTTTTTTGCCTCGGATTGTAATACCCTTCTAAATCATATTTGATATTGTAAGAAAGCCAATAAAATGCAGCTTGCACTTGTAATTCTTTAGAATGAAAATCTTTAGCTATTCTTTTCGCTAAATTTTCGGCAGTTGTTAATTTAGGGTAGTCAATTACTTTTTCTTCTATCAAAGAAAAATCTTGGGCGTTTACAGCCCAATTCAATAAAAAGAAAAGAAAAAAAAGTCGCTTCATATATCAGATAAACAAAGGTACTGTACAAAAATTGTGCCTGTAAAATTAACAATTTAAAAACACGAAATTAAATTAGCTATATTTAGACTTTTAAATAAATAAAGAATGAAAAAATTTTTATATCCATTAGCATTTGTAAGTGTAGCAGTTTTAGTATCGTGCAAGCAAACTAAAAAAACTAGTAACGAACTAGCTGTCAATACTGTTGAGGTGGCTCCGAAAAAAGAGAACAAAGAAGAGATAATTGATTCTGTTTTAGTAAGAAAACACTTATATACACTTGCGTCAGATGAAATGGAAGGAAGAAAACCAGGAACTGAGGGAATGGAAAAAGCAACTCAGTATATAGAAAATGAATACAAAAGAATTGGTTTAAAAACTTTCGATACACTAACTGCATATCGTCAAAATTTTGAATACAAGGGTATTAAAATGAGTAACATTATAGGTTTATTAGAAGGTAAATCTAAAAAAGATGAGTTTGTTATAGTATCTGCACATCACGATCATTTAGGAATGAAAGAAGATGGAGAAGGTGATCGTATTTTTAACGGAGCAAACGATGATGCTTCAGGAGTAACCGGCGTGTTAGCATTGGCAGAATATTTTGCAAAAAATGAAATAAATGAACGTAGTATTTTATTTGTATGTTTTACTGCTGAGGAAATGGGCCTAGTGGGTTCTGAGTACTTCGGGAAAGGAATTGATGCCGATAAGTTTATAGCTGGAATTAATTTAGAATTAATAGGAAAAGAACCAAAAACAGGACCAAAAACAGCATGGTTAACCGGTTTTGATAAGTCAGATTTCGGAAGAATTATTCAAAAGAATTTAGAAGGTTCAGGTTATCAGTTGTTTCCAGATCCTTATCCAAAATTTCAATTATTTTTAAGGTCAGATAACGCATCATTAGCTCGTTTAGGTGTGCCGTCTCATACATTCTCAACAACACCTATAGATGTAGATGCTGATTACCATAAGGTAACTGATGAAGCAGAAACATTAAACATGACTGTATTAACAGAAACAGTTAAAGCAGTGGCTAGAGGAACGCAAAGTATTATAGAAGGAAAAGATACGCCAACTAGGGTAGTTATGGAGTAAAAGAATTTTAGTTAAATAAACAAAAAAGGAGCTTTAAAAGCTCCTTTTTTGTTTGTTGTTAGATTTAATATAAGTTTTTTATGTTTTGATTCAAATAAGTGTTAAAAAATTGCTATTTTGGTAAGGTTTAATTTAGTCCCTTTAAAAAATGAAAAAACTTATATTGAGTCTAACAGTTGTTTTGACTATGATTTCGTGTACTAAAAATGATGAAACATTAGAAACAGAAAAAGAACAAGACATACTTACCAAAAAAGAAATTAACGCAATTATTAATACTTCTTTACAAGAAACAGGAGATTTTAATTGGATGTCGCAAGATGCACATACAATTTGGAGTGCAGTAAGTCATGGTGAAAATATTTTGACCATTGGGTATGGTACATCCAAAAATAATTTTGCAAAAAGTGAAGCAACAGAGAATATTAAAGATGATTTAATTGCATTCGTAAAAAGTAATGAACCAACTTCAGCAAAAGGTAGTTCTGAATTGTATGTAGATGAAAACATTAATTATATCGATATTAAAGTAACGAATAAAGAAACTATTAGTATTTTGTTAAAAGATAGCAGAGTACGTTATGTTGAGCCAGCCGCGTATAGTTTTTTAGAGGCTACTGCACAAGCAAAATCCGACTCATCAGGTTCTTCAGGATGTGGTTATGGTACTGCAAATTTAAATACGAGTGATTATCGTACAGTAGCACCAGGAGCTAGATTACCATGGTCTTTTGATGCGCACAATATTTCACAAGCTTGGAATTACAGTACAGGTTCTGGTGTAACTGTAGCGGTGGTTGATTCTGGTTTATCACCAGAGCAAAAATGGATGAATCAATATTTTAACGATGGATATTCATCAGGAAGAACAGTTCAGAAATATGGAACCTTTGTAGATTCTTGGTGGGCTTGGTCTAATAATTATGACGGAGTAAATGACAAGTGTGGTCATGGAACAAAAATGGCAGCAGTAGCTACAGCTCCAAGAAATAATGATAATTTACCTGTAGGTGTTGCTTATAACGCAAACTTAGTAACGTATAGAGCTGTTGAAAATGTAGTAATTGACGATTACCATGAAAAAAGAGGTGTTGTTGAAGCATTAACAGCATTGGCAAATAGAAGTGATGTAAAAGTTATTTCTATGTCATTAGGTTCTCCGTTTAGTATAGGTAATGTATCTGATGCAGTAAAGTATGCACATAGCAAAGGAAAGATGATTTTAGCTGCAGGAGGAACGTCTACTTCGTTTACTACTTGGTATGGAGTAATTTTTCCTGCAAGTATGCTTGAAACTGTTGCGGTAACAGGTGTTAAAGAAGGACAATATAGTAAGTGTGATGTATGTCATACGGGATCACAAATAGATTTTACGGTACAAATGCAACGAACTAACGGAACGGATAATAAAATTCCTGTATTAAGTTATTATGATGGACAAGCAAATTATGTAGGAGGTTCATCTGTAGCAACTGCTACTACAGCAGGTATTGCCGCATTGGTATGGGCTAAAAATCCTTCTTGGTCACGAGAACAAGTTTTACAAAAAATGAAAGAATCCGCTGATTTTTATCCAAATAAACATTCAGAGTTTGGATATGGAAATATTGACGCTTTAAAAGCAGTTCAATAAAAATCAACTAGCTAACCTATGAAAAGCCTCGTACAAACGAGGCTTTTTTGTATTTTTATGAGGTATAGTTTTTGATTAAGTAAACTGTAAAGAATTTATATATGAAGTATTACAAATATTTTTTTCTGTTAATTATTATTGGTTGTGCCTCTTCTAAAGTGGTATATGATTACGATAGCCAAACAGATTTTAGTCAGTATAAGACCTTCAATTTTTTTGAAGATGCAGGAAAAGGTTTGAATGAATTAGATGTAAAAAGAGTCACTTATGAAATAACGACTGCTTTGGAAGCCAAAGGAATGCGATTGGCAGAAACTCCAGATTTGTACATAAACATAATGTCTAATGAACAAGTATCAGCAAATAGAAACAGAATAGGAATTGGAATTGGTAGTGGAGGTAGAAACGTAGGGTTTGGAATTTCAGGAGGAATACCTATTGAAAGCAGAAAAATCAATCAGCAAGTAACGATAGATTTTGTTGAAAGTGAAAAAAATCAACTAATATGGCAAGGAATTGTTACTAGTGAAATAAGAGAAAAAGCGACTCCAGAACAAAAGAAATTACATTTTCAAAAAGTAGTTGGTAAAGTAATCAATAACTATCCGCCTCAAAATGAGAAATAACTAAAAAAGAAAACCTCCAAAACAAATTTTTGGAGGTTTTTTTATTATTGTTCAATAATGGTTTAGAATTGGTAACGGATACCTAAACCAAAGTCAGAATTGAATCCGTCATATGCATCATTAAAACCAACCTCAGGTCTAAAGTCTAGTGAAAGCATTAGAGGAATATCAAAATTATATTCAATACCAATAACCCCTGAAGCAAATATAAAAGTATCAGAGTCATCATTACCAGGTCCAGGAGCATCATAACTCCAAACACCTAAACCACCACCAACACCGGCGTACCAGTTAAAGTTGTTTTCTAATTGCCATACCCATTGGTATAAACCTGTAGCTTTAAAACCATCGTAGTTCTTGCCGTTTCTAAGTCCTAAGTCAACTTCTAATCTGTTATTACCTCCTAAAGCTCTTTGGTATGAAACTTCAGCACCAAAACCATCGTTGTCTCCCAAACGAAGACCGATAGCATTATCAGCAATTTCTTGGGCATTTGCTGTAAAAAACGAAAGGGTTAAAAAACCAATGAATAAAAATAATTTTTTCATAATTTTTAATTTTGTGTTATGTGTTGCTAAGATAGTTATTTTATTTAATTAGTAATCTTTCTCCTTTTGAATGACTAGTAAATTCAGGGGCATACATACTCTGAATAGTGGTGATTCCGTTACTAAAGTTTCCTGCATTATTTACACGTACATCATACTCAAACACATATACTCCTTTAGGTAAACGTTCAAAAAAGAAATTTGTTGAAGCATCTTTTGTACTTTCATAATACCCTAAACCATCCTGCCATTTGTATTGTGATAATACATTAATAGGCTCAACACCACTAGCTCTCATATCTTTCATGTGTACAAATTCCATATCTCTGTCTGAACGAAGCTCTATTCTAACAGTTATTAAGTCTCCAATTTCTAGCTGGGTTTCTTTGGTGATTTCTTGTAGTTTTTTTCCTGTGTTAGTGTTAATTTTTTTGAATAATTTCTTATTCAAGTTTAACGGATTTTTAACAGAGGTAATTTTATCTAAATCTTCAAAATACTGCCAATATAAGCCACCCCAAGCAATACCTTTTCCTTTTTTACTAATACTAACAGTACTCATATCAGGAGTAATTTCAGAACCATTCCAAGAGGTTTTAAAATAACCAGTACCCGCTTCAACTTTTGTGTTTTCTAATTTAGAAGGATTGATTGTTTTCTCTCCAATTGTTATATCAACCATTTCGGTTACTGAAATCCAATCGCTTCCTTGTAATAGTAAAGCATATACAGCTTCGGTAGTTGCTTTAGTGGTTTGCCAACGATTTGTTTGCTTGTTTTTTAATAACCAGATTTTTAGGTTATCAATGGTTTCTGTGTTGTTTTCAATTTCTGAAAAAGCTTCGATTAATAGAGCTTGTGTTTCAATAGGGGCTTGATACCAATACCAACTAGGTTTGTTTTCTTTCCAATACATTCCTAATTCTTCTGAAGTAATACTGTTTTCTTTTAACGAAGCTATAATTTTATTAGCTACGGAAGTATTTCCGCTTCTAAATTGAAGTAATGCGATTTGTCCTTTTCCGTATAAATTGAATTCTTTCCAATAGTTTTTTGTTTGATTTTTATAGTATTCAACAGCAACTTTGGTTTTATCACTCATGTTAATGTCTTTATAAAAAGAACGCATGTATAAATATTGAATGATAAAATAACTCAGGTGGTTTTTTTCTAAGTACTCTTCGTATTTTTTTTGCCCTTTTTCAGCTTTAATACGTTCAGCATTTTCTAATAGCTTTTTGTAAACTTCTTCAATTTCTAGATCTAAAAAGTGGATAGCATCCACAAGCATCTTTTTTGTAGAGTTATCTATTTTGGTAACGCCTAATTTTTGTAAATGTCCAAAACCGGTAGCAATATGATTTGTGATATAAACATTAGGATTATCACTTCCTTTAAACCAAGGGAATCCGCCATTGTTTAGCTGTATTTCTGTAAGCTTGTTAATCGCTTTTTGTTGTTCGTTTTTCATTTTATTTAAATCGAACAACAAGGCAATGCGTTTCTTTTGTTCTGTTTCTGATTGCGCATCTCGTAACCAAGGAGTTTCTTGAATAATTAACGATTTTAATTCTTGGTTTTTTTCAAGGTTACTCAGCAAAGCATCAGAAGATTTCCACGCGTTGAATACTTCTTGAATCCTCGGATTTGAATTTGCAATATGACTCGCCAAGGTATTTGCATAATAACGAGCAAAAGTTTGTTCACTGCATTCGTATGGATATTCCATTAAATAAGGTAAAGCTTGCACAGCATACCAAGCAGGGTTAGAGGTAACTTCTAAAGTAAGTTTGTGATGTTTTAAAGTACTACTTGGTTGGCTGAGCGTAGTCGAAGCCAATTTATCTAACGTGAATGTTTTAGTTTCATTAGAACGAATCCACATAGGCAACGTTTCAGTTACTAACATTCGGTTTGATAATACAGGTAATACACTTTGTTCTCCATCAGAAAAATTTCCTGCTTTTGCAATTACTTTATATTGAATTGCTTGATAAGTATCAGGAATAGCCAAATTCCAAGAAACTTGTGTGTTTCCGTTAGAATCAATACTGAAAGACTGATTTTTAGAAGAGTTATTTAACAAGTTGATTTCCTTTCCAGTAATTGCATCGGTTAATATAAGTTGTGCTGTACCTTTTAAGTTTTTATCAGAGATATTAGTAATTTTAGTACTAAAAGTAATTTGATCGCCTTCTCTTAAAAATCTCGGTGCATTCGGTATCACCATTAACTCTTTTTGGGTAACGGTAGTTAATGTTTTTGTAGCAGAATGTAATTCCTTAGTATGTGCTAGTAATTGTAATTTCCATCGTGTTAACGATTCAGGAGTGGTAAAGCTAAAGGTTACATCTCCATTTTTATCAGTAGTTAAATGTGGATAGAAAAAAGCTGTTTCTTGAAGGTTTTTACGAATTTGAATTCCTTCTAACGAAACTTTTTCTAGAACTTTTTTAGGAGGTGGACTAAAAGAAGCATCTTTAGAAAGAAAAGGAACGCTACTATCTTCCACTTCAGCTTCTTCCATAATAGCTTCTGGTTCCGAAATTCCATTTTTTAACCTCTTAGAAGCTCCTCTTAAAAGAATATTTCTGTTTCTTCCGAAGCTAAATCCAAACCAATTTAAGCGATCGTATTGTTGCGTTGAATAATACCTGTTAGGGTAATTTATATTAAAAATCCTGAAATGTTCATTGCCAAAACTTTGGTAAGCATTTGTATTGCTGCCGTAAGAATAATAAGTTGAAGTTGTAATAGGATTAAATTGCCAATTATGTGCTTTGAATTCATCTAAAGAAGTATCGTACATGCTCGCTAAAACTTCTGCAGCTACTTTGTTGTTTTTATCATTTTTTATGGTAAAATTCCAAGTTTCTTCAGCTCCAGGTTGTAATTTGTCTCTAAACGTATTGGTTTCAATGGTAATTGTTTCTTGTTTGTTTGGTACAGAAATAGGAATCGTTCCGCTTAAAAAACTGTTGTAATTCACAAAGTGGTATTTGATGGCAAACCCACCAATATCTTCTTTCGTAACTGGAATTTTGATTGTTTTTAAATCATTATTTAAATGAACAAGTGTTGTTTTTACAATTTTATGGTTCTTTTCTGTTTGAATAACCACAGTTACATCTTTTGAAGCAGAACCAATTTGTAATTCCACATTATCACCTAGTTTGTAGCTTGGTTTATCAGTATTGTAAACAAATAATTGATTATCGATTACACTTTTCTCAGCTCTTTTTGTTAATGTAAAACGAGTTTTATCGGTAACATTTTGTCCAAATTTATCTTTAGAGTTTAATATGATAACATACTTTCCAGAAGTCCATTTCGAATAATTTTTTAAAATAATTTCTTTTGATTTTTGCGTATCAAAAGCTTGTTCAAAAACCAATGTTCCTTGTTTCCAAGTTTCAGGATTTTCTTCTTCTTTGGTATAAGCATCGTGTGGAAACAACTTTCTAAAATCAGCTTCTGAAATATCTTGATAATCAGGGATATTCCAAGGTCTGCTACGTAATGGACTTTTAGGAGCTTGTAGTTTGAATATTTTAATACTTCCTTCCGCAGAAACAAATTCTCCATTCAAATTTTTACTTGAGATTTCAATGGTAGTTTCCTTGTCTGATTTGTCTATTGTTGAAGGAGCTACTATTGAAGCAAGTAATGAATGATATCCAACTTTTACGATAGAAGTGGCAGAACGAGTTTCACCATTAATATCGGTAATATCAGCAGTGATTTCATATTCAAAAACAGGAAGACTTTCTTTGTCTACACTTTCATCGGGTAAGGCTTTGAAAGTGATTGAAAAGTTTCCTTGGGCATCGGTTGTCAATTCTCCATGCGTAATTTCTTGTGCTTCTGAAATAAGTTGAGGTCTACGCCAATACCACCAATTAGGATATTGCACTTTACGATGCACTCGATATACTACTTTAGCATCGGTAATGTTTGTTCCAGAAAATGCTTTGGCGAATCCGTGTACAGTAATGCTGTCGTTTACCTTATAAGTTTTAGTAATAGGTTTAAACTCAGTTTTAAACTTTGGTCGTTTGTATTCTTCAACTGAAATAGGAGTAATGTATTCTTCTTGGGTAAAAGAAAAATATGCATTGTTATAAAATTTACTTTCTCGTTTTTCACTTTCATCAATAGAAAATGAATATTCGCCAGTTAATCCGTTGTTAGGGAGTATAAACTCTCCAGAAACTGAACCATATTCGTTCAGCTTTAGATTCAATGTTTTTACTTCTTGACCATTCACATCGTTTAGTGTGATTTGTACATATTCATTAGAGAAAGGTTTTGAAGTTTCTCCTTTTTGCTGAATAAAAATAGCTTTAAAATATACCGTTTGACCTGGGCGATAAATGCTTCTATCCGTAAAAATAAAAGGTTTAATATTTATATCTTTCTCCTCTTCTTCAACATCAGATGTTTCGTGGTATTTGTATAGGTAGTAATTTCCAAAAATAACAGAATCATCTTTTGTAGTTACCGTAATATATACATTGCTAAAGTTGTCATTACTTTTATAACTAGCAAAACCATTTTTATCGGTTGTTAATTTTTTATGAATTGATTTTCCGTATCTACGTTGCTTGTTTTGTAATAATAATTCAGCGTTTTTAATTGGTTTTCCAGTATTTCTATCTACCACTTGGTAGGTTCTGATACCGTTATTGTTGTTTTCAACTAATACTAGATTGGTTACTTGTAAGTTGGCGGTAGCGTATAGGTCAGAAGTATTAAAAGTAGCATTTTTATGCGCTACGATTAAATAATTTCCTTGAGTTAATTTTGGAACAACAGCTTCAGTCGTGTGCTGTAAATAATCTTTTTCGTTTCGTAAAGTACTTTTCCAAGAAGTAGTTTTTTGTAGTTTTTTTATAAAGTTAATTTTCTCTTCGTCTTTATAAATTTTTTGAAGCTCTTCTAGCTGCTTTGGGGTAATTTTATAAGCACTAAAATATAGTTTATCAATGTTGTTGTAAGTAACTAATATTCTTGAAGGCTTGTTTATTGGAACAAATTTTTCTGAAAGAAGAGTTAATGATTCTAATTTGATTTGTTGCTGTAAAGTTTTACATTTTTTAGCAGCAATACTTTCAGGAAATTGTTCAATTACTTTATTACAAATAGCTAAAGCTTCTCGATTTTTAAAACGAATATCTTCGTTTTTATTAGCTTGATATGAATTGGCTTGTAGAGTGTAAATCCTAGCAATTTCATATTGATACAAACCAGTTAATTCGTTGTTTTTATAGTTGTTAGCTGATGTTTTTAAGGTTTGTAGTAACAACTCTTGTTTGTTGCTAAAAGTAGCATGCTGATTTACAAAATGAAGTCGTTCTATATCAGCATCAACCAAAGCATCTAGATTATTGTTTTTTAAATGAAAAGAAAGTAGGCTTTGATAAATTTTTAAAGCATTGAATTGTAGTGATGAATCATCTTTTGTAGTGAGTTTTAGGTTTGAAAATGTTTTAACATCACTAATATATTTTGCTTCATTAATTTTAAATTGATAGGCAGGTTTTGTAATGCTGGTTTCTGTAGTTTTATAAAACTCTAAAGCATTATGCGCTAAAAAATCGAATAGAGTAGGACGAAATTTTTTAGAATCTTTAACAGCGTGGATAATTTCTCCAAACTCATATATATCTACTTTTTGGAGTAGTGTTTCATTTTGTAAAGAATTTTGATAATGACAGTGAATTTCAGCAAAAAGCGTGTCTAAATCCCATGTTCTAAAATCGTTTCCATCAACTTTTTGCTCCGTTTGTGTTCGATTGTAAAACTTCCATCTGTTTTGATTGAAGTATTGCCAATACAAGTTAGCTAAAATATTTTCGAGTACATTCTTGGTAGGAAAATTACTTTTATCAATTTGTTGTTTGAATTGATTGATAATTTTCAATTGTGCGTCTTCCTCTAAAGTCAATGAATATTTACTTTTATAAAAGAGCGATTTTATAATTTGAGGTGAGTTGTTACTTTTTTCTGCCTTTTCATAAATACTTTCAACAACTTTTAAAGCTGATTTAGGTAGATTATCCAACTCAAATTGATGGACTTTTTCCCATAAATCTTTATAGTTTTCTTGAGCGTTTACTATGGTTGAAAATAAAATTAGTAGCAAAATAGAGGTCAATTTTTTCATAACGTGATTATTCATTTATAAATACAAAACACTAAAAAAAGTCAATTTATTACAAGTTAAAGTTTGTAATAATAGTATTTGAGTGAGTGTGTGCAACTTTTCAATGAGTTTAATATTTAAAGATACTTAAAATTCTTACTTGGTTTTGTATTTTTGGGTTTTTATACATTACAGATAATTTACTACATGAGAATTCATTTTATAGCCATAGGTGGTAGTGCAATGCATAATTTAGCCATTGCTTTACAACAAAAAGGATACCAAATAACAGGAAGTGATGATACAATTCACGATCCATCAAAAACTCGTTTAGCAAATAAAGGGTTGTTGCCAGAAGAATTTGGTTGGTTTCCAGAAAAAATTACTACCGATTTAGATGCTATAATTTTAGGAATGCATGCAAAAAAAGACAATCCTGAGTTGTTGAAAGCGCAAGAATTAGGAGTGAAAATTTATTCGTATCCAGAATTTTTATATGAACAATCTAAAGATAAAACTCGTGTAGTTATAGGTGGTTCACATGGGAAAACAACCATAACTTCTATGATTTTACATGTATTGAATTATCATGAAAGAGAAGTAGATTATATGGTTGGTGCACAATTAGAAGGCTTTGATACCATGGTGCATTTGACAGAGGAAAATGAATTTATTGTGTTAGAAGGAGATGAATATTTGAGTTCGCCGATAGATATGCGTCCGAAGTTTCATTTATACAAACCTAATATTGCATTGTTAAGTGGAATTGCGTGGGATCATATCAATGTGTTTCCAACATTTGAAAACTATGTAGAACAGTTCAAGATTTTTACTGATTCTTTAACAAATGGAGGAATCATGGTATATAATGAGGAAGATGCCATTTTAAAAGAAGTGGTAGAAAGTTCAACTCATCCGATTAAGAAGTATCCATACGATACTCCTGATTATTTTATAGATAATGGAACTACTTATTTAGAAACGTCTGAGGGAGATTTACCGTTAGAAATTTTTGGAGATCATAATTTACAAAACTTAGCTGGGGCAAAGTGGATTTGTCAACACATGGGAATAGATGAAGATGAGTTTTATGAAGCAATTGCTAGTTTTAAAGGAGCAAGCAAACGTTTAGAAAAGATTGCTGAAAATTCTTCGTCAGTTGTGTTTAAAGATTTTGCACATTCACCATCTAAAGTTGCAGCAACTACAGCTGCGGTTAAGAATCAATATTCAGGTAGAACTTTGTTAGCATGTTTAGAATTACATACCTATTCAAGTTTAAATGCTGAGTTTTTATCAGAATATAAAGGAGCTTTAGATAAAGCAGATAAAGCAGTGGTGTTTTATTCTCCCCATGCAGTAAAAATTAAACAGCTAGAAGAAGTTTCTGAAGCACAAATAGCGAATGCTTTTGAGCGAGATGATTTGATTATCTATACAAATCCGCAGGAATTTAAAGAGTTTTTATTTAGTCAAAACCTAGAGAATACAGCTTTGTTATTGATGAGCTCTGGTAATTATGGAGGTTTAGATTTTGATGAGATTAAGAACTTGGTTTAAAACCAAACTTTCTTTTTAGCCAATTAACATCTGTTATTTTAGAGTAAACAAATAAAAAATAAGATTTATTAAATAGGGCTTTGAATAAAATTTGAACTCTAGATAATAATTTTAAGTAGAAGCTTAACATCTTTTTCTTGATTTTGGTATAGCTGTTTGGTGTTAAGCTTTGTAAACAATCTTTAATGTATTGCTGACTTTTGTTGTCTGAAGTGTATTGTAGGTTCTGTGGTTTAGATAAAATAAAACTGTATAAATCTAAACCACCATTTAATTCTTTAGATAGGTTTGTGTCTGTAATTATAGTTTCAGATTTTAGTTTATTTCCTTGAAGGAAAACATCATAAGCACCTCTTAAGTTGATGCTTTTAAGAAAGTAAGCATTATCATTAATCAATTTAGAAAATACAGTTAGTTTGATTTGATTTTCAATTGATAAAAGGGTGATGTTATTAGTTGTAAACAGAGAGTCTTTAACAGTTCTGTAGTTGAAAAATGTAGCTTTTTCTTTTCGTAACATGTTTTTATGAATTTCAATAGCTCCAATTTTTTCAGGATGTGTAATTCTAGGTATATGCCTGTGATCATCAAAAAGCTCAGAAACTTTGTCAGTATAGCCATATTTTTTTAGGATATTAAGAGTAGTTTCAATATGGTTTTTATCAACTAAAAAATCAATATCGCCTACCATTCTTTCAGCGGTATCTTCATAAAGCCCTTCTAATAAATTACTCGTTCCTTTTAAAAAAATGGGATTGATATTGTTTGATAGTAAAAGTTCATTAATTTCCTTAGCTTCTTTTATAATTTGCTGATTTCGCTCCCTGTTTAAATCAGTAATATGTTTCATATATTCGACTAAATCAGTAGGTAAGTAGTGTAAAAAATCAGCTCGTTTTAAATTGCAATATAATGCTGGGAAAACATAGTGGGTTGTACTTACTTTAACTACAGCGTTCCAGTCAACCAAATCCGATTTAATTTTTTCTTCAACTAAATCCCTATTCGTTTTTTCGTAAGTAATAGTTAGACACTTACCAATAAATAATAAAGCCTCTTTATAAGTCATCAGCAAATATTTTTTTAACAGTTGAAATCATTTTTTCATTATCCGAATAAGTTAGCTGATAACATGGTAACTTTTCAAACCAATCTAAAAAAAGTTTAGCATTTTCAGGGAGGGGAGATAACCACGAATCAGGTACTAATTGTTCAAAAGCTGTAATGTTTGAAATTTTATTAATGATTAAATCACTATTTTTTTGATACTTGATAAAGACCAAGGCTTTACAAGGAAGTTTTAAAGAGTAATTTTTGTTGTTGGTAGGTAAGTACCGAACAATTTTATTAAGTTTTTTAAAATGATATTCAGCAGATGTTTTCAATTCTGGATAAATTGGAAGTAATGTCTCCAAACTATTTTTTTTTATTGAGATAGCAGCAGGAAAACTGTGTGCCAATAAAGATGTGTCAATAGGAACAAAATCATCCGCTAAACAATTGAAACCATTAGCTTGTAATAATGCTAAAGAGGTGCTTTTTCCATTGCCAGAATCTCCTAAAAACAGAATAGTATTATTGTTATCGCTAACTGCAGATGCGTGAAAAGTACCTATCCATTCATCTTCATTTCTTTGATATATTTTCTGTACTAACTCCATTGAAAATTTTCCTTGAAAAAAATGTACTTCATTCAAGTTCCAAGTACCGATGTGCAAACCATCTATAGAAAAAGAAATAGCATTATAATCACTAAAAACTTCAAAAAGATAATCGATACCATTCGTTTTTTCAGTTTCTAAGTGAGCAAATTTTGGATGCACTAAAGAGGTTTCTATATCAGAAGCAAATTTTACTTGAAAATAGAATCCGTTTATTTTATAATATTTTATTGAATGAAATACCTGTGGTTTCTGTACTAAAAGAGTTTGATTATTTCCAGGTGTTTTTTTTGAAGTGTTAAGTAGCACTTCAATATCCTGAACTAAACTAAAGGCTTCTTTGTTAGGAATATTAACTTGTTTAGTTATTTTAGAAACAATTTCTTCTTTGTTAATTTTTTTGTTTAAAAGAGAAAGGGTTTCAGCAACTAAAGGAGCTACAACAAGATATTCATTGTTGTCTTGAAACCAAATAATCTGTTTGTTTTCGAGATTTTTTGTGGTCATATATTCATGAAAATATTAAAAACCTCGAGAACTTCTGGAGGTTTTTTTAATTCTTTTTGAATCTTAAAAGTCATCTCCTGGGTTTTCAGGGCTTGACGCCTGAGCTTTTTGCGGATTTAAAATCATATAGGTTCCTAAAGCCGTTAAAGCAGTATATTTACTGTAGGTTCCTATCTTCTTTAAAGCTTCTTTTCTAGTTATTTCTTTATTGTTATGTTTAGTTTGTTTTTTCATAATTCTTAATTTTTTAGTCTAAAATAATTTTAGCATTCGTTTTTATAGAATCTGAAACTAACTCAACAAGGTAAACACCTGAAGCTAGTTTTGGTGTTGAAATTTCAGTATAACCATTGGAGTTAAAAGTGGTATTAAAAACTTGTTTACCTGATAAAGAGAACATTTTTAAAGTAGCTTTTTGATTTTGAAGCCCTTTAACAATAATGACTTGACTGTTTTTAGCTTTAAATAATTCTATACCTTTTGTTTCATTAGGTAGGTTTAAATTTAAGTTTTTAGCACTTGTGTGTAGGTAGAACTGTCCTGTACTATTAGAATTTTTACTAAGCGTAGTAGTATAGTTCTTTTCAGATAAATTAATGAAAGTGTTATTGTTTTTATCTTCTAAATATACTTTAAGGTTATCTGGTAAGTTTTCAAAATTCACAGAAAAAGTTATTTCTTCACCAGCATTAGCTCTTAAACCAATGGGAATAATCATCTTTTCATAATCATTATTGGGTAATGTTTGAATAGCTAATTGTTTTCCTTGATTATTGGTGAGTAGCTCAGTAAATACAGCTAAGCCAGAAGTATCTTCTCCAAACATTTTCGAGTCATAACTTCTATCATATCCAGTAGTTTTTCCAGAAACATAAAAAACTTGTGTAGATCTCTTGATTTCGTTATTGTTAACAGATAACTCAATTGAAGGAATAGGTTCCTGTTTCATGAATGTATCTGAATTTTGATGACTTTGGTTTGAAAAAGCAAAGATAACATTGTTGCTTGCCGCGGCTTCTACAAAGAATGCTTGCCCTGGAGCAATTTCAATTGGGTTAACTGCATTTCGGGTAGTGTATTGCGTACCATTCCATAACCAAATGGTCTCACTAGTAAGTATAGATGAGTTTGAAGCTGTAAAGCTAGCAGAGTTAATATAGGCTGTATATGGATTTCCTACAAGATTGTAATTAGTTCTACTACCTGTAGAAATAGCTTTAGCAATATTAGAAGTATTAGCTGTTCCACTGATTGAAACCTCTCCAGGAGTAGCTAATTTAATAGAGAGACCTGTTCCATTAGTTATTGTTCCAGTATTACCACTTTGCACATATAACCACGCTGATCCAGTAATATTGCTATAAGGAGCTAACCCTAAATTGCCACCATTACCAGAAGCCAAGGTATGGTTAGCAATAATATCCTCTAAAGTTTCACCAGCAACAGGAGGTGATACCAAGTACCATAATGTAGTTGGTAAACTTCTTTTATAAGTTACAGTACCAGTAACAGTACTTTGTGGTATAAAAGAAGCTCCACTATTAATTGTTAATGAATTAAAGGTTAACGCTGACGAGGCAGTTGGATAGTTCTCTAACCCAGAAGGAATAGTTATATCTGCATTGTTAGGAGGAACAACATTGTAATCCCAGTTTGAAGCTGTATTCCAATCGTTATTAGTTGCGCCAGTCCAAATAGGTGTAACTTTAAAAGCTGTATTATCAAGTGGAAGAAGATTTTCGCCATTATCGATGTCAATTAACCAATTAGTAATATTGGCTATTTCAGTAAGATAGGCACTATAAGCACCTAAACCTGTTCTTGGCCCAATGTATTTGCCCCCGTCGGGATTTCCTGTCTCAAAGAGGTTAATAAAAGTACTTCCTTCAGTTAAGCCACTACCAGTTAAATCACCGTAGTTACCCGCTTCATTTTGAATACCTGCTAAAAATGTAGTTGGTGCTTCAACAGTACCTAAATAAGCAAATAAAGCATCACCACTAGCAGCTAAATTTAAAGTGCCTCCAGCACCTGCTGATGATAAGGATCCTATAGAAGAACCAAATCCAGGGTTTATAGAGCTGTCAGTATCTGTAAATGTAACTACAGTTCCAGCTGAAATTACTGCCCCACCGGTATTCCATTCCAAGTTTCCTTCATTAAAATCAACAAATCCACCAGCTCCATTTAATTCATCATCAGAAAAGAATATTGTGGTGTTAGCAGGAATGTCATTTAAAACAACAATAGCAAAATCATCATCTCCATCCGTATTAAATGCAATAAAAGCGATATCTCCTGTATTTTGTGCTAAAGACTGTAGTGTACAAAATATAGATAACATGACCGTAAGTAACAAATTGTAATAATGTTTCATAGTAATTAAGGTTAGTTTGTCGTATTTTATGATTATCTGATTAACCTCTTGAAGGATAAATCCCTTGTATACAAATGATGTATATTACTGTAGTGTATGGTTGTCTGTTGTCAAATGATTGATTTCCTCCTTGATTTTCAACGGTTACAGTTCCTTCAACAGTTAGAGAAGTAGAGAAAGGTCTTAAGTTGCCATCTGGTGCTTCAGTAGAGTACATTTTAGTTTCGTCTCCTTGAAAATTACCAATAGCAAAAGAAGAAAGGTTAGATGGTTCACTTTCATTAGCTTCATCAGCATATGTAGGTATTGCTATGTTCGCATTTCCATTTGTTTTTGTGAAAGTAGCAGTATGATTATGAGCAGGCATTTGTGCTATAGATAGAGTTCTGAATTCGGCTCCTCCAATGGAACCTTGCCTGTAGTCTTGTAAACCAGGTTCACGACCAGCACTAATAGCTACTCTTCCTCTTAAATCAGGTAAGGCAAATGTTGTTCTGCCATCTCCTCCATATATGGTTCCTAATAAAGAAAATAAGGCTTGATTTTGTGCTATAGGCATTAATTGACCTTCACAAAATGCCCATCCTCTAGGAGCAAAATTACCAGCAAACATTCTAATTTCTCCCAAAAAAGCTTCTTGAGCTTTACTTTCAGGGATGTTTAATAAGCAAATAAAAAAAAGCAATGCAATTTTTAGTTTCATAACTATAAGAGATTTGGTTAATCAACTAAAAATAATGTTTTTATCTTAACTTTTTGGTTTTTAAGTTGTTATTGGGTGTTTTTCCTGTTGTAAAAGGTGGTTTAACTAATTCTTCCTCCAGAAAAATGGAGTTAATAAAATTAACACAGTAAATAGCTCTAGACGTCCAATTAGCATTAAGAAAGAACAGAACCATTTTGCTCCCATAGATAGGTGGTTAAAATTATCAACCGGACTAACACTCCCTATAGCAGGGCCAATATTTCCTAAAGAAGAAGCACAAGCACCTAAAGCAGATTTTATATCCAATCCTAAAAGAGCTAGAACAACTGTACCAATAATAAATATTAACATGTACAGGATAAAAAATGAAAGTACATTAAATATAATCGTTTGGTTTACTGCTTTACCATCGTAACGTACAGGAATAATAGCATTAGGGTGTAGCGATTTTTTGAACTCTAAAAAGCTGTTTTTCAGCATGATAATGTGTCGAACAATTTTCACCCCTCCAGAGGTAGATCCTGCTGAACCTCCTAAGAAAAATAGAGAGAAAAATATAGCAGTAACAAAAAAGCTCCACATAGTAAAATCGGCAGTAACAAAACCAGTGGTGGTTACTACTGAAATTACAGAGAATAACGAGTGGCGAATAGCACTTTCTACTTCACCCCATACTTTTGGGTGTGCTATGGTTGTTTGTAAATTCGGATCTTGAAAAAAGATAATCATAAGTGCTACGATAGCCGAAATACCTATAATTCCGAAGAAATAGTATTTAAACTCTTCGCTTTGTATAACTTTTCTAACTTTTCCTTTTAATGCAAAATAGGTAAGTACAAAGTTGGTACCTGCTATAAACATAAAAAAGATGATGATATATTGAATTAGAGGAGTGTCATTCCAATGGGCAACACTTGCATTTTTGGTTGAAAATCCACCGGTGCTTACCGTAGCCATTGCATGGTTTATGGCATCAAACCAAGTCATACCCGCTACTTTTAATAATAAGAATTCAACAGCGGTTAATAAAACGTAGATTAACCATAAACGTTTAGCTGTATCGGTAATTCTTGGGTGTAGTTTATCTGCTGAAGGTTCAGGAGCTTCTGCCATAAAAAGCTGCATACCACCAATACCTAATAAAGGTAAAATAGCAATGGTAAGAACAATGATTCCCATACCCCCAATCCAATGCGTAGCACTACGCCAAAATAAAATTCCTTTTGGCATTGATTCAATATCTGTTAAAATAGAAGAACCTGTTGTTGAGTATCCTGAGATGGTTTCAAAAAAAGCATTGGTAACACTTGGAATACTTCCCGTAAGTAAGTAAGGTAGCATTCCTGTAAAAGATAATGTTAGCCATCCAAGGGTTACAATAAGGTATCCTTCTTTTTTATAAATATTATTGTTGTCTGGTTTGTTAAAAAAATAGAGTAATGTACCAAGAGTAATTGTAATGATTCCTGCATTTAAGATTCCTAGTTTTGCAGCTTCATTATAATAAATACTTACAGGAACTGTTAACCACATAAACAATCCGTTTAAAATGGCTGTAACTCCTAAAAAACGATAAACTAATTTTAGATTAAGATTTCCCATTAGTTAAATAAATCTTCTACAATTGTTATTGCTTCAGGTAAACAAAAAACAATGGCTCTATCTTCGCTTTGTAATTGAAAATCTCCGAAAGACATTAAAGGTTCACCGTTTCTAATTACACCTCCTATGATAGCTTCTCTAGGAAAACGCAATTCTCGAATTACTTTTTTAGTGACCTTTGCATTCGGTTTTACTTCAAATTCAAAAACTTCAGCATCTACATTATGTAAGTTGGCTAAGGCAACAATTTCTCCTTTTCGAATATGACGGAAAATATTACTAGCTGCAATTAGTTTTTTATTGATTAAAGTGTCAATACCTATGGTTTGAGAAATGTTTATGTAGTCCATGTTCTCAACCAAGGCAACCGTTTTTTTAACTCCTTTAGATTTTGCTACAAGGCAAGACATAATATTTGTTTCAGAATCACCAGTTACAGCTACAAAGGCATCCATTTCTCTAATGTTTTCTTCTTCTAACAACTCTAAATCTCTACCATCTCCATAAATAACTAGTGTGTTTCGAAGATCTTCGGCTAATTGTAAAGCTTTGTCTTTGTCTTTTTCAATAAGTTTCACCTTAAAGTTGTCTTTACAAAGCTTTCTAGCTGTTTTTCGTCCAACTCGACTTCCTCCTAAAATCATTACGTTGGTAATGTCAATATGATTTTTACCAATAATAGGGTAAAGCTTATCAATACTGTATTTTGGAACGGAAAAATAAACCTGATCGTTTATTTTATATTCGGTATCACCTCTTGGAATAATTGTTTGCGATGTTCCTTCACGCTTTATAGCTATGGTAATAAAATCTACTAAACAATATTTTTCTTTTGTCTCTTTTACTGTAAGATCAAGAATAGGGGATTTATAGCCTAGGGTAGTTCCCATGATATTAAAAGCACCATTTTCAAAGGCAACTGTATCGTTAAAAGAAGATTGATGTAGAAGAGATTTGATTTCCTCCGCAGCTAATTCTTCAGGAGAAATCATAAAATCAACTCCGTAATCTTTAAAATTAATACAAGGATTATCTAAAAATTCAGGGTTACTAATTCTAGCAATGGTTTTTTTTACTCCTAATGCTTTTCCTATTACTGAAATTGTGAAATTTGTATTAGGGCTCTCAGTAACTGCCAATAAAAGGTCTGCCGAACTAATTCCTATTTCTTTTAGTAGTTTAATTGAGGTAGCATCACCTTTTTTTGTAATCACATCTAAGTGATTGTTTAGGTATTCTAACTTTTCACCGTCAAAATCTATTACATAGGTGTCTTGCGCTTCGTAAGAAAGGAGTTTAGCCAAATGAAAACCGACGTCTCCAGCCCCGGCTATTATAATCTTCATAGTAAAATTTAAAAAAAGACTGACTGCAAAGATACTGTGCTTCTTTTGTTTGTGCAAAAAATGTTATATTTATAAATCTACCAAGAAAAAAAGGATGAAAAAGATTTCAATTAAATCATGGGCATTAGACGATAGACCAAGAGAAAAGCTATTGTTAAAAGGGAAAGTAGCTTTGTCGGATGCAGAGTTAATAGCTATTTTAATAGGTTCGGGCAATAGAGAAGAGAGTGCTGTAGGTTTGGCTAAGAGAATTTTATTGTCAGTAAACAATGATTTAAGTTCGCTAGCAAAGCTATCTGTAGAAGAATTAATGAAGTTTAAAGGAATAGGGGAGGCAAAAGCAATATCAATAGTTACAGCTTTAGAGTTTGGAAAAAGAAGACAGTTTGAAGAAAAAGTAGTAACTCCAAAAATAAGTAGTTCTAAAGATGTGGCTAAAATTATGCAACCACTCATTGGAGATTTACAACATGAAGAGTTTTGGGTGTTGTATTTAAATAATTCAAATAAAGTTTTAGCAAAACACCAGTTAAGTAAAGGCGGATTTACCGCTACTTTGGTTGATGTACGTTTGTTATACAAAAGAGGACTTGAATTATCATCTGTCGGAATTATAGTATGCCACAACCATCCTTCAGGAAAGTTAGAACCTAGTAGAAGTGATATAGAGTTAACTCAGAAGATAAAGAAAGCAGGAGAGACTTTAGATATTAAACTGTTAGATCATTTAATTATTACTGAAAAAGCGTATTTTAGCTTTGCTGATGAAAGCATCTTATAGTTGTAGGTTTTACAACTAATATTTAATGAGTATGATACTGATTTACACCCATAAAGTTACTCCTCGAGTTCGTTATATTTTCAAACAAATTTTTACACGTATTTTACAGGTTGAAATAGATTTTACAGGTAAAGTTGAAGAGTTTGTAGCTTTTAACGGGCCAAAGTTTTCATATACCAACGTACCTTTAGGGAAAGAGTTTTTTGTTCAGAGTAATGAGTTGTTATTTCAACAAGGTATAAAAGATGTTGAAATCAACATACAAGAATGGGAAGGAGTACCTTGCTTTTTTTCTACAATTGAAGCTTCAGAAATTCCGTTTGATATTTTTGCTGCTAGTTTTTATTTAATTTCTAGGTACGAAGAATATTTACCGCATATTAAAGACAAACACGGGCGTTTTTCGGCAACTCAAAGCGTAGCTTATGAAAATGGATTTTTAGAAAAACCTTTGGTTGATATTTGGGCATACAAGTTTTTAGAGGTCTTAAAACATAAGTTTCCCGATTTTGAAAATGAAGAAAGAAGCTATCAATATATTTCAACAATAGATGTTGATAATGCCTATGCCTACAAACACAAGAGTTTTATAAGAACTATAGGAGGTTTCTTAAAAGATGCATCACAGTTTAAAATTTTTACAATTTGGGATAGGTTCGCAGTGCTTTTCAATCTAAAAAAAGACCCGTTTGATACTTTTGAAAAGCTAATAGAATTAAAGAAAACGTATAATGTAAGAACCATTTTTTTCTTTTTAATAGGAGATTATACAACATTTGACACTAATGTTTCTGCTTCAAAAAGAAAATTCAAGCTATTGATAAAAGATATGGTAGATTATGCTCGAGTAGGGTTGCATCCGTCATATTACACCACGAACGATGTTTCTTTGTTAAAGAAAGAGAAAGAGCGTTTAGAAGCTATTACAAATATTCCTATCAAACGATCGAAACAACATTATTTACGAGTTTCGTTGCCTGAAACGTATCAGCAATTAATCGATTTAGAAATAGAAGAAGATTACTCAATGGGCTATGCAAGTCATGTAGGTTTTAGAGCAAGTACATGCACTCCTTTTTATTTTTACGATTTAGATTTTGAAATTCAAACACCATTAAAAATCTTTTCATTTGCACTTATGGATGCAACGCTTAATGATTATATGAAGTTTACACCAAAGCAATCGTTAGGAAAAATTAGAGATTTAAAAAATGAAGTAAAAGCAGTTAATGGTACTTTTATTACTGTGTTTCATAACGAAAGTTTAAGTAACTATTTGAGATGGAGAGGTTGGGGTAGATTGTATAATTCAATGCTTAAAATTGTAAAAACTTAGATAATTAGATGGTTAGACTTTTAGATTTACGGATGTTCTGAAGTTTATAAAGTGAAAAACGAAAAGTGTAAAATTAAAAGTGAAAAGTAAAAAGTAAAAAGTTTTTTCTTTCGATAGTGTGAGTAAAAAACTAGTTTACCTAAACCCTAAACCCTAAACCCTAAACCTATTCAATTCAATAAAAGAGATATGGAAATAAAGCATTTATTTTTTGATCTAGACCACACACTTTGGGATTTTGATAGAAATTCAAAACTGACTTTTCAGAAAATTTTCGAAGAGCAAAACATTACAATTCCTATTGATGATTTTTTAGAAGTGTACATGCCGATAAACTTAAAATATTGGCGATTGTATAGAGAAGATAAAGTTGAAAAATCAGATTTAAGATATCATAGATTAAAAGAAACTTTTGATGCTTTAAACTATAAGGTTTCTGATGATATGATTGATGTGATTTCTGAAGATTATATTCGTTATCTACCTAGTTATAATTATCTGTTTTCTGATGCTGTAGAAGTTTTAGAGTATTTAGAAAATAAATATGATTTGCATATTATAACCAATGGTTTTGAAGAAGTACAGAACTTAAAACTTCAAAAATCAGGGATTGATAAATACTTTAAGCAAGTAATTACTTCGGAATGTGTTGGAGTTAAAAAACCGAATCCTAAAGTTTTTGAATTTGCTTTAAGCAAAGCTGAAGCTGAAGCTCACGAATCGATTATGATAGGGGATAGCTACGAAGCTGATGTTATGGGAGCGCTAAACTCGGGGATGAAGGCAATCCATTTTTCCGAAGAAGCTAAAAATAATGGAGTACAACGTGTAGCTTCATTAATAGAATTAAAAAATTATTTATAAGTTTATCAAGAAATAAAGATATTATACCTAAAAGACATAAAATGAAAAGAATACTTTTAATAGCATTGTTTATATCAACAGCAAGTTTTGCGCAAAAATCTATTAACAATTATAAATATATAATCGTACCAAGCAAGTTTGATTTTGTTAAAGAAAAAGATAAATACCAAACAAGTTCACTAACTAAGTTTTTATTCAACAAGTACGGATTTACCGCTTTTTTAGATGATGAAAATTTACCTGATGAAATAGCTAATAACAGATGTTTAGCTTTAACAGGAACTGTAAAAGATGAATCAGGTATGTTCACCACTAAAAGTGTTATTGAACTAACTGATTGCTACAACAAAGTTGTGTTTACATCAAAAGAAGGAAGAAGTAAAGAGAAAGAATACAAAAAGGCATATCAAGAAGCAATCCGTGATGCTTTTAAATCGATTGAAGCTTTAAAGTATAAATACATTCCGTTACAAGAAGATGTTGTAACTAAAACTAAAGAAGTGCCAGCTGTAGCTGTTGTACCAACGGTAGTAGAAAGTAAAGTAATGGAGGTTGTTGAAAAACCAGTCAATGCTAAAGAACAATTATTTGCACAACCAATACCTAACGGTTTTCAATTAGTAAACATGAAACCAGAAGTTGTTTTTCAAGTATTAAAAACCAATGTAAAAGATGTTTTTGTGATAAAAGATAAAAACGGAATCTTATACAAAAATGGTAATTCTTGGTTTGCTGAATACTATACGAATGATAGTAAAGTAATTGAAGAATACCAAGTGAAGTTTTAATTATTTTTCTCTTAGATATTTAATAATTGCTAAGAGAAAAAGGCTAAAACCAATAACTAAACAAGTATAATATAAATAGCTCCTTTCTTCCTTAAAGACTATTGAAGAAGGGAGTATTGTTCCAGATAATAAGTACAAATAAACAGGTTTAATCTTTGTTAAATTCATAGTTTTTAATAGTTGTATTTATCCTTCCAACGTTGTTTTAACAATTCTCTAAATTGATTTTCACGAGCGTTATTTCCTGGTTCGTATAGTTTGGTGTTTTTAATTTCATCAGGTAAAAACTCTTGATTCACAAAATTACCTGTGTAATTGTGCGAGTATTGATAGTCTTTTCCGTAGTCTAAATCCTTCATTAATTTAGTAGGAGCATTTCGTAAATGCAACGGAACAGACAAATCGCCAGTTGTTCTAACCAAATTTTGAGCTTCACCAATCGCCATATACGATGCGTTACTTTTTGCAGAATTAGCTAAATATACTGCACATTGACTCAGTATAATTCTCGATTCTGGATAGCCAATAACTGAAACCGCTTGAAAAGTATTGTTCGCTAAAATCAACGCTGTCGGATTTGCATTTCCAATATCTTCCGAAGCAGCAATAAGCATTCTTCGTGCAATAAACTTTACATCCTCTCCACCTTCAATCATACGAGCTAACCAATAAACAGCAGCATTAGGATCGCTTCCTCTAATCGATTTGATAAAAGCAGAAATGATATCGTAATGTTGCTCACCAGTTTTATCGTATCGAACGGTGTTTTTTTGAATCTTTTCTAAGACTAACTTATTAGTGATGTCAATTTCATCCTCCGCAGCAACCAATAACTCAAAAATATTTAAGAGTTTTCGAGCATCACCACCAGATACTTGTAGCAAAGCATCCGTTTCTTTTAAATTGATTTTTTTCTGAGAAATAATTTCATCCTTTTCCATCGCTCTGTGTAACAGCGCAATCAAATCCTCTTTGTCAAAAGAATTCAAAATATACACTTGACAACGAGAGAGTAGGGCAGGAATCACCTCAAAGCTAGGATTTTCAGTAGTAGCACCCACTAAAGTTACCCAACCTTTTTCAACTGCGCCTAATAACGAATCTTGTTGCGATTTGCTAAAACGATGAATCTCATCAATAAATAAAATCGGATTTTTCTGAGTGAACAATCCACCACTTTTTTTAGCTTTTTCAATGACTTCACGAACATCTTTTACACCCGAACTAATTGCACTTAAGGTGTAAAATGGACGTCCAGATTCGTTGGCAATAATATTTGCCAAGGTGGTTTTCCCAATTCCTGGAGGCCCCCATAAAATTAATGAAGGAATAATTCCCTGCTTGATATGATTGGTTAAAATACCGTTTTCACCCACTAAATGTTGTTGACTAATATAATCGCTTAAACTTTGCGGACGTATTCTTTCTGCCAAAGGTTGATTCATTTTGTAAAAATAACAAAGATTTATGACAGAACTTAACAAATGCTACTTTGGATTTATTTTTGTTATTTTCAGCATATGAAAACAGAACACCATTTAAAATTTTCTCCAAGGGTATTTACCATTCCTCTCCTGTTTGTTTTTGCTATTTGGTTTGTGTATTGGTTAGAAATTAAATTTGGATGGAATTTTAACAAATTTGGAGTGTATCCAAGAAATTTTAGTGGTTTAAAAGGGATTTTTAGCTCTCCTTTTATTCATAGCGATACAAAGCATCTTTTTAATAATTCTGTTCCGTTATTCGTGCTTTCTACGTGCCTTTTTTACTTTTATAAGGAAGTAGCGGTGAAAGTTTTGATTTATGGAGGAATAATTACTGGATTGTTAACTTGGATAATTGCTCGAGAGTCATATCATATCGGTGCAAGTGGAATTGTGTACTTACTATTCAGTTTTGTGCTTTTCAGTGGAATTATAAAAAAGAATTATCGATTAGTAGCAGTTTCGTTTATCACGATTTTTTTATACGGAAGTATGGTTTGGTACGTTTTACCCATTAAAGAAGGAATGTCTTGGGAAGGACACTTATCAGGATTGGTAACAGGAATTATCTTTGCTTTGTTGTATAGGAAAAGAGGAATTGTAAAAGAAAAGTTTGAGTTTTCTAAAACAGAATTTGATACGATGTTTGATGAAAATGGAAATTATGTTCCGCCTGTTCCAGAAGAAGAAACAGAGTTAAAAGAAATTAACTACAAGTATATTTATAAAGAAAACGAACCAGAGTAAAATAAAAAATCCTGCATTTAGCAGGATTATATTTTTATAAACGTTGTCTTACGGCTTCGTATAAAAAGGCACCACAGGCAACCGATACATTTAGTGATTCAATTTCACCTAGTAGTGGTAATTTAGCTTTGTAATCTACTAGTTTTAATACAGAAGTACTTACTCCTTTGTGTTCAGATCCCATAACGATAGCTATTGGTTGATTAAAGTTAATGTCAAAAACAGAATCTTCTGTTTTTTCGGTGGCAGCAACTAATTTAATGTCTGCAGCTTTTAACTGAAAAATAGCATCTTTAATGTGGTCAACTTTACAAATAGGAACTTTGAACGCAGCACCCGCAGAAGTTTTAATAGTTTCAGCATTTACAGGAGCACTACCACTTTTTTGAATGATAATTCCGTTTACACCTGTACATTCAGCAGTTCTGATAATAGCTCCGAAATTTCGCACATCAGACACTTGATCTAACAATAAGAATAGGGGAGTGCTATCAGAATCTAAAACATTTTCTATCAAACTATCTAAATCGTGAAATTCAATAGGTGAAATTTTAGCAACAGCTCCTTGATGATTGTTATGTTTTGATAAACGGTCTAGCTTTTCAGTAGGAACCACACTGGTTGATATTTTATTTTTTTTCAACAGTTTGTCTAACTGAAAAAATAAATCTCCTCGTAAGCCTTTTTGAAGATATACTTTGTTAATTGAAGCGCCACTCTCTATAGCTTCAATAATGGCTCTTATACCAAAAATGTTTGTGTTTTGTTCCATGCTGCAAATGTAGTTCATTTTATGGTATAAAAAAACCACCTCGTTAGAGGTGGTTTTGAGTTATAAAAATATTTATTCTTTATAGAATAAATTATCTAACTTAAATTATAAACAGTATACAAAAGGAGGTAATGTTCCTGCTCCTTGGTTACCAGCTGCCCCTGAAGCGTATAAAAGGTTTCCGTTAGGAGCATAGATTTCAAAGCTAATTTCTCCGTATCGATCACCAGGGAAATTCCAAATGATATTAACAGTTCCATCAGGAACATTTATTGTTGCAGTCGCATCATCTGAACCAGGGGTACAGTCATTATTACTACCTAACCAACCAGCTCCATAAGGAGAACACATACCAAATTCAATTACAGTTTCGTTTCCACTACCATCTATAAGAGTAGCTGTCATACCAGAGCCTCCATTACCATCATCGGTTTGCCATCCATCACCGTAAGCATCATGCATGTCTATAGTATACTCTCCAATTTGAACTGGACAAAATCTAAAAAAGGTAAGGTTGAAAGTGTCGTTAGAAACTATATTACTACCAGAAACTCCTAATAGTTTTAATTCTAAAATAAATTGTCCTCCTTCAGGGATATTGTCATATACACCAGCTACTCTTACAGTTCCTTCATATTCACCAGCAGGAATAACTAAGTCTGAAATAATATATTGATTACTTGTAGCTGTTGAGTTTTGCCCCACAGCAACTTCAATTGTTCTTTCAGAATTTGATACGGTAGTAACATGGACTTTAATGTCAGTAAAAGCAGTTCCTTCAACAATAACAGGTTGTGTATCACTAGAACCAACAAACTGACTCATTGTTTGCCCATTTTTATTGTCAAAAATTACATTTTCTTGATCATTACAACTAAAAAAGAAAGCTGTAGTGATTATTAGTATAAGATTTATAAATTTATTTCTCATAATTTTAATAATTAAATATTAATTATAACCTGGGTTTTGTTGTTCACGTAAACCAGGGTTACCGTTAAACTCTACTAATGGAATTGGTAAAGTAAATCTATAATCAGAATACGGAAGTTCACAAACCATATTGAAGCTTGAACAATCCATCGGATCTCTTAAAGCATTTTGATTTGCTTTTTCACCCAATCTTTTTATATCTTTCCATCTGTGTCCTTCAAAGGCGAATTCTACTCTTCTTTCATTTAAAATAGCAGCCCATGCTTCCTGAGAAGATGCATAGTTAGGTAAAGGTTGAGCTGTTCCGAATCTTTTGTCTCTTAGATCTTTAATTAAAGAAGCAACAGAATTAGAAGAGCCATTTAAATTACCACTATCAGCATATGATTCAGCTAAGATTAATAACATTTCAGAAGATCTAAATACTTTTAAATCATTCATTAAAAATTGACCATCTGAACCAGGGTATTTTTGAATTATTAATTTATCCTCTTGTGAATAATCTACCGCATTTTGATAATCAGGGCTAACGACAGACGTTGGAGCAACTGAAACATCATATCTGATATCAGCTGGGTCGAATAAATTAAATAAACTTCTTCCAAATTCATAGTAAGCACCACCACCAACAGTAGCATTTACAAATGCAAAATTAGCACCTGCCCAACCACCGGCAAATTCACTACCTGTAGCACCTTGTCCGTCATATGGTCCATTTAAGTATCTATCTAATTTAAAAATGATTTCAGCATTGCTCTGGTCTAAAAACATTAATTGATAATCATTACGATCTGCTATTTGGTATTTATTTAAAAGTTCTTGAGCTAAAGGAGCAGCTGTAGTGTAATCACCTCTATATGCAGCAACCCTTGCTCTAAGAGCCTTTACAAAATCTTTAGATACATAGATAGGATCAGAGTCTCTATCTAATAAACTTGCAGCCTTAGTTAAATCAGACTCAATTAAATCATAAATTTCGCCATTAGTATTCCTAAGTAATTTTTGATCAATTGTAGGAACAAAATCAAGTTTTATAACAGCTAAAGCATTATCATCAGTGTAGTCTGTTGAAAAATAAGATAAAAGCTGAAAGTGAGAAAAAGCTCTTAAAGCATAAGCTTGACCAAGGATGTCATCATAACGATCTTGCTCTGTTGCTTCAGGAGTCACAAATTCAGAACCTTCAATTACTCTATTAACAGAGTTTAATTCTACATAACCATTTAACCAAAATGCAGCAGGAGCGTCTGACCCGGCATTTAAATTATATCTAAAACCTGAATCTTGCCCTTGACCACCTCCGGCAAAACCTTCAGCAATTTCATCAGAGTAAGTTGCGTTAAAAGCAATTTCAGGAGTTAAGTCATACTTTGTATAAACTCCTATTAATCCAGCTTGTAAATCATCCACAGTTTCAAAAGTTACCTCAGGAGTTAATCTACCTGGCTGGTTAATGTCTATCGCATTATCACATCTATAAAAAGATATAGATAAAGCAATTAAAAATGATATTTTTAAATATTTTTTCATCTTAAATTATTTTTTTTATAAACCTAATTCAATACCAAAAGAAATTGTTTTTGGTGTTGGGTATGACCTACTACCAGCTCTACTTGAAGCATCAAAACCTCTAAATTTAGTAAAAGTTAACATGTTTTCAGCATTAGCAAATAATCTTACTTTGCTAAAACCAGTATTTTCTAAATACTTATTAGGAAAAGAATATCCCAAAGTAACAAATCGTAATCTTAAGTAATCAGCAGGAACTAAAAACCTATCAGATGAGACATCCAAGTTAGTAGCATCTAAACTAGGAATATCCGTTATTCTGTTATCAGGAGTCCATGCTCTTAAAATATCTGAAGATAAATTAAAATCACCTATGTCATCTCTGTCAATGTAACCTGCATAATCAAAGTCAAAACGATCAACACCAATTACATAGTTGAATTGAGTTTGAAGGAAAAATCCTTTATAGTCAACATTTAATCCAAAACTACCTTGAGCATCAGGAGTAATGTTTTTACCTGTCCAAACTCTGTCATTATCAGCATCAGGATTTTCAGTAAGGTTACCATCTTTATCTAAGAACAATAAGTTACCATTAGCAGGGTTAACACCAGCGTATCTAACAGCAAAGTATTCACCTATTTTTCCACCATTTCTGCCAATACCTATGATCTCACCTGTTTCACTAGGGATATCACTTAGTTTATTTTCGTTGTAGTTAGCAACTGTATTAACAGAAACTCTTAAGTCTTCTTTTTTAACAATATCATACTCCAATTGTACATCAAACCCTTTATTTGTTAAACTTCCTGTATTAGATGAAATTTGTGTAGTAGCATTAATAGCAGAAACAGGTAAATCTTGGAATAAGTCAGTAGTTTTTTTAGCATAATAATCTAACGAACCTCTTAATCTGTTATTAAAAACGCCAAAATCGACACCAACGTTAAATTGAGCTACAGTTTCCCATTTTAAAGTACTGTTACCAATTTGGCTTAAGAAAATTTGTTCTTGACCAGCATAACCTACACCTGTTCCATAAAAACTGAAAGGTAAATCAGCTCCAGAAAAATACGTGTCACCAGTAATTCTTTGGTTACCTGTTGTACCATAAGAAGCTCTTAATTTTAAGTTGTTAAAAGCGCTTCCTTGCATGAAGTCTTCATTACTAATGTTCCATCTTCCAGAAACAGACCAGAAAGTACCCCATCTATTTGTAGTTGCAAAACGATAAGATGCATCACGTCTTACTGTTGCGCTCAAACCATATTTAGTGTCAAAATCATAATCAAAAGAACCAAAGTAAGATAGCAGACCAGCATCTAATTTATTTGCAAAAACAGTATCTACTTTATCGTCATCATCTGGTGAATCAGGAATGAATCCGCTACCATCACCAGGTGAAAATGTTTTAGGATTTAATCCATTTTGTGTAAAACCGAAATTTCTTAAATGAGCTTTAAAATACTCTAGGTATGCAGCAACACCAAATGTATGTTTACCAAATGTTTTATCCCATCTTAAAGAAGATGTAGAGTTAAATGTAAGTCTACGATCTGAACTTTGACTTTGAAATCCATCAACATTAGGGTTAAAACGTAGTTGATTTCTTGAAATAGGGTGTTGAGAGTCTAAGTAAGTAACACTTTCATAATCTATACCAGCATTTATAGAAGCAGTTATATCATCAGTTAATTTATAGCTACCATTAGCAGAAGCTATAATTTTTAATTCTTCTTCAAGAGCTACATATGTTGCAAGTTTATCTATGATATAATAAGGAGCATAAGCTAAAACAAAACTTTGAGCTAATACTCTACCTCCTGGGTAATCTTCAGGGACAAAGTAAGGTAAAGCTGAATTGGCTCCAAATAGAGGGTTTTGGTTAACACCAGTAGTACCAATTGAAGTAGGCTCATCATTTTTAGAATAGTTAAGAGAAACAGAAGTAGAGTAATTAAATTTTTCATTACTTGAGTTTCCAGAAATATTATTTCTTAAATTAAAACGTTTTAAATTACTTCCTTTTAAAATACCTTCTTGATCAAAATAACCCAAAGATGTATATTGAGAAGAGTTTTGACTACCACTAGTTAACCCAATAGTATGATTCTGTGTCATACCGGTTCTAAAGAAATAGTCCATCCAGTCAGTAGTCTTTGCTTGAGCTATTTCAGTATCAGTTAAAGGTGTACCGGTTTGAGTATCAGGGAAAAGAGCGTGTCCTACTCCACCACCTCTACCAACACCTTGCATTCTTTCTAACGTAAGGTATTGTTGAGAATTCATTAGATTATATCTATGGTCCTGTAAAGAGGAAAAACTTAAAAGTCCAGTATAATTAACTTTAAGGTTAGCTCCTTTTTCACCTCTCTTAGTTTTAATAATTACAACACCATTAGCACCTCTGTTACCATAAATTGCAGTAGCTCCAGCATCTTTTAATATCGTAATAGAAGCCACTTCGTTAGGGTTTAAACTTCTAAAGTTATCTTCATTAATAGGTACTCCGTCCATTAAAAACAATGGTTCTGTATTACCGTTTATTGAGTTAACCCCACGAAGTTGAACTAAAGAGTTACTACCTGGTTGACCAGAGTTTGTTGAAATGTCTAAACCTGGAACCTGACCAGAAAGCGTTTGAACCAAACTAGCATTAGGCCTGTCTTCAATAGTTTTAGCACTCAAAGATGTAGATGCTATACTAGATTTTTGCTTAGTAGTAACTGCGTAACCTGTAACAACTACTTCTTCAAGCAAACTGTCACTTTCTAAAACGACTGAGATTTGATTAGAACCTCCAACAGTTCTTTCAGCTGTTTTCATACCAACAAAACTGAAAACTAAAACATCACCAGTTTTAGCATTGATAGAGTAGTTTCCATCGAAATCAGTTTCAGTACCCTGAGTAGTACCTTTTTTAAAGATTGTAACCCCAGGTAGTGGACCTGTTTCGTCAGAAACAGTACCTGAAATTATTCTGTCTTGTGCAAAGGATATTTGCACAATCAACGCTAGGAATAGCGTTAAAATTCCATTAAACTTTGTTCTCATTATGTAATTATTTGAATTAATCAACCGCTAAAATCATAAATATATATTAAAGAAGCAATTTTTTAACATAAAAAGAGTTAAATTAAGTAAATGATTGTTTTTTTTAGTAAAAAAAAGCCACCCTATTAAAGGTGGCTTTTGTTCTTATATAATTTAAAAGTATTATCTCCAACCTCCGTTAGAAACATCAGTACCAGGTGTTCCTTGAGAACCTCCAAAAGTATATATTGGAATCTTAGCAGCATTTAGTGCAGCACCAGGAATAGGTAAGTGTAAAGGTGTACCTTCTTGTAATAAGTCATTACCTCTCATTTCAAAGAAAGCTAATCCCATACCAGTACAGATTAATTCTACGTTTCTTTCGTAAAAGATAGCGTCTTTAATTTCTTGTTCTGTTTCTCCGATATCGTCTAAACCACCTCTTAAGCTACGAGATCCATTATTTATGGTAGCAGCAGCACTAGTTAAATCACCTGTTCTTAAGTAAGCCTCAGCTAAATATAAATCGTTTTCAGCTTTAAGCATTTCGTTAACCATTGTTGTCCATCCAGATCCAGTGATTTCATCATAACGAGAGTATCTGTATGTAGTCCAGTGGTATGTTCCACGATCAGCAGGGAAATCTTGAGAAGATAAGTAGCCAAAATCAGTAGCTAATCTTGCGTCTTCACTTGTAGCTTCAGGTAGTACAGTTTCGTTAGCAGGCCAGTAATCAGGGTAACTGTTATCCATTAAATTGATTATTCTCATATCAACACGAAGCCATCCTGGGTAGATTCCGTAGAATACCCAATCTGAATACCAGTTAGTCCAACCATCACTTACTACACCAAAATCATACGATAAACCATTTTGAGCATAATTTAATACTCTATCCCAATCTAAAGCATCCTTTTCTGTAGCGTTTCTAGGAGAATTAACTAATAACCTAGCTCCAAATGAGTTTAAAAACTCAATCCATTGATCTTTAGATAAAGTAACACCATAAACTTGAGTGTCAATTTCAAAAGTACCAGCTTCAGCAGCTGCTATAGCAAGGTCTAATTTTTCTAAAGCAAGTTCAATAGCTTCCTTATAAGTAAGAGGTTCACCTCCGTTTAAAATTCCTGTTTCATCTGAAGGATATACTCTGTCAAAAACTAAAGCCAAGTAACCTAAAGTAGCGGCTTGACCAAATCTAGCTAGGGTTTCAGCTTTTTGAGCATTGTCGAAAGCACCACCTGACATTACATTAGCTACAATCGAATTAGAATCTGATAATATTGAATGCATTGAGTTGAAAAAATCAGCAGTAGCTCTGTTGTTTCCATAAGTAGCATTATTGTTCCAAGCTACTCTAGGTTCGCTAGACATGTCTCTCATGGCAGCGTTACCCCAAGAACAAGACATTTGGTCAGCCATAGTAGCTAACATTAACCCAGGGCCATAATAATTGTTGGTAGCGTTGTACCAACCTTGAAACAACTTGTCTGCAGTTGATTCGATACCAATCTGTTGACTGGTAGGCTCTTCTCTGTTTATAACATCTAAGTCTGTGTCAAAATCATCACATGAGTTTAACCCAATAGCCAAAAATGCTAAAGAAATTAATTTAAATATTTTCATAATACACTAATTGTTAAAATTTAAGTTGAACTGATAAGGTGTAAGATCTAGAAACTGGGTACACACCATAGTCTACAGAATAATAATTCTGAGTGTTAGAATCATATAACTGAACTTCTGGGTCCCATCCTGAATAGTCAGTAAAGGTTAATAAGTTTCTACCAGTTACACCGATTTTTAAAGATTCGAAGAAACCTCCAGCAATGTTAGATAGTTGTTTTGAACCAAGAGTATAGAATAAAGAAACTTCTCTTAGCTTAACATAAGAACCATCTTCTACCCAATACTTGTTTTCTTGGTTAGTGTCATAAAGACCTTGGTAATAATCGAAAGTCTTTTTATCTGCGTCAGCTTTACCAGCTTGATCAATAATTGCATTTCTATAGTCTCTGGTTAACCACTGACCTTGACGGTTGTAGATGTCTCCTCCTTTTTTCCAATCCCATAACATATAAAAGTTGAATCCTTTATAGTTTAAGTTAGAAGTAAAGCCCATTTGGAAATCAGCATTCTGAGAACCAATTTTACTATACAGTCTGTTACCGTCTTGACCAAGTAAAACTTGAGGTAATTCTCCTGAAGTTCCTTCAGTTCCAGCAGGAATAACATAACCTTCTGAGTTTATTTCATAATCAGCTATTGTAGAACCAGCTGGTAGTTGATTAGCCATTTGATCTAATGATCTTACAAATTGGTAACCATACATAGCACCAAACTCTTCTCCTTCTTTAACATAAAATATTTCACCAGGAGTGTTAGTTCCTCCAGGACCAACAACTATAGGGTCAACATTTAAGCTTGAGATTTCGTTGTCTGTACTACTGTATCTTACACCTAGATTCCATTTTAAATCTTCAGTTTTTATAACATCAGCTGTTAAGTTTAATTCTAAAGTGTTAAAATCAACAGTACCTACATTTTGCCATTGTCTGTTGGCACCACCATTTGCAGGAGCAAAAATATCAACTAACATAAACTGGTTTTCAGTTTTTGCTTTAGCATATACTCCTTCAAAATTAAATCTATCTAAGAAGCTGATGTTTGTACCTATTTCAAATTCAGTCGTTTCTGAAGGTTTTAAATCTGGGTTAGCTTTTATTCTATCGTTATCTAACGTACCGTTTGCAAGTCCAATTACATCATATTGCCAGTTAAATCCAGGGCGTTGACCAGCTGTTCCTAATGCAGCATGAACTTTAAATTCTTGGATTCCAGGAATTTCTAAATCTTTTGAAATTCTGTATGCTCCTGAAATTCTGTAATAATCATTTTGTCTATTATTAGCACCAAATAAAGAAGACCAGTCTCTACGGTACATAGCGTCAACAATGTAACGGTCTTTAAAATCTAAGCCTAAAATAGCAAATACGTTTTGAGCTCTTTCATCTTGAAATGAAGATCCAATAAATACGTCACCGCTTTCAAAATTATCTAAAGATTTAAGACCAGGGTATATAAAGTCAATACCTTGACCGTAAAAATACTCATAGCTATTGTCTTCTAATAAATAACTTAATTTACCAGCTAATTTTAATTCACCAAAAGTTTGAGTATAGTTTAAAGTAGCTTGTGCTTTTTGAGATAATGTAGTACTATTTTCTTTAGAGTAACCTCCTTTAGAGTAGCTAAACCCAACATCTTCTCCGTTTAAAAGCCCTCCAGTTTGGAAAGAAGTATAAGGAGTGTAGTCGTCATTATTCCAACTAGTACTTTCTACTGCGTACTCTAAATCTAAGTTAAGAGCATCAGAAAATTTTAGGTTAAGGTTATAAGAACCTAAAAATCTATTTCTAACAGCTTTTTCTCTATTTGTAGCTAAGTCATATAGAGGGTTGGTAGAAGTAGCAGCCCATGGATTAGGGATGTAGTAGTAAGGTTGCCCATCAGGGTTAGGAGCACTTAGGTTTACGTCAGGATCTGTAACAGATAAATCAAATAAAACTCCTTCAGTAGTACCACCTGGTGTTTCGTTATTAGTTCTGATGTAGTTGTTACTTGCGCTAAACTTTAACCAATCATTAATTTTAAAATCAGCATTTAATCTAGCACCATATCTCTTATAACCTCCAGTTTCGGCAAAAATACCTTCGTTGGTTGTTCTGTCTGCAGAGAAGAATAAGTTAGCTTTTTCAGTACCATGAGAAACAGAAGCATATAAAGTTTGATCCATACCTGTACCGAAGAACTTATCTTGGTTATCATAATAAACTCCATAAGGGTTATCAGCGTAATGGTCTGCAGATAAGATACGAGCTCCTCCAGTAACCTTACCAACTCCACTATAGTTAGCAGGATAAGTAACTCCATCATACTTGGTGTAAGTTCCTTGAGCAGATTGCCAATCACTAGCTAACTCGTAAAAGTGAGATTTGTTTAAGTCTATTTTATTAGGTAATGAAGAAAAACCTATGTCACTACGAAGAGTGATTTTAGGGCTTTGGCTAAAGCTACCTCTTTTACTTGTAATAACGATAACCCCGTTACCAGCACGAGAACCATAAAGTGCAGAAGCAGAAGCTCCTTTTACAATTTCAAAAGAAGCAATATCATCTGTGTTGATATCATTAATACCTCCTTCTACTATAACACCATCAACAAGAACTAAAGGTTCTTGACCACCAAATAAGTTAGTAGCACCACGAAGTTGAATAGTTGCTCCAGAACCTGGCTGACCAAAATTAGTCACAGTTACCCCAGCTACTTTACCTTGTAAAGCACTTGCAGCAGATGTTTGAGGCATATCTTCAAGTTCTTTAGCGCTAACTTTGTTTACTGTTACAGAAAGTTTCTTTCTGCTTGTAGCACCAGCTACACCAGTAATAACAACTTCATCTAAAACGTTGTCACTACCCATAGTAACGTTAATTTGATTTGATTCACCAACTGTTCTTTCAACGGTTTTCATACCTACAAAACTAAAAACAAGAACATCTCCAGTGTTAGCTACGATAGAGTAATTTCCATCGAAATCAGTCTCAGTACCTTGTGTTGTACCTTTTTTTAATATTGTAACCCCAGGAAGTGGACCTGCTTCGTCAGACACCGTTCCTGAAATTGTTTTTTCTTGTGCAAAGGATATTTGCACAATCAACGCTAGTAGTAGCGTCAAAATTCCATTAAACTTTGTTTTCATTGTGTAATTATTTGAATTAATTGAGCCAAAAATCATAAATAAAACTTAAAAAACAAAGGATTTGTTAAAGAAATCTAAAAAAAATATTGTTAATACTTTTTTTTATGTTAAAAACTAAGGTCTATTTTCTTTTTTTATGATGTTTTTTGTTAGTAATGTTTTAAGTGTGTTGGTTGGTTTTGGTTATTGTTTTGATGGATGGGGTAGGTGTTTTAATGTGTAGGAGTGTGTTTTGGTAAAAATAACTTCTTGATATTTGATTAATTAGAAAATAGTCGTACATTTGCGCACTCTTAAAATTAGAGTAATTTAAGTACAAATTAAAAATAAGTAATAATTTAGTATGCCAACTATTCAACAATTAGTTCGTAAAGGAAGAGCCAAAATAACTAAGAAGAGTAAATCGGCTGCTTTACAAGCATGTCCACAAAGACGTGGAGTTTGTACGCGTGTGTATACCACAACACCTAAGAAACCTAACTCAGCAATGCGTAAGGTAGCAAGGGTTCGTTTAACAAATGGTAACGAAATCAACGCGTATATTCCAGGTGAGGGGCACAACTTGCAAGAGCACTCGATAGTATTAGTTAGAGGTGGAAGGGTAAAAGATTTACCAGGTGTTAAATATCACGTGGTACGTGGAGCATTAGATACTGCAGGAGTTGAGGGTAGAACCCAACGTAGATCTAAGTACGGTGCAAAACGCCCTAAAGACAAAAAGTAAAAATAATTAGTAACTTTTTTAATGTAAAGACATGAGGAAAAGAAGAGCTAAAAAAAGAGTTTTGTTACCGGATCCAAGATTTAACGATCAATTAGTTACACGTTTTGTGAATAACTTAATGTGGGACGGTAAAAAATCTGTAGCGTTCAAAGTGTTTTACGATGCAATGGATATCGTAAACGAAAAGAAAACTGACGAAGAAAAGTCGGCTTTAGAAGTGTGGAAAGATGGTTTATCTAACGTGATGCCTCACGTAGAAGTGCGTTCTCGCCGTGTAGGTGGAGCTACATTCCAAATTCCAATGCAAATTCGTCCAGACCGTAAGGTGTCTATGGCGATTAAATGGATGATTTCTTATGCGCGTAAGCGTAATGAAAAAACAATGGCACAACGTTTAGCTGCTGAGATTTTAGCTGCAGCTAAAGAAGAAGGTGCTGCTGTTAAGAAAAGAGTAGATACTCATAAGATGGCTGAAGCTAATAAAGCATTCTCACACTTTAGATTTTAATAAGAAATGGCAAGAGATTTAAAATATACAAGAAATATCGGTATTGCTGCTCATATTGATGCTGGTAAAACAACAACAACTGAGCGTATCCTTTTCTATACAGGGGTGTCTCACAAAATTGGAGAAGTTCACGATGGTGCTTCTACAATGGACTGGATGGAACAAGAAGCTGAAAGAGGTATTACTATTACTTCTGCAGCTACAACTTGTACATGGCAATTCCCAACAGAAAATGGAAAGCCTACCGCTGATGCTAAAGGATACCATTTTAATATTATTGATACTCCAGGTCACGTTGACTTTACCGTAGAGGTAAACCGTTCATTACGTGTATTAGACGGTTTAGTGTTCTTATTCTCTGCAGTAGACGGAGTAGAGCCACAATCTGAAACTAACTGGAGATTAGCTGATAACTATAAAGTACCTCGTATCGGTTTCGTTAACAAAATGGACCGTCAAGGAGCAAACTTTTTAGCAGTTTGTCAGCAAGTAAAAGACATGTTAAAATCTAACGCAGTGCCAATCGTATTAAACATTGGTGATGAAGCAGATTTTAAAGGAATTGTTGATTTAGTTAAGAACCGTGCTATTGTATGGCATGATGAAAATCACGGATCAACTTTTGATGTTGTTGATATTCCAGAAGATTTAAAAGAAGAAGCTCGTGAGTTACGTGGTAAGTTAATCGAAGAGGTTGCTGCTTATGACGAAAACTTATTAGAGAAATACATGGAAGATGAAGATTCTATTACAGAAGAAGAAGTGCATGCTGCATTAAGAGCTGCTGTAATGGATATGTCTATCATTCCTATGGTATGTGGATCTTCATTCAAGAATAAAGGTGTTCAGTTCTTATTAGATGCTGTATGTCGTTATTTACCTTCTCCAGTAGATAGAGAAAATATCATCGGTACTAACCCTGATACAGGAGAAGAAGAAACACGTAAGCCAGATGCAAAAGCACCATTTTCAGCTTTAGCATTTAAAATTGCTACCGATCCTTTCGTAGGTCGTTTAGCATTCTTCCGTGCATATTCTGGTCATTTAGATGCAGGTTCATATGTGTTAAATAACCGTTCAGGTAAAAAAGAACGTATTTCTCGTATTTACCAAATGCACTCTAACAAGCAAAATGCAATCGAATTTATCGAAGCTGGAGATATTGGAGCTGCTGTAGGGTTTAAAGATATTAAAACAGGGGATACGTTATCTGACGAAAAACACCCAATCGTTTTAGAATCTATGGATTTCCCAGATCCAGTAATCGGTATCGCTGTTGAGCCTAAAACTAAGGCTGATGTAGATAAATTAGGTATGTCTTTAGCTAAATTAGCTGAAGAGGATCCAACATTTACTGTAAAAACAGATGAAGCTTCAGGGCAAACTGTAATTTCAGGAATGGGTGAGTTACACTTAGATATTATTGTAGACCGTTTAAAACGTGAGTTTAAGGTTGAAGTAAATCAAGGACAACCACAAGTAGAGTACAAAGAAGCTATTACTGCATCTGCAGAACACAGAGAGGTTTATAAGAAACAATCTGGTGGACGTGGTAAGTTTGCTGATATAGTATTCAAAATGGAGCCAGCTGAAGAAGGTAAGCAAGGTTTAGAGTTCGAATCTATCATTAAAGGTGGTAACGTTCCTAAAGAATTTGTTCCTTCAGTAGAAAAAGGATTCAAAGAAGCAATGAAGAATGGTTCAGTTGGCAGGATACGAAATGGATGCACTGAAAGTTACATTAATAGACGGTTCATTCCACCCTGTAGATTCTGATCAATTATCATTCGAATTAGCTGCTAAAATGGGTTACAAAGCTGCTGCAAAAGCTGCAAGAGCTGTAATCATGGAGCCAATGATGAAGTTAGAAGTGTTAACTCCAGAAGAAAACATGGGTGACATCGTTGGAGATTTAAATAGAAGACGTGGACAAGTTAATGATATGAGCGACCGTGCTGGATCTAAAGTAGTAAAAGCTATCGTTCCATTATCAGAAATGTTTGGATATGTTACTTCATTAAGAACATTATCTTCAGGTAGAGCAACTTCTACTATGGAATTCTCTCACTATGCAGAAACTCCTAGTAACATTGCAGAAGAAGTAATCGCTAACGCTAAAGGTTAATTAAGATGAGTCAAAAAATTAGAATAAAGTTAAAATCTTACGATTATAATTTAGTAGACAAGTCTGCTGAAAAAATCGTAAAAACAGTAAAGAGTACTGGAGCTGTAGTAAACGGACCAATTCCTTTACCAACAAATAAAAAGATTTTTACAGTATTACGTTCACCACACGTAAACAAAAAATCTAGAGAGCAATTTCAATTATCTGCTTACAAAAGATTATTAGACATCTATAGTTCTTCTTCAAAAACTATTGATGCTTTAATGAAACTTGAGTTACCAAGTGGAGTTGAAGTTGAGATTAAAGTATAAGTAAATCAATAACTTTCGGTTTAATTTTGTTAAGCCGAAAGTTTTTTATACTTTTGCACACCGAAATTTAGGTTTCGGCGTGTAAATATTTCTGTAAAGTATACAGAAATGACATGTCCTGAGGGTTTCGCGAAGGAAAAATGGTAAAAACAAATTCAGAGTGAAGGTGTTTTTCGCTCTTTTTTTTTGAAAAATTCAAAGGAAAAAATAGAAACATTAGTTTCAAATAATCATTTATTAATAGACGCGCTGGATAAAATATGTCTATTCGTCTGAAAATTAACAAATATGTCTGGGTTAATAGGAAGAAAAATTGGAATGACCAGCTTATTCGACGAGAACGGGAAGAATATTCCTTGTACTGTAATCGAAGCAGGTCCTTGCGTTGTTACCCAAGTCAGAACCGAAGAGGTTGACGGCTATAACGCTTTACAACTTGGTTTCGATGACAAAAAAGCAAAAAGCTCTAATAAAGCTTTAGATGGTCACTTTAAAAAAGCTGGTACATCTGCTAAGAAAAAAGTTGTTGAATTCCAAGAGTTCGAAGGTGAGTACAAATTAGGTGACTCAATTACTGTTGAATTATTTGCTGAAGGAGAATTCGTTGATGTATCAGGAATTTCTAAAGGTAAAGGTTTTCAAGGTGTTGTTAAACGTCATGGTTTTGGCGGAGTTGGACAAGCAACTCACGGTCAACATAACCGTTTAAGAGCTCCTGGTTCAATTGGTGCAGCATCATACCCTGCAAGAGTATTCAAAGGAATGCGTATGGCAGGTCGTATGGGTGGAGACAAAGTAAAAGTTCAAAATTTAAGAGTTTTAAAAGTGGTTGCAGATAAGAATCTTATCGTAGTAAAAGGAGCTATTCCTGGTCACAAAAACTCTTATGTAACTATCGAGAAATAATGAAAGTAGCAGTATTAGATATTACAGGAAAAGATACTGGTAGAAAAGTTGAACTTTCTAACGAGGTATTCGGAATTGAGCCAAATGATCACGCAATTTATTTAGATGTAAAGCAGTATTTGGCTAATCAAAGACAAGGTACTCATAAATCGAAAGAAAGAGCTGAGATTGCTGGTAGTACAAGAAAGATTAAAAAACAAAAAGGAACAGGTACAGCTCGTGCGGGTAGTATCAAGTCTCCAGTTTTTAGAGGTGGTGGGCGTATTTTGGCTGAAGACCAAGAAACTACTCTTTTAAATTGAATAAAAACTTAAAGCGTTTAGCACGTAAGTCAGCTTTAAGTATTCAAGCAAAAGAAAACAATTTAGTTGTAATTGAAGACTTCAATTTTGAAGCTCCAAAAACTAAAGAGTTTATCAATGTATTAAAAGCTTTAGAATTAGACGCTAAAAAGTCTTTATTTGTATTAGGTGAAGAAAGTAAAAACGTTTACTTATCATCTCGTAACTTAAAAGGTTCTAAAGTAGTAGATGCTTCAGGAATTAACACGTATAGCGTTTTAAATGCTAACAAAGTTGTTATCGCTGAGAGCTCTCTAGAAGGAATTGAGTCTAATTTAAGTAAATAGGGAAGAAAATGAGTATTTTAATTAAACCTATTATTACAGAAAAAGCTACAAATGATAGCGAGTTAAACAACCGTTATACATTTGTTGTAAACAAAAAAGCTAACAAATTAGAAATCAAAGGAGCTGTTGAGGCTGCTTATGGTGTAGCGATAGAGTCTGTAAAAACTATGAACTATCCAGCATTAAGAAAAACTAAATACACTAAGAAAGGTTTAGTTTCTGGATTAACAAGTGGATACAAGAAAGCAATCGTTCAGTTAGCTGAAGGAGAAACTATTGATTTTTATAACAATCTTTAAGAAAAGACAGAATGTCAGTTAGAAAATTAAAACCAATAACACCAGGTCAGCGTTTTAGAGTTGTAAATGGGTTCGACACCATTACTACTGATAAGCCGGAGAAATCTTTATTAGCTCCGAAAAAACGATCTGGAGGTCGAAACAATCAGGGTAGAATGACTACACGTAACATCGGTGGAGGTCATAAACAAAAATACCGTATTATCGATTTTAAAAGAGATAAGCAAGGTGTTCCTGCAACAGTAAAAACTATCGAGTACGATCCAAACCGTACTGCATTTATTGCATTAGTTAGTTATGCTGATGGTGAAAAACGTTATGTAATTGCACAAAACGGTTTAAAAGTAGGTCAAACAATCGTATCAGGAAAAGAAGCTACGCCAGAAGTTGGTAACGCTATGTTCTTAAGCGATATTCCATTAGGTACTACAATTTCTTGTATTGAGTTACACCCAGGACAAGGAGCTGTTATGGCTCGTTCAGCTGGTTCATTTGCTCAATTAATGGCAAGAGATGGTAAGTATGCAACAGTAAAGTTACCTTCAGGTGAAACAAGATTAATCTTATTAACTTGTATGGCAACTATCGGAGTTGTGTCTAACTCAGACCACCAATTATTAGTATCTGGTAAAGCAGGTAGAAGTAGATGGTTAGGTAGAAGACCAAGAACGAATGCTGTTCGTATGAACCCAGTTGATCACCCAATGGGTGGTGGTGAAGGACGTTCTTCTGGAGGACATCCAAGATCTAGAAACGGTATCCCAGCTAAAGGATTCAAGACAAGATCTAAGACCAAAGCTAGTAACAAGTATATTATAGAACGTAGAAAGAAATAATAAACCATGGCAAGATCATTAAAAAAAGGACCTTACGTTCACTATAAGTTAGAGAAAAAAGTGTTAGCTAACGTAGAAGCAGGAAGTAAATCAGTTATCAAAACTTGGTCTAGAGCAAGTATGATTACTCCAGATTTCGTAGGGCAAACAATTGCAGTTCACAACGGACGTCAGTTTGTACCAGTTTACGTTACTGAAAACATGGTAGGTCATAAATTAGGCGAATTTTCACCAACACGTTCTTTTAGAGGGCACGCTGGTGCAAAAAATAAAGGTAAAAAATAGTAGGAAATTATGGGAAGTCGTAAACATAACATGGCAACACAGTTAAAAGAAGCTAGAAAGTCTAGAGCTTTTGCTAAATTAACTAATTGTCCTACATCACCAAGAAAAATGCGCTTGGTAGCAGATTTAGTAAGAGGAGTAGAAGTTGAAAAAGCTTTACAAATCTTAAAATTCAGTCCAAAAGAAGCATCACGTAACTTAGAAAAGTTATTGTTATCAGCTATCGCTAACTGGCAAGCTAAAAACGAAGATGCTAGCATCGAAGATGCAGGATTATATGTAAAATCAATTTGTGTTGATAGCGCAGGTATGTTAAAAAGGTTAAGACCAGCTCCACAAGGGCGTGCACACAGAATTCGTAAGCGTTCTAATCACGTAACTTTAGAGTTAGGAACTAAAAATAACAGTAATTAATCAAAGTAGAAATGGGACAAAAGACAAATCCAATAGGAAATCGTTTAGGAATTATCAGAGGATGGGAATCTAACTGGTATGGTGGAAATGACTACGGAGATAAGATTGCTGAAGATGATAAAATCAGAAAGTATATCAACGCTCGTTTATCAAAAGCAAGTGTTTCTCGTATTATTATTGAGCGTACTTTAAAACTTGTAACCGTTACTATCACTACTGCACGTCCAGGTATCATCATTGGTAAAGGAGGTCAAGAGGTAGACAAGTTAAAAGAAGAACTTAAGAAGATTACAGGAAAAGAAGTTCAAATTAACATTTTCGAAATTAAGCGTCCAGAATTAGATGCAAACTTAGTTGCAGCTAGTATCGCACGTCAAATCGAAAACAGAATTTCTTACAAGCGAGCTACAAAGATGGCGATTGCTGCTGCAATGAGAATGAATGCAGAAGGAATTAAAGTGCAATTATCAGGTCGTTTAAACGGAGCTGAAATGGCACGTTCTGAGCATTACAAAGAAGGAAGAATTCCTCTTTCTACCTTCAGAGCAGACATCGATTATGCACTTGTTGAAGCACATACTACATACGGAAGAATCGGTGTGAAAGTATGGATTATGAAAGGTGAGGTTTATGGAAAACGTGAATTATCTCCATTAGTAGGATTATCTAAACAAAAAGGTAACTCTAACAAAGGTGGTGGTAATGCAAAACGTCAACCTCGCAGAAGAAAATAATTTTTAAAAGAAATTAAAAATGTTACAGCCAAAAAGAGTAAAATACCGTAAGGTACAGAAGGCGAAAGGAAATATGAAAGGTAACTCTGGTAGAGGTACTCAACTTTCTAACGGAATGTTTGGTATCAAATCATTAGACCAGAACTTACTTACCTCTCGTCAAATTGAGGCAGCTCGTATTGCGGCAACTCGTTATATGAAAAGAGAGGGGCAACTTTGGATTAAAATTTTCCCAGACAAACCTATCACTAAGAAACCATTAGAGGTACGTATGGGTAAAGGTAAAGGTGCACCTGATCATTTTGTTGCTGTTATTAAACCAGGTAGAATTTTGTTTGAAGTTGGTGGAGTACCAATGGAAGTAGCAAAAGAAGCTTTACGTTTAGCAGCTCAAAAACTTCCTGTAAAAACGAAGTTTGTAATAGCAAGAGATTTTGATTATAACGCTTAATTCTATTTAGATCATGAAACAATCAGAAATTAAAGAATTATCAACAGCTGACTTACAAGAAAAGCTTGGAGCGTTGAAGAAAAATTATACTGATCTTAAGATGGCTCACGCCATAACTCCATTGGAAAACCCATTAGAGTTACGTAGCTTAAGAAAAACTGTGGCAAGAATTGCTACAGAGTTAACTAAAAGAGAATTACAATAATTCTAGTCAGTTTTAAAGATGGAAAAAAGAAATCTTAGAAAAGAGAGAATCGGTGTAGTATCTAGCAACAAAATGGAGAAATCTATCGTAGTTAGCGAGGTAAAAAGAGTAAAGCACCCAATGTACGGAAAGTTCGTATTAAAGACTAAGAAGTACGTTGCACATGACGAGAATAACGATTGCAACGAAGGTGATACTGTAAGGATCATGGAAACACGTCCTATGAGTAAATCTAAGCGTTGGAGATTAGTAGAAATCCTAGAAAGAGCTAAATAATATGTTACAGACAGAATCAAGATTAAAAGTCGCAGATAACACTGGAGCAAAAGAAGTTTTAGTGATTAGAGTTTTAGGAGGAACAAAAAAGCGTTACGCTAGCGTTGGAGACAAAATCGTTGTTACGGTAAAATCTGCAACTCCAAACGGAACTGTAAAGAAAGGTCAAGTATCTCGTGCAGTTGTTGTTCGTACTAAGAAGGAAGTTAGACGTAAAGACGGATCATACATCAGATTTGACGATAATGCTTGTGTACTTTTAAATCCTTCAGAGGAAATGAGAGGAACACGTGTATTCGGTCCTGTGGCTCGTGAATTACGTGAGAAACAATTTATGAAAATAGTATCATTAGCACCTGAGGTGTTATAAAATCAGATTTTAAAATGAAAAAATTTAAAATTAAATCAGGAGATACTGTTAAAGTTATAGCAGGAGATCACAAAGGATCTGAAGGTAAAGTTTTACAAATCATCAAAGATAAGGATAGAGTTGTAGTAGAAGGTGTAAACATGGTGTCTAAACACACTAAACCTTCAGCAGCTAATCCACAAGGAGGAATTGTAAAAAAGGAAGCTCCATTACATATATCAAACGTTGCTTTAGTTGAAAACGGTGAAGCAGTAAGAGTTGGTTACAAAGTAGAAGGAGATAAGAAAGTAAGAGTATCAAAAAAATCAGATAAAGCAATATAACCATGAGTTACGTACCAAGATTAAAAGAAGAGTACAAGAGCAGAGTTATCAAAACTCTTACTGATGAATTTGGTTATAGCAATGTAATGCAAGTACCTAAATTACAAAAAATCGTTGTAAGTAAAGGTGTTGGTGCAGCTATAGCAGATAAGAAATTAATAGAATATGCTATTGATGAGTTAACTACAATTACAGGTCAAAAAGCAGTATCTACAATTTCTAAGAAAGACGTTGCAAACTTCAAATTACGTAAAGGAATGCCAATTGGTGCAAAAGTTACGTTAAGAGGTGATAAAATGTACGAGTTTTTAGATAGATTAGTTACAGCTTCTTTACCACGTGTAAGAGACTTTAACGGAATCAAAGCAAACGGTTTTGATGGTAGAGGTAACTACAACTTAGGTATTACTGAACAAATCATCTATCCAGAGATTAATATTGATCAAGTGAAAAAAATTAGTGGTATGGATATTACTTTTGTAACATCTGCTAACACTGATAAAGAAGCTAAATCATTATTAGGAGAATTAGGATTACCATTTAAAAAGAATTAATAAGATGGCTAAAGAATCAATGAAAGCGCGTGAGCGCAAAAGAGCTAAAATGGTTGCTAAGTATGCTGAAAAGAGAAAAGCTTTAAAAGAAGCTGGAGACTACGAAGCATTACAAAAGTTACCAAAAAACGCATCACCAATTAGAATGCACAACCGTTGTAAGCTAACTGGACGTCCTAAAGGATATATGCGTCAGTTCGGAATTTCACGTGTTACTTTCCGTGAAATGGCTAACCAAGGATTAATTCCAGGAGTAAAAAAAGCAAGCTGGTAACAGCTCTTTACTATACAAGTAAAAGGTGTATAACGATAAAACGTTATGCACCTTTTTGTGTTTAAAAAGGTAGCTTTTTAGAGAATTATCACTCTATTTTAAAGGATAAAATTTAGTTTTTAAAGGCTGAAAAATCCGCAATAAATTAGTACTCAAAATGATAATTATTAAAATGGTTTGATTTTTAAAAAGTTTATGTATATTTGCACACTGTTTTTATAGGGTAAATTGTGCCTTGTAAGTAAATACTTGTAGCAAGTATAATACCTATGAGATTTTACCCAAAAACGAACTAAATAAATATTAACTGGTTTCAGGTTTAGTATCAGTAGTTTACCTCGGTAGAGTAAGGTTACTAAAAACCAAAACCGCAATTTAATTAACTATGTATACAGATCCAATCGCGGATTTTCTTACTCGTGTGAGAAATGCTATTGCAGCTAACCACAGAGTAGTTGAAGTTCCTGCTTCTAAATTGAAGAAGGAAATGACGAAAATTTTGTTCGATCAAGGTTACATTTTAAGTTATCAGTTCAATGACGATAAAGTACAAGGAACTATCAAGATAGCTTTAAAATACGATCGTGATACGAAAGAATCAGTAATCAGAAAGATTCAAAGAATTTCAACACCAGGTTTACGTAAGTACGTTGGCGCTAAAGAAATGCCAAGAGTACTAAACGGTTTAGGTATTGCTATTGTTTCTACATCTAAAGGTGTAATGACAAACAAAAAAGCAAGACAAGAAAACGTTGGTGGAGAGGTATTATGTTACGTTTACTAAAAAACATTTTGTAAGATGAGTAGAATAGGAAAAAATCCAATCGCATTGCCACAAGGTGTTGAAGTAAAAGTAGACGGAAACGTGGTAACAGTAAAAGGTAAATTAGGAGAGTTAACTCAAGAGTTATCTTCTGATATTACTGTGAAAGTAGAAGATGGTACAATCACTTTAGAAAGACCATCAGATAGTAAAGATCATAGAGCTGCACATGGTTTATACCGTGCTTTAATCAATAATATGGTTGAAGGTGTAAGCAAAGGATTTACTAAAGAGTTAGAGTTAGTAGGTGTTGGATATAGAGCATCTAACCAAGGACAAAAATTAGATTTAGCCTTAGGTTTCTCACATAACATTATTTTAGATTTAGCTCCAGAAGTTAAGGTTGAAACAGTATCTGAAAAAGGTAAGAATCCAATCGTAAAATTAACTTCACATGACAAGCAATTAGTTGGTCAAGTTGCAGCAAAAATTCGTTCTTTCCGTAAGCCAGAGCCTTACAAAGGAAAAGGAATTAAGTTTGTAGGAGAAGTATTAAGAAGAAAAGCAGGTAAATCTGCATAATAAATTAAGAGAAATTATTATGGCATTATCAAAGCTTGAAAGAAGACAACGAATTAAGCATAGAATTAGAAAAATAGTTACTGGTACCGCTGAAAAACCAAGATTATCAGTTTTTAGAAGTAACAAAGAAATCTATGCTCAGTTAATTGATGACGTTGCTGGTGTAACATTAGCATCTGCATCTTCAAGAGATAAAGAAATTACATCTAGTTCTAAAGCAGAAGCAGCTACAGCAGTAGGAAAAGCTATCGCTGAAAAAGCTGTAAAAGCTGGTGTTGATACTGTTGCTTTCGATCGTAACGGGTATTTATACCACGGTAGAGTTAAAGTATTAGCAGACGCTGCTAGAGAAGCTGGTTTAAAATTTTAAGAAATTATATTATGTTAGGATATAAAAACGTAGAAAGAGTAAAACCAAGCGGATTAGAGCTTGTAGATAAATTAGTAGGAGTACAACGTGTTACTAAAGTAACTAAAGGAGGTAGAGCATTTGGTTTCTCTGCTATCGTAGTAGTTGGTGATGGTAACGGTGTTGTAGGTCACGGATTAGGGAAGTCTAAAGATGTTTCTTCTGCTATTGCAAAAGCAGTAGAAGATGCAAAGAAAAACTTAGTGCGTATTCCTATTTTAGACGGAACATTACCACACGAGCAAAAAGGTAAATTTGGTGGAGCTAAAGTATTCATCAAGCCAGCTTCACACGGTACCGGGGTTATTGCCGGGGGTGCTGTACGTTTGGTATTAGAATCTGTTGGAATTAAAGACGTATTATCAAAGTCTCAAGGATCATCAAACCCTCATAACGTAGTAAAAGCTACTTTTGACGCTTTATTACAATTACGTAGCGCAGCAACTATTGCTAAGCAAAGAGGTATTTCTTTAGAGAAAGTTTTTAACGGTTAAAATTTAAGACGATGAGTAAAATTAGAGTTACACAAGTAAAAAGTCAAATCGGTCGCCTTAAAAATCAAAAAAGAACGTTAGAGGCGTTAGGTTTACGTAAAATGAACCAAACTGTAGAGCATGATGCAACAGCTACAATTTTGGGTATGGTAAATAAAGTTCAACACTTAGTTTCTGTAGAAGAAATTAAATAAGATAATAAAAGATGAGTTTACACAACTTAAAACCAGCAGCTGGAGCAACTAAGAACAAAGGGAAGCGTGTAGGACGTGGAGAAGGTTCTGGTAAAGCTACTACTGCAGGAAGAGGACACAAAGGAGCTAAATCTCGTTCTGGTTATTCTCGTAAAGTAGGATTTGAAGGAGGACAAATGCCACTTCAAAGACGTGTGCCTAAATTTGGATTCACTAACATTAACCGTAAAGAGTATGTTGGTGTGAATTTAGACAAGTTACAATCATTAGTAGATAACGGAAAGATAACAGATACAGTTAATTTAGATGTTTTAGTTGAAAACAGATTAGCTCGTAAAAACGACTTAGTAAAAATATTAGGTGGTGGAGAGTTAAAAGCTAAATTAAATATAACTGTACATAAGTATACAGCATCAGCAAAAGCAGCTATCGAAGCAGCAGGAGGTGAAGCAGTAACTTTATAATAATTGTAAATGATGAATTTTATAAATACTTTAAAAGACATTTGGAAGATAGAAGAGTTAAAGGAAAAATTACTTTTAACCTTAGGTTTAATTGCTGTTTACCGTTTTATGGCAGCAGTTCCATTACCAGGAATTGATCCAACTCAATTAACAGCATTAAAAGACAGTACTTCTGATGGACTTTTAGGTTTATTAAACGCATTTACAGGTGGGGCATTTGCTAGAGCGTCAGTAATGGCACTTGGTATAATGCCTTATATTTCTGCTTCTATTGTAGTACAGTTAATGGGTATCGCGGTACCTTATTTACAAAAGCTACAAAAAGATGGAGAAAGTGGACGTAAGAAGATTACGCAAATTACAAGATGGCTTACAATTGCTATAACCTTGTTTCAAGCACCTACTTATATTGGAGTTATCCAAAATCAAATGGGATTACCAGCTGAAGCATTTTTAGTAACAGGAGCAACATTTTGGGTATCATCTATTATTCTTTTAAGTGCAGGAACAATTTTTGCAATGTGGTTAGGAGAGCGTATTACTGATAAAGGAGTTGGTAATGGTATATCATTATTAATTACAGTAGGTATTATCGCAAACTTCCCAGCAGCATTTATTCAAGAATTAGTTTCTAAGCAAACTGCTGGAGCAGGAGGAATTATGATGATTTTAATCGAATTAATAGTTTGGTTTGTGGTAATCTTGTTAACCGTATTATTAGTTACCGCAGTACGCAAAGTTGCAGTTCAATATGCACGTCGTACAGCAGTTACAAACATTAAAGATGTTGATGGCGCAAGACAGTACATTCCATTAAAATTGAATGCAGCTGGTGTAATGCCAATTATCTTTGCTCAAGCAATTATGTTTTTACCAATTGCATTAGGGCAAAAATACCCAGCATTAAACAGTTTAACTGATATTAACGGTTTATGGTATAACGTTATATTTGCTTTATTAATTATTGTCTTTAGTTACTTTTATACAGCTATTACTATTCCAACGAATAAAATGGCAGAAGACTTAAAGAGAAGTAATGGTTTTGTTCCAGGGTATAAACCAGGTGAAGAAACAGCTAACTTTTTAGATTCAGTATTGTCAAAAATTACATTACCAGGATCAATCTTCTTAGCAGCTTTATCTATTTTACCAGCAATCATTGTAAAGTTTGGAGTTACTCAAAACTGGGCAATGTTTTACGGTGGAACTTCATTAATCATTATGGTAGGAGTTGCAATAGACACCATTCAGCAAATAAACTCGTATTTATTAAATAGTCGTTACGACGGTTTAATGAAAACAGGAAACAGTAACAGAAAATCATTAAAATAATATGGCTAAGCAATCAGCAATTCAACAAGACGGAACTATTACAGAAGCTTTATCAAACGCTATGTTCCGTGTAGAATTAGAAAACGGACATATTGTTACGGCGCACATTTCAGGAAAAATGCGTATGCATTATATAAAGTTATTACCAGGAGACAAGGTAAAATTAGAAATGAGCCCGTATGATTTATCAAAGGCAAGAATTACTTACAGATATTAAAAACACACACTGATGAAAGTAAGAGCATCATTAAAGAAAAGAAGTGCTGACTGCAAAATTGTACGCAGAAAAGGCCGTTTATACGTAATTAACAAAAAGAATCCTAGATTTAAACAAAGACAAGGATAATAAATAAGACACTAGTCATTAGTAATTAGTAGTTAGATGAATCTGCTTGAAATAGAAATGTTTAGGATTCTAACAACTAAAAGCTAACAGCTAAAAACTAAATTATATGGCAAGAATCGCAGGTATAGATATTCCAAAGAATAAAAGAGGTGTTATCGCTTTAACATATATCTTTGGTGTAGGAAGAAGCAGAGCTAAAGAGATTTTAACAGCTGCTAACATAGACGAAAGCATCAAAGTTCAAGATTGGACTGATGATCAAATTGCAGCAATTCGTGAGCAAGTAGGAACTTACACTATTGAAGGTGAGTTACGTTCTGAAGTTCAATTAAACATTAAACGTTTAATGGACATCGGATGTCAAAGAGGTATTCGTCACAGACTTGGTTTACCATTAAGAGGACAAAGAACGAAGAATAACTCTCGTACAAGAAAAGGTAAGAGAAAAACTGTAGCTAACAAGAAAAAATAATCATTGATTATTTTTTACTAATAGTAAAGAATTATGGCAAAGTCTAAAGTAACAAAAAAACGTAAAGTTATAATTGAATCAGTTGGTGAAGCTCACGTAACTGCATCATTTAACAATATTATTATTTCTTTAACAAACAAAAAAGGTGATGTAATTTCTTGGTCATCTGCAGGTAAAATGGGCTTCAGAGGTTCTAAAAAGAACACTCCTTACGCAGCTCAATTAGCAGCAGAAGATTGTGCAGAAGTTGCAAAAGAAGCTGGTTTACGCAAAGTAAAAGTGTATGTTAAAGGACCAGGTAACGGTAGAGAATCTGCAATCAGATCTATCCACAATGCTGGTATCGAAGTAACTGAAATCATCGATGTTACTCCAATTCCACACAACGGATGTCGTCCACCTAAAAGAAGAAGAGTATAAGTTGAAGTAATTCAACTTATACTTTATTTAGTGTACCTTTGTACACAAAAATTAAGTATTTTAACAACAGTAGGATTAAAAGATTATCGAAGGAGTACGCCTTAATTCATAATCCCTACTAAATTAATTAGAAATGGCAAGATATACAGGACCAAAAACTAAGATTGCTCGTAAGTTTGGCGAGGCAATTTTCGGAGATGACAAAAACTTCGAAAAAAGAAATTACCCTCCAGGGCAACACGGAATTTCTAAACGTAGAGGTAAAAAATCGGAATATGCTATCCAGTTAATGGAAAAGCAAAAAGCTAAATATACCTATGGTATTTTAGAGCGTCAATTCCGTAACATATTTAAGAAAGCACAAGCATCAGGAGGAATTACTGGTGAGGTGTTATTACAATTATGTGAGTCTCGTTTAGATAACGTTGTTTACCGTTTAGGTATCGCAACTTCACGTAGAGCAGCTCGTCAATTAGTATCTCACCGTCACATTACAGTAAACGGTGAAATCGTAAACATTCCTTCTTACAGATTACAAGCAGGAGATGTTGTTGCAGTAAGAGAAAAATCTAAATCATTAGAAGCTATCGAAAATGCATTAGCAGCTAACAGCGCAGTTTACGAGTGGTTAACTTGGAATGCTGATTTGAAATCAGGAACTTTTGTAAAAGCTCCAGAAAGATTACAAATTCCAGAGAACATTAAAGAGCAATTAATCGTAGAATTGTACTCTAAGTAATAAATTAATTATATTGGTATTCAGCCAAAGGGTTTATTCGAACTTCTTCAAACTTATAAACCGCGCAACTGACTAACAATTAAAACGAAGAAAACAAATTAATATGGCAATTTTAAATTTTCAAAAACCTGATAAAGTAATCATGATTGAATCTACTGATTTTTCAGGAAGATTCGAATTTAGACCTCTTGAACCAGGTTTTGGATTAACAGTTGGGAATGCTTTAAGAAGAGTGTTATTATCTTCATTAGAAGGATTCGCTATTACATCATTACGTATTGATGGAGTAGATCACGAGTTCTCAACTATTCAAGGTGTTGTAGAAGACGTAACTGAAATTATCTTAAACTTAAAACAAGTTCGTTTTAAGAAGCAGATTGAAGAATCTGACAGAGAAACAGTTTCTATCGCAATATCAGGACAAGAGCAATTAACCGCTGGAGATTTACAAAAATTTATCTCAGGTTTCCAAGTATTAAACCCAGAGTTAGTACTTTGTAACATGGATAAATCAGTAACGTTAAATGCTGAAATTACCATTGAAAAAGGTAGAGGTTTCGTACCAGCAGAAGAAAACAAAAGAGCTGGTGCACCTTTAGGAACAATTTTTACAGATTCTATTTACACTCCAATTAAGAATGTAAAATATTCAATTGAAAATTTCCGTGTAGAGCAAAAGACCGATTACGAAAAATTAGTTTTCGATATCGATACTGACGGTTCTATCAATCCTAAAGACGCCTTAACCGAAGCAGCTAAGATTTTAATCCACCACTTTATGTTATTCTCTGACGAGCGTATCACTTTAGAGGCTGATGAAATCGCACAAACTGAAACATATGATGAGGAATCATTACACATGCGCCAGTTATTAAAGACGAAATTAGTTGATATGGATTTATCAGTTCGTGCTTTAAACTGTTTAAAAGCTGCAGAAGTTGATACTTTAGGAGACTTAGTATCATTTAACAAAAGCGATTTAATGAAGTTCAGAAACTTTGGTAAAAAATCATTAACTGAATTAGATGAGTTAGTGGCTAACAAAGGTTTAAATTTCGGAATGGATTTAAGTAAATACAAATTAGATAAAGATTAACCTTTCATATTTTGCTCCTCTAAATTAGAGTAGTAGCAAGATGAGAGCTAAAACCAAATGTCATGAGACACGGAAAGAAATTTAATCATTTAGGTAGAAAAACAGCGCATAGAAAAGCGATGTTATCTAACATGGCTTGTTCTTTAATCGAGCACAAGCGAATCAATACTACAGAAGCAAAAGCGAAAGCTTTACGTAAGTTTGTTGAACCTTTAATTACAAAATCTAAAGACGATACAACTCACAACCGTCGTGTAGTATTTAGTTACTTACGTAACAAAGAGGCTGTTACAGAATTATTCAAAGAAATTTCTGTAAAAGTAGCAGACAGACCAGGAGGATATGTACGTATCATCAAATTAGGAAATCGTCAAGGAGATAATGCTCCTATGGCTATGGTTGAATTAGTTGATTACAACGAGTTATACAATCCAAAAGGAGACAAAGCTAAAAAGAGTACTCGTCGTAGCCGTCGTGGTGGAGCGAAGAAAACTGAAGCAGCTGCTGTTGAAACTCAAACTTCACAAGAAGAAGAATAAAAATGAAAGTTTTTATAAATTAAATCAAAGGGATAAACATTTTAATGTTTATCCCTTTTTTTATATATTTTTGCAAACAAATTACACAACACCACTAAATGAAATATCAAACACGTAAAAAAGCATTAGTCTTATTAGCAGACGGAACCATTTTCTACGGAAAATCAATTGGAATAGAAGGAACCGCTACAGGAGAGATTTGTTTTAACACAGGTATGACAGGGTACCAAGAAATTTTTACTGATCCATCTTACTATGGACAACTTATGGTAGCTACCAATGCGCATATTGGTAACTATGGAGTTAACAACGAAGAAGTAGAATCAGAAGGAATTAAAATTTCAGGATTAATTTGTCGTAATTTCAGTTTTACACATTCTCGTGTAGATTCTGATGGGAATTTATTAGATTGGTTTAAAGAACACAATCTAGTAGCTATTTCTGATGTTGATACTCGTGCGTTAGTATCTTATATTAGAGATAATGGAGCAATGAATGCTATTATTTCTACAGAAGTAGATAATATTGAAGAATTAAAGAAGCAATTAGCTGATACTCCAAATATGGAAGGACTAGAGTTAGCTTCTAAAGTATCTACAAAAGAGCCTTATTTTGTAGGAGATGAAAACGCACCGATTAAAATTTCAGCTTTAGACATTGGAATCAAGAAAAACATTTTAAGAAACTTAGCAAAGAGAGGCGCTTATATTAAAGTGTATCCTTACAATGCAAGTTTTGAGCAAATGAGCGATTTTAACCCAGATGGGTATTTTATTTCAAACGGACCTGGAGATCCAGAGCCTTTAGAAGAAGCTCAAAATACAGCAAAACAAATCATCGAAAAAGATTTACCATTATTTGGAATTTGTTTAGGACACCAAGTAATTGCTTTAGCAAATGGAATTTCTACTTATAAGATGCACAATGGTCACAGAGGAATTAACCATCCAGTAAAGAATTTATTGACTGGTAAAGGTGAAATCACTTCTCAAAACCACGGATTTGCTATCAATAGAGAAGAAACAGAAGCGCATCCAGATGTAGAAATCACCCATGTACATTTAAATGACAATACGGTTGCAGGTATCAGAATGAAATCTAAAAACGTATTTTCTGTACAATACCACCCAGAAGCAAGTCCAGGGCCACACGATGCAGAATACTTATTTGATCAGTTTATCGAAAATATCAAAAAAGTAAAAGCATAATAAAAATTTAAATAAAAATATACAACATTCCCGTGAGTTATAAACTTACGGGAATGTATCTTAAAAATAAACAACTATGAGTATGATAATCAACATTCACGCACGACAAATTTTTGATTCAAGAGGTAACCCTACCGTAGAAGTAGATGTAACTACTGAAAATGGAGTTGTAGGTAGAGCAGCAGTACCATCAGGAGCTTCTACAGGAGAACACGAAGCTGTTGAATTACGTGATGGAGGAAATGATTACATGGGTAAAGGTGTGTTAAAAGCTGTTGAAAACGTAAACACTGTTATTGCTCAAGAGTTATTAGGAGTATCAGTTTTTGAACAAAATATGATCGATCAAATGATGATTGATTTAGATGGAACTCCAAATAAATCAGTATTAGGAGCGAATGCTATTTTAGGTGTTTCATTAGCGGTAGCAAAAGCTGCAGCAAATGAATTAGGTTTACCATTATACCGTTATATAGGTGGTGTTTCAGCAAATACATTACCAGTTCCTATGATGAATATCATCAATGGAGGTTCGCATTCAGATGCACCAATTGCATTCCAAGAGTTTATGGTTATGCCTGTAAAAGCTCAAAATTTTACAGAAGCAATGCAGGTTGGTTCAGAAATTTTTCATCATTTAAAAAAGGTATTACACGATCGTAATTTATCTACAGCAGTAGGTGATGAAGGTGGATTTGCACCTACTTTAGATGGGACTGAAGATGCTATTGAAACTATCGCTTTAGCGACAAAAAATGCTGGATATAAATTCGGAGAAGAAGTAATGATTGCATTAGATTGTGCTTCAGCTGAGTTTTATGTAGATGGAAAATATGACTACACCAAGTTTGAAGGAGATAAAGGAGCTGTAAGAACATCAGAAGAGCAAGCTGCTTATTTAGCAGAATTATGTGAAAAATATCCTATTATTTCTATTGAAGATGGAATGGATGAAAACGACTGGGATGGATGGAAAATGCTTACAGATAAAGTAGGTGATAAAGTTCAATTAGTTGGAGACGATTTGTTTGTAACGAATGTTGAGCGTTTATCAAGAGGAATTGAAAACGGTATTGCGAATTCAATCTTAATTAAAGTAAACCAAATTGGTACGCTTACTGAAACGATTGCAGCAGTAAATATGGCGCATAATGCAGGGTATACTTCTGTAATGAGTCACCGTTCTGGTGAAACTGAAGACAATACTATTGCAGATTTAGCGGTAGCGTTAAATTGTGGACAAATTAAAACGGGTTCAGCTTCACGTTCAGATCGTATGGCAAAATACAATCAATTATTACGTATTGAAGAACAATTAGCAGATGTAGCTTATTATCCGCAAGAAAAAGCGTTTAAAGTAAAGTAAACGATTTTTTTGAATATTATTTAACCCTTATTAGAAATTCTAATAAGGGTTATTTTTTTGTATTTTTTTATAAGAAAAAGTTATGATTTTATATTAAAAATCTATCTATCGACACTTTCAAAATAATTCAAAAAATGGTATATTCGCAACTCACTTCAATCATTAAAATTTAAGAAATTTAAAATGTCAGATATAGCAAAATTACAAATTGGCGAAAAAACGTATGAGTTTCCTTTAGTAAAGGGGACAGAGAATGAAACTGCAATTGATATTAAAGCCTTAAGAGGGCCACGGACGGTGTAATTACCATTGATCCAGGGTATAAAAATACAGGTTCATGCCAAAGTGCTATAACATTTTTAGATGGTGAGAAAGGAATTTTAAGATATAGAGGATATTCTATTGAAGAATTAGCTGAAAAAGCAGATTTCTTAGAAGTAGCTTATTTATTAATTTTTGGTGAGTTACCAACAAAAGAGCAGTTAGATAAGTTTTATGCAGATATATTAGATGAAGCTATTGTAGATGATGATATTAAGAAAATTATCGATGCTTTTCCTAAGAACGCACACCCAATGGGAGTGTTATCATCGTTAACATCAGCTTTAACAGCTTTTAATCCGTCTTCTGTAAATGTTGATTCAGAAGAAGATATGTATAAGGCGATCGTTAAAATTATGGGTAAATTCCCAGTTTTAGTAGCTTGGACGTTACGTAAAAAGCAAGGATTACCATTACACTACGGTTCTCGTAAGTTAGGATATGTTGAAAATATCTTAACAATGATGTTCCAAAAGCCAAATGATGAGTATGAGTTAAATCCAATCATGATTAATGCTTTAGATAAATTATTAATCTTACATGCAGATCACGAGCAAAACTGTTCTACATCAACAGTACGTATCGTAGGTTCTTCTCATGCAGGTTTATTCGCTTCATTATCAGCAGGTATCTCTGCATTATGGGGGCCTTTACATGGTGGAGCAAACCAAGCTGTACTTGAAATGTTAGAAGCTATTAAAGAAGATGGTGGAGACACTAAAAAGTACATGGGTAAAGCAAAAGATAAAGAAGATCCATTCCGTTTAATGGGATTCGGACACCGTGTATATAAAAACTTTGATCCAAGAGCAAAGATTATTAAGAAAGCAGCTGATGAAGTATTAGGAGATTTAGGAGTTGAAGATCCAATTTTAGATGTAGCTAAAGGTTTAGAAAGAGAAGCTTTAGAAGATCAATACTTTGTAGATAGAAAATTATATCCTAACGTAGATTTCTACTCAGGTATTATTTACCGCGCAATGGGTATTCCAGTAGAAATGTTTACTGTAATGTTTGCTTTAGGACGTTTACCAGGATGGATTGCTCAATGGAGAGAAATGCGTTTACGTAAAGAACCAATCGGTCGTCCACGTCAAGTATACGTTGGAGAGAATTTAAGGGAATTCGTAGAGATAGATAAAAGATAAAACATGAAAGAAAGTGTCATTTAGTAATTTAAATGACATTTTTTTATTTAATATAATTGATGATGAAAGAAATTAAAATTATCAAAAATAGATCAGATATTGGAGCAGGAACTCGTGGTTCTGACATGGGAGTTGATGCTATTGAAATAGCAGCGATAAATAAAAAAAGTAATTACTTTGATTCGCATGATTTTGAAGACGTTATTACCGAAAATGAATCAATTTATAATAAAGTAAACAATTCATTTGCTAAGCGAATAGACAGTGTTTTTAATCAGTGTAAGCGTTTAAGTAACCATGTAAAAGTTAATTTACAGGAAGGGAAATTTCCAATTGTATTGTCAGGAGATCATTCTTCAGCATTAGGAACCATTAGTGGAGTGAAGGCAGCTTATCCAACACAAAGGGTAGGTGTAGTTTGGATTGATGCCCACGGAGATTTACATTCACCTTATACTTCTCCTTCAGGAAACATTCACGGTATGCCTTTGTCAGCAGCAATATCAGACGATAATTTAGATTGTCAAATTAACGATGTAAGTAGAGAAACCTCTGAGTTGTGGGAACGTATGAAAAACATCGGAGTTCCAGGGCAGAAAGTATTACCAGAAGATATCATTTTCTTTGGTGTTAGAGATACTGAAGAACCAGAAGATAAACAAATGGAGAAATATGGTATTAAAAACTATATGGTTGCTGAAGTTCGTTATCGTGGATTGGATGTTTGTGTAAATGAAGCTTTAGAAAAGTTGTCAAATTGTGATGTAATTTATGTATCGTTTGATGTAGATGCAATGGATTGCGATATGATTTCTTACGGAACAGGTACACCTGTTCCAAAAGGATTTGATCAACATGAAATTATTGATATAATTAACGGATTATTAGCAAGTGAAAAAGTAGCTTGTGTAGAGTTTGTTGAAGTAAATCCGTTACTAGATTTCAAAGGAAACAAAATGGCAGAAACTGCTTTTGAAGTTCTTGAAGAAGTAACTAAGAAGGTTAAAAGTCTGTAGTTTTAAAAGATTTTTTTAAAAAGCGAACTTATTTAAGTTCGCTTTTTTTTTAAGAAGAAAATAAACAAGTACATTTGCGAGTATAGATTCTACTTGTTAGTATACACAAATAAAGAATTTATACATTTAATTTATTTCGAGGAAAAGTTTTAATACTTACTCTCGATTATCGAGTAAACTTTAGGAGTAGCTAGGAAACTAGTTTGAGAAAGATCCTTTGAACCTGATATGGTTAACACCAGCGTAGGGAAAAGTTATAAAATCTTATTTAGGCATTGTTTTTTGTAAAACAATTCTGAATTTCTTCTACAGTTTACTTTAAATAGATCAATATGATAACAATAAAAGTAAACGATAACCAACAAGAATTTTTAACCGAGGTGACATTGCAAGAATTAGTAGAAAAGCTACAAATTCAAACCAATGGAATTGCCATTGCTGTAAATAGCAGTGTGGTAAAAAAATCAGATTGGTCTTCAAAATTGCTCCAAAATAATGATGCTATTTTAATCATTAAATCTACCCAAGGAGGATAATATTTTCAGAAAACAAAACGTATAAAGCAATAAACAAGCAACCTTAAAATGAAGAAAAAAGATACAGCTCCAAAACAAGATGGTGTAACAAGACAACCATTTCCGAATTCAAAAAAAATATATGTTCAAGGAAACATCCATCCACAGATAAAAGTAGCCATGCGTGAAATTGAATTGAGTGATACTGTGGATTCGATGACTAAAAAAAGAACTCCTAACGAACCAGTTACGGTATACGATACTTCAGGTCCTTATACAGACCCAAACAAAGAGATTAATATCCATAGCGGATTAGAACGTATTCGTGAGCAATGGATTTTAGATAGAGGAGATGTGGATGAATTAAATGAATTTACTTCTGATTATTGTAATGAGCGATTGAATGATAAAAGCTTAGATGATCTTCGATTTAACTTAAAACATAAACCTAAACGGGCTAAAAAGGGACAAAATGTAACACAGTTACATTACGCAAAAAAAGGAATTATTACCCCCGAGATGGAATATATTGCCATTCGTGAAAACCAGCGAATAGATGAAATGACACGTTTGTCAAAGCAACATCCAGGGCAAGATTTCGGAGCAAGTATTCCTACAAAAATTACTCCTGAATTTGTTCGAGAAGAAGTTGCTAGAGGTCGAGCAGTTATTCCTTCAAATATCAATCACCCAGAAGCAGAACCGATGATTTTAGGACGTAATTTCTTGGTTAAAATCAATGCAAATATTGGAAACTCAGCTACCACCTCATCAATCGAAGAAGAAGTAGAAAAAGCAGTTTGGGCATGTCGTTGGGGAGCAGATAATATTATGGATTTATCTACAGGTAAAAACATCCATGAAACTCGTGAGTGGATTATTCGTAATTCACCTGTACCTGTAGGAACCGTACCTATTTATCAAGCTTTAGAAAAAGTAAATGGAATTGCTGAAGATTTAACTTGGGAAATTTTTAGAGATACTTTAATTGAACAAGCTGAGCAAGGAGTAGATTACTTTACGATTCACGCTGGTGTTCGTTTACGTTATGTACCTATGACGGCAAAACGTATTACAGGGATTGTATCTAGAGGAGGTTCTATCATGGCAAAATGGTGTTTAGCACATCATAAAGAAAGCTTTTTATATACTCATTTTGAAGAGATTTGTGAAATCATGAAAGCTTATGATGTTGCCTTTTCCTTAGGAGATGGTTTACGTCCTGGTTGTATTGCCGATGCGAATGACGAAGCACAGTTTGCAGAATTAGAAACTTTAGGAGAGTTGACTAAAATAGCACGTAAACATGAAGTACAATGTTTCATTGAAGGACCGGGTCATGTACCAATGCACATGATTAAAGCGAACATGGATAAGCAGTTAGAAGCTTGTGATGAAGCCCCGTTCTACACTTTAGGGCCTTTAACTACGGATATTGCTCCAGGATACGATCATATTACTTCAGGAATAGGAGCAGCGATGATTGGTTGGTATGGTTGTGCTATGTTGTGTTATGTAACTCCAAAAGAACATTTAGGCTTACCAAATAAAGAAGATGTTCGTACAGGGGTGGTTACCTATAAATTAGCAGCCCATGCAGCTGATTTAGCAAAAGGACACCCAGGAGCACAGCACAGAGATGACGCTTTAAGTAAAGCACGTTTTGAGTTTCGTTGGGAAGATCAGTTTAACTTAGGATTGGATCCAGAGCTGGCTAGAGAGTATCATGATGAGACCTTACCTGCAGAAGGAGCTAAAATTGCACATTTTTGCTCTATGTGTGGTCCAAAATTCTGCTCTATGAAAATATCGCAGGAAGTGCGTGACTTTGCAGCTGAAAATAAAGTAGAAGGAGATGAAGTCTTTGCTAAAGGAATGGAAGAAAAATCTAAAGAATTCAAAGACAAAGGTTCAGAAGTATATCTATAACAAAATAAAAGAGAAGGAATTAGAAAATAGTACTATTTCTAATTCCTAACTCTTTTTAACCTAATTCCTAATACATGATTGTTTTAATAGCTCCAGAAAAAGATATTCCAAATGAGATTGAAATCCTTCAACAATTATTTGAAGAAGGATTGGAATATTATCATTTCAGAAAACCTGACAAAAACTATGAAGAGCATGTAGCTTATTTGAATCAAATAGATAAAAAGTATCATGATAGAATAGTTACTCATTATTTTCATGAACTCATTAATAAATTCAACCTAAAAGGAATTCATTTTCAAGAGCAAAAAAGAATTGATGCTTTAGAGAATGGAAGTGAATATTTTATTGGATTAGATATGATAGGAAAAACAATGAGTAGTTCTTTTCATGAACCTTCAGCCTTAGCGAATTGCGACATCGAATTTGATTATCATTTATTGAGTCCAGTGTTTTCTTCTATTTCAAAAAAAGGGTACGAAGGAAGAGGTTTTGATGTAAATAATATTGATAAAACCATTATAGGTATGGGAGGAATTAATACTGATACCATTCAAAAAACCTTAGAGTTAGGTTTTCAAGGAATAGGTGTGTTAGGAGGAGTTTGGAATACAGAAAGCTCAGTTGAAAGCTTTAAAAATATCAAGCGTCATTACGAGAAGTATATGAAGAAGTAATCTTTTTATCAAAAGAAAGCATATTAATAAAAAATGAAACAACAAGCTTACATACTAACGATTGCAGGATTTGATCCGTCAAGTGGAGCAGGATTAACTTCTGATATTAAAACATTTGAAGCACATGGTTTATACGGACTATCGGTATGTACAGCAGTTACAGTTCAAAATGATATTGATTTTAAAGACTGTGTTTGGGTTGATAAAGAAACCATCATCAATCAAATTGAAACCTTATTTGAACGCTTTGAAATATCAGTAGCAAAAATAGGAATCATCCAATCTTGGAATGTATTACTGGAGGTTATTCAAACACTAAAAAAATGCAATCCATTCATAAAAATAGTATTGGATCCTATTTTAAAAGCCAGCGCTGGATTTGATTTTCATTCCGAAGAGAATATAAAAGTGTTTGAAGAAGTATTACAACACTGTGATTTTATCACTCCAAATTATGATGAAATAAAAGCTTTGTTTTCTAATAAATCGATAGAAGAAACCATTGAATTTATTTCAGAGAAGACTAATATCTATTTAAAAGGTGGACATAGAGAAGCTAAAAAAGGATGGGATGAAGTATATCACAGTAAGATAGTACAGTTGAATATTCCACCTAAAGCTACATCCGTTTTTGAAAAGCATGGAAGCGGTTGTGTATTGTCTTCAGCTTTAGCTTCAAATATAGCCAAACAACTTCCTTTAGAAGATGCATGTACAAATGCCAAATGGTATACAGAACAATTTTTAAACTCTAATAAAACGCTCTTAGGAGAGCACAACTATACATGATAAGTAAATTACACTATATAACTCAAGGGAAAACTCCAGAAGAGCATCTAGAAAATGTTCAAAGAGCTTGTGCTTCTGGGGCAGAATGGGTGCAACTTCGATTAAAGAATATAGATCCGAAAACTATTTTAGAAACAGCACAAAAAGCGAGAGAAATTACGAGTCATTTTCAAACTCGTTTAATCATAAACGATTATTACAAAGTAGCGAAAGAAATCAAAGCAGATGGAGTTCATTTAGGAAAAACAGATACGTGTCCGTTAAAAGCAAAAGAGTATTTAGGTGATTTATATATTGTAGGAGGAACAGCAAATACTTTAGAAGATTGTAAAATGCTACTAGAGAAAAAAGTAGATTATATTGGTTTAGGTCCTTATCAGTTTACTGAAACTAAAAAGAATTTGAGTCCAGTTTTAGGAACTACTGGTTACCAGATGCTTTTAGAAGAGTTGAAAACAACCACTCCAATAATAGCTATCGGTGGAATTACCACAGAAAATATACCTGAAATTATTGACACAGGAGTATATGGAGTCGCTGTTTCAGGAGCAATTACACAAAATTTCAACTCGATTCCTACATTTCATAAAATTTTAAAAGCTCCAAGTACCAATGAACAAGTGTACAAAATAGGAACGCAATAAATTAGCAATAATGAATACCAATTTAACAATAGCCGATAAAACATTTACCTCACGATTATTTACAGGAACTGGGAAATTCAGTTCCTCACAATTAATGAAAGAAGCTTTGTTAGCTTCAGAAAGTGAATTGATAACAGTAGCTTTAAAAAGAGTAGATGTTCAAAACGAAGAAGATGATATTTTATCACATTTAAGTCATTCAAGAATCAATTTATTACCGAATACTTCAGGAGTTCGTACAGCAAAAGAAGCTGTTTTTGCAGCAGAATTGTCCAGAGAAGCATTAGAAACGAATTGGGTAAAATTAGAAATACACCCAGATCCAAGATATTTATTACCAGATCCAATTGAAACCTTAAAAGCTGCTGAAGGGCTAGTAAAAAAAGGATTTGTAGTGATGCCTTATATTCATGCAGATCCGGTTTTATGTAAGCGATTAGAAGAAGTAGGAACGCAATGTGTAATGCCTTTAGGAGCTCCTATTGGAAGTAATAAAGGATTAAAAACATTAGAGTTTTTAGAAATTATTATCGAACAGTCTAATGTTCCAGTAGTTGTTGATGCTGGTATTGGAGCACCTTCTCATGCGGCATATGCTATGGAATTAGGTGCTGATGCTGTTTTGGTAAACACAGCTATTGCAGTATCACAAAACCCAGTAGCCATGGCGCAAGCTTTTAAAATGGCAGTTGAAGCAGGAAGAATGGCATATGAAGCAAAACTAGCTCCTGTAAAAAAACAAGCAGAGGCAAGTAGTCCGTTAACGAGTTTTTTAAGTTAGATTAAGCAGTGTCATAATTAAATCTAGTGATAAAATCCACCGAAAGAAACGTTAAAAATGAAAAGCTGTTTGAGCGAAGCGAGTTCTTTTCATTTAGTTTCGAGGATGTGATTTTTATCAGCTAAGAGTTAATAAGACTAGATTTTTTTGTTTCTTTTTTCATCAATGAAAAAAAAGATAAAACGAACAATATATTATGAGTAGTTTCAAAAACACATTCAACCAATACAATTGGGATGAAGCTTTACAAAGCATATTTAATAAAACATCCGTTGATGTTGAAAGTGCTTTATCAAAGGATAAACTCGATTTGGAAGATTTTAAAGCGCTTATTTCTCCTGCTGCAAAACCTTTTTTAGAGCAAATGGCACAAAGAAGTCGTATGCTGACTAAAAAGCGATTCGGGAATACGATTCAAATGTACGCTCCAATGTATTTGAGTAACGAGTGTCAGAATATATGTACGTATTGCGGATTTAGTTTTACAAACAAAATTCCGAGAAGAACCTTAACCGATGATGAAATATTGAAAGAAGTTGCTTTTTTAAAAGCAAAAGGTTACGACCATATTTTGTTAGTAACAGGAGAAGCTAATAAAACAGTTGGAGTTGATTATATTAAAAATGCAATTCAACTCATACGTTCTCAATTTTCAAATATTACGATTGAAGTGCAACCTTTAGATCAAGATGAATATGAATTGTTAATTGAAAGCGGATTATACGCGGTGTTGGTATATCAAGAAACGTATCATCAACAAGAGTATAAAAAGCATCATCCTAAAGGGAAAAAATCAAATTTTGAATATCGTTTGGAAACGCCTGATAGATTGGGAAAAGCAGGAATTCATAAAATAGGTTTAGGAGCTTTATTTGGATTGGAAGATTGGCGTGCTGATAGCTTTTTTACTGCATTGCATTTAAAATATTTACAGAAGACCTACTGGAAAACAAAGTATTCCATTTCATTCCCACGTTTAAGACCTCATTCAGGAGGATTAGAACCCAAAGTAGAAATGACGGATGCAGATTTGGTACAGTTAATCTGTGCATTTAGGATGTTAGATGAAGACGTAGAGCTATCAATGTCTACCCGAGAAAGTGAAGTTTTTAGAAATAATATTGTTAATTTAGGAGCTACCTCAATCAGTGCAGAATCTAAGACAAACCCTGGAGGATATAGTGTTGAACCACAATCGTTAGAGCAATTTGAAATTTCAGACGAACGAAGTACGGAAGAAATTGTACAGATGCTAAAAGGTCAGGGATTGGAAGTAGTTTGGAAAGATTGGGAGCATTTTAGAAGTTAGACCGCTTCGCTGTTGGAATCAAGAATAAAGATTGAAGGTAACTTATCTTTTACAAACCAAATGAACGTCATTCTGAACTTGATTCAGAATTTTATTCAATTATGAACTTAAGTCAAGAAGAACAAAAACAATACGACCGTCATTTAATTCTCGATAAAATAGGAGAAGAAGGGCAACTAAAACTAAAACAATCAAAGGTTTTGGTAATAGGGGCAGGCGGATTGGGTTGTCCTATACTACAATATTTAACGGCAGCAGGTGTAGGTACGATTGGAATTATTGATGATGATGTGGTAGATCAAAGTAATTTACAGCGCCAAGTTTTATATACGATAGATGATATAGGAAAGTCTAAAGCAGAAACAGCAGCAAATCGTTTATCTAAATTGAACCCTTTTGTTCAATTTCATGTATATAAAGAAAAATTGACTAACCAGAATGCTGTTTCTTTATTTGAGAAATATGATGTAGTTGTAGATGGTAGCGATAATTTTGCCACTCGTTATTTAACCAACGATGCAGCGGTACTCACTCAAAAACCGTTGGTGTATGGTGCTATTTTTAAGTTTGAAGGACAGGTAAGTGTGTTTAATTATCAAGGAAGTGCTACGTATCGATGTTTATATCCAACTCCTCCAAAACCAGAGGAGTCACCTAATTGTTCAGAAATAGGGGTAATAGGGGTATTACCAGGAATTATTGGAAGTTTACAAGCTAATGAAGCTATTAAGATTATTTGTGGAATAGGAGAGGTGCTAGCCAATAAATTGTTGATGTATGATACCTTAAGCATGCGTCAAATGATATTGAAGTTTGAAAAGACAGACAAATCAGAGGTTATTGAATTAGATAGTGACTATGAATTTTTCTGCGGAATTAAAACTGCTGCTAATGAGATAACTTTAGAGGAATTACAAAATAATCCGTCAGCTTATAATTTATTGGATGTTCGTGAAAATTGGGAACGGGAACAACATCATATAGGAGGGCAACACATTCCGTTAGGAGAACTTACTCAACGATATGATGAAATAGACATCGAAAAACCTGTGGTAGTTTATTGTAAATCAGGAGTACGTAGCCAACGAGCAATTGATTTTTTAGAGCAACAATTTGACACCGTTACTTTTATCAATCTAAATGGAGGGCTAGGATAAACACAACATCAGCCTAATGATTTATAAGGCTGATGTTGTAGTATAAAAAGTAATATTCTTACTCTTTTTTTGAAAGAATATAAAATTTAGAAAGTTCTCCTTCAATTACTTTTCCTTCAGTATCTAATGAAATTAAAGAACCTTCGATACATTTATATTGAGGATTTCTATCAGGAATATTTAAAGTAATGTTTGTTCCTTTTTTGTCCCATGTAAAACTTCCTTTTTCAACAAAATTGTTTTGTTCTTCATCTAAGTATACTTCAGTCAATTCAAACGTTAAATCAGCGTTTAATTTAAGTGTAGTGTTAATTCCAGGACAGCTAGCACAAGGTAGTGTACCTTCATAGATTCCGGCCAATCTAAAGAGTTTTTAGCATTGTGCTCATCAACAAATTCTTGTTTAGGTTGTTGTTCAACTTTGTTTTCAGTAGTACTATTGCCTTGGTTTTTACAAGAGAAAAATACTAACGAAGTCATGGCTAAAATAGCAGCCGATTTTTTAATTGTTTTTCTAGTCATTTTTAAACAGTTTTATCGAAGTTTTTACTAGCAGTTATTATGCCATAAATTACTTTTGAATATAAGAAAATAACATAAAATAATATTAAAATCTGTTACCTTCGCAGTATGCAACAAACAACGAATACAATTTTAATGGTTCGTCCTGTAAGCTTTAGGATGAATGAACAAACAGCAGTAAATAATTATTATCAGCAAGAGTTGTCGGGTATGCTACCTGCTTCTATCAATGCGAAAGCACAAGAAGAATTTGATGCTTTTGTAGAAAAATTAAGAGCTGTTGGAGTAGAAGTCGTAGTGATAGAAGATACCAAAGAACCTGACACCCCTGACGCGTTGTTTCCTAATAATTGGATTTCTTTCCATGAAAATGGAGATATTGCTATTTATCCGATGTTTGCAGAAAATCGTCGTTTAGAGCGAAGAGAAGATGTATTAGAGGTTTTGGAAGAAAAAGGTTTCTCAATAGAAAATGTAATTGATTATTCCGAAGCGGAAGAAGAAGGAATCTTTTTAGAAGGTACAGGAAGCATGATTTTAGATAGACAAAACAGAAAAGCTTATTGTGCGTTGTCTCCCCGAGCGGATGAAGAATTATTTATTGAATTCTGCGAAGATTTTGAATTTACTCCTGTAATTTTTGAAGCGAACCAAACAGTTGATGGACAAAGAGAAGCAATTTATCATACCAATGTTATGATGTGTGTTGCAGAAACTTTTGCTGTAGTGTGTTTAGATTCAATAGATAATAAAAAAGAAAAGAAAAACCTTTTAAAACATTTGAAGTCAGATAAAAAAGAGGTGATTGCTATTTCTGAGGAACAGGTAACTCAGTTTGCGGGGAATATGTTACAAGTTAGAGGGAATAATGACGAACGTTATTTAGTAATGAGTACCTCTGCATACGAATCGTTGACAAATCAGCAGTTGAAAAACTTAGAAAAGCACACAAAAATAGTCCATAGCTCGTTACAAACTATTGAAACCTGTGGAGGCGGAAGCGCACGCTGTATGATGGCTGAGGTGTTTTTACCAAAAAACTAAGTAGCCATTGAGTTTGAAACTTTATAGTTTTTATAGTATTGCATTAAGATAAAAGAACAAATTACCGAAGAGGCAATTCCTTCAATAGCCAGTGCAAATACAACTAGAGGTAAACTTAACTTTTGTCCCCAAAAAGAAGATTTTTCAAGAACATTCATAAAGCTTGGGTCAATAAAGTCTACATAAATAATTAAACTTACAATAGTTAATGCTACAGCAACAATAGAAGTTCCTATTCCCAATAAAAAATTGCTGAAGTATACTGATTCATGATTTCTAATAATGTTGGTTTTAATAGCTCTGTTAATACCGTACAGAACAAAAGCAAAGTTTAAAAAACGTAGTTCAGCAACATGTTCTAACCCCAAAATTTTCATAACTAAAAAGTAACCAGCAATGCCTGCAAAAATTAGCAAAGCATTGCTGAATATAATTCTATTGCTCGCCATAATATACTTTTTAAGATTTAGTAGTCTTAAAAGTACAAAATAATCAAGTGAAAATCAATTAATTAAAGCAAAGCTTCTCTTAAAATTGTTACAGGATGTTTTGCAATGCGTTTGGTTCCATCATAAATTTGATGACGACAACTAGTACCTGCAGCCACTATCTCTGTATCGTTTGAGCAGTTTCTAACTTTAGGAAATAGTGTGTCTTCACCCACTTGCATACTTACTTTATAATGCTCTTTTTCGTATCCAAAAGAACCCGCCATTCCACAGCAACCTGTATTCATAATAGTAACCTTATAATTTTCAGGAATGTTTAAAATTGAAAAGGATGCATGGGTACTCGATAAGGCTTTTTGATGACAGTGTCCGTGAATTTTCAATGTTTTAGTTTCATTGGTAAAAGCATTCGTGTCAATGTTTCCTTTTGAATGTTCTGAAGCTAAAAACTCTTCAAGAGTAAAACAGTTTTCAGAAAGTTTTTTCGCTGCTACCTTATCACTTGCGATTCGCAAGTATTCATCTCTAAAGGTTAAAATAGCTGAAGGCTCAATTCCGATAAGAGGTGTTTCTTCAGTAATTAAGTTTTTAAAAGTAGCCACATTTTTGTTTGCTATGTCTTTCGCTTCTTTTAAAAATCCTTTAGAAATATAGCTGCGTCCGCTTTCTTCGTGGTTTACGGTTTTTACTTCGTATCCTAGTTTTTCTAATACAACTACTGCATCTTTACCTATTTCAGCATCGTAGTAGTTCGTAAACTCATCGTTAAATAAGTAGATTGTTTTTTGAGACTTCTCGACTGCGCTCGAAGTGACATTATGAATTTTCAACCAAGCACTTAAAGGCTGTTTAGCCAATTTAGGAACCGAACGTTGTGTAGCAACTCCCATTACTTTTTTAGCTAACGTAGTATTGGTAAAGAAGTTTGTTGATGCAGGAAATTTGCTCCCTAGCTTGTTGTATTTTGCATTGTTAGCAAATAGTTTACTGCGGAAAGAGTATCCGTTTGTTTCTTGATATTGGTACAAGAATTCTGCTTTCATAGAAGCAATGTCTACGTTACTTGGACATTCACTAGCACAAGCCTTACAACTCAAACATAGGTCAAGAATTTCTTTTAATTCTTTCGAATCGAATTTGTTTTGAGCAGTATTGTTGGTCAAAACTTCACGAAGTGTATTGGCTCTAGCACGAGTAGTTTCTTTTTCGTTTCGAGTTGCTCGATAACTAGGGCATAAGGTTCCACCAGCTTCAGGAGATTTACGGCAATCACCAGAACCGTTACATTTTTCAGCCAATTTTAAAATACCTTCACTATCTGAAAAATCTTGTATGGTTTCAATATTAGGCTCTTTTCTATCAATTTCATAACGTAAGCTTTGATCCATAGGAAAAGCATCGGTAATTTTTCCTTTGTTGAACACGTTATTCGGATCAAAGGCTTTTTTAATTCTTCGTAATAACTGATAGTTTTTATCACCAATCATTAAAGGGATAAATTCTGCACGTACAATTCCATCACCGTGTTCACCACTAAATGAACCTTGGTATTTCTTAACCAATTCAGCAGTTTCAGTAGTTATCTTTCTAAACAACGTAACATCTGCAGATTTCTTTAAGTTTAAAATAGGACGTAAGTGCAATTCACCAGCTCCTGCATGTGCATAATACACCGCATCTTGCTGATATTTATCCATAATTTGCGTAAACTCTTCAATATATTCTGGTAAATCTTCAAGCGCTACTGCTGTATCTTCAATACACGCCACCGCTTTCATATCACCTACAATATTACCTAACAAACCTAAACCTGCTTTACGCAACTCGTGTACTTTGGCAATATCGTTTCCTAATACTTTCGGATAATGATATCCGAAGTTATTTGCTTTTAAATCTTCAATTAAATTATTAGCCAATACTTCAGCTTCTTCAATAGTATCAGCAGAAACTTCTAACATCAACACTGCTTCTGGATCTCCTTGTAAAAAGAAACGGTTTTTAGTTTGTTCTCTATTGTTTTTGGTACAGTCTAAAATTACTTTATCCATCAATTCACAAGCATATAATTTGTGATTCATGGCAGTTACCGTAGCTTTTAAACTCTCATTAATACTATTAAAATGCGGACAAACCATAATGCTTTGTGTAGGAGGTAAGTCGTCTAACTGTATAGTAATTGCAGTAGAAAATACTAAAGTACCTTCACTACCGGATAAGAACTTTGCAGGATTGATTGTAGGTTCTGTTCCTCCAAATAAATCAGAGGTTAAAAACTCATCAACAGCATACCCTGTATTTCTTCTATGAATGCTTTCCTTTGGAAACTCCTTTTTAATTTCTTGTTGAGCAGCTTCTGAAATAAGTTCAGTGTAAATTGCTCGATAGATATTTCCTTCTAAGGTGTTTTCTATTTTCTTCTGATTGAATTCTGCCGAAGTAACTTCAGAAAACATTACTTCACTACCATCACTCAACAATCCTTTAATAGCAATTACTTTATCTCTGGTAACACCATAACGAATCGAAGTACTTCCAGAGGAATTGTTACCAACCATTCCTCCAATCATACAGCGGTTAGAAGTTGAGGTATTCGGACCAAAGAACAAGCCGAAAGGTTTTAAAAATCGATTTAAATCATCACGAATAATTCCAGGCTCTACTGTAATCGTTTTGTTAATTTCATCAAAAGCTAAAATATTCGTGAAGTGTTTAGATACGTCAACTACAATTCCGTCTCCTACACATTGTCCCGCTAAGGAAGTTCCTGCTGTACGAGGAATTAAGGTGGTATTATTTTTAGTAGCAAAATCGATTAATTGCTGAATATCTTTTATATCCTTAGGATATGCCACAGCTAAAGGTATTTTACGATATACCGATGCATCGGTAGCGTAAATGTTTTTATGTAAATCGTCAAAAAACAATTCTCCTGTTAACGATTTTTCTAAGGCTTGTAGTTGTGTTGTTTGTGTCATTATCTAAATTACCTAAAAGGCTATTGTATTGATTGGGTAAAGTATTACTTTATCGTTACAAATATCTATAATTAAAATTTGTAAAAGAGTTTAATTGATGTTTACTCTATGGGGATGTTTCTTTTAAAACAGGTGTCAAAACATATAAAAGTATCGGTACCCGCTACTCCGTTTATCAAATGTACTTTGTCGTAGAGTATTTTTTGTAAATGTTGATTGTCTTTTGCGTAAATCAAGATGAAAATAGCGTAGTTTCCGGATACGAAATTACATTCTGTTATCTCAGGAATTTTTTCTAATTCGCGCATTACATCTTTCGCAAAACGAGCTTCACGTAAACGAATACCTGTGTATGATTTAGTTTTGTAGCCTAAGCTTTTTTCTTCTAAAACAAACTCTGCATTTTTAATTACACCTTCCGCAGTTAATTTTTTTATGCGTTGATGAATTAAGGAGTTAGAAACTTTTAACTCATCAGCAATTTGCGAATAGGCTTTACGAGCATCTAAACGAAGTTTTGATAGTATTTGTTTGTCTATATAATCAAATTGATTTTCCAAAAGAATAATATTGTTTAGTTAGAATAAACCCAATGTAAGCTACAAGATAAAGAATCTCTTTAATGAAAAAAGCGTAGCCACAAATTTACATTTACGGCTACACACTTTTTTTACTATTTGATTTTATGATTAAGCATTTATTTCTGCCAAGCAGTTTTGTATGCTTTCATCTTGCTTATCTTCATACCATTTTGTTAACGTATAAACAGGTTCCCCTAAATCTTTTTCAAATAAATCTTGATTAGAAGTACCTTGGTATTCACGTTTAGCATCATCTGTACCTAAGTTTGAAGCAAAAATTCCTGCTGCACTTACAGGTAAGAAATCTTCGTAAACCATAGGTTCTATACTTAAATAACCATCTTCTAATAACTGGTTTACATCTATTTTTGTATATACTTTTTCTTTAGATAAAGTAGCTGCTTTATTAGTAGTAAAGTAATGGAAATAAGCTAAATCTTCAGAATATAATTCTTCATAGTTATCAGGGAAAACTTTAAAATTTTCTGCTAATAATTCGTTGTATTCTGAGGCATTTTCGGCAGTTGGTGATCCACCAATAGCTTTACGTGTTTTACCTAACAGTTCATGATACAAATCAAGTCCTTTTTGAGTTAACGCTACACCACGTTGTTCAATCTCACCAAAACGAGCTTTGTGTTCGCCTATTTCTTCTTTCTCAACATTATTTTTAAAAGTTACTTTTTCAGTCAATGCTTTAAAACTTGTTTGACGTAATAAAATAGGGCATTTTCTTGCTGGAGGTCCTTCGATATTGTCTTTTGGTGGAATATTACGAGCCTCCATGCTTACTTGCACCTTGTCTATGTCTAAGGTTCTAGGAGTTAGGTGGTTGATGTGAGGTCCTTTGAAAGCAACAACATCAGCAATTAATCTGTGTTGATTTAGTAAGGCTTCGTACATTTCATAATCTACGGTAGCAGTATCGTGCCAACGAAAAGTTTCCAATGCTTCTAGTACAAAGATTTCGGCATCTTCTTTATTTAACCCTCCTTCTTTTTCAGATTTATCAATAAGTTGTAAAACTTTTTCTGTAAAAATTTGACGTTTTTCTAAAATAGTTTCAACATTGTTACGAAGCTGAGGATCATCAATTAAATCTATACGTAATAAAGAGGTAAAAACTCTGAATGGAGCTTGATTAAGAGCGGTGCTTTCAATAGCTCTAAACGCTGTAGAATGAACAGGAACACCGGCTGGAGCTAAATCATAATAACCAACAGGATACATTCCCATTACTTTAAACAAACGTCTCATCGTAAATAACTCATAAGGCTTACCCAAACGAATTGCTCCGTGGCGTTCCATATTTAATCGAGTTAATTCGCCAGTATGTGCTAACTGTTCTTCAATTTCTTTAGATTCTGAAAGAACATTTTCATTTATGCCATGAACCAAATCAAGAAGTTCACCATAAAGAGGTACCTCTTTTTTATACGTATCAGACATAATTTTAGAAAAGCGGTTACGAATGTATTCTGGAGAGACAAATTCTTCAGCTGTATATTCTAGTTTATTTTTTGAGGACATAGTTTGTTAAAATTTGTTGCAAATTAAATGAATTTAATCTTTTTTAATGTTTTTGAAAGTGAATTTTGTTTTATGGATGTTTTTTTTGAGTTAATTTAATTCTTTAAAGGAGGTTTGTTTAAATCAAAAAGACAATTTTCATAAAAAAAGTGTTTTTTAAAAGTCAATTTGACTTTGTTTTAGGGTATAAGCTTTAGTAAAACGTCTTAGAGTTTTTAGCAAACCAAGAGTAATTTAAAACCTCACATTATTCAATGTAGAGTTCTTTATTTTGAAGAGATTTAAAAGTATACAGACTCCCCATCTTCTGGAATAGCAACTTTTTCTTCTAGATTGTTTTGAATCAATATTTCTTTAAGCTTTTTTCGGGTTAAAGGACAGTGATTTATTGATTCCATGTGATTTGCCATAACTAAGCCATGTGAGTTTTTAACAAATTTGATGATATCGTCTACATTCATAATAAGATTTTTAAATACATCAAATTGAGCAGCACCACTAGCTAATACACTAATTTCAGGTTTGTATTCTTTATGTGAAGAGTATGTGTTGCTAAACTCACTAGAAAAAGATTGATCTTTTTGCGTAAAACCAATGGTAGAAAAATATACCATTGTAATAAAAAGGACGCTTAAAAATCGTAATATCTTATTCATACTACAAAATTACTTTAATAATTAAAATTAAAACCGATTATTAGTTAATTTTTAAGGCTTTCATTAATTTCTTTAAAAATAGTAGGTTTATCAGCAAGAACAATTAAAATGTCAGCAGCATTTATTGTCGTTGAACCGTTAGGAGTTATATAGTTACCATCTCTTTTTATCAAAGCTATAATGGCGTTTTTAGGAAAATCTAATTCTACAATTTTTTTGTTTGCCGATTTGCAGGATTCTGTAATTGTAATTTCTTGCATTAAAGCTTTCGGATTTTCTTCTAAGAGCATATCTGTAGCACTGAGTTTTTTTGTTTCTTCAGGTAAAGCAACATTTAACCATTTTGCAACAATACTAAGCGTTGTACCTTGTATTAAAATAGAAGTAACCGATATAAAAAATACAATGTTAAAAATAATATTAGCTTTATCTATACCCGCTAAAAGAGGATAGGTTGCAAATACTATAGGAACCGCGCCACGTAAACCAACCCACGAAATATAAAAACGTCTTCTTAACTTCATTTTAAAAAAGAGTAAACTAATAAAAACTCCCACAGGGCGAGCAATAAAAATTAAGAAGAGAGAAATGATAAGTCCAATACCAATGTAGGGAACAATTTGTGAAGGAAAAACAAGTAATCCTAATGTTAAGAATAGTACAATTTGCATTAACCAAGCTAATCCATCAAACATTTTTAAGATCGTTTTTTTATGAATTAAGTTTTGATTTCCTAAGTAAACAGCACAAATGTAAATAGCTAAAAAGCCATTACCGCCTATAAAATCGGTAAAAGAAAAAGTAATAAACATAAGAGCAATAACCAAGACAGGATACAACCCTTCAAAGTCAAGTTTTATTGAGTTTATTATTTTTTTACTAAGCATTCCAAATAAAAAACCAGCAATAGCACCAACTCCCATTTGCTGTAAAAATAAAGGTATTATAGAGGCTAAACTTTGATCTTGATGGGTAACCAACGTTAAAAAAGCAATAGTTAGTACGTACGCCATGGGGTCGTTACTACCACTTTCTAACTCTAAAGTAGGACGTAAATTTTCTCTTAACGCTAAGTTTTTAGAGCGTAAAATAGAGAATACTGCAGCAGCATCGGTAGAAGAAACAATAGCTCCTAGTAGTAAGCTTTCATAAATTGTAAAATCGGTAATATTCCATACGAAGAGACCCAAAGAAACAGCGGTAAGCAATACGCCTAAAGTAGAAAGTACCAATCCTTCTTTCAGTATGGGTTTAACAGCCTTCCAGTTTGTATCTAACCCTCCAGAAAATAGAATAAAATTTAAAGAAACAATTCCTATAAATTGTGCAGCTTTCGGGTCGTCAAAAATAATGCCACCAATACCATCAGACCCAGCGAGCATTCCAATAGTTAAAAATAGTAGCAGAGTAGGAACTCCAAATTTATACGATGTTTTTCCAACTATAATACTTATTAAAAGTAAAACCGACCCTATTAATAAAATATTTTCAATGGTTAAATTCATGCAAGGAATGTTTTAAACAAATATATAGGTTTTCGTATTTTTATTATTAAGTTTTATATAAAGAAAAAGCCAAAGCTATATAGCTTTGGCTTAACTAATAAAACCAAGTATTAGTGTCATCGGAGTTAGCTAACCAATGAACTAATGTTGTTAGTGTCAACTATATGTTAATATATGGTGTAATCATAAATTTTTATCCGTTCATTACCCATGATAGTAAGAGTGTGTATAACAGGGTAACTATTTTCATGAAGAAGTTACCTTTAAAAAAGAAGTCGAATAAATCATTCATAGTTTTTCAGTTTATGAGATTACCAAGTTTTAAAAGCTAATTCTCCCTCTTCATCATACAATCTACGGAAACCTTTAGAGATATTATCTAGTGTATTATTAGCGATTGTGATAGTACCTACATGACCATCGTTACAGTCTACTTCTAAAACAAGTTTATCAATTGTTTTGTTCTTATTGAATTTAGAGCTGACAACGTTTATATTTATGTTTTTACGATCTTCGAACCAATTAATTAATTTGTTAAGTTCATCTTCAGTAGTTTTTTTAGAAATGATAAATTCAGCTTTTATATCATTTATAGTACTGTTAAAAAGGAAACTTACTTCATCATTATTGTCAGAATTCCAATCTTCAGACTCTTCATTATTGTTGATGTCCTCTTCATCACAATCCATACATTCGAAACCTTTTGATGTCATTTTAAAATGATGATTAGCCATATCTCGATCATATATATTTTGTGTGTTTTTTACATCATCTAAGAAATTACGAGATGATCCTTCAAAATAAATAGTTGTTCCTTCAGGAATGTATATTACTGCGTTTATCTCCTCATCTTTCCAAATGTTTTTAAAAGAGCTTAAAAAGAAGGCGTCAAAAACAATCGTGTTGTTTGCTGTTTTAAAGTTGTACTGAATAGCTTCTGCATTATTGTTTGCATCATTACGTTTTTTTCCTTCAGATGTTTTTTTAATTTCAATATATGCGCTATCAGTTTCACTTTTACGAACATCAATATTAATATTGTTAGAATACTTTAATTCTTTATCGTCAACATTTACCAACATAGCGTTATCACGATTTCGTAAATTATGTAGATAATGAATGTTATCATCGTTAACAACTCGAATCTTTAATGGTTCTTGCTGATTGTAGGTAATACTATGTTTAGTAACATGTGTACCATCATACGCATGAGATGTAGCAAACTCTATTCCTGTAAAGCCTATTGCTAATAATGAGATTAACCATAAACCGAACAAGGTTAAAATAGTAGCAGTGCTTAATTTTTTAATATTCGGAGATAAAATTCGTAACCCTAAAATAAATAAGACTACAAAAGGAATACCGATTAAGAAAAACAAGAAGGTCATTAATAACCATTTAGGCATTACTGAGTCGTAGAAAAATGGTGGGTATTGAACCATGTCTCCATCGAAATTTAAAATTTCTAAGCTTCCTACAGAGAATAAACCTAACAATAATGAAATGATAGTAATACCTGCAATGAAAATTAATAAAACGCCCATGAATTTACCGAACACTTTGAATAGCGTTAGTAAAATTTTACCCATTGTGTCTAAAAAATCTTGTAATCCTGATTTAGTTTGGTTACGTAGCTTTTGGTAATCAGCATTCGAAATTTTATCCGATAAATCATGGGCGCCTTCCTTTACCTTTGATGATAAGTTTTCAAACTCATTACGAATTTTTTTTTCAATATTATCAATGTTTACGGCTTCACCTTCCATTTGTAATTTCTCAGAGGTCGTTTTAGCTTCAGGTAGAATAACCCATAAAATGATATATCCGATGATTCCAAAACCGAAACCAGCTAAGGTTAAAATAAGGAAAGCTAAACGAATCCAAACAACATCTATATTAAAATAGTGTCCAAGTCCAGAACAAACTCCTCCTAAAAACTTATCGTCACCATCTCTAAACATTTTTTTGCTAGCAGTGTTTTTTTTATAGTTGTAAGAAGTGTTTTCGCTATACGCTTCTTCAGCTTCAGCATAATCTTCAGGTTGTCCCATAATTGCGATGATTTCTTCAATATCGCTTTCATTTACTACTTGGCGAGCATCTGTAATTCTTTCTGATAATAATTCACTAATACGTGCTTCGATATCGGCAATGATTTCGTTTTTTCCTTGCGGATCATCACTTAACGAACGAGCGATAGCGTCTAAGTATCGTTTTAATTTCTGATAGGCAGTTTCATCTATGTGGAAGAAAAATCCGCCCAGGTTTATATTTATTGTCTTATTCATCTTTAGTTGATTTTGTACTTGTTACTTGGTTTACTGCGTTTACTAAATTATGCCATGTTTTGTCTAATTCTTTTAAAAACATTCCGCCATTTTCTGTGAGTACGTAATATTTTCTTGGAGGTCCAGAGGTTGATTCTTCCCATCTGTAACTTAATAATCCTGCGTTTTTTAAGCGGGTAAGTAACGGATATATGGTTCCTTCAACCACAATCATTTCTGCACTTTTAAGGTTAGAGAGTATCTCAGAGGTATAAGCATCTCCTTTTTGTAAGATTGATAAGATGCAATATTCTAAAACACCCTTACGCATTTGTGCTTTTGTGTTTTCTATCTTCATGTAATGCGGTTTATGGTTATTTTATAAATTTTATTGTAAAAGGGTAGTGATATTGTTCGCCTTTATTAGCATTCATAGCAGCGATAATTATCAATGCTATTTTTATCAGTGCTATAAGTCCTGCTAACGAAGCAAAACCTAAAAAGCCAAATAACCCTCCATAACCATGATGTCCTCCAAAGTCGATGTCAATTCCATTAAATCCGTGGAATATATTTCTAAATAAGAACGGTATAAAAGAAGCACTAACTATAAAAATGTACAATCCGAAACTAATATTAAAGTTTACGGCTTCTTTACCGTGTTCATCTAAAAATGCACTTCTCTCTTTTAAAGTTTGCCATAAGATTAAAGGAGTAATGATACTTCCTAGTGGGAATAAATATCCTGCAAATGCAGATATATGTATTAAAAAGGCATTGGTATTTTGGTTATTGTGTTGCATAATAAAATGAAATATATAATACTTTACAATGCAAATATATATCTTTTAAAAGGTATTATGCAATACATAGTACTAAAAATTAATAAAATTTAACATTTGAGTTTCGTGATTTAATTGAATAAAAAGCCGTACATTGCCTGTAAATACTGAAAAAATGAAGTTTACACCTAGAAAAGTTAATGCTTTTTTATTTTTTAAATTACCGGCAGCTTTTTTTACTGGAGTACGTTTAAAATCACTTACTGATGACACTGCTGAGGTAAAAGTTACCTACAAATGGGTAAATCAAAATCCGTTTAAATCGATGTTTTGGGCAGTGCAAGGTATGGCGTCTGAATTAGCCACAGGAGTTTTGGTAATGAAAGAGATTGCAGCGTCAAATAGAAAAATTTCGATGTTAGTAACCAACATGAATGGGACTTTTACAAAAAAAGCAACAGGAAAAATTCGTTTTGAATGCAACCAAGGACAATTAATAAGAGAAACGATTCAAAAAGCGATTGAAACAGGTGAAGGACAAACAGTAATTGTTACTGCAGAAGGTTTTAATAAGGAAGGAATTTCGGTATCGAAATTTGAGTACGAATGGAGTTTGAAAGTGAAATCGTAACAAATTACAGTTTTTGATGTCTAATAGATAAAACTAAAAAATATGAATGCACACGAAATAGATTATCGCATTTTTGGAGAAGAAATGCAGTATGTTGAAATAGAATTAGATCCGCAAGAAGGGGTAGTTGCCGAGAGTGGTAGCTTTATGATGATGGATTCTGGTGTAGGAATGAATACCATTTTTGGTGATGGCTCAAATCAAGAGAAAGGATTGTTGGGAAAGATTTTTTCTGCAGGAAAACGAATTTTAACAGGAGAAAGTTTGTTTATGACGGTGTTTACGAACGAAGGTCAAGGAAAAAAACAAGTTTCTTTTGCTTCTCCATATCCAGGAAAGATTATTCCAATCGATTTAACCGAGTTTGGTGGAAAGTTTATCTGCCAAAAAGATGCTTTTTTATGTGCAGCTAAAGGGGTATCAATAGGAATTGAGTTTTCAAAACGTTTAGGTAGAGGGTTGTTTGGTGGAGAAGGTTTTATTATGCAAAAGATGGAAGGTGATGGTATCGGATTTGTACATGCTGGAGGTACGATGGCAAAGAAAGTATTACAACCAGGTGAAGTTTTGAAAGTAGATACAGGTTGTATTGTAGGTTTTACGCAAGATGTTGATTATGATATTGAGTTTGTAGGCGGAATAAAAAACACCATATTTGGAGGTGAAGGATTGTTTTTTGCTACTCTTAAAGGCCCAGGTACCGTATATATTCAATCGTTACCGTTTAGTCGATTAGCTGGAAGAGTATTGGCAATGGCACCTCAAACAGGAAAAGGAGATAAAGGAGAAGGAAGTGTGTTAGGTGGTTTAGGAGATCTTTTAGATGGAGATAATAGGTATTAGAGTTTTTGAAATTAATATATAAACTAAAACAAAGACCGCTAATAAAAATTAGCGGTCTTTGTTATTTTATGTTGTAGATAAATTTATATACCTAATTCATCAAACATGTTGATTAATTTTTCTCCTTCAGAAGGTGCAGGAGCATTAGGGCTTATAATATTCCCATCAGGATCAACGATGATAAATCTAGGTAATCCCTTTATTAAGAAGTTTTGAGCCCATTCTAAGCGTAAGTGGCTATCACCTGCCATTAATTGTATTCCTGTCATTTCTCTATCTTGAATAGTCTCTCTCCATTTTTTCTCATTGTCTTTTTCATCAACATTAATACTTACAAACTCAATGTTTTTACCGTGGTATTCTTGCTCTAATCTTTTTAATAAAGGAATTTCTCTTTTACAAAAACCACACCATGTAGCCCAAACATCAATGTATAAGTACTTACCTTTACCTAATAAATCATCCATAGAGGTTGTACCGCCATTATAATTAACGTAATCCTTAAATTTAGGAGCAGGTTGCCCTTTTGCAGTGGTTTTTAATAATTCATAATCTTCAGTAATTTCTTCTTTATGTGCTTCATTAGTAGAGTACGCCATAAACTTTCTATAAAACTCTTTCAAGTCACTGGTGTACGTAATACTGTTTTGGGCACTTTTATATAGTAAATCATTTTTTGCGATTGTGTCAGTTACTTCTGTATGAACAGTCTCTAAATAAGTTAAGTATAAATCTTCACCTTCTTTATTCTTTTCTTTAGCTATTTTGTTAAGCTCATCTTCTAACATAGTTCTGTAGAAGTAAGAATGTACATAATCGTTATCATTACTAAAGTTGAAATTCTCTAGAGGGTCAGGAAAGTTTTCAGAAACTTTAAAATCCTTGTTTCTTGTTAAAGTAGCATGAAAATCTTGGTAATTATATAAGTTTCTTAAGCACTCGTAATCAATATTTTTAACTTCGTGTTTTAAGAAATCAGCAGGTAACTGTTTAGAAATTGAAAGTTCAGTTAAGGCTTCTTTATATTCATCGGTTTTAGCTAAAAATTCCTCTTCTTCCAACGCAAAAAATTGGTTAGCACTAACAATAATATCACTCCAAGTCTTTTGCTTCTCAACAAAATAGTTGTTAATGTTTGCGTGTGCACCTTCAAAATTAACAACGTCAGCATTTTTATAATCAAATACAAGACCTGCGTCGTCTGTTTTAGTTAGGTATAGGTTAAGAGGTGTTTTGTTGAAAAACAAAGTATAGTAACCATCTCTATCAATTTTAAGGGTATCAACAAAAGAACCAGTTTCTCTATCAAACTTTATTTTTTTCTCAAATTTAAAGCCAGATAAAGTAATATCTCTTCGTTTAAAGTTTTCAACTTTACCAGATAAAATCAGATAGTCTTTTACAGGTGCTTGTTCCTCTTTTTTACATGAAATTATGGTAACTCCTATGAGGGCTAAAAGTACTAGTTTTTTCATTATTTCTCGTTTAATAAATATGGTGTTCAAGGCGTCGAAGTTAGTTTTTTTAACGTTTTTATCAAAGAAATTAACATATTATTTAAATACCCCTACTTTTTTGTACGAAAAGATCTTGAAAATTTATCTTTTTTTAGGTTCTTTGTACACCTCAAAAAATATTAAAATGGATACTACACATATAATAAGTTCACAACCAATAGGTTTAGAAGATATTCATAGTATTGTATTACTAAATATAAAACTTTCATTATCAGAAGAATCAAGACAAAAGATACAAAAGTGTCGTACGTATCTTGATGAGAAAATGAAAACACATAGCGATCCTATTTATGGAATTAATACAGGATTTGGTTCGTTATGTAATGTGAAGATTAGCGGAGAGAATTTACAACAATTACAAGAAAACTTAGTAATGAGTCATGCTTGCGGAACAGGTGATGAAGTGCCACAAGAGATTGTAAAATTAATGTTGTTGTTAAAAATTCAATCGTTAAGCTACGGACATTCAGGTGTGCAATTAGCAACAGTTGATCGTTTGATAGATTTTTACAACAACGATATTCTTCCAGTAATTTATGCGCAAGGATCATTAGGAGCATCAGGAGATTTAGCTCCGTTAGCACACTTATCGTTACCGTTAATTGGTTTAGGAGAAGTATATGTTGATGGAGAGCGAATTTCAGGAGAAGCGTTGTTAGTAAAGTTTGGATGGGAGAAAATCAACCTACAATCTAAAGAAGGATTAGCCTTGTTAAACGGAACTCAGTTTATGAGTGCTTACGGAGTGCATAATTTATTAAAAGCGTATAAATTATCGTACTTATCAGATGTTATTGGAGCTGCTTCGTTAGAAGCTTTTGATGGAAGAATAGAGCCTTTTAATGAGTTGATTCATTTAGTGCGTCCGCACAACGGACAGTTAGCTACAGCAAAACGTATTTCTGAATTATTAGCAGGAAGTGAGTTGATCGCGCAACCTAAAGAACACGTACAAGATCCGTATTCGTTTAGATGTATGCCACAAGTTCACGGAGCAACGAAAGATACTTTAGAGTTTGTAAAGAAAACATTTGTAACAGAAATTAATTCGGTAACGGATAATCCAAATGTGTTTGTGGATGAAGATATCGTGGTTTCTGGAGGAAATTTCCACGGACAACCGTTAGCGTTAGCCTTAGATTATTTAGCAATTGCGATTGCTGAATTAGGAAATATTTCTGAAAGAAGAACCTATCAGTTAATTTCTGGTTTACGCGGATTGCCAGCGTTCTTGGTTTCTAACCCAGGATTGAATAGTGGATTTATGATTCCTCAGTATACAGCAGCAAGTATTGTAAGTGCCAATAAGCAGTTCTGTACACCATCGAGTATTGATTCTATTGTGTCGAGTAACGGACAAGAAGATCATGTGAGTATGGGGGCAAATGCAGCTGTAAAAGCTAAAAAAGTAATTGACAATGTATGCTCGGTATTGGCTATTGAGTTGATGAATGCTTCACAAGGATTATCTTTTAGAGAGCATAATACTTCTGAGTTTTTAGCTTCTTTTGTAGAGATGTTTAGAGAAGATGTACCTGTGGTAAATGACGATAGAGTATTGCATAACGATATTAAAAATGCAGAAAGCTTTATTAATAACTTAACTATTGAAGTAGAAGAGTTGTTTTAAGGAATAATAAAATCATATAAAAAAAACTCCAGCTGTAATTTCCAGTTGGAGTTTTTTGTTTTTAACGGTTTTGTATATGAAAAGTAGCGGATTTTAGTCACTAACTTTATGTATTTGTGCTGACCTTAAATTTATTCATTTTCTTTCGATTAAGCGATTAAACCGCTATTTTTTATATACGTCTTAAGTTAGCAATTGTTTAACTTTAGTAATAAAAACCAGAAAGAAAAAAGCGTAGAGTAAGGTTATGATATACGTTGAAACCTAGATTTCGTCAACATTGATAATCCCTACGCTTTACTACTTTAAATTCGTTCAGTTCTGTGAGACCAAGATCTCGATTTCAAGTTGTTGAATTGATAGTAGTTATTTTTCTTTCCAATCCTTTTTTCTTATGAGTAAAAATAAACAATTTTTAGGAATCGATGTAAGTAAAGATGTTTTAGATGTGTATGATTATCAAGGTAATTGGTATCAGTTTAAAAATGATGCATCAGGCTTTAAAGAGCTGTTGTTAATCACAAGTGATTTAACTCATTGTATAATGGAAGCCACAGGGTATTATCATGTACGATTAGCTTATTTTTTAACAGAAAAAGGAGTTTTGGTATCAGTAGAAAATCCGTTGAAGATAAAACGTTTTATTCAAATGAGTTTATCAAAAGTAAAGACGGATAAGAGTGATGCAAAGCAGTTATATAATTATGGCGTAAGTCAAGCTCCTTCTATATGGAAAGGAGAAAGCAAGGATCAACAAGAATGTTTACAAATAGTACGTTTGTTGAGTGTTTACACGAAACAATCTACTCAATTAAAGAATAAGCTTCATGGCGAATCAGTATTAGGAACTCCATCGAAATTGGTAGTTAGTTCCTTAAAAAGGCAACTAAAAAATATACAAAAAGAGATGGTTAAATTAGAAGATTTGTTGCTAGAGAATGTAAAAAAGAGCTATCAAGAAGAAGTGACTTTATTAAAGTCTATTCCAGGAATAGGAGGTAAAACAGCATTAATGTTATTAGTTTTTACCGATGGATTTAAGCGCTTTACTTCGGCAAAGGAGCTGTGCAGTTACGCAGGTATAACTCCTGTTATTAGAGAGTCAGGCAGTAGTATAAAAGGAAGACCTCGAATAAGTAAAATGGGTAATCCAAAGCTTAGAAATTTATTGTTTATGTGTAGTTTTAATGCTTGTAAATACAACAAAGCATGTAGAGAACTTTATGACCGAATTGTAGCTAGGGGTAAGAGTAAAAAACTTGCTTTAATAGCGGTGTGTAATAAGCTACTAAAACAAGCTTTTGCAATAATAAAAAGTGGTTTGCCTTATGATGCAAATTATAAAAGTACTTTGGTTTAAAAAAGTATAAAATTTACTTGTTTTTTACCTCAGTTCTTTGTTGTGCAACGTATTTTCATAAATTCCTTTTTAGTTTTTTAAAGCAAAAGTCAGAGTCAAATATATTACAGATTGATTTAATTAATTCTTTCGCTTGTTTTTTGTCATTTATCGGAATATAAACTTGATTGACACCATTCCAGTTATGAGTGAAATTCAGTTCGACAATCAGGTTTGCTTTATTCCATTCAAACTTGTCAGATGAATTTATACTTTCATATTCGTTATTTTCCATATTCAGATATAGCTTTTTCAACAGCTTTTTTGAAGTCAGAAGTTCAATAATTTTCGTGTTTTTTATTGAATCAGTTTTTATATCTCCACACTGTTCCATTGTCAAATCTTCAACTTCCCATTCCTCTGTGTAGATTCCGATTGAAAAGTCCTTATTAGGAATTATCAAATTCGTGCATAAAATCTTTGAAGACCTTTTAATATCTGAAAGAGTTTTTTCATACGTAATTTCATTCTGTGAAAACGAAAATGTAAAGATGAAAAGGAATAATATGTTAATCGTAAATTTCATTTTCATATGTTGCACAACGGTTTGGCTATGGTTTGTTGCGTGAAAATCCGCGAGGATTTTCCGCTATAGAACCAAAGATAGCAAAAGTGCGAGGAATTTCAGTTATGAAATTCCGAAGCAATGAATTATAGCATCCATGAAAAAGCAGTAAGACGAGTATCTTTAAAGTTCACAAAAACATAAAGATATGAATACTCAAATTACTGCCGACACTAAATTATATATAGGAATTGACATACACAAGCGCAGCTGGAAAGTTCATTGTTCAACAGATCTATTTTCTGGCAAAAGTTTTAGTATGCCACCAGACCCTTTGCAATTGAAAGCTTATGTTGATAGACATTTTTCGGGATATGATGTAAGTACAGCTTATGAGGCAGGATGTTGTGGCTATTATGCCCATCGTTGTTTTGAGAGTTATGGCTGGCGCTCTTTAGTAGTTAATCCTGCCGATATCCATCGTAAGGGGAAAGAGCGTTTTACAAAGACCGATCGTATAGATGCACAGTTGATTAGTAGAGAATTGAAAGATGGTCGATTAAGTAGTATTTATGTGCCCGATGAGCATCGTGAAGCTTTGCGTAGTTTATTTCGTAGGCGTAATGATTTGGTAAAGGATTTTAGACGTATCAAGAGTTACATAAAAATGCAGTTGCTCTACTTTGGAATAAAAGTTCCAGAACAGTACGATAATGACCATTGGAGTCATGGTTTTCGGGGGTGGTTAGATGATATAATATTTGAATATGCAATAGCAAAAGCAAGCTTAGAGAGTAGGATGCGTTATTTTCGATTTGTAGATGAAGATTTACGTTTAGTTAGTAATCAGTTAAGAGCTTATTGTCGTAAGCATTTTAAGAAAGATTATTATTTGCTTAGAAGCATACCGGGTATTGGTGGAATTGTAGCTTGTGGAATTATTAGTGAATTAGGAGATTTACGCAGGTTTAATAGCATAAAACACTTGGCAGGTTATGTAGGGTTAGCTCCAGGTATTTATCAGAGTGGTGATAATTATAAAACGATAGGTATAACGCCACGAGCACATCGATTAATGCGATCATATTTTATAGAAGCCTCATGGCAGGCGATTCGAACAGACCCAGTGATGCAGCATTATTACCGAAAGCATTATGGTAAGGATACTAAGAAGATAATCATAAAGATAGCTCGTAAGTTACTTAGTAGAACTTTGGCCGTTATCAAAACAGAGACTCCTTATGAGATAGGAGTTATAGAATAGTATATAAATCAATAACAAAGCTCAGAAAAGAAGTATTTAGAGTCCATATCACAAAACAACGTGGGTGACTTCAAAATTAACCCGAAGATCACATTTTTATAGCAAGTGGCTGGACTTATTATAACTTATAATCATACAGATGCTGGTGACGACCAATAGAGTTGATCACATATAGGATGCGGAGCAAGTTATAAGGTATTGAAGTATTGATAATCCTTCGGAATTATCAACAATTCAACACCCTAAAATTATTATTATGTAAGAATTAAAAATAAATATAGTAACTTTGAAAAACTAGACTAGTGCTTTTCATAGGACACGTTGTTGCCCACAGTTATTTCGTTATTTTGTCCAATTGCATTTTCGTTGCCTTTACTAAAGATTTTGGCATTATCTTCGATGCTTTTTCAAATTCATTTTCAGTTTCTAATTCAAAACGTCCATTGGTCTCATATTGATATGTCAATTTAGTAAAAAGTCCAAAATATTTATAATGTTCATCTGAAATCATTGTTTCAATATCGTTTGGATTAACGTTGATATAAGAATTGTCTTTTCCATAATTACCTATAATCCGTAAAACTGCTAATTCTACATCTCGTTCTTTACCATTAGAAGTTAATCTTTGATAACGCTTTCTATCAGTAAAAAATGTTCCTGATTTATTTGGTATCGTTGTTGCCAAAAATATTCCTATTGACGCAAGTGCACCAATTAAAATAATATGTGAGGATTGAAATTCAAATGCGTAATATATTATTCCTAAAATTATAGCAAGAATAACGGATGCAATTGGTCCTGCAAGGCATATTATTGCAAGTTTTTTACTATTTTCAGGGTTATCTTCTTTTGGTAATGTCGAGGCAATACCTCCGTAATGTGCTATATTTTTATTTAGGAACAATTTAATTTTATTATCCTCCCTTTTAATTCCTAAAGGTCACTACCACAAAAAGTTCAAACCTAAAACCTTGAAATAAACCGGCAATTAAATGACCTAATTCGTGAACACCAAGTACTACAAAAAGTAAGATTATAATACTCAATATTTCTAAAATCTTTATTACCATTCGAGTTTTTTTTAATTGTGGGCAACGGTTTTGGCTATGATTTCGTTGCGGAAAAATACGCAGGATTTATTCCGTTGTAGCTCAAAGATAGAACAAAGCGTGGAATTTTCGGTAGAAAATTCCGCCGCAATGAATTATAGCCGTTGTTACCTAAAGTAGCGACACGCTCTGCTTGGAAGGTTCTGCTTTGCCGTCCAGATTTTTTTTCCGCTCTGATTTTATTCCGCTTAGTGTTTTTTATTCAGTTACCTTTTAATTTGTTTCGGATATGGAAATCTCAAAATCTTTTTTTCGTTTACTTCAAATTTTTGATTCGACCTTAATTCCGCTTAATTTTTAAATTCGCTTTTTATTTTTTTGCACGATATAGTTTTATTCATTTTTTTCAGCGTAGCGCTATTTCATTCCGCGTTGTGCTTTTCAATTCCGCTGTTCTCTTTTTAAGTCAGTTAAATTTTCAAACACTCGGATTTATCATTTCTCCGTTCCGCTTTCGATTCCGAGCTATTTTAGGTAACTAGTTTATATACGTAATAAAATTACTATTATACGGCTTATCTAGAAGTATATGCGGAATTTTTAGCAATTTATTCTTTTTTCAATTTTGAGAGTTCAATATACTAAAAAAAAACTAAGCGGTTACTTAGGTTTTTTATTCTCAGTGTTTTTATGCTGTTTTGGTTTGTTCTAGTATGAGATTTTTTAGTTTTAAAATTATTTAACGGCAATAATGGCGCTTGCAGGTCCTGTTAAATGCATCATTCTGGTGTTGTATTTAGAAAAATCTATATCGCGAGCTAACTTCATAAAATTTCCTATCTGAACACCAGACATTCCATGTATAAATTCTCGGAGCCTGTTTTCATCGGCATAAATCGCTTCAAAGAGCGGTTTACCACCATTTTTTGTTTCATTTTGTGGTTTTCCGGTTAGTAAAGCTTCTTCTAAATTGTTCCAAAAAGGATACAATCGGTTGTTAGACATTTCTAAAATACCACCGATGTAACTGGGTTTGTTTTTGTCTAAAAATAAGTTAGAGTCTTCAGAGTTACTATAGGTTGCATTTTCTTTTAACCCAGAACGATTTAAAAAACCCAAGGCAACCAAGGTGTCAAGAAAATCGAAAAGAGATCTGTCATGAAGATTGAGTTTCTCTTGAATTTCTTTTCCTGATAGTTCACCATTGGCTAAATGTGTAAACAACCCCATTTTAACAGCAGTAAGTAACGTTTTGGAAGCCCAAAATCCCATACCTACTTCCATAATTCTTGAGGGTGTAATTTGATTTTCAGTAGTAGAGTTCATAGTTTGGTTATTGTGGTTAATAATTAATCTTTGGATTAAGTTAAGCTCAATTATTAGGGATTAATCAAACTATTTTATGAATGAGGGAAAATCAAGGGAATAAAAAAATCCCAAGTACTTTAGTGCTCGGGATTTTTATTTTTTAATTGTCTTCGTCTATTTCTGTTCTAGACTCTTTAGGTTTTTCACCTTTTTCTATTTTGATGAGTAGTTTTTGATCTTTCTCATCTAAATCCATGAAGATGGTATCGCCTTCGTTTAGTTTGGAGTTTACAATCTCTTCAGCTAAAGCATCTTCAATATATTTTTGAATGGCTCTTTTTAAAGGACGCGCTCCATATTGTTTGTCAAAACCTTTATCGGCAATATAGTCTTTAGCTTTTTCACTTAAGGTAAGCTTGTAGCCTAAATCGTCAATACGTTTTAATAACTTATCTAATTCAATATCAATAATCTTATGAATGTCTTCACGCTCTAATGAGTTGAAGATGATAACATCATCAATACGGTTTAAGAATTCAGGTGCAAACGACTTTTTTAAAGCGTTTTCAATCACGCTGCGTGCATTGGCATCCTCTTGTTCTTTTTTAGAGGTAGTACCAAAACCAACACCACCACCAAAGTCTTTCAACTTACGAACACCGATGTTAGAAGTCATGATAATCACCGTGTTTCTAAAATCGATTTTACGACCTAAACTATCCGTGATATGTCCGTCGTCTAACACTTGTAATAACATGTTAAATACATCTGGATGTGCTTTTTCAATCTCATCTAATAAGATTACTGAGTATGGCTTACGACGCACTTTTTCGGTTAATTGTCCACCTTCTTCGTAACCAACATATCCTGGAGGCGCACCAATTAAACGAGAAATCGCAAATTTTTCCATGTATTCACTCATGTCAATTCTAATAAGAGAATCTTCAGAGTCAAATAACTCACGAGCTAATACTTTTGCTAATTGCGTTTTACCAACACCCGTAGAACCTAAGAAAATAAACGAACCAATTGGTTTGTTCGGGTCTTTTAATCCTACACGGTTTCTTTGAATTGCTTTTATCACCTTAGTAACCGCTTCTTCTTGACCAATTACCTTACCTTTAATTAATTGAGGTAACTCTGCCAATCGACTACTTTCAGCTTCGGCAACACGATTTACAGGAATACCTGTCATCATCGATACTACTTCTGCAACATTATCTTCAGTAACCGTTTCACGGTGCATTTTAGAATCTTCTTCCCATTGATGTTGTGCTGACTCTAAAGCAGTTTCAATATTTTTTTCATCATCACGAAGCTTAGCAGCTTCCTCATATTTTTGTCCGCTTACCGCTTTGGTTTTACGATCACGAATTTCTTCAAGTTTAGATTCTAGTTCTAAAATTTGCTGAGGTACTACAATGTTGGTGATATGAATTCTCGATCCAGCTTCATCCAACGCATCAATTGCCTTGTCTGGTAAAAAACGATCGGTCATATAACGGTTCGTTAATTTCACACAAGCTTCAATAGCTTCATCAGTAAAGGTAACATGATGATGTGATTCATATTTTCCTTTGATGTTGTGTAAAATTTGAATGGTTTCTTCTACTGTAGTAGGATCAACAATTACCTTTTGAAAACGACGTTCTAAAGCTCCGTCTTTTTCAATATTGGTTCTGTATTCATCTAGAGTAGTGGCACCAATACATTGAATTTCTCCTCTAGCTAAAGCGGGCTTTAACATGTTAGATGCATCTAATGAACCTGTAGCTCCACCAGCACCAACAATGGTGTGGATTTCATCAATAAAAAGAATAATATCATCGTTCTTTTCAAGCTCATTCATCAACGCCTTCATACGCTCTTCGAACTGACCACGGTACTTCGTTCCTGCAACTAAGCTAGCTAAATCTAAAGAAACGATACGCTTGTCGAATAAAATTCGAGATACTTTTCTGTCAACAATACGCAACGCTAATCCTTCTGCAATGGCAGATTTACCAACTCCTGGTTCACCAATTAGCATTGGGTTGTTCTTTTTTCGTCTACTTAAAATTTGAGAAACGCGTTCTATTTCTTTTAAACGACCTACTACAGGGTCTAGCTTACCTGCAATGGCTAAAGCTGTTAAATCACGCCCGAAATTGTCTAAAACAGGTGTTTTAGATTTCTTTACTTGCTTGCCTTTTTGAGGTTGTTGCCCATAAGGATTTGTTTTGTCATCAGCAAAATCATCTTCAGAAGGCGTTTCACTTATAGGAGAGATGTACGTGTCGTCATCAACATGTAACTCTTTGTATAAGCTTTTTGCTTGCTCGTAATCTACATCATACTTTTGAAGTAGTTTTGTTGTAGGGTCATTTTCGTTACGTAAAATACATAACAATAAATGAGCAGTGTCAATAGCATTGCTTTGATATAATTTAGCTTCTAAAAACGTTGTTTTTATAGCTTTCTCTGCTTGTCTTGTAAGGTGTAAACTCTTTCTTTGTGAGTTTGCTATAGATGGGGTTGTAGGGTTTAACTTCTCTAATTTATTGCGAACTAAATCTAAGTCTACATCGAAAGTAGTTAATATTTCGATGGCTTTCCCGTCACCTTTCCTTATCAAACCTAACAATAGATGCTCTGTTCCGATAAAGTCATGACCTAGTCGTAAGGCCTCTTCTTTACTGAAAGTGATTACATCTCTTACTTGTGGTGAAAAATTATCGTCCATAAATTTATTTTCTGTCTTTGTAAAGTTAGTAAGTTTTTTTCTTAAAAATTACAAAAAAGGTGCCAATAGTTTTTAACTGACATTATGACGAGTAAAATAAGCGTTTTTAATGTTTAAAACCTCGTGAAATTGTTAATAAGTATCTTAAAAGAATAGGGATATTTTTTGTGTAAAACTGAGGGTTGTAGTATCTTGCAATGTTTTAGAAAATGCGACAAATAAAATTGCATTTTAAAAGTGAGTTTTATCGAGTGTAAAATTCACTTTTTTAACGAAAATAAATACTAATATTTTAAAAGAAAATATATGGCAGATGGCGAAAAGTTGATCCCTATCAACATTGAAGAGCAAATGAAGTCGGCATACATCGATTACTCAATGTCGGTGATAGTATCTAGGGCATTACCAGATGTAAGAGATGGTTTAAAACCAGTACACAGAAGAGTGTTGTTTGGAATGCATGAATTAGGAATAAAAGCTACAGGAGCATATAAGAAATCTGCAAGAGTTGTAGGAGAGGTGTTAGGTAAGTATCACCCACATGGAGATACTTCGGTGTACGACTCTATGGTGCGTATGGCACAAGACTGGAGTGTGCGTTACATGATGGTTGATGGACAAGGGAACTTTGGTTCGGTTGATGGTGATAGTCCAGCAGCAATGCGTTATACAGAGGTGCGTATGCAAAAAATATCAGAAGAAATGTTATCTGATATTGAAAAAGACACAGTAGATCACAAGTTAAACTTCGATGATACTTTACAAGAACCAACGGTTTTACCAACACGTATTCCTAATTTATTAGTGAACGGAGCTTCAGGTATTGCAGTAGGTATGGCAACCAATATGGCGCCACACAACTTAACAGAAGTTATTAACGGTACCGTTGCTTATATAGACAATCGTGATATCGAAATTGATGAGTTAATGCAACACATCAAAGCTCCAGATTTTCCTACAGGAGGAATTATCTACGGATATGACGGTGTAAGAGAAGCCTTCCATACAGGACGTGGTCGTATTGTAATGCGTGCAAAAGCTACGATTGAAGAGGTAAAAGGTCGTGAGTGTATCGTAGTAACAGAAATTCCTTACCAAGTAAATAAAGCAGAGATGATTAAGAAAACTGCTGACTTGGTAAACGAAAAGAAATTAGAAGGAATTGCGAGTATTCGTGATGAATCTGACCGTAAAGGTATGCGTGTAGTGTACGTGTTAAAGCGTGATGCAATTCCTAACATTGTTTTAAATAAGTTATTTAAATATACACAGTTACAAACTTCGTTTAGTGTAAACAATATTGCCCTAGTAAAAGGTCGTCCTGAGCAGTTAAATTTAAAGCAGTTAATTCATTACTTTGTAGAACACAGACACGAAGTAATTGTTCGTAGAACAGAGTTTGAATTAAAGAAAGCGGAGGCTCGTGCGCATATTTTAGAAGGGTTGATTATTGCTTCGGATAATATTGACGAAGTTATTGCAATTATCCGTGGTTCGTCAAATGCAGATGAAGCACGTGAAAAGTTAATGGAGCGTTTTGAGTTGACAGAAATTCAAGCCCGTGCCATTGTTGAAATGCGTTTACGTCAGTTAACAGGACTAGAGCAAGATAAATTACGTTCTGAGTATGATGAGATCATTAAGACTATTGCAGATTTAAAAGATATTCTTGATAATGAACCGAGACGTTACCAAATTATTAAAGATGAATTACTTCATATTAAAGAAAAATATGGTGATGATCGTCGTTCAGTAATTGAATACGCTGGAGGTGATATGCGTATCGAAGATATGATTCCTAACTCTAAGGTAGTGGTTACTATTTCACATGCAGGTTATGTGAAACGTACAAACTTAGATGAGTATAAAGTTCAAAATAGAGGTGGACGTGGGCAAAAAGGTGCAACTACTCGTAACGAAGATTTCTTAGAGCACTTATTTGTGGGTACAAATCACCAGTATATGTTGTTCTTCACTCAAAAAGGAAAAGTATTCTGGATGCGTGTGTACGAAGTGCCAGAAGGAGGTAAGAGTACCAAAGGTAGAGCAATTCAGAATTTAATCAACATTGAGCAAGACGATAAAGTAAAAGCATACTTAGTAACAGGTGATTTAAAAGATGAAGACTACATCAACAGTCACTACGTAATCATGGCTACAAAACAAGGTCAGGTTAAGAAAACTCCTTTAGAGCAATATTCTCGTCCAAGAGCTAATGGTATCAACGCTATTACTATTAAGGAAGGAGATGAGTTATTAGAAGCGAAGTTAACTACCGGAGATAGCCAAGTAATGTTAGCGTTACAATCAGGAAAAGCGATTCGTTTTGAAGAAGAGAAAACGCGTCCGATGGGTAGAACAGCATCTGGAGTTCGTGGTATTACCTTAGCGCATGAAAAAGATGAGGTAATCGGTATGGTTGCTGTAGATGATGCTGAAAGTGATATCTTAGTAGTTTCTGAAAAAGGATATGGAAAACGTTCTAAATTAGAAGATTATCGTATTACCAACCGTGGAGGTAAAGGTGTAAAAACATTGAATATCTCAGATAAAACTGGTAATTTAGTAGCAATCAAGAATGTAGATGATTCTAACGATTTAATGATTATTAACAAATCTGGGTTAACCATCCGTATGGCAGTAGAAGATTTACGTGTTATGGGACGTGCAACTCAAGGGGTTAAGTTGATTAACATTAAAGATAATGACGATATTGCTGCAGTTGCAAAAGTAATGCATGAAAAAGACGAAGAAGAAAATGGCATAGAAATTGAAAATGAATCAAACGAAAGTCAAGAACAACAATAAATAAATCATAACAAAAAAATGAAAAATCAATTTATAGCCCTTTCTTTAGGATTGATGTCGTTAGGGGCAGTGGCTCAAAAATCAGAATTAAAAGAAGCTGAAAAAGCAATTAAAAAACAAGATTTTACTACGGCATTAAGCACTCTTAAAACTATTGAAGGGTCTTTAATGATGAATGGTGAAGACAAGTACAAGTCTAAGTTTTACTTTTTAAAAGGTAAAGCATTAGCAGCACAAAAAGATTACAAAGGAGCAGCAGAGTCTTTAAACGCTTTATTTGCAATGAATGAAAGCAAGTACGGAGATGAAGCTCGTCCTATCTTAAATCAAATGATTCAAGAAGTATCAAATAAAGCTGTTGATTTCTATAACAATAAGAAAGATTACAAAAATGCAGCTGAGAACTTTTACTTAACCTATCTTTTAAGTCCTGCAGATACTTCTTTTGCTTACAATGCAGCAGTTTCAGCTACACAAGCTAAAGATTATGATAAAGCTATTGAGTACTACAGAGAGTTACAAAAAATAGGGTACACAGGAATTGAAAAAGAATTCGTTGCTACAGATAAAGCTTCAGGAAAAGTAGAAAGCTTTGGTAATGACAAGGCAAGAAGAGATTTAATGGTAAAATCAGGTGGTTACCTTAAGCCAGATGTAAGATCTTCAGAGTCAAAAACAGCAACCATAGTTAAAAACGTAGCTTTAATTTTAAAAGAGCAAGGAAAAACAGAAGAGGCAATTGCAGCTTTTAAAGATGCTCGTACATCTAACCCTAAAGATCTTAACTTAATTTTAAACGAAGCTCAATTATATGTTGAGATGGGTAAAATGGATAAGTTTGGTGAATTGATGAGCGAAGCAGTAGCTTTAGATCCTGAAAATCCAACTTTATACTATAACTTAGGAGTAGTAAACTTCAATCAGGGTAGAATGGAAGATGCTAAGAAGTACTACGAAAAAACAATTGAGTTAAAGCCAGATCATGCAGATGCTTATATGAACTTAGCTGTAGTAATTTTAGACCAAGAGAAAGCGATTGTTGAGGAAATGAACAAGAACTTATCTAACTTTAAAAAGTATGACGAGTTAGCAGCTAAACAAAAAGAAGTTTACAAAGAAGCAATTCCGTTTTTAGAAAAGGCAGATAGCTTAAACAGAAGTATTGATACAGTTAAAACTTTAATGAATTTATATGAAGTTTTAGAAATGAGTGATAAAGCTTCTGAATACAGAGAGTTATACAAATCTATGCAATAAATAATTGTTGTAAGACATAAAAAAAGCGGAACTAAATTTAGTTCCGCTTTTTTATTATGATAAAAAGTTGAAAAATGTTTAGTCAACTAAACGTTTAATAACTCTTAGTTTATGCGTGTGTTGATGGGTGTCAACATTGTAAATACCACTATGATCTAATTTATCAATACGAACTTTTCCGTGGGCGTGAATAATGTTATAATCGTTCATGATAATTCCAACGTGAGTAATAATCCCTTCTTCGTTATCAAAAAACGCTAAATCCCCTGGTTCACTCTCTTCTATAAAGCTTAATACTTCACCTTGAGTGGCTTGTTGTTTAGCGTCTCTAAGAAGGTTATATCCACATAATTTATATACGGTTTGTGTAAACCCAGAACAATCGATTCCAAAAGGGGATTTTCCTCCCCATAAATAAGGAACATTTAAAAATAAAAAAGCGGTTTCTACAATAGTAGGTTTTTCTAATTTATTACCACAAACTTTACCATCGTAAAAAAACGAAATGTTGTTAATGTTAATTTTATTTTCCTTGAATAATGGAAGACGAGCTCCCATAGGAATTGTTGTTAGATTACTATTGTTATCCGTAATAAAATCAATTAACTCACCAGCATACTGCTTTTTTTCTTTTGATAGAAGTGTATGTGTTTCTTCTGAAATTTCTTCGTATTGTTTGTTGTCGATATATCCTTCGTAGCTATCAAAATCTAAACGAATTTTACTCCATTTTTTTGACTTTTCTATAACTTCAAAGTGTTCACCAAAAAGAACCTGACTAACCATTTCCGAAGCATCAGAAGGTTCTAATCGAAGAGGAACAATACTTAAATTACAAATTCCGTAAGACATTGATGGGTTTCTATTGATTATTTATTATTGTTTATTTGAGTGGAAATTGTTTTTCTTGAAGCGACAAAAATAGAAGTCAATTCTTTAGCTTCTTTTAATGCTTTTTTTGAATCTATATCAGTAAGTAGATTTCTATCAATTGCATACTGAATCCAAAAAATACATTCGTCAGCTTCTTCAATAACAATACTTAATTTAGCTACAAAAGAACGTTTAGATTGTCCTAAACAAGCAGCTCGGTAATTACTACCAACAGATGTTGAAGCTCTAACTAATTGTCCTTTTATGTGATTTCCAAGGTAAGTATTCGGTAATGAAAGAGCAACGTCTACAGCTGTGTGTGCGAATAATCTTGTTCGTTCTAAAAGTTGCTCTTTCATTAATAATTAGTAAATAATAATTAAAAACTATACTCTTTCAATTACCATTGCGCTAGCACCACCACCACCGTTACAAATACCAGCAGCACCAATTTTAGCGTTGTTTTGTTTTAAAATTGAAGTTAAAGCAATGATAATTCTAGCTCCAGAAACTCCTAATGGATGTCCTAACGAAACAGCTCCACCATTTACATTTACTTGATCAGCTGATAGTCCTAAGATTTTCATATTTGCTAAACCAACTACAGAGAATGCTTCATTTAATTCGAAATAATCAACATCTTCAATAGCAACTCCAGCTTTAGCTAAAGCTTTTGGTAGTGCTTTTGCAGGAGCGGTAGTAAACCATTTTGGTTCGTGAGCAGCATCTGCATATCCTCTAATTTTAGCTAATGGAGTTAATCCTAACTCAGTAGCTTTATCAGCAGACATTAATACTAAGGCAGCTCCACCATCATTAATAGTTGATGCGTTTGCAGCAGTTACGGTTCCTTCTTTAGTAAAGGCAGGACGTAAAGCTGGGATTTTATCCATTTTTACGTTTTTGTATTCTTCATCTTCAGAAAAAATGATTGGCTCACCACGACGTTGAGGTATTTCTACAGGAACGATTTCATCTGCAAATTTCCCTTCGCTCCAAGCTTTAGCAGAACGGTTGTATGATTCAACAGCAAAAGCATCTTGGTCTTCTCTAGAAAATTCATATTCAACAGCACATTCATCAGCACAAACTCCCATAGCTACTTGCTCGTAAGCATCAACTAATCCATCTTTTTGCATTCCATCTTCCATCTTAATAGGTCCGAATTTAGAACCTGTTCTTGCGTGTTGGTAATGAGGAATCATACTCATGTTTTCCATACCACCAGCTACAACGATTTCAGCATCACCTAAAGCGATGGTTTGCGCAGCTAACATGATAGATTTCATTCCTGAAGAACAAACTTTGTTTACAGTAGTACAAGGCACAGTGTCAGGAATTCCAGCAAAAATAGCAGCTTGACGCGCTGGTGCTTGACCTAAACCTGCCGAAACTACGTTTCCCATAAAAACTTCTTCAACCATTTCTGGTTTTAAGTTAATTTTATCTAGAGCTCCTTTAATAGCTACCGCACCTAATTTCGGTGCTGGTATAGTTGATAAGGATCCTAAAAAACTACCAATTGGAGTTCTAGCTACTGATACTATTACTACTTCTTTCATTTGTTATATTGTTAATTGTATTCTTTTTGATAAACCTTTTAAAGGGTAGGTTTATTGTATTGAATATGTTGTATTAAGATTTGCTTTGCGAAAATAACCATTTTATAGTAAGTACTCAAATAATAGAGAAAGGTTATATTTACATTTTATAAATATCTAAAATGAACGATTTAATCAATAGGTTATATAAAAACAATACGATAATTTACAAAGTGCTATTATTTTTAATAACAGTAATAGCTATTGTGTATTTATTTCCGAAAGGAGGACAGTTTAAGTACGATTTTCCACAAGGTAAACCTTGGCAGTATGATAATTTATATGCACCTTTTGATTTTGCTATTCAAAAAACTCCTGAAGAGATTGCAACAGAGAAAAAGGAAATTGAATCAAATTCAAAAAAATATTTCGAAGTTGATACTTCTGTAAAAAATGACGTGCTAAATTCTTTTTCAAAAGATATAAACTCATTAGATTCATTGTCAACTTCCGCTATACGCGATATAGTTAATGAAGGAGAAAAGATTATTAATAAAATTTACACCTATGGTTTTTTAGATGATGCAAGTAATGATAAAGCTCGTATAAATGATATCGTAGTTTTAAGAAAAGGAAATTCGATAGATGATGTTCCATTCTCAAAATTGATACAATCTAAGGAAATATTAAAGTTTTTACGGGTAAATACAGAAGCGTTTCCGTATTACAAACAAAGAATACTTATAAACTATTTGTCAAGTAATTTAAAACCGAACGTAACGTATGATTATAAGTTTAGCGAGAAAGAATTAAACGAGCTTTTGAAAAGTGTATCTTATGCAAAAGGAAAAGTATCAAAAGGAGAATTAATTATTTTAAAAGGAGATATTGTTGAAGGAAGAAAATTCAATGTTTTAAAATCGTACGAAGTAGCTTCTAGTTCTCTCATTTGGACAAAATCTAATTACAACTGGATTGTTTTCGGTTATACCATTTTGGTGGCGTTTGCGCTTTTGATGTTATTGCTTTTTTTAGAAAAATACAGACTTGAAATTTTTAATGATAACAACAAAGTAACGTTTATCTTCTTCAATGTCTTTTTGATGATTTTGGTGCAAACCATGGTGGTAAAGTACAATTCAGATTATTTGTATGTTGTTCCGCTAAGTATTTTGCCAATTGTTTTAAAAGCTTTTTTTGATGCACGTTTAGGGTTGTTTACACACGTGCTTACTGTGTTGTTACTTGGGTTCATAGTGCCTAACAGTTTTGAGTTTATTTACTTACACATTATTGCGGGAATTGTAACTATTTTAACGGTTTCAGAACTGTATAAACGTGCAAGCTTGTTTATGTCAATAGGACAAATTACGTTGATTTATATGCTAACTTATTTTGCGTTTTCTATTCTGAAAGAAGGAAATGCAGATAAAATAAATTGGGAGTATTTCGGATTATTTGCTGCTAATGGATTGTTGTCGTTTTTAGCGGTATTCTTCATTTATTTTTATGAAAAACTCTTCGGATTGGTTTCTGATGTCACATTACTAGAGTTATCGAACACAAACTCTAAGCTATTGAGAGATTTAAATGAAAAAGCTCCAGGAACCTTTCAGCATTCTATGCAAGTAGCAAACTTAGCTGAGGCTGCAGCGAATGAAATAGGAGCAAACTCTATGTTAGTACGTACAGGAGCTTTATATCACGATATAGGAAAGATGGTGAATCCGATGTACTTTACCGAAAACCAATCAACAGGGGTGAATCCGCATAACGATTTGTTACCAGTAGATAGCGCTCGTATTATTTTAGATCATGTAATTAACGGAATAGAAATAGCTAAAAAGAACAAGTTACCAGATAGAATCATTGATTTTATTCGAACACACCATGGAACAAGCGTTACGTATTACTTCTATAAAATGGAGTTAGAAAACAACCCTGAAGTTGATATTAAGAAGTTTCAATACCAAGGACCTATTCCTTTTTCTAAAGAAACGGCTATTTTAATGATGTGTGATGCTGCTGAGGCGGCTTCTAAGAGCTTAAAAAACCCAACCGCACAATCTATAGATCAGTTAATAGATAGGATAGTTGATAAGCAAAAAAACGATAATCAGTTCATAAATTCGGATATTACGTTTAGAGAAATAGAAAAAATAAAAAAAATTATAAAGAATAAGTTGATGAATATCTATCACTTACGTGTAGAGTATCCAGAATAGCGAATTTTTTTCGAGAAAAAGTTTGTAGAAACGTATTTATAGTTATACATTTGCACTCGCAATTTTTAATTCACGCTTCGGCACAGAATTAAGGAAGGAGAGGTGGCAGAGTGGTAATGCAGCAGCCTGCTAAGCTGTCATCGTTTTTCGATGCCCGGGTTCGAATCCCGGTCTCTCCGCAAAAAATTGTAGATGACCCTATCGGGGTGTAGCGTAGCCCGGTCATCGCGCCTGCTTTGGGAGCAGGAGGTCGCAGGTTCGAATCCTGCCACCCCGACATACTGGTCGCGTAGCTCAGTTGGATAGAGCATCTGCCTTCTAAGCAGACGGTCACAGGTTCGAATCCTGTCGCGATCACTGGAAGCACAATTAAAATGTGTCAAAACCTTGCAAACTATATGATTTGCAAGGTTTTCTAGTTTTTAGGCCATCATATTAAATGGTATAATTTGATACAATTCGGTGACACTTTCGGTGACACCTAATTAAATTTAATTGAGTGTCACCGAATTGGATGTAAGAATCTTGTTTTTAAATAGTTGATTTGATTTTTGTCTTAGGTAATTATTAATTTTTAAGACAGTAACTATGAAAACAAACCAATCATTTAGCCTGCTATTTTGGGCTAGAACTTCAAAAGATAGTGCTTTAAATGCTTCAATTTATGCGAGAATAACCGTAAACGGTAAAAGGATAGAATTTAGTTTGTCTAAGAATATTCTTAAATCAGAGTGGGATTCAAAAAAGGGGAGAATAAAAGGAAGCAAAGAAAATTCCAGAGTCATTAACAACTACTTAGAGCACGTAAAAGGCCAAATAAATATGGCTTATAACGAGTTGCTACAAGAAGGTAAGCTAATTACTTCAGCATCCATTAAAGCTAGGTACTTTGGCGAAGACACAAAACATTACACAATTAAAGAGTTGTTTGAGTATCACAATACTGTTTCAGAGCATAAACTTAACAAGTATACAATGAAACATTACAAAACAACTCAAAAGTATATCAAGCTTTTTCTAGCAAAAAAATATAAAAAAAATGATGACTACCTAAGAAACCTTAACTATGCTTTTATCGTAGATTTTGAACACTTTTTAAAAGCACATACACCAAACGATCATCAACGAAAGATAAGTAATAATACGGCTATGAAACACCTTCAAAGACTTCGTAAAATGGTGACGATGGCTTTTCACAATGAATGGATTGATAGAGATCCATTTGTAAAATTCAAATCATCGTTTGAAAAAAGAGAACGAGAGTATTTAACAGAAGAAGAATTAAAAAGATTGGTGGAATTTAATAGTTCAATTAATCGATTGAATATTGTTAAAGATTTGTTTGTTTTTAGTTGTTATACAGGAGTATCGTATATTGATATTATGCAGCTGACTAGTGATAATATAATGAAAGGTATTGATGGAGAAGATTGGATAGTTACAAAAAGACAAAAAACAAATACTTCTATCAAGGTTCCATTGTTTGATATTCCCAAATATTTAATAGAGAAATATCGTGATCATCAAAGAACAGCTTTTTCCAATACATTATTTCCGGTAGTCTCAAACCAAAAAGTAAATAGCTATTTGAAAGAGATAGCAGATATATGTTCTATAAAGAAGAACTTAACATTTCATATGGCTCGTCATACGTTTGCAACGACAATAACACTAAGTAATGGAGTGCCAATTGAAACTGTTTCAAAGCTGTTAGGGCATACGAAGATTGCTACGACACAGATTTACGCTAGAATCTTAGATAAGAAGGTAAGTGAAGATATGAGAGAGTTAAAAACACGGATTTCATAAAAAACAGGTAGTAATTTTATGGTTTTTTTTAATAATGTGTTTGTTTTTAGTGTGTTATGTTTGGTGTCTCATTTTTTTTTACAAAATTGAGGTGCTAAAAACTATGAAATGATCTCCCCTTCAATTGAGAACTATGAGTCTCAACAAAAGAGAACTGCCCAAGAGGTAGGTTCTAAAGTAGAAATACTTAAAAAGCACATACATAAAGCAAAGGTTTTTCTGTATGAACTTAGGCTTTTTATACGTGAAAATCATTTTGAATCTGATAAAGATGAAATTCATTTTTTCAAAAATGTAAAACCAAAGATTAGTGCAGATTTAACTTTTTATTCAGAGCAACTAGAGTATGAGGTTTTAAAACCGAATTCATCAATAAGTGTTCAAAAGCAATATGTAAAGTCTGTATTGAAAAAGCTGGAATCCCATAAAAGGAAAAATATAGCCTTCTATAAATACTACAAGCAAAAAGGGACGGTGTTAGATCATATTTATTTTCTAAGAGGAAACGAGCAGCTAGAATTATTCAATGTGAGTCTAATCCCATCCTTAGATCCTGAGTTTTTTACGAGTCATTGTCTTTTAGCATCTCAGGTGTTGAGTTATGATTTATTGACAGAATTTTACAAAAAAGAGCTTTTAAACTTTAAGAAAATTGAAAGCGGTCATTTCAATACCTCAGTAGAATCATCTATAGATTGGAATATCAATTGGACAGCATCTAAAACCGATTTAATAGAATTAATTTATGCGTTAAAAGTTTCTGGAGCTATAGATGGCGGAGTAGGAAATATCAATCAAATCTCTAAAGTACTTTCAGAATTATTTAATGTAGAATTGGGTAATTTTTATAAAACCTATTCAGAAATCAAGAATCGAAGTAAAGACAGAACTAAATTTCTCAACAAATTAGTCCAGAGTTTACAAGCAAAACTCGATTATGATGATAGTTTATAACTATTCGTAATACATACGTAACTACGATAGTAGTTTTTAGATGAAATTATAGTGCTAGAGTTGGCTTTATAATGCTTGTTTTATTCTAAAAACTACATTAATACTCTTGAAGTATGGAAAAATTATTTTTCGTTACTACCTAGTACATATCGAAATAGTTCAAAAAAACACACTCACATTTGCAATACAAAAATCAAATCAACGATTCACGAGCACTTGTTTATCAAAATAGTAAAGTTCGTGAGTTAAATCAACAAGAAGAGGCTGTATGAATTGTGGGGGCATTCTGCAGCTTCTTTAATTAAAATGAATTTTACAAATGCCAACATCAATCATTACAACAGACGATTTAAGAGAGTTTAAACTTGAGTTATTAGGAGATATCAAAGAACTATTGAATTCACGATCTGCTTCAAAACCTAAAAAGTGGTTAAAATCACAGGAAGTAAGGGAGTTATTAAGCATCTCACCAGGAACATTACAAAACCTCAGGATAAATGGAACTTTACCATATTCTAAAGTAGGTGGAGTAATTTATTACGATTACGAAGAAATCCTAAAAGTAATCGAAGAAAACAAAATCCATAACAAATTCTAGAGGTGTCATTGCGTAGGGCAACAGTGACATGGTAATCTTATGAATAGAATTTGTTTGGTATTCCAAGGTATAGGCGAAAAAGCTCATTAATAAAAAACATAACCGACCTATTTTCATTTTAGTAGAATTCAAGGTTATTGAGTATAAGAGAATCCAAAGAGTTTACGGTCTGGATTCGAATACGAAATACAACGTAGAATTCAAAAAAAAGGAAAATACGTCTAGATTTTTTTGGTTCGTTTTTTCATCAATGGAAAAAATGAACAACATAAATAAAACACGATGTGTAATTTGTTTATTGGATAAGTAAAAAATGAAAATGGAAACATGGATACAGACCTAATACACCAAGGCAAGAAAAAGAACATATAAAAACACATATGTCAGAAGTCAATTACATAAAACACTTAAATACTGTTTTCTTTCAATTCTCAAAAGACAAGCGATTAAATCCAACTCATATCAGTTTGTATATGGCCTTGTTTCAATTATGGAATATAAACCGATTCCCAGAAGATTTTTTTATCAATAGGGAAGAAGTAATGCAACTGTCAAAAATAGGTTCAAAATCAACGTATCATAGATGTTTGAAGGAGTTGAATCATTGGAGTTACGTTGTCTATTTCCCTTCACATAATCCATATCGAGGTAGTAAAATAAAGATGCTCAAATTCAGTACAACCTCTAAACAAGTAGAAGGACACAATAGTACCAAAAATGGTATAAGTACTAAACAAGCATTGGTACCTATATATAAACATATACAAACTATAGAAAACAATATAAACGGTGAAAATGAAAAAAATCGAGAAAAAGGTTTTCAATCAGATAATGAAGCACATACAGGTTACGACAAACAAAACAGAAACGCTTGTACTGAGCGAAGTCGAAGTATCCCAAATAAGGACAACCTAAAAATAAGTAACGATAAGAATTACAATGAACCACTTTAATCTCATTACGAGAATTAAGCAATTAAAAGTAAACCGTCATTGCGAGGAACTTAGTGATGTTGCAATCTTATTAATCGGAGCGCAGGATTCATAACCCTGAGGTTAAAGTTAGAATAGCGACCTAAGATTTGCAGGCGAGTGTCAAACATTTGAAAATAGCGCAAAAAAGAAAAGCTGTTTGAGTGAAGCGAGTTCTTTTCTTTTTAGCTATTAAAAATCAGATTGACCGCTGAAAATCCAAGTCTTGATTTTTTGTTTCGTTTTGCATCAAGGCAAAATGAAAATAATTAAAAAAGGATGATTACACCACTAGTAAAAGAAGAAAAGAGATCTAAAAATAAAATCCGTCATTACGATGAATGTCATTTACGTGTTAATCTTATGAGTAAAATCTACTAGAAATTTTAAGTATAGACGAAAACCTCTTTTAAAAAAAATGAAAACCAAAACGCCACATATCATTTACGAAAACGGAGTAGAGTACCAATTAGGAAGTTTAAGTAACAATCACATACACTACGACTTTACTAAAATACTTGTCTATCTCAATGTAAAAGGAAAATTATTATTTGGCGAATCATTTAAAATCTATGAAGAAGACATGCAGATTATTTACAAGCTATGCTGTTACTTTATTCAGGATGAGGAAGCGTGTAAAAAAATGAACATAGATATTCATAAAGGATTATTGTTAACGGGTCCTGTAGGATGCGGAAAAACTTCGTTGATGAAACTATTACGTTATATGATACCACATCAAAAGAAATACAAAATCATTCCATGTCGTAACACAGTATTTAGTTTTAACCATTTAGGATTTAAAACAATAGACGATTACGGTAATGATGGGTTTTATTGCTTTGACGATTTAGGAATAGAACCATCTGGCAGACATTACGGAAAAGATTGTAATGTAATGGGAGAAATCCTCTTATCTCGTTACGACCTCTTTTGTCACCCTGAACTTAGTCGAAGGGTCAAAACACATTGTACCACCAACCTCAACGCACAAGAACTTGAAGAACGATACGGAAACCGTGTTCGATCAAGAATGCGACAACTCTTTAATTTAATAGCTTTTGATAAGGAAAGTATAGATAAGAGAATATAAAATAAGACCTATTAATTTTGGTTTTAAAAACCAACACAACACTACGTTGTTGCGTATTATCAACATAATGTGTATTTTTGTTGAAAATAAGCAACAATAATGAGTTCGAAGAGAAATATACTCTTTCCCAAGCATCAGGAAATTATGGAGCGTTTGGGTGAAAATATCAAACTGGCACGCAAAAGAAGAAAACTAACAACTGTTCAGGTTTCAGAAAGAGCAGGTATAGATAGAACGACCCTGTATAAAATCGAAAAAGGAAACTCAAGTGTAACCATAGGGGCTTATTTCAATGTACTTCGGGTACTTGGATTACAAGACGATTTCCTTAAGCTTGCAGCCGATGATGAATTTGGAAGAAAGTTGCAAGACCTTGATTTAATATAAACCAAAGAGCAAGAGTAACAACGCATAAAAAATAAAATTATTAAAACCGACCTATTTTCATTTTAGTAGAATTCAAGGTTATTGAGTATAAGAGAATCCAAAGAGTTTACGGTCTGGATTCGAATACGAAATACAACGTAGAATTCAAAAAAAGGAAAAGTTTGTCTTGATTTTTTGTTTCGTTTTGCATCAAGGCAAAATGAAAAGAATTAAAAAGGATGATTACACCGCTAGAAAAAAATGAAAAGAGATCTAAAAATAAAATCCGTCATTGCGAGGAATATAGTGATGTGGCAATTTTATGAATCAGAGCTCAGGATTCATAACCCTGAGTTTTAAAGACAGTAAAATAAAATTTTAGTAGCCGACCTATTTTCATTTTAGTAGAATTCAAGGTTATTGAGTATAAGAGAATCCAAAGAGTTTACGGTCTGGATTCGAATACGAAATACAACGTAGAATTCAAAAAAAGGAAAAGTTTATCTTGATTTTTTGTTTCGTTTTGCATCAAGGCAAAATGAAAAGAATTAAAAAGGATGATTACACCGCTAGAAAAAAAATGAAAAGAGATCTAAAAATAAAACTCGTCATTGCGAAGAACTTAGTGACGTGGCAATTTTATAAATCAGAGCTCAGGATTCATAACCCTGAGTTTTAAAGACAGTAAAATAAAATTTTAGTAGCCGACCTATTTTTGTTTTAGTAGAATTCAAGGTTATTGAGTATAAGAGAATCCAAAGAGTTTACGGTCTGGATTCGAATACGAAATACAACGTAGAATTCAAAAAAAGGAAAAGTTTGTCTTGATTTTTTGTTTCGTTTTGCATCAAGGCAAAATGAAAAGAATTAAAAAGGATGATTACACCGCTAGAAAAAAATGAAAAGAGAACTAAAAATAAAATCCGTCATTGCGAAGAACTTAGTGACGTGGCAATTTTATAAATCAGAGCTCAGGATTCATAACTCTGAGGTTAAAGTTAAACCAGTGACCTAAGAGTTGCAAGCGAGTGTCAAACATTTGAAAATAGCGCAAAAAAGAAAAGCTGTTTGAGTGAAGCGAGTTCTTTTCTTTTAGCTATTAAAAATCAGATTGACCGCTGAAAATCCAAGTCTAGATTTTTTTGGTTCGTTTTTTTTATCAATGAAATCAACTTTGTTGATTCATGAACACCATGAACAGATAAAAGATTTGTGAACTAAAAAAATGAACAACATAAAATAAAAACAGTAGTATACTTTAAGTACAAAAAAAATGGCAAAAGGTAAACAAGATATATTCATCTACGCACATTGGAAAGGATTGGAAGAACCTCAATTAATGGGAATACTTTCTGCATTGTACGCTAAAGGAAAAAAAGCATTCAGTTTCGAGTATGATAAAGATTGGTTAAAATCTAAAGAACAGATGCTGTTAGATCCAGATATACAGTTCTATAGCGGACCACAATATCCCAATAAAAAAGAAAATTTCGGAGTGTTTTTAGACAGTATGCCAGATACTTGGGGACGAACCTTAATGAAACGAAGAGCAGCGCAGCAAGCAATTGAAAAAGGAGAGAAGGCAAAGACATTATACGAAATTGATTACTTGTTAGGGGTTTATGATGAAAGCAGAATGGGAGCTTTACGTTTTAAACTAGACCCTGAAGGACAGTTTTTAGACGACAACGAACTAAACCCAACACCGCCGTGGTCATCTATTCGAGAACTACAAGAAGCAGCAAAGAATTTTGAAAACGACGATGATAATGATGAGGTAAGAAAATGGCTAGCGGTATTAATGGCACCAGGATCTTCTTTAGGAGGTGCAAGACCAAAGGCTAACATATTAGATGAAAATAAGGAGTTATTAATTGCAAAATTTCCCTCAAAAAACGATACGATAGACAAAGCTGCTTGGGAATACTTAGCGTATCAGTTAGCGACCAAGGCAGGAATTCCTATGGCGCCATCAAAAATTGAAAAGATTAGTGGTAAGTTCAATACATTTTTTACCAAAAGATTTGATCGTGAAGATGGGGCTAGACTTCATTTCGCTTCGGCTATGACCATGACAGGTAATAACGAAGATACCATAAGAGATAACCCCGCAAGTTATTTGGATTTGGCAGAATTTATCCAAAACTACGGAGCAATGGTTAACGATAATTTAGAACAGTTATGGCGTAGAGTAGTATTTAATATTGCTATTTCAAATACCGATGACCATTTACGCAACCATGGCTTTATATTAACCAATCAAGGTTGGGTATTGTCACCAGCCTATGATTTGAATCCCTCTATAGATAAAGATGGATTGGCACTTAATATCGATATGGATAATAATGCGCTTGACTATGATTTAGTAAAAAGTGTAGGAGAGTTTTTCCGTTTAGATAACAAACAAATGGATAAAATCATTCAAGAAGTAGTAGAAGTAGTAGGAACTTGGAAAGAAGTGGCGGACAAGATTGGAATTTCAAAAAGAGAACAACAAATAATGAGCAAGGCTTTTAATGTTTAAATAAATCGCCAAGAACTAGAAGAACGATACGGAAACCGTGTCCGATCAAGAATGCGGCAACTCTTCAATTTAATAGCTTTTAACCAAAGCTCATCGGATAAAAGAATATAATAAATGTGTATTATAATAAACAATTATGTTGTTTTTTGCTATATTTGTGTATTATAATAAACTATATAATGATTGATGCTGTTACAATTAAAGACGTTAAGTTACAATTAGGAGAACTTTGTAAGCAGAAGAGACAAAATTACGAGATGTCTCAACAAGACCTAGCAGAAGCATTAGGAATCTCTAGATATACCATTCAAAAATTTGAAAATGGTAAAAATGCGACATTAGATACCGTCTTAAAAATAGCAAATCATTTTGATTTATTAAATAGTCTATATCAAGCTTTAAAAGATATTGAAAAGTCAAACGATATAAATTCAATGTACTAAGATGGCTAAAAATAAGATTATAGAAGTTATGTTATTTGGTCAAGAGATAGGAAAACTAGGCTATGATGTAGATAAAAGGAATTCTTATTTTCAATACAATCCCGATTTTTTAGAATCCAACCAATACACCAATATTTTTCCCTACGTATTTAAAAGAATAAAACCAGTACAGGTATTTAATAAATTTGAAGGAGAAACATTTAGGGGACTACCGCCAATGATTGCCGATTCTTTACCAGATATGTTCGGAAATATTATTTTTAAAGAGTGGTTTGAGGCTAAAAATAAAGAGTTTAAAAAAATTACACCATTAGAACAGTTAACCTATGTTTCAAATAGAGGTATGGGAGCCTTAGAATATAAACCTACTGCTAAAATACCGAAGTCATCAACAATTAATATTGACGAAATTGTTGAAGTTTTAAATAAAGTGTTAGATTTAAAAAATGAAACAACAGCAGAGACATTAAATGATGCAGCGCTGTTAAACGTTTTTAAAATAGGAACTTCAGCTGGAGGAGCTAGACCCAAAATTTTAATTTCAGAACATAAAGAAACAGGTAAAATAATTCCTGGAGATATTGAGTATGGAGATGATTATAACCACTATTTAGTAAAGTTATGTATGAATGAAGAATGGGGGTATAACAGAGAAAAAGTTGAATATGCGTATTACCTAATGGCAGAAGAAACAGGTATTCAAATGATGCCTTCAAAACTAATAGAAAATAAACATTTTGCTACGCTGCGTTACGACAGACAAAAGGGAGAAAAACAACATGTGCTTACAGCAACAGGTTTAACGGGATGGGATTTTAAAAAACCAGAGGATGGAAGTTATGAAAATGTATTCAAATTAGCGTTAGACCTTAAAGTGCCTTATAAAGACATACAAGAATTGTTCAGGCGTATGGTGTTTAATTTGGTTTTTGCTAATATTGATGACCACTTAAAGAATCACAGTTTTATATATAACAAAGAAACAAATTCATGGAGTTTAGCCCCTGCGTACGATTTAACATACCCATTGAATATCAATTTCAATTATAATAATATAGCTAGAGCATTATCTATCAATAATAAAAGAGCAGAGATCACTTTAGAAGATATCATGACGATTGCCGAAACCTATGCAATAAAAAATCCTAAAGGAATTATAAAGGAAGTTCAAAATGTAAAGGAAAGTTGGGAAAGCATTACCAAAGAATTAGAAATACCGGAAAAAGTGAGAAATAGTATTAAAAAGGAGTTTCTAACTTTTTTATAAAAAATATTACGAAAAATACATCAAATGGGTCTATTACCAAGCAAATGAATTAGACCCCCTAAAATAATTTAACACACCTCATAACTTCTCGAATACGTCATGCTGTTCCGAAATTTCGGAAGACTTCAGTATCTCATCATGTAAAATCACAAACCTGTCATTTCGATCCCGACACTTCAGGGTGAGAAATCGCAAGGTTCAGCGAAGCTAAATCTTACCAATGTAACCAATACGTCATTTCGAATCCCGACACTTCGGGATGAGAAATCCTTTTATCTTGTTACGACCTCTTTTATCATCCTGAGTTTAGTCGAAGGGTTAAAACACATTGCACTACCAAACTCAACGTACAAAAACTAGAAGAACGATACGGAAACCGTGTTCGATCAAGAATGCGACAGCTATTTAATCTTATTGCTTTTGATATAGAAAATGTAGATAAACGAAGGTAAATTTTACCCATGTTTATTAAACGAGTGTAAAATAACCAATAATTCACTCTCATTTACCGTCTTTGCGAGAAGGCACACCGAAGCAATCTCATAAAATAAGTCAGAATCTAAAACCGACATAGAATCTGGCAGGCGAGTGTCAATAGTTTGAAGTGGTCGTTAAAAAAAATGCTGTTTGAGCTTTTGCGAAATCGAAGATTCGTGAGTCCCTTAAAAAACAAGAATTACACGAACAGTTCATTTCTATTAGACAACAAAAACGTAATTGACCGCCGAAGATTCAAGACTAGCGTTTTTTGTTTCTTTTTTGGGCAATGCAAAAAAGAATAAAACATAAAGTATATTAACTCTCTCTAAACCTTTATTAAATTTATTTTCAGACACTAACCAACACCTACCAAAAATTATAGCTACACCCGATAAGGTACAAAAAAACATCTAAATACAAATTTTACACCCTTTAAGGTATAGTTATAAAATAATTCCCTATATTGTACCCATAAAGGTATAATATAATGGAATGGGATAGAGAAAACACCATAGCCCAATTTGTAAGGGATAGACGCAAAAAAGCAAATCTAACACAAGTAGAGTTATCAGACTTCACTGGTGTAGGCTTGCGTTTTGTACGCGAACTCGAACAGGGAAAACCAAATGTAATGACCGATAAAGTAAATCAGGTTCTGTTATTTTTTGGACACACACTAACACCAACACCTATAAGCAATGAGACAAGGAGAAATATGGGTAAATAAAACGTTAGCTGGTATATTAACCGAGGACGATAATGGTTATCATTTCAAGTATGACAAAGCATACCTAGAAAAAGAAAGCACATTAGCAGTCAGTTTAACCTTACCATTACAGGAAGAACCGTTTAGTGCCGAATACCTATTCCCCTTCTTCGATGGTTTAATTCCGGAAGGTTGGTTATTGGACATTGCACATAAAAATTGGAAAATAAATCCACGAGATCGCATGGGGCTATTATTAACCACCTGTAGAGATTGTATTGGCAATATTAGCATTATAGAGAAAGTATGAACTATTGTTTAGCATGTCATAAAAAATTAGAAGATAGCGATATAAACTACCATCAAAACTGCCTAATAGCATTTTGGCAAGAAGACACACCTGTGCTAAAATTAGACTATGAGCTATCTCAAATAGAAGCACTCGCAAAAGAAAACGTAGCACAACGTATTATTGTTACAGGCGTACAACCAAAATTATCATTAGGTTTCACGCAAGAAAATGCTCAAAATAGGCTAACCATTGTAGGCGCATTAAATGGCAGGTATATTTTAAAACCACCATTTCAAATGTATCCACAAATGCCGGAAATTGAAGCACTATCTATGTTATTAACACAAGCTTGTGGAATAGCAACAGTACCCTTTTTATTAATACCTCTTAAGGATGGTGCTTTAGCCTATTTAACCAAACGTATAGATCGAACTGCCAATAACAAAAAATACCCAATGGAAGATGCTTGTCAATTCACAGAGCGACTCACAGAGCATAAATACCGTGGTTCTTACGAGCAAATTGCAAAAGGCATTATAAACTATGCCCAAAACCCATTACTGGATGCCGTAAAATTTTATGAGCAAGTTATTGTTTCTTTCCTCATTGGAAATAACGATATGCATTTAAAAAACTTTTCACTCATAGCAAAAGACAGTAAACACTATGCATTGGCTCCAGCCTATGATATGGTAGCAGTTAAATTATTAATTCCTGAAGATCAAGAAGAATTAGCGCTAAACCTCAACGGAAAAAAGCGAAAAATTAAACGTTTAGATTTTAACGAAGCTATGGCAAAAGCACAAATTCCTGCAAAAGCGATTGAAAACCTATGGAATCGTATAGAAAAAGGGATGCTGCAATGGCAAGAATTAATTGCCTGTAGCTTGTTAAGTGATGAAAACAAAAGCACTTTAATAGCACTAATAGAAAACAGAGCGAAACAATTAGAATTAAACACTAAATTTTAAAGCTAATAAATTACAAACACCATGCAAGTACAAGGACTAGTTCAAAATATCGAAACTTCAGAAAAAGTCAAATCACACCTTATACAAGTGCTCGAAGCCTTTCAGAATTTGGACTACCATAAGCTAAATGAGTTGTTAGATGACGATTCCTATTACGAAGACATTAAAAAAACAGCGTTCATCTATAAGCAAATGCAAATCTTTAAAGAGCTTCGAAAAAAAGGAGATACACATCTAAATCTTTCTACAAATATATGTACTGGTTGTTTATGTAGCGAACCCGTTTTTGTGCTCACTGGTAATAAGTCTGGTCATAAATATGCCATTTATATCCAATTCACTCAAGGTGAAATAACAGATATATTCAGATGTTCAGAACAATCAGACTGGTTAAACGGCATGTTACCTTTTTAAACTTCAAAGTACTTATTTCATACAATCCTTAAAATCACTGTTTTTTTTAAATAAGTGAGATAAATACTCTTTTATATAAACCCAATTCCATAAATTTGATGTGAAGGCAAACTTTAATTTTTATTAAACTTAATATGCTAAAAGAACTTTTAAAATTAAAAGGGGTAAAACAAAAATGGCTCGCTAACAAAATTGGTGTTAGTGAAGTAACCGTAAGCAATTGGGTAAAAGAGAAGTCAATTCCAAGTGATAAAAATTATCAAAAAATTAGTGAAGCTTTAAATATTCCTCTAAAAGATTTAATGAATTAATGGTGGTGGAAAAAAAATATAAATTCTCTTTTACAGCAGCGTCTTTAAGAACTAAAGATTTAGTGACAGTCGTTTTATCGGAAACCTCAAATAATACTCATGATCTTGAATTAACTTTAGGCAATGGGAAATCTGCAACCGGTAAACGGTTATTATTAGAACTAAACAATTGGATAAGTACATTAACCAAACATCAAATAAATGTGCTGCAAAATGGCAGTTTTAAATCACAAAACGAAATTGCCTTTTTAGCAGTATGTAAATACTTTGACTTTATACGTGATTTCGTAATAGAAGTCATAAGAGAAAAATATATGGTTTTTGATTATGAACTTACCGATGGCGATTATCTATCTTTCTTTAGAAGAAAAGCAGAGTTTCATCCAGAAATGGAAAATCTAACCGAGATAACACAAAAGAAAATAAAACAAGTAACCTTTAAAATGTTGGAACAAGCAGGTATAATAAATAATGTGAAGTCCAGAATCATTCAACCTCAATTGTTAGAGTCAGATACGAAAAAAGCAATAGTAAAAGATAATCCAGAATTATTAAAAGTGTTTCTGTATTCAGATATAGACATACAAAGATTACAAGAAGCCTATGAATAGCTTAAACAAAAAATTTGAACATTTATATAGTGTGATTTCATCCTCTAATTTTCTAAATAAGGAATCTTTAGGTGGAGAAATTCCTTTCTTTATTGCAGCTTACGAGGCTGAACAAGAATTGGACTGCAGAGAAGAAATAAAACTACTAAAAAGAAAACTAGAAAATTCTGGTATAGAAATATTAGAATTAAACTTATATGACCTTACATGCGAAATCCTTGAAGCAAAAGGCGGTATGGAGCGCATGTTTAAAATTGAAAAAGCAAAAAGCAAAGACAAGTTTTTAAGAGCCTTACAATCGTCTTTAAACATCCATCAAGTATTAATGCCTTTAATTAAAGAGAAAATCGATGCGAGTAATGCCAAAGTATATTTCTTAACTGGTATTGGCTTGGTGTTTCCTTTTATACGGTCTCACAACGTATTAAATAATTTACAAAACATTGCAAAAGAAGCACCAACTGTCGCTTTTTTTCCAGGTGAATATAATGGGCATTCGTTAAATCTGTTTGGCAAACTAAAAGACGACAATTACTACAGAGCATTTAATATTTTTAAAATAGAAGCAAAAATATGATCAAAGATTTTTTTGAAAAAGACATAAATAGACCTATCGAAACGGTTATCAAAGCAGATGATCGAGACCATATAGCAACAGAAGTTACCGAATACGTTATTACAGACGAAATTGCTAAAAAAATAAGAGATTTTTTTCAAGCTTACAATGATTATGCTGGTGCCAATGGTGTTTGGATTTCTGGTTTCTTCGGTAGTGGTAAATCACATTTATTAAAAATGATTTCCTATGTACTAGAAAACAAACAATACGATGGATATCATTCTGGTGAATTGTTTGCTGAAAAGGTAGACGACGATGCCATGTTAAAAGCCGATATTTTAAACGCAACACGTATTCCGTCAGAGTCTGTACTATTCAACATAGATCAACAAGCACAAATTACCAGTAAAGAAGACGCTAATGCCATTCTTGCTGTATTTTATAAAGTATTCTATGACCATTTAGGCTATTACGGATTTCAACCGCATGTAGCAGAGTTTGAAATGTGGTTAGATAGCAAAGGTAAATACGAGGAATTTAAAACAGAGTATGAAAAAGTAAACGGTATTACTTGGGAAGTAGATCGATTAGAATATTTTGTTGTTGAGGTGAAAGATATTTTAGCAACAATTTTTAATGAAAGTCCTGATAAATATGAAAATATCCTTGATGAATTAGAAGACAGGAACAAACAGTCTATTGAAGATTTTTGTAATCGTGTAAAAAGCTACATTGACACGAAACCCAAAGGCTTCCGTTTAAATTTCTTTGTAGATGAGGTTGGCCAGTATATAAGCGACAACACAAAGCTTATGCTTAACTTGCAAACTATTGCAGAAACTTTAGCAACCAAAACCAAAGGAAACTCTTGGATATTAGTGACCTCGCAAGAAGATATGGAAACGGTTGTTGGTGATATGAACAAAAGCCAGCAAAACGACTTTTCTCGTATTCAGGCACGTTTTAAAATAAAAATACCATTAACCTCTGCCAATGTAGATGAGGTAATTGAAAAACGATTGCTTCACAAAAAAGATACCTATCAAAAGCAATTAGAAAACGCACATAAAACCAATGCGGCTCATTTACAATCGCTCTTGTCTTTTTCAGAAGCTGGTGTGCAGTTTAAAGGTTTTAAAAGCGATAAGGATTTCGCAAATAAATTTCCCTTTGCACCGTATCAATTCGATTTGTTTCAACAATGTCGTATTGCTTTATCCAACCACAATGCTTTTCAAGGAAAACATGCTTCCGTAGGAGAGCGTTCTATGCTTGGTGTGTTTCAACAGGTTATTCAAGCCATAGAAAAGAGAGATGAAAACGCGTTAGTAAGTTTCGATTTAATGTTTCAAGGGATTCGTAATGAATTACGTGGAGACATTCAACAATCATTACAATTAGGAGAGCGACAACTAAACGATCCATTCGAAATCAAAGTATTAAAAACGCTCTTTTTAGTCAAGTACTTCAATAGTTTTAAAACCACCAAACGCAATATTTCGGTGTTATTGATAGATGATATCAATGTCGATTTAAAAGCCCACGAAGAAAAAATAGAAAAAGCACTAACCGTTTTAGAGAACCAAAGTTATGTACAACGTAATGGCGACATCTATGAGTTTCTAACCGATGATGAAAAAGATATTGAAGAAGAAATTAAAAATACAGACATTGATGATCAGGCAGTAACCACCTTATTAAAGGAAATTCTGTTTGATGAGATTATCAAAGACAATCGTATTACATACCTAAACAACAAACAAGCTTACGATTTTACTAGTAAAATAAACGGAACCATATTAGGCCGTGAAAAAGAACTGGAAATTGAAATCATAACCGACGATTTCGAAAACAACGAAACCTATATCCAATCACAAACTATGGGTAGTACTGCCATGAAATTGTTGTTGTCACCCAGTCCAACCTTTATGCGAGATATACGCATGTACATAAAAACGGCAAAGTACGAAAGGCAAAATCGAGGTAACAGTACCAGTCCTCAAGTAGCACGTATTTTACAGGAAAAATCCATTCAGAACGTCACACGTAAAAAGAACTTAATCACATTGGCCAACAAAGCATTGGCAGAATCTAATGCTTTTGTAAATGGTAGCAAATTAGAAGCGTCTTCTACAGCCGATGGTAAAACCAAAGTCATTAACGTATTTCAAAATTTAGTGGCTGCCGTATATCCTAATTTACGCATGCTTAAAGGCGTGGCGTTTACAGAAGATACCATTAAAACAACCATACATACCAAACAAGACGATTTATTTTCTGGTGACGATGCCACCATGTCCGAAGCTGAAACAGAAATATTAAGCCTCATCAACAGGCGTAAAAAACAAAGCGACCGTACATCACTAAATGATGTAAAAAATGAGTTTATAAAAAAACCGTATGGTTGGTACCCTAATGCGGTGTGGACTACCATTGCCAAATTGTATAAACGTGGTAAAATAGAATTAACACAAAATGCCAATTTATTAGAAAATGATGAGGTGTTAAATGCCCTATTAAACAGCTCAAACCATGGCAATACTTTATTAGAACCACAAGCAACCTTTAATGATGCTACAGTAAAAAAATTAAAAGACATCTATAAAGATGCGTTTGATGAAAGCTGCGCCTTCCGCGAAGCAAAAGATGTTGCGACTGCATTCAAAGAAAAACTAAAGGACATGTCTATACAAGTCAGTCAACTATTGGCAAGTAAACGAGACTATCCATTTTTAAGCAGTTTAGAAACTTTTGCAGACCAGTTAGCAAAGTGGTCTAAAAAGGAGTACGCCTATTTCTTAATCAATACCAACGATTTTGAAGATGCTTTACTAGATACTAAAGAAGATTTGCTAGATCCTATCAAGAGATTTATGAATGGTGAGCAACGTAATATTTACGATCAGGTTAAAAAATTGCTCGATGGTAACACGGCTAATTTCGATTACATTCAAGGCGATGAACTAGATATTTTAAAAACTCTTTTAACGAGTAACACACCTTATAAAGGCAATGGCGTACAGTTAGCTAAAGCAGCCAAAGACCAATTAGCAACTAAAGTATTAACGCTAATTGAGGAAGAAAAAGAAAAGGCTACAAAAAAGGCAGAAGACTTAATTACAGATATTACTTCACGTAAAGAATACAAGGCGTTAGAGACTACACAACAACAGCAAACCATTACAGGTTTAGAGCAACGTAAAAAAGCCTTAAAAGACGAGCGATTTATCGCTAACATCCGCCAAAGTTACAATCAGTTATCCGAGTTGCATACAGCCGCCTTAAACCTCATGGCGACTTATTTAGCGAAACCTCAAGAAGATGGTAAGGCAGCAGAACCTACTACAAAATACATTCGTAGATCTAACGTACATATCGATTTTGATAAAAAAGAACTGCACACCGAAGCCGATGTGTTAGCCTATATAGAAGCCGTAAAAGAAGCCTATTTAAAAAGAATAAAAGACAATATTAGAATAACACTATAATCAATCAACGGAACCGCTTTCAATGGAAAAAAAAACATTATCAAATATTTTAGAGGGAAAAATACTCAAAATACCTGACTATCAAAGAGGTTATGCTTGGGAAGAACAACAATGGAAAGACTTTGTTCAAGATATAGATGCTTTAATTGATGATAAAATAATTAATCATTATACAGGTACCATTGTTATTTATCAATCTAAAGAAAAGCCTACAGAATATTATGGAATTGATAGACTGGAACTAGTTGATGTTGTAGATGGTCAACAAAGATTAACAACGTCAAGTCTTTATTTGTCTATTATATTGAAAGAATTAATAAAGCAAGGAGAAAAAGATTATGACACTAAATTACCACTTTTGTTTTCAGGAACTAAAAGTCGCCTTATTTTAAATAACGATACTTCAGATTTCTTTTTTGACCTTATCTCAAAAGGTACAACAAACGTTGCTGCAATAACGGTACATCAAAAAAGACTTTTAGAGGCTCACAATTACCTTAAATCACATATTCAACAGCAATTAGATTCAAAAGGTACTGAAGGTGTAAGTTATCTAAAAGATGTATTTGATGCCATTATACGCAAACTTAATTTTTCGTTTTATCCTATTGAAGTTGAAAGTGAAATTGGGATGACTTTTGAGCTCATGAATTCCAGAGGGAAAGGACTTTCAGCGTTAGAGTTATTAAAAAACTACCTGATGCATTGGGTGTATAGAAATATCACACAAGAAAACGAAAAAGAGGATGTTACCAATACGATTAATAAATCTTGGAAAGAGGTATACACTAATATTGCAAAATGTAATGGTAGCGAAAATCAATGTTTAAGAATAGCGTGGACATTATATCATTCGCACACACCAAAAAACTGGAAGGGTTATAAAGGCTTTAAGGACAATGATGTTATTCCATTAAGAGACTTTTCTATAAAAACGAAAGCAGATACCCAACAGTTTATAAACCAGTTTACTTCAGGATTAGCAGAAATTTCTATGCATTATGCTGCTATTATACAGCCTTCTAAAAGTTCACCAATTGTAGATGAATTTAAATGGTTAACTAAAATTAAAAATGCGGGTAACATAGCAAATTTTTTACCACTTATGGTAGCTACTCGTTTGGGTGTTATGGCAGATGAAATTCCTCATGACAAATATATTAACTTACTAAAAGCATTAGAGCTATTTTCGTATCGCGTGTTTTTATGGCAAGGGAAACGTAGTAATGCAGGACTTTCTAAATTTTACAGATGGGCAGATGATATCTTTTCAAAAAAACATGATATTGAAGCAGTAACTGAATGGATTTTAGGTACCATTAATTGGTATTCTAATGAAAATAGCTTTAGAAAAGAACTTAAAGAAGATTTTTACGATTGGTATCATTGGAGACGATTATTACGATATACATTGTATGAATACGAACTAGATTTACTGACAGAAGAAGGAAAAGGCGCCAAGCCTAAACTAGCTTGGGACGAATTAACCGATGCCACTTTTGAGCATATTTTACCACAAACACCAAAAGAGGATTCTATATGGAAACAACAATGGACAGATGAAGACATTGAAACCTATCTACACGACATCTCAAACATTGTTTTAACCAAAGACAATTCTCATTATTTAAATTTCGAGTTTTCCAGAAAGAAGGGAGAAGCAGGAATAGGACATTGCTATGCCAATTCAGACATACGACAAGAGCGTAAAATTGCAGAGTTTGCAGATTGGACAACAGAAAGCTGTAAACAAAGAAAAGATACACTTAATAAATGGATTATAGATAGATGGGGAATAGACCAACATTATAAAGTACCTAAAGAGATAGAAGATATTGAAGAGGAAGAAGAAATTTTAGAAACTGTTTAGCCATTACCACCAATTTAAAGAACGTATTAATGAATACAAACCAACTAAAACGCTTCGCACAAGCAGCACGCTTAAAACTACTGGACCAAATTGGCGCAAAACTCGAAAAGGTACTCACTACCGACTCGGCAGAGTTACGCGAAAAAGCCAACCAAATACAACAGTTGCAAGAAGCCATTAATAAAAGTAATAAGCAACAGGTTATAGATACGGTTGCTTACACCTGGTTTAACCGTTTGGTAGCCTTACGGTTTATGGATGTAAACGGTTACGAACCCATAGGCATAAAAGTCGTATCACCAGCCACTAATGCCACCTTGCCAGAGTTGTTGCAAGAAGCCAAAGCTGGCAACATCCCGCAAGAGTTACCCGTAAATCACCAACGTATTTACCAAATACTAGATGGTACCATACCAAGTAGCAATGCCCAAAACGAAGCCTATAGAGAGTTGTTAGTTGGTGCTTGTAACCATTTGCATACGGTGTTTCCGTTTTTGTTTGAGCGTATTAACGATTACTCGGAGCTGCTCTTACCAGACGACCTCATTTCTAGCTTTTCTATTATAGAAGACATTAAACAAGGCATGTTACCCCAAGACTGCCAAGAAGTAGAAATTTTAGGCTGGCTGTACCAGTTTTATATTTCTGAAAAGAAAGATGAAGTATTTGCAGCTAAAGGCAAAGTGAAAAAAGAAGACATTCCTGCAGCAACGCAATTGTTTACACCGCGTTGGATTGTAGAATACATGGTACAAAATACGGTGGGGAAACTGTGGTTACAGAACAACCCAAAATCCAACTTGCGAGAGCACATGCCTTATTTTATAGAGTCGCCATCTGTAGAAAGTGACGATTATTTAAAAATAAACTCGGTTGAGGAGATTACCCTATTAGACCAAGCCTGTGGTTCTGGGCATATTTTGGTGTATGGTTTTGAGCTGCTATCCAAAATTTATGAAGAAGAAGGCTATAACGAAAGTGAAATACCAAAACTCATTATAGAAAAAAACTTGTTTGGTTTTGAAATTGACGAGCGTGCAGCACAATTAGCAGGTTTAGCCCTTATGTTAAAAGCACGCAGTTACCAACGTAGAGTGTTTAAAAAAGAAATTACCCCAAATATTTTATGTTATCAAGATTTAAAACTCACCACAGACGAGATTAAAGACACCTTTAAAGCTTGTAACATTAAACTAACAGATGAATTATTACACGATTTACAAAACATACAACAAGCTACCAATTTAGGCTCATTAATTATACCGCATATCAGTACTAAAGTTTTAGAAGAAACACAAAACACGCTTAACAAAAAAAAACAAAGTGCTGACCTATTTCTTCAAGACAACATACAACAGCTTATTACAAGTTGCCAACAGTTAATAGCCTTAAGCAAAAAATACCATTGCGTGGTAGACAACCCACCATATATGGGTGGTGGTAATATGAACAAACCTTTAGGTGACTTTGTAAAAACCAATTACCCAGACAGTAAAGCCGATTTAATGGCGTGTTTCATGGAAGCTGGTTTAAAAGCACTACAGCCTAAAGGTTATTTAGGCATGATTAACCAACATTCTTGGATGTTTTTAAGTAGTTACGAAAAACTACGTAAAAAACTCATTAAGCAAACACATATTGATACCTTACTACATTTAGGAGCTAGAACCTTTCCAGAAATTGGAGGCGAAGTGGTGCAAAATGCAGCGTTTTCTTTGGTAAATAAAAAATCAAATACAAACAGCAGCTATATTAGATTAGTTGACGACAACCATACGACCTTAAAACGAGACAAAACCAAAGAAGCCATACTAAACCATAATTGTGGTTGGTTTTACAAAGCAAACCAAAAAGATTTTGAGAAAATACCTGGTAGTCCGATTGGGTATTGGTTGAGTGAGAATAAGCTAAAGGTATTTAACCAAAACCATTTTATTGATGATGAGTCTGAAATAAAAGTTGGCTTACAAACTGGAGATAACAGCAAATTTACAAGGTTTTGGAGTGAAATATCAGAAGACAGTTTTACAGTTCATTGGTATCCTTACAATAAGGGAGGAGATTTTAGAAAATGGTTTGGTAATCAGGAATTGGTCGTAAATTGGAAAAATGACGGTTATGAAATTAAAAATTTTAAAAATGATAAAGGCAAATTACGTTCAAGACCTCAAAATGAAATCTACTATTTTAAACCTTCAATATCTTGGTCATTTATAAGTGCAGGGACTTTTGGTGCTAGGTTATATCCTGACGGATTTATTTTTGATGTTGCAGGCTCTTCATTATTTCCAAAGGTTGATAGATTTTTGTTAATGGCTTATTTAAATTCTAATGTTAGCTTTGAATTTTTGAAGGTATTAGCACCAACTCTTAATTATCAAGTTGGAGATATAAAAAGTATTCCATTTTATAATAAGTCAAATGAAGTTATTATTGAACTTTCGAAAGAATGTTGTTTAATATCTAAAAATGAATGGAATTCTCGAGAAACCTCATGGGATTTCCAACAAAACGAACTCATCCGCATCAATGGTCAAGACATAGAGGAAGCCTATGATAGCTATTGCCACTATTGGCAAAACAAGTTTTTTGAGTTGCACAAAAATGAAGAAGCCCTTAACAAACAGTTTATAGACATTTACGGCTTACAAGACGAGCTTACACCAGACGTGCCGTTAGAATACATTACCATTTTAAAAGAAGAAACAGACATTGTAAATGGTGAGTTGGTGTTTAATGCCAAAGAGGTGTTGCAACAATTTGTTAGCTATGCAGTAGGTTGTATGTTTGGGCGCTACAGTCTAGACCAACCTGGTCTTATCCTCGCCAACCAAGGTGAAACCCTAGAAGACTACCTTAAAGCTGTCAGCTCGAGCGCAGTCGAGACCTCATTCCTTCCCGACGACGACAACATCATCCCAATCCTAGACAACGAATGGTTTGAAGATGACATTGTAGGGCGTTTTTACGAGTTTTTAAAAGTCACCTTTGGTAAACCCAACTTCGAGAAAAACCTAGCGTTTGTAGAAGAGTGTTTGGGTAAAGACATCCGTAAATATTTCTTAAAAGATTTTTACAATGACCATTGGAAGCGTTATAAAAAACGCCCAATTTACTGGATGTTCTCATCGCCTTCTGGTGCGTTTAATGTACTCATTTACATGCACCGTTACACACCAGATACCCTAAACCAAATACTAAACGGTTACTTAAAAGACTACCGCGAAAAACTAACCGCAGAGTTAGACCGACAAGCGCATATTAAAAATGTAGGTACCGCCAGAGAGCAAACCCTAGCACAAAAAGAAGAAGACCGCATACACAAAGTATTACTGGAATTACAAGAATACGAACGCGAACTTTACAAACTAGCCACAGAACGCATCAGCATCGATTTAGATGATGGCGTATTGGTTAACTACAACAAGTTTGGTAAGATTATTAAAGAAGTAAAAGGTCTTAACGACAAAAAAGCCAAAGACAAAGTGAGAAAATTTGATTGGATAGATGTAACGGAAATACGATAATCGATGAGTAGTATCATACAAAATTTAAAAACGTCCTTGCTTAAGGAACTTAAAAGTGCTGATGAAGTATGGATAGCAGTTGCTTTGATAACAACCAATGCTTTGGATTTTATATTGAATCAAGTACCAGAAGATGCAGCTCAAAATTATTTGATAGGCATAAACCTGCCTACAGAACCTAATGCACTAAAAAAATTATATAGACTGGAAGTAAAAGACAAAATTCAATCTCGAATTTATACAGAAAAAGAATTTTATCATCCCAAAGTATACCTCATAAGAAAAGGTTCAAATTATATCGCATTTATAGGTTCTGCCAATTGCACTAATAGTGGATTGTCAAAAAACATTGAATTAAGCTATAAAATAGAGAACCAAACCGATTGTAAAAAACTTGTAAAATGGTTTGAAAATTTAAACGAGGATGCCTTCAGTATCACAGAAAGCTTTTTAAAAGAGTATGAAAAAAGTTTTATAAAACGGAAAGAACGAAAGCTGAAAGATGAAAAAGTAGCGCAAAGGCTAAAGAAAAAATTAAAGGAAGAACATGAAGTCACCATGGCTGCTAGAACCGAGCTCATAGAAGTTTTGAAATGGCATCGCAAGCAACCAATCTATAGACAACACAAAGCAGAACGTCAAGAAAATGTAAAAAGGCTTCGCGAAAGTCTAGATTATCCTGCATTTAAAAATGTAGATGTAGATGCATTTTTTGCCATATGGGAGTTAGGCCATTTAATAGCGATACCAGTACCAACACTTAAAAGAGAGATTAAAAAGTTTAGGCGGATGCTAAAATATCTTTGTGATGACAGTATAGATATTGCTTTAAGAATTAACGAAGTGCTATCCGGAGATTTAAAAATTCGTGGTGTTGCTGAAGCTATGGTTTCAAAAATATTAACAATTCACAATCCAAAGGAATATTCAATAAGAAATAAAAAAATTGATGATGTTTTAGTAAATTATGGGATTGAAATCCCAAAAAGAATTTCCAAGGGAGAAAAGTATAAAGCAGTCAATAGTTTTTTAAAAGAAATAGCTAGAGAATCTAACATGGATAATATGGCAGTTCTTGATTTGTATTTATATAAAGAAGCAACTGAAAATGATTAAAGCATAATTTTATGGATCAAATAGACATCTTTTCAAATGAACCTGTTTATGGCGAACCCATAAAAATAAATAATGGGGAATACATTTATATTCCAAATTTTTATGATAAAGCCACAGCAGATACTTATTTAAAACGTTTAATAAGCGATATTAAATGGAAACAAGAGTCTATGAAAATGTATGGCAAGGAAATCCCGTTTCCACGTTTAACAGCTTGGTATGGTGATAATGACAAACCCTATAGTTTTTCTGGCATTACCCTACAACCGCATCCTTGGAGTCCCGGTTTATCAAAAATTAAAGCAGATATAGAACCTAAAGCCGGTGTGGTTTTTAATAGTGTGCTGTTAAACCGCTATCGCGATGGTAACGATTCCATTTCATGGCATACAGATGCCGAAAAAGAACTGGGTGAAAATCCTGTAATAGCATCCGTAAATTTTGGTGCAGAACGTAAGTTTCAACTAAAACATAAAGTCACTAATGAGCGTATTGATATTCTGTTAAAACATGGCAGTTTATTAATCATGCAAGGCGAATTACAACATTTCTGGAAACACCAAATACCAAAAAGCAAAACCATAACGCAAGAGCGTGTGAATTTAACCTTTAGAGTGATAAAATAATGTGGAAAAAAATAGACATACAAAATGATGATGGCGACATGGTTAGCGCCCAAGCACCGGTAATTATTTCTGCAAGTCGCTCTACAGACATCCCAACCTTCTATGCCGATTGGTTTGTGGAGCGTTGGAAAAAAGGTTACGTAAAATGGATGAATCCATTTAATGGTGTGCCTTCGTATGTCGCTTTTAAAAATACAAGATGTGTTGTGTTTTGGACAAAAAATCCAAAACCCATTATGAAACATATCGATTTTTTAGAGGAGCATGTACAAAATTACTATTTCCAATTTTCGTTAAACGATTACGATAAGGAAGGTTTTGAAGGCAAAGTACCTAGACTGGAAAGCCGTATTAAATCGTTTATTGATCTGTCTAATCGTATTGGGAAAGAACGTGTGGTTTGGCGCTTTGATCCTATGATTTTGACTGCTGAAATTGATGTTGATGAATTACTGAAACGCGTAAAAAACATTGGCGATCAGTTAAAAGACTATACCAGAAAATTAGTGTTCAGTTTTGCTGATATAGCTATTTACAAAAAAGTGGCAAATAACCTTAAAAAAGAAAGTATCAATTATGTAGAGTTCACACAAGATACCATGCATCAATTCGCAAAAGGACTTCAAGAACTAAACAAAAGTTGGAATCTGGAAATAGCCACCTGTGCCGAAAAAATACCATTAGAACAGTATGGTGTAAAACACAATAAATGTGTTGACGACGACTTGATGATAGAATTATTTAGTAACGATAAGGCATTAATGGATTTTTTAGGAGTAAAATTTGAAGAAGCAACCTTGTTTGAAACATCAAATACAATTCAAAAAACAAAAGTGCTAAAAGACAAAGGGCAACGCGAAGCTTGTGGTTGTATAATGAGTAAAGATATTGGGCAATATAATACCTGTCCGCATGAGTGTGTGTATTGCTATGCAAATACCTCTAAAGAGTTAGCATTAAAAAATTACAAAAAACATAAAGAAAACCAATTTGCAGATACCATAGTTGGTAATTAAAAGGATTAAATATGGCATATTATTTTAGACTTCCGGTATTAACAGACTTAACCATAGAGCAACAAGCGGTTTTAAACGAACCTAATGCTATTGCCGTTTCTGGTGGTCCTGGTACAGGAAAAAGTGTAGTCTCGTTGTGGCGTCACATTCAAAACCATGGTATGGGCAGAAGACATAGTTTGCTATTAACCTACACCGTGTCTTTAGAAAGCTATTTGGCGTCATCTGCTAGCTCTGAAAATCCTGCAGCTGGTTCCAATGTAAATAGAACGTATTGGTGGACAACCAATGAAGCTACAGACGAATACGACGAAATAATTATTGATGAAGCCCAAGATGTAAGCAGATACCGTTACGAGCAAATAGATAGTTTAACCAATATGGTCTCTTACACTGCAGATGATAACCAAATATTATATCCAAATAGAGCCACTACAGAGGCACAATTACAAGAGCTCTTTAATAACCCTAGATTCACTTTACATGCAAATTATAGAAACACTAATGAAGTGGTACGTTTTGTACGGTCATTATTCCCACAAACTATAATTTCAAACGGTCAGTCTAATGGTCCAAAACCGCAATTAATTTGTAGTGACGGCATTAATGGCAACCAAACACAAATTATTAAAGATGTTATCGATACATTTCAAAGTAACACACATAATATCGCAGTTTTAGTACCATTAGAAGGTCATGTGCGTTATTGGCATAGTGAATTACAAAACAGTGGTTATACATGCAGTATGTATGTAAATACAGAAGAAGAAATGAATACTATAGAAAATATTCACGTAACCACTTATAAGTCTTGTAAAGGACTCGAGTTTGATACCGTTATAATACCTAATTTTAATAAATACCAGGATTTTATTAATGGTTTACATGTGGTTACAGAAAAAGACTACTATGTAGTATTTACAAGAACGAGAAGAAATTTAATCTTAATAGATCACAGACCAACTGTAAACGGTAATTCGAGCATTCCTTTTATTCAAAATCAAATACGTGATGGTATTGTTGAGGTAGATAAAAGTTATTTAAGAACTGCAGCACCAACCAGAAGAATAATAGAAGACGATGACGATCTTCCTTTTTAAAAAATAAAAAATGGAAAACAAGTATTATATACACCTCAACACCAACACACTACCTCATTATTTGGTAGATGGCATTATGCGTCCAGCAAACTTGATAAAAAATAGAGAACATGATTTCCAGAGTAATAGTGGTAATCAAATTATTTTATCCTTAAAAAAATGGAATAAAACCAGTGATTGTTCTATTGAAATAGTTCTAAACAATAATGAAGACAAGGCATTAGAACGAATAATGTCAACAGACTTTTTTTTATGTCATACAGCGATACCAATATCTCGTATAAAAGCAATCTATTTTGAAGACAAAGAAAAAGCCGATACGGTAATCTGGAATATTAACAGTACTGTAGCATTTGTGCCTAAATGGGCAATAAACTATGCAGAAAAAGAGGATTCTGAAATAGCAGAAGAGTTTCCGTTTACACATAGCGCTAAAAAAGATCAAACTAAAGAATTAGAAGTTATGCTAAAACGCTTTGATCGTTTATTAGGTGGTTTGGCATTTCTAAAAGTTAGTGCGGCTATTAATTCTGAAAATCAGATTAACTTTTCTGAAAGCTATTTCTCAACATTAGCCTATTTCAATAAGAGAATTGCATCTGACATTAAAAAGAATAATAGTACCGTAGATGATCGGTTCCATGATATTTTTAAAGGTGATTCAAGGATTGTTAATTACCTAGCAAAGCAAATTAACATGCCTCTAATTGAGAACGTATCTAAACAGGAATGCATTCAATTAAAGTCTAAATTTGGTGTTATAGATTTAAATAACCTACCTAAAAATTCACTGACCTTTAAATTAGCCATTTTAGAATCCTTTGGCAAAGACAGTTCTAAAAGTGTCGAAGACTTAATTAATAGTTTACTTTCAAATCTTGAAGAAGATATCAGTGAAGAAATAGCTTTAATTTATGGATTGTATGTTGGTTATAACACATTAAGGAATTATTATAAAATTAATAATGAGAAAATACAGGTGAAATTTGATTTAAACTCAAAAATAGATTTTTACACAATTGAATCTATATATCAATACGCATTTCATAACAAAACAATTAGTAATGATTTCGAATATTTGAGTGTTAATTTTCTCTCAAGTCAAGCTATATCTAAAAGAAACCCGAAATATAAGTATATAAAGGTTTTAAGCGATTACTATCCTTACAAAAAAGTGGATTATAAACTTCAAAAAACTAACATTATTGATGCCTTAATAAAAGAAGTTTCAAAATGGTTTCCGACTGAATTATTTACTATAGATGATAATAAGTTATCAGATAAATTAAACACACTTATAAATCCTAAACTAAACAGTTTAATCGAAAATGTTAGGTCAGACAGCGAAGCACTTTATCAAATAAAGGACGATGAAAAATTTAGCACCCCAACAGTCATAACTGATGAGGTAAAGAATGAAACCAAATCGAAAGAAACAGTTTTAAGTACAAATGTTGTTGAGCTTGTTAAAGAAAAAAGTAGAACAAATGAAGAACAAAAAGAAGAGCCTATAAATGACAAGCCTGATTTATTTAGTGGTACAAATACCAAAAATGCAGAAGTTGAAATTAACTCAAATTTAAATGAAGAATCCAAATTAAAAAATAGAGTTTATAATGCTGATGAGTTAAGTAAAAGAAGCTTTACCATAGAAAAATTGAAAAAGTTAGCAAATGAGTTAAATATAGAAATACCTAAAAATATTACTCTAAAAAAAGAAATCATTCAATACATACTTTCAAACCAAGAGTAATTACATGAGTTTTATACAATCTTATAATAATGCTTTAAGCAACCCAGATAGTTTACACGAATTCATCAATTCTAATTTTGATAAAATATATGACAATTATAGCTTGTCAAATCACGAAAATATTTCAAAAAACAGAGAAGAATTTAGCAGGCTCGCATTACGCATAAATACGATAAGAGCGTTAGATTTTAATGCTAAAAAAAATGAAGCCTATGTAAACCTCGTTTTAAATACATCGGTTAGATTGGGTGACTTATTTGTATTCCAGCAGTTTTATAGATTATTAGTTGAAAAAAACTTAAACCAATCAAATCTAATAAAAGCTAGTGCATTGTTTATGTTATCACGCTCATCGCATGATTTTATAAATGCTTACGATGCAATGCTTAATTTACTCGAAGAAACCTATAAAAATGACACAGATAGCAATAAAGAACCTATCGCGATATTAGTATATTTTTATGCCCTTTTTGTTAAATACTTTGCTGAATTTGCTCGGGAAGATGTATTAATTCTTAAAGAAAAAATAAAGACAAGCTACAACTCTAAAACATATGCGTTTTTAAATGATAAGTTTATTGAGGATATTTTTGCAGTTGATTTAGATTATAAAACAGATCCCTACACCAACATTCAGAATTTACTGGATAGGTTTCTCGAAAGACACGAAATCCCTTCATCTTACATCACGGGTTTCCTTTTAGAGCAAAACACAGATTATGCATTAAAATTAAACGGTAACAACTTAAATATTTCTGAGATACAGGAATTAAATAAAAGACTTTATATGCCAATTCAGTCTAATGAAATATTTTATTCATTAGGTCGTGGTACAGCTATTTTAGCATCTGAAAAACAATTATTAGCTTATATGTATGCGCACGGTAAAAAGCATATTGCTAAACTCAAAGATGCATTTAAAATAATTAACACTGCTGATTTTAAAAAAGTTAAACTAATTGATTGGGGTTGTGGTCAAGGTATTGCTTCTAAAATGTTCATAGATACTTTTGGCGCAAGCGTAGTAAAATCTGTAACACTAATAGAGCCTTCAGAGTGTGCTTTAAAAAGGGCGTCACTTCATGTTAGCAACGATGTTGAAAACATTAAAACTATAAATAAAGGGTTTGATGAGTTAGAGGTATCTGATTTAAAAGAAGAATCAATACCAAATGTTGTAAACGTGCATTTATTTTCTAATGTTATTGATATGGATTTCTTTAATTTATCGTCTCTCATCAATAAGATTGAGCAAAGCTTTACAGGAATTCAATATATAATATTAAGTAGTCCATATATTGATGTTGCTAAAACGGAAAGAATAAATCTTTTTGTATCCAAATTAATACTCAATAAAGGCATGGTATTGTTAGAAGAAACAAAAACGAAGGGAGCATGGATTAATGGGTGGTCAAAAGTAATACGTGTTTTTAAAATTGAACTATAAAAAATGAGCCAAAAAATACAAGAAGCATTAGAGCATAAATTTAAATCCCACGATGTCATATTTTGGTATGATGAGAACAGTGAACTCAAAGAAGATTTTGAAAATTTAGTATTTAATACTATTGAGAAAATTCACGTTAACGGTAATGAATTTGAAGTAAAACACCGTGTAACAACTAAATCATCTGAAGAAAAATACTTACTGTACTTTAATACCAAAAAACCAAAAAACAACGAAAACTGGTTGTTGGATTTAGAGTTGGCCTACCACCAATTCCATACAGATCAAGAAGCCATTATATTACAAGAATTAGGGTTAGACTTCAATTTTAAAGCATTAGTGGCGAAGCATCTATTGTTTTTTAAATCTAAAGAGCGTTTAGACAATTTAAAAAGTCTATTAGGTAATGGCGATAGCCATAATGATATTCGCTATAAAATGCTGGCAGTAGTGTTTAATACAGAACATGTTAACCTTAATACCTTTATTCATGCACATGGAACCGCATTTGCCAATGGCAACGAAAAAATGGATCGTGATCTGGAGCGTTACAATTTAGTGGATTTCTATTGGAATGAAATTAATGATAAGTTTAAGTACCAAAATAAAGCACCTAAAATTTATGATTTCTTAATTGAAGCCTTTAGTAATAGTGTCATTACAACGGAAACATCTAAATTATCAAAAGAGTCTAAATTGTTACTGTCGCTTTGGAAAGACACCATCACTTATAGAACAGGGTTCAATACCATTTCAGAAAGAATTGCTGTAGATTTAAACATAGAAGACCAATTAAATACCATAAACCTTGAAACAATTCTAGAAGAAGATCTATTCAAATTAATAGATAAAAAAATAATTCACGAATTGGTTCATCGATTAATTGACGAAAGTATATCAAATGAGAGTATTCAAACAAGCATTAAGTCTAGAGAAAATAAATTTTGGTATACAACTTTCGAACCCTACTACCAATGCATAGCATTTGCTTCACAATTACAGGATAAAATAAAAACCACACAAAGTATTTTTAAATCCATTACCGATGGTCTACAAAACTATACCAATACCTATTATGAAATAGACTATTTGTATCGTAAGTTCATACTATGGTATAGAAAATCGAACCACGATAGTATTTTAGGAGAGTTAGCAAATACTATAGAAAAACTATATGCAAATACTTGGTTATTAAAATCTAATAACCAATGGCAAGAAGTCGTTAATAATGTTAATACTTGGCCAATTAACGAAAGTTATGCCCAACGCCAATTTTATAAGCAGCACGTAAAACCATTTGTTGATAAGAATCAACGCGTTTTTGTGATTATTTCAGATGCGCTTCGTTACGAATGTGGGGCAGAATTAAATAGCCTTTTAGTAAAAGAAAATCGCTATGATGCCTCAATACAAGGTATGGTAGCTTCAATACCTTCCTATACGCAATTAGGTATGGCGTCATTGCTTCCCAATACAGAAATAAAAATTGATGAAGGTAGCGATGCCGTAAGTGTGGATGGCATATCTGCTTCTGGTGTTGTTGGAAGAGCAAAAATTTTACAACAAAATTCAGAAGCAAGAGCTACGGCAATAAAAGCGGAAGATTTCATGCAATTAAATGCCAATACAGATGGAAGGGAGTTCGTAAAACAATATGATGTTATTTACATCTATCATAATCGAATTGATAAAACTGGAGATGATAAAACAACCGAAGATAAGGTGTTTGATGCAGTTGAAGATGAATTGGACTTCTTTATGGAAATGCTGAAGAAAATTGCCAATATGAATGGTAATAACATGCTCATCACTTCAGATCATGGTTTCTTATATCAGTATCAAAATATTGCTGAAAGTGATTATATAAAATTAGAAGTAAAAGGTGATGTCGTGAAATACAATAGACGCTTTGTTTTAGGCAATGATATAACCGCTAACGACACTGTAAAACAGTTTACACAAAAACAATTAGGACTTACAAGTTCTGGAGATGTTTTAATTCCAAAATCAGTAAACAGACTGCGAGTAAAAGGAGCAGGTTCTAAATTCGTTCATGGAGGCACCTCGCTACAAGAAATTGTTATTCCGGTAATAAAGGTCAACAAAAAAAGACAAGACACCACAGCATCTGTAGAAATTGATATTATTAAATCAACAGATAAAATAACAACCAATTTATTGCCTGTTTCATTTATCCAAATGAATGCAGTAACTAAAAACAGTTTAGGCAGAACCATACGAGCAGCCTTATTCGCTGAAGATAATACGCTATTAAGTGACCAGTTTAAATACGTATTTAATAGCGAAGATGAAAACCAAAGGCAACGTGAAGTGAAACACAGATTTCAATTAACAGCATTGGCAAGCGGTAAATATAAAAACCAACGTGTAAAATTAGTCCTCGAAGAACCTATGGATCGTTCAAATAAATGGAAAGTATATAAAGAATATTACTATACGCTTAACATATCATTTACAACTGATTTTGACGGATTTTAACTAGTAACTAGTCGCTAGTAACTAATAGCTAATGGATATGAAAACATTAAATGAAAAAATAAACACCCACTTCGCAGGTAAAGTAGTCCGTAAAGATTTAACAAAACTGGTTAAAGGTAATGCTATTGTACCCACTTACGTTTTAGAATATCTATTAGGTCAATATTGTGCGACTGATGATGAAGAAACGATTATTCAAGGGGTTGAAACAGTCAAAACTATTATAGCTAAACATTTTGTACATCGCGAGGAATCCCAAATTATAAAATCTATTATTCGAGAAAAAGGGTCACATAGAATTATTGATAAAATAGCTGTACAATTAAATGATCGTCAAGACAGGTATGAAGCGTCTTTCGCTAATTTAGGACTGACTAGAATACCAATTTCAGACAGCATCATAAAAGAACATCAAAAATTGTTATCAAGCGGTGTTTGGTGCATCCTTACTTTAGGGTACTCACCTTCTGACGAAAGAGATCATATTCCTTGGTTTGTTGAAAACTTAAAACCAATTCAGGTATCCAATGTAGATATTGAGGAATATAAAAGTACACGAAAAGAGTTTTCAAAAGAAGAATGGATAGATATGCTAATGCAATCTATTGGTTTAAATCCGAGTGAATTTACGTTTAGATCAAAACTTTTGCAACTAACGCGTTTAGTACCTTTCGTAGAAAACAATTATAACCTGATTGAATTAGGGCCAAAAGGAACTGGTAAATCTCATATCTATTCAGAAATGTCACCACATGGAATTTTAATATCTGGCGGTGAAGTTTCTAAAGCAAAGTTATTTGTTAACAACAGTTCTGGTGAAATTGGTTTAGTAGGGTATTGGGATGTAGTTGCTTATGATGAATTTGCAGGTAAAACAAAAAGAGTCGATCGTGGTTTAGTAGACATCATGAAAAACTATATGGCAAACAAGTCATTTTCAAGAGGAACACAAGTATATGGGGCATCTGCTTCTATGGTTTTTGTGGGCAATACAGATCATTCTGTAGCTTATATGCTAAAACATTGTGATTTATTTGATGCACTACCGAAAGATTACTACGACACCGCTTTTTTAGACCGAATGCATGGGTATTTACCGGGTTGGGAAGTGCAAAAACTACGAAACGAAATGTTTACTTCAGAATACGGTTTCATAGTAGATTATCTCGCTGAAATATTAAAAAACTTGCGTAAAGAAGACCGTACGCACGATTACACGAAGTTTTTTGAATTATCCAGTTCTATTACAACAAGAGATAAAACATCAATAGCAAAAACCTATGCAGGTTTAATTAAAGTCATTTATCCAGATGATGTATATTCAGAAATGGAAGCAAAAGAAATTTTAGATTTTGCAATTGAAAATAGGAAACGTGTCAAAGACCAATTACGTAAAATGGATGAAACTTTTGAAGAAGTTGATTTTAGTTATGTGAGCAAATCTTCAGGTGAATCATTTGACATAGAAACTTTAGAAGAAATTCAATACAAACCAAAGCCCGTTGTTTCTGAAGAAAATGAGCCTGAAATGGTTTCAAATGAAAGTAATAATAAAACACAAGAAGGTATACATTTAAATCCTGGTCAAAAAATCATTAGGGATAACCAAACAGGTATATCATATGATAATTTATTTGGTGCGTACCTGCTAAACAGCTCAAATATTACACTTGTAGATCCATACATAAGATTACCTTATCAATTGCGGAATTTAATGGAGTTTGCAAAATTAATAGCAGAAAAGAAAGAAACGGATGCAGAAGTCAAATTACATCTAGTTACAAGTAATAATGAAGACTATATAGAAAATGTTAAAGAAGCATTTAATCAAATGACATATTCTTTAGAGTCTATGGGCATTATATTTTCTTATGAATTTGATGATTTTATTCATGATAGGTCTATCATATCTGATAATGGTTGGAAAATAATTTTGGGTAGAGGTTTAGACATTTGGCAAAAAACGGGTGGTTGGTATGATATAAGCGAGTATGTTCAAGAGCAACGTATTTGTAAAGCTTGTGAGGTAACATTTCTCAAAAATTTGTGATAATTATGTTTAAAACAACTCATTGAATAAAAAAAAATAAAAAATAAGCATTATATATTATGTTGAATGATAAAATACAGTTAGAAATAGCAGATTTCAAAAATGTTAAATCCTTATCTGAATTACAAAAATTTTGGTACGCAGTATTATCATTTAGCACTTTTGAGTTTTATCTTCTTTTGAATGAAAATATAAACCTATATGGTCATACAAAACAGTCATTTACAGAAAAACTACACGGAAAAATTAGTGCACACCAGTTTTATGGTGATCATGAATATATTTTAGTTTTAGATAAGGAAGAATTGTTAAAAAGTGAATCAATAGTATGTGATTTCATGGGATGTGTAAATACTGGCTTTTCAACAAAATTAAAATTCGACTTAAATCAAAAAAGAGTAATTGGCATTTCTTTTATAGAAGACGACTATGATATTGGAAAAGTAGTTGATTTATATTCTTTAGAGAAGATACAAAATCGTGTTTTTGATCGATGGCATAAAAATTAACTACACTGCAATCGATAAAGGCTATATTTATTTAATAGGTTTATTCGGGATTTTAGTAAACCAGAATAAATAACGGTTATTAATTTCCCCACAACCCAAAACCCGGATCGAGCGTGTAGAATCTATCCAGTGTATAGATTTAGCAAAAAGGCCAGTTGGCGTAGTGGCATTTAAACTATATTCTTTTAATCCCCCACAACACAAAACCCAGTTTTTTGCAAAAAAAGCAATAACCCATAGCCTGTATTGAGCGTAGTCGAAATATCTTTTGTGTTGTTCCGCTTACCTAACAAGTTTAGCGTTTTTTTGGTCTTTAAGGTAATAGCACATTACAGCTTTGGTTTTCATAAAATCAAACCAAACTGCAACAAGCTATTCCGTTTTATTTTATCATAAAAACACTAAACTCCCCAAAGCTAAGTTACATAACGGGTAGTTATGGTACTTTTCCGTAAACTCCAGGTAGCCATAACTCCATTATGTAAAATAGCCCGCATCCCAACGTTTTAAATGGTAACTGAAAATAGTATTTAGGGCTATTCATGAGTACCTTAATGTAAAAATATAATGACACGAACTAAATAGCCCGCCTTCTAACGCTTTAAATGGTAACTATAAATAGTATTTAGGGCTATTCATAAGTACATAAGAGTTAGTAAAGGATATATTCACAGTATTTGGAACATTTTTTGATTATCTTTGTACTATAAAACCGTTAGGTACAATAGGTGAAAACAAATAGTAACATAGCGAATACATTTCCAAAACACTTATTTTGGGATATGGATTATAGTAAATTATCTTTAGAAGAAGATAAAGAGATTATAATCCCAAGAGCTTTGTATGCGACAACCAAGGCTACGTTTAAAAACGATATAGCCAAATTAGAAAACTTGTATTCATTTCAAGATATTTTATCAGTCTTACAAAATACCAAAGAACGAATTAGTAATGCCGTTTGTGAGTTAGTTGCTAAACACTACAACGTTCCTGTTTTTTATCGTTACAAATTATGAGTGCTGTTTCCAAAGTACTTATAGAAACCATTAAAGAATTACAAAACTTACCAAGTCTATCAAAATTTGCATTAGGCGGTGGTACCAATTTAGCAATTCGATATAACCATCGAAAGTCAATCGATATCGATTTATTTTGTAGTGAAATTATAGGTTTTAACGGATTTGAAAACATAGAAAAAGAACTCAAAGAATTTTACGGAGATAATTTATTAGGGATTGATTACCCTTGTAAAATTAACGATCAATATATCTTTTTAAGAACTTTTATATCAAAACCTGATGGGACTACTATTAAAGTGGAGATATAACAAAACATGAAATTAATATATGATACCGATACAATTAATGGTATCCGTTTAATTTCAACAAAAGATATTGGAGTCTTCAAATTAATCAGTGCATCAAGTCGATTAGCAAAAAAAGATATTTACGATCTAAACTATATTACAGATAATAATAACCTTATCGAATTGTTTAAAGATTTAGCAACGTAACAAGAACGTTACAATTCAGAAGAAGATAAAACGATCTTCGATTTAGATGGCAAAGTAAACCCGATTCAAAACCCACACTTATTGTTAGATTTTGATAACCCTAAACAAGGAAAGTCATCGCGTCCAAATCATTCAAACGATTTAATCGAAACTGTTCCCAATAGTAAAACTTGGATAACCACAGGTATTGAATGGCGTGCTAAAATGAGAAGTTTATATCGCCATTTAGAGTTAGATTTTCCAAAACCAAAAGGAAGAAGTGTTTAATTGTTATCTCATTCAAGCTGCACAAAACTTTCGTTAAGTCCAAGTATTCCTTACCTCAAGTCTTTGTTGGTTTCATTTCACTAACAAACAAGGGAGCCACAATTCCCCAAGTGTATCCTGAGCGTAGTCGAAGGACCCTTTTAGCGGTGTAAGTTCCAGCAATTTTTAAAGTCTTTCATGTGTCTGCGGTATATAGAGCATCTGCTTAGAAGGCAGACGCTCTATACACCTCAAACCGCGTATAAAAAAAGAACGTTACAAACGTCCTTTATTTATTTCTCCTAGCTGAACTTTAAAAATTACGTACACTTACGTCATTCAGCCCCTGAAAATATACTCTTAATTATACTTCTTCAACGGGTGCTTTAGGAGCATTTGTTTTTACAGATTCAATTCCGTTTTTCATACCTGAAGAGCTCTCGTACATTTCACTAGTACCAATAACTTGACCATTACTAGCTTTTAAATTAAAATAATGCTTATCGTTACTAGATACTTTTTGATCAAATTTGCTGTCATCTTGCGAATTGGTTTTAACGGATTCTATACCATTCATACAACTTGCTTTAGCAGTATATCCTTCACTTGCTAAAATTTTTTGACCATTGCTTGCTTTTAATCTAAAACGATATTCAGATTTTGAATCTTGATAAACTTCGAATTTTGCCATAATATTTGATAGATTTTGAATCTAAATATAACAAAAAAGTATTCTTAAAAGAAAGAATCCATGATGAGGTTTTTACAAAATGTATTAATACGGTGATTATATGTATTTAGATATAATTTAATGTTTTTCGATAGAATTATATGTTTTTACATATAACAGTGAAGAACTGTTTCCAGTAATAAGGGTGTTTATTAAAGTAAAAAAGGAAAGAGGAAGCAAAAGTAAGCACTATCGTGCTTGATGTTCTTCGCTTTCTCTTTCCTTTTTCGGTTTAAATTAAAATTTGAGTTGTTTAGATAACCACCTAAGAAAAGCGGATACACTAAAACTGACAACAGCTCCAATAATGGCTAAAATTACAGTTGTAATGATATCTTCTACACCAATGTTTACAATAGAAGATAAAAGAGTGCCTCCAATAATACCCGCTTTTGTATTATGGTTCATGCTCAGCATCTTCTTTAGGGATTTCCTCATCTTTTACAACGGCTTGACTTACTGCAGTAGCAACAGTTCCTGCAACCGTCATGTAAGTCGCAATAGTTACAATCACAGCGGGCATAGCAATTGGAGCAGCGATAATGGCACCGCCAGCTGTAGCCAAAGCAATACCTATATTACGTAAAGTCTTGAAAAACTTAGGAGTCGGTTTTTTATAACGTTCTACAATGTTCATAATTTTGAGATTTAATAGTTAATAAAACAGTTTCATTTCTTTCTTTAGCTTGATATACTAAAGACAATAATTGCTGCATAGCACCTTTTGAGTAGAGTCCTTTTCCAATACCAGTGAGATAAGTAACCGGAGCAATACAACCCTCTAAATCTTTTAAAGCATCATTAGCGGGATGAAATAGAATCAAACTTCTTCCTATAACATCCTTTAAGATTAGGTGATGTTTGAAACGTTTTGAAAAACGAGGTTCAATCTCGTACTTCCCTTCAGGAATACAAGAGATATTTCGTTTGTTATTGTTCCAGGGCAATTCAATAGTATAGCAAAGAAATCTATTTTGAGCACGTTCATTGAGCGTAGTCCAAATGAAGAGAGTACCGTTGGTACCCTCTTTATAATAGGCTCTATACAGTACTAACTCCATAATTAAGGAGTGTCAACAATCACAACAGCCAAAGCATTGTAAGCTCCGTTCTTTAAAGCATACATTTGACCGTTTACTTCCTGATAAAACTCAATACCAAGAACCTGTACAACAGGTAAGGTAGAGTTTGCAGTCAAAGAAGCTGTTAAAGCGATTGCTGCAGTATCAGCTGCTGTGTAAGGTAAAATAGCAGTTTCATCATGCTCAAAAGTTGAGGTTTCATTCTCAAAATCCAATTCAGAAGCTCCCATTACTACTTTAAAATGCGTTGCTCCAGTAGGAGCTGCAATTCTAACAGTCGGAGAAAAAGCATCGATAGTTAACGTTGCTTCTCCAGATACACGGTCAAAAGCATTTGCAAAAGCAGCAAAAAGAGTAGTTCCTAACTTTCCGTTCAAGTTAAATTCAAAGCTTTCTAATAAGCTTAAATCCCCATCTTGAACTGTTCGTAAACCTCTTTCATTTGTTGAGTCGGTTTTGGTAACAGCAACAAGGTTTTTAGTTAAACGAGAAACCACACGTTTGTCCTTTGCGTTTTGCAAAAGAATACGAATAGCATTTCGCAATAGCTTACCACCTTTACCAGCACGTCCAAATTCAGACCCATTTTCACGCGTTCTTTGAAACGCAGGATCATTAGCAATACGATTGGCGTCAACACCACCTTTTTCACGTGCTAGGTATCCGTCACTTGTTTTGTAAAAAGAAATACCTCCGATAGTTCCTTTTAGTTTAATAATTCCTGTTTGTCTTGCCATAATAATTCGTTTTTTGATTACTAATTCAAATCACGTAACTTTATGTTTCCCAGAAAAAAACAGGATGCCGTTTTTGGTCATCGATACCGATACAACCAAAAACGTCATTAAAATATTGATAACACGTGCGTGTTACCAACATTTTAACAACGGATTATCATCACCATCATAAATAGATGAGGTATAGTTTAAGTATGGATAAAGCATATATAAAGCAGTATGAATCTAAAAAGAGTGTGCATATACCCAAAAGATATTCAACGTATCACAGGACGTAGTGAACGCTACGGGCGTAAGCTTTTAAATGACATAAGAAATTACTTTGGAAAAGAATCTTACCAGTTTGTAACGATAAAAGAATTTGCAGAATATAGTGGGATAGAAGAGGAGTTAATAGTAGAATACATTACCGATTAAGGTAATATTATTAAGCTCTATTTAGTTGCTTTTGAATAGTATAATTCTTAAATTTACTAGGTAATTAGGCAAATAAAAATCACTATTTACCACCAATGTTTAAGTGCGTAATTCGGTTACACTTAAATTTTAGTTATCAAAAATCATAGACTTTATAAGGTATACAGCGATTAGGATATGTTCCTGTCGCGATCACAATAAGCCTTGTTAATCTTTTGATTTTCAAGGTTTTTTTGTGTTTTAGGGGGGGATAGGGAGCTTGAGAAATAAATTATATCTGATTTTGTATTGATAGTAGGAGGTCTTCTGATGATTCTTTAAATTTTAACAATGATTTATCTGTACACTCTATATCTTCAATGTTAATACCACTAATTACAAACTTTGTATAATCATTCAATATGCTATTAACAGGTTCTTTTTTGATATTGTTTGAAGTAATAGGATATAACAAACCTGAAATTATTAATTGATTCTTCTTATTGTAATATGCCTTATAAGTATGAATTTGAATATGGAGATAACCTGTTTTGGTATTCAACAACAATTTTCCAATAAATAACCGTGAGTATATAGGTAAGTTTGATGAAGATCAATTAACATTTGTGTCTAACATAATCAAGAAGTTTGAAAAGAAATATAATTCAATAAAAATTTTCACGCACATTCCTTTAGAGTATACAAGAAATAAAGAAGAGCTTATAGGTTTGATGAATCCTTTCGAAAAGGTTTTGGTTGCCGCAGGTCATACGCATACACAGTATCATACTTTTTTTAAAAGAAGTCAAAAGCCAGTAGTTCATCAGTTAGTAGGAGGAGCGGTTTGTGGTGCCTGGTGGCAAGGAGCATATGACATTCATGGAGTTCCATTTGCTATAATGTATGATGGTACTCCAAAAGGATATTGGATTTTAGAGACAGAAGATAGCGATTGTCAACTTAACTATAAAGTTTCAGGAGCGCCTACAGAAAAGCAAATACATATTTGGGTTCCAGAGAACAAAGAATGGGATACAGAAATGAACGTTTTAAATGAGCCTTATGTATATGTAAATGTGTTTGCAGGAGGAGAAACTACAAAAGTTGAGGTTTCTTTTGATGGTATAGCATGGCAGTCTATGGAGTATCACCAAGGAGTAGCGCCAGAATTAAAAAGATTTTATTTACTTCAAGAATTAGGAAGGTATAAAGGACAAAAATTGTCAAAAATGCCTAAACCAACTACAAAAAGTAAACACTTATGGAGGTTTAAAATGCCTGAAAACCTTTCAACAGGAATGCATTTAATAAGAGTTAGAGTAAAAGATGACTTATTAAAGTTACAGGCAGAAGATGTAAGGATTTTTTATAAGCAAAAATAAAAGTGCAGGGGTAGTTTCTTGAAGGTTGATGTTTAGACTGGAAATAGAAACACGAAAGCTTTGTATAGGTTACTTTAACTAATAAGCTTTCCTTGCTCCTCTTATTTTGAAGAGTTGTAAAATTAAAAAGGAACTCTATTTATAAAGTAACTGTAACCTCCTCTATTTTTTAAAGGTAGGGGTTACAGTTGTTTCAGTATATACTTGTTTTTTTAGCATTAACTCCAGATAATAATATTTTTAAAACAATATCTCTCATTTGACTTATAGTTTATTCAATTAGACATACAAACGTGAGGTTGCTTATCAATACATATATTATATATAATTGTTCGTTTGAATTAATAGTTAATCACACATCAGAAGAACTTCCGTATGTAAAGCATTAATTTTTAAAGTATTAAAAAAAGGTTTTTAAAAAAGGTAAAAAAAGCTTGTTATAAGGAAAAAGGTATCTATATTTGCATCCGCAAACGGAAAAGCGGTAAGCTTAAGAAGTTAGTAATAGTTCATTAAAATAGGGAGTAAGATACGTAAAGAAAAGGTTAAAAAATAGATTAATTTTTTCTTGTTTTATTTAGATTAAACGTAGTATCTTTGCAGTCCGATTTTAACGGGAAGTAGTTCATTAAAATAGTGCAGTAAACAAACAAAAAAAACTTCAAAAAAGTTTTTGTCAGAGTAAAAAGAGTTTGTATGTTTGCACCCGCTTTAAGAAAGCGGTTACGATCAGAGAGATTTTGGAAAGCGATAAGCTACTAGTTCGAGTCTAGTGTTTCTACAAGAAGGTTGAGTTAAAGAGATGAGTTTAAGACTTGTTATTGGCGACTCGCCACGTTCATTGAAAATATTGAAATTGACAGCGTAATTAAAAGAGTAGAATTACCACGGATAATCTAAAAGATTACCGAAAAAATTCTTTTGGAACTTAACATTTAAAATAATTAAAGATTTTACAATGAAGAGTTTGATCCTGGCTCAGGATGAACGCTAGCGGCAGGCTTAACACATGCAAGTCGAGGGGTAACAGGGTGCTTGCACCGCTGACGACCGGCGAACGGGTGCGTAACGCGTATAGAATCTGCCTTGTACAGGAGGATAGCCTTTAGAAATGAAGATTAATACTCCATAATACTGAGATGTGGCATCACAATTTAGTTAAAGATTTATCGGTACAAGATGACTATGCGTCCTATTAGCTAGATGGTAAGGTAACGGCTTACCATGGCAACGATAGGTAGGGGGTCTGAGAGGATTATCCCCCACACTGGTACTGAGACACGGACCAGACTCCTACGGGAGGCAGCAGTGAGGAATATTGGTCAATGGAGGCAACTCTGAACCAGCCATGCCGCGTGCAGGAAGACTGCCCTATGGGTTGTAAACTGCTTTTATACAGGAAGAAACAGTCGTACGAGTACGACCTTGACGGTACTGTAAGAATAAGCACCGGCTAACTCCGTGCCAGCAGCCGCGGTAATACGGAGGGTGCAAGCGTTATCCGGAATCATTGGGTTTAAAGGGTCCGCAGGCGGTCAATTAAGTCAGAGGTGAAATCCCATAGCTTAACTATGGAACTGCCTTTGATACTGGTTGACTTGAGTTATACGGAAGTAGATAGAATAAGTAGTGTAGCGGTGAAATGCATAGATATTACTTAGAATACCGATTGCGAAGGCAGTCTACTACGTATATACTGACGCTCATGGACGAAAGCGTGGGGAGCGAACAGGATTAGATACCCTGGTAGTCCACGCCGTAAACGATGGACACTAGTTGTTGGGTGCAAATTCAGTGACTAAGCGAAAGTGATAAGTGTCCCACCTGGGGAGTACGATCGCAAGATTGAAACTCAAAGGAATTGACGGCGTGCACAAGCGGTGGAGCATGTGGTTTAATTCGATGATACGCGAGGAACCTTACCAGGGCTTAAATGTAGAGTGACAGGGGTAGAGATATCTTTTTCTTCGGACACTTTACAAGGTGCTGCATGGTTGTCGTCAGCTCGTGCCGTGAGGTGTCAGGTTAAGTCCTATAACGAGCGCAACCCCTATCGTTAGTTGCTAGCAGGTAAAGCTGAGGACTCTAGCGAGACTGCCGGTGCAAACCGTGAGGAAGGTGGGGATGACGTCAAATCATCACGGCCCTTACGTCCTGGGCTACACACGTGCTACAATGGTATGGACAATGAGCAGCCACAACGCGAGTTGGAGCGAATCTATAAACCATATCACAGTTCGGATCGGAGTCTGCAACTCGACTCCGTGAAGCTGGAATCGCTAGTAATCGGATATCAGCCATGATCCGGTGAATACGTTCCCGGGCCTTGTACACACCGCCCGTCAAGCCATGGAAGCTGGGGGTGCCTGAAGTCGGTTACCGCAAGGAGCTGCCTAGGGTAAAACTGGTAACTAGGGCTAAGTCGTAACAAGGTAGCCGTACCGGAAGGTGCGGCTGGAACACCTCCTTTCTAGAGAAAGATGGTGAGTTACATAAGAGGTATATTTTACTCTTTGCTGTTAATTTTAAAAATTTAGACTAAGATCTTAAAAAGGAGATAATTTTAGATGTTTGATATTAATATCTAAGCTGTCTAAGACAGTCTCGTAGCTCAGCTGGTTAGAGCGCTACACTGATAATGTAGAGGTCGGCAGTTCGAGTCTGCCCGAGACTACAAATTATTCAAAGATTGAATGATTAAAGAATTGAAAGATTTTAGTTAAAGGAAAGTTTAGAAGTTGAGGGATTTGGTTTTACGTGTTGAGTGCTAAGTTTTAAGTTAAACTCACACCAACTAATAACTAACGACTAATAACTCATAACTAAAAGAGATGGGGGATTAGCTCAGCTGGCTAGAGCGCTTGCCTTGCACGCAAGAGGTCATCGGTTCGACTCCGATATTCTCCACCAGGCGATGCCTAGAGATAAGTAATATTATCTTCAAGAGTATTGCAGGCAGATTGTGACTAACAAGTTTAATTACTTGTCAGTGGCGACTCGCCACAACGTTCATTGACATATTGGTAAAATGATATCGTAAAGAATCAAGATAGAGAGTTAGATAATATCTAACAACATATTTTTATAAGAACAAGAATTATAAAGAGCTCGTTCTAGCGTAAAGCTAGAGCAAAAAGTACAATAAGCTAAATAAGGGCGTATGGAGGATGCCTAGGCTTTCAGAGGCGATGAAGGACGCGATAAGCTGCGATAAGCTACGGGGAGAAGCACATATTTTATGATCCGTAGATTTCCGAATGGGGCAACCCAGTACATTGAAGATGTATTACCACGTAAGTGGGGCAAACCTGGTGAACTGAAACATCTAAGTAACCAGAGGAAGAGAAAACAAAAGTGATTCCGTTAGTAGTGGCGAGCGAACGCGGATTAGCCCAAACCAATGTTGTTACGGCAATATTGGGGTTGTAGGGCTGCGACATTAGAATCTAAGAGAACTGGAATCGTTTGGAAAGACGAACCGCAGAGAGTGATAGTCTCGTACAGGTAATCGAAGAGGATATAGCAGTACCCTGAGTAGTGCGGGACACGTGTAATCCTGTATGAATCCACCGGGACCATCCGGTAAGGCTAAATACTCCTGAAAGACCGATAGTGAACTAGTACCGTGAGGGAAAGGTGAAAAGAACCCTAAGTAAGGGAGTGAAAGAGAACCTGAAACCGTACGCCTACAAGCGGTCGAAGCACATTAACTGTGTGACGGCGTGCCTTTTGCATAATGAGCCTACGAGTTACTGTTACTAGCAAGGTTAAGATTTTAAGGATCGGAGCCGAAGCGAAAGCGAGTCTGAATAGGGCGAATATAGTTAGTAGTAGTAGACGCGAAACCGAGTGATCTACCCATGGGCAGGTTGAAGCTGTGGTAACACACAGTGGATGAGCCGAACCAGTTGACGTTGAAAAGTCTTTGGATGACCTGTGGGTAGGGGTGAAAGGCCAATCAAACTCGGAAATAGCTCGTACTCCCCGAAATGCATTTAGGTGCAGCGTTGAATAAAAGTTTTATAGAGGTAGAGCTACTGATTGGATGCGGGGGCTTCACCGCCTACCAATTCCTGACAAACTCCGAATGCTATAAAATGTTTTTCAGCAGTGAGGGCATGGGTGCTAAGGTTCATGTCCGAGAGGGAAAGAACCCAGACCATCAGCTAAGGTCCCCAAATATATGTTAAGTTGAAAAAACGAGGTTTGACTGCCCAGACAGCTAGGATGTTGGCTTGGAAGCAGCCATTCATTTAAAGAGTGCGTAACAGCTCACTAGTCGAGCGGTCGAGCATGGATAATAATCGGGCATAAACATATTACCGAAGCTATGGACTTTTAAAAGTGGTAGGGGAGCATTCTATATGTGCTGAAGGTGTGCTGTGAGGCATGCTGGAACGTATAGAAAAGAAAATGTAGGCATAAGTAACGATAAAGGGGGCGAGAAACCCCCTCACCGAAAGACTAAGGTTTCCTCAGCGATGCTAATCAGCTGAGGGTTAGTCGGGACCTAAGGCGAATCCGAAGGGAGTAGTCGATGGACAACAGGTTAATATTCCTGTACTTCTTATAACTGCGATGGGGTGACGGAGTAGTGAAAGCACCGCGAACTGACGGAATAGTTCGTTGAAACATTTAGGTATTAGACTGGTAGGCAAATCCGCTGGTTTAGCTGAAGTGTGATAGTACCACAAGTCTTCGGATGCGTGGATAGTGTGCCTAAAAACTTCCAAGAAAAACCTCTAAGCTTCAGGTTATAAGAACCCGTACCGTAAACCGACACAGGTAGTTGGGATGAGAATTCTAAGGTGCTCGAGAGATTCATGGCTAAGGAACTAGGCAAAATAGACTCGTAACTTCGGGAGAAGAGTCGCCAACAGCAATGTTGGCCGCAGTGAAAAGATCCAGGCGACTGTTTATCAAAAACACAGGGCTTTGCTAAATTGAAAGATGATGTATAAGGCCTGACACCTGCCCGGTGCTGGAAGGTTAAGTGGAGTTGTTAGCTTTTGGCGAAGCAATCAAATGAAGCCCCAGTAAACGGCGGCCGTAACTATAACGGTCCTAAGGTAGCGAAATTCCTTGTCGGGTAAGTTCCGACCTGCACGAATGGTGCAACGATCTGGATACTGTCTCAGCCATGAGCTCGGTGAAATTGTAGTATCGGTGAAGATGCCGATTACCCGCAGCGGGACGAAAAGACCCCGTGAACCTTTACTATAGCTTCGTATTGACTTTGGATAAGTAATGTGTAGGATAGGTGGGAGACTTTGAAGCAGCGTCGCTAGGCGTTGTGGAGTCATCCTTGAAATACCACCCTTTGCTTATCTAGAGCCTAACTCAGCAATGAGAACAGTGCGTGGTGGGTAGTTTGACTGGGGTGGTCGCCTCCAAAAGAGTAACGGAGGCTTCTAAAGGTTCCCTCAGCACGCTTGGTAACCGTGCGTAGAGTGCAATGGCATAAGGGAGCTTGACTGAGAGACATACAGGTCGATCAGGTACGAAAGTAGAGCATAGTGATCCGGTGGTTCCGCATGGAAGGGCCATCGCTCAAAGGATAAAAGGTACTCCGGGGATAACAGGCTGATCTCCCCCAAGAGCTCACATCGACGGGGGGGTTTGGCACCTCGATGTCGGCTCGTCACATCCTGGGGCTGGAGAAGGTCCCAAGGGTTGGGCTGTTCGCCCATTAAAGTGGCACGCGAGCTGGGTTCAGAACGTCGTGAGACAGTTCGGTCTCTATCTGCTGTGGGCGTTAGAAATTTGAGTGGATCTGACTTTAGTACGAGAGGACCGAGTTGGACTGACCTCTAGTGTATCTGTTGTCTCGCCAGGGGCACTGCAGAGTAGCTACGTCGGGAAGGGATAAGCGCTGAAAGCATATAAGCGCGAAACCCACCACAAGATGAGATTTCTTTAAAGGGTCGTGGAAGATCACCACGTTGATAGGCTATAAGTGTAAGTGCAGTAATGTATGTAGCTGAGTAGTACTAATAACCCATAGGCTTATGTACGTATCCCGGTCCTAGTGGCCGGGAGCAAACTCTTTGATAGATTTATGATATGATTTTACTAATATGTTAACTTTTACAGTTGAAATATACTGCAACGATTTAAGGTGATTATCGCAATGGGGCTCACCTCTTACCATTCCGAACAGAGAAGTTAAGCCCATTAGCGCCGATGGTACTGCCACTGGTGGGAGAGTAGGTCGTTGCCTTTCTTTAACAAACCTCAATCTTTTAGTAGATTGAGGTTTTTTTTTGCAATTTTTTTTAGAATACTATAATATATCCTTAACAGGAAATAGGTATACAGGTAGATTTTACAATGGCTATGAAAGTAAATTATAGAAAACCTACAAATAACTTAAGCTTTTATCTAACCTCTTATATTTATAGCCTAAGTGTTATCATAGGATTTAAACTACTATAAAGGGATAAAAACACGTAGACTTTAGAAGAAGGTATTATTTGCTGTTATATAGCAAGTTTGTAAGGTTATAGTATCAAAGAGTAGAGGATACGTAGATGTTTCGGAGTATAAGGCTATGTTTTCAAGGATGAAGAAGAAGCGAGATCGCAAGAAAAAGAAGAAGTAGTTGTTGATAACTTAAGCAGAGATGTTACATCACCCCTAATTTTTAGAGTTTTTAAACAGGTTTCCAAGGTTAATAAATGAAGGAAGAGTCCTTAAAAAGGGACATTTAGTAAAGTAATCGAATTTCAAAATCAAAAAACTTTCACACGTAAAGTGTTAATTTTTAAAGTGTTAAAAAAAGGTTTAGAAAAAAGGCAAAAAAAAAGCTTGTTATAAGGAAAAAGGTATCTATATTTGCATCCGCAAACGGAAAAGCGGTAAGCTTAAGAAGTTAGTAATAGTTCATTAAAATAGGGAGTAAGATACGTAAAGAAAAGGTTAAAAAATAGATTAATTTTTTCTTGTTTTATTTAGATTAAACGTAGTATCTTTGCAGTCCGATTTTAACGGGAAGTAGTTCATTAAAATAGTGCAGTAAACAAACAAAAAAAACTTCAAAAAAGTTTTTGTCAGAGTAAAAAGAGTTTGTATGTTTGCACCCGCTTTAAGAAAGCGGTTACGATCAGAGAGATTTTGGAAAGCGATAAGCTACTAGTTCGAGTCTAGTGTTTCTACAAGAAGGTTGAGTTAAAGAGATGAGTTTAAGACTTGTTATTGGCGACTCGCCACGTTCATTGAAAATATTGAAATTGACAGCGTAATTAAAAGAGTAGAATTACCACGGATAATCTAAAAGATTACCGAAAAAATTCTTTTGGAACTTAACATTTAAAATAATTAAAGATTTTACAATGAAGAGTTTGATCCTGGCTCAGGATGAACGCTAGCGGCAGGCTTAACACATGCAAGTCGAGGGGCAGCGAATCTAGCTTGCTAGATGTCGGCGACCGGCGAACGGGTGCGTAACGCGTATAGAATCTGCCTTGTACAGGAGGATAGCCTTTAGAAATGAAGATTAATACTCCATAATGTTTAGAGATGGCATCATTTTTAAATTAAAGATTTATCGGTACAAGATGACTATGCGTCCTATTAGCTAGATGGTAAGGTAACGGCTTACCATGGCAACGATAGGTAGGGGGTCTGAGAGGATTATCCCCCACACTGGTACTGAGACACGGACCAGACTCCTACGGGAGGCAGCAGTGAGGAATATTGGTCAATGGAGGCAACTCTGAACCAGCCATGCCGCGTGCAGGAAGACTGCCCTATGGGTTGTAAACTGCTTTTATACAGGAAGAAACTTAGTTACGTGTAACTAACTGACGGTACTGTAAGAATAAGCACCGGCTAACTCCGTGCCAGCAGCCG
>NZ_CM201367.1:5000-312500 GCF_059716275.2 Tenacibaculum sp. TB-56 | reverse complement strand
CTCGTACTCCCCGAAATGCATTTAGGTGCAGCGTTGAATAAAAGTTTTATAGAGGTAGAGCTACTGATTGGATGCGGGGGCTTCACCGCCTACCAATTCCTGACAAACTCCGAATGCTATAAAATGTTTTTCAGCAGTGAGGGCATGGGTGCTAAGGTTCAGTGTCCGAGAGGGAAAGAACCCAGACCATCAGCTAAGGTCCCCAAATATATGTTAAGTTGAAAAAACGAGGTTTGACTGCCCAGACAGCTAGGATGTTGGCTTGGAAGCAGCCATTCATTTAAAGAGTGCGTAACAGCTCACTAGTCGAGCGGTCGAGCATGGATAATAATCGGGCATAAACATATTACCGAAGCTATGGACTTTTAAAAGTGGTAGGGGAGCATTCTATATGTGCTGAAGGTGTGCTGTGAGGCATGCTGGAACGTATAGAAAAGAAAATGTAGGCATAAGTAACGATAAAGGGGGCGAGAAACCCCCTCACCGAAAGACTAAGGTTTCCTCAGCGATGCTAATCAGCTGAGGGTTAGTCGGGACCTAAGGCGAATCCGAAGGGAGTAGTCGATGGACAACAGGTTAATATTCCTGTACTTCTTATAACTGCGATGGGGTGACGGAGTAGTGAAAGCACCGCGAACTGACGGAATAGTTCGTTGAAACATTTAGGTATTAGACTGGTAGGCAAATCCGCTGGTTTAGCTGAAGTGTGATAGTACCACAAGTCTTCGGATGCGTGGATAGTGTGCCTAAAAACTTCCAAGAAAAACCTCTAAGCTTCAGGTTATAAGAACCCGTACCGTAAACCGACACAGGTAGTTGGGATGAGAATTCTAAGGTGCTCGAGAGATTCATGGCTAAGGAACTAGGCAAAATAGACTCGTAACTTCGGGAGAAGAGTCGCCAACAGCAATGTTGGCCGCAGTGAAAAGATCCAGGCGACTGTTTATCAAAAACACAGGGCTTTGCTAAATTGAAAGATGATGTATAAGGCCTGACACCTGCCCGGTGCTGGAAGGTTAAGTGGAGTTGTTAGCTTCGGCGAAGCAATCAAATGAAGCCCCAGTAAACGGCGGCCGTAACTATAACGGTCCTAAGGTAGCGAAATTCCTTGTCGGGTAAGTTCCGACCTGCACGAATGGTGCAACGATCTGGATACTGTCTCAGCCATGAGCTCGGTGAAATTGTAGTATCGGTGAAGATGCCGATTACCCGCAGCGGGACGAAAAGACCCCGTGAACCTTTACTATAGCTTCGTATTGACTTTGGATAAGTAATGTGTAGGATAGGTGGGAGACTTTGAAGCGGCGTCGCTAGGCGTTGTGGAGTCATCCTTGAAATACCACCCTTTGCTTATCTAGAGCCTAACTCAGCAATGAGAACAGTGCGTGGTGGGTAGTTTGACTGGGGTGGTCGCCTCCAAAAGAGTAACGGAGGCTTCTAAAGGTTCCCTCAGCACGCTTGGTAACCGTGCGTAGAGTGCAATGGCATAAGGGAGCTTGACTGAGAGACATACAGGTCGATCAGGTACGAAAGTAGAGCATAGTGATCCGGTGGTTCCGCATGGAAGGGCCATCGCTCAAAGGATAAAAGGTACTCCGGGGATAACAGGCTGATCTCCCCCAAGAGCTCACATCGACGGGGGGGTTTGGCACCTCGATGTCGGCTCGTCACATCCTGGGGCTGGAGAAGGTCCCAAGGGTTGGGCTGTTCGCCCATTAAAGTGGCACGCGAGCTGGGTTCAGAACGTCGTGAGACAGTTCGGTCTCTATCTGCTGTGGGCGTTAGAAATTTGAGTGGATCTGACTTTAGTACGAGAGGACCGAGTTGGACTGACCTCTAGTGTATCTGTTGTCTCGCCAGGGGCACTGCAGAGTAGCTACGTCGGGAAGGGATAAGCGCTGAAAGCATATAAGCGCGAAACCCACCACAAGATGAGATTTCTTTAAAGGGTCGTGGAAGATCACCACGTTGATAGGCTATAAGTGTAAGTGCAGTAATGTATGTAGCTGAGTAGTACTAATAACCCATAGGCTTATGTACGTATCCCGGTTCTTGCGACCGGGAGCAAACTCTTTGATAGATTTATGATATGATTTTACTAATATGTTAACTTTTACAGTTGAAATATACTGCAACGATTTAAGGTGATTATCGCAATGGGGCTCACCTCTTACCATTCCGAACAGAGAAGTTAAGCCCATTAGCGCCGATGGTACTGCCACTGGTGGGAGAGTAGGTCGTTGCCTTTCTTTAACAAACCTCAATCTTTTAGTAGATTGAGGTTTTTTTTTGCAATTTTTTTTAGAATACTATAATATATCCTTAACAGGAAATAGGTATACAGGTAGATTTTACAATGGCTATGAAAGTAAATTATAGAAACTAACTCTAAAGCTTCTATTTATTTCAACGTCATTTCACGATGTTCAATTCCCCAAGCAACCATTACGTCTAAAGCAGTATGTAGTCTCATTCCAGATTCCGTTAATTCATATTCTACAGTAACAGGAGTTGTATCGTAAACGGTACGTTTAATAATTCCATTAGCCTCTAAATCTTTTAATTCTTTAGATAACATTCTTGGAGAAATTTTTCCAATATTACGTTGTAGTTCTTTAAAGCGCATTTTTCTATATAAAAGGCTTCCTATAATAGATAATTTCCACTTTCCACTTATTACGTTTAGAGTATCTCTTAAAGCTAATACATATTGAACAGAGCATCTTTTAAGCTCTTCTATTTTAGTACTTGTTTCCATCTAATGTTAAAGTTGATATACTTTTGTATACTGGTATACTAAAGTATAGTAGTTACTTTTGTATAGCAAATATACATATTTTTGTAGTGTTAAAACAAGTAAATGTAAAATAATGAAACACTTAGTAATTGTAACACATCCGAATATAAAGGAGTCAAAAGTTAATAAGTCTTGGATAAATGAGCTACAACAATACGATGATAAAGTAACTATTCATCAACTATATAATGAGTATCCAGACTTAAATATTGATGTAGTAAAAGAACAAGAATTGTTATTAAACCATGATAGTATTATTATTCAATTTCCGTTACACTGGTTTAATACCCCTTTTTTATTAAAAAAATGGATGGATGAAGTTTTAACCTATGGTTGGGCTTTTGGCCCTGAAGGAGATAAGTTAAAAGGGAAAAAGTTTCGTTTATCTGTATCAACAGGAGGTACTGAAGAAACCTATAATAGTTTCGTATCTTTAGAAGACCTATTAAAATCAGTAACAGTTTCGTTTCAATTTTGTGGATTAGAAATGTTACCATCACATGTGTTTTATGGAGCAAATGACAATCCAGAATTCGAAGACATACAAATAAATTCAAAACAATACGCAGATTTAATTTTACAATAAATAATAAAAACTAGAAACAATGAAAAATTTAAAAAATCTATTAGTGTTAATGTTAATTGCATTAACAACGTTATCATTCACAACCACTACGAAAGAAGAAAAAAAGTAAATACGAAAGAAAGTAAAGTAGTATGGAAAGGGTATAAAGTAACTGGTTCTCACGAAGGAACTGTTAGTTTACAATCGGGTATATTAAACTTTGAAAAAGATAAATTAGTAGGAGGAGAGTTTATAATAAATATGACTTCTATTACAGTAACAGATTTATCTGGAGAATACCAAAAAAAGTTAGAAGGACATTTAAAATCAGACGATTTTTTTGGAGTAAATAACCATCCAACTTCAACCTTAGTATTTACAAAAGTAAAAGCAAAAGGGAAAAATTCTTATGAAGTAACTGCTGATTTAACTATTAAAAACAAAACCAATCCTGTAACTTTTGAAATTTCAGTATATGGTAAAAAAGCAACAGCATCGTTAAAAGTAGATAGAGCAAAGTATGACGTAAAATACGGTTCTACTAGCTTTTTTGATGGTTTAAAAGATAAAGCAATATACGACGAGTTTGATTTGGTAGTTGATTTGGTTTTTTAAAACCAATTTAAATTGTATACATATCCTAAATAAAAGTTTAGGATATGTTTTAATATTATAAATAAACAAAAATACCCTTATGAAACGATCTGCGTTTTTACAATTACTAGGGTTAGCATCAGTAAATTTGAGTATGGGATCATTAAGCGGATTAAAAAAGTTATCAGATAGTTTACCAGTTTCTCAGACAATGCCAGTGTTGTTTTTGGGACATGGTAGTCCTATGAATGCTATTGAAGAAAACGAGTTTACTAGAGGTTTTCAAGATGTTTCAAAAACATTGCCTAAACCTAAGGCTATTATTTGTGTTTCGGCACATTGGTTTACTAAAGGAACCAAAGTAACTGCGATGGAAATGCCTAAAACCATTCACGATTTTGGTGGTTTTCCTCAAGAGTTATTTGAACAGCAATATCCTGCAAAAGGAAGCCCAGAGTTAGCTAAAGAAACCAAACAATTATTACACCCTAATTTAGTAGAGTTAGATGAGCATTGGGGATTAGATCATGGTGCTTGGACAGTATTAAAATATTTATTTCCAAAAGCTGATGTGCCCGTAATCCAATTAAGTATTGATTATACCAAAGATGCTAATTACCATTTTGAATTGGCAAAACAACTTACTTCTTTAAGACAAAAAGGAGTGTTGATTATAGGAAGTGGAAATATTGTTCATAATTTACGATTGGTCGACTGGAAGAATTTTGATAAGGATAACTATGGGTATGATTGGGCTATTGAAGCAAGAGCAACGGTTAATAAGTATTTATTAGAAGGAAATTACCAACCTTTAATAGATTATACGAAACAATCAAAAGCTTTTCAGCTTGCAATTCCAACTCCAGATCATTATCTGCCTTTGATTTATAGTTTAGGGTTGCAACAAAAAAATGAAGAGGTTCAGCTTTTTAATGATAAGTTATTAGCGGGGTCTTTAAGTATGACTTCTTTAAAAATAGGTTAGAAGTAAACGTTGTAATAATAAAAAAAACTCTAGCAAATTTGCTAGAGCTTTTTTATAATGAGAATACTGTTATTGCTTTCTATGCCAGTAAGCTGTTCTACCAAAGGCAGAAAAACCAACGTACCCTCTAATTTTAAGTTTGTTTTCTCCGTCTAGTTTTATGTAGCATTTGTATTCTTTACCATTTTTAGGGTCTAATATTTTTCCACCACTCCATTCGTCACCATCTTTAGATAGTCCAGTTAAAATATTCATTCCTAAAATAGGATTGTTTTTTCTGTTGCCGCTGCATTTATCGCAAACAGCTTTTTGACGGTTTTTATCTGTTATTTCAACAATTTTAGCGTAAGCTTTTCCGTCTTTTTTATATACTTCTATTACAGAATCAACCTTATTGGTTTCTTCATCTCGGTTTTCCCATTTTCCGAAAATAGTTTGTGCGCTCATCGATAAGCTAACGGTTGTAAATAATAAAGCAAAAAGTATTTTTTTCATAATTTAAAAGTTTTAATAGTATTTTTATTCTCAAAAAGTATTCCAATTAATCGTATTGTGCATCAAAGTTGCTATCCCATTTTCCTTGTACACGTAATACTTGTTCTACAATATCTCGAGCACAACCATTACCACCAGTTTTATCAGAAATGTATCTTGAAATTTGTTGTATTTCACGAGCTGCATCGTTAGGGCAAGAGGGCATACCAACGAGTTTCATTACAGGATAATCAGGGATATCATCTCCCATGTACACTATGTTTTCTGGGTTTAGTTTATATTTTTCAACCAATTCATTAAACTGTTGAATTTTATCATGAGCTCCTAAATAAACATCGGTAATACCTAAGCCTTCTAAACGTGTACGTACTCCTTCGTTTTTTCCACCAGAGATAATACAAACTCTATAACCAGCTTTTACAGCTGCTTTTAAGGCGTATCCATCTTTAGTATTCATTTGACGTACAAGCTGTCCGTCAGGAAAAACGGTTACAATTCCGTTAGTTAGCACTCCGTCTACATCAAAAATAAAGGTGTCTATTTGAGGTAAGTATTCTTTATAACTCTTTTCCATTTTGTTGGATTGATTTTGTAATAAGTTTATAAATTTCTTGTTGTTCAGCATTTAATAATGCTAAATGGTTTTGAATAGTTTTTTGGTCATTTCTTTTGGCAGGACCTGTTTGTGCAGCCTCAGGACTCAATTCGGTTATTTTTTGAGCTGTTTCCTGAATTAGAGGTAGTAATACTTCAAAAGGAACTTGATATTCGTTGCAAATATCAGCGCCAATTTTATACATATGATTGGTGAAATTGTTTACAAAAACGGCAGCAACATGTAACCGTTTACGTTGCTCTGAGTTGACACGATATACCTTTTTTCCAATAGATTTAGCAAGGGTTTCTAGTAACTGTAAATCTTCTTCGTTTTCAGCTTCTAAACAAAAAGGAATTTCATCAAAGTTCACGTCTTTGTCTTTAGAAAAGCTTTGTAGTAGATAAAAAATACCCTTGCGTCCACTGTTTTGTAACGATTGCATAGCTACACTACCAGAAGTGTGTACAATTAAGCCGTTTTTTTGTTCAATTTTACGAGAAACATCACCAATAGCATCATCAGAAACCGCAATGATATACACATCGGCTTCTGTTAAAAGTTCTATACTATTTGTAATAGGAGTAACTTCTTTTAAATGTTGAATTTGCTCAATATTTCGAGCATACATTTGTACTAACGATACTTCGTCTGTTTTACTAAAAGCATTGGCTAAATGTGTAGCTACATTACCGCCTCCTATAATGGCAACCTTAATCATAGCACGAAGATATTGAAATTAATTAAAATTAATTTTGCATATTTGTGCCATTATGATTGTATAAGTCACCTCAAATAGTAGTGTTGCTTGAGCAACAAATAGTTAGGTCTTACTCTTTGTTAAGACAATTTTATGTATTTATAAAACTTTATAATGACTGATAACAATCAAACATCAAAACAATCTATATTCTCACTTTTTAAAGATGCTGTTTTAGGAAGACAGCAAGATTTTACGACAGGAAGTATTGGTAAAGCAATTTTTGTATTAGCAATTCCGATGATTTTGGAAATGCTGATGGAATCTATTTTTGCTTTGGTAGATATTATTTATGTATCAAGGGTAAGCGTAAATGCTGTAGCTACTGTAGGATTAACAGAATCTGTACTTACGTTAGTATATGCTGTAGCTATAGGGTTAAGTATGGCGGCAACTGCTTTAGTTGCTAGAAGAACAGGGGAGAAGGATTCAGAAGGCGCAAATCAAACAGCGGTACAAGTTGTTTTTTTAGGAGTTTTTATTTCTATTCTCATTAGTATTGTTGGAATTGTATATCCAAGAGAAATACTAGCACTTATGGGAGGTGAGCCTGATTTAATTACTGAAGGTTATGGATATACTCGTGTATTATTGGGCGGAAATATAACAGTAATGTTATTGTTTTTAATCAATGCTGTTTTTAGAGGAGCAGGAAATGCATCCATTGCAATGTGGACGCTGATCTTGTCGAACGGATTAAATATTATACTTGATCCTATTTTTATTTTTGGGTTAGGTCCAATACCTGCATACGGAGTAGAGGGTGCAGCCATAGCAACAACTATTGGTAGAGGTACCGCAGTAATAGCACAGTTATTAGTGCTGTTTTTTGGAGCAGGTAAAATAAAATTAGCAGTAAAAGACTTAGTAATACGAGTTGCTGTAATGGTAAACTTAATAAAAGTATCATTAGGAGGAATAGGGCAGTTTATTATAGGAACTTCTAGTTGGGTATTTTTAATGCGAATTATGTCCGAATTTGGTAGTGAAGTGCTAGCAGGTTACACAATCGCTATAAGAATAATGATGTTTACACTTATGCCTGCTTGGGGAATGAGTAATGCAGCGGCTACTTTAGTTGGTCAAAATTTGGGAGCAGAACAACCTGAGAGAGCAGAGAAGTCTGTTTGGATAACGAGTAAATATTGTGCAATTTTTATGGGAGCAGTCTCATTGATTTATATATTCTTTGCTCCAACTTTTTTAGGATGGTTTTCTGAAAAGACTGAAGTTGTTGAAAATGGAGCTTTGTGTTTGCAAATTATGGCAGCTGGATACATAGCATATGCTTATGGAATGGTTGTAATTCAATCTTTTAATGGTTCAGGAGATACCAAAACACCAACCTATATCAACTTTGTGTGCTTTTGGTTATTTCAATTACCGTTTGCATACGTAATGGCTATTACACTAGATTTTGGCCCTATTGGAGTTTTTTTAGCAATAACTTTAGCAGAAGTTTTAATTGCAGTTGTTGGTATTTGGATGTTTAAAAAAGGAAAATGGAAAACAGTTCAAGTGTAAACTTCATTTAGTAAATTAGCTGTAATTATTTTAAAGTAAATAATTATAAAAGAATTTGTAGAAAACAGTAAAACAAATGAAACTAGATATATTAGCTTTTGGTGCGCATCCAGATGATGTTGAGTTAGGGTGTGCTGCCACCTTAGCCAAAGAAATTTCGGAAGGAAAAAAAGTAGGAATAGTTGATTTAACTCGTGGAGAGTTAGGAACAAGAGGTTCAGCCGAGTTGCGTGATAAAGAAGCATCGTTAGCAGCTGACATCTTAGGGGTTTCAGTACGTGAAAACTTAGGTTTTGCAGATGGATTTTTTAAAAATGATAAAGAACATCAATTAGAAATTATTAAAATGATACGTAAGTATCAACCAGAAATAGTGTTGTGTAATGCTATTGATGATCGCCATATTGATCACCCTAAAGGAAGTCAGTTAGTGTCTAATGCTTGTTTTTTAAGTGGCTTACTTAAAATAGCAACAGAGTTAGATGGAGTTCAACAAGAAAAATGGAGACCGAAACAAGTTTATCATTATATACAATGGAAAAACATTGAACCTGATTTTGTGGTAAATGTTACTGGTTTTATGGATAAAAAAATAGGCTCGGTTATGGCATATTCGTCTCAGTTTTTTGACCCGAAAAGTAACGAGCCAGAAACACCAATAACTAGTAAAAACTTTACCGATAGTATAGAGTATAGGGCAAGAGATTTGGGTAGATTAATAGGAGTTGATTTTGCAGAAGGCTTTACATCAGAACGTTACGTGGCAGTAGAAAATTTAAGTAAATTAATTTAAAAAAAGTTTTGCCACAATGTAAAAAGAATGTATATTTGCACCCGCAAGTTACATGGTGATTGTAGCTCAGCTGGTTAGAGCGCCGGATTGTGGTTCCGGAGGTCGCCGGTTCGAACCCGGTCTTTCACCCAAAACCTTCTCAATTTGAGAAGGTTTTTTTGTTTTAAAGCATTCGGCTCTAATATCGAAATGAGCTAAAAAAAAGCTTCTCAGTTATTTCTGAGAAGCTTTTTTTATTTCTAGCCATTGCTCGTATTTATTTTTGTGTTTAAAGCGGTTATGAGTCCACAAGTAATACTCGGGTTGAGCTTTAATGTTTCTTTCTGTAAGCTCAAGGTATTTGTCAGTAATTTTAAAATCATCGAAATCGTTAGGTGTATCAGTGATTAATTCAAATTCAACTTCAAAATAACCTCTTTTAACTTTGGTGGTTTTCATATTGATAACTACCGAGTTGTATTTTTTTGACAGAACTTCAGCTCCTGTGTGTACTGGTACTTTTTCATTTAAAAAGCTAGCCCAATACCTAGTTTTTCCCATTTGAGGAGATTGATCACTAAGTAAAAGGTATAGGTATTGTGTTTTGTTGGAGTGTTTTTCGTAGATACTTCTATTGAATAAATACGTAGGTACAGCTTCAAAACCAAATTTTGTTCTTGATCCTTTTATTAATTTGTCAAAATAAGGGTTTTTGATCTTTTTGTAAGCTCCAAAACAGTTAATGTTTACAGAAAGAGGCATGCCAACAGACCATTCCCAATTTGCTTGGTGTGAACCGACTAAAGCAATGCTTCTGTTTTGTTCAGCGTATTTATTTATAAGTTCAGGGTTTGTGTATTGGTAGCGCTTTTGTAATTCTTTTTTGCTTATTGAGAAAGACTTAATACTTTCAAAAATTAGATCCACAAAATGCTTAAAGAATTTTTTTGATATTCTGTTTATTTCAGCTTCGCTTTTTTCAGGAAAAGCAGTTTTAAGGTTTTTAATGACTACTTTTTTTCTGTAACCTATGATATAGTATAATATCAAGAAGAAAAAATCAGAAAAAATATATAGAACTCTCATAGGTAACCTTGATAAGAACCAAATGAAAGGGTAGGTAATTGTAAAAATTAAAAAATTCATTTTGGAAAAATTAAAGTGCAAATATCGCATTAAATTATCAATCTTTACTTTATAAACTTTTGTTTATGTTTGTGAGTATATATTAGAGATATGAGTCAAATTATTATAGGATTAATTATAGCAAATGTGTTGATGTCGATTAAAGGATTTAGTGACCCCGTTTTTTTTGATCGATATAAGTTTCAGGTGCAAAGAGTGTTGGGAGGGGAGAAGATAAGAATGATATCGTCAGGTTTTCTGCATGTAGATTGGCTGCACTTAGGGTTTAATATGTATGCTTTGTATCTGTTTGGAAAAGTAGTAGACTCTAGTTTTGGGACACTTAATTTTGTGTTGATTTATTTTGCTAGTTTGTTAGCAGGGAGTATGTATTCGTTGTATCAGCATAAAAAAGAGCCTTATTATAGTGCGGTAGGGGCTTCAGGGGCAGTGTCAGGAATTATTTTTTCATCGATAATGCTATATCCTAGTATGGAGCTTATTATGTTGCCAATTCCAGTTCCTATCCCAGGGTATGTGTTTGGAATTGGTTACTTGTTATACTCCATTTACGGAATGAAAAATCAGGTGGGTAATATTGGTCATTCGGCTCATTTAGGAGGAGCTATAGGTGGATATTTAATTACTTTGGTGTTGCGACCAAGTATTGTGGCAAATCATACGATAATGGTAGGGATAATGGCGTTGATTATTACAGGATTGTTTTTCTTCGGAGATAAGTTAAATAGATAAATTATAAAGAATAAAAAAACCGAAACATTTGTTTCGGTTTTTTTGAGCGGGAGACCAGGTTCGAACTGGCGACATTCAGCTTGGAAGGCTGACGCTCTACCAACTGAGCTACTCCCGCGGTAAAGCTTTTGCTTTTTGTGTAATTACTTACACTATGTAAATTTGAGCGGGAGACCGGGTTCGAACCGGCGACATTCAGCTTGGAAGGCTGACGCTCTACCAACTGAGCTACTCCCGCAGTAAAGCGGTTGCAAATATAATACAGTTTCTAGAATTTGCAAGGGTTTTTTAGAAAAAAATAAATAAAAAAACGAAGGTTTTTTCTAACTTTCATAAAATGAATATAATAGCAGGATTTATTTTTTGAACTTTTTGTTTTGCTTCGTACATGTTAGATTAAATCTCTTGAAAATAATAGAAATTGAGTATGAAAAAAGCGGAGAGAGTCCGCTTCTAGTATTGTTTCTAACAAAAAAAACTAATAAAAAGTCTTATCGTCTCGTAAAACTTTAACAAAATGAAATCCATAAATTTCAAAGCCTTCATTGTAGTAAAATTTATGAGACTTCCTATTACCTGTATAAGTGTTTAACTCAATAGCTTCACACCCTTTTTCCTTGGTGTAGTTATAGATCCAGTTAAAAAATTGTTTACCAATATTGTTTCCTCTGTAGGTTTCATCAATAACAACATGGTCTGGTTCTACACTTTTTCCTACATAATGTCTAACACTATACCAAAGACCAGAAAATCCGATAAGTTTATCTTGGTCAAAAGCACCTACACATTCATAGTTAGAACAGTCAATCATTTCTAAAACTCTTGTTTTTAAAATATCATGAGGAGTAGTGGTGTTCAGCTTTTGTAACAGCGGAAGGATATCTAGGATATCTTTTTTGTCAATTGGCTTAAAATGTATATTCATTCTGTATTTTTGAGTTAAAAGAAATTAAGATGATAAAAATAAAAAATATATCGGCTCAAGAAACGTACGAAATACGATTGTCGGTACTAAGAAATAATATCGATTTACCATATAAATTTGAAGGAGATGAAGAAGGAAGTACCTTTCATTTAGGAGCTTTTTATGAAAAAAAACTAGTAGGTATTGCTACGTTTATGAAAAGTAACCTAGAAGCTTTTGATGTGGAGCAATATCAGTTAAGAGGAATGGCAACATTACCTGAAATAAGAGGAATGGGAGCAGGAAAAAAGTTGATTATTAAAGCAATAGAAATATTACAAGAAAGAAAGATAGCTGTTTTATGGTGTAATGCAAGAAAAGAGGCTTTAGGGTTTTATGAAAGTTTAGGTTTTAAAATTACAGGAGAAGAATTTCAAGTCTCAAAAGTAGGAGCTCATTTTAAAATGTATTATCTTGTAAGCTAGATGTTTATTTTAATAATAGCTTAGATAAATCCTTAAGAATATGAAAGCATTACAATTAATACTAATAACCCTCTTTTTTAATTCATTGAACTTGTTGTCACAAGAAAAAGAAGTGAAAATAACTACAGAAAAGCTTACAGATCGTGTTTATGTTTTAAATGGACAAGGAGGAAATATTGGACTCTTTATTGGAAATAATAGTGTTTTTATGATTGATGATCAGTTCGCACCTCTAAGTAAAAAAATACAAGCTGCTATAAAAAAGATAACGGATAAACCAGTAACTTATTTAATAAATACGCATTGGCATGGTGACCATACAGGGGGAAATGCCAATTTTCAAAAAGAGGGTGCTATTATTGTTTCTCATGAAAATGTGCGAAAACGTATGAGTGTAGATCAGGTTGTTAGGGGAGAGGTAAGGTCAGCGTCGCCAAAAGAAGCTCTGCCAGTTATTACTTTTTCAGAAAATATGCAGTTTTATATGGATGAAGAGCCTGTTCTTGTTACGCATATTCACAATGCACATACCGATGGAGATGTTTTAGTGTATTTTGTTAATAGCAATGTGTTGCATGTAGGTGATGCTTATTTTCAAGGGAAGTTTCCTTATATAGATATAGATTCAGGCGGAAGTATTGATGGTTACATTAAAGGAATAAAAACAATCATGAGAATTACTGATGCTAGTACTAAAATAATTCCTGGACATGGAAATGTGACTACAAAAGAAGAGTTAAAAGAGTATTTACAAATGTTGGAAGATTTAAAAACGCAAGTTTTTACAGAAATTGAAAAAGGAGCGAGTTTAGAAGAAGTAAAGAATAATGCTAAAATAACTGAAAATTATAAAGGTTATAATGGTTGGATAACAGAAGATAAAATTAAAGAAGCAATCTATAAAAGTTTGAAAATGAAGTAAAAATAAAAACCCAAATCGAATGATTTGGGTTTTGTAGCGAAGACGGGATTTGAACCCGTGACCTCAGGGTTATGAATCCTGCGCTCTAACCAACTGAGCTACCTCGCCTGATTGCGGGTGCAAATATAATTACTTTTTGGATTTTGGCAATAAAACATTAAATTTTTTTTTAAAAAATAATTATCTATATTGGCGATCAAACAAAAAAATAGATGAGTAAAGTAAAATTTGAATTAGAGTTTCCTATACATGCTTCGCCAAGCATGCTATATCAATATTTTGCAACACCAGCAGGATTAGAAGAATGGTTTGCAGATAAAGTAAATTCAAGAGGTAAAATCATTACTTTTTTTTGGGATGATTCTGAAGAAGAAGCTAAAATTTTAACCAAAAAAACGGATGAACGTATTAAGTTTAAGTGGACAGAAAGTGAAGATGATGACAGTTATTTTGAGTTTAAAATACAAGTAGACCCATTAACAAAAGATGTGGCAGTTATTGTTACTGATTTTGCTGATGATGAAGATGATGTTGAAGAAGCAAAAATGCTTTGGGAAAATCAAATAGAAGCATTAAAACATAATATAGGAGCTTAATATTGGTAAGATTCCTTTTTTATAAAGATTAACTCGGCAAATTGTCGAGTTTTTTTGTGACTAATACTTCTCTAAATTGTAAGTTTGCATTTAAATTTTTTTAAGAAATGGTAAATTTTAACGGAGCTTTAATTGCAGAGAACGAAGTACAACTTTCAACCCAAAATAGAGCGTTTAAATACGGTGATGCTATTTTTGAAACCATTAAAGTAGTAAATGGGAAAGTAGTTTTTTTAGAAGATCATTATTTTAGGTTAATGGCTTCAATGCGTATGCTTCGTATGAAGATTCCGATAGAATTTACTCTTGAATTTTTACAAGAAGAAATTACCAAAGTAGTAAAAGAATTACCAGAGGCTTCAATGTATAGAATTCGATTAACTGTTTTTAGAAAAGATGGAGGTTTGTATACGCCTGTAACAAACGAAATTGATTATATTATTGAAGGTAGTCCGTTAGAGCATACTGATAAAAAAGTGTATAAAGTAGACGTTTTTAAAGACTTTTATAATTATTCAGGATTGTTATCTACAGTAAAAACAACGAATAGAATGCTAAATACATTGGCGGCTGTTTTTGCAGAAGAAAATGATTTAGACAATTGTATTTTGTTGAATGAAAGAAAAGGAGTTGTAGAAGCTATTAATGGGAATCTTTTTATAGTTAAAGGAAACGTTGTGAAAACACCAGCTTTAACAGAAGGGTGTATTAAAGGAATTGTTAGAAAAAAAGTAATAGATATTATTGAAAAGCATCCCGACTATACAATTGAAGAAACGGCTATTTCTCCTTTCGAGATTCAAAAGGCTGACGAAGTTTTCATCACAAATGCAATCATAGGAATTCAATCGGTTACCAATTACCGAAAAAAAGAATTCTCTACAGAAATAACTAGTAAAATAAAGAGAAGTTTACAATTAGTAGTCGTAACAAGTTAGTTCATTTGTATATCGCTAGGAGCATTTGCCCATATTTTATATTTACCACCACGTTGTAATAATTTATCTTTCCAAAAACTTTGATCGTTGGTGGTTAAAATATTGTCGTAGTCATTTTCAGTAATAAACCAAGAATTCATTACAAGTTCTTCATCTAATTGATTACCACTCCATCCAGAGTATCCCAAAAAGAAACGAATGTCTGTAGCTTCGAGTTGTTTTTTATTAAGTAGCTCTTTTAAAAGTTCAAAATTTCCGCCCCAATAAATACCTTTAGCAACTTCAATGCTGTTAGGAAGTAAATGAGGAACCTTATGTATAAAGTATAGGTTGTCTTGCTCTACAGGTTCACCTTGATAAACGGTAAAATCACAGTCAATTTCAGGAACTAAATCACTAAGAACATGATCTAAGGGCCTATTTAAAATAAAACCCACCGAACTTTTTTTAGTGTGCTCAGTAAGTAAAATAATAGTTCTCTTAAAAGAACTATCATTTAATATTGCTGGATCTGCAATTAGTAACCTACCTTTTTCTGGTTTAAGTGCAACCATAATTTTTAATTTATAAGCACTAAGTTAAATAAATTTTTAATAAAAATTTAACATAAGTGTTAAAAATAGTAGGAAAATCAGGAAAAAAACGGTGGTTACATTTTTTCTAACACTTGTATAACGTCATTCTTTTTTCTTACGGAAACAGGAATGGTTGTTTTATTTTTTAAAACTAAATACCCACCATCTGATTTGATAAATTCTTTAATAAATTGAATATTAATAAGATGGCTTTGATGAACTCTTAAAAAATCAAATTCTTTTAACATGTCGGAAAAGTGTTTAAGTGTTTTTCCAACCAGTATTTTTTGCCCATCATTCATGAAAAACTCAGTGTAATTATTATCGGACTGACAACGGATAATATCGTCTAAATTTACCACTACAATCTTATCAGAGGTACTTAAAGAGATCTTTTTAGGGCGTTGATTTGGTTTTGTGATGGATTGTTGTAGTACAGATAACTGCTCTTTGTCGGGTTTAATTTGATCTTTAGCTTTGTTAATAGCATTTGTCAAATCTTCATTTGAATAGGGTTTTAAAACATAGTCAATCGCTGCAAATTTAAATGCTTTAATAGCGTACTCATCACTAGCAGTAACAAAAATAATTTTTGAAGAAAGATTAGGGTGAATTTCAAGCACATCAAACCCAGTACCGTCACCTAGCATAATATCTAAAAACAGAATATCTGGTTGTTGTTTTCGTAATATTTTAGAAGCTTCTACTACGCTTTTAGCAGTGCCTATAATTTCAATTTCAGGATGAAATTGTGTTAAATCATTTTGCAGCATATCTAAAGCTGTTGGCATATCGTCTACTAAAATTGCAGTAAGTTTTGTCATTGCTAAAAATCAGTTTTTAAAGGAATTTTAAAAGCAATTTTTGTGCCTTTAACCTGTTTGCCTTCGATTATTTCATCAATGTGAAAAGTACTCTTTTTTGATAAACTTTCAATTCGTTCTTGCGTAACTTTTAATGCAACCGATTGATGCGTACTTGTGGTCTTTATTTTTTTTGATTGATGAATTCCAATACCGTTATCTACTATTTCACAATGTAAAAAATCGTTTTTCACAGAGAAATGAATATCCACTTTTCCGTTCTCTACAGAAGATATTCCATGTTTGATACTATTTTCAACAAAAGGTTGAATAAGCATAGGAGGAATCAGAATTTCTTCAGGATCAAGAGTAAGGTTTGTTATTATAGAATATTCGAAAGGTTTCGGATTCATTTGCTGTTCTAATTCAATATAATTTTTTAGCGTGGTAATTTCTTCTGTTAAACATATTTCTTCTTGTCTTGAATTGTGTAAAACACCACGTAAAAGGGTAGCAAACCTACTAATTGTAGCATTTAATTCAACTGATTTTCCTGAGTTTCCTAAGGCTTTTATTCCGTTTAAAACATTGAAAATAAAGTGCGGATTCATTTGTAGTTGCAATGCTTTTTGCTCAAGTGATAATAAATGATTTTCTAATTGTAGTTTTGCTACTTTAGCTTTATTTTTAGCTTGAATTCTACGAACGTATAACCAAATAATACTTCCTAATAACAAACTTACTAAACCAATAGCAGACCAGATAAACCATTTTTTTTGATAGATAGGAGTATCAATAAAAAAGTTAAATTCAATTGGGTCACTTTCTAGTTCTCCAATTTTTGATTGGGCGGTAAAAGTGTAATTTCCTGGAGATAAATAGGCTAAATCGATAGTACTTTTCTTACTCCAAGGGCTTACTTGATTATTTAGGGTATAGCGATATTCTAAATTATTAGAATTGGTAATATCTACTGTTTTGTAATAAAATGAAATATGATTTTTATCTGCCGGAAGCTGTAACGTTTTTTCATACCCATTTATATTGATACTATCAATAGATTTAAAAACTACTTCTATGCTTTCAAAAGATATGGTAGGTTTTTTCAAGTTAGGTCTATCACTTTTAATAAAATAGATTCCTTTATCTTGTGTACCAATCCACGTATTTTTGTCGGAATCTTGAAAAGCAGTAGAAATTTTATTGGTAGTAAGGGTGTTGTATTTGTTGATAGTTCTTTCAAAATTGAAATTAGCGTCTAATACTTCAATACCTTCATCTTCAGAAATTACCCAAAATTGATTGTTGATTTTTTTGATTCCCTTGATATTTTGTGAAGTGATGGTTTGTGTGTCTATTTCATTATCTGTTATGAATTTAAGTCCGTTATTATAAGTGGTGGCAATAATAGTTTTACCATCAATTAAGATAGAAGTGTAATTGTTAACATCAATTCTGTCTAAAACTTCTGGATTGATAAGTTTATCCAGTTTCCATAAAGATTTATTAGTTGCTATCCAATAAAATTTTCCATCAAACTTAATGTCATTTACTTTGTTTAAATCTATTTGAAAATTGGTACGAAGGGGAGAAAGATAATCTTCACGAACTCTAACGATTCCTTTATCTGTTCCTAAAAAAGTATGATTGTTAACAGTTAAAACACAGTTAACGCTGTTTCCTTCAAAATTATTGAAACCGTTATGGTTTTTAATACTTAAACCTTTATCAGTTCCGATAAAAAGAGTATTGTTATTTGCTTTGACAACGTTTATATTGTTGGATATTAATCCGTTTTGAGTTGTGTAGGTTATAAATGAGTTTCCATTATATCGAATTAAACCTTTATCAGAAGCTAACCATAAGTAACCTGTACGATCTTGAACTCCGCCTTTAATATGTAAACTTGGAAGTCCATCATTTTTATTGTAAGTTTTTAGGGGTTGATTTTGAGCAGAAATACTTGTTAATCCAAAAAAAAAGAAAAAGAAAATTGTGTAAACGAAATTTTGGATCAAGAGATTTTGGGTTCTTGATACAAAGCTATTTTTAGAGCAATTTTTTGTTGAATTAAGGTTTAAAAACTTCATCATAACAAACATACTTAAATTAAACGTCATTACGAAGGGCAGGAGGGAATTGCTTTATTCGTAATGACGTTTGTTCAACAATTATAAGTTATTTCATAGCATATAAACGCTTGTTGTTAGGGTCTGGTTTTACGTGTTCTAATTCACCGTAAGGTTTTACTAAAGGTTTCAAAACGCATAGAGCCGAAGCTTTTCCTTTGATTGTTAATTGGTCATTTTTTACAATATATGTCCATCTGAACTTTTCTAAAGGAATGTTTGTTTTTTGTACTTCTTTCATCAAGTTTTCTTCACTAGCAATAAAATCCATAATTTCTTCTTGCATTACAAAGTGTGGAATTTCATTATCAGAATTGTGATAATCTAACTCTAAATTCACAGGAATGCTGTACTGAACTGTATATGGTTCTCCTACATAACGCTCTCTTTCGTTATTTAAAGCATCGTACCAATCAATTTCTTTTTCTTCTGGATACTTCTTAGCAATTTCTTTAGATAAATCTACTTTTCCAGGAGAATTAGCTGTTGGATAAAACACATAATACGGTTGCGCTAAATAGTGGTTAGAAAACTCTCCACCAAAAACATTGTAATAAGGTGATGCAACTACCTGAGGTATTTTATTTTCAGTAATGAAAGCACTTTTTAGCGTGTTAACTAAATCACTGTTTGATGCCAACTCATTGGTATGAAAGATAACTTTTGTGTCATCTGTAATAGCATCACTTTTTAGTAAAGGTAATCTACCTTGATCAATTGTTTTTTGTAAGCTATTAGCAGTTATTTTTTCTCCATTTACAACCGTTTCTAAGTTCATTGCTTTAAACGGATTGTTGTTGTTTACAATATGAATTTCTCCATAAGGGTTTTCACTAGCATTACTATTCATCCAAGTAATGATTTCTTCAATAGAGTATTTTCCGTTGATAACATCATAGTTTTTCTCTTTAAAGTATACGCGCGCACTGTCGTAAAAATGACTGTTACCTTTGTCGTTTCCTGTAATGAAAACTACAGGGGTTCTGTACTCTACCACCGAATTTTCCATAACTTCATCTAGTTTAGCAATATTTCCCAGTTCTTGTTTTTTGTTTTCTTTTTTTGCGTCATTACAGCTTGTAAATACTCCGATAAGTAGTAGTAATCCGATTACTGTACCTACTTTTAAAATGTTTTGTTTCATAGTTTTTTGTTTTAAGGTTATTATAGTTTTATTGTTGTAAGATGATGGTTACATCTCTACCTAAATTAAAATCGGTTGATAATTTATTTAAGATATTAGGTAGGTTTCTATCGCTAATCCATTGACCGTTTTCTTGCTTTTCAACAGAAGCGATTAATCCGTTATTACTGATTTGTAATTTTAAACTTGTGTATTTTTCCAAATACATTTTTAATACTGATGAATAATTGTTGTTAGACCACATAATTGTTGTTTTTATATGATCAAAATTACCACAGATGTATAGGTGAATTGGGAGTAAATTAGAATTCGTAGTAGATAAATTAGAATTCGTTGTCGTCAGTTACTAGACAGTAGACGTTAGCCAGTAGTGAGTGGTTAGTTTATGAAAACGTAGTAGACAAAAGGAATTGGCTGAAAGCTTAAAGAATGCAGTCTTCAGCCAGTTTTCTGTTAATAACAATCCGTTTTAATTTGATTATTCTTTTTAAAGTAATTTAAAGAAGTGTTCAGTTTGTTTGAAACAATTTGTTCTATGGAAGTTTCAACGCCTTTCAACATTTTGATGGAACCGCAAACCATAATTGTTCCACCGTTTTGCAAAACAGAAGCAATTGTATTCTCTTCTTTTAATAATAAATCTTGAACGTACTCTTTGTTTTGGTCTTGAGAATAAGCAATATGAATGTTGTTGTTTTCTATATTGTTTAGTAAAGGAGTATAGATTTTTAAAGACTCTTGAGTTCTTCCTCCCCAAAACAAATGTGTTTTTGTACCATTTTTTTGTTGAAGCATTCCTAAAAAAGGAGCAATTCCGGTTCCGTTAGCAATTAAAATAACTTCTTTGTTTTTCTTCGGGAAATGAAAATCTTTATTTGGTTGAATAGTTGCTTGAATTGGTTCTCTTTCCTCTAATTGATAAAGTAGGTTAGAGCAAATTCCTAATTCGTGTTTTTTTATGCTTAATAGAATATCATTATCAACTTTTCCGACAGAATATAAACGTTCAATATTGTCTTCTTTAGGAGTAATAGCGAGTAAATCTCCTGAATTAAAACGAAGTTTTTTTGTAGGTTGTAAGCGAACTAAAAAAGAATCGTCGTTGTTTAAATCGGTTTTAGAAACTGTAGTAAAAGTTTGTTGTTTTTTAGGCTTTTTAACTACTTGAACTAGTTCTAAATCAATTCCAGTTTTGTCGCTCCATTGGTGCCCCCAAGTTTTAAAATCTTGAAATGATTGATTGTTGATTTTATATATAGGTACTACTGAGTTAAATTTTGGATGTTGTTGTAATGCAGCATCAATATCAATAGCAAACTGACAAAATTTAGGATATGCTCTAGAACCAAAACCAATTACCGAATAGTTAATCGTATTCTGATTATTTATTTGCTGAATTAATTTTAGAAACTTGTTTGCATTTGAAGGTGCCTCACCGTCTCCGTAAGTTGAAGTTAGTACAATTAAATGTTTAGCGTTGGTGTAAGAAGTATAGTTGTTTAAAACATCAATAAAAACAGAGTTGTTTGTTTTAGCTAATGAATTGTACAATGCAGAAGCAAACTGAAAAGTACTGTTTGTTTCAGATCCCACTAAGATGATAATTTCTGCTTTCTCTTTACGGATATTGTTTTTAGGTAGCGAGCTTTTTTTAGTTCTGTTAAGAGTCATTACAAATCCAGAATAGATAAAAAACAGGATTGAAATTGAAGAAAGCAACAATACAATCGACCAAATAATGGTTCCGTTTCCAGTATGTAATAATAAACTCCAGTTTAAAAGTATGCTAGTTAATGAAAGGTTTTCTTTACTAATAATTGCACCGGTATATTGATGTACTAATAATTCACTGTTGGTTAGTTTTATGAAAAAGAAATCTTCTTCGTCTTCAGAAAAAGGGAATTCAACACTTTTTACGGTATTTAAAGTTATATTTTGAAAGGTCGAAAATTCAGCAATCGCTAATTTCTCATCCGAAGTAGAAGATGAAATATCAAAAGAATGATTGATTTTTTCCGTAGGTAAAAGAGAAAATTTGTCTAAAGATAAATACACACCTGTTAGGGTGATGATAATAATAGGAATCAGTGTGTATCTTCCGATAATGATATGGTAATATTGAGCAAAATTTTCTTTTATAACCTTGGAAAAAAGTTGTTTAATTCCACCTTGTCGTTTGGCAATTAATATAAGTCCTGTAATAGCGATTAAACTCAGTAAAAAAGAAAAGAAACCAACAATGAAACGCCCAGTTGATTTTAAAAATAATGACCTGTGTAAACTCGTTGCAAATTGAAAAACAGGATGTTTTTTTTCTGGTTCTCCTAGTTTTTCACCACTAAACGGATCTACATAAAAAGTAGCACTTTTTCCTTCTTTAGTAATTACCGAAGCGGTTACAAAATCATTTTCATCAACAGTAATAGAAATAACTTCATCATACTGTTTTTGAAGTTCAGAAATTGTTTCAGCTAGCGTAATATTTTCTGTATTAGAAATGCTGTATTCTGATAGCTGTTTTGAAATAGGTTCAAACGTTAAAATAATACCTGTAACTGCAGCAAGAAGTACGAATATAGAAGAAGATATAGCCAAGGTTAAGTGGCTATATCTCCAAATTGAGGTGGTCATTTTTGTTAGATGTTTATTTAAACTATTGAGGCATTAGACGTATGTAACGGATAAAACCTTTTCCTTCAAATTTGTTTTTAAGATTTTCGGTTGTTAACTCAAATTCTACATCGTCTTTGTAATATTCTTGGTCTTCTACAGCCGATTCAAATCTGATTTTATAACCTTTATCAATCTTGTCGTTATCTATGTTTAGTACGCTAATAGTTCTACCACCACCGCTAACTGTAGCGCCAGTTATAGCATCGATATCAGCGCGAACTTTTCCTTGAAATTTCCACCATTCGGTAATGTCAGAATACCATTCTTCATCATCACCAATTACATACAAGGTTTTATCATATTCTCCTTTCGGATTCAATAATGAAATAGTGATGTAAGCGCCTTCACCCGTATAGTTTTTTAGTTGGATCATACATTTGTAACTAGCGCTATTTGTTGAGGTAAAAGCCATGGTAAGCATAGCTATTAAAAGAACTGGAATTATTTTTTTCATCTTAATTTGTTTTTTTTTCATTTCGATATAATTTTGATTGTTTTTCTCAAAATCACTCGATGTGATGTTTTATTTTAAAAAGTTAATATTGATGTTTTGGTTTTTAAGAACTTCGTTTTCTTTAGCTAAATCATAAACTGTTTCGTCAAAATCGGTCGTGATTGATTTATCCGCACCAATACTTAATAAATAATTGATAACATCTGTATTGTTAGCTTGCATCACAGCTAAATGCAAAGGAGTTAATCCGTCGCTGTTTTTAGCATTTATATCAAGTTTTAAAGTGTTGATTTTTTGTAATAAGTCAACGCTATTTTTTTCTATAGCTATATGGAACAAGTTGTTTTTGTCTGCTTGAAGTTGTGTTAATTTTAATCCGTTATTCGCTAAAAGCTGCATTTTTTTGTTGAAATCCTCTGATTTTTTAGGATGGTAACTTTTTACTAAATAATAAGCTAACGAATTCTCTTTATTATCCTTTACATGAATGTCAGCCTTATTTTTGATTAAATAATCAACAATAGCTTCTGAGTTTTGTTCAACTGCGTAGGTAAGTGCTGAATGACCTTTTTCGTTAGTGTGATTAATGTTGGTTGTTTTTTCTGATAACAACTGAACAATCTCTAAAGTATTCCTACTAGCAGTAATTAGTAGAGGAGTGTTTCCGTTTTCATCAACTTGATTAGGGTTTACTCCTTTGTTAAGGAAATAGTTAAAAGTAGCTATGTCTTTGTTTCCGCGAGCTAAATTATGAAGCGGTGTTTTTCCGTCTTTATTCGTGATATTCGGATTGATTCCTAAGCTTTCTAAATACTTGAAAAACTCAAGTGAATTGTAACCTGCTCTAGAGCCTTGTGTAGCTAGCAAGATTGCATTTCCTCCTTTTTTGTTTAAGTTTTTATAAGGTATACCTTTCTTGATAAGAAGTTCTAAGATGGTTTTATTTCCTTTTTTTGCAGCATAGTTAAAGGCACCGTTTCCGTTATGGTCAACACTTTGTAAGCTTAATCCTTTAGTAGAAAGGTATTCTATAAAAGATAGGTCTTTTAAACTAGGTAAAACTAAAAGAAGAGCGTTGGCACCGTGTTCGTCAACATCTGTTTTAATATCAATTCCGTTTTTAATGCATAACTCATAAATTTCTTTATTGGTTTGTCCTGCATTAGCAGCAAAGGTTAATGGAGAAAACTGATGCGAATCTTTTACATCCATACGAGCATTGTTGCCTAGTAAATGCTTCATTATTTCAACATTGTTTTTGTAAGCAGCCCAGAAAATATAAGTTCTTTTATCGTGTGTTATTTTGTTAACATCATTCCCTTTTTTGGTTAGTAGATGTTTGATAACTTCATTCGGAGCATCTGCTAAAATAGCTTGTGAAACAGCATCAAATCCGCCAGAATTTGAAGCAGTAGCATCGTTACCTTCTTTTATTTTTTGTTCGATAAGTTCAACGGTAGGGTTGTTTTTCCAAAAAGACCTTTCCAAAAAGATGTTTTTTGTTTGTGCTTGTATTGAACTAATAAGAACTGTTAGTATAAGAGTGATTTGTAATTTTTTCATTAGGAGTTTATTTTTTTATAAAAGATTCAATGGTTTTATCAATTTCATTTTCTTTTGAAGTTTCGTCAGAAAACAAATATTTGAATAGAGGTTTATTGTCTACTTTATTTTCTAAAGAAAGATTGGTATTTCTACCGTACACTTCATCCCATTTATTTCTTACGAGTTGCCACTTGTTTTGATTTTCTTTCCACCAATTTTGTGCAGCTTCGCATCTACTATCTGGTACTTTAACGTAGGTGTTATAACCTTTTTCGTGAGCAACAACAATATCTTCTTTACCAGCTTCTCGTATGATTTTTCTGTTGTCTTGGTCATGTAACCAACCATAATTTGTGATTTCATGACGATTACCTCTTTCTGTAACATTATAGTCACTTCTTTTGGTATATTCTCTCCTCGGTAAAGGAGCATCCGTAGTATTTTCCCAGTAGCTTTTTCCATCAACATGTACCCAAGTTCCAGAGCCTTCATATCTTGGACTATCATCTACTTGATATACTTTTTGAGTCCACTGTTTTTTTACTTCTGATTTAGGTTTTGTTTGAAATAACCAATTGTTATCACCATTATACATGTAAAAATCAGTGTTTTCGTATAGCCAATCTTGCCTCCAATGTTTAACTATATGTGGGTTAGCAGGGTTTCCAACTTGTAATAAGTGTTGAATAGAGATTTTATTATTCTCATCAACGATTAATTCTGCCCACTCTAAACCTTTGTCTTTTTTTGTTTTTGAAGGTTTGTAAAGAGAGTCTTTACTGTTGTTAAAAGTTTCAGCAAAATTGAAAGTTACTTCATAGCAACCGCACATGTTTTTTATGGCTTGTCTATCTTTTTTCTTTTTGCTTTGAGCATTAATGGTAAGTGCAGATAGTAATATAATACTACTCAATAATATTTTTTTCATTGTGAGTTTTGTTTGAATTTATTTTCGACAAAAATATAAATTTTATTTAGACTTGTTAAAAATAAAAAATATATTTGCAGAAAATTATTAAGAATGTTTCTAAATAAAAATATAGGAATTTTGTTGTTGCTTGTTGCTATATCGTCTTTTTCTCAAGAAGAAATTAAGCAGGATAGTGTTTATTATAATAAGCTTGAAGAAGTTGTAATCACAGGACAATACAATCCTCAATCAATAAAGAAATCAGTATATAACGTAACAGTTATAGATAAAAAACAAATAGAAAAACAAGCAGCTAATAATTTAGCAGATTTGCTAAACTTCAAATTAAACTTAACAGTTGTGCCAAATGCTCAGTCAGGGAAATCTACTATTTCGCTATTTGGTTTAGATTCACAATACTTCAATATTTTGATTGATAATATTCCTTTAGTAAGTGATAATGGACTGGGAAATAATATTGATTTAACTCAAGTTAATTTAGATGACGTTGAGCGAATTGAAATCGTTGAAGGGGCTATGGGAGTGGAGTATGGAGCAAACTCAGTATCTGGAGTTATTAATATTATAACAAAAAAATCTGCTCGAAGTAAATGGAGTATAAAAACATCGTTACAAGAAGAAACAGTTAGTAATGAATTTGCTTTTTTTAATAAAGGAAAACATATACAAAGTGTAAGTGTAGCTCATAATTTTTCTGATAATTGGTTTGGTAGAATTAGCTTTAATAGAAACAAATTTGCTGGTTTTTATGATAATAGAAAAGGAAGAGATTATTATGAGAACGATAGTTTAAGAGGTTATAGCTGGTTGCCAAAAGAACAGATTAATACTAACGGGTTTTTAAACTATAAAAATGAGCGATTTAATTTAAGTTATCGATTTAATTATTTTAATGAACTTATAAATTACTATAATACAGGTGTAAGAGCTAATATAAATACAGATACGCAAACTAGTAATCCGTCTGCTACAGATAGAGTTTTTAAAACTAATAGGTTTGTAAATAACTTAAACGTAAATGGTAATTTTAAATCAGGAAGTTCATATTCTTTCTCAGCTTCATATCAAACACAAGATAGGTATTTAAACGAGTTCAATTATTATATTTTGAATGGAGATAAAACCAATGAAGTCGATGAAGTTTATCAGTCAAGTGAAGTCTTCTTTTCGAAAGGAGCTATTTCAAATTTCATAAAAAGCAATCGCCATAATTTTCAATTAGGATACGAAACACGCTACATAAGTGGTTTTGATACACAAGCATCAGGCAGTGTTACGCAACAAGATAAAAAGCGAACACAAAATAATTATGCGTTATACGGTTCTTCTGAAATTAACTTTTCAGACTCTTTTATGGTTCGTCCGGGTTTACGATTTGAATATAACTCTCTATTTCGTTCAAAACTTTTAGGTTCATTAAGCCTTCGTTATCTATTAAAAAATGGCTTTGAACTTAGAGGTAACGTAGGAACCTCGTACAGAACCCCAAATTTTGAAGAATTATACTACTATTTTGTAGATTCTAATCATGATGTAAGAGGGAATGAAGACTTAAACCCAGAAAATGGATATTCCGCATCATTGAGTTTAAAGAAAAAAAGTTGGTTTGATGGTTCAAGTATATCATTATTAAATAGCGTAAAAGTTGACTATATAAATGTTGATGATAAAATTGATTTAGCAATTGTAAACTCTTCACCATTACAATATCAATACATAAACATTGATGCGTATAAGTTATGGGGAATTTCATCAACTAATACTATAAAAGCTAACAATTGGGCATTTAATTTAGGGGCAACTATACAAGGAATATCTAGAATAGCGAATAATGAAGCGAATGCAGAAAATGATTTTTTATACTCATTTCAGCTAAATACAAGTGCTACTTATGAAATAGAAAAGTGGCAAACAGCATTCACAGTTTTATTAAAACATAACGGAAGACAACAAAACTATGTTGCTTCGGGAACAGATAATGAAGGGAATTCAATTTTCTCAAAATCTACGATAGCATCCTACAATTGGTTAGATGCTTCTATGAAAAAATCATTTTTTAAGAACAAGTTAGAAACAACCTTAGGCGCTAGAAACTTATTTGATGTTACGAATGTTAATGTCAATAACGTAAGCAATGGAGGAACACACTCGGCAAATAATAATACTCTTTTGCTGGGGTACGGACGATCATACTATTTAAAACTATTATATAATATCAATTTTTAAAATTAATAATCATGACAAACAAGATTTTATCATTTTCTTTATTAGTAGCAACTTTCTTATTAGCAAGTTGTTCTAGTGATAATAATTTACCCTCAGAACCTATAAAAGTAGTAATAGAAGGGGCAACCGTAGCACCAGAAATAGGAGGGCCTAACCAACCTAATCAAGTGTATGTAGATTTAAGTACAAACACTACAACAAACATAAAAAGAGATTCTTGGGATTTAGGCTTTTACTCAGGAGATAAGTTTAAGGTTACTTTAAATGGAGCTATTTATATGGCAGTAGCTCAGTTATCTTCTACAAATATAAATGCAGTAAACTCTTCAACTCAAGAGGTTAAAGATTTACAACCTAAAGTAGCTGTGGGTACTTTTGATTCTGAAAGTTCGGCATATATTGATGCTCCTAATGGAGACATAAATACTACTGCAATAGCTGAAATATCAGATAATGATGAAGATAATAAAGTGTACTTAATAAATTTAGGATACGAGATAGGTACAGAAACTCCAGCTGTAGGAGGGGTAGATATTTCTGATGATTCTAGAGGTTGGAAAAAAATTAGAATTTTAAAAGATGGCAGTAATTATGTTTTACAATATGCAGATTTAGATGCAACTACACATAATGAAGTTGTAATTACCAAAACAGAAGGCTATAATTTTACTTTTTTCAGTTTTAATACTGAAAATACTGTAAATGTTGAGCCTAAAAAAACTGAATGGGATTTAAACTTTACCGTTTTTACAAACGAAATTCCAGGTTACGGGGCATATGGTTATTCAGATTTTGTAGTAAACAATTTAAAATCTAATGTAAAAGTGTATATGATTGACACAGAAACTGAAGATTATACATACAACACTTTTTCATTGACAGATGTAAATTTAGACAGTTTTGAAAATGATCAACGTGGTATTGGTAGTAGTTGGAGAAAAGGTGGAGGTCCAGAAACTTTACCTTCTCTTAAAGAAACTATTTTTTATGTATTAGAAGATACCGATGGTAATTTATATAAACTAAAGTTTTTAGCATTAACAAACGAAGCAGGAGAAAGAGGTTATCCAGAGTTTGTGTATAGCTTATTAAAATAATTAAGAGTTCTTTATTTATTAAATTTTGTTAATTTTTGTTGTGAAAGGCTGTCCGACCGAGAGGTTGGGTGGCTTTTCTAATTAAAAAACTAGTTTTTCTTTTAAGTATTTAGAAGTGTACGACTCTTTATTTTTAGTAAGTTCTTCAGGAGTGCCTGCAAAAATTAAATTTCCACCTTTTTTACCACCTTCCAAACCAAGGTCGATTATGTAATCGGCACATTTAATTAGCTCAATATTGTGCTCAATAACAATAATAGAATGCCCTCTTTCTATCAAAGCATTAAACGATGCTAATAGTTTTTTAATATCGTGAAAATGCAAACCAGTTGTGGGTTCATCAAAGATGAATAGTGCTTTGTCTTTTGTGTTTCCTTTGACTAAAAAAGAAGCTAATTTGATACGTTGTGCTTCACCCCCTGATAATGTAGAAGATGATTGTCCTAATTGTACATAGCCTAATCCAACATCCTGTAAAGGTTTTAGTTTTCTGGCAACTTTTGTTTGATTGTGTTGTGTGAAAAAAGCAACAGCATCGTCGATGGTCATGTTTAAAATATCATCGATGTTTTTTCCTTCAAAAGCAACTTCTAAAACTTCCTTTTTAAAGCGTTTTCCTCCGCAAGTTTCACATTCTAAATGTACATCGGCCATGAATTGCATTTCAATCGTTACTTCACCTTCTCCTTTACAAACCTCACAACGACCGCCTTCAACATTGAAAGAAAAATGTTTAGGTTGATAATTTCTAATTTTCGAAAGTTTTTGATCTGATAATAGCTTTCGAATATCGTCGTAAGCTTTAATGTAGGTAACTGGATTGGAACGAGAAGAGCGTCCAATAGGGTTTTGATCAATAAATTCTACATGTTTTAAGGTGTCAAAACTTCCTGTAATTTCTGTATGTTGCCCTAATTTATCTCCATATCCTATAAGTTGCTTTTGCATCGCAGGATATAAAATTTTCTTAACTAACGTACTTTTTCCACTTCCTGAAACCCCAGTAATAACCGTTAAATTGTTTAGCGGAAAAGCTACATCAATATTTTTTAAGTTGTTTTCACGAGCACCAATAACTTCAATAAAATTCTTAGAATTTCTTCGCTTGGTTGGAACTTCAATTTTTAATTCTTCGGAAAGATATTTAGCAGTTAACGAATCTGATTGTAGAATTTCATCAAAAGTTCCTTCAGCAACTACATTTCCACCATAAGTTCCCGCTTCAGGACCGATATCAATAATATAATCGGCTTCTTTCATGATGTCTTCATCATGTTCAACTACGATTACGGTGTTTCCTAAATCGCGTAGGTTTTTTAAAACACCAATGAGCCTTTCAGTATCTTTTGGGTGTAACCCAATACTTGGTTCGTCTAAAATATACATCGAACCAACTAACGAACTTCCTAAGGATGTAGCTAAATTAATTCGTTGACTTTCTCCACCAGATAGCGTGTTTGATGTTCGGTTTAAGGTTAAGTAGTTTAAACCAACATCGGTTAAAAACTGTAAGCGATTGTTGATTTCAGTTAATAAGCGTTTCCCTATTTTTTCTTCGTATTTGTTGAGCTGAATACTATTGAAAAATACAGCTAATTCGTCTAATGGAAGTGTAACCAGTTCGGAAATTGTCTTCCCATATACTTGCACATAATTTGCTTCTTTGCGCAAACGTTTTCCTTCACACTCCGTACATTTAGTTTTTCCGCGATAGCGAGAAAGCATTACACGGTTTTGAATTTTGTAACTTTTTTCTTCTAATTTTTTGAATAAATGATTGATTCCTTTGAACTTTTTGGTTCCATTCCAAATAAGACTTTTATGCTCTTCAGAAAGTTCAAACCAAGGTTTATGAATCGAAATTCCGAACTCTTCAGCATGAAGAATCAAGTCGTTTTTATATTTTTTATAGCTGTCTGTTTTAAACGGAAAAATAGCATCTTCGTAAATAGATAACCCTGTGTTAGGAATAACCAAATCTTCATCAATACCAATTACATTTCCATAACCTTCACAGGTAGGGCAAGCTCCGTAAGGATTGTTAAAACTGAATAAATGTGTATTCGGTTCTAAAAAAGAAATTCCGTCTAGTTCAAATTTATTACTGAATTCTGTAGTAGTTTCGTCAGATAAGTTTTCTATGTAACAAATTCCTTTTCCTTCAAAAAAAGCTGTTTGAATAGCATCACCAAGACGGTTGTAAAAATCTTCTTCGTGTTTTACAACAATCCTATCAACAACTAATTGTAATTGGCTTCCTTTAAAATCTTTTACTGGGAATTCATCAATTCTGTATACGGTATCTTGATATTTTAAACGAGCATACCCTTGCTGTGTTAATACTTGTAAAACAGTCTTTATATCTCTGTCTTTATTAATATGTATAGGAGCAAGTAATAATAGTTTTGTGCGTTCCTCAAAAGTTTTTACATGGTTTATAACATCTGAAACCGTGTGTTTTTTTACTTCTTCTCCAGAAATAGGAGAGAAGGTTTTACCGATACGAGCATACAATAATTTGATATAATCGTAAATTTCAGTTGAGGTTCCAACAGTAGACCTTGGATTGGTAGAGTTCACTTTTTGCTCAATAGCAATAGCAGGGGCAATTCCTTTTATATAATCAACCTTTGGTTTATGTAGTTTTCCAAGAAATTGACGAGCATAAGAACTTAAGCTTTCAACATAACGACGTTGACCTTCGGCATATAGAGTATCAAATGCTAAAGAAGACTTTCCAGATCCCGAAAGTCCAGTAATAACGACTAATTTATTACGAGGGATGACCACATCAATGTTCTTTAAATTGTGCAGTTTAGCTCCTTTTATTATAATGTTTTCTTTAGGGTTTACAGTTGAAATGTCAGTCTTCATGTGCTCAAAAAATAAGCGATAAAAATACCAATTTTTAAGTGATTTTAACGTGGTTACAACAGTGTTTTTCTCTTTTTTGTGAGTTTTTTTTGCTTTTATTAATAAAAAATTCAATATTTGTAATTCATTATTAATCAATAAATAAAGGCCTATAGCATAATAATTACTTTATAACTTATATCCCTTAACAAGAAGAGAACGAATTAGTTCCCCTTCAAAAAGTAATTATTATGAAAGACATAATCGACGATAGTGTTTTAGTAAAAAACTACATTAACGGCAACGAACTAGCCATTGAATTATTGATTAAACGACACCAACAGAGATTGTATAGCTTTATTTATAGCAAACTACAAGATCGAGATACTACAGAAGACATTTTTCAAGACACCTTTATCAAGGTAATAAGAACACTAAAAAAAGGAAATTATAACGAAGAAGGTAAATTTTTACCTTGGGTTATGCGTATTGCTCATAATTTAATTATAGATTATTTTAGAAAGAACAACCGCATGCCAACGTTTAATAATACAGAAGAGTTCGATATTTTTTCGGTTTTAAGTGATGGAGCGTTAAATGCAGAAAGTAAAATTATTAAAGAGCAAATTTTAAACGACGTAAAAGAGCTAGTTGAAGAATTGCCAGAAGAACAAAAAGAGGTTTTAAAGATGCGTATATATAATGATATGAGTTTTAACGAAATATCAGAAAATACGGGCGTTAGCATTAATACAGCATTAGGAAGAATGCGTTACGCTTTGATTAATTTGAGAAAAATAATAGAAAAAAATAAAATTATTTTAGCAAGTTAAACAATATTTGAAAAAAAGCATCGTTAATTCATTGATTATAAGTTATAAATAAGGGGTTATATGATGCAAATTTACTCAGAAAAGTCTTCAGACTTTACTATGGAACCAAAACAAGAAACAGTTCAATATTTGATTAATTTTTCTAAATCGCTAAAAGTAGTTAAAACGAAATCAAACTATCTCATTGAATTGAATTTGAATTAAGAGTGGAAAAAGCTTCAACAAGGTTGGGGCTTTTTTTAGGCTCATTTTTTATAATAATCGTCTATTACCGACTTTCTGCCAACCGTTTTAGTAATAATATCATTTTCTAATTTCCAACCACGAGCAGGAGAGTACTCACGTCCGTAATAAATAATTTGTAAGTGCAATTTATTCCATAATTCTTTTGGAAATAAACGCTTAGCATCCTTTTCAGTTTGTGTTACGCTTTTTCCGTTTGATAAATTCCAACGATACATCAATCTGTGAATGTGAGTGTCTACAGGAAAAGCAGGAATATCGAAAGCTTGCGCCATAACAACACTAGCAGTTTTGTGTCCCACAGCAGGTAATTCTTCCAAAGCTTCCATATCAATAGGAACTTCACCATTGTGTTTTTCAATCAAAATTTTAGATAACCCATGAATTCCTTTTGATTTCATAGGAGATAAACCAACAGGTTTAATAATATCTCGAATTTCATCTACAGAAAGTTTTACCATATCATAAGGGTTATCAGCTTTATCAAATAATAAAGGTGTGATTGTATTTACACGAGCATCAGTACTTTGAGCAGACATTAGTACTGCAATTAATAAAGTGTAAGGATCTTTATGATCTAAAGGGATGGGAGTTTCAGGGTATAATTTTTCTAAAGTATCTATAACAAATTGAACTTTTTCTGCTTTGGTCATTTTATATAGTTTGAATGACTCAAAGGTACAAAGAAGCTACGTATGTTTATGGAAAATCAAAATCAACTTTGTAACTTTGACATTGTAACTTTGAAACGAAATAATATGACAACATTAAAAGTAGGAGATAATGCACCAAATTTTGAGTCGGTTGATGAAAAAGGTAATGTAGTAAAGCTTTCTGACTATAAAGGAAAGAAATTAGTTTTGTTCTTTTATCCTAAAGCAAGTACACCAGGTTGTACAGCAGAGGCATGTGATTTACGTGATAATTATCAAACATTTTTAGCTAAAGGATACGATGTATTAGGGGTAAGCGCTGATTCAGCGAAACGCCAACAAAATTTTATCAATAAAAATGAATTGCCATTTCCTTTGTTAGCAGATGAAAGTAAAGATGTAATCAATGCATTTGGAGTTTGGGGACCTAAGAAGTTTATGGGAAGAGAGTATGATGGAATTCACCGTACTACCTTTGTAATTGATGAAAAAGGTGTGATTGAAGATGTTATTACAAAAGTAAAAACTAAAGAACACGCTAATCAAATATTAAGTTAATAACTTAAAATATATCAAAATAAAAGTCGAGTAAATTACTCGACTTTTATTTTTTCTAAACGAACCTCTTGAGTTGTGTTTTTTAGTTCTCGTTGTAGTTCTTTACTTGTTTTAGAACTTCCGTCATGACTCCATCCAGGAGGCATAAATACATATTTTAAGCGAATGCCTATTGGAAGACCTTTTTTTCGATAGAAGAAATCTTTATAAATCTCCTTCCATTCATGAAAAATGATATTAATAGGTCCTTTGTTCTCCAAAGGCTTAGTTAATCCATACTCTAATTTTTCATATTCTTCTTCTGTTTCTTCTGCTTGAAAAGTACCAAAGATTTTATCCCAAATAATTAAAAACATTCCCATGTTTTTATCTAGGTATTTAACATTAGAAGCATGGTGAACTCTATGATGAGACGGTGTTACGAAAATTATTCCCCACAGCTTAGAGAACTTATTGTTGATAAAGTTAGTGTGGCATAAAGTTCCGTAGTTTTGGATCATTGCATACGCAAATATGATATGAAGCGCTTCAACCCCTAAAAAGGCCAAAGGAATAAAGAAAATATATCTGTACAATGGTTGTAAAACAGATGATCTAAAACCTGTTGAAATATTATAATATCCTGAATTATGATGTGTTACGTGTATCGCCCAAAAAAAGCGAGAACTATGATCAAAATAATGTTGTAAATAGTATAAAAAATCTTGACCTAAGAAAGCAAGAGTCCAGTATGCCCAGTATTGATTTCCTTCCCAATCGATAATTCGGTTGTGATAAAAGTAATTAAGAACAAAGAAGGATACACCTTTCATTAATAAATCTAAACTAAAGTTAATTAAGGCAAAGTAAACATTGGTCGCTGTATCTTTAAACTCATAGTTTTTGGCTTTAGCTCGATAGCTAAAGAACATTTCAAGTAAAATTACTGAAATGAAAAAAGGAGCACTCCAGTAGTATAATATATCTTGATTAAATAAACTATTCATAACTTACTTTTGAGTTTGCAAAAATATTCTTTTTAAAGTATAAAAAAAACGATTGTTAATTACAATCGTTTTTCAATCCAGTTTTTGAAACTGTAAAAATTTTGTGGAGCTACACCATGTCCGACCGGATATTCTGAATATTCGTTTTTTAACTTTAAGTCTTTCAGTATAATAGGAGCTTTGCGTGCCCAATCTATAGGAAGAACTTGATCTACAGTTCCGTGAGAAATATAATAATCTGTTGTAATAGAGTTGTCTATTTCAGTAGGTAATAACTCTTCGTTAATATAGCCGCTTAAAGCAACTACATGTTGTACTTTGTTAGGGTATTTAAAACTTAGCGCATAACTTAAAATAGCTCCTTGGCTAAATCCTAATAAGAAGGTTTTGTCAGGATTGGTATTATATTTTTCTTTGATTTCATCAATAAATATAGCAATTTTATCTATTGATTCATCAGCTTGAACTAAATCTGAAAACTTTCCGTTAATAGCATCGAAGTTGATAGCGTACCAAGCATAACCTCCATAGCCCATATCATGTGGAGCTCTAGCGCTTACTATTAATAAATCGTTAGGTAATTCTTCTGCAAATGAAAATAAATCTTCTTCATTACTTCCGTATCCGTGTAATAAAATTAAGAGAGGCGGATTAGAAGTTGAAGTTTTAGGTTCTCTTACAATATATTGTAAACTCATGTTCTTATATTCCTTTAAACAAGTTTTGAAATTGTTCTCCTACCACAGGAACTAGCTTTTTTTCTCCCTTTAAAACAGCTAAAAGGCTAATTATCCAAAGAGCAAATAACAATACTCCTACAGCCCAACCTATTGTATTTCCTAAGTATCTGTATACAATCCAGATATTTGCCATGTACAATATGTTTAGTCCTAGCATTTGTCTTATATAAAAACTAGCAAAGGCATTTTTATTGTTCATGTTTAGAACAAAAGCAATAATTAGTCCTATTACTGTAAAATGACTGATAATCGCAGCGGTTTTTCCTTCGTTCACTGTTAGGTTTTCCATAATTTTATGAATTTAAAATTAGTTGATTTTTAGAAAAAACTCCGTAGGCTTTACCTTTTAATTTTTTCTCTAAAAAGATACTGTTTTTAGAGGTAGAAATAATATTTTCTTCAGAAAAAGTGTATTCTCCGTTAGGATTGAATATAGATAAAGTTACTTTTTCATTCTCTTTAATAGTAACAAAATCAGCTCCGAAGCGCTTTCTAGGGTTGTCAGATAAACATTTTACAATTGTTTCAATATCTAACACGGTATTTAATGCTCCGAAAGCACTTTCTAAACCAATAGTTCCGTCTTTTGCAGTAGAATATTCTACTTTTTTATGCTCTACATCAATCGGATTATGATCGGTAGTAATTATATCAATAATACCGTCTTTTATTCCTTGTAGTAAAGCTATTCTATCTTCTTCGGTACGTAGAGGTGGGGTTACTTTTTTATTCGCGTCAAAACCATGCAACTCATCGTCGGTTAAAAATAAATTATGAACCGCAACGCTACACGTTACATCTAATCCTTTTTCTTTTGCTTCTTTAATCAGTTGAACAGATTTAGCGGTAGAAATTGTAGGTATGTGTAGTTTTCCTCCAGTATATTCTAACAAAAATAAATCACGAGCAATTTGAATTTCTTCTGCCAAAGCAGGAATTCCCTTTAACCCTAAAAGAGTGCTGTTTTTACCTTCGTTTGCAACACCTTCACCAGCAATTAAATTATTTTTTGGAAAGCTTAAAACCAATCCGTCAAAATTTTGAGCGTACAGCAACGCAATTTTTAACAAATTATCATTGCTAACAGACTTGTTATAATCTCCAAAAGCAATAGCGCCTGATTGCTGCATGTCGTACATTTCTGACATTTCAATACCTTTACTTTGCTGTGTTAAAGCTCCGATAGGGTGAATGCTGGTAGCGGCTCCGTTTACTTTATTAATTAAAAACTCAACAGCCGATTTATTGTCAACTATAGGGTAGGTATTCGGGTTGATGGCTACATCGGTAAATCCGCTTTTAGCAGCTACTTGTACACCGTGTTGTAAGGTTTCGCGTTCTTCATACCCTGGTTCACCAAAAGACACACTAGTATCAAACCATCCAGTTGAAACGTGTAAATTATCGAGTTCTACAACTTGACAGTCTTCTTTTGGTTCGATAGCATCATCAATTGTAGTGATAATTCCGTCAGTAATTAAAATATCTTTGGTTTGCTTGTGGTATGGGCTAGAAGCATCTATAATTGTTGCCGATTTAAGCAGCGTTGTCATGGTTTAAAGAATTTTAAAATCAAAATTTCTAACAGCAAAGATACGATAGCTAGTGCCAAAAACCATTTCCAAAGCCATTGAATTTTATTTTCATTATTAATATTTTCTAAAGTGTCTTTAACTGAAGTAGAAATAGTAGTGTTATCAATATCTGAAAGAGTTAAAAAATCTAATGAACTTTCACTTTTTGGGTAGTTGAAAGCACAGTTTTTTATCAGGTTGTTTTGTTGTTTAATTTGATAAAATCCAGCGGTTAAAGGTTGATCATTAGTGGTAATTCGTACTTTATTTTGAAAAGTTTGTTGCAACGGAATAAACGAACTAGTGTTGGAAGTAATGATTAAAATTTCGTCTTTTCCTAAATGTTTATCAATATCGATTGTGTTTTGTCTGTCGATGGTATAATACAATTCAGAAAGTTGTAAACTCTGTTTTCCGATGTTATAAAAAACAGGAACAATCAATGGAGAATTGATAAAATTGCTGTTTTCTTTTTGAAGTGGAGCCGCTATCCAATACAAAGAAGCTTTCGGTAAACGTATTTGCTGAATAAAACCTTGTCTGTTTTCAAAAGAAACAAGGTTAGAAGCATTTTTAAAAGTAGAACTGAATGATGTTTTTACAAACGGATATTGAAAATTGGTAACCTTTTTTTCAAAGACATTTTTTAAAAGTGGATGATTGTAATTAATATCCGTAATTTTTAAACTATCATTTTTTTGTGAAAGTAGCCTTCCGATATTCAACTTGTTGAATAAATTATTGTACGAAGTAATGGTTGTGTTTTTATTCGGAATAGCAACAATATTTCCTCCATTTTCTACATAAGATTCTAAGCTATTGATAAGTGTTTGCGGAATATTTTCCAATTCATTTAAAATTACCAGATGTTGCTTCGGAATTTCATTATAATTCACATTTTGCAACGAAGAAGCAGTAAAGTTAAATTCCTCTTTCGTGTAAATTCTACTCAGAAAATCGCCCGATTCTCCTACGCTTAACACATTAATTTTTTCGTTGGTGTTGATGGTAAAGTAAAATGAATTGTCAAAGCTATAGGTGTCTTTAAAATTAAGATCAATTTTTCCTAAGAAAATAGGTGTTTTTACAATAGAAAAAGTGATTTGTGTAGTGTTGTTTTCTTCTACTGAAAAAGTTTGTTTGTTAATGAGTTTGTCGGCGTTATAAAGAGCAATCGGAATGTCTTTTTTGGCACCTCCTTGATTTCTAACAGTGATATGAATATTGAAGTTTGAAGAACCATTGTCGTTAACAAAAACACTATCAATAGAAAGATTGCTTTTTTGTTCAGGACTTACTTTAACCAAAGACGTATTTATAGGAAGATTGGTAATGTCTTCTTTTTGAGTGTTTTGGAAATCAGAAATTAGGATGTTTTTGGTGTTGTTTGAAGTGTTTTCATTTGCCGCTTTTAACAAGACATCTTTCAAATTCGTGTTTTTAGCAGTATTGCTAACTTTTAACAAAATGTCTTTAAGTTCAGAAGCTGTTTTGTTTTTATAAAAGTTATCTTGAGTAGCTAGCGAGTAGTTGGCTTTATCTGATAAGTTTTCAATGATTTCTTGCGAAGCTATTTGTAGTAAATTTCCTTTTTCACCAATAGCAGAGGTGCTTAAAGAATTATCTAAAAAAATAAAAAAGTTTTGCTTTTCATTTGCTTTATGATTGCTAAAATAAGGTTGGGCAAACGCAAAAATTAAAGCAGTAAGTAATAGTAATCGTGTAGCTAAAATCAACCATTTTTTTATACGAGAGCTTTTACGAGTTTGCAACACTAACTTTTGTAAAAAAGCTACATTGGTAAACGGAACTTTTACAAATCGCTGTAATTGGAACAAATGCACCAAAATAGGAATGAGCAAAAAAGCTAAAAAGTATAAAATTTCTGGGTGTTTAAACTGCATATTAGTGTTTTACCAATTGTAAAAATAGCCAAATTGATGGTTTAAAAAAGAATGTAGTTAAAAATCTGTTAGATACAAGTTTCTTTTTCGACAAAGGAGTAAAAATTTCCTATTTTTGAACTATGACTACAAAAGAGAGTGAATGTACACTTCCAGAAAATTTATTAAAAGAACACTGGGAAACTGCGTATAAAAAAAATCCTACTGAAAAACTGGGTTGGTTCGAAGAAAATTCGAAAGAAACCATTGGATTACTAGAGAAATCAGGTGTTGCTAAAGATGCTAAAATTTTAAATGTAGGTGTTGGATCATCAATGTTGATTGATGAATTAGTCAACAAAGGATACTCCCAATTAATAGCTAACGATTTATCGGAAAAAGCCCTAAATGATGTGAAAAATCGGTTAGGAGAAAATGCTTCGAAAGTTACTTTTATTGCTGATGATATTATCAATCCGACACAACTTGAAGGGTTAGAAGAAGTAACTGTTTGGAATGATAGAGCGGTACTACATTTCTTTTTAAAGGAAGAAGAGCAAGACGCTTATTTTAATTTATTAAAAAAAGTAGTGAAAGCGAGTGGATTTGTAATTATAGCTGTCTTTGCATTGGATGGAGCTGAAAAATGTTGTGGATTACCTTTACAGCGATACGATGCTGAAATGTTGCAAGAAAAATTAGGAAAAGATTTTGAGTTAGTTAAAACGTTTAATCACACATTTATAAATCCGTATGGAGGAGAGCGTCCATATATTTATACATTGTTTCAAAGAAAGAATAAGTAATGAAGGTAACCAATATCCCTTTTAAAAACACAGGGTTTTTCTCTAAAACAATGCTAGATTATTTAGAAGAATCTCCAACAATACAACCGTTTTACGGTAATTTTTCAAACATAGAAGGTTTTAAAAAGCAGTTAAATCAAAAACGTAGTTTTTCTATATCACATAGACAAACCTTAGTGAGTGCTTTAAAAGAGCAATATAAAAGCAGTAAGGTTTCAGAGGTAACTCAGCAAAATATAGAAGCGTTAGCGTCAGAAAATACTTTTACGATTACTACAGGACATCAATTAAACTTGTTTACAGGCCCGTTATATTTTTTATACAAAATTGTGTCAGCAATCAACTTGTGTGAAGAATTACGTACACAGTTTCCTGAAGAAAATTTTGTACCTGTATATTGGATGGCATCTGAAGATCATGACTTTGAAGAAATCAACTTTTTTAATTTCGAAGGAAAGAAAGTACAATGGAATTCACATCAAACCGGGGCTGTAGGACGTTTTTCTACAGAAGGTTTAGATCACGTATTAGAAGTGTTTTCAGAACATTTAGGAACATCGAAAAATGCACAATATTTAGCGCAACTTTTCAAGAAAGCCTATATAGAGCATACTAATTTAACCGCTGCAACCCGATACATAGCCAATGAATTGTTTGGAGAGTATGGTTTGGTGATTGTTGATGGAGATGATGCTAAGTTAAAGAAAGAGTTTGTTCCGTATATCACTAAAGAACTAACGGAACAATTTTCATATACCAAGGTTTCTGAAACGATTTCAAGCCTAGAAAACGACTATAAAATTCAGGTAAATCCTAGAGAGATTAACTTATTTTATTTAGGAGATTCGCTTCGTGAACGCATAGTTTTAGAAGATGGAGTTTACAAAGTAAATAGCACAGATATTTCATGGAGTTTGGAAGAGTTGCTAGCAGAAGTAAACGAGTTACCTGAGCGATTTTCACCCAATGTAATTTTACGTCCGTTATACCAAGAGGTAATCTTACCAAACCTATGTTACATTGGTGGAGGAGGAGAGTTAGCCTATTGGCTAGAGCTAAAAAGCATGTTTGAATCGGTTGATATTCCTTTTCCTATTTTATTGTTACGTAATTCAGTACAAGTAGTTTCAGAAAAACAAGTCAAGAAACTAGGAAATTTAGAGTTGTCTATTGAAGATATTTTTATCAAACAGAACAACTTAATCGAGCAAAAAGTATTGGAAAACTCTGAAACTAAAGTAGATTTTACCAATCAAAAACAGTTTTTACAAGAGCAATTTGAAACGTTAAGAGAGCTTGCAGAAAAAACAGATGTTTCGTTTGTTGGAGCTGTAAATGCGCAAGAAAAAAAGCAGACAAAAGGATTAGAAAACCTAGAAAAAAGATGGTTGCGAGCAGAAAAACGCAGGCAGCAAGATTTGGTAGAGAGAATTACAGCATTGCAAAATGAGATTTTGCCAAATCAAAGTTTAGAAGAACGTCAGCGTAACTTTTCAGAATATTATTTAGCATACGGAACCGATTTTATTAAGGTTTTAAAAGAAAACTTACGTCCGTTACAACTAGAGTTTACAGTTATTACACTTTAATGAGCACAAAAAAAGGATTACATCCAAAAAACATACACAATCAAGGATACGATTTCACGCTATTAGTAGAAAAGTACCCGAAACTTTCTGAATTTATTATTGAGAAATTTGAGAAAGAGACTATTGATTTTTCTGATCCAATAGCTGTAAAAGAGTTTAATAAGGCATTATTAACAGCTCATTATAATATTAAACATTGGAATTTTTCTGATGAGAATTTATGTCCACCAATACCAGGAAGAGTGGACTATATTCACCATTTAGCTGATTTAGTTGCAGATGAGGAAAACGTAAAGGTGTTAGATATTGGCACTGGGGCAAGTTGTATTTATCCTTTGTTGGGAATTGCAGTATACGATTGGAATTTTGTAGCAACCGATATCGATTTAGATTCGTTAGATTATTCTCAAGATATTATAGATGATAATGATTTTACTGATAAGGTTGAATTAAGACAACAGTTTAAAGAAGAACATATCTTAGAAGGAATTATAGAAGAAGGTGATGCATTTACGGTAACGATGTGCAATCCGCCATTTTATAAATCGGCAGAAGAGGCGAGAGGAGCCAACCGAAGAAAATCGAGAAACTTAGGGAATAATGCGGTACGTAACTTTGCAGGGAACTCAAACGAGCTATGGTATATAGGTGGAGAAAAAGCTTTTTTGCATACCTATTTATATGAGAGTTCTAAATATCCGAAAGTAAGTAAATGGTTTACAAGTTTGGTTTCTAAAAAAGAAAACGTAGAAAGTTTACAGAACTCAGGTAAGAAATTAGGAGTTAAAGAATTTAAAGTAATTCCTATGCACCAAGGAAACAAGGTAACGCGTATAGTGTGTTGGAGGTTTTAGAGAGATGTTAGAATACAAGTAATTAATAAACGTCATTTCGAGTGATAACGAGAAATCTTACTAAGGATAGTAACTCCTATTTTAAAGATTTCTCCCTCCGGTCGAAATGACGTTTTTATTTTGTCATTTCGAACTGAAGTGTAACGAAAGGAGAAATCTTTAAAATAGGAGTCACTCATATAGTCGAAATGACGTTTTGTAGTTCTTAAATACCTTTTACAAAGTCTAAGAATACTTTTTTATGAAGCTCTAAATCCATATTAGGAGAAAGTGCTACACGAGCAATATAATCTTTATCACCTTCTTTCGTAGTTCCTTGTGTTGAGGTTGCAGGAATCGTCCAGTAACAACCTTTTAACTGTCCGTAGCTTACACAATACTTACTTTCATTAGGTATTTCAGTAATCATTAAATTGATAAGCTTTAAGTTTAAGGCTCTTTTATAGGCTTCTTTTTCTTCCGCAGTATTTCCTTTGGTAGGAAGATCTAACGAAAATACCGATGGTGTAAATCCTTGTGCTGCTAATTCCTCAGAAACAAAACTGATTTTAGCATCAGGTAACACTTCATGAATAAAGTTTACAAACTCACGCGTATTCTTATAAGCGTCACTAATTCGTTGCGTCATCGAAGGCATTTGTGCAGCCAATATTTCATATTGAAGCGGTGTAGCCTCGTTATCGCAAATATGTAAGTGCTTTTCTATTTTTTCTATTAACGCGTTGGTTGTTTTATTTCCAACACAGTATCCAGCAGTACATTTTCCACCACTAGGGAATTTTGATCCACTAGCAAACGAAATAGTTCTAATATTGGCTAACATGTCTGTATCTCCTAAAAAGTGAACATTCGGACAAAAAGTTTGATCTAAAATAAACACAGGATCAACCGCTGTTTCACCAGTAGGAGTCGTACGTTTTTTACTCAAAACATCTCTTAAATCGGTAAGGTTTGGTACTTCTACTCTTGGGTTGGTCGGAATTTCTGCAATGATATACGGAATCGCATCTTGTGCTGCAATGTTGGTTAACACGGTATCGATACTTTCTACCATATCATTGTCTCCATCAACAGGTAAATCAACAATATCTACGTTGTTTAAACAAGCAGCAACACGTCTTGCTTGGTCGTTTGTACCACCATAACAGTTTGGAGGCACTACAATTTTAATAGCTTTCCCTTTATGGTTTTCAAGAGCATCATCAATCAATCCCATTAAAATAGCATATTGTATTGAAAGTCCACTTGAAGCTACTAACGCTTTTGTGCTGGTGTTGGTAATTTCATTGATGAGTTTCTCAACCTTCGCTTTGTTTTGTGCTACGTCAGTTACTGTAACCTCATACGGCTCATCGATAAGACTTTTTAATGCTTTTAGTGAATTAGCAGGAGTCATGGCAATAGTTTCTCTTCTTCTTACATGTTGAATGTCTGAAATATAAGAGTCGTTTTGCTCTCCGTTAACTAATAAAAAGCTTCCTAATTCAGGGTGTGTATTGATGTAGAAATCAACGTTTGGTACAATGGTAAAGTTGCAAATAGTTTCTTGCTCAACAATCAATACGGTGCTACCATCAAACTCAGGAATAGCTTCAACACTATCCACCTTTTTTAATTCAAATTGATATCCGTATACGCTCTTAATTACCTCTGCATCAAAAAAGCTAGGGATTTCATTGGTGTACACTATTTGCGTGTTTTTATTTGCAAATAAATTCGCTCTTAATACAGCCAATACAGGAACTGTTTGTGACGAAAAACTAATTACATTTGCTGCTTTTGTGTTGTATAGTTTGGCAATCGTCCACTCTAATACAGACGATAACGGATGCCCTAAACGAATATAATCGTATGCAGTTGGCAACTTGCTTAAAGCTGAAGCAGTAGCATCGTTGTTTTTATACAAATCTTCAAACTGTTCTAAAAACTGAGTTTTGGCTAGTTTTTCTACATAAATATCCAGACGGTGCGTGGTTAAGTTTAACCAATCTGCTGGCATATTTTCTACAACATTTTTTATATAGGTATGTAAGTTTTTGTCTTGCATTATAGGTGTCTTTTAATAAGACTGCAAGATACGGTTATTTGGAATTTTTAGAAAGTGAATAGAGGGGAGTTTTGTTGAGTTTTCAGTAAAATTTTTTAATTAACCTTTTTGTCTAAAATCTAAAGGGAAAGGATAATGTGTGATATACTTATTCAAAATAATCGGTAATTTTCTGGTCTTATCAATTTTGTTATAATGTTTGAAGTTGGTTATCTCAGTAACTTCCATTATCCTATTTGGATTATCAATATTTAATACAAAACCAAAGGGAGGGTATACAAATTCACAAACCATACCATGAATATTTGTATAATGAAATTTTCCATTTTTTATATGGCCTTCATTATTTAAATACATATAAAAACGATATTTATCAGGAAGCGATTCTAATTCAGGTTTTTTAATAAAGTCAATTAGTTCTGGATAAGAATTTGTAAAAGCAGGTTGGTTACTACAAACAAAAATTGAAGTTATTTGCTTTAAAAATTTTAAAAGATTTATATCAGATATGTCAAATTCAAAAGATTTAACATAATTATCTTCATATTTATTGAGTATACTCATAGCAATATGTGAAAACTTTTTATATTCTCTAACATACATTTGTCCTGAAAAACCATTACAATTTACACAAAGACAATATTCTCCTAAGCCTCCTTGCTCTATTTTTAGGTTAGGTTTTTCATTCTTATATTGTTCAAAATTTTGGTAATGATCTATAGAGCTAATAGTATAAAATCTATTATTTTTATTAAAGGCTGATTTAGGAGGGATATGTTCGAAACTAAGTTCTTTTTCCTGTTTACATATTCTGCAAGTACCTTTTATAGTTTTTTTAGTTTTCATTTATTAAGAGTTTACTCATAAACAATTTTAGATAAACTAAACTTTACCCAATTTTTGTTCCGTTTTTAACAGCACGTTCGGCAGTTAAAAGCGTTACTTCTTTATCATCACCTAAGCCGCCTAATACCAAGCATTCGCTCATCATATTGGCAATTTGTTTTTTTGGGAAATTTACGACTGCTACTACTTGTTTTCCTATCAAGTCTTCGGGTTGGTATAGTTTGGTAATTTGTGCAGAGGTTTTTTTAATTCCGTAGTCGCCAAAATCTACTTGCATTTTATAGGCAGGGTTTTTAACTTCTTTAAAAACTTCAGCAGAAATAATCGTACCAATGCGCATTTCTACTTTTGCAAAATCGTTCCAAGTAAGAGTGTTCTCTTCCATATATTTTTAATTATTTGTTGTCTAACAATCGTTTTGCAGCTGTAAATGGTGTGGTTTTTCCGTTTTCTAGTTTGGCAACTTCTTGTTGTAACAATTCTTTAATTTTGGGATTATTGTAAAAATTACTTTTTAGTTGCTGATTAATGGTTTCTAACAACCAATAGTTGTTCTGTTCGTTTCTTTTTTGTTGAAAATAGCCAGAGTTTTTTGCCTGCGTGATGTATTCATCAATCATCGTATGAATAGCATCAATTCCTTGATGTTGAAGTGCACTTGCCAACAAAACTTTGGGTTGCCAACCACTATCTTTAGGAGGATATAAATGTAAGGCTCTGTTAAACTCCACTTTGGCAATCTTCGCATTTTTTTCGTTACCGCTGTCTGCTTTGTTAATCACAATAGCATCTGCCATTTCAATAATTCCGCGTTTAATTCCTTGTAATTCATCACCAGCACCTGCTAACTTCAATAATAAAAAGAAATCGGTCATAGAATGTACGGCAGTTTCTGATTGACCAACACCTACAGTTTCTATAATAATGGTATCAAATCCTGCTGCTTCACATAAAATAATACTTTCGCGTGTTTTTTGAGCTACTCCACCCAGTGAAGTCCCAGAAGGAGAAGGGCGGATAAACGCATTTTCATCAGTAACCAATTCTTCCATACGAGTTTTATCTCCTAAAATACTTCCTTTGTGTACCGAACTACTTGGGTCAACTGCTAATACCGCAACTTTTTTACCTAGTGAAGTCAAATGTTTTCCGAAAGATTCGATAAACGTACTTTTTCCTACTCCAGGCACTCCTGTAATTCCAATTCGTACCGATTTATTGGCATGTGGCAAACAAGCTTCTAAAATTTCATTTGCTTGTTCTTGGTGTTTTGGATTGGTACTTTCAACCAAAGTAATCGCTCTACTTAAAAAAGGAATGTTTCCTGCTAATATTTGGGTTACAAATTCTTCGGTAGAGGTGCTTTTTCTTCTGCTACGTTTTATTTTTTCTGCGGAAGCTTTGCTAGTCGTTTCAGGTTGTGAAACCCCATCTTTTTCAGTAAGTGCAGATTTGTTTTTATCGGTCATTGTATAGCTAAAACAGAATAATAATGTAAATTTAGAAATAAAAATGCAGGAAAATGCAACGGAGTATAAAAAGACTCGTCTTTAGGGTAAGAAATCAAGAATGAAATCAACCAAACAGATACATCAACCGGTTATAGATGCCTGTAAAAATAATGATGCAAAAGCGCAAATGCAATTGTATGATTTGTATTGTGATGCTATGTACACAGTGGCATTACGGTACGTGAAAGATTCATTTACTGCGGAAGATGTGATGCAAGAAGCGTTTATAAAAGCGTTTAAAAATATGGATTCTTACAAAGAAGAAGTAACGTTTGGGGCTTGGTTGAAAAGGATTGTGATCAATCAAAGTATTGATTATTTAAAAAAGAGAAAATTAGAATTGATTTCGATTAATGAAGAAACTACCACATTGGTAGATGATGATCATGAGAATTGGAATGTAGCTTCAACGATATCGTATCAAGATATTGTAAACTGCATTCAACAATTAAAAGAAAAGTACAGGATAGTGTTGACGCTGTTCTTATTGGAGGGTTATGACCACGGAGAAATTTCACAAATATTAGGAATTTCGGAAGTGAGTTCGAGAACACATTTATTACGAGGAAAAAAGCAAGTACAAGAGCAATTAAAAGCAGTACATCATGTCTAGAGATCTTAGAGAAATACTAAAAAAGAGGTTGAAAACTCAACGAAGTTATCAACAAATCACAGACAGCGTTTTCAACAAAAGTTGATGGATGAATTGCACGAAAAACCATCAACAAGAAAATCATATCAATGGTTATTTGTAGCTGCATCAATTATGTTATTGGTTAGCATAGGGATTAAATTTTATCCAACAAATAATATAGAACCAGTTATAAAAGAGATTCCAGAAGAATATCGAAATCAAATTAGTTTAGGTTCTATTTCACCAGAATTAAAAACGGTGGAAGATTATTATATAAATACAATTAATTACGAGTTAAGTCAATTAGAATTAACAAGTGCTAATAAAGAACTTTTTGATGGTTATTTAACCAAGATAGGTGAATTAACCAAAGAATATAAATCGCTAACTCAAGAGCTCAATACAAAAGGAGTTAACGATGATACTATCAATGCATTGATTGGAAATCTGCAACTGCGTTTACAGCTGTTAAAACGTATGCAAAAACAATTACAAGAATTTAAAAATCCAACTCAAAATGACATTCAAACAATTTAAAATCAGTGTTTTTTTACTGTTTATAGCTGGAGTTGTATCTGCACAGCAGTACAATAAAAAGTTTAGTGAAAATTTTAAAACCAATAAAGATGTATTGGTTGCTATAAATGCGTCTAACGCTGAAGTAGATGTAACTACATGGAACAAAAATGAAGTTTCGGTAGAAGCAATCGTAGAGGTTGAAGGGCTAGATAAAAAAGAGGCTCAAAAATATTTAGACAATTGGAAATTTGAAGCTTTAGGAAACAAAAGTAAAGTACAAATTAATGCCAACCGAAGTACTTTTCGATCTGTAGGAAGTGAGAATATTGTCTTTTTTAATTCGTCGGATAATAATTTCCCGAAAGTATTTGAATACGATACAGAAAGTGGAGTTGTAGTGATGCCAGAAATGCCAGAAATTCCAGAAGTAAGAATTCCAGAAATGCCTGAGATGCCAGAGATTCCTGAAATTGAAATTCCAGAAATTAATTTTGAAGAAATTGTAACGGGATTAGAAGATATAGAGTTTGATTTTGATAAGTATGCAAAAGACGGTGATAATTATTTTTTTCAATGGAAAGACGGTGTAAACGATATTACGATTAAATCGAAAAAAGAATGGGAAGAGTTCAAGAAAACAGCTAAGTATAAAGAGTTTAAAAAACATCAAGAAGAACGAAAAAAAGAAATTCAAGAAGAATTAAAAAAGATTAAGGTAGAAAGAATTAATCAAGAAGAACTTAGAAGAGAAGTGGCGAGAGCTAGAGCTGAGGTTCGAAAAATTAATAGAGAAGAAATCCGAAAGGAGATGGCGATAGTTAGAGAGGAAATGCACAAGGCTAGAGAAGAGATGCATAAAACAAGAAAGGAAATACATAAAAATCGTGTTAGCTATTCTTTTTCATCAGATAGTAACAACTTTATGGTAAATGGCAAAAAAGTAAAAGTTACCAAAAAAATTATGGTAAAAGTACCAAAATCAGCAACGTTTGATTTGAATACGCGTCACTGCAAAGTTACGCTGCCAAAAACGAAGGCTTCAGGAAAAGTAAGCTACGGAACTTTTAAAGCAGATGCTATTGATGGCGGAAAATTAACCGTGTCTTATTCACCAGTAACTATTAATTCATTAAACGCTTGTACGTTGTTTTTAAATAATGTAACCGATGCTCAATTAGCGTCGGTTACTAACGCAACGGTTAACTCAAACTCATCAGGAGTTGTAGTTAATAATGTATATAACGACGTAGAGGTAACTAATAAATTTGGTAATTTAACGATTACAAAAGTGCATCCAAACCCAAACAGTTTTAAAGTGTTTTTAAATTATTCAGACGCCACTGTAAACCTTTCAGAATTAAAAGGTAAGTTAGAATTTAAGGTTTCTAATGAAATTCGAAATTCTAAAAATGGAAGTGTAGAGTATAATGGAGATTTCACACTAACTTCAAAAGATAAAAAGATTGTAATAGATGGAAAATACAGTCAACTAGAGCTGAAAAAACAGTAGATTTATGTAAATAAAACTACTTCTTTCTTAACAAAAATACTGCTAAATTCCATTTCTGTATTCTTTTTAAAGTGCCTATCTTAGCGTTTGTAAATAGTCACTTTTAGGATGGAATTATACAAAGAAAATCAACTTAAAATATATAACTCTTTAAGCAAATCAAAAGAGCTTTTTAAACCAGTAACTGAGGGGCGCGTAGGAATGTATGTGTGTGGACCAACAGTTTATAGTAATGTGCATTTAGGAAATATTAGAACCTTTATGTCGTTTGATATGGTTTTTCGTTATTTACTACACTTAGGCTATAAAGTACGTTATGTACGTAATATTACCGATGCAGGTCACTTAGAAAATGATGCAGATGAAGGTGAAGATAGAATTGCTAAAAAAGCGCGATTAGAAGAAATTGAACCTATGGAAGTGGTTCAGCGCTACACGGTAGATTTTCATACAGTAGCCGCAAAATACAACTTTTTACCACCGAGTATAGAGCCAACTGCAACAGGACACATTGTAGAGCAAATAGAAATGATTAAAGAAATCATGGAAAAAGGTTTTGCTTACGAAGTAAACGGATCGGTGTATTTCGATGTGTTAAAGTATAATGAAAAGAATAACTACGGAATCCTTTCAGGGCGTACTATTGAAGATGCTATTCATAATACAAGGGTTTTAGACGGACAATCAGACAAGAAAAATCCACAAGACTTTGCACTTTGGAAAAAAGCAGATGAGCGTCATATCATGCGTTGGCCTTCTCCTTGGAGTGATGGTTTTCCTGGTTGGCATTTAGAGTGTTCGGTAATGAGTACCAAGTATTTAGGAGAACAATTTGATATTCACGGTGGAGGAATGGATTTGAAATTCCCGCATCATGAATGTGAAATTGCGCAATCGCATACTTGCTCAGGAGTACAACCTGTTAATTATTGGATGCACGCTAATATGTTACTGTTAAACAGTCAGAAAATGGCAAAATCTACAGGGAACTATATTTTACCTGATGAAATTTTAACAGGAACAAACGCTATTTTACCAAAGGCGTTTAATGCAGGTGTAGTACGTTTCTTTATTATGCAGGCACATTATCGTAGTATCCTAGATTTTTCAGGAGAAGCGTTGTTAGCTTCTGAAAAAGGATATAATAAATTAATGGAAGCTATAAATGCTTTAGATAAAATAACTGCTGGCGCAACTTCAACATTTGATGTTCAAAAATGGAAAGAGGATTGTTATGCTGCTATGAATGATGATTTTAATACGCCTATTTTAATTTCTCATTTATTTGAAGCCGTTAAAGTTATCAATCAAATAAAAGAAGGAAATGCTAGTTTAAATGAAGAAGATTTAACAATGTTAAAAGAAACCATCAAGGCATTTGTTTATGATGTTTTAGGATTGTTAAATGAAACTTCTGAAGGAAATAATTCTGATAAATTAGACGGTGTGGTAGAAATGTTAATTACCATGCGTAAAGAAGCCCGCGAGAACAAAGATTGGGCATTGTCAGATGAAATTCGTGATAAGCTACTTGCTTTAGGTATTCAATTAAAAGACGGTAGAGAGGGAACAACGTTTACAGTTAATTAATAATGGCTCAATGAGCTAATGATTTAATGAAACAATGATTTAATGAGTTAATTCGATCATGAGTAAATGTGTTAATGAAGTAAGATGTTATTTCGAGTACAGTCGAGAAATCTTTAGTAATATTGAAGAAGCCTTAAAAAATCAAAATTTGAAACTAAAAACGATCATAGCATACCCGTTTATATTGTTGGTGCGATTTTATCAAACAGCCATATCTCCGTTTACACCTGCTACGTGTAGGTATTCACCTACCTGTTCAAGCTATACCATAGAAGCATTACAAAAACATGGTTTGTTTTATGGTGGATGGTTAGCACTCAAAAGAATTTTTAGTTGTCATCCGTGGGGCGGTAGTGGTTATGATCCTGTTCCAGAGAAAAAAGAAAAAAATAATCGTCATTAAGAGTAATAACTTCGTGAAGGTTTGCACTCAATTTGACAAAATAATAAGTGTAAAGATTCATTAATTGAAAGATTTCCCGTAATGTTGTTTTTCAATTTTTAAATCTTTTAATTTTTTAATTAGAAATATGAATTTTTTATCCATAGTGTGGGATTGGAACCCAGAATTAATAAACATTGGAGGTTTTGGTATTCGTTGGTACAGCTTAATGTTTGTAGCAGCATTTGTATTAGGACTTCGATTAATGAAAAAGATTTACATCAACGATAATATTCCTGTAGAAAAATTAGATCCGTTATTTATGTACGTATTCGTTTCTATGTTAATAGGAATGCGTTTAGGAGATGTGTTTTTTTACAGTTGGGATTATTACCAAAACCATTTACTAGAAATTATTTTACCAATTAAAAAGCAAGAAGGAGCTTCTGCTTTATTTGGGTTGTTAGATGGATGGAAATTTACAGGATTTACAGGGTTTGCAAGTCACGGAGCAGCGATTGCTATTCCGATAGCAATGTATTTCTACGCTAAAAAACACTTAAATAAACCATGGTTGTTTATTTTAGATAGATTAGGAATTATGGTTGCCTTAGCAGGGTTTTTTATCCGTTTTGGAAACTTTTTCAACTCAGAAATCTATGGAAAACCTACAGGGAGTAGTTTTGGAGTAATTTTTAAACTAGCAGGAGAAACGGTACCACGTCATCCAACCCAATTATACGAAGCATTTAGTTACTTAGTTTTGTTTTTTGCATTGTGGTATTTCTACTGGAAAACAGATAAAAAGAATCAAACAGGGTTCTTATTTGGGTTGTTTATGGTCGTTTTATGGTCGTTACGTTTCTTTATCGAGTTCTTAAAAGAAGCACAAGTAGAAGGACGTGAAGATTGGGTTTTCAACTCGTTAAATACAGGTCAAGTATTGAGTATTCCGTTAGTGTTAATTGGTTTCTGGTTAATGTTTAGAAAAACGAAGTAAAAAATATATAAAATAGAATACTCCAAGTGAAAGCTTGGAGTTTTTTTGTGGAAAATAGTGATATTATGCGCGTAAAATTTTCTCCATTTTACGTCCTTTAGCTAATTCATCTACTAGTTTATCTAAATAACGAACTTGTTTAGTTAACGGAGTTTCGATTTCTTCAATTCTGTAACCACAAATAACACCAGTAATCAAATCAGAATTAGGATTGAGAGTCGCTTCTTCAAAGAAAGTTTTAAAAGTAACTTTTCTGTCAACTAGCTCGTTTACTTTTTCAATATTAAAACCAGTTAACCATTCAATTACTTGATGTAGTTCTTCTTTGGTTCTTCCTTTTTTCTCAACTTTTGTAATGTAATGAGGGTATACAGAAGAGAAGCTTATTTTGGCTATTTTTTCGTCGTGTTCTGGTGTTGTTTTCATAATGTAATATTAATTCGAAACAAATTTAAGTCCTACTATTGAAACGATTAATGTTGTGATAAAGAACAAACGCCAAAAGGTTGCAGGTTCTTTAAAAATTAAAACTCCTATTAACACAGTCCCCACAGCACCAATACCTGTCCAAACAGCATAAGCCGTTCCAATCGGTAATTCTTGAGTAGCTTTCATAAGAAGTAACATGCTTATTGATAAACAAACTAAAAAGCCGATATACCAGTAAGTAGCTTCAGTTCCTGTGGCCTCTTTTGCTTTTCCTAGGCAAGTGGCAAATGCGACTTCAAAAAGTCCAGCAATAATTAATATAATCCAATTCATTTTTGTTCAGAAAGAAAATAAATTCATTATTCACTATACGAAAATAACTAATTAACAGAAACAAAGTAGGGTAAGTTTATAAACTTCCATAAGACCAGTATATTTTCTGTTTAAAAAGTTTAACAAGAAAGAATCAATTAAGTTAATTTAAGAGAGATTCTCTTGGTTTTGGCATTAATAATGTACCTTGCATCCTTTTAAACACAACATTTTATAGATACATTATTTCCCAATAATTAAGAGACACTTTTTTTATGCGTTGTTTTAAAGAGTTTAGTTTATTTTTTTAAAGAAAGTAGCAGATACAGTTTCAGTATTTCCAACATTGTCAGAAACTACAATTTTAAAAAGATGTTTACTTCCTTCTAATTTTTTATCACTAAAATCATAGGTTAAAATTCCTTTTTTGTGGTTTAATTCCATTAAAATCCATTGACCATTAATAGTAGCGCGGTAGTTTTTTACACCGGTTTCAGCATCTTTAATTTTAACTTTTAGGGTCTTATTTTTAGAAATCCACTGATTATTGCTAAAATTATACAGTTGAATAGTTGGTTTTTTAGTATCAAAACGTAAAGCGTAACTACCTAAAACTTTAGTGGTAGTGTACACCTTGTCTATTTTTTTCTTGGTAGAAGTATATCTAGGATATTTAGGATTGGTAACATTAGCAATGTACACATGCTGTTTTTGATCTTCGGTTAAAAAAGAAGTTTCAAAAGTAAGAGTATATCGTTTATCAAGCGGAATGGTAGGTTCATGAATTTTAGCCGTACCGTTTTCTACCTTAAAGTCGATGAAACAATCGGTATAAAATGTGTTTTTTGGAAAGGCTACTGTAACATTTTTTTGATGAAATTTATTGAACTCAGCAGCAGTAATTTTGTAATTAGTTGTGTCTTTTTCTTTAAAAACTAAATTACTTTTTACTCCTTGTACCGGAATCCTAATTTTAGAGGTGTTGTTATCAAAATCTTTGGCTATAATTTCAATATTATAATTAGCATTTTCATCAATGTGAATTTTACCGTTATTTATAAGATCTTCGTATAAACTCAATTTATTAGCGGCCACTTTATGGGTTTTTTGAAGTCGATTTTTATATTTTTTGTAGTGTTTATAGTCAATTAACAAATTAATATACTTCGATTCAGCAAATGAAAAGGTTTCAACATCGTGGTAATACACTCTTTTACCATTTACGTTCATTTCTAAGCTGTAAATTCCGTTTTTATTTAAAGCACCATTAAGTCGGTCAAAAACGCTAATTCCAAAACCAATGGTACCGCTAGCTGTAATTTTTTCAGCAACATAATTACCGTTACTATTGTTTTTAAAAGAAATAACAGATTCTAACGAAGAATTATTAATTCGAGCATCATCACTTAACGGATAAGCCATCAGTTTTTGTATGGTAGGAGGGGTGTCATCATGCGCGGTTAATCCAAAATGCATTGGGTTGATAATGTTTTCTGTTTCGGTATCTCTAATTTCATAATGTAAATGTGGACCTCCAGAGCTTCCCGTATCACCAGTATATCCTACAAGCTGCCCTTTTTTTACAGGAAACTTATCAGCAGAAAGAAAAAGATTTCCAGTACTATAATTTTCTTTTTTATACTGAATGTCTTTCACATATTTTTGAATTTTTGGTTCAAAATATTTTAAATGCGCATATACGGTAGTATAACCGTTAGGATGTGTAATGTACAAAGCTTTTCCAAAACCATATTGTTGTACTTTAATACGAGAAACATAACCATCTGCAGGGGCATAAATAGGAATCCCTTCTTTACCTTGTGTTTTAATATCGATGCCTGAATGAAAGTGATTGCTGCGCAGTTCACCAAAAGTACCAGATAGTACCACAGGAATTTTTAAAGGGTTAGAAAAATAGTTTTTAGGGTACTGTTTCTGTGCATTAACAGTTGTGATAAATAGTAATAAAATAAGTGAAAAGTAAAGCTTCAAAGTACAATCGTTTTCAAACAAAAATAGTAAAATAATACTAAGTTGTTAAAGGGTTAATAAACAGTGTTTTGGTAAAAAACACTAAAAGTGTTGCTAATTATAAGTTATATTAATAACTTTGTGAATATAGTTTTATTCTCTAAAAATAAATGAGTAACCCTTTAGAAGCAATTCATTTACTGGAAGATAAGTTGAAGAACTTACTTGCTAACTATGAATTTTTAAAAGAAGAAAACCAAGTATTACTTCAGAATAACGCGGAGTTACAAGTTTTATTACAAGAAAAAGAGAAGCAATTAGAAAAACAGCAAAAAGAATATGCTTTGCTTAAAGTTGCAAAAACTATTGAAGGCAGTAATGAAAATACAAGAGAAACAAAACTCAAAATAAATACTTTAGTTCGAGAGATAGATAAATGTATTTCTCTTTTGAACACATAAAAAAGGTTCTTTACATGGCAAAAATAAAAGTTAATGTAGTTATTGCAGGAAGAACGTATCCGTTGAGTGTTAATGATACCAATGAAGAAGAAGGGATGCGAAAAGCGGCAAAAAACATTAACGAGTTAATAGCTAAGTTTGAACAAAATTATGCGGTAGCAGATAAACAAGATGTATTGGCAATGTGCGCGTTGCAATTTGCATCAAAAGCAGAAATAGTATCGTTAAAAAATACTAAAGAAAACACCGAAGTATTGGAAAAGATAAATGAATTGACTAACTTGCTAGAAAATCATTTATAATACGTTCTTTAAAATATAATATTTAAACATACTGCCTACATTAGTACATCGTTTGTTAAACTCAACGTTATTCAATTATAAAGGATGAGTCATGGTTAGTAAAGCACGCCGATTTTACCTCGGATCCTTGATCAGCCAGTTAATCCTAAACTTGTTTTTTGGAGTTTATGATAACCCTATTAATGTAGGCTTTTTTTATATAATCAAATCACAATTATGGAGGGAATATTATTTCCTGTTTTAGCAGGAATTATAGGTGTAGCAATAGGTTTTTTTATTGCTAAGATGTTAGAGAAATCTAACGCGAATAAATTAATACAAGAAACAAAAAAAGAGGCAAATAGCATTTTAAAAGAAGCTAAAGTTGAAGCCGAAGCTATAAAGAAAGATAAGATTTTACAAGCCAAAGAAAAGTTTATAGAGTTAAAGTCTGAACATGAAAAAGTAATCTTATCAAGAGAGAAAAAAGTTTCTGATGTAGAAAAGAGAATAAGAGACAAAGAGAGTCAAGTATCTTCAGAGTTAGATAAAACCAAAAAACTTAACAAGCAATTAGAGAAGAAAGAAGCTGATTTTGACTACAAAATTGAATTCTTAGAGAAAAAAGAATCTGAAGTTGAAAAAATGCATAAGCGTCATGTAGAAATGCTTGAGCAAATTTCTGGTTTATCAGCAGATGAAGCTAAAACAGAATTAGTAGCTTCCTTAAAAGATGAAGCAAAGGCTGATGCGATGTCTTTTATTCAAGATACGGTTGAAGAAGCTAAAATGACCGCACAACAAGAAGCTCGTAAAGTAGTATTAAATACAATTCAACGAGTAGGAGTAGAGCAAGCAGTAGAGAATTGTGTATCGGTGTTTAACTTAGAGTCGGATGATGTAAAAGGAAGAATTATTGGTCGTGAAGGACGTAATATTCGTGCATTAGAAGCAGCTACAGGTGTTGAGATTATTGTTGATGATACTCCAGAAGCAATCATTTTATCTTGTTTTGATCCTGTTCGCAGAGAAATTGCTCGTTTATCAATGCATAAATTAGTAACTGATGGTAGAATTCACCCTGCGAGAATTGAAGAAGTTGTTAAAAAGACTGAAAAACAAATAACTCAAGAGATTATTGAAGTAGGTAAACGTACGGTTATAGATTTAGGAATTCACGGTTTACACCCTGAATTAATTAAAACTGTGGGACGTATGAAGTATCGTTCTTCGTACGGACAAAACTTATTACAACACTCGCGTGAAGTAGCTAATTTATGTGGTATCATGGCTGCAGAAATGGGCTTAAATGCTAAAGCAGCTAAACGTGCTGGATTATTACATGATATAGGTAAAGTACCAGAAACAGAAAGTGAATTACCACACGCATTATTAGGAATGCAATGGGCTGAAAAGTATGGTGAAAAACCTGATGTATGTAACGCTATTGGAGCGCACCACGATGAGATAGAAATGAAGAGTATGTTATCTCCAATTGTTCAGGTGTGTGATGCTATTTCTGGTGCAAGACCAGGAGCACGTCGTCAAGTGTTAGATTCGTACATACAACGTTTAAAGGATTTAGAAGATATTGCTTTTGGGTTTAACGGTGTACAAAAGGCTTATGCTATTCAAGCAGGACGTGAATTAAGAGTTATGGTAGAGAGTGCTAAAGTAAACGATACTAAAGCAGCTGAATTATCATTTAATATTTCTCAAAAAATTCAAAATGATATGACGTATCCAGGTCAAGTAAAAGTTACGGTTATTCGTGAAACTAGAGCTGTAAACGTAGCGAAGTAATTACATAAAATTAAAAAAAACAAAAAATCCCTCATCAATTTTGATGAGGGATTTTTTTATTAATCATGGTTTCTTCTTGATTTTCCTCTTTGCTCAGACTTTCCTTTTTTGTAATATTTATTGTCTTTGTTCTTACGTCTTTTAATTATTTTACTCTTTTTACCAATCTTAGCATTTGGTACCGCTCTGTAGTAGTAAAAATCGTTATCCTCTCTAAACTGACGATAGTTTCTGGTAAAATCTTTTCTGTAAAAATAAACATCATTATAATCAAAAATATCACCAATGTTTATATCAATATTTACATCAAATCCATCATCGTAATAGTAATGATCATCGTCATAATGATGGTGGTTACCTGGCTTTACAAATCCTCTGTATCTAGGATTTCCCCATCTATCATATTGAATACGCAGGTTACCGACTTTAAATAAATTTCCGAATTTGTACTTCATATATACACTACCTATTCGGGTAACATTACCTCTACGATCATAATTAATATGTACATTACCTACACTTCTAACACGTCCGCTTCTATCTCTGTTAATTCGTACTCCGTAATCAGAATATCTGTTGTAATGTGTGTTAAAATCGAAATCACCATTTAAAAATACATGAAATTGAATTCCTCTTTCAACAAAGGTAACAGCGTCGTTGTGGCGAATAGTAACCCCAATTTTGCTAGTTGATTTTGTAATGTTGTCGTCTGCTTTTACTGTGCTTAAAGACATCATTGCTAATAATAATAGTATCCCTGTTCTCATAATTGCTAATTTTAGGGTTATGCTTACTCTATATGCTTTTCGGCTTCCGCATTTGTTAGAGTAATTTTCAAAGAACGTGCCAAAAAATGAAAAGGATGCTTTTTTAAAGTGTTTTTTAAGGTTGATTTATTTTGTATAACCCTGTAATTCAGTGTGTTGTTTATGGTTTAAAAAATAATTTACTTCTTCTGCTGAAAAGTTCTATATTTATACAACTTACTTTAAAACTTATACATAGGAATGGTTGAAGCTATTGAGAAGAATTTACAACGAGGAATTAAATTATTAACAGCAATAACAGATGAACAATACAGCGATAAATCAATACCTCCGTACTATTCAAGTATAGGAGCGAATATGAGACATATTTTGGATGTTTTTGCTTGTGTTTTTAACGGACTCGAGAAAAAATGTGTAGATTTTTCTGATAGAGAACGAAACCAATTAGCAGAAGAAAAAACAACGTATGGAATCGCTTATTTTAACGAAGTAATTGCTCAATTACATTGTTTACAATCAGAAGATTTTGATGAAATTATCTCTGTTACAGATGATTTGGGTACAGGAAAAGTAACAGCAAATTATACCTTAGGAAGCGCATTGATACAAGCGCATAGCCATGCAATACATCACTTTGCAAGTATCGGATTTATCATACATCAACTAGGAATAGAATTGCCTGATGCAGATTTTGGTTACAATCCAACAACTCCAAAGAAAATATTAGTAGAGTAAGTATTATCGGTTAATATAAACCCAACCTTTTTTAAGTTTTTGATAGGTGTTAGGTTTATCACCTAATTCTAAATAATAGAAGTAAGTAGCAGCAGGAAGTTTGTCTTCTTTGTTAATGGTAGCTCTTCCGTTAGAAGTACCGTCCCAGTTATTTTTGTAGTTTTCAGTTTGAAACACAATATTTCCCCAACGATTGTAAATAACTAATTTATTGTGAGCGTATTCTTCAACTTCATCAAAAACTAAGAAATCGTTTAGATTATCGCCATTAGGAGAAATTAAAATATTGTTATTGTTGTCATTTATTTCGTCACTCATCAAAGAACCAATAGTGATCGCCTCATAGTTATCAGGAACAAAGGCAGCAGAGGTAATTGTACCTTCAGATAGGTTTCCTGTAACATTCAATACATCCAAGTTAACCCATTGATTTTCGGTTTTACTCCATGCTACTACAATAAGTTGAGAAATGTTGTTAGCTAAGGCTGAAATATCACTTCGAGAATTCCAGGTTAAGGTAATTCTGGTTTCATTTCTACCGTCTAAGTCCCAAAACTCTGTTTGACTAATATTTTCAATGATCGCTTGTTTTTGATCAGTTAAAAAATTAGCAGTAAATGTTGATGGAAAGTTAGGGTCTTCATAAAAATAGGCTCCTTTAAACGTATAATATCTGTTGGCATTTGGAATGCTCATCGGACGTAACATAGCGCCATCTCCCACAGGAAAGGTAAAATCTGCGGTGTTTTTATTTCCTTGTTTTAAAGAAGTATAACCGTTTACATGTCGCTCATTGTCTTCACCTGCGTAAAAATCATAATCAATAAAATCGAGTGTGATATTGGTATTGTTTCTAGGTGTAATTACTTGTCCGTTAATAAAGTCTAGTTGATTACGTACCCCAAGAGAGTTGTATAATTCTAGATTTTGTAGTGCATCAACTTCAACATTAAAAAACGTAATTTTATTGGTTCCTGAAATAGTTCTAATTTCATTATCAGCATAGAAACCAGCAAAACCGGTATAATTATCTAGTGTACCATCATTAATAACATTGGTATGGAAACCTACTTGAGCTCCATCGTGCAATTGAACGTTACCAGAATTAAAAAAAGCAGTTTGGGAATAAGTATTGATTATAAAACCAAAGAAAAAAAAAGAATAAAAATATTTTTTCATGGTTTACTTTTTAAAAATTTAGGATAGTAAACATGAATTCTGTGTCTCGTAAAAGTCCAACACTCTTTATTTCTACTTTAAAATCACTTGGTGTTTGACCGTAGTAGTTAATAACTCTGTATTGATTACCAGCAGTGGTCAGTTGTATAATGTAATCATCATCCGTTTGTTGAGCAGCAGGTATATTAATTTGGTATCTGCCTCTTTCTAATCGTGCTACGGTATATCCAGTAGTAATTTTAGCAACACTGCCATCGGCATAAATTTTACCCATTGCTTTTATTGGTGAGTTGTAATACACTCCACCGTTAGCTCCATTGGTTATACTGTTGTTAGCTTGAGTGTCTACTAATACTTTTTTTTGCACAACACCTTTTGCATCGGTTGTTAAAATGTCATTATTTGTAGTAACAGTAGAGATGTCTCTAATACGTAATTTTCCGTTTATATCTAACTTTTCAGTAGGTGTATCAACGTCTATACCAGTATTTCCGTTTGCTAAAATTCTTAATTTAGAATCAGTATTACCATTTAAGAAATCAAATAGAGGTCTATCTGTTACAGCTTCTGCGGCACCTCCATAAGGATTTGGTGTAATATTAGCATTATTAGAACCTCTACGAGCAAAAAACTTTATAATAGGTTCTGAGCTAGCATTATCATCGCTTATTTCTGTATCACCAAAAAAATTAAGAGCAGCTCTATTGGTTTGTAGTGTTCCTCCAATAAAACCGCCAGATAATGTAGAAGGACTACTAGTAGTATTACTTATTTCTAAGTAATCATTACTGTCGTTTGTTTCGAAACGTAAAAAACGATCAATCCCTTCACTCTGTGTAATTACTTTAATTGCGTAATCTGGGTTGTCGTCATTTATACCAATACGACCGTTAGTGTAAATGTTATCATTAATATCGTTAGGTATATCGGTAGAGTTTGCTCTTAACCAAGCATTGTTTTGTGTGCTAACAGTAACCCAGCTAGTTCCGTTCCATACATTCATTTCGTTAGGTGTAACAGAAGAGTTAAACCAAATATCTCCTTGAACTGTAATTGGTGGGGTAGGTAAAGTAGGGTTAGGGTCTGTTGCTTGTGTAAACACACGGTTGTTGTTGATGTTTTGTATCGTTCCCTTATTATCAATAACCCTAACTTCTTGTGCATTGGTACTTAAAGTAAAAAGTACCAATACAGAAGTTAGTATAAAAAGTTTTGTATGTTTAGTTTTATTAAACATTAAGAAGTGTTTACTTAACGAATTGAACTTCTATTCTGTCACCAGCATAAACAGCCCAGTCATTAGGAGCAGTACCTCCTGGGGTTAGTGTTACAATACTACCTGCAACTGTATAATCTTCGTTAGCAATTAATTTAGCTCCGTTTCTATACACCCATACCTTTTCATAAGTAGGTAAAGCAATGGTAACACCTGGTGTACCAGTAGTTATGTCATAACTAGTTTGTCCGTCAGTAGCAGTAAAATAAGTTTGTCCAGATTGAATTAAATTAGTAGCTAACATTTTTTTAACTGTACCAGTATCTTCATCTCTAACTAATAAAGTAAATCCAGAATTTCCTATAGTTGCAGCATCAGCAGCAACTCCAGATTCAGTATCAATGTTTTGTAATTTAAAAGTATTACCATCTAATGTAAAATCATTTCCGTCCATTGTTATGGTGGTAGCATCTAATAAAGCTCCTCCTAATTGCCAAGTAGTAACAGTTCTGTTTCCAGCAAAAGTAGAAGTGATGGTAGTAATACCATTGTTAGATTGCATGTACTTTATTGTACCTTTGTTGTCAATTAATCTAATAGATTCTCCAGCAGCAGCAGAACGAGCAGTTTTTGTTTCTTCTCCTGAATCCGTTGGTAATGTTTGCGCACTTACTGTACCCATGGCTAACAAACCAACGGCAACTAGCGCGATTTTAAATTTGTTTGTAATTGTTTTCATAATTTTAAAGAATTGATTGCGTTATTAAACTTTTTTAATTTTTGTTTTATATTAATATAATTGAACGATTCGTATTTCATCACCTGCATAGCATGTAGCATCAGGTTCTATGGTTATGGTGGTGGCGTTATCTACTGTAAAATCAATACGTACACCATTTCTATATACATTAATTTTATCAGTGGTATATAATGTTAACCCTGTAAATGTTACTTGTCCGTCAGTAGCAATAATGTCAGTTACTTCTTCTCTCAATAAGTTACTAGCCGATGTTCTTTTTAGTGTACCTGTAGTTCTATCAACAGTTACAATATCATCTGTAGTAACATCTCCGTTTTGTAAACCTGTTATGGCTAAGGTATTGGTAGCATCGGTTTCAATAACCGTAGGTTGTATTAAAACGCCGCCTAATTGTATGGTATTGTTAGCGTTTACCAACAAACCGTTATTGGCGGATGGCGTTGTGTTTGAGTTTACCCAAGTAGTGCCATCGTACGCATAAATAATTCCTGTGCTGCTATCTACATACACATCACCAGCAGTAGGGTTAGGGGCAGTACTTGCATTCGGACTTCCGTTTCCTCTTCTCGGGTTGTTATCGATAGCAATCCAATTGGTGCCATCCCAAATATGTGTTGTGTTATTTTGCGTGTCATTTATCCAAAAATCACCTAAACTGTTATTGTTAGGAGCAGTACTCGATGTCGTTACGTTAATTCCGCCCCCTGTACTTCCTGTACATAAACTAGCCTAAGCGGTTCCGTTGTACATAAACACACAATTACGATCGGTGTTAAATACCAACGCACCTCGTAAAGGTTGAATGGCGTTCATTTGAGTGTCAGTCATTTTACTAATAACTAAAACCTTGTCTGAACTTTCTAATTCTAAAATGGAATTTGAGTGTATAGAAGAAGGATTGTTCCCAATTTTTACCTGAGCAAAAATAGGGGTTAACAGAAAAATAAGAATAAAAGAAAAAAGTAGTTTTCTTTCCATTCAGCGAGCTAATTAATTGGTTTCTAAGACTCGGGGGATTCTTAGAATACAGGTTCTGTATCTGATACAAATGTAATAAAAAAGTTTTCTTATTTTGAAAGATGCCTAATTTTTTTTGTGTACTTTTTTAAAACGATTATTTCACCTAAGAAGTGAAAAGGTTTTTTATATGGTGTGTTAAAATGGATGTGATTAGTGGTTGCAATAGTAAAAAGAGATTTCCAGTGCGTCCTAATTGCTTTTAAAGCTTTTAAGTAAGTATAGTTTTCAGAATCGTAAATATGCGTAGGTTCAGCGATGATTCCGTTAATTTCTAAGACTTTAAAATCGGTACCATTTTCTAGTTCTTCAAACGTGTTGTATTTTATGTCAATCCGTCCATAGTACCAACCAGGAATAGCTTTGCTTAGTTGATCGAAAGTTCTCACTAACTTTTTACTGATAAGGTGATTACCATTAATAAATTGCGTTCCTTTGGAATGATTTCCTACCGCTGTAAGTTTTATGATTTCGTTTTTCTTCGGAATAGAAGCGAGTTTTTCTTTATGGATTTCAGCAAATAAATCGAGGTATAATTTAGCCCTATCATCTGCAAGGATTAATTCTTTTAGATTTGCGTTACCATTTCCTGTTACTGATAGAAAATGTTTCAAGGTTAAAGAAGAAATTTGCCCTGTTTGCTCATTCGGATTTCTATGATAAAAAACGCCACATTCATTTTTATAATCTAAAAACTCCTGAATAATAATATTGATAGGATACTTTTCAAGATAGTTTTTAAGTTCTTCTTCGGAAGCTATTTTTTGAACCAACAAACCTCTGAAACCAACATCTGGTTTGGCAATTAAAGGAAAAGCTATTTGTTGCTGATTGATAGCAAAAAGAACGTCCTCAAATTTAGCAGTAGCTTTTACTAAAACTGATTTCGGACGGTGTTTTTCAGGAACCAATAAAATAGTTTCGTATTTACTTTCTGTTCCGTTTCCTGAACTTTTTATACAGGGATTCGTAGCGCTGAAAAAAGTTAAATGTTTAGCTCTTAGTGCCAAATAAAAAGCATAGGGTAGGTTAGGGAGGTAAAACATTGCTGAAGGCCAATGCTCCCAATTCGTAAGTTTTTGTATGGTGTTACTTTTTTTCAAAAAGGTAATCTAGCAAGGTTTTAAATGTTTTAAAACCGAAATATACGGTAAAAAGGGTTAGCAAAATACCTATAACTAACAAACCATAGGCAAAGAAAACTTTTGGAGCTTCTTTAAATATACGGATTGCTTTAAAAGCAATACTTAATACCAGTGGAGATGCAATAAGTAATCCTAAAAAGATTAGGAGTTTTTTGATGCCTTTTTCTAAAGTAGAAGTGTTACTCATTGTTGAAATTTTTAATCGCTTCTCGAACACTTCCGTGTTTTTTTAATAAATCTGCTGCGGTTTTTTGGTCAATCTGTAACTCAGTCATTAACATTTTTTCGCCTCTATCAACTAGTTTGTTGTTTGATAGTTGCATGTCTACCATTTTATTTCCTTTTACTTTTCCTAATTGAATCATGCTTGCAGTAGACAACATGTTTAAAACCAATTTCTGAGCGGTACCAGCTTTCATTCGAGAGCTACCCGTTACAAATTCAGGTCCAACCACAACTTCAATAGGGAACTGTGCTGTAAGTGCTAACGGACTTCCTTCATTACAGGTTATACAGCCTGTAACTACGTTGTTTTCATTGCATTTTTCTAGAGCTGATATTACATACGGAGTGGTACCAGAAGCCGCAATACCAACAACGACATCTTTAGAAGAGATATTGTGATTTTGTAAATCTTCCCAACCTTGTGTGGTAGAATCTTCAGCAAATTCTACCGCTTTTCTAATGGCATAATCTCCTCCAGCAATTAAGCCAACAACTAATTCGTGAGGTACTCCGAAAGTAGGAGGGCACTCACTTGCATCAACAATTCCTAACCTACCGCTGGTTCCTGCTCCCATATAAAACAAACGTCCACCTTCTTTTAGTTTTAGAACGATTTGTTGGGTTAGTTTTTCTATTTGCGGTAAAGCTTTTTCAACAGCTAAAGGAACTGTTTTGTCTTCATTATTAATGTTTGTTAATAATTCAGAAATACTCATCTGCTCTAAGTTATTGTACTTAGAATCTTGCTCGGTCGTTTTGGTAAACTTCATGCTTCAAATTTACTAATTTAAAAGTTTAAGGAAGAAGTGTGACGTTTATAATTTTTGAGTGTCTTATTATATGAAGCCTAACAATATTAATGGGGTATTATATAATAATTTGGGGGAATTATTAGTAAGTTGTTTGGTTTTCTTATTTTAAACAAAAAAGCAGGTGAGAAATCACCTGCTTTTTGTTTTATAAGTTGTTATACTATATTAAATGCTTTGTAAAATAGTATTGAAAGTAGCACTAGGACGCATAACATTGTCAGCTAAACCATCATTAGGTTCGTAGTAACCACCAATGTTTACCGCTTTTCCTTGAACAGTGTTTAATTCATTTATAATTGCAGTTTCTTCAACAGCCATTTTTTCAGCAACAGGAGCGAATTGAGCTTTTAATTCAGCATCGTTGTCTTGAGCAGCTAATGCTTGAGCCCAATACATAGCTAAATAAAAGTGAGAACCTCTGTTGTCTAACTCTCCAGTTCTTCTTGAAGGCCCTTTTTTGTTATCTAACAACTTGCTTGTTGCATCGTCTAAAGTTTCTGCTAAAACTTTTGCTTTATTGTTGTCATTTGTTTCACCTAAGTGTTCTAAAGAAACCGCCAACGCTAAAAACTCTCCTAAAGAATCCCAACGTAAGTGATTTTCTTCTACTAATTGCTCAACGTGTTTAGGAGCAGATCCACCCGCACCAGTTTCAAATAATCCACCACCATTCATTAATGGTACGATAGATAACATTTTAGCTGAAGTTCCTAATTCTAAAATAGGGAAAAGGTCCGTTAAATAGTCACGTAATACGTTTCCTGTAACAGAAATAGTATCTTTTCCTTCTTTAACTCTTTCTAAAGTATATTTAGTAGCTTCTACTTGCGATAAGATTTTAATTTCTAAACCAGTAGTATCGTGATCTTGTAAGTATTTTTCTACTTTTTTGATGATTTCTGCATCGTGTGCTCTTTCTTTTCCTAACCAGAAAACAGCAGGAGTGTCAGTGGCTCTTGCACGAGTAACAGCTAGCTTTACCCAATCTTGGATAGGTGCATCTTTAGTTTGACACATTCTCCAGATATCACCAGCTTCAACAGTGTGCTCTAATAAAGTAGTTCCGTTTGCATCGATCACTTCAACTTTTCCATCAGCAGCAATTTCAAAAGTTTTATCGTGAGAACCATATTCTTCAGCTTTTTGAGCCATTAATCCTACGTTAGGAACGGTTCCCATAGTAGTTGGATCAAAAGCACCATTTTTGATACAAAAATCGATAGTTTCTTGATATAATCCAGCATACGAACTATCAGGAATTACCGCTTTGGTATCTTGTTGTTTTCCTTCTTTATTCCACATTTGTCCTGAGGTACGAATCATTGCAGGCATAGAAGCATCAATAATTACATCTGAAGGAACGTGTAAGTTGGTAATTCCTTTGTCAGAATTTACCATTGCTAAATCAGGATTGTTAGCATAAACAGCTTCAATATCAGCTAAGATTTCTGCTTTTTTATCAGCAGATAATTCTTCTAGATTGCTTATTAAGTTTCCGAATCCGTTGTTTACATCTACACCAATTTCTTTGAAAGTTTGGCTGTGTTTAGCGTATAAATCTTTAAAGAAAACACGAACAGCATGTCCGAAAATGATAGGATCAGAAACCTTCATCATGGTTGCTTTCATGTGTAAAGAGAATAATACTCCTTTGTCTTTAGCGTCTTTAACTTGCTCTTCTAAGAAAGTTAATAAAGCTTTTTTACTCATTACAGAAGCATCTATAACTTCTTCAGCTAGTAAAGAAACTTTTTCTTTTAAAACAGTTTTGTTTCCGTTAGCATCAGTGTGTACAATTTGTACATCAGTAGCATTTGGTACAGTAACCGATTTTTCACTATGAGCAAAATCACCTGATGTCATTGTAGAAACGTGTGTTTTAGAGTCAGCACTCCAAGCTCCCATTGAATGAGGATTCTTTTTTGCGTAGTTCTTAACAGCTTTAGGAGCTCTACGGTCAGAGTTTCCTTCACGTAACACAGGGTTTACTGCAGAACCTTTTACTTTATTATAACGTGCTAAAACAGCTTTTTCTTCATCGGTAGTAGCTTCTTCTGGGTAGTCAGGTAATGCGTAACCTAAAGCTTGTAATTCTTTAATAGCAGCTTTTAACTGAGGAACAGAAGCAGAAATATTAGGAAGTTTAATAATGTTAGCTTCTGGTTTTGTAGCTAAGTCACCTAAAAAAGCTAAAGCATCTTCTACTTGTTGTTCTTTTGTTAAGTAGCTTGAAAAATTAGCAAGAATACGACCCGCAAGAGAAATATCTTTGGTTTCTATTTCTATGTTAGATGATTTTGTAAAAGCTTTTACGATAGGTAAAAACGAACGAGTAGCTAATGCAGGAGCTTCATCCGTTTTTGTATACATAATTTTAGCAGTCTTATTCATATTTATATGTAATAATTAAATTATATTTTGAAGTGAGGCAAATTTAAGAATAACGAACGAGTTTTCTAATGCTAAATTATTATTAATTAAGGGGTTTTATTGTGAAAATGATAATATGATGGACTAAAATGAAGATTTCGTTATTAAAAAAAAAGCCATATCAAACAATTTCTTGTAATTAACATGGCTTTCCTGAAATAGTAAGGGCACTGACTTGTATTGCTACATCATCAAATAAAACAGTGTTTATGTTTCTTCCGTAGAAAAAACTACATTACTACTTCAAATTTGAAGCTTCATTTTATAAAAAATCTATTTATAAAACTACTACTTCGATGTTTTTAAACAGGTTTGCTAAATTTAAAACCAATAATACTTATAAACTTATAACTAGAAAATTATAAATTACTAATAACTTACAATTAATCAAAAATTACGATGGTACTTAGCTCTTTAGTTTAAAAACGAAAAATATATAAAGAACGTTACTTTAAATGGTTTACTTTGTGTGATTAATATAGTTGAACTATTTTCTGACGTCACTTATTTGTAAACTCTTTCCCAAATATAAGAAGATTTTCTGGAATCCCAATGGTTTTAACTAGTTAGTTATCAACAGGTTGAGAGGGTGGGTTTATTAACAAAATGTGCATAAAAAAAGCACTGTGAAACCACAGTGCTTTTGCTTCTTAAACGAAAGAAAATCTTAGTGTCTTCTTTCTTTAATTCTTGCTTTCTTACCAGTAAGACCTCTAAAGTAGAAAATACGAGCTCTACGTACTTTACCTCTTTTGTTAACTTCGATCTTTTGAATAGATGGTAAGTTGATAGGGAAGATACGCTCAACACCTACGGTACCAGACATTTTTCTGATAGTAAATGTTTCAGAAGCTCCACTACCTCTTTTTTGGATAACAACTCCTCTAAAGAACTGAGTACGAACTTTATCTCCTTCTCTAATTTCGTAGTACACTGTAATAGTGTCTCCAGCTGCGAATTCTGGTAATTCGTTTTTTGTTACAAATTCGTCTTGAACAAATTTTACTAAATCCATTTCTATAATTATTTATGGTTGCGTAAAAGCAACATACACGATTTTTTCGTCAGAGGTTGATTTTAGTGGCTGCAAATTTAAGATTTTTATTTTGATAAAAAAAATAAATAAATAGCTGATTATTAGTTAATCTAACAAGTCAGGTCGTATTTCTTTGGTGCGTTTATACGCTTGTTCTGAACGCCACTCTTCAATTTTAGGAAAATTACCTGATAATAATACTTCTGGTACTTTCATGCCTTCATATTCAGAAGGTCTTGTGTATACGGGTGGTGATAACAAATTATCCTGAAAACTATCCGTTAAAGCAGAAGTTTCATCGCCTAAAACACCAGGAATTAATCGAATTACGGCATCACATAAAACTGCTGCAGCAAGTTCGCCTCCGGTTAATACATAATCGCCAATAGATATTTCTTTGGTAACATATTTATCACGTACACGTTGGTCGACACCTTTATAATGTCCCGTTAAAATGATGATATTTTCTTTTAAAGAAAGTGTGTTTGCAGTAGCTTGGTTTAAAGTTTTAGCATCAGGAGTCATGTAAATTATTTCATCATAAGTTCTTTCTGATTGCAGCTTATCAATACATTTCGCAATGGGTTCAATCATTAAAACCATACCTGCACCTCCACCAAATTGGTAATCGTCTACTTGACGATAGTTGCCAAAACCGTATTCTCTTAAATTGTGAAAATGAACTTCTGCTAAGCCTTTTTCAATAGCTCTTTTCATCATTGAGTTTTCAAAAGGGCTTTTAATTAAGTCGGGTTCTACTGTGATAATATCTATTCGCATGCGGCAAAGATATATCTTTTAAAGGAGATTTTACTGAGAGAATATTTTTTTGAATTTCTTCGGAAGTTCTTTCGTAATCGTTATTTTTTCTTCGGAAAAGGGATGCTTAAAATCGAGTGTAGAAGCATGAAGAAATAACCCTTTTCCATTTAAGATTAGGTCTTCTAAAAAGTATTCTTTGTCACCTAAAATAGGATTACCAATAGCAAAAAGATGCTTGCGTAATTGATGTTTTCTTCCTGTTTGAGGTTGAAGTTTAACTAGATTCAAGAACTCAAATCTTGGAGAAGCGACTGTTTGAAGAATTTCGTAGTTTGTAGTAGCGCTTTTACCATCAATAGGTAAATCGATTTCTCCGTTTCGTTTCATTTTACCAATGCAAATTGCGTGATATGTTTTTTGAATTTCTTTTTGCTCAAAAAGTTTATTCAAAGCAATGATACTTTCGGTTGTTTTTCCAATGAGTAACAATCCACTAGTCGGATAATCTAATCGATGTACTGGTCTGGGACGAGTGGCATTTGGTAAGCTGCTTTTTTGTAGATTTTGAGTAAGTGCGTTGTCAATCGTAGCAAAAGAGTTTCCGCTAACTAAAATTCCTGCTGGTTTATATACAATAGCTAAATAATCATCTTCAAAAAGAACTTCTAAAGGAAAATGGAAGTGTTTTTTATTAGTGTTGTCTTCAGCTTGAAATAATTCAATGGTTTCGTTTCCTTTAATAAATAATGCGGTAGTAGCAGGTTTTCCGTTAACAAATATCAAATTATTCTTAATAGCCTTTTTTAGTCCAGATTTTGTGGGTAATGAAGCAAAAATACCAGTTCCATATTCTTGTAATCGAATAGGAGTTTTTAAAAGAGGAACTTTATGAGTTTCTAATAACTGCATATCTGTTTGTTGAAGTGGTAAAAGTGAAAAGTGAAAAGCGAAAAAAAATTATGAAATTATTTGTGATATAAGTGTAAAAAAATAAACTTCCTAAAGCCTAAAGCCTAAAGCCTAAAGCCTAAAGCCTAAAGCCTAAAGCCTAAAGCCTAAAGCCTAAAGCCTAAAGCCTAAAGCCTAAAGCCTAAAGCCTAAAACCTAAAACCCTACCGCAGTATCATCCCCTCTAGGATCAGCACCACCTTCTAGTTTTCCATTGGGAAGTACTAAAATAGCATCTACTTTACCAATAACAGGTGAGTTTGTTTCGTCTAGTTCGTATCCGAGTAGTTGTAGCTCTTTTTTTACTTCTTCGTTAAAACCATTAGGTTCCATTTTAATTACATCAGGCAACCATTGATGGTGAAAGCGTGGTTGATTTACTGCTTCTTGCATTCCCATGTCAAATTCATGCACATTTAAAATGGTTTGTAATACAGATGTGATGATGGTTGAGCCTCCAGGGGTTCCTACAACCATATACAAGTTTCCGTTTTTCTCTACAATGGTAGGAGTCATAGAACTTAACATGCGTTTTTCAGGTTCTATTTTATTAGCTTCAGCACCTACCAAACCAAACATATTTGGTACCCCAGGTTTGCTTGAAAAATCATCCATTTCATTGTTTAGGAAGAATCCTAAATCTGAACAATATAATTTAGAACCGTAAGCTCCGTTGATGGTTGTGGTGGCTGAAATAGCATTTCCAAATTGATCAACAATAGAGTAGTGGGTAGTTTCGTCGCTTTCAATCATAGTAATGCTTCCGTGAGAAACATTGGTTGAAGGAGTCGCTTTTTCAAAAGAAAAATCATCCATTCGATTTTTTGTATACTCTTTACTTATAAGTGTTTTAACTGGAATCTCAACAAAATCAGGATCTCCTAAGTAAAAACTTCTATCAGCATAAGCTCTACGTTCAGATTCGGTGATTACTTGCATCGCTCTTGTTGAATTATGTCCGTATTTGTCTAGATCAAACGGTTCAATTCCATTCATAATTTGTGCTAAACAAATACCTCCACTAGCGGGTGGTGACATAGAAATGATTCGTAAATCGTCATAGGTAAAAGTTATCGGAGTTCTCCATTTGGCTTCATACTTAGCTAAATCTTCTTCTGTCATAATTCCACCGTTGTCTTGCATAAAAGCAACTAAGCGTTTAGCAGTTTCTCCTTTGTAAAACTCATCACGACCGTTTTTTGAAATGCGCCCTAAGGTTTCTGCTAGAGCAGGGTATTTAATAGTGTCACCTTTTTTCCAAGATTTATCAAAAAGAATAGAGTCTTTATTCGCTTTTAAAAAGTAGTGTTGATATTTTTTAATGCGGTCTTCTTGTTTTTGAGTAACTATAACGCCTTTTTTAGCTAAGGCTATAACTGGTTTTAAAATTTCTTGTATAGGTAATGAACCAAATTTTTCGTGTGTAGCAAAAACTCCAGCTACTGTACCGGGTATTCCAACAGCCATAGCGCCTAAGGTACTTTTATTTTCAATTACATTTCCTAAGCTGTCTAAATACATGTTTTTATGAGCGGCAAGAGGTGCTTTCTCACGATAATCTAACGCGCCAATTTCTCCTGAATTTTTGCGGTAGACCATGAATCCGCCACCGCCTATGTTTCCTGCATACGGATAAGCAACTGCCAATGCTAGTTCGGTAGCAACCATGGCATCAAAAGCATTTCCTCCTTTTTGTAAGATATCTGAACCAATTTGTGAAGCTTCTTTACGGGCAGAAACTACCATAGCCTTTTCAGTAATTGTACCTACAACTTTTTCTTTTTTACAGCTATATAATACTGTGAGTGTTAAAAAAAATAAGAATGCTTTTTTCATGTGTTGTTAACTTAGTTCTTTTAGTTTTTGATTAGAAAATGCACGGAGATCTTCAAAAAAAGTAGTGAAATCATTTTCAAAAATTTGATAATTCTCTAACAAATCTCCAGTAGCTAAATTCATTTTTGATTTCCCATTAGTGCGTCTATTCATTCCGTTTAGCACTTCCTGAATCCCTTTAGCATATTGATAATTATATAACCAGTTATACTGTATCATGTAGGGTAGCATTTCTTGTGTTTTTTCAGGAAGAATATCAATATTGTCTTGAAGTAAATTATAGACAGAATTAACATAGATGCCTAATGGAACTTGCGAATAATTTTTCCAGTTTTTGGCTAAATAATGATCGTAAAAAATATCGATAATTACTCCGTCATAATGACGATATCTTTCGTGAAGGCGACGCTTACTAATCCTAACAATTTCATGCGCATCTGTATAGGTGTCTATTTCTCGGTGTAGTAAAATACCTTTTTGAATATCTTCATGATAATGAGAAAAGTTTTTCCCTTTTACATGATCGGCAATAAAGTTACCAATCATTATATTGGTGTTGTTATCGGAAAGATATAGATGCGCTAAAAAATTCATTTTATAAATGTAAACAAAAAACCACAACTGAAAAGTTGTGGTTTGAAAGTTTATGTATGAAATTTAGTTTTTTACTGGAGTGTTCTTTAAAATCTCTAGTAAAAACTTCCAGAATTTTTGCGTTGATGATATTTGTGCGCGCTCATCAGGTGAGTGAGCTCCTTTAATATTAGGACCGAAAGAAACCATGTCCATTTCTGGGTAGTTTTGACCTAAAATACCACATTCTAATCCTGCATGACAAGCAGCTACAATAGGTTTTTCGTTATGCAATTCTTCATATAAATCTGTTACCGTTTTTAAAATTTCAGAGTTTACGTTTGGTAACCATCCTGGATACGAACCAGAAAACTCTACGTCAAAACCTGCTAATTCAAAAGCTGAACGTAATGAGTTCGCTAAATCCCATTTATTAGTTTCAGAAGAAGAACGAGTTAAACATCCAATTTTAATAGCTCCGTCTTTTACAATAATACGAGCAATGTTGTTTGAAGTTTCTACTAAACCTTCAATATCAGGACTCATACGGTATACGCCATTTAAAGCTGTGTAAACAGCTTTAATTAATCCTTCTTGAATCCCTAAATCCATTACAGTTTCTGGAGTGTCAACTTCTTTCAATTCAATAGAAAGATTAGGTTCTAATGTTAAAAACTCAGCTTTGATGTTGTTGATAAGCTCATGTATTTCAAATAAGAAAGGTTCTTTAGAAACAGCATCAATAACTACAGTTGAAAAGCTTTCGCGAGGAATAGCATTACGTAAACTACCTCCGTTAATTTCTGAAACACGTAATCCGAAGTTTGTAAAACCATCAAATAGTAAACGGTTCATTATTTTGTTGGCGTTTCCTAAACCTTTGATGATATCCATTCCTGAGTGACCACCATTTAACCCAGTAACAGAAATTTCATAAGCAATGGTGTTTTCAGGAGTGGTTTCTTCGTTATAATCTCTAGTAGCGGTAACATCTACACCACCAGCACATCCCATTCCTATTTCATCATCCTCTTCAGTATCTAGGTTTAATAAAATTTCACCTTGTAATAAACCACCTTCAAGTCCCATAGCACCTGTCATACCTGTTTCTTCATCAATTGTGAATAAAGCTTCGATAGCAGGGTGAGGAATATCAGTAGATTCTAAAACTCCCATGATAGCGGCAACACCTAAACCGTTGTCGGCTCCTAATGTAGTTCCGTCAGCTTTAACCCAATCACCATCTACAAACATTTTAATTCCTTCGGTGTCAAAATCAAAAACAGTATCAGCATTTTTTTGGTGTACCATATCTAAATGGCTTTGCATAACGACTGTTTTACGGTCTTCCATTCCAGCTGAAGCAGGCTTACGAATAATTACGTTACCTACTTTGTCAACCATAGTTTCAAGGTTTAATTTTTTACCAAAATCAACCATGAATTGAATGACTCTTTCTTCTTTTTTTGATGGACGAGGAACTGCGTTTAAATCTGCGAAATTTTTCCAAACAGCTTTCGGTTCTAGGTTTCTTATCTCTGAATTCATTGTGAATTGTTTGTTTAATTTTAAAGCTACGAAGATACTTAATCCTTATTGAAAAATTGTAAATTCGCAGCATGGATTTTTCGTCAAAATTATTAGAAAATGCAGTAAATGAAGTAAGTCGATTACCTGGAATTGGTAAACGCACTGCACTTCGCTTGGTGTTGCATTTATTGAAACAACCGAAAGAGAATACGAAGTATTTAACAGAAGCATTGACGCATTTACGTAACGATGTAAAATCGTGTAAGAAATGTCATAATATTTCTGATACAGTGTTATGTGATATTTGTAGTAATCCGAAGCGAAATGCTGAGATTGTATGTGTGGTAGAAGATATTCGTGATGTAATGGCGATTGAAAATACAGCACAATACAGAGGTCTGTATCATGTGTTAGGAGGAAAGATTTCTCCTATTGAAGGGATTGGTCCTCAAAATTTACAGATTGAATCATTAGTAGAAAAGGTAAAAGAAGGAGAGGTGAAAGAATTGATCTTTGCCTTAAGTTCTACGATGGAAGGTGATACGACCAACTTTTATATTTACAAACAGATAGAGCAATACGGAATTACAACTTCAACGATTGCTAGAGGAATTTCGGTAGGAGATGAGTTGGAATATGCAGATGAGGTTACTTTAGGAAGAAGTATTGTGAACAGGATACCGTTTGAACAATCGATAAAGGGATAAAAAAAGTGAAGTTTTAAACTTCGCTTTTTTCTAATTATCTAATTTTTCATCCTCATCAATCAACTCTTGCTCGAATTTATCCCACGATTTTTTAGCTCTTACTTTTTTATAATAACGAATACCAATCATCAATAATACTCCAAATAATATAATTCCTACCACACCCCAAATCCAATTAATAGCACTTTTTAAAACGACTAAAAACACAACAGCAAATAAAATTACAGTTGGAATTTCATTAAACATGCGGAGTTTATTAGGTGTGTATTTAACCTCATCACGTTGTAGTTCTTTGTAGATTTTGTGACAAAATCCGTGGTAAAAATACAGCGCTAATACAAAGGCTAATTTTACATGCATCCAAGGCATTTTTAAGTAATAAGGATTTTTATATAGCATCCAAAAAGCAAAAAAACTCGCTATAAATAAAGAAGGCCAAGTAATAATGTACCATAAACGTTTAGACATTAACTTGTATTGGGTTTGTAATATAGACTTGGCTGGTTCGTCTTTTTTTTCAGCTTCTACATGGTAAATAAATAAGCGACCTATGTAAAATAACCCGGCAAACCAAGTTACTACAAATATAATGTGTAATGCTTTTACGTATAAAAAGTCCATAATTAATTCTTATTAAAATCATTAATCCATCCTGCTAAAACATTTACCCATTCATCGTTGTCGTTAATACAAGGAACTGTATGAAACTCTTCACCACCAGCTTCCAAAAATTCATGTTTGCCCTCCATTGCTATTTCTTCTAAAGTTTCTAAACAATCAGAAACAAAGGCAGGAGTTACAATAGCTAACTTTTTAATTCCGTCTTTTTCAGCTTTATTTACAATTGTTCTATCAGTATACGGTTGTAACCAAGGATCTACTCCTAAGCGAGATTGAAATGAAGTGGATACTTTATTTTCGTCTAAACCTAATTCAGAAATCACATTTTTAGTAGTTTGATAACATTGGTGACGGTAACAATACTTATGAGCTTCAGAAGGAGTGTTACAACAACTTAAATTTCCTGCCTCAGGGTTACAGTGCGATTTAGTGATGTCAGATTTTCTGATGTGTCGCTCTGGTACTCCGTGATAAGAAAATAAGATATGGTCGTAGTCTTTATCAGCTAAATAATCTTTTATGCTGTTAGATAAAGCTTTAATATATTCTGGTTTGTTGTAAAAAGCAGGAACATCCGTAATTTTCATGTTAGGGAAGAATTCTTTTCTTAATTCTTCAGCTAAAACCAAAATAGTCTCAGTGGTCGCCATAGCAAACTGAGGATATAACGGAACTAATAAAACATCCGTAACACCTTTGTCGTGTAGTTCTTGTAATCCACTTTTGATAGATGGATTTCCGTATCGCATTGCCAAAGCAACGGGTAGTTCTGTTTTTGCTTGTACTTTGTTTTGTAAGCGTTCTGATAATACGATTAGGGGAGAACCTTCTTTCCACCATATTTTTTGATATGCTTCTGCCGATTTTTTTGGGCGTGTATTTAAAATAATACCTCTAACAATAAATGCACGTAACCAAAATGGAACGTCAATAACACGTTCGTCCATTAAAAATTCATCTAAGTACTTTTTTACGTCTTTAGGGTTTGTGCTTTTTGGTGAGCCAAGGTTTACTAATAAAACTCCTTTCATACTATTTCAAGTTCTTTTCTTTTAACTGATTTGTCGTTTCGTATAATGCGATAGCTAAACTGTGAATTACATTCATGCTAGAATTTCTTCCGTACATTGGTATCGCAACTGTTGTGTCTACCAAATTAACATTTTCTATGCCGTTTCTTTCGCTACCCAAAAGTAACACAATTTTCGAATGTGGACTGAAATCGTAATCGCTAATATTTATACTTTTATCGGTAATTTCAATTCCAATAATCGTGTTTCCTTCTTCTTTTAATTGATGGATAAGTTGTTCAAAATCGTTATACGTATTATGTGATATTTGTTGAATCGTATTTCGAGCAGTTTTCTTAACAATTCTGTTCTCTATAGAAGGAGAACTTTCGTGTAAATAGATTTTAGATACCCCAAAACTTTCTGAAATGTGAAAACACATTCCAATGTTTTCAGGAGTTCGGATAGCGTCACAAACAATAGTTATAGGAAAACTTTGTTGGTTGTTTTCTATGTCGTAATGAGTTAGTTGTTTCATCTTTTTCTGTTTTCTTTTATTGTTGTAAACTCATTACATATTGTTTAGGTGTAGTGCCAAACTTCTTTTTAAATGCAGCAATAAAGTGACTAGAAGTACTGTAACCAACATGTAATCCAACCTCATTTACATTGTATTGATTACTTTCTAAAAGTTTACGAGCATGATCCATTTTGTAATCAAACAAGAAGCTATATACCGTATCTCCATAAATTTGTTTGAAACCTTCTTTTAATTTTTTAAGATTTAATCCTACTTCATTAGCTAGGTCTTGTAAACTTGGTGGTTCACTCATTCTAGAGATAATAATGTCTTTTGCTTTTCTAATTTTTAAAACTTCTCTGTCATCAATTAGGAAAGGGCAATACTCTTCGCTGGTATTTTCTCCGCTATCAAAATGTAAACTCAGTAGTTCGTATGTTTTTCCTTTAATATAAAGGTCTCGCATAGAACTTTGGTTTTGAGCTGTTAATATTTGCTGAAGCACAAATAATACATTCGGATTTATTTCAGCGTTGTCATAATACTTTTTGTTCTTATTGTTTTCACTTAAAAAAGGAATGTAGCTCGCTTCTTTAGAAAAAAACGTGTGGAACTTTTCAATAGAAATCAACACAGAAACTAGTGAGGTTTTTGGTAAAATTTCTAAGTTAATAGGAAGGTTTTGTTGGGGGTTGTATAAGAAAATAGAATGCTTATCTAATACGTTAAAAGTATAGCTGTTGTTGTTAAAATGAAACTTACAATTACCTTTAACACAGTAGTGTAGTTGTATGTAGGAGTTGTCGATATCTCTTTTGTAAAACTCAGTCTCATCAGAGTTGTTTTGAAATTTTAGCACAAAAAAACCCTTTTCTAGCGAAACTTCTCTAAATGTACTTTCTGCGATATTTTTTGACATAGATTCTATGTTTTTTTTAAAGCTTGTTATTTAGAATGATTCTAAAATAATATATCTCTACAAGCCTAATTTACTGCAAAAATACACTTTTGAATAGGTTTTTGGTGTGTTTTTAGGTGAAAAAGCAAATAGCGACATTAAAAGTTCTTTTAGCGATACTTTTTTTTATTCAATATTTATATTTTTGACCGACTTTTTTGAAGAAGACTCAATGACAGTAGAAAACAAACAACAAGGCAACTTATACAACATAGGCGTTAGTTATAAAAAAGCTGATGCTGCAATTAGGGGGAAGTTTAGCATTTCTAAAGAAAATCAGAAAGCACTTTTAAAAGAAGCGAAGCAAAACGGTGTAGACGGTATTTTTGTGCTGTCAACCTGTAACAGAACAGAAATCTGTGGTTTTGCCGAACATCCTTTTCAGCTAATTAGTATGTTGTGTAAATATTCAAACGGAACTGTTGAAGAATTTGCAGACGTATCTAACGTATACAAAAACAACGAAGCTATTAACCATTTATTTAGAATGGGAACTGGTTTAGATAGTCAAATTTTAGGAGACTATGAAATTGTAGGTCAGTTACGTCAAGCTTTTAAACAAGCAAAAAAGTTAGGAACTACCAATGCGTATTTTGAGCGTTTGTTAAATCACGTTATGCAAGCGAGCAAGCGTGTTAAAAATGAAACAAAATTAAGTTCAGGTACCACTTCAGTATCGTATGCTGCGGTACAGTACATTATCAATAATTTACCAGATTACAATTCGAAAAATATTTTAGTTTTCGGATTAGGTAAAATGGGAAAACACACCTGTAAAAATTTAGCAGAATACACGCAAAACAAATCGGTAAGTTTAATTAATAGAACAGAAGAGAAGGTTTCTGAGTTTGTAAAAGAACATCCGTTAATTAGAGATGCTAAGTACGCTGATTTAACAGCTGAGGTACATAATACAGATGTGTTAATTGTCTCTACAGGAGCTAGTTTTCCAACAATCACGAAAGAATACATTCCTGCAGATAAAGAATTGTTGATTTTAGATTTATCGATGCCTGCGAATGTTTCCAAAGAAGTAGCTGAGTTAGAAAATGTAACTATTGTAAATGTTGATGACTTATCTAAAGTTACTGATGAAACTTTAGCAATTCGCCAACAAGAAGTTCCAGTTGCTGAAGCAATTATCGATACTCATAATCAGGAGTTTCAAGAGTGGTTAAATCACAGAAGATTTACACCAGCTATTACAGCGTTAAAAGAATCATTACAAACGATTCAACAAGACGAAATAGCTTTCCATAAAAAGAAAATTAAAAATTTTGATGAAGAACAAGCAGAAATATTAACATCAAGATTTATTCAAAAAATAACTACACAATTTGTAAAACACTTAAAAGACGAAGAAACTTCGGTAAATACAAGTATTGAAGTAATGGCTAAAGTGTTTGGTGCAAATTTACAAGCGATCCATGCAGAAGACAATTAGAATAGGTACACGTGATAGCCAATTGGCTATGTGGCAAGCAACAAAAGTTCAAAAACTTTTAGAAGAATTAGGACATGAAACTAAAATAATACCCGTTAAATCAGCGGGTGATTTAATTTTAGATAAACCCCTTTATGAGTTAGGAATCACAGGAATTTTTACGAGAATTTTAGACATCGCTATGTTAAATAATGAAATTGACATTGCGGTGCATTCTATGAAAGATGTTCCTACAATATTGCCAGAAGGTATCATACAAGCTGCGGTTTTAAAGCGTGCTAATTATAACGATATTTTGTTGTTAAAAGATAATGAAGAATTCATGTCGCAACCAAATGGAGTGATTGCAACGGGTAGTTTACGTAGAAAAGCACAGTGGTTAAATCGTTATCCAACGCATACAGTAGAAGGGTTACGAGGAAACATCAATACACGTTTACAAAAGTTAGAAGATAATAATTGGAACGGAGCTGTTTTTGCAGCAGCAGGATTAGAACGTGTAGGATTACGACCAAAAGGAGCAGTGAACTTAACATGGATGATTCCAGCTCCAGCTCAAGGAGCAATCATGATAACTGCTTTAGATGAAAACGAAGAAATTAAAGAAATTTGTGCTGAGTTAAATGATAAGGATACCGAAATCTGTACGGGTATAGAACGTGAGTTTTTAAATCGTTTAGAAGGAGGTTGTACAGCACCTATTGGAGCTTTGGCTTTTATCAACGAAAAAGAAAATGAAATAAACTTCAAAGGAATTTTACTAAGTAGAGATGGGAAGAAGAAGATTGAAGTTAGTAAAAAAGTAAAAGTAGGTAAGCATAAATTTGTAGCAAAAGATTGCGCAAATTATGTGATAGATAAGGGTGGTAAGCTAATTATGATGGAAGATGAAGGGATTGAAAAGCAATTTTCAGTTTATTCAACCAAAAAATTATCAGAAGCACAAAAGAAATTATTACCAACAACTATGCATGTTGAGGATAGTGATTTTATTAAAATCCGTTTTAATAGAATTGCTCCTAAGGTAATTAAGAATGGAATAGAGAATGTAATTATCACCAGTAAAAACGGAGTAGAAGCACTTTTAAACTCTTTTACTTCAGAAGAATTACAGTTCAAAAATATTTACTGTGTTGGTCGAAGAACTAAAAAGTTAATCGAACAACGTATTGGTAAAGTAGCTCATTCAGAAAATAATGCTAAAAAATTATCTGAATACTTATCAAAAGAATTAAAAGGACAAGAAGTTACTTATTTCTGTAGCGATTTACGTTTAGATACACTTCCTATGCTTTTAAAAGCAAACGGAGTTACAGTAAATGAAGTAGAAGCTTATAAAACCATGTACAGTCCAACTAAGGTTGATGAGAAGGTAAACGGAGTATTATTCTACAGTCCATCAACAGTAGAAAGTTATATGGAAGAAAACGCTGCTGATAAAATTGCATTTTGTATAGGTGAAAGTACGGCGGAAGAAGCTAAAAAGCATTTTAAAGAAGTGCAAGTAGCGAAAATGCCAACCGTAGAAAGTGTTATAGAGTTAGTGAACTTACACTTTGTTAAAAAATAAACTATGTTTAGAACTCGAAGACTAAGAAAAACAGAAAACATCCGTCGTTTAGTTAGAGAAAACAAACTATCGGTTGATGATTTTATATACCCATTATTTATTGAAGAAGGAACAGGCATCGAAACTGAAATTCCTTCAATGCCAGGAATCAATCGTTATTCGTTAGATACCATTTCTAAAGAATTAGATGAGGTTGTAGCATTAAAAATTCCAGCAGTTTTGTTATTTGGAATTCCATCTAAAAAAGATGATGAAGGTACCGAAACATGGAATGATAATGGAATCATGCAACAAGCTATCCGATTCATTAAAAAGAATTATCCGAGTTTATATGTAATTACCGATGTGTGTTTTTGTGAATACACCTCACATGGTCACTGCGGTGTAATACACGATAATGATGTAGATAACGATGCAACTCTAGTAAACTTAGCGAAGCAAACAGTATCGCATGCCAAAGCAGGAGCAGATATGGTAGCCCCATCAGGAATGATGGACGGTGCTATAGCTATGATGCGTGAAGCATTAGACAATACAGGTTTTGCGAACTTACCAATCATGGGATATTCTGTAAAATACGCTTCAGGATTCTATGGGCCTTTCAGAGAAGCAGTAGATTCAGCACCATCGTTTGGAGATAGAAGAACCTACCAAATGGATCCTTCTAATAGAGATGAAGGTTTACGTGAAGCAACTTTTGATGACGAAGAAGGAGCAGATATTTTAATGGTAAAACCAGCTTTATCGTATTTAGATATCATCAGAGATTTAAAAAATAATTTCGATAGACCAATTGCTTGCTATAATGTAAGCGGAGAGTATTCAATGATAAAAGCAGCTGCTGAAAAAGGTTGGATTGACGGTGAAAAAGTAATGATGGAAAGCTTATTGTCTATGAAAAGAGCAGGAGCAGATATTATCATTACGTACTTTGCTAAAGAAGCAGCGAGATTATTATTGAAAAGTTAAACTGTTTAATTGTAAAACTGTTACTTTGAGCGCAGTCGAAAAGTTTCTATTACACGATTAAACAAATACACAAATACACATTATGTTCAAAAAATCACAAGAATTATATAACAAAGGATTAGTGAACCTAGTAGGAGCGGTAAATTCACCAGTACGTGCATTTGCATCCGTAGGAGGGAATCCTTTATTTATAAAAAAAGCGAAAGGAAGTAAAATTATTGATGTTGATGATAATTCGTATATCGATTTAGTATTGTCTTATGGCCCAATGATTTTAGGACACCGTCATAAAAAAGTAGAAAAAGCTATTAGAAAAGCTTTGAAAAATGGGTATTCTTTTGGAGCATCAACAAAAGGTGAAATTAAATTAGCAAAAATTGTTTGTGATGCTTTCCCTGGAATGGACAAAGTTCGTTTTGTAAACTCTGGTACAGAGGCGGTATTAAGCGGAATTCGTTTAGCGAGAGCGTTTACAGGAAAAGATAAAATTATAAAGTTTGCAGGTTGTTATCACGGGCATCAAGATGCTTTATTAGTAGCTGCAGGTTCTGGTTTAGCTACGTTGAGTTTACCAGGTAGTAAAGGAGTACCAGAAGGGGCTGTAAAAAATACCTTGATTGCAAATTACAACGATTTAGAAAGTGTAAAAGCACATTTTGAAGCGCACGATGATATTGCAGGAGTTATTTTAGAACCTATTGCAGGAAACATGGGAGTAGTAACTCCACAAGATGACTTCTTAAAAGAATTAAAAGAGTACGTAAACTCAAAAGGAGCTTTATTAATTATTGATGAGGTAATGACAGGTTTCCGTTCTAAGTTTGGAGGAGCTCAAGAAGTGTTAGGTGTTGAAGCTGATATTACTTGTTTAGGAAAAGTAATTGGAGGAGGTTTTCCAGTAGGAGCCTATGGAGCACGTAATGAAATTATGGAAACAGTAGCTCCATTAGGAGGAATGTACCAAGCAGGAACTTTATCAGGAAATCCAATTGCCATGGCAGCAGGAATTTCAACTTTAACAGAATTAAAGAAACAAAATCCGTACGAAAAGTTTAACGAGATTGCTCAAATTATTGAGGTATTCTTATTGGAATCAGCTAAAAAGCATGGGGTAGAAATCACAGTTAACCGATTTGGTTCGATGATTAATCCGTTCTTTACCAATAAAAAAGTAACTAACTTTGAAGAAGCACAAACTTCAGATACGAAGAAATATGCTACTTTCTTTTGGGAAATGACTAGAAATGGTGTGTTTTTACCTCCAAGCCAGTTTGAAGCATGGTTCTTGTCTTCAGCATTAACTGAAAAAGATATTCAAAAGATTGCAAATGCCATTGATAAGTCGATGGAAGCAGTAGGGAAAGTTAGTTAAAAGTTAAAAGTAATAAAGTTGCAAAGTAAACTTTTAAACCTTTAACTTTTCAACTTTTCAACAATGAATTATGATAAAAAACGATTTATTTTTAAGAGCGTTAAAAGGAGAAACTGTCGATCGTCCACCAGTATGGATGATGCGTCAAGCAGGAAGATATTTACCAGAATTTATGGAATTACGTGAAAAGTACGATTTCTTTACACGTTGTAAAACTCCTGAATTAGCTTCTGAAATAACAGTACAACCTATCCGTAGATATGGAATGGATGCTGCTATTTTGTTTTCAGACATTTTAGTAATTCCACAGGCAATGAATATTGAAGTGGAAATGAAGCCAAATTTTGGACCATATTTACCAAACCCAGTTAGAGATAGAAAAGGGTTGGATAACGTAATTATTCCTGATATTCATGAAGAGTTAGGTTATGTAATGGATGCTATTAAAGCAACCAAAGAAAAACTAAATGATGAGATTCCATTAATTGGTTTTGCTGGTTCTCCTTGGACGATTTTATGTTACGTTGTACAAGGGCAAGGATCTAAAAATTTTGATAAAGCAAAAGAATTTTGTTTTACGCAACCAGTTTTGGCACACGAATTGCTTCAGAAGATAACCGATACCACTATTGCGTATTTAAAAGAAAAAGTAAAAGCAGGTGTAAATGCTGTACAAGTTTTTGATTCTTGGGGAGGAATGTTATCTCCAACCGACTATCAAGAGTTTTCATGGCAGTACATCAATCAAATAATAGAAGCATTAAAAGATGATGCTCCAGTTATCGCTTTTGGTAAAGGATGTTGGTTTGCCTTACATGAAATGGCACAATCAAATGCATCAGCCTTAGGAGTAGATTGGACATGTTCAGCAAGAAATGCACGTTATTTAACAGGAGGGAATATTACCTTACAAGGTAACTTTGACCCTTCAAGATTGTTGTCTCCACCAGCTGAAATAAAAAAGATGGTACACCAAATGATTAATGAGTTTGGTAAAGACAAATATATTGTTAACTTGGGGCACGGAATTTTACCGAACATCCCGCTAGAGAATGCCAAGGCGTTTATTGATGCGGTTAAGGAGTATAAGGCCGATAGATAACCCCCTTTAAATAATTAAAAATGAAGAACTTATTTTTTGTTTTGATGTGTTTTTTAACGACTGTTAGTTTCGCTCAAAATAAAACGTATTACAATTTTGCTGTAAATAATTGTGTAGAAGAAAGTACCGAAGGTTTGATTGATAAGTGCATTAAAGGCTCTTATTTGTTAAATTATAACTTTACTACAATAGATAGCAAAACGGTAAGTACAGACAAAATTAACAAGCCAATCGTACTTATAGCAAACGCTACTTGGTCAGCTCCTAGTTGGGGAGATGTACCTGCCTTAAATGCTATGGTTGAAAAATATAATAACCAATTAGAGTTTATTATGATTTTTTGGGATAAGGAAGCTAAGGTTAAAAGAATGGCTGAGAAGTTAGATAAAAGAGTAAAATTAGTACCTGCCAGAGATATAGATAAAGTTGAAAAAGGATATTTAGACATCAGCGGGTTTGTTCATAGATTAGATTATCCTACAGTATACTTAATTAACAAAGAGAAGCAATTTGTTAATGTAAAAAGAGGTGCTGCTACGCCAACAAAAGAAGTTGGTTGGGATGAAGTAAACGAAATTAATACTAAGAATTTCGAAGACTTTTTAGCACCAATTTTAAAGTAGTTGAAATAACAATATTTTTTAAACCTCTTTCCTAATCGAAAGAGGTTTTTTATTTTCACACAAAAAAAGAAATGATACAAAATATTGTAAAAGGAATTCAAGCATACTTCGGAGCATTCGGACTAATATCTAAATTAAAGTTATGGAAATATTTTATCATACCAATGTTTATAAGCTTATTAACAGCAACATTTGTAGGTTTCATGGCTTATACTTTTTCTGATAATATAGGTCATTATGTAGCTAATTTTTGGAAATGGGAATTTGGTAAACAAACCTTTGAGGTAATCAGCACTTTTATAAGTGGATTGATAATAGTCGTAATAGGATTGATATTGTATAAGCATATCGTAATGGCATTATCAGCTCCTTTTATGAGTCCAGTTTCAGAAAAAATAGAAGATTATCTTAGAGGTGAAGATCATACTCATAGAATAACTTCTTTTCAAGAACAATTAATTAGAGGTATACGAATAAACCTAAGAAATTTAACAAGAGAATTGTTATTAACCATTCCTATCTTATTATTAGGATTCATCCCTGTTATAGGTATTATTTCAACCGTATTATTGTTCTTAATGCAAGCATATTATGCAGGTTTTGGAAATATAGATTATACTTTAGAACGTCATTTTAAGTATCGAGAAAGTATTAATTTTGTAAAAGAGAATAAAGGATTAGCGATAGGAAACGGAATAGTATTCATGCTTTTTTTATTAATCCCTATAATCGGAGTAATCCTTGTATTACCATTATCAGTTACTGCAGCAACTACTGAAACTATTAAGAAAATACAGCTTAAAAAATTACCAGAATAAGTACTTTTGCACTTCAATAGAATCAACAAATGAAAGATCAATTTTACGCCTATATCCAACAATTACAAGACACGATCACTTCAAAATTAGAGGAAGTAGATGGTAAAGTGAAGTTTCAAGAAGACTTATGGGATCGTGCTGAAGGTGGTGGAGGTAGAACACGTGTAATTGAAAATGGAGACATTTTTGAAAAAGGAGGCGTAAATATTTCAGCAGTACATGGTGAATTACCTGAGGTATTAAGAAAGCAGTTTGGAGTGGAAAGTGGAGATTTCTTTGCCTGTGGATTGAGTTTGGTAATTCATCCTAAGAATCCGTTTGTACCAACAGTGCATGCTAATTGGCGCTATTTTGAAATGTATGATGGAGAAGGAAATATTGTTACTCAGTGGTTTGGAGGTGGACAAGATTTAACTCCGTATTATTTATTTGAAGAAGATGCAGTGCATTTTCATTCGGTTTGTAAAGAAGCTTGCGACCGTCATAATGACGGTTTTTATAAAAAATATAAAGAAACCTGTGATAATTATTTTTGGAATGCACATCGAAATGAAGCCCGTGGTTTAGGAGGTTTGTTCTTTGACTATTTAAAAGAAACAGAAGAATTTTCAATGCAGGATCGTTATGGTTTTGTGACCGAAGTAGGAAACAGCTTTTTAAACTCGTATGTACCTATTGTAGAGAGAAGAAAAGACATACAGTATACCCAAGAGCATAAAGATTGGCAAGAAGTTCGTCGTGGTCGCTATGTAGAGTTTAATTTGGTACACGATAGAGGAACATTATTTGGCTTAAAAACGAACGGACGTATTGAAAGTATTTTAATGAGTTTGCCACCTACGGTACAATGGAAATACAATCATCATCCAGAAGAAGGTTCAGAAGAAGCGAAATTATTAGAGGTGTTAGCAAAACCTAAAAATTGGGTATAGCATTACGAAAAGCATAATTTTAAGACTGAAAATCAATATTTAAAAATGGTAAATGTTGTTTTTAGTCTTTTTTTTTGAAAATAATTCAAAAATAAAAATTATATAAAATGATTTTTTCATTGTTAAAATGATGAAAAATCATTGCTTTTTAGTAACTTCGCAAGCGTTAAAAATATACATACTATGGCTAGATACGAATTGAAGTTGCCTAAAATGGGCGAAAGTGTTGCAGAAGCAACGATTACTTCTTGGGTAAAAGAAGTTGGAGAAACTATTGATATAGATGATACCGTTGTTGAAGTAGCTACTGATAAAGTAGATAGCGAAGTGCCTAGTGAAGTTGAAGGAACCTTAGTTGAAATCTTATTTGAAAAAGACGCTGTTGTGCAGGTAGGGCAAACAATTGCTATTATCGAAACTGAAGGCGGAGAAGGAGCAGTTACAGAAGCTCCGAAGAAAGAAGAAGCACAACCAGCAGCTGTTGAAGCAGTAGAAAAAACAGTTGAAGTAGCAAAAGAAACTGTTGCTACAGCAATTGATACTTCTTCTAGCGATCGTTTTTACTCACCATTAGTAAAAAGTATTGCACAAACAGAAGGAATTTCTGTTGAAGAATTAGATTCTATTTCAGGAACAGGAAAAGAAGGAAGAGTTACTAAGAATGATATTTTATCATATTTAGAAAATAGAGGAAGTCAACCAAAAGTAGCTGAAAAGCCTGCTGTAGCTCCAGTAAAAGCAGCCCCAGCTGAAAAAGTAGTATCAACACCAATTACCTTAGGAGGACAAGATCAAGTAATTGAAATGAGCCGTATGGGTAAATTGATTGCCAAGCACATGGTTGATTCGATACAAACATCGGCACATGTTCAGTCTTTCATAGAAATTGATGTTACCAATATTGTAAACTGGAGAAACAAAGTAAAAGACGCTTACTTTAAGAGAGAAGGAGAGAAGTTAACCTTTACTCCAATCTTTATGCAAGCTGTAGCGCAAACGATTAAAAAGCACCCATTAATCAACATTTCTGTTGATGGAGATAAAATCATCCAAAGAGGAAATATCAACTTAGGAATGGCAGCTGCTTTACCTGATGGAAATTTAATTGTTCCTGTAATTAAAAATGCAGATCAATTAAGTTTAGTGGGAATGACTAAGCAAGTAAATGATTTAGCAAACAGATCGAGAGCTAATAAATTAAAGCCAGACGAAATTCAAGGAGGAACTTATACGGTAACAAACGTGGGAAGTTTTGGTTCAATTATGGGAACTCCAATCATCAACCAACCACAAGTGGCAATTTTAGCTTTAGGAGCTATTAGAAAAATGCCTTCGGTTGTTGAGACTCCAGAAGGAGATTTCATCGGAATCCGTCATAAAATGATTGTATCGCATTCTTACGATCACAGAGTAGTGAACGGAGCATTAGGTGGTATGTTTATCAAAACATTTAAAGAAATTTTAGAATCTTGGAATGTCAACCAAGACTTTTAATAAAAGCATAGAAAAACAAAAAAGCTCACTGAAAAGTGAGCTTTTTTATTTTTTAGTTAAGTTAGTTAAACAACGGGCTTTTTAGTTGCTTCGATATTAGAAACATCATAATCAGCAAACTTTTTCAAGTACGATTCTATTGATGTTCCAAAAGCATCGTTAAATTGAATAGCTCCGTTTGATCGTAAAAACTTTTTTACATTTCCAGCACCACTTAAATGGGCTGCTGCTAAAATACCTGATTCAGTTATCTTTATTCCGTTAATGGTTTTGCCAACGCTTCTTTTAATATCCTTACGTAAAATCCATTTGTTTAGCTTACAGTAAGCTACAAATGCACGTTCTTGTAATTCAGGAGTTTTTAAGAAGTAATCGGTGTTGTAAATTCGGAATCTTTTTAAAGTTTCTTTACCAAATTGGTATTTCCCTAAGTAGCCAAGCTCATTAATAACTCTGTATCTCCCTTGAGATTCTTTAAAAGCTAGAGCTTCTTTAAATCCAACAAAATCATTTGATAAAAAAGGAACATTCACTTTTTCGATTTTGTTCGCTGGAACTGGGGTGGTAACAGCTTTTTCGTGTTTAGTTGTAACCTCTGTGAAACTAGTTAAGAATCCAAATGTTACAATGACTAATACTAAATGTCTGATAATTATATACTTTCTGTTTAGCCAGGCAAAGATACGGTAATTTTTTACAACAGATTATAAATCAATAAATTACCGTTATTTAACTGTTAAGAATAAGGGTGTTTTCTGGTGTTTTGTTTAGTTAGAATATAAAAAAAAGAGGGTTTTTTTATATTTTTGATAATCTTTTATTAAAATTAGTAAAAATAAATTTTTGTTAATTTATCTTCTTATTCCTCGTTGATTTATCCATTGTTGGTATTTCGCAGCATTTCTGTTGTGCTGTGCTAAAGAATTCGCAAATTCATGAAAACCAATCTTATCTACACTTGCACACATATAATAATAGTTGTGTTTTTGGTTGTTTAAAACAGCATCAATAGAGGAAATATCAGGCATTGCAATTAAAGTAGGAGGAAGTCCTGTGTTCTTGTAGGTATTGTAAGGAGAGTCTATTACTAAATCTTTATTCAAAACTCTTTTTACTACAAAATCTTGTCCTTTAATTTCTCTGATAGCATAAATAACTGTAGGATCAGCTTGTAAAGGCCAGTTGTCTTTTAATCTATTCAAGTATAAACCAGCAACAATAGGACGCTCAATTTTTTGAGCTGTTTCTTTTTGAACAATAGAAGCTAATGTGATAACTTCTTCTTTTGAAAGATTTAGTTTTTTAGCTTTTTCTAATCTAGCAGGAGTCCAAAAACGATTGTATTCGCGTAGCATTTTATCACGGAAATTTTCTGCGGAAGTATTCCAGTAAAACTCATAGCTATTCGGAATATACATTCCTAAAGCTGATTTTTCTGTAAACTTATTAGTTGATAAAAAGTTAGTATCAATCATTGCTTGTAATAAAGCAGTAGAATCAGCTTCAATTTGTTCGGAAATTCTTCCTGCTAATTTTTCTAAAGTATCTTGATTGTTGAACGATAAAGTGATTGGAGTTTGATTTCCGCTACGTAAAAGATTTACCACATCGTTCATACTCATACCTTTTTTTAACAAGTATTTTCCGCCTTTAGGTTGGGTGAATTTTTTCTTTTCTGCAACCCAAACAAAATTTTCGGGATGTTTTACAAATTCGGTAAGTTGTTTTTGAACATCTATAAAAGAAGCGTTTGAACCAATAAAAACAGCACCATCTTTGGTAACTGCTTTTCCAAATATTTTTTGATAATAGTTAAAGCCAATAATTCCGCCAATTAAAAAAATAACAGCAATGCTTCCTAAAATAATTTTCTTATTCATTGATTAATTGAAATAGTAGTTCGTTTTTATATGTTCCTTTGTGGTATGTCCAATCTTTTTTTATACCAATTTGTGTAAAGTTGTGTTTTTGAAAAAGATGTAAACTGTTATGGTTATCATCTGTAATATTTGCATATAATTGATGTAATTGTAAATGCGTAAAACAATACTTTATTAATAATTCTAAAGCTTCTGAAGCAAGTCCTTTGTGTTGAGAATCAGGGTGGACTAAAATTCCAACCCCAGCTCTTTTGTGTTGAGGGTTAAAATCAAACAAATCAATCATTCCAACAGGTTCACTGGTAGCTTTCTCTTCAATAACTAAACGTAATTGCTTTGCTTCATATATATCTAAATGTGAATTTTCTAAATATTGTTTCAATAAAAATTTAGAAAAAGGAGCTTGCGTATGGCTAACTTCCCAAAACAGTTCGTTGTTTTCCATCTGAAATAAAAACTCCAAATCTTCAGGTTCTAAAGCTCTTAAGTTGATATATGTTCCTGTTAACGTATGCACTAAATGTTTATTTTACCATCAAATACAAATGTAGCAGGTCCTGTTAAAAATACATTAGTATAAGTGCTGTTTTTTTCTTCAAAAGAAACTTTTAATTCTCCTCCTTCTACAGGTAGAGTAATTGAAGTGTTAGTAGTTTTTTTAGTAGCATGCATAGCAATAGCAACAGCGGTAACACCTGTTCCGCAAGCTAAAGTTTCGTCTTCAACACCACGTTCGTAGGTGCGAACTCTGAAAGTATTAGAGTTAACTTGCTCTACAAAATTCACGTTGCTTCCTTCAGTACCGTAAATTTCATTTCTGATTTTTCTTCCGTTTGAAAAAACATCATATTCAGAGAGGTCATTTACTAATTGTACATGATGAGGAGAACCTGTGTTAGTAAAAACGTAATTGTCAAATATTTTCACATCCTCAACATCTATCATTTGAAGAGATACAATGTTATTGGCAATGGAAGCATGATGCAATCCATCAATAGCAATGAAAGTTGTATTGGTTTCAAAAAGCCCTAGTTTATGAGCAAAAGTAACAATACATCGTCCGCCGTTACCACACATGGTACTTTCGTTACCGTCAGAATTATAGTATACCATTTTAAAATCAGTATCAGTATCTTCTTCAAGTAAGATTAAACCATCAGCACCAATTCCAAAATTTCTATTACACAATTTTGCAATAATGTCAGTTTTATTTTTTGGAAAGGTTTTTGAACGATTATCTACCATGATAAAATCATTCCCTGTTCCTTGATATTTGTAAAATTCTAAATCCATAATAGTAAACAAAGATACATATTTTATCAAGGAGGGCAGACTGTTAAATAGCGGTTAAAGTCCGTTAAATAGAAGTTAAACACATTTACTTAAAATGTTAAAATTGATATATTTGAAATATAAAATTTTGTAAGCATATGAAGAAAATATTTGGAACTTTAGGAATTGCAATCTTAGGAGGAGCAATAGCACTTGCAGGATATAAAACATTGATAGAAGAACCGCAAGTAGTTGTTGAGAAAGTAGTAGAACCAACAATGCAAACTGTTGAAGCAAGTTATACGCCAACAGTGATAAACTCATCATCAACCCCGACTGATTTTACCGAGGCAGCCGATAAAACGGTACACGCAGTAGTACATGTTAAGAATACATCGATACGAACACAGCAAAATCCGTTAGCAGAATTGTTTTACGGTAGAGGAAGTGGAACCAGAAGGTATGAACAAGTTGGTACAGGTAGTGGTGTTATCATTTCTCCTGATGGATATATTGTAACCAATAATCACGTAATTGAAGGAGCAAACGATATAGAAATTACGTTAAACAATCAAAAAAAGTTAAAAGCTACGTTAATTGGAGCAGATAAAGCAAACGATATAGCTTTGTTGAAAGTAGAAGCTGATATTGAGTTGCCAAATTTACCTTTCGGAAATTCAGATAACATGAAGGTTGGAGAATGGGTACTGGCAGTTGGAAATCCGTATAATTTAACATCTACAGTTACAGCAGGTATTGTAAGTGCAACAGGACGAGATTTAAACGGAAATACGAATATTGATTCCTTTATTCAAACAGATGCAGCAGTAAATCCAGGAAACAGTGGTGGAGCTTTAGTGAATACACGTGGTGAATTAATCGGAATAAACACGGCAATTTCATCAAGAACAGGTTCGTTTATTGGATATTCGTTTGCGGTACCATCAAACATTGCTAAAAAAATTGTAGATGATTTGTTAGAGTTCGGAATGGTGCAACAAGCTGTTTTAGGAATTGGTGTTGATACAGAAGCAAACGATATTGAAGGGGTTAAAATCAAAGATATATACGATGAAGGAGGTGCTAAAAAAGCGGGATTAAAAGAAGGAGACATCATAACGAAAGTAAACAACGTAAAAATTACCAAGTTTTCAGACTTAAAAGGTCAGTTAACAGCAAAAAGACCAGGAGAATACGTAAATGTAATAATCGATAGAGATGGAGAAGAACTTACTAAGGTCGTTAAGTTAACTAAGCTTATAAAACTACCTGTAAGTAAAGTTTTACAAACCGAGTTTGAAGATATTACAAACGATGATAAAAAGAAGTTTAAGATAGAGAGTGGAGCTAAGATTAAAAGAACTGAGAATATAGCATTTAAGCAGTTTGATGTAGGAGAAGGGTATATTTTGACTAAAATTAACGGAAAGAAGGTTGCTGATGCAAAAGAAGCAGCAAGTATGTTAGACAAAACTTACGGTAGTGGTAATAGACTTTTGCTAGAAATGATTAGTCCTTCCGGTCAAATAGAAAGATTTAGATATTAATAGAATAATATTTTTATAAAGAAAGCCTTGTTAAAATCACTTTAACAGGGCTTTTTCTTTTGAAAAACCAATCAAAAATCAAGAAGAAATACCTATTTTTGCACAAATTTTTTAATTTTTAGTTAACACACAACTATGTCAACAATAACAAATTACGAAAAAGAAGTAGTAAATCAAGCGCAAGTTCGAAGAGCTACTGTTGAGTTTATTAACATCGTAAACGATTTATGGTACGATAAATCTATCGAGTTAGTATTATTTAGAAACCCGTTAGTAGATAAAAGAGCTAGTGAGGTTTTAAACTTAATCAACTATGCTAAAGAGTTTGTAGCTAAGCCAATAACTATTGAAGATGCTTTAGAAATTGCGAAAGCTATTCAATCAATCGATTTGCCACCATCAAAATTAGATATAGGTAAATTAGCTTATGAATTTCACTTACAAGACGATGCTTCAGCAGACAAAATTGCTTTTGTAAAAGAGCAATTAAAAGATGCTACTGAGGCAGAAAATATCAAACCAAAAGATGTAGTATTATATGGTTTTGGTCGTATTGGTCGTTTATTAGCTCGCGAGTTAAGTAGCAAAATGGGTAAAGGTTCTCAATTACGTTTAAGAGCTGTAGTTACTCGTGGTAAAATAGACCAAACAGTTTTAGAAAAAAGAGCTTCATTATTAAGCGTAGATTCAGTTCACGGAGATTTCTTAGGTACTGTTCAGGTAGATGCTGATAACAATGCGTTAATCATTAATGGAACTACCGTATACATGATCTCTGCAAATCAACCAGAAGATATCGATTATACTGAATACGGAATTAATGATGCGTTAATTATAGATAATACAGGTGCTTTTAGAGACGAAGAAGCGCTAAGCCGTCACTTAAAAGCTAAAGGAGCTAGCAAAGTATTATTAACTGCTCCAGGAGGTGGTGTGCCAAACATCGTTCACGGTGTTAATCATGAAGAGAACAATCCTGATAATATTGATATTTTCTCTGCAGCTTCTTGTACTACGAACGCTATTACTCCAGTATTAAAAGTGTTAGAGGATAATTTCGGAATTAAAAAAGGGCACTTAGAAACTATACATGCATATACAAACGACCAAAACTTGGTTGATAACATGCACAAGAAATACCGTAGAGGTAGAGCAGCTGCTTTAAACATGGTAATTACCGAAACTGGTGCAGGTAAGGCAGTAGCAAAAGCGTTACCAGCATTAGCAGGTAAATTAACGTCAAGTGCTATTCGTGTACCAGTACCAAACGGATCGTTAGCAATCTTAAACTTACAATTAAACTCTCCAGCTACAGTTGAATCTGTAAACGCTATTATGAAGAAATATGCGTTAGAAGGAGATTTAGTAGAGCAAATTCAATACTCATTAAGCAACGAATTAGTTTCTTCTGATATTGTAGGAACAACAGCTCCGTCTATCTTCGATAGTAAAGCAACTATTGCAGATGGTGATACAATTGTAATTTATGTATGGTACGATAACGAGTACGGATACTCTCACCAAGTAATGCGTTTAGCTAAGCACATTGCTAAAGTACGTCGTTATACTTACTATTAATAGATAAAAATAACATAGATATAAAAACCGAAACATTTGTTTGTTTCGGTTTTTTTGTTAAATTTGGAACGTAAATAACCCCTAAATCCCCCAAAAATGAAAAAAGTAATTGCATTACTAGTGTTTTTACTTGGTAGTACTTCACTATGTTTCTCTCAAGAAAATCAAGAAATTAATAGTTTGCTTTCAGGAAAGTGGAAGGTTCAATCTATGGAAATTGGAAGTGAAAAAATGGAATTTTCTGATGGAAATAACTGGTTAGAGTTTAACACTAACGGAAAGTATCAAGTAGTAATGAACGACCAAGGAAAAGAAGGTACTTGGAAGTTAAACGAAGAAAAAAATGAACTTGAGTTTGACGATGAAAGTTTTGAAAGTAACTTAAAAATCGAAAAACTTAATGACAAAGAACTTTTAGTCTCTGCGGTAGAAGATGAAACAGTTTACACCATGGTGTTAAAAAGATAAATTATCAATCGTTTATATAGATAGCCGAAGCATTTGCTTCGGCTTTTTTGTTTTAAATATAATGAAGAAAAATCTGACAAACTCCTAAAAACTTTTCCTTAAATTAGCGTCAAAATATCCTAAAATGAAAATCTTTTTTTCTTCAATTTTATTGTTGCTTATGTCGATTACAACAAATTCACAAAACAAATTACCTTATTACGAAATACCTAAAGAGGCAGAGGAGTTTACAGCAGGAACTGTTGTGAGTAGAATGATAGATGGATTAGGGTTTCGTTATTATTGGGCTACAGATGGTTTAACTGAAGAAGATTTAGAATACAAGCCAAGTAGAGAAGCAAAAACAGCAGGAGAAACAATAGATCATGTGTTAAGCTTGTCGATAGTAATTAAAAATGCTGCGTTAAAGGTTCCGCATAAAGAAGTAAAATCAGAAATGACATTTGCTGAAAAGAGAAAAGCAACCTTAGAAAATTTAAAGTTAGCGAGTGATATTTTTAGAAAAAGCACAGATGTATCGCAACACAAAATAATTTTTGGAGAAAAAGAACATCCGTTATGGAATGCTATTAACGGACCTATTGCCGATGCTACATGGCATGCAGGTCAATTAGCTTCTTTTAGACGTGCATCAGGAAATCCAATCAACTCAAAAATCAATCATTTTACAGGTACCGTTAGACAATAATTTAATGACAGTTCAAGAAAAGATACAACAGTTAAGAGAAGAGCTACATCAACATAATCATAGTTATTATGTGTTGGATAAACCAACTATTTCAGATTATGAATTTGATGTCAAATTAAAAGAACTTCAACAGTTAGAAGACGAAAATCCAGAGTTTTTTGATCCAAATTCACCAACACAACGAGTAGGGGGAGAAATAACTAAAAATTTTGAAACAGTTACTCATAAACATAGAATGTACTCGTTAGATAATTCGTATTCTAAGGAAGATTTGTTGGATTGGGAAAAGCGTGTCCAAAAGATCTTAGGAACTGATCAAATTGAATATACGTGTGAGTTAAAATATGATGGAGCCTCTATTAATCTTACATATGAGAACGGTGAGTTTGTACAAGCGGTAACACGAGGAGATGGTTTTCAAGGAGATAATGTAACTACGAATATTCGCACGATAAAATCTATACCGTTATTACCGAATAGCGATTTTGTAACTGATTTTGAAATGCGAGGAGAAATCATTTTACCGTTAGATGGATTTAATAAAATGAATGAAGAACGTATTGCGAACGACGAAGAACCGTATAGAAATCCTCGTAATACTGCTAGTGGAAGTTTAAAACTGCAAGATAGTGCAGAAGTAGCGAAGCGCCCGTTAGATTGTTTGTTGTACCAGTTGGTAACCAGAGAGCGTAAGTATGCTTCACATTTTGAAAGTTTAGAAGCAGCTAGAAAAGTTGGATTTAAAGTTCCAGACACCATTGTTTTAGCAAAGTCGATAGAAGAAGTGTTAGACTTTGTAAATGAATGGGATGTAAAACGCCACAGCTTACCTTATGAAACGGATGGAGTAGTGGTAAAAGTAAATTCATTTCAGCAACAAGACGAACTAGGATATACTTCAAAAGCACCTCGTTGGGCAATAGCCTATAAGTTTAAAGCGGAACAGGTTTCGACAGTGTTAAATGAAATCACGTACCAAGTAGGTCGTACGGGGGCAATTACACCTGTAGCAAATTTAGAACTTGTGCAGTTAGCAGGAACAATTGTAAAAAGAGCTTCACTACATAACGCTGATCAAATTGAAAAATTAGATGTACGAGTAGGAGATACTGTTTTTGTTGAAAAAGGAGGAGAAATTATTCCGAAAATTGTAGGTGTTGATTTAACAAAACGTCCAGAAGATTCTGTTCCTACGCAATACGCAACGCATTGCCCTGAATGTCATACTGAATTAGTCAGAACTGAAGGAGATGCAAAACATTATTGTCCGAATGAATTTGGTTGTGCACCACAAATTACAGGAAGAATCAAGCATTTTATCAGTAGGAAAGCTATGGATATTGATGGTTTAGGAGGAGAAACGGTTGATTTATTGCGTAAAGAAGGATTGATAAAAAATTATGCAGATTTATATGATTTAACAGTAGAGCAAGTTATTCCGTTAGAACGAATGGCAGAAAAATCAGCACAAAATATGATTGACGGAATTGAAAAATCAAAAGAAATTCCGTTTGAAAAGGTGTTATTTGCTTTAGGAATCCGTTTTGTAGGTGAAACCGTAGCTAAAAAATTAGCAAAACACTTTAAGTCGATAGATAATTTGATGCACGCAGATTTTGAAACATTGGTTGCTGTGGATGAAATTGGCGATAGAATTGCACAAAGCATTATCGATTTTTCGAATGATTTAGGAAATATTGAATTGGTAAACCGATTAAAATCACATGGAGTTCAACTAGAAGTTTCAGCAGAAAGTTTAGAAGGGCAAACTGATAAGTTATCAGGTAAGGTATTTGTGGTTTCAGGAGTTTTTCATCAAATGAGTAGAACAGAACTTAAAAAAGCAATTGAAGATAATGGAGGAAAAGTGTCGAGCTCAATTTCTAAAAAAACTACCTATATTGTAGCAGGTGATAATATGGGACCGAGTAAACTTACAAAAGCTGAAAGTTTAGGAATTCCAATTATTTCTGAGCAAGATTTTATAGATATGATTAGTTAGTTGTTAAGATGTAATAGGTTTTAATTTTTTAATTAAATCTTGTTGAATTTTTTATAAAAATTGAAAAATGAAAAAGTATTTTTTGGATTTACCAATATATAGATGTAGTGAAGAAAAATTCCAAAAAGAGAATGAAAACTTAAAAACTTTTGTAAGAAGTTTAGCAGCAAGTAATAGACGTCTTTTAAATGATGATGAAAAGTATGAAGAATTAGTAAATGATATGTTTTACATGCAGTCATATGACTATGATTATAATGAAATAACCGGCTGGTTGAAATTTTATGTAGAAGGTAGTCAGATAAGAGGAGATTGGTTTTTTGAATGCTCTAGATATTCGAAAATAATAAAAGAACGGTTTAGAAGAGGGGTTAGGAAAAAGCAATTTGGGTTCAGAGAGGATGTGTATGTTTTGTATATCCAAAAAGGTGATGATTCAGATACGATATACTTTAATTTCTTAAAAAGCTTGAAACAATTGAATAAGAGTAAAAGAGTATTTAGAAATAGAAATTTCGATTTTAGACTTATTGAAAATTTAGGGAGTTTTATAGATTTTAGAAAACTTGTCGATACTCTAAACCTCTATAATAATATGTAAGGAAACGAATACAAAAACAATGATAATGACTAAACAAACTAAAATAACCATAGCTTCCATCGTTTTTTTATTGGTTGCTATTGCTGACGTATATGCAGTAATAACACAAACCAAAACCATCGAAATGATTTTTAAACCGTTACTAATGACCTCACTAGCGGTAGTGTATTTGGTATCGGTTAAAAAGCCAAGTTTTTGGCTGTTATCAGCGTTGTTTTTCTCTTTTTGGGGAGATGTTTTTCTGTTAGATAAAGAGAAATTGTTTGTGTTTGGTTTAGGGTCTTTTTTAGTTGCTCATCTTGTTTATATTAAAATAACCACTGATCTGTTATTTAAAGATTTAACAGCAAAAATGATAACTTCAGCAATTCCTTTTGTGTTGTTGTTTGTAGGGTTACTAGGTTTAATTTATGATAATTTAGGAGATATGTTATTGCCAGTAATCGTATACGGAATTACAATTTCAACTTTTGGTACTGCGGCATTGTTACATTATCGTCAGCAAAAAACAACTTCGAGTTCTTGGTTATTACTGGGAGCTATTTTGTTTATAGCATCTGATAGTTTAATTGCGTTAAACAACTTTTATACACCAAAACACTTATTTAATATTGCCATTATAGTATTGTATATCGTTTCTCAATACTTAATTGTTAAGGCAATAATAGCTAAAGAAAAGTAACGTTCTAATGGAAAAACCGAGGTTAACGAGGTTAACTCAAATTGTAACTTTACTGCAATCAAAAAGATTGCTAACAGCTAGAGAATTAGCCGATAAGTTTCAGGTAAGTTTGCGAACAATTTATCGAGATATTAGAACGTTAGAGAGTTCAGGTATTCCAGTAGTTACTGAAGAAGGAAAAGGATATTTCTTACGAGAAGGATACCAATTACCACCAATTATGTTTTCAGAAGAAGAAGCTAATGCGCTGATAACAGCAGAGCAGTTAATTCTGAAAAATAAGGATGCTTCACTAGTAAAAAATTATAGCGAAGCTATTACCAAAATCAAAGCAGTTTTAAGGTGTTCACAAAAAGGGAAAGCTGATTTGTTATCTCAAAGAGTTGCTTTTAGAGCAAATATTGAAAAAGAACAATCGAGTAATTATCTTATTCAAATTCAGTCAGCAATTACAAGTTTTCATTTACTAGAGTTAGCTTATTTATCTCTTGAAAATAATTTTACTGAAAGAATTATAGAACCTTTTGCTTTATACAGTACGAATGAAAATTGGTTGTTAATCGCCAATTGCCGATTGAGACATGAATTCCGAGTGTTTAGGTTAGATTGTATTCAGAATATGAAGGTTTTAAACGATACTTTTCCCGCTCATAAAATGACTTTGGAAGAATACTTTAAAATTTGTCAAGAAAAATATGGCACACCCTTGACATAGGGTTGACATAGTGGAGTTCTATTTTTGTTGAAAATTAAAAAACAAAAGATGAGTAAAGAACAAAAAGAACCATTTTACATTGTTGGAATTTCGGTAAGAACTACTAACGAGAATCAACAAGCAGCAAAAGATATACCTGCTTTATGGCAGCGATTTATGTCAGAAAATATAGCTGAACAAATACCCAATAAACTTTCAAATGAAGTATATGCTGTGTATACCGATTATGAATCAGATTATACCAAGCCATACACAACAATTATTGGTTGTAAAGTAAATGAAATTGGTACTATCTCCGAAGGATTGATGGTAAAAAAAATAGAAGCTCCTAAATATAAAAAATATGTAGCCAAAGGAGATTTAGCGAATAATATTGTATACAATAAATGGTTGGAAATTTGGGATGAAGAAATAAATAGAGCTTATACTTCCGATTATGAAATTTATGGAGCAAAGGCTTCAGATTCAACAAATGCCGAGGTAGAAATATTTATAGGAGTAAATTAAGATTAAGGGCGGTTTTAAACCGCTCTTTTTGTATAAATAAGATTCTTTTATGTTTAGTCAAACCTACTAGGTTAGACGCTATAAATTTTAATGCTTACATAAACTAAAAACAATACTTTTGTAGGTATGAAAAAAATAGCAATAGCCTTGTCAGTTTTTGGTTTACTGGCGTGTAAACAACAAAGAATATCACTTAAGTTTTTAAATGAATACGTAGTAAAAGATTCTTTACAGATTGATAATACCGTAATAGGAGGGATTTCAGGAATCGACTATTACAATAATCAATATTATATGGTTGTTGATGACGCGGCAAATCCAAGGATTTTGATAGGTGATATTGTTGTTAAAAATGATTCGATTCAATCGGTAAGTTTTGAAAAAGTTATTGTAGTTGATACTGTTAGTCAGTTTACTAAAAACCATGTGTTAGATTTAGAATCTATTTTTATTCAAGACGGAATAATTAATCTAACAAGTGAAGGTTCAATTCAGTATAAAAAAGATCCGAGTATTTTCCATATAGATACAAAAGGGAGTTTTATAAATGAGGTAGTTGTCCCAAATTACTTCAAAGCTATTTCAGAAGCAAAGCCTAAACATAATGGAGTTTTTGAAGGTTCATCAAAAAGTATTGATGATAAAGGTTTTTGGGTAGCAATGGAGGTTCCGTTAGAAGCAGATGGAGAAGAACCAACATTTCATGAAACTCAATCACCTGTTAGAATCACTTATTACGATAAGAACACAAAAGAAGCAACTAAACAGTATGCTTACCAATTAGAAAAGATTGATAAGCCTGCTAAAGGAAATGTGAATTTAAATGGAGTAACGGCTATTTTAGAGTATAAAAAAGATCATTTTTTTATCATTGAAAGAATTTATCAAAGTGGTTATGGAAGTCACGGAAATGTAGTTAGAATTTTTAAAGCTACGATTGATGATGCTTCAACAAATACGCTAGCTATAGAATCATTGAAAAATGAAAAATATACACCATTAAAAAAAGAGTTATTGCTAGATTTTAGCACTGTTGAAAATCAACTAACAGACGGAATTATAGATAATATAGAAGCAATTACTTTTGGTTCCAACCTTAGCAAACGGAAATAAATCGTTAATTCTAGCTTCAGATGACAACTTTCAAGTGTATGGTAAACAATTGAATCAGTTTTTATTGATAGAAATTGAAGAGAAATAAATAAATTAGCTACCCCTAATTTTCATACATGATAAATACATTAAAAAGTAAATCTATTCAAAAAGAATACGATAAGTTAATAGCTAAACAAGGCAAGAAATCACACAAGAGTTCACAGGTTAAAAAAGTAGCTGTTTTGTTAGATAATGAGGCTTTAGTTAATGTTGTGTTAGCAAATTTAGCAAACAACTTTCCGTTTAAAAAAGAAGATATTGCGGTATTGGTATTTAGAGAATATTCTAAGAAAGATGAGCCTTCATCACAGTTTTTTACTGAAAAAGATTTAGGATTTAAAGCGAGTTTAAAATCCGACAATTTGAAAGATTTCGTTAAAAATGATTACGACTTACTTATAAACTATACAAAAACCTCCAACTTATTAACGAATGTAATAACTTTGTTGTCGCAAGCAGATTTAAAAGCTGGTTTTGCTGAAATTGATGACAGGTTATACGATATTGTTGTGTCTGACGAAGGTTTTAATGAAGCAGTTTTAAATCAAGAGTTAAAAAAATATCTAACGATTTTAAATAAAATATAATGCAAAAGTTTGTAGGAACAGGAGTGGCTTTGGTAACTCCTTTTAACGAAGATTTAAGTGTAGATTTTGATGCGCTTAGAAAGCTAGTAAACTATAATATTGAAAACGGTACAAACTATTTAGTAATAAATGGAACTACTGGAGAGAGTGCAACCATTACTAAGGAAGAAAAATTAGAAATAATAAAGGTTGTAATAGAAGAAAACAATGGTCGTTTACCTTTAGTTTTAGGAGTTGGAGGAAACAACACGCAAACAGTTGTTGAAGAATTACAAACGTTAGATTTAACTGGAATCGATGGAATTTTATCGGTAGCGCCATATTATAGCAAGCCAACTCAAGAAGGTTTTTATCAGCATTATAAAGCAATTTCTTTAGCAAGTCCCAAACCAATTATTTTATATAATGTTCCTGGAAGAACGGCAAAAAATATGGAGCCAGCCACTACCTTACGATTGGCAAGAGACTTCGAAAATATTGTCGCTGTTAAAGAGGCAGGAAATAATCAACAACAGTATTATGAGTTGTTAAAAGATAAACCAGAAAACTTCTTAGTAATTTCTGGTGATGATGATTTAGCTTTAGGTGTAGCTTTAGCTGGAGGATCAGGAGTTATTTCTGTAATCGGACAAGCATTACCAAAAGAGTTTTCAAAAATGATTCAATTAGGATTAGAAGGAAAAGCTAAAGAAGCGTATGAAATACATTATCAATTAATGGATATTGTAAACTTAATCTTTGCTGAAAACAATCCAGCAGGAATCAAAGCAGTATTACAAAAATTAGGAATTTGTTTAGATGAAGTGCGTTTGCCATTGGTAAAAGCTTCAGAAGAATTACAAACTGAAATCTCAGATTTTATCGATAAGATGTAATTTTTCTAAATAAAATTTAAAAATACAAAAGACTACAATTTCGTTATTGTGGTCTTTTTTTAGCATCTTTGTATAAAGATTACAGTTTACAATTAAAACAGAAAATATGTTATCAAAAGTAATAGAGAAAGCATTAAACGATCAGATAAGAGTAGAAGCAGAGTCTTCACAAATATATTTAGCAATGGCATGTTGGGCAGAAATTCAAGGTTTTGAAGGTGTTGCGCAATTTATGTATGCACATTCTGATGAAGAGCGTATGCACATGTTAAAGTTAGTAAAGTTTGTAAATGAACGAGGAGGACATGCACATGTTTCAGAATTAAAAGAACCACCAGCAAAATTTGGATCTTTTAAAGATATGTTTCAAACATTATTTGATCATGAAGTAATGGTGTCGCAATCAATTAATGATTTAGTGCATATTACCTTACAAGAAAAAGACTACGCTACACATAATTTCTTACAATGGTATGTATCTGAACAAATTGAAGAAGAGGCTTTAGCGCGTAATATTTTAGATAAAATTAATTTAATTGGAGACGATAAAGGAGGTTTGTATTTGTTTGATAATGATGTGAAGCAAATTGTAGCACAAACATCAGCTGCAGCTCAGCAATAAGATTAACAAACATTTAGTAAGTTTTTTGAAAAATTATAACAGATTTTGTAGTTTCTTGTAAAACTCTATTTTAGAGTAAAAAAATCGTTTTAATAATCCATAATTAATCACTAATTTTGCCAGATGCAAAAAATGAAAAATCTAGCGTATATTGTTGTGATGCTTTTAGTACTAACTTCATGTGGAGAGTATCAAAAAGTATTAAATAAAGGAACTGTAGAAGATCAATACAAAATGGCTGTGAAAATGTACGAAGCACAAAAGTACGGAAAGGCCTTACGATTGTTTGAGAAAATTGTACCTTCATACAGAGGAAAACCTCAAATGGAGCGCATTCAATTTATGATAGCACAATCTAATTTTAATGAGAAAAACTACAGTTTAGCTGGTTATTATTTTAATAGATTTACAGGGAATTACCCAAAGAGTTCTAAGCAAGAAGAAGCAGCTTTTTTGTCAGCATTAAGTTATTATAAAGCAGCTCCTAGTTTTAGTTTAGATCCAACAGATACAAACAAAGCGTTAGAGTCTTTTCAGAAGTTTATAGATGCTTATCCAGATTCAGACAAGCAAGAAGAGGCAAATAAATATTACACAGAGTTACGCTCTAAATTAGAAAAGAAATATTTCGAAATAGCAAAAACATATTATAGAACTGCAGATTATGATTCGAGAAATTACAAGGCGGCTATCGTTGCATTTGATAATTTATTAGAAGATTATTTAGGAACCAAGTATAAAGAAGAAGCTTTGTACTATCGTTTAAAAGCAGCGCATGATTTTGCAATGAAGAGTACGCAACGTAGAAAAGCAGAAAGAATAAAAGAAGCAGTAAAAGCGTACGATAAGCTTAAAAGAAACTTCCCAGAATCAAAATTCATGGAAGAATCAAACGAAATGTTAGCAACATTAAACAAAGAACAAGAACAATTAGTTAAAGGTTAAAAAATGGATTATAAAGAAACGAAAGCGCCGTTAAGTACTATAACTTATAATAAAGAAGCTATCGAGGCTCCAACGCATAATATTTATGAAGCTATTTCTATTATAGCAAAGAGAGCTACACAAATTAATTCTGATTTAAAAAAGGAGTTAGTAGATAAGTTAGATGAGTTTGCTACTTATAACGATAGTTTAGAAGAAGTTTTTGAAAACAAAGAGCAAATCGAAGTTTCTAAATTTTATGAGCGTTTACCTAAGCCACATGCTATTGCGGTAGAAGAGTGGTTAAATGGTAAAGTTTATTATAGAACTCCAGAGGCAAAATAATATGTCTGTACTAAGCGGTAAAAAAGTTTTACTTGGTGTTACCGCCGGTATAGCGGCATACAAAACAGCGAACTTAGTTCGCTTATTTATAAAATCGGGCGCAGAAGTCAAAGTAATTATGACTCCTGCGTCTAAAGATTTTATAACACCTCTTACACTTTCCACCTTATCAAAAAATCCAGTTCATTCTACTTTTTACGATAAAGAAGATGAAAATGAATTGTGGAATAATCATGTAGATTTAGGTCTGTGGGCAGACATTATGTTAATTGCTCCGGCAACAGCCAATACCTTGTCTAAAATGACAAATGGTACTTGCGATAATTTATTATTGGCAACCTATTTATCGGCAAAATGCCCAGTGTATTTTGCTCCTGCGATGGATTTAGATATGTACCAACATCCATCAACAAAAACTAGTTTAGAAAGCTTACAAAGTTTTGATAATATCTTAATTCCTGCTACTTCTGGTGAATTAGCAAGTGGATTGGTAGGTGAAGGTCGTATGGCCGAACCTGAAGATATTGTTGATTTTATTGAGAAAGATATAGTGTCTAAGTTACCACTTCGTGGGAAAAAAATATTGATTACCGCAGGACCAACCTATGAAGCGATAGATCCTGTTCGTTTTATTGGAAATCATTCTTCTGGTAAGATGGGGTTTGAAATTGCAAAAACAGCAGCTAACCTAGGAGCTGAGGTGTTTTTAATTGCGGGTCCATCACATCAACAAGTAAACCATTCATTTATTCATAGAATTGATGTAAAGTCAGCACAAGATATGTATGACGCTTGTCATCAATATTATGCTGATGTAGATGTAGCAGTGTTATCTGCTGCAGTTGCCGATTACAGACCAAAAAATGTGGCAACTCAAAAAATAAAAAAGAAGGAAGCAGCGTTAAGTATTGAGTTAGAACCAACTAAAGATATCCTAAAATCATTAGGAGAAGCTAAGAAAAATCAGTTGTTAGTTGGGTTCGCCTTAGAAACGAACGATGAGGTACAAAACGCAAAAAGTAAGCTTACACGCAAAAATTTAGATTTTATTGTATTAAATTCGTTACGTGATGAAGGTGCTGGTTTTGCAACCGACACCAATAAAATTACAATTATTGATGCTGATTTGAACGAAAAATCATTTGATTTAAAGTCAAAAAAAGAAGTGTCAAAAGATATCGTTAACGAAATAATACAAAAATTAGATGCGTAAATTAGCCTTTATAGTTTTTCTTTTTTCAATTGTTTTTTCTTCTCATTCACAAGAATTAAATGCTACGGTAATTATCAATTCAGATAAAGTACAAAGCAGCAATAAACAAGTATATCAAACCTTACAAAAGGCGTTAACAGAGTTTATCAATGATAAACAATGGACGAACCGAAATTTTAAACAGCAAGAGCGCATTAACTGTGCATTTAATATTATTATAAACGAACAAAACGGAAGTAACTTTTCAGGTACTTTACAAGTACAGTCTACACGACCAGTTTATAACTCTACCTATGCAACGCCAGTTTTAAATATTAACGACACGAATTTTAACTTTCGTTATAACGAGTTTGATCCGCTAATTTATAATCCAACAGTTTACGAGTCTAATTTAATTTCTATGATAGCTTTTTATGCGTATACGATCATAGGGGTTGATGCGGATACCTTTGCTTTAAAAGGAGGAGAAAGCTATTTAAAGCAAGCAGAAAGTATTATGTTGTTAGCACAATCTAGCGGAGAATCAGGGTGGCAAAATGAAGTTGGTAAGCAAAATCGTTTTGCTTTGATAGATAATTTATTGTCTTCAAAGTTTAGTGCGCTACGTAGTATTTATTACAACTACCACCGTAAGGGGTTTGATAACCTTGCGGATAATAAAAATTCAGCAAAAGAAGCTATAGAAAAAAGTGTTTTAGATTTAGATAAACTATTTAATATTGCTATAGGAAACTACATGATTCGTGTTTTTTTAGATGCAAAAGGAGATGAAATCGTAAATGTTTTTTCAGATGGAATTCCGTCTAAAAACCAATCACAAATGCTTACTGTTTTAAATAGAATTGCTCCGACCTATAAAAGTAGGTGGAAAAATATTAAGTAAGTAAAAGTTTATAAACTGTTGAAAAATCAATAGACTTCCTTAGTTTTTGATCGATATAATTCAATCAAAATCCTTACTTTTATTCCTTTTAAAGAATAAAATTTGTTAACACATTTATCCATACAAAACTACGCGCTAATCAATCAGTTATCGATTGATTTTTCTTCTGGGCTATCTATCATTACGGGTGAAACTGGAGCAGGAAAATCCATTTTATTAGGAGCTTTGGGGTTGGTAATGGGTAATCGTGCCGATTTATCATCGTTAAAAAACACCGAAAAAAAGTGTGTAATAGAAGCTCAATTTTCGGTTGAAGGCTATGCTTTACAAGAGTTGTTTGAAGAATTAGATGTAGATTATGAGTCGGAAACTATCATTAGAAGAGAAATTTTGCCTTCAGGAAAATCGCGTGCTTTTGTAAACGATTCACCAGTTACCTTATCGGTACTTTCTGCTTTAAAAACGAAACTGATAGATATTCATTCGCAACATCAAACCTTACAGTTATCGGACGAGAGTTTTCAGTTTTCTGTTATTGATGCTTTAGCAAAGAATCAAGCTAAAATAGCCTCTTATAAAAGGGGGCTACGTGCCTATAACAAATTAAAAAAGGAGCTAAAACTTCTTCAAGAGGAAACTGAAAAATCAAAAGAACAATACGAATACAATTTACACTTATTTAATGAATTGGATGAAGCGAAGCTGCAAGTAGGTGAACAAGAGGTTTTAGAAGAAAAGCTAGATAAATTAAACAATATTGAAGAAATAAAATTGAATCTATCTGAAGCGTTAGGAGTATCTATCAATGAAGAAATAGGAATCCAAACCTTATTATATTCTTTAGAAAACAAGTTGCAAAAAATTAGTTCCTATTCAAAACAATATGAAGAATTAGCTAACCGTGTAACAAGTGTTAAGATTGAGTTAGATGATGTCGTTGCAGAACTAGAAAGCGCCAATGAAGAGGTGGAGTTCAATCCGAATGAAATAGAAGAGTTGAATGATAGATTGCAGTTAATCTACAATCTTCAAAAGAAACATTCTGTAGCAACGATAACTGAGTTACAAGAAATCCATGAATCGTTAGCGGAAAAAGTAGCACAAGTTGAAGACGCTGGAGGATTGATAGGAAAAAAGGAAGCAGAAATTAAAGAAGTTGCTCAAAAACTAGATGAAGTAGCCAATATGATTACTACATCACGAAATAAAGTCATTCCAAAGTTGAAAAAAGAATTAGAATACCTTTTATCGGAATTAGGAATGCCAAATGCTCGTTTTGCTATTGAATTGCAACCTTCTGAAGACTATTTATCTAACGGAAAAGATAATTTAGAGTTCTTGTTCTCTGCCAATAAAGGTGGAAACTTTGGTGAATTAAAGAAGGTGGCATCTGGTGGAGAATTGTCAAGAATCATGCTGTCCATCAAAAAAATACTATCAGAAAACATACAATTACCTACCATTATTTTTGATGAGATTGATACTGGAGTTTCAGGTGAAGTATCTAATAAAATTGCAAAAATAATGCAAGATATGAGCGCTCACATGCAGGTAATAACTATTACACATTTGCCACAGATAGCTTCAAAAGGAGTACAACACTATAAAGTATTTAAAGGAGAAGAAAAAGGAGTAACAACCTCTAATTTAAAGTTATTGTCAGATGACGAACGTATTAGAGAAATAGCTGAGATGTTAAGTGGAAAAGACGTTTCTGAAAGTGCTTTAATTCACGCAAAAGAATTATTAAATTAAGAGTATATTTGCTTTCAGAACAAACAACGATAGACTAAAATATTTTAAATATGTATAATTTATTAAAAGGAAAAAAAGGAATCATTTTTGGAGCATTAGATGAAAATTCTATTGCATGGAAAGTTGCTGAACGTGCTCATGAAGAAGGAGCAGAGTTTGTATTAACCAACGCGCCAATCGCTATGCGTATGGGAGGTATCAAAGATTTAGCAGCGAAGACAGGATCAGAAATTATTCCAGCTGACGCGACTTCTATGGAAGATTTAAACAACTTGGTTGAAAAATCTATGGAAATTTTAGGAGGGAAAATCGATTTCGTTTTACACTCTATCGGTATGTCAGTTAATGTACGTAAAGGTCGTCATTATACAGATTCTAAATACGATTTTACAACGAAAGGATGGGATGTTTCATCAGTATCTTTTCATAAAGTAATGAACGTTTTATATAATAAACAAGCCATGAACGAGTGGGGTAGTATTGTTGCATTAACGTATATGGCAGCACAACGTGTATTCCCAGATTATAACGATATGGCTGATAATAAAGCGTATTTAGAAAGTATTGCTCGTAGTTTTGGATATTTCTTTGGAAGAGATCATAAAGTACGTGTAAACACAATTTCTCAATCGCCAACGCCAACAACAGCAGGTCAAGGAGTAAAAGGATTTGACGGATTTATTTCGTATGCTGAAAAAATGTCTCCGTTAGGAAATGCTACAGCTTTAGAATGTGCTGATTATACCATCTCATTATTCTCTGATTTAACAAAGAAAGTAACCTTACAAAACTTATTCCATGATGGAGGTTTCTCTAATATGGGAGTAAGTGATGCGGTAATGGAAAGGTTTACTGAAGAGTAAATTAACTTGTGCCTTAAGCGTAGTCGGAAAGGTTCCGAAAGAATATATAATTAAATGCAAATCGTTAGATTTGCATTTTTTATTGATAGTTACAAATGAGCAATATTTTACACATAGAAAAGGAGTTAAAATCCTTAAGACAACAGCTTAAAGAACATGAGTTATATAATTCGTTAAATGATATAAATGATGTAAAATTATTTATGGAATCACATGTATTTGCAGTGTGGGATTTTATGTCGTTGTTAAAGGCTTTACAACGAGAGCTTACCTGTGTAACTTTACCTTGGCTACCTGCCGTAAATACAAAAACAGCACGTTTTATCAATGAAATTGTGTTAGGTGAAGAAACTGATGAAAATGAATTAGGAGAACCTAAGAGTCATTTTGAAATGTATATTGATGCTATGCGTCAAGCAGAAGCAAACACCTCTAAAATTTCAAGTTTTATTTCAGATATTATTGATGGAAAAACTGTTGAATTAGCCATAGAAGATTGTTCTATAATTGATGAAGTAAAAGACTTTGTAAACTTTTCTTTTGAAGTTATCAAAACAGGACAAGCACACATTATTGCATCATGTTTTACCTTTGGTAGAGAAGATGTGATTCCTGATATGTTTTTAGAAATTGTAAAAAATACAGAAGAGAAAGAAGGAAGTTCATATAGTAAATTGACCTATTATTTGAATAGACACATTGAGCTAGATGGTGATGAACACGGACCGTTATCATTACAAATGATAGAAGAACTATGTGGTGAAGATCAGCAAAAGTGGGATGATGTGTTATATTACGCGAAAGAATCACTACAGAAAAGAATTCAACTTTGGGATGGAATCGCTAAACAAATTAATCAAGCAGTTTTAGCGTAATGAATTTACAATTTTCAATAATAGTACCTGTTTACAATCGACCTCAAGAAATTGATGAGTTGTTGGAAAGCTTGACAAAACAAGAGTTGAAAGACGATTTTGAGGTACTAATTGTTGAAGATGGTTCAGGAAATTCATCCGAAGAAGTTGTAAATAAATACACCTCACAACTTAATTTAAACTACTTTTTTAAGGAAAATAGTGGAGCAGGAGCAAGTCGCAATTATGGAATGGAAAGAGCATCAGGAAATTATTTTATCATTCTAGATTCCGATGTTATTGTTCCACCACAATATCTTTCCGAAGTAAAAAAAGCATTAGAAGAAAGTTATACAGATGCTTTTGGAGGGCCTGATGCTGCGCATCCTAATTTTACAGCTTTACAAAAAGCAATTAATTATTCGATGACTTCGGTATTAACTACAGGAGGAATTCGAGGTAAGAAGAAGTCGGTTGGTAAATTTCAACCCAGAAGCTTCAATCTAGGCTTGTCAAAAGTTGCTTTTGAAAAAACAAATGGTTTTTCTAAAATGAAAGCAGGAGAAGATATTGATTTAACTTTTCGTTTGTGGGAAAACGGTTTTGAAACGCAACTAATAGCTAAAGCTTTTGTATATCATAAACGTAGGAGTACCATTAAACAGTTTTTTAAACAAACATTTGCTTTTGGTACAGCTAGACCTGTTTTAAATAAAATGTATCCTGAAACAGCTAAATTAACTTATTGGTTTCCGAGTTTGTTTATTATAGGAATTGATATTGCGGTCATCGCAGTTTTCTTTGGATATTGGCAATTGTTGGCTTTTTACGGAATTTACTTTACTTGTATTTTTTTAGATTCTCTAATTCAAAATAAAAATCTACAAGTAGCTTTATTGAGTGTTGTTACAACTCTTACTCAGTTTTATGGCTACGGATTAGGTTTTTTAGAGTCTAGGTTTCTAAATAAATAAAAGCTCCCAATTTCTTGAGAGCTTTTGTTAATTATAATTTTTTTTAAAATTATTTTTCGGGGTTTAAAACACCTAAAATATATCCGTTAGTTAAATATTTCTTAGCTACTTTTTGAATATCTTTTGTCGTTAAAGAATTTACACTCTTTTCAAAAGAAGCTACGTCTGAAACATCGTTGTTTTGGTAGTCTACATTTTTAATAGTACTTAACCAAAATTGATTCTTTTTAAGCTCTTCTTTGTAGTCAGCAATCATTCCTTTTTGAGCTTTCATTAAATCTTCTTTTGTAGGTCCATTTTTAACTACAGAAGCAACTTCAGCAACAGAAATGTTCTTTAATTTTTCAACATTTTCAGGTGCACAAGGGTATGCAATTGTAAAGTTATACCAACCGTAAGGCATTTTGTTTATACTACCACGAGCACCAGCAGAATAAACACCACCTTCTTGCTCACGTAGTTTTTCAATTAACTTAATTCCTACAACTTCTCCTAAAACTTTAAAGGCTAAAGCATCTTTTTTGTTGTATTTCGCTTCTCCTTGGTAGGTAATACGAACGTTACTTTTAGGATCTTTTCCTTTTTCTACTATTTTAGTGTGTGAACCTGATAAAGGTCTGAAATCAGTAACATTGTATTTTTCGTTTGAATTTTTCCCTGGTAAACCAGCAATATATTTAGTTGCGTATTCAGCAAGTTTCTTTTCATCAACATTTCCAGCAAAATAGAAGTTAAAGTCTCCAGCATCTGCAAAACGCTCTTGATACTTTTTATATGCTAAGTTGTAATCAGCTTTTTCATATTTTTCAGGAGACGGGAAGCCTGTATAACGAGGATCTTTTCCGTAAACAAACTCACTCATTTCTTTTTGGAAGAAGAAATTAGGACTAGCTAGTAGATTTCCTAAGAAACTTTTTTGCTTATTTACATACGAATTAAAAGCTTTTTCATCTTTGTTTAAAGAAGTGAAGTATAAATGCACCATTTGGAATAATTCTTCTAAATCTTTAGGTGTAGCAGAACCTCTAAATCCTTCACTTATTCCACCGATATAAGGAGAAACACGAACGATTTTACCAGACATCATTTTAGATAAATCTGTTTTAGAGAAACCATTAATTCCTGCTTCAGAAAGTCCGCTATTTGCAAAAGCAGTAGCTTTTAATTCTTCATCAGAGTATAACGAAGTTCCACCGAAACTAAACGCTTCAAATAAAATTTCATCATTTTTAAAGTCAGTTTTCTTATAAGTAACCTTAGCTCCGTTGCTTAAAACCATTGTTTTAGTGCCTAAATCTTTGTTTTCAGTAACCTTAGTAATAGTACCAGAGGTTGGTTGCTTTGTAATTAAAGAAGCAGCTACAGCTTTATCTTCGTAAGGTTTTAACTCTTTAGTTTTAACGTTGTTTAAAGCATCTAATACTTGTTGTTCAGTTACTACTTTTTTAGGTTCAGTAATAACTACAACACGGTTATCATCATGTAAATAGTTTTTAATTAAGCTATTTACTTCTTCTAATTTTACAGAAGGTACTAACATTTGGTGTGCTTGGTATTCCCACTCGATACCTGGAATTGGCTCTTGCTCTAAGAAATTGTTAACATATTGACCAATAATTCTGCTAGATTCTCTTTTGTCTTTGTCTTTAAAAGCCTTTTCCATACGAGCATTAACGCTCATTTTTGCACGATCTAATTCTCCTTGTTGAAAACCGTATCTTTTAACACGCTCGCTTTCATCTAATAAAGCTTGTAATCCTTTTAATTGACCATCGGCACTTACACTTGCTCTTGATTGGTAAGCTTCTTTACCACGAGCCCAAGTTCCACCATGATAACTAAATCCGTAAACAAAAGGAGGGTTTTCGCTATTACGTAATTCGTCTAAACGATTATTAATCATTTCAGCAAAAAGCGATTGAACAATTGAATTTCTGTAATCAGCAACAGTTGTTTCTGGTTTTGCTTCATCATAATCTTTGTACATTAACTGTACACTAGCAAAAGGAGCTTCTTTATCAGCTTCAATCGCGATAAAAGTTTCTTTGTGATTTTTTAATGGAGCAACTTCTCTTTTACGAGGATTTTTAACTGCTGGTATTTTACTAAAGTGCGATTTGATTTTTTCTTCTAAAATGTCAACGCTTACATCACCAACAGCTACAACAGCCATTAAATCTGGACGATACCAGTCTTTGTGAAAACGACGAATACTTTCGTGTTTAAAGTTTTCTATGTTTTCTTTAGTACCGATAGGCAATCTTTCAGCATATTTAGAACCATGCATTACCTTTGGTAAATACTTTTCTAACATACGGCTGTCAGCACCTCTACGAGAACGGTATTCTTCTAAAACTACACCACGCTCTTCGTCAATGTCTTTTCCTTCTAATAAAGCACCATGCGCCCAATCTTCAAGAATTTGAAATCCTTTTTCTAGTTTTTCTTGGTCATCACTTGGAATAGGCAAGATGTATACAGTTTCATCAAAACCTGTATAGGCGTTTAAGTGTGCTCCAAACTTTACTCCGATAGACTGTAAATAATCTACCAATTCGTTCTTTTTAAAGTTTTTGGTACCATTAAAGTTCATGTGCTCCATAAAGTGAGCAAGTCCTAACTGGTCATCATCTTCTAAAATAGAACCTGCATTTACAACTAATCGTAATTCTACTTTGTTGGCTGGTTTCGGATTTTGTTTGATGTAGTAGGTCATTCCGTTTGATAGCTTTCCTATCTTAACTGAAGGATCAGTCGGAATGTTCATAGCAGTTACTTTTTCTTTTTTGTTTAGCTTTTGTTGTGTTTCTTTTAAAGCTTGACTATACCCCGTGGAAATAATGAAGGCCAGGGATAGCCCTAATACTACTTTTTTCATAGTGAATGAATTTTAATTTGAGAGCAATTTACAAGGAATTATTAATAAACTAAAGAATTAGTTATTTAAATTGTGTTAAAATAAAAAAGCTCCCAAATTTTTGAGAGCTTTTAAAATAGTTAGATAATTTCTTTGATGGTTTCAGGCGGACGACCAATCACCGCTTTGTTACCGTTAATAACGATTGGACGTTCTATTAATTTTGGATTATCAACCATTGCTTTGATAATTTCTGAATCTGATAATTCTTTTCCTTTGAAATTGTCTTTCCAAATTTGTTCATTTTTACGAACCAATTGAATAGGAGAAATATCTAATAAGCTGATGATTTCTTTTAATTCTTCTTCGGAAGGAGTATTGTCTAAGTATTTTACAACTTCAAATTCCTTTGTTGAGTTTTCTACGATTTCTAAACCCTGACGTGATTTAGAACAACGTGGATTATGGTATATTTTTATCATTTTATTGTTAGTTTATATATAAAGTTATAGAGTTTATAAAGTTGAAAGGTATAAAGTTTTTTAATTTTGCCAACAGCCAACAGCCAACAGCCAACAGCCAACAGCCAACAGCCAACAGCCAACAGCCAACAGCTAATCCTCTTTTTGCCCCATCATCATTAAATAGGCTTTTAAAAATGGATTGATATTTCCGTCCATAACAGCATCTACATTTCCTGTTTCATGGGCAGTACGAACATCTTTTACTAATTTGTATGGATGCATTACATAGTTTCGAATTTGACTTCCCCATTCATTTTTCATTTTGTTCGCCTCAATTTCATCTCGAGCAGCCAATCGCTTTTGTAATTCAATTTCGTATAGTTGAGATTTCAACATTTGTAACGCAGTAGCTCTGTTATCGTGCTGCGAACGTGAATTAGAACACTGAATTTGAATTCCAGTAGGTTTGTGTACTAGTTGCACTTTCGTTTCAACTTTGTTTACATTTTGTCCACCAGCGCCACTAGAACGTGCTGTGGTAATTTCAATATCGGCAGGGTTTACTTCAATTTCGATAGAATCATCAGCAACTGGATATACATATACAGAAGCAAAGGAAGTATGACGTTTAGCATTGCTATCAAAAGGAGAAATACGCACCAAACGGTGTACACCATTTTCACCTTTTAACCATCCAAAGGCATAATCTCCTTCAAACTCTAAAGTAACTGTTTTAATACCAGCTACATCACCTTCTTGGTAGTTCAAGGTCTTTATTTTATATCCTTGTTTTTCTGCCCACATGGTGTACATGCGTGTTAACATTTCTGCCCAATCACAACTCTCAGTTCCACCTGCACCTGCTGTAATTTGTATAGTGGCACTCAAACTATCTCCTTCTTCAGAGAGCATATTTTTAAATTCAATATCTTCTAAAAAAGCAGCTGTTTTTTCATATTGCTCTCCAACTTCACTATCTTCAACATCACCTTCTTTATAAAAATCGTACAAAACTGTTAAATCGTCGTTCATAGCCGTAACAGTATTGTAATCTTCTACCCATTTTTTCTTAAAACGAAGAGATTTCATAATAGCTTCAGCCTCTTTCGGATTGTTCCAAAAATCAGGATTTGCTGTTTTTTCTTCTTCATTTGAAATTTCAATTAACTTCTTGTCAATCTCTAAATATCCTTTTAACTTGCCAATTCGTTCAGCGATATTTTTAAGCTGTTCGTGTGTAATCATAGATGCAAAAATACATTTTATAAATCGTAGTTAGAAATGGAAATAAACTTAATAAGTGATACTGTAACAAAGCCAACTCAAGGGATGTTGGAAGCAATGATGAGAGCTAAGGTAGGAGATGATGTTTTTAAAGCAGATCCAACAGTGAATTTGTTACAAGAAAAAGTAGCGGATATGTTTGGGATGGAAGCTGCGTTATTTTTTCCTTCGGGAACCATGGCGAATCAGACAGCGATTAAGATTCACACACAACCAGGTGATAGAATGTTTTGTGATAAATGGGCGCATGTGTATAACTATGAAGGAGGAGGAGCAGCATTTAATGCAGGAGTAACATCTTGTTTAATTGATGGAAATAGAGGAATGTTTACAGCGGAACAATTAGAAAGTGTAGTAACAGGTAGGAATGATATTCATACTCCGTTTAACCGTTTGGTATGTGTTGAAAACACTACCAATAAAGGAGGAGGAGCTTGTTGGGATTTTGAAGAGTTACAAAAGATTCAAAGAGTAGCAAAAGCAAATGATTTGGCGTATCATTTGGATGGAGCACGTTTGTTTAATGCGTTGGTAGCAAAAAATGAAACTCCGAAGCAGTATGGAGAGTTGTTTGACACAATTTCAATCTGTTTATCAAAAGGTTTAGGAGCTCCTGTAGGTTCAGTATTGGTAGGGAGTAAAGCACATATTGAAAAAGCGTTACGTGTACGTAAATTGTTTGGAGGAGGAATGCGACAAGCAGGTTTTTTGGCAGCGGCAGGAATTTATGCGTTAGATAATCAAGTAGAACGTTTAGCAGAAGATCATCAAAAAGCAAAAGAAATAGGTAAAGTACTAGAAAGTTGTTCGTATGTAAAGAAGGTTGAACCTATAGAAACAAATATTGTTATTTTTTATGTGGATGATTCAATAAAATCAGATGATTTTATGAAAAAGATGGCTGATAAAGGCATTTTGTTAATTTCTATGGGAGAAGGAAAAATACGAATAGTTACCCACTTAGATTATACTGATGAGATGCATGAGAAATTAGTAGAAGAGTTAAAGTCATTTTAAATAAAAAGAGAGGTTGTAAAACAACCTCTCTTTTTTTAGTTTAACTCTTCAAGTTTAGCTAACTCTTTGTAGTTTTTATTCAATTTACGTAATAGAATACCATATAGTAATTGATAAAAGCACCATAAAATCACTACCATAATAATTAAGACTACTATGGTAATAATCATAGAAATTAAAATTTGTTTAGAATTGAATTCTGGATGAGTTTTAAGTGTAGCAATAGAAACAATAACTCCAAAAATAAAAACATATAACAAATTAAATAAAACATAGTACTTTACAGTTTTTCTTGTTTTAATAATCTTATCCATTAAAGTTTTTGTTGAGTCAACTATAGATATACTTTTATAATTTAAATAAAACTTAATTAAAAAATAGAATAGTATTGGATAAAGAACAAATTGTGAATAAAACATGAAGTTGTATAACCCAAGTTGTCTGTATTCGTTATAAGCCTCTTCCATATCAACAACAAAATACAAAGAGTTCAATAAAACAAATTCTAAAATTCCAATAATAAAAATCCATTTTACAATTGATGATGACTTGGAGTGTGCCATCTTATATATATCGACCTTAGAAACTTTGCGTGTCTCTTCTGGTTGATTTTCCCAAGCTTTTTTATATTTATCTAAATCCATTAACTTATGGGTTTAATACTTTCTTTAATTTATCCTTTGCTCTGTTCATTTTTACTCGAGCGTTTACTTCACTAATACCTAAAGTGTCTGAAATTTCTCTGTAAGATTTATCTTCCAAATACAAAAAGATTAGCGCTTTATCAATATCATTTAATTTACGTATTGCACTGTAGAGTGCTTTTAATTGTAACTCTTCTGTGTCGTCATAATCCTCTGCTTTAATTTTAAATGAATATTCTGAAATGTCTTGTGTTTGTATAGTTCTAGTTGATTTACGATATAAAGAAATTGCAGTGTTAAGTGCTACACGATACATCCATGTACTAAATTTTGCATCTCCTCTAAATTTGCTGTAATTTTTCCATAGTTGAATAGTGATTTCTTGAAACAAATCATTGTGAGCATCTTGGTCGGTCGTGTAAATTCTACATACCTTATGTACAATGTTTTGATTGGCTTCGAAATCGTCTAAAAATTTATTTTCTAGTTCTTTTTCCACAAAGTTTGATAAAGTTGATATGTTATAAGTAGCCTAAAAATACAAATTGTTACAACTCATCCTAAAAAAAATACAATTCAGTTTGTTTTTGTTTTTAAAAGCTGATTTCTAGAAGAGATTTGTACAAGAATTAACCATAAAAACAACATTATGAAATTTTTTACACACATTTTAATCGTAATAGTAGTGTTTACTGTCGAAACAATTTCTGCTCAAAAACAGAACATCACAGCTACAGTTGTTAACGCAACATCTGAAGCAGGGAGTATTAAATATGCATTATATACCCAAGAGAATTTTAGAAAAGAACCAGTACAAGCAAAAGAAGCTAAGATAAAGGAAGGAAAAAGTACTGTAGTATTTGAAAATGTACCTGCTGGTGAGTATGCAATTATTTGTTTTCACGATGTAAATAATAATAACAAAATGGATTTTGAACCTAGCGGAATGCCTTTAGAAGATTATGGAGCATCAAATAATAATTTATCTCGCTTTGGCCATCCACGATATGAAGAAGCAAAGTTTTTAGTTAGGGATAAAGATGTATCTTTCGAAATAAAATTTTAAAATCATATGAAACCCTCATCAAAATTAATGTTTAAGAGTTTTAAAAGTGATGTTTGGATTTGCTTAAAACTTACGATTGTTTTCGGTATAGTTTTTACGCTAATAAATCAAGCATTTACTTTAAAAGAAGCAGGGTTAGTGTTTTTATTTTCAGGAATGTATTCGTTTATCCTTGGATTAGGTAATGGTATTATTAATGATTATTTAAGTGCTAAGTGGGATTGGGTTACGCAAACCAATCAGCGAGTTTGGTGGGGAATTATAGCAACGGTAATTTATACGATAGTAGCAGTTTTAGGAATACACTACATTCAATATTTTGTAATATTTTCAAATAAGATAGAAAACTTTTTTACAGGGCAATTTCTATGGATGCACTTATTTGCCATTATTCTTTCTTTAGGAATTGCAGCTTTTTTTCATGCAAAAGGTTTCATTGTAAACTGGAAAAAATCTATTAAACAAGAAACTACTCAGCATGAAATAGTAGCAAAAACTGAAACGGCAAAGTTTGAAACTTTAAAAAGTCAGATAGATCCACATTTTTTATTCAATAGTTTAAATGTGTTGACTTCTTTAATAAGTGAAAATCCGAAACAAGCAGAGAAGTTTACAACAAAACTATCAAAAGTATATCGCTATGTACTGGAGCAACGAAATAAAGAACTAGTACCAATTCAAGAAGAATTACAATTTGCTAAAACCTATATGGAATTATTGCAAATGCGTTTTGAGGAAGCAGTAAAGTTTACAATACCTGAAGAAGTAAGTAATTCTGAATTAAAGATAGTTCCGTTATCACTTCAATTGTTATTAGAAAATGCGGTGAAACACAATGTAGTTTCGGCTTCAAAACCGTTAGAGATACGCATTTTTGAAGAAGACGGATTTCTAAAAATTCAAAACAATATCAATCCGAAAGAAGCTATTGGAAAAAGCACAAAAGTAGGGTTGAGAAATATAGCAGATCGTTACGGTTTAATAACCGATAGAAATGTTCAAATAATTAATAATAACAAAACATTTACAGTGTGTTTACCGCTGTTAATTAATATAAAAGATAGTATCATGGATACAAAAAGCTTAGAAAATAGTAATTATGTAAAAGCAGTAGAAAGGGTAGAAAAATTAAAAGAGTTTTATCAAAATTTAGTTTCGTACTGTATAGTTATTCCTTTTTTAATATTTATAAACCTAAAAACGTATTCAAGATTCCAATGGTTTTGGTTTCCGATGATAGGTTGGGGTATAGGATTGGTTTTTCACTACTTAGAAGTAAATAATTATAATTTATTTTTAGGAAAAAACTGGGAAGAGCGTAAGATTAAAGAATTAATGGAAGAAGAAGAAAAATACAAATAAGATGGAAAGAGATTATACATTAGAATATAAATATGCGAAAGCAAAGAAAAAGGTAGAAAAAATAAAAGGGTTATACATTCATTTTATAGTAACTGTGTTAATTATACCAGTATTGATTTTTATAAACTTAAAGTTTGTACCTAGTTACCATTGGTTTTATTTTCCAACTATAGGAATGTTTTTAGGGCTGTTTTTTCATTGGTTGGGCATTTTTGGAATAGAAAAAATAGGCTTAGGAAAAGATTGGGAAGAACGTAAGATTAAAGAATTTTTAGAAAACAATAACAATGGAAGGTAATTATAGAGAAGAAAAAAAGTATTTAGAGGCTAAAAAGAAAGTAAAACAAGTAAAAGGGTTCTATGCTCATACTTTAGTAAATGTCATTTCAGTGATTATTATTGTTTTAGTGAATTTAAAATTCTCACCTTATTATCACTGGTTTTGGTTTCCTGTTATAGGAATAGTACTAGTTACTTTTATTCATTGGATGCTAGTTTTTGGTGTTAACATTTTAGGGCTTGGAAAAGATTGGGAGGAGAAAAAGATAAATGAATACCTAAATAAAAAGAATTAGTATGGAAAATGATTATAAAGAAGAACATAAATATTTATTGGCTAAAAAAAGAGTAGAAAAAATTAAAGGTTTCTATTGGCATTTAGCAGCGTATATAATTGTGAATATTTTTATTTCAGTTGTAATTATTATGGGCTTTATGAATGAAGACAAGTTAACTTTTATTAAAGCAATAGGTAACTTTGGGGTGTATGCTACTTGGCTTTTTTGGGGGATTGGAGTCTTTTTTCATTGGTTAGGAGTATTTGGAACTAATATATTTTTTAATAAAGATTGGGAACAACGCAAAATACAAGAGTATCTAGATGAACTAAAAAAGAAAGAAAATGGAAACTTTAAATAGAGAACAACAATATACAAGAGCTCAAAAAAGAGTAAATGAAATCAAAAAGTTTTATAAACATTTAGTGGTTTACATACTAATAAACTTAGTTTTTATAGGAAGAAGAATATATAAAGATATTGTTTATAGAGATGAATCAGTTATAGAAGCTATCTTAGACATAAACAACTATAATTTATTTTTTTGGTGGGGAGTCGTAGTATTTATACACGGATTTAGTGTTTTAGGAAAAGACAAGTTGTTTTCAAAAAACTGGGAAGAGCGAAAAATTAAAGAATATATGGAGCAATAATTACTGAGAATAGAACTATGAATGTTATAATTATTGAAGACGAAAAGCCAGCAGCAAGAAGATTAAATAGAATGTTAGCAGAACTGAATATAGAGGTTCAGCAAATGTTACACTCGGTAGAAGAGTCTATAAATTGGTTTCAGAATAATGAACACCCAGATTTAATTTTCTTAGATATTCAACTTTCCGACGGATTATCATTTGAGATTTTTGAAGAAGTCACTATAAAATCAGCCATTATTTTTACAACGGCTTATGATGAGTATGCACTAAAAGCATTTAAGTTAAACTCTATTGATTATCTTCTAAAACCAATAGATGAAGACGAGTTAAGAGTGGCGGTAGATAAGTTTAAAGAATATCAGCCTTTACAAAGTAACATACACGTTAATATAAATGACATTCGTAAGTTGTTAATAAACCCAGTAGACAGAAAGTACAAAAAGCGATTTACAATAAAAGTTGGGCAACATTTAAAAATTATAAATATTGAAGATATAGAATGCTTTTATTCAGAAAACAAAGCAACTTATATTCATACCAATTCTAATAGAAATTATTTAATTGACAATTCACTAGAATACTGGCAAGAGCAGTTAGACCCTGAACAGTTTTTTAGAGTAAATAGAACTTTTGTAGTACAAATAAATGCGATTAAAGATATTGTATCTTATACAAACTCTCGCTTACAATTAAAGTTGGAGTCCTATAATAATTCTGAAATAATTGTAAGCAGAGAGCGAGTAAAAGATTTTAAACATTTTATTGAGTAAGTATAGTTCTAAAAGAATCAATTTTATCGGCAGCTTCAGGATGAATGTTTTCTCCGTCTTCAGTAAACCAAGAGTGAGTACTCCCAAGTAATTCATTCCTAAATAATTAGCACTTTCAATAAAAGGCATTTCAAATCCTTTTTTTAGGTCGTTTTGACCTGAGTTACTAATCATCGCCATGTTTTTACCTCGTAATAACCTTCCTAAGTCTTTTTTGTATTTTAACAGGTCAGACAAACGATCAAAAAATATTTTTAAAGTTGCACTCATTGTATACCAGTAAACAGGGGTTGCAAAAACAATCGTATCATAGTTATTAATAACTTCTTCCATAACAGGAATAAAATCGTCATTGGCATTGCTAAAGTCATACTCAAAAACACCAATATTTTTTGTTTTTAAGTCGATAACATCAAAAGAGTTGTTGCTGTTGAGGTAGTTAATAACTCTGTTTGTATTTCCGTTACTTTTAGAGCTTGCTTGTATTATTACAGTTTTTTTCATTTTGTAGATTTATTTTGATGTTAAAACTCTAAAAATAATTAAGACGAAAGCGACGTTCTTAATTGTAAAAATTGATAATAACCAAGAGAAAATCAATGCTAGAAGTCTATATTTTTGTACTTTTATGCTAAAATTAAGAGAAAAGATGGATGTAAGCGCATACAAGTTTAAAAAGGGAACTGATTTAAAAGACTATGCTACAAAAGAGATAGACGAAGACGCTAAAAAGAAATTAAAAAAAGCACGAAAAAACATCAGTGAACTACAAGATACCATGTATGCAGAAGGTAAGTATAGCGTTTTGCTTTGTTTACAAGGTATGGATACTGCTGGAAAGGATAGTTTAATACGTGAAGTTTTTAAAGATGTTAATGCGCGTGGGGTAGTGGTTCATAGTTTTAAAGTTCCAACAGAATTAGAATTAAAACATGACTTTTTGTGGCGTCATTATATAGCCTTACCACCTAAAGGAAAAATAGGAGTTTTTAATCGTACACATTATGAAAATGTGCTAGTAACCAGAGTGCATCCTGAATATGTATTTGCAGAAAATATTCCGACCGTAAAAAGTTTAGAAGATTTAGATGATGCGTTTTATCATGGTAGAATGGAGCGTATTAATCAATTTGAAAAACACATTGCAGAAAACGGAACCATTATTTTAAAGTTCTTTCTAAATGTATCTAAAGAAGAACAAAAAAACAGACTATTACGTAGATTAAACATTCCAGAAAAAAACTGGAAATTTTCCGCAGGTGATCTTGAGGAACGAAAGTTGTGGGATAAATATCAAGAGTGTTATGAAGATATGTTACAAAGAACATCAACAGATTATGCCCCTTGGTATGTAGTTCCTGCCGATGATAAACCAACAGCACGTTATATTGTAGCAAAAACTTTAGAAAAAGAGTTAGAGAAATATGGTTTTAAAGAACCAACGTTACCAAAAAAAGTCTTAGATCAAATAGACGAATTTAAAAAGCAATTAAACAACGAATAATATATAGAAAAGGCAATAAAAGAGTATTTAAAGTAAATAAAGTCATTGCCTTTTAACCCTTAATTTAAAAATGAATTTAAACTTAACCAAACCCATTGTATTTTTCGATTTAGAAACTACAGGAATCAACATAGCTAAAGATAGAGTTGTAGAAATATCAATATTAAAAGTATTTCCAAACGGAAATAAAGAAAGTAAAACTTGGTTAGTAAACCCTGAAATAGAAATTCCAGCAGAGGCAACAGCAGTACATGGAATTACAAATGAAAAAGTGGTGACTGAACCAACCTTTAAAGAGCTAGCAGATAAGATTAACGAAATGATATCTGATGCAGATTTAGCAGGATTCAATTCCAACCGATTTGATATTCCTCTATTAGCAGAAGAATTATTACGCGCAGGTATTGATTTTGACATGAACAATCGTAAGGCAGTTGATGTGCAAACAATTTTCCATAAAAAAGAACAACGTACGTTAAGCGCTGGGTATCAGTTTTACTGCGGAAAAGATTTAGAAGGAGCACACTCTGCTGAAGCTGACACAAATGCTACGTATGAAATTTTATTAGCTCAAGTTGATAGATATGACGATTTAGAAAACACTGTTGAAGCATTAAGTGAGTTTTCTACTCATGGGAAAAGAGCAGATTTTGCAGGGTTTGTATTGTTTAACGATGATGACCAAGAAATTTTTTCTTTTGGGAAGTATAAAGGAAGAACAGTAGAAGAAGTGTTAAAAGAAAATCCAGGATATAACGCATGGATTCAAAATGCTGATTTTCCATTATACACTAAAAAGGTATTACGAGAAATTAAAGAACGAATGTCTGTACCAAAGAAAGAAACTATGACGGATGAGGAAAAATTACAGGCGTTACAACAAAAGTTTAATTTAAGGTAACCTTTAACATTTATTTTTAGTAATTATCTAAGTTGTTTTTTTAATTTAGATACAGTAAAATTAATAAATAAAAAATGTATACAGAATATAAAGAATTGCCTAAAAATTCAAGAGTTTGGGTATATCAGTCAGATAGAGAGTTTACAGCCGAAGAAATAGAGTACATTACAGCAAAAGCGTTGGTTTTTATTGAAAATTGGACACGTCATGGAGATGATTTAAAAGGATCATTCACCATAAAATACAATCAATTTTTGGTATTAGCTGTTGATGAAAACTTCAACAATGTATCAGGTTGTTCAATAGATGCTTCAGTGCGTTTTATACAAGAGCTAGAAAACGAGTTGAAGTTAGATTTAATGGACAAAATGAATGTTTCTTTTAAAGATGGAGGCAATATCAATATTGTTAAACTTCCAGAGTTTCAAAACTTTGCCAAAGCACAAAAAATTACAGCAGAAACTGTAGTGTTTAATAACATGGTAAATACCAAAGAAGATTTTGAAGCCAAATGGGAAGTGCCAGCAAACCAAAGTTGGCACGCACGATTTTTGGTATAACTATTGAAGTTATTTAAGAAAGAATTATTTTTTTAACCCCCGAAATTTTAAAAGAAGGAAGGTATATGAAGAGAAAGGCGCTTACATTATTAGCATTCATTTTTGCACAAATAATTCAAGCACAGCAAGTAGATCCGCTGTTGGCAAAAGATTCAAACGCGCAAGGTGTTTGGGTAGATAGTATCATGAAAAACATGTCTATAGATGAAAAAATTGGGCAGTTGTTTATGATACAAGCCTATTCAAATAAAGATAAAAAGCACGAAGATTTTATTTCGAATATGGTTACAAAATACCATGTAGGAAATATTATTTTTATGCAAGGTACGCCAGATAAGCAGGTAGTTTTGAATAATAAATACCAAGAATTAGCAAAAGTGCCATTAATGGTTGGTTTTGATGGTGAATGGGGTTTAGATATGCGCTTGAAAAATACCTACCGTTTTCCTTGGAATATGACTTTAGGAGCAATACAAGATACATTATTGTTACAAGAGGTAGGAAAAAGAATTGGAGAGCATTGTAAGCGAGTGGGAATTCATATGAATTTTGCACCTGTGGTTGATGTAAACACGAATCCAGATAATCCTATTATTGGAAACCGTTCTTTTGGTGAAAACAAAGAAAATGTAGCGCAAAAATCCATCGCATTTACCAAAGGAATGCAAGGAGTTGGGGTTTTGGCGAATGCAAAACATTTTCCTGGACATGGTGACACCGAAGCAGATTCTCATCATACATTACCAACAATTAATTTCAGCGAAAAACGATTAGACTCAATAGAGCTGTATCCTTTTAAGGAAGTATTTGCTAATGGAGTTGCTAGTGTTATGACAGCACATTTAAGTATTCCTGCCATTGAAACAAATCCAAAATTGCCGTCATCATTATCAAAGAATGTGGTAACTGGTTTATTGCAAGATAAATTAGGTTTTCAAGGATTGATAATTACTGATGGATTAAACATGAAAGGGGCAGCGAATTATTCTACACCAGCAGAAATTGATTTAGCAGCAATTTTAGCAGGAAATGATATGTTGTTAATTCCACAAGACGTTCCAGGATCAATAAGTTTGATTAAAAAAGCGTTAACGGAAGGTAAATTGACTGAAGAACGTTTAAATCACTCCGTAAAAAAGATTTTAAAAGCAAAATATTTAGTTGGATTAAATAATTATCAACCGATTGCTACTGAGAATATTTCAAAAGATTTAAACTCTCCATACGATGAGGTATTGCATCGAAAATTGATAAAAAACTCAATAACGGTTTTAAAAAATCAAGAGAGTGTTTTACCTATTCAAAATCTTCAAGATAAAAAGATAGCTTATGTATCATTAGGAAATGATAATGGTTCTGATTTTTATGAAATGCTAACGAATTATACTAAGGTTGATAAAGTTTCAGATGCAAACTTGAATGTTTTATTACAAAAATTACAGAAGTATAATTTGGTAATTGTAGGCTTTCATAAATCAGATAAAAATCCATGGAAAAGCTATAAGTTTTCTACTAAAGATTTAGCTTGGTTACAAGAAATTGCAAGAAATCATAAGGTAGTTTTAGATGTTTTTGCAAGTCCATATAGTTTACTTCAAGTACCTTCTTTTACCAATATTGAAGGTCTTGTATTGTCGTATCAAAACAGCAAATTATCTCAAGAGATTTCTGCGCAAGCGCTTTTCGGAGCTTTTGAATTGAAAGGAAAATTACCAGTATCTATAAAAAATGAGTTTAAGGTTGGTCATGGACTTTTATTAGACGATTTAGATGTGTTACAGTATACCATTCCTGAAGAAGCTGGAGTTTCTTCAGAAAAATTATCAATTATAGATAAAAGAATAGATACTATTTTACAGGAAAAAATGTCTCCAGGAGGTCAGATTTTAGTGGCTAAAAACGGTAAAGTGATTTACAATAAAAGCTTTGGATATCATACCTTATCAAAAGAAAGAGCCGTTAAAAATTCTGACTTGTATGATTTAGCTTCACTTACTAAGATTTTAGCTTCATTACCAATGATAATGAAAGCTGAAGAAGAAAGAAAAATCAGTTTGTTTTCAAATTTAGGAGATGTTTTACCAAGTTATAGTAAGTCGAATAAAGATACGCTATTGTTAAAAGAAGTATTGTCTCATTACGGACGCTTACGTTCTTGGATTCCGTTTTATTTACAAACAAAAGATAGTGTAACAGGAGAAAATTCAACTAAGTATTACAGAAAGAAGCGTACTTCAAAATTCAGTATAGAAGTAGCTAAAAACTTATATATAGCTAAGGAGTATACCGATTCTATCTATAAACAAATAGTAGATTCTGAACAGCGAAAAAGGCCAGGATATAAATACAGTGATTTAGGGTATTATATTTTCAAAGAAATTTTAGAAAGAAAGTATAAAAAACCTTTGGATAAATTGGTAGACGAACAGTTTTATCAATCGTTAGGAGCAAACAGAATGACGTATTTACCATTAAATAAATTTGATAAAGAAGAGATTGTTCCAACAGAAAGAGACAACTATTTCAGACATCAATTAGTGCATGGTTATGTTCATGATATGGGAGCGGCCATGATAGGAGGAGTAGGAGGACATGCAGGACTGTTCGCTAATGCAAATGATGTAGCAAAAGTGATGCAAATGTTTTTACAAGACGGTTCTTATGGAGGAAAAAAATACTTAGAGCCAGAGACTGTGCATAAATTTAATAAGCGTTATTACGAAAATAAAAAGGTACGTAGAGGATTGGGTTTTGACAAACCACAGTTAAATCCTAATGTTAAAGCAACCTGTGGCTGTGTTTCAGATGTTAGTTTTGGGCATAGTGGTTTTACAGGAACGTATACTTGGGCAGATCCTGCAACGGGTGTGGTGTATGTTTTCTTATCTAACAGAGTGTACCCTACAATGAGGAATTATGGTTTGGTTAAGAGTAATATTCGAACTAAAATTCAACAAGATATTCAAGACGCTATTCAGATGGCGGGGGAGTAGGTGTTAGTTTAGTGTACAGTAGTACGATAAACAGCGAAGAGAAAAAGTATGCTAAGGCAAATTTCCATCCCCAAAAAGAGCCTATTATCGAGCTTTGGATACAATAAAAGAAAGGAAAAAGAATAGCATTTACACCAAAACGAAAAGTATCAATAAATTCAATTTCATCTATTTTTTTACTTAAAAATTTCCAGATAGTAAAAGGAATGATACTATTTAAAATAATTAGATAAAATAAAGGAAAAGTGTAGTTTTTACTGTGCTTTTTTTTAGTTGTAGTAAGTCTGTTTTTTATAGTAGTATTTACAGTATTTACATCCGTAAAATCCGTTTGGTTTTTGTTAAGAGAAGTTAAGGTTTCTTCGTAGTTTTTATCAAAAGGAATGTGTACACTTAATTCTTTTAATTGTTCAGAAACGAGTTCTTTAATTGTTTTAACTGATTGGTTAATGTCTTGCTGATTATAAAAACTATTGGCTAAAATAGGTGAACCAAAGTGTATAGCTACTTTAGAAGGATAACTAGAAACGTTTTGATAAGTGATTCCTATAGGAATAATATGAATATCTGTATCAGGATGCTCATCTAAAGTTCTAAAAAGAATTCTTGTAAATCCTTTACTCAAAGGTCTAACAGTTCTTGCTTTATTGTGAGTTCCTTCAGGAAATATAAGTAGCGCTTTATTGTCTTTTAAAAGGTTTTGACATTTGTTAAAGATTTCTTCGTTTTTAGATAGTTGTTGGATTCCGTCTCTAATGCGATAAACAGGCATCATTCCAAGTAAATTAAAAAACTTAGCGATAAGAGGATTATTAAAAACAGCTGCACGTACTAAAAAATGTGTTTTTCTTTTCATATGTGTGGCTATAAAAAGTGGATCAATCAATCCGTTAGGGTGATTAGCGGTAAACAGAATAGCACCTTTTTTAGGGATGTTTTCAGTTCCTAATACTGTTATTTTTTTTGTGTAAAAGAATAAGCCAGATTTAACATATGCTTTAAAAAAGTAATATACTAAAGTTTTCATTTTTATTTTTTTCTTCCCCAATAAGTAGCTAACATCATTCCTGAAAAAATATCCCAAACACCCCAAAAAGCGGCTAATAAAGCCATACCGCCTAGACCATCAAAAAAACTAAAAATAAGTAGTAGCCCTAAGCCTCCGTTTTGAATACCCGTTTCCATTGAAATTGTTTTACAATCTTTATTATTCAGCTTAAAAGATTTTGCAGTAACATAACCTATTACAAAAGCATAAATATTATGAAATATGACTAAAAACAACACTAAATGAATGTAGTTTTTAAAAATATTAGCATTGTCATATAAAGCAATAATGATTAGTATAATAAAGAAGAAAATAGAAAAAGGTCGTAATAGCTTATTAATTTTTTTCGCCATTTCATGATGGTAGTGTTTCACAAGCATTCCTAGAATTATTGGAATACCTAAAATTAATAAGACAAGTTTAAAAAGCTCAAAAGGGTTTAAAGAAACACTTTTTAAAATAATATTGGTTGGTTCATATAAACTCCCCCATAGTTGTAAGTTTAGAGGAGTCATTACCAAGCATATTAAAGTTGCAAAAGCAGTTAAGCTAACAGATAATGCGGTATTCCCTTTTGCCATTTTACTAAAAAAATTAGATACATTTCCACCAGGACACGCGGCTATCATCATCATTCCTAAAGCAAAGCTAGGATAAGGTTTAATAATATAGATTAATATAAAAGTTAAGAGTGGAAGTAAAATAAACTGTGATAACAACCCTACAAATAATATTTTAGGGTTATTTATAAGTCTTTTAAAATCCTCAATTTTTATATCTAAGGCTATACCAAACATAATTATAGCAAGTGCTATATTAAGCATCCATAAAGCTTCTGTGTCAAAATTAATCTTTATGTCGTCTATTTGTGAGGGGTTAATGTTTAAAAGCATATTCAATTATATTAGCTCCCATTTTAAGAGCTTTTTCTCTTATTTCTTTAGGGTCGTTATGTACTTCTTGGTCTTCCCATCCATCGCTTAAATCACTTTCATAATCGTAAAATACAATAAGTCTTCCTTCATAAAAAAGACCAAAACCTTGTGGTGGTTTCCTGTCATGTTCATGAATTTTAGGTAATCCGTTTGGAAAAGAGAATGTTTGATTGTAAATAGGATGATTTTTAGGAATTTCTTGAAGTGTCAGTTCAGGGAATATTTTTTTTAATTCCCTTCTGATGTATGAATCCATTCCATAATTATCTGAAACGTGTAAGAATCCTCCTGAGATTAAATAGTCTCTTAACGTTGTAATTTCATCATTTGTAAAATAGATATTACCATGGCCAGTAATAAAAACTATAGGATAATTAAAAATCTGTTCATCAGCCAATGTAACGGTTTCAATATCTTTTTCGATTGAAGTTTTAGTATTAAGGTTGGTAAAGTTGATTAAATTAGGTAATGCAGTTGGATTAGCATACCAATCACCACCCCCATTATATTTTAAAATAGCAATTTGTTGAGAGAAAAGACTAGAGAAGAATAAAAGAAAATAAAACGTTATAATATTTTTCATAAAATAAGCTTTGCTTAGCTGAAGCAATATAAGAAAACAGTAATAAAAAAAACACTAACAACTAGGTCGTTAGTGTTTTTATTTTCCCCTTAAACATAAATTATACTTTTTAATTTGAAAAGTCCCCACTTTTTCAAAAAGCAATTAATTTACGATGCGAAAATATAAAAGATTAAATAGAAGAAGTACAATAACGTCTGATTGGGTGTTTTAGGACTTACTTTTTATAAAAAGCATAGTTTTAAAGTGTAAAAGATCAACTTTTTTCAAGTTGCTTAAGTAAGTAAAAATAAAAAACACCAATATTAAATACTGGTGTTTTTAAAGTTTAGCTCTCCCTTTTTCGTATTGAGAACGAGTAGTTCCCAATAATTTTTTAGAAATCTTAATTATAAATTGAAAACCCCTTCAACTAATTTTCAATTACTAATTTCTTAATCTCACTACGTAAATATAATTTATATAAGGAGAATAGGAGTTCGAAAACATCCAGTTTCAGTGTTTTCGGACTTTCTTTTTATAAAAAGAAAGTAGAATTTTACCCGTTAATAGGAGTTAATGCTAGTTTTTTAAATTCTACAGGAGTGTTTCCGGTATGCTTTTTAAAAACAGTATAAAAGGTAGATTTAGAGTTAAAACCAGATTCTAAACCAATAGAGGTTATGGTGTAATCTGAATATTCAGGATCAAGTAGTAATGTTTTTGCCAAATCAATTCTCATTTCATTTAAGTAATCAGTAAAAGATTTTTTGGCAATGTTATTAATAATTAAAGAAAGTGTACTAGAACTTAATTCGGTATCTTTCGCTAAATCTTGAAGCGTGTATTTCGTAGATAAATATTTCTTTTTTGATTTAATAAAATCATCAATTTCTTGAAATTGCTCTTTATGTCGTTCAGCTTGACTTTGAGAAGGACTTTTTTCAGTGTCTACTTTTATGGTGTCTACACTAAAATTTCCGTTTAAATCAATCAAAAGAGATTTTCTAATATTTTCTCTTTCTTTTAAAATTCTAATCTGTTTAAAACCTTGGTAACCTAACCAGTAGATTAAAACAGTAGTGAATACTCTTAAAGGATAATAAGAAAATAAGAAATCACTAAAGTTTAGACTTATTTTCACAACAAGGGCAAGAATCCAAAGCAAATAACCTACTGAAGAAAGAATAAAGAAGGAGTAGAGCCATTTAAGATTATCAAAAGATAATATTTTAGGGAATAATTTTTCCTTTTTATACAAAATGTACATTGAATATATGAAAAAGCTCAAAGAGGTAAGCATACTAAAAAACTCTTCAAGAGAAGAGTATCTTTCATAAATATAGTCTAATCTTTCTTGTGAAGCAGAGTCACTGTAGTGCACAACAAAACTTATTTGAGCAATTACCATAAGGATAAATGCAGGAACAGCGAATTTTAAAACATTAAAAGATTTTTGAGGTAAATCTAAATAATGAACTAAAAACATGTATAAAAAAGGCATAGCTAAAAAATGCCAAGAAAATTGCATGTACTCTAAAGCAAATTTATTTTGAAGTAAGCCTTTTTCTAAAGCCCAAGATTGAAGGTTGTTTATAGAAATAGCTAAGATTAATAAGTTTAAGTATACCATACTTTTTTCTCTACCATTTTTAGAAGAGAATAATACAATACTAAAGGCAAAGCCATGTAAGGCACTTATTAATAAAAAGAGATTAAATAGATATTCTATTGTCACAGCCTATATTTTTAACAAAAAGTTAAATATACAAAAAATGAATTATTGATGGAGGTATGAAATGCTTTGAACTACGTTTAAACCTGCTGTTTCTGTTCGTAATCTATTTTCTCCTAATGAAATAGGTTCAAAATTTTTAGATAAAGATTGTTGAATTTCTTTTGATGAAAAATCTCCTTCCGGACCGATAAGGATTGTATAAGAAGCGTTTGGTGTGGCTATGTTCTTTAAAAGTTTTTTCTCAATATTTTCTTCACAATGTGCGATAAACGTTTCGCTAGTAAAGTTTTGAGTGATAAACTCAGAAAATTTTATAGGCTCGTTTAGTTTAGGCAAAGTGAATTGCAAAGACTGTTTCATAGCAGCTTGTACAATTCTTAAAAATCGTTCTGTTTTTACAACTTTTCTTTCTGAGTTTTCACAGATAATTGGCGTGATTTCATCAATGCCAATTTCAGTAGCTTTTTCTAAAAACCATTCAAAACGGTCGTTGTTTTTTGTAGGAGCTATGGCTACGTGTAAATAATAATCCCTAGTACGTGGTTTTTCTTCTGATTTTATGACTGAGGCAATGCATTTTTTATCATTCCCTAATATAATTTCCGCAGAAAATAAAAAACCTTTTCCGTTGGTGATGTGTAATACGTCTCCTTCCTTTTTGCGTAAAACTCTAATGATGTGACGACTTTCGTCTTTATCAAAAATAATTTCTTTTGAAGTAGGTCCTAAATCAGGATTGTAAAATAATTGCATTATAAATCGAGTTTATAGGTTCTTCTACGTTTATGAATTTTAGGATCAAAAGCTTTCCAAATTTGATGAATAGCATGGTTATCTTCTAATTCAGGAGTTCTAATACAGTTTTCTATTCCTTTGGCTAAAAATGCAGAGTGAAACTGCTCAAAAATAACAGCAGTTACTCCTTTGTTTTGGTATTCTGGATCTACACCAATTAAATAAAACGTAACATCTTTTGAATTTTTTCTAGCATTTAATAAATGGAAAAGACCAAAAGGAAATAGTTTACCATTCGCTTTTTGTAAAGCTTTAGAAAAAGAAGGCATAACAATGGCAAAAGCAACAAGTTTGTGATTTTCATCAACAACAAATTTTATGTATTCAGGGTTGATAAAACTGATATATTTCTTTTTAAAGTACTCTATTTGAGCTTTTGATATAGGTACGAAAGTTGATAGTTTTGAATATGTTTTACTAAACAATTCAAACATTTCATCAACATAAGGCATTATTTTGTCGGTAGAAGTAAAGTTTAAAGGAGTTAAATTATACCTCTTTTTAATAATAGTACTCGCTTTTCCGTATTTATTAATGTCTACATTTTTAAAAGAAAAGATGCTTTCTATGTATTCTTTTTCTTTTGTAAATCCTAGTTGTTCTAGGTGTTTAGCATAGTAAGGATGATTGTACCAAGTAATCATAGTACCTATATGATCAAATCCTTCAACAAGAACGCCAGTTTTGTCTAGGTTGTTAAAACCAACAGGTCCTTCGATGTATTCTAATCCATTTTCTTTACCTATTTCAGCAACTTTATCTAATAGAGCTTTAGTTACTTCTATATCATCAATTACATCAAACCAGCCAAAACGCATTTTTTTTATGTTTTGCTGAGTAGTTTCATAAGTATTGATAATGGCTACAACTCTACCAACAATTTTATCGTTTTTGTAAGCTAAGAAAAAACGAGCATTTGCATGCTCAAAAACTGGGTTTTTATCCTTGTCAAAACTTTCAACTTCATCATTAATGATAGGCGGAACCCAATATTTATTGTTTTTATAAAGAGAAAAAGGAAATTTAACAAATTGTTTTATTCCCTTTTTAGTTGTTATTTCTTTAATTTGAATCATATGTCAAATGTAAGATTTTTAATTGTCATCTTTCTCTTGATCTTCTTTCTCTTTTTGTTCTTCTTTTTTGATCTCTTCTTCTAGCTTTTTAATTTCTTTTTCAAGTTTCAAGCGTTCTTTCTCTTTTTGCTTCGCTTCTTTTTCTTCCTCTTTTTTAATCTGCTTTTCAAGCTTTAAACGTTCTTTTTCTTTTCGTTTTGCTTCTTTTTTAGCCTTTTTTTGTGCCTTTTTAGCGGCTTTCTTTTCTTCTTTCGCAGTTTTCTTCTTTAGTTTTTTATCTTCTTTCGCAATAACATCTACTAAGGATCCTTGACGTTCTCTTCTTGGTTTTTGATTTAAGGCATCGCCATCAGTTTTAGAAATATCTAAATCAACTTTTTGCTCTCGTTTCTTTGAAAATAATTTTCCTGTTTTACTAAATAGCCTACCAAAGAAACTTCTATCTTCATCGTACTTAACTTGTTTACCTTCTTCTATTTTATTTCCAAACTCATCTATTTCAACAAATTTATCTTGGTGTCTATTAAGTCTATAAGAAACACCTACAGAAGTGTAAAGACCAATTTCGTCTTGTTGCATATTAGCTCTTAGTGAGGCGTTAAATTGTAAGTTTTCGCTAAATAAATAGGCTGCACCAGCACCTATATTGGTTCTCTTTTCATATTCTTCAAAAATACCTTGTATTTCTGCAAAACCAGACCAGTAATCATTAAAGTTATATGTTCCTGTTACGATGTAAGAAAGCTGTGAAAAGTCTGTTCCAATGTAATCGTAATGAAGGTTGGTAATTACGTTTAACTTGTCTGAAAACTCATTTTGTAATAAAAGTCCTACTTTCGGACTAAAACCATCTCTTTTGTGGTAGTCAGTTAAAAAACTACCAATGTTTACTCCCGCTGAAATACCAATATGAGGTATCCAACGTTTCCAGTCAAAAGAATGACGAGCTTTCCAGCTTCTTATTTCTTTACTTTTATCATCATACTTCGGAGCATAAATAAGGTATTTAGCACCCAAGGTAAATTGACTTAGACCTGTTTTGTTGTATGATGATTCAAAGATGTTTTTAAAAGCTATTTTGTCTCTTTGTAAAGAAGTATTTAAATTCACTTCTAATTTTTCAGAAATAAAACTGGTTCTAAAAAATAAGTTCAATCCTAAGGCTTCTGGATTGCTAAAAGTAGGTGTAGCATTAATTTTTCTATAAAAAATACTCGATTCAAACTGATATACACCTGATCCAACGCTGTAAGGGCTCTCAGAAAAACCTGGTCTATTTGAATTTATAACAGGGGTATATTGCGCGTTTGCATTTAATACTGAGAAAAATACAAAAAACAAAAGGAGTTTCTTAATCATATAATAAGTCCAGATTTTCAGGTTTTACAAACATACGTAAAAATACAATTACCTATATAATATAAGTTTTGTAAAGTCTTAACGCTTCCTTTTGCTTCAAATTGTTATTTTTGATTGATTTTTTTATTTTTTAGAAAAAGATGACATATATAAATGAAGCTGAACCTGTGAATTTTTTAAAGACCATATTAATTATTCTTTTAGTTTATTACGCTATAAAGTTTTTGGCGAGATTATTTGCACCTTACCTTATAAAAAAAGCGGTAGATAAAGTACAAAAGAAAGCAGAACAACAGTATAGAAATCAACAACGAGCATCTGATGTTGAAGTAGGAAAAACTGTTATTGATAAAAAGCCAAATACTACAAAACAAAGTAATAATTCGGTTGGCGAATACGTTGACTATGAAGAAATAGACTAACATGAACTTAAAGAAAATTTTACCGTTTGCAATTGCAATTATTGTCTTTGCAATAGCATCGGTGTTGTATTTTAATCCAGTTTTAAGCGGAAAACAAATAAAACAAAGTGACATTACTCAGTTTATAGGAATGTCGAAAAGTGTTAATGAATACAGAGCAGAAAAAGGAGAAGAACCATACTGGTTAGATAATGCTTTTAGTGGAATGCCAGCTTATCAGGTAAGTGCTTATTATCCGAATGATTTTGTGCGATATATTGATAAGGCTTTTCGTTTTTTACCACGACCAGCTGATTATCTTTTTTTATATTTTTTAAGTTTTTTCATACTATTAACTGCTTTAAAAGTTGATTGGAAGCTTGCTGTTTTAGGAAGCTTGTCCTTTGGTTTTTCTACCTATTTGATTATTATTTTTGGTGCAGGACATAATGCAAAAGCACATGCAATAGGGTATATGCCAATGGTTATTGCAGGGGTTATTTATGTTTTTAGAAAGCGATATTTACTCGGGTTTGTGCTCACAGCTTTAGCTATGGCTTTAGAAGTATATTCTAATCACCCACAAATGACGTATTATTTAGGATTTTGTTTGTTGATTTTAGCTATTGTTGAATTTATTGAAGCTTTTAAATCGAGAACATTATCAGTGTTTTTTAAACAATCAGCAATTTTAGTAGCGGCGATGTTAATCGGTATCGGAGCGAATTCAACTAGGTTGATGGCGATGAAAGAATATGCTGATTACAGTACGAGAGGAAAGTCAGAATTAACTATCAATCCTGACGGAAGTCCAAAAGAAAAGTCTTCCGGGTTAGATAAAGAATACATTACTGAATACAGTTACGGAATTGCTGAAACATTCAACTTATTAATTCCTCGATTTACAGGAGGTGGAACTGTTGAAGAGTTAGGAGAAGATTCCAATTTTTATCAAGTTTTAGAACAAAATGCAGGAAAAAGTGTAGCGAAAGATTATTCGAGTCAAGCATTAACTTACTGGGGGAAACAACCAATTGTCGAGGCTCCTGCGTATATAGGTGCAATTGTTTTCTTCTTATTTTTCTTAGGAATTTTCTTAGTAAAAGGACGTTTAAAATATTGGTTGGTAGCAGCCACCGTATTTTCAATAGTATTGAGTTGGGGAAAGAATTTTCCAGTAGTTACAAACTTTTTTATTGACTATGTTCCGTTGTACAACAAGTTTAGAGCGGTATCATCTATTCAAGTAATAGCTGAACTGTGTGTTCCTTTGTTAGGAATTTTAGCATTGAAAGAATTTTTCTCGTCTGAGAATTCTTCCGAAGAAAAAGAAAACGCTGTAAAAAAAGCTTTTTATATTGTTGGAGGAATCTCGTTAGTATTCCTATTGTTCGGATCAAGTTTATTTGCTTTTGAAGGATTGCGTGATGCGAATTACCAACAACTCCCAGAATTGATTGATGCTATAATAGCCGATAGAAAATCAATGTTGTTTAATGATAGTTTACGTTCGTTGCTACTTGTTTTAGTAAGTGGAGGAGTGTTGTGGTTTTATTTAAAAGGAAAGTTACAGCAGGTACCAGTATTGCTTGTTTTGGGAGGATTGGTTTTATTCGATTTGGTGTCGATAGATATGAATTATGTTAATAAGGAAGATTTTACTTCTGCAAGAAGAGTAGAAAAACCATTTATCGAGACTAAAGCAGATACTGAAATATTAAAAGATAAAAGTGATTATCGTGTTGCAAATTTTGCTGGGAGTCCGTTACAGGATGGTAGAACTTCATATTTTCATAATTCAATAGGAGGGTATCATGCAGCAAAAATGAAACGTTACCAAGAATTGTTCGATTATCAGATTGCAAGAAACAATATGGAGGTGTTAAATATGTTGAATACCAAGTATTTTATTGTGAGTGAGGAGCAATTTCAAGAGAATCCGGAAGTAAATGGAAGTGCATGGTTTGTAAACTCATTAGAAAAGGTAACTTCAGCTAACGAGGAAATCATTGCCTTAGATAGTTTAAAAACAAAAACGGAAGCTGTAATCAATACTAAGGAGTTTGATTTTAGCGGAGTAGACACATATCAAAAAGATACTACAGCAACTATCAATTTAATAAAGAAAGACCTTACAGAACTGGTATACGAAACAAACACAAGTTCAGAACAGTTTGCAGTATTTTCTGAAATATATTATAAAGATGGATGGAATGCATATATAGATGGTGAAATCGTTCCGTATTACAGAGTAAACTACGTGTTAAGAGGTATGGAGATTCCTGTAGGAAAACACACTGTAATGTTTAAATACGAGCCAACAGTTATTAAAACAGCAAGTTTATTATCGTTATTCTGTTATGGGTTGTTAGTCCTTGTACCTGTTGGTTGGTTTGTCGTATCAGGCAAAAGAAAATAGCTTTAATTAATCGTCAAGAGTTTTTAAAAATGCAGAAGGAGTTACGCCTACATGCTTTTTAAAAGCTCTTGTAAAAGCAGAGGCATTGGTGTAGCCTATTTCATCGGCAATGGCTTGAACAGAGTATTTTCTAAAAGTCTTGTCGTTCTTTAGTTTTTCTACAACATAATTAATCTTAAGCTTAATACAGTATTGCTTAAACGATTCGTCATGGTATTTGTTAAAGACAAAAGAAACGTACGTATTGTTGGTTTCTAGTTTGTCAGCAATATAGTTAATAGAAAAATCAGGTCTTAAAAAGTCTAGGTTTTTTGTTGCATTTTTAAACTCATTTAAAATCTTATTTTCTAGTTCTTCGTCAATATTGTACTCTTTTTTTTCAGTCTCTACGGGCTTGTCGTTATTTATCATTAAAATAAGTTCTTTCTTTTTCTTTTTTTCTTTTTTTAATAGATAAAAAGTAATAATAAAGAAAGTCATTAATAAAGTGGCAAATGAAATAGTGAGTTTTTTTTGTTTGCTAGCTTCTTTTTCTTTGATTTCCTGATTAAGTAGTTGAGCTTTGTTGAAGTTGTAGTTGTAGAATAAGTTAAAAGTTTTGTCTTTGTTATTTCTAGCCAAATTATATTGCTCTAAAGTGAGTGTAGAGTACTTAAAAGCACTGTCTAATTTATTTAAGTTGTTATACTCCTTTGAAAGAATATCGTAAATAGTGATTAATTTACTTGTTTCACATTTTTTATGGTTTTTTAAAAGTTTATTTGAGTAATAAACAGCCGAGTCAGAACTGTTTAAGTTGTGGAAACAAATAGCTTTTTGAAAATATTCTCTATGAAGGTAATTATAACCGTTATTAATATTTTTATAGTTATTGATAAGGTCAATAGCTTTTTGATATTTATTTTGCTTCATTAACACCTCGGTTTTTCTAAAACTGTAAATAATTTCAGAGTCTTTATGAGGAGGATTAAACATCTTAGCTACTTCATAAGCTTTGTCGTAATAGTAATTTGCAGAGTCTAGAAAAGTTTTATTTGGGTGCTGATTATTTAGCGAAACATAAGTGTTGCCAAGACAATTGTATGAGTTAGCCTTCCAGTGAAGAAAAAATTCTTCTTTTTGAACATTTTTCAAAATAGGATTTTTAGCCTCTGATAATGACTGAAGCAAAATACTTTTGGCTTTGCTCTGCATATCAAGCTTGTTTTTTATAACGGCTTTGCTAAGAGTCAAGCCTAGTATATTCCTAAAGTTGACATCATCTTTAATAGGGTGATTTACTATTAGATCTTCTTTTTGTGTAAGAATAGCAAAGGCCTCTTGATATTTTTCTTGATTTTTTTTAATCCAAAAAAGCCTATTTAAAGCGGCTATTTTTCTGTCTAAAAGACAAGTTAGATTTTTGTGATTTAATATAGAGTCAACTTGTTCGATAACTCTGAGGGATATACTTTCAGCTTTATCGTAGTCTTTTTTTCGGTAAAAACCATAAGACTTACCAGTAGAGCCCTCAAGACTTTTACAGATGTTGTTAGATTTTTCTAGTTTTTCACAGTAAAAAAATAAACTATCACTATTAGTGTTTTTATAATAATTGATTTTATCAAGGAAAAATGAATCTAAACTTTTTGTTTGAGAAGCACTGTTTGTGCTGAAAAAAAGAATAATAAATATAGCAATTAAAAGTCTGGTCATTTTATACAAATCAATAAAACATATACTTTCTATAAAAAGCATAGGTTAGAAAACCAAATATAAGATTTTTTAGTTATGCTTTTTATAAAATAGGGTGTATAGTGTTTTTTTTATATCTAAAACAACAATATGTTTGCTGTAGTAAAAAGTACATACAATAACTGTACGGATTGCTATGGAAAATTAAAAAATTAGAAGCGAAGGAATTACCCTTCGCTTTTATGTTTTTAGTACCTATCAAAACGTATTTTTACTTCTATTGCTCAGAATGGTAAAATAATAATACATTTGTTTTAAAATAAATTTCATGTATTCTACATTACCAAAAAAGAGATACAATCATACACTTGAGTTTTTACAAAAACACCTTCCTGCTCCGGCAACAATATTAGATTTGGGAGTTCGTAATCCTTTTTCTGAAATCATGGAAGAAAACGGATATACAGTATACAATACCAACGGAGAAGATTTAGATGTGTTGCCACAAGTGGTAAAGGAATATAAAGTAGATGCTGTAACGGCTTTTGAAATTTTTGAACATTTGTTAGCTCCTTTTAATGTGTTAAGAGAAGTAGAAGCAACAAAAATTATTACCACCGTTCCTTTAAAGTTGTGGTTTACGAGTGCTTATAGAAGTAAAACAGATATGTGGGATAGGCATTACCACGAGTTTGAAGATTGGCAATATGATTGGTTACTAGAAAAATCTGGTTGGAATATTGTAGATACACAAAAATGGACAAGTCCTATTAATAAATTGGGAGTGAGACCTATCTTACGAAAATATACGCCTAGATATTACGCTGTTTTTGCTGAAAAAAAGAGTTTGAAATGAGAATAGGAATGATTTTAGACAAAACATTCCCTCCTGATCCAAGAGTGCATAACGAAGCTATTGAATTAATCAAATCAGGGCATGAGGTTTTTTTATTTTGTCTAACGTACTCGAATCAGCCTTTAGAAGAAGTAATAGATGGAATTCAAGTTAAAAGGTATAAGTCAAATACTTTACAATATAAATTATCAGCTTTGGCGTATACTATTCCGTTATATTCTATTCTAATGAAGAAAAAGATTACTCATTTTCTTGAAAAATTTTCTATTGAAGCAGTTCATATACACGATATGGTTGTTGCAGAAGCGGTTTTGAACGCTTGTAAAAAAAAGAAACTTCCTATAGTGTTAGATTTGCATGAGAACAGACCTCAAATAATGAAGTTTTATCCTCATTTAAAAAAGTTTCCGCAGAATGTATTAATATCTCCAAAAAAGTGGAAACAAAAAGAAGAAAAATTTGTAAAAACAGTTGATAACGTAATTGTTGTTACTGAAGAAGCAAAAGAAGAAGTATGCAAGAGGACAAAAATAAATCCTGATAAAGTTGTTGTTGTTCCTAATACAGTTAGAAGATCTTTTTTTGAAGAACAGAGCAGTTTTGAAGAAAACTCAGAAAGAGATACTTTTAATCTACTGTACATAGGAGATACAGGAGAGAGAAGAGGTTTAGCTACAGCAATTAAAAGTTTACCAGCGTTAAAAAAGGAAATAGAAAATATTCAATTAGTAATTGTAGGAAGTGTTAATAGTGAATTAAAAAAGTTATCTGAAGAATTAAAAGTTGAAGAACAAGTGAGTTTTGAAGGATGGCAGAAAGAAACTACATTTCCTAAATACATAAAACAAAGTGATGTTTGTTTGTCTCCTTTACACAGAAATTTACATCACGATACAACACATGCTAATAAATTATTTCAATACATGAGTTTGAGAAAACCTTTATTGGTAAGTGATGCAACAGCTCAAAAAAACATAGTAGAAAAAGTAAATGCTGGATTGGTTCATGAAGCAAAAAATGCAGAGGATTTTACCGATAAAGTATTTAGGTTATACAAAGATGAGTTGTTGAGAAGTGAATTAGGAGAAAACGGAGAAGCTTTTATCCGAAATGAATTTACATGGGATAAAACTTCGAAAGGATTGGTGAATTTGTACAATAGCTTATAATTTGAAAGTACTAATCATAACATATTATTGGGTTCCAGCAGGCGGATCGGGAGTGCAGCGTTGGTTAAAATTTGTGAAATACTTACGAGATTTTAATATCGAACCTGTAATTTTTACAGTAGATGGGGCAAACTATCCAATTATAGATGTTTCTTTAGAAAAAGATATTCCAGAAGGAATAGAAGTGATTAAAAATCCAATATGGGAGCCTAACAATTTATTTTCAGTTTTTAAGAAAAAAGGAGCGAAAACCAGTGCAGGATTTTTAGATCCAAATCCGAGTTTTTTTGGAAAAGTTATGCAGTATGTTCGAGCGAATTATTTTATTCCTGATGCTCGTAAGTTTTGGATAAAACCTTCTGTGAAAAAACTAAAAAAGTACTTAGAAGAAAATAAAATTGATGCAATTATTACGACAGGTCCTCCACATACTTTACATTTGATAGGATTACAATTGAAAAGAGAATTGGGGGTAAAATGGATTGCAGATTTCCGTGATCCTTGGACGGATATAGATTATTTTCATCAATTACCATTAACCCAAAAATCCAAAGCAAAACATCATCAATTAGAGCAAGAGGTGCTTATAAATGCTGATGTAACTTTAGTAGTGGGTGAAACCATGAAAAAGAATTACGAAAAATTTTCAAACAATATTCACGTTATCACTAATGGCTATGATTCCGAAGAGCAAAAAGAGATGGAAGTGAAGCTTGATGAGAAATTTTCAATTACACATATAGGTTTGATGAATGCTGATAGGAATCCGAAAATAGTTTGGGAGGCATTGTCAGAATTATCTAAAGAAAATGCTGAATTTTCAGAAGATTTAGAAATAAAGTTGATAGGTAACATAGCGAATGAGGTAGAAGAGGAGTTAGCTAAGTATCAATTCAAAAACGTTACTAAAATAGCTTATGTGCCGCATAGTGAAGTGCAAAAGCATCAAAAATCATCGCAAATTTTGTTGTTGGCGGTAAATAAAGTTCCGAGTGCAAAAGGAATTATAACAGGCAAAATTTTTGAATATTTACAAGCAAAACGTCCTATCTTAGCAGTTGGTCCTGAAGATGGTGATTTAGCCGAAATTTTAACTAAAACCAATGCAGGAACCATCGTTGATTTTGACGGTAAAGCTAAAATGAAGAAAGAAATCATGCAGCTGTATGTAGATTATAAAAAAGGGAATCTGCAAGTGGCTTCTAAAGATATAACACAATACCATCGAAAAAAATTGACTGAACAATTGTCTATCATACTTAAACAAGTCGTTAATTCTTGAAAAAAATAGTAACCATATTAGGTGCTCGTCCGCAGTTTGTAAAAGGAGCTGTGTTAAGTAGAGTGATTCAAAAACATAAGGAAGTTGAAGAAATAATAGTGCACACAGGCCAGCATTTTGATGCTAATATGAGCGCTGTTTTTTTTGAAGAAATGCAAATTCCGAAACCGAAATACAACCTAAACATCAACGGATTGAATCACGGAGCGATGACTGGGCAAATGTTAGAGAAAATAGAAGAGATTTTATTGACAGAAAAACCAGATGCTGTGGTTGTATATGGCGATACTAACTCTACATTAGCAGGAGCTTTGGCAGCTAAAAAGCTACAGGTTAAAGTAGTGCATATTGAAGCCGGTTTACGTTCTTTTAATATGCAAATGCCAGAAGAGGTAAACCGAATTTTAACAGATAGAATAGCAAATCTGTTAAGTTGCCCAACAGAAATTGCTATATCAAATTTAAAAAACGAAGGTTTTGACGGATTTGATATCCTAGTAGAAAAACACGGTGATATTATGAAAGATGCTGTAGAGTTTTACAGTAAGGTTTCCGAAGAAAAATCTACGATTATAAGTGATTTAAATTTAGTCAAAAACGAATTCGTATTGGCTACAATTCATCGTCAAGAGAATACTGATGATCAAGAAAAACTAACGAATGTTTTTTCAGCTTTAGAAGAAATTAACAAAACAAAACAAGTGATACTTCCTTTACATCCTAGAACAAAAAAAATGTTGGAGAAGTATCATTTACAACCAAACATCACATTTATTGATCCTGTGGGCTATTTTTCAATGTTAGAATTGTTGAAAAACTGTTGCATGGTAATTACTGATAGTGGAGGGTTACAAAAGGAAGCATTCTTCAATAAAAAGTTTTGTGTAATTGCTCGTGAAGAAACCGAGTGGAAAGAGCTTGAAGAGAACGGGTATGCCACTATCTCTGGTACAAATACTGAAACGTTGGTAAACGATTTTAATCAGTTTTTAACTTTGAATAAAAGTTTTGCAGAGGAACTCTACGGAAATAATGTGGGAGAAAAAATATATCAATCAATAAAAAAACTAATTCAATAATACTTTGGGAATCGTATTTAAACAATCGTTCAAGAACACGTTAATAATCTATTTAGGGTTTTTAATTGGAGGTATTAATACCGTGGTTTTATACACGCGTTTCTTAGGTGATGAATACTATGGATTGGCAACCTACGTGTTTTCGGCGTCTAACTTAATCATGCCGATTACTGCCTTTGGTGTTCATTTTACGATTATCAAGTTTTTTTCAAGTTATACTTCAAAATCAGAGCAAGATAAATTTTTAAGCTCTGTAATATTTCTGCCGCTTTTAATCGCTATTCCCATAGGATATTTTTGGGATTACTTTCATAATTGGATTATGCATTATGTTGCTAAAAGTAATTCAAAAGAAAACCTAGTTATTGAAAGCTATACGATTTATATATACATAATAGCGGTTTGTACAGCTTATTTTGAAGTGTTTTACTCATGGGCTAGAGTGCAAATGCAATCTGTCTTCGGAAACGTTTTAAAAGAACTATATAACAGGGTTGCTGTAATGGTAATGCTATTTGCAGTGTTTTTTCAATTCATAACCAAAGAAGAGTTTCTTATTTATATGTCGCTAGCATATGTTTTAAGAACTTTTTTAATGATGGTTTATGCGTTTCGTTTGTACACACCAACGTTTTCTTTTTCATTACCGAACAACATAAAAGAAGTATTACGCTACACTTTTTATATCATTTTAGCAGGAAGTGCAGGAGCAATTATTTTAGATATTGACAAAGTAATGATTCCTGGTAAAGAAGGCTTTGAAAAAGCCGCTTATTATACCGTTGCCGTTTTTATAGGTTCTTTTATTGAAGCACCAAGTAGGGCAATGGGACAAATATTACAGCCTTTAACTTCTAAGGCACTTAATGAAAATAATCCTGTTGAGACAGAAAATTTATACAAGAAAAGTTCTATTAATCTTTTGTTGATAGGTGGTTTGTTTTATGTGTTAGTAAACTGTAATGTAGAAGAGTTGTTTAAACTGATGCCTAATAAAAATTATGCTGAAGGTGGTGCTTTGGTGGTATTATTAATATCATCAGCTAAGTTATTTTTAATGTCTTTAGGAAGCAACGGAGCCATTATAAGTAATTCTAAATTTTATCGTATTACGTTACCAGTAGGAGTAGGAATGGCGTTATCTGTATATTTTTTAAACGATTATTTTTATAATGGTTTAGGTATGGGCACTGAAGGATTGGCTTTGGCTACTTTAATTACAGTTGTAGTATTTAACACGTTTAAACTGTGGTTTGTTAAAGAGAAGTTTAACATGATGCCATTTACAAACAAAACATTTTTAATGATTATTGTTATTTTAATCATGTTTTTTGTATTTAACTTTTGGAACTTCTCAGTGCCTGAATTTTCTATTTTAGACTTCCCTATTCACCCGATAGTAAACATATTGCTAAAGAGTATCATTATTATAGCTGTTTACGGATTTGTAGTTGTGAAAATGTCTATTTCTGAACAAATTAACGGTCTTGTAAAAAGATACATAAAGTAGTTTGTGATTTAAGAATTTCGAATTTAAGATTGTTATTTATAACAATCTTAAATTTATGTTTAAAGAATTAAAAATTGTTTTAATTCTTTAAAATACTTTCTAAACCAAAATTATTTATAAAAGAAAAAAAGACTTACACACACAAGAGGTAAGCCTTTTATTAAGGGGGGATGAAACAAATAATAAGGGGGAATTTGTCTCTGGGTCAAATATAGAAAAAATTAACAATACGATTGTTAACAAATGTTAAGAAAGTTTATTAACAATAAGTTTTTTCTTAATTCTACTAAGTTGCACAGGTGAAATGTTTAAAAAAGAAGCAATATATCTTTGTGTAATCAAGTCATCTATATTCGGAATTCTTTCTTTCAAGGCTAAATATCTTTCTGTAGCAGTAAGGCTAGAAATTTTTAAAAGTATGTCTTCTGCTTTTACGTAGGCACTTTCTAATGTTTTAATATAAAACAAACTAAATTCATAATACTTTAAAGTAAGTTTTATCAATTGATGAAAATTACCTTTATATCCTGTTACCTTAGTTAAGGCTTGATAGTTTATTTCAGATGGTATTTCTTGCATCATTGCAGAATTAGCCCCAGTAATATCCCCCGAAGTAAAAAAAGCACGAGTTGTTTCCATACCATTATCATTTAATAAATAGGAACGCATGATTCCTGTTTTTACGATAAAAAAATTAGTAGGATGTTCACCCACTTTTGTAAAGATTTCATTAGGTTCTAGCTCTGTATAGGTAACTAATGACTCAAAAGTAGTTATTAGGTGATCAGGTAATTTTATATACGAATTAAGAAAATTCTTAACATCATCATTCATAATTAACAAGTTATATGCTGATAATAAGAAAACTAATATACTTAAAAAAATAAAGTAAGGATGCGAAAAACAGACCTAATTTTAAGGGGAATTAGGTCTGTTATATTTTAAGGGGTTGTAACTTGTTAATTACACTACAAATGTATGACGGTTTTAAATTTTGAGCATTAACATATGTTAATAAATGGAGTTTTTTCTGATTCTACTCAACTGTACTGGAGTAATATTCAAATAAGAAGCAATATGGTATTGATTGATTAAATTATCTATACCAGGATATTTTTCTTGTAGTTTTTTGTATCTCTGAGTGGCATCTAGCATTTGTAGTTCTAGAATTTTGCTCTCTTCCCTTATATAAACATTTTGCAATATCTTGTAATGAAAAATTGATATCTCGTGGTGTTGTAACGATAAATTGTAAAAATCTTTATAGTTACATTCTAAGACTTCACAATCGGTTAAACACTCGTAAATTAATGTTGAAGGTTCTTTTTTTATTAGAGCTCCCAAATTACCAGAAGTAATAATAGGTGTATAAATGGTTTTAGTATGCTCTTTATTTTTTTCAATACTATAGGCGCGTATAACTCCAGATTTTAAAATGTATGCGTTTACAGGTGTTTCATGTAATGATAATAACTCGTAGTTTTTAGGGAATTTTTTTACTGTTAAAAGGTTGAAAATTCTTTCTAAACCATCTTCAGATAGAGGATGGAAATTAAGTGCAAATTCTTTAAATAACTCCATAGAAAGATGTAAATGTTGAGATTATTTCAAATCTACATCAATTTTTTCTAAAAAGCTAATCGTATTTGGACCTTCCATAAAGATTAAATCTAAAATGGATAAATCAGGAATAAACCCGTGTTTGTCATCAAAAATTTGAATGTAGGTATCCATTTCTATTTCGATACCTTTTTTTGCAATGGCTAAATCTCTATAATCTGTGCTGTTTGGAGTTAACTCATAACTTGATGTTTTAGTAAAGTTTTGCTCTATTTGTAAAGCATCTGTTACAAATAGATGGGTATCGATGTTTAAGTCTTGTAAAAAAGTATACTTTTTATTGAATATTTTTAATAAATCCTCTTCAAAAAATTCAAAAAAAGGAGAAGAACGATATGCAGATTGTAACGATTTGTAATGCTGTTGTTGCCACGGAAAATTGTTTTCTACCAAAGTGTCTTTAGTCTTTTTTCTACCTTCTGTAACTTTGTGTTTTACAGGAATATTCAAAGCCAATTTACCATTAGCTCCATATATATAACATCGATTACGATAGGTTTGCTTTTGATAATTGTCTTCTAGTTCAAAAGTAACCGATTCTGCTTGGTATATCGCTGCATACTGAGAAATAGGAGCGAAGTAAGTAGGGATAAAAAGTGACATTACGCTTTCTTCTTTTTACTTTTTCTAAAACTATATACAGTGTAACCTCCAATTAATAGTAGCACTAACCATAAATACGATACAGGTTTGCCACTACCTCCAACAGTAGTAAACATTCTATCCCAACGAATAGAGTTTAGTTTTGCAACAAAATTAGGAGCATTAGCATCCCAACTTAACCAAATCATTACAGGTTTTCCTACTACATGGTCAAAAGGTACATAACCCCAGTTTCTCGCATCTAAAGAACGTTGACGGTTGTCACCCATCATCCAGTAATAATCTTGTTTAAAAGTATAGTTATTAGCTTTTTTCCCGTTGATATATACATCGTCACCTATAAAAGTAAGGTTGTTGTTTTCGTATCTTCGGATGATTTGCTCGTAAAACGGAATTGTTTTAGCATTTAGCTCTACGGTAACTCCTTTTTTAGGAATATAGATAGGACCAAAATTATCAGAAGACCAAGCATATCTTGGATCATGAGGAAAAACAGATTCATCATAAAATCCTTTAGGCGTTAAGTATTTTTCAATGCTTTTAACAATAGGGTTTTTGGCAACCAAAGCTGCTTCGTCATCTGTTAAATTTAGATAATACTTGCCATCGTTGGTTGTTCCTCCTTCTCTAATATTGTATCTTGAAAGAGCACCTTGACTAAATTTTTCCCCGTTGGTGTCAACTATAAAATGCCACTGCGGTTTAGCTCTGTCAGGTAATACAGTTCTTTCTCCATTGATAAAAACATATCCATCACGTACTTCTAGGCTATCACCAGGAATTCCTACGGCACGTTTTACATAGTTTGTACGTTTGTCAATTGGTTTATAAGTGAATTTTCCAGAATTGTCTCCCCACATCGTAGCTAGTGAGTCTGAAGGCCAGCTGAAAACAACAATATCGTTACGCTTAATTTTTTGAAAACCAGGTATGCGCATGTATGGTAATGATAACTTATTTAAGAAACCATCTTTGCTTTTATCGTCAGATAAGAATGATTTTGTGCCTAATACAGGAATGGTATCGTGCGCCATTGGTGCAGCAACAGTAGTCATTGGTACACGAGCACCGTAATGAAACTTGCTAACAAATAAATAATCACCTACTAACAATGTTTTTTCTAACGACGAAGTAGGAATAGTGTATGGCTGCATAAAATAAGTATGTACTAAAGTTGCAGCTATAATAGCAAAAGCAATAGAGCTTACCCATTCACCTAAAGGAGACCTTGGTTTTAAACTTCTATTTTCAATGTATTTTGCATCTGTAAAATAATTGATGTAATAAATATATAAGCCTAAAGTAAGAACAGCTAAAATAGTGTCTGGTTTTTTGTTAAAGCCAAAGCTTCTGCAAGTTTCAATCCATACTATTGGAAACATAAGTAGGTTTACAATAGGAACGAATAATAAAACCACCCACCATTTAGGGCGATTAATAATTTGCATTAGTACTATGGCGTTGTATACAGGTACAGCAGCCTCCCAAGCTTTTTTACCAGCTCGTGTGTATAGCTTCCAAGTACCTAAAAAATGAACAACTTGTATAAATAAGAAGAATAAAAACCATTCAGTAAATGTCATAATCTGTATATTTTGTTTTCCTTTTCAGGAATGTAATTCTAAGCTTATTTGTGCTTTTTAGCTGCTTATTGTTACGGTATTAACCTAAGTTTAACACATCTCTCATGGTGTAAACACCTGTTTTGTTATGTAGCCACTCAGCGGCAATAACGGCTCCTAAAGCAAAACCTTGTCGGTTGTGTGCTGTGTGTTTTATGTCAATTGTATCTACTTCAGAACTGTAAGTTACAGTATGTGTACCTGGTACATCTGGAGTTCTAACAGCTGTAATCGGAATATTTTCTTCGGAAGTTTTTTCGTCTAACTCCCAAGCTTTTTTATTGGTGTTTTCAATAATTCCTTCAGCTAAAGTAATAGCAGTACCACTTGGAGCGTCTAATTTTTGTGTGTGATGAATTTCTTCGATAGTAATATTGTATTGCTCAAGCGTACTCATCATCTTAGCTAGTTGCTTATTTAACTCAAAAAAAACATTTACTCCTAAACTAAAGTTTGAAGCATAGATAAAAGCACCACCTTTTTCGTTGCATAAATCAACAATTTCATTGTATTTATCTAACCAACCGGTGGTTCCAGAAACTACAGGGGTGTTATTGTTAATACAATTACTGATGTTACTATAAGCAGAAGCAGGTACACTAAAATCAATAGCTACATCAGCTTCGTTTATATCATAAGTATTTTCTCCTGTAGATTTAATAACGATCTCGTGTCCTCTCTGTAAAGCAATCTTTTCGATTTCTTTACCCATTCTACCATAACCAAGTAAGGCTATTTTCATTTTAAAAAGAATATTTTAGTGTTAAACCAACTTTTGGCGCTTCAATAAATAAAGGGTCTGGAGTTATTACAGGGTTTACAGATAAGCTATCATCTGTGTCAAATTGTAATAAATGTGCATTTACACTGGCTTCTACAATTTGTAAAACGTATAAAAGTACCCCAGTTAATAATGATAAATCTCTGTTTTTGCGTAAGGTTTTTTGAGCAGATTCTAATCCAGGTGTTGAAATAAATGGATTTCCGTCCTTACCATTGAATTCATCAGATAATCCTTGACTTCTTAGCTTAAAAGCTGTTCTGTATCGATCGTATTGATCGCTATTGTCTAAATAAAAATAGACACTTGTACCCATAGCAGCCCAAACTATTGGAGCTTTCCAATATTTTTTATTGTATATCTGTCCACCTCCTGGAAAAATAGCAGAATAAAATGCTGCTTTAGATGGAGAGAGTGGATTGTATTTGTCGCTTGATAACTGAAGTTGTTTAGCTCTTACAGCAATAGAATCTTTTTGAGCAAAAGTATTTTGAAACAAAAAAAGACTAAAAAAAGCGAATATGATTACACGTATTTTCAATTACTTTAATAAGTTTTTAATACGGTTAAAATCTTCTTCTGAGTGAAAAGGAATAGATATTTTTCCCTTACCACGATTGTTAACAGTTACATCAATTTTATGCCCGAAATAATCGCTGATATCTTTTACACTATCAGAAATATAATTAGGTAAAACTTTCTTTTTAGCGGCTTTGGCAACAGTACCCGCTTTTAAGTTTTTAACCAATTCTTCAGTTTGACGAACAGATAGTTTGTCACGAACAATTTTCTCGTAAATGTTTAACTGATCTGTAGTGCTGTCAACATTAATTAACGCACGACCATGACCCATTGAGATAAATCCGTCACGCATACCTGTTTGAATAATCGGATCTAACTTTAATAAACGTAAGTAGTTGGTAACTGTTGAACGTTTTTTACCAACACGTGTACTCAATTCTTCTTGTGTTAATTGAATTTCATCAATTAAACGTTGATATGAAAGGGCAACTTCAATAGGGTCTAAGTTTTTACGTTGGATATTTTCTACCAATGCCATTTCTAACATCTCCTGATCGTTGGCTAAACGAATGTATGCAGGAACTGTTTTGTTTCCAATAAGTTTAGAGGCTCTAAAACGACGCTCTCCTGAAACTAATTGGAACTTATCGCTCGATAATTTACGAACAGTAATAGGTTGAATTACCCCTAATTCTTTAATAGAACTGGCTAATTCACGCAAAGCTTCTTCATCAAAATAAGTTCTAGGTTGGTATGGGTTTACTTCAATCGAGTTAATGTCGATTTCAATAATATTTCCAACTAATTTATCTGCGTTTTTATCTGATGCTGAATTTACTTCTGCAGTTTCTTTTAATAAAGCGGATAAACCTCTACCTAAAGCTTGTTTTTTCGTTGCTTTTGCCATGTATCTTTATTATGCGTTTTTAGTTAAAATTTCGTTCGCCAAATTTAAGTAATTCACGGCACCTTTAGAGGTTGCATCGTATGAAATTATACTTTCTCCGTAACTAGGTGCTTCACTTAAACGGGTATTTCGGTGTACTATTGTTTCAAAAACCATAGAACTGAAGTGTTTACGAACTTCATCAACTACTTGATTAGATAAACGTAAACGAGAATCGAACATAGTTAATAATAAACCTTCAATTTCTAAATCAGGATTGTGAATTTTTTGAACGCTTTTAATGGTGTTTAATAACTTACCTAAACCTTCTAAAGCAAAATATTCACATTGAATAGGAATTACAACAGAATCTGCCGCTACAAGTGAGTTTAAGGTAATTAAACCTAAAGAAGGAGCACAATCTATTAAAATATAATCGTAATCATCTTTAATATCTTCCAAGGCTTTTTTAAGCATGTATTCACGCTCTTGCTTGTCAACTAATTCAATTTCAATAGCTACTAAATCAATATGAGCAGGAATTAAATCGACGTTAGGAGAGTCAGTTTTTAAAATTGTGTCTTTTGCCGGAATTGTATGTTCTAAAACTTGATACGTTCCAATTTCTACACTTTCAACATCTATACCTAAACCAGAAGTAGCATTTGCTTGGGGATCAGCATCAATTAATAATACTTTTTTTTCTAAAACACCTAAAGCCGCAGCTAAGTTTACAGATGTAGTAGTTTTACCTACGCCACCTTTTTGATTTGCAATTGCAATAATTCTACCCATTATTATTTATAAAGTTTGAAAGAGGTAAATTTACAATTATTTATCGTTTTTGAAAGTGAAAGGTGTTATAAAAAACAAAAAAGCCACAGGTGTTGATACTGTGGCTTTTATAATATTGTGAGTTGGTTTTTTCTATCCGTTTAACATTACCGGCATCACTAACATAGTAACTTGTTCTCCTTCTTCAGTACCGTCAATTGGAGTTAAAATTCCTGCTCTATTAGGTAAGCTCATTTCAATTAAAACATCGTTAGAGTTTAAGTTGTTTAACATTTCGCTTAAAAAACGAGAGTTAAATCCGATTTGCATATCATCTCCTTGATAATCACAGTGTAAACGCTCGTCAGCTTTGTTTGAGTAGTCTAAATCTTCCGCAGAAATATTTAACTCAGTTCCCGCCATTTTTAAGCGAATCTGATGTGTTGTTTTACTAGAGAAAATAGAAACACGGCGAACAGAGTTTAAGAAAGAAGCTCTATCGACTGTTAATTTGTTAGGGTTCTCTTTTGGAATTACTGCTTCGTAATTAGGATATTTTCCGTCAATTAAACGACAAATCAATACTACGTTGTCAAAAGTGAACTTAGCATTGGTGTCATTATATTCAATAGTAACATTATTTTCAGAACCTCCTAAAATCCCTTTTAATAAATTTAAAGGTTTTTTAGGCATAATGAATTCTGCTGATTTTTCAGCGGTAATGTCTGTACGTGTATATTTTACTAATTTATGAGCATCTGTAGCTACAAATGTTAATTCCTTAGAGTTGAACTGGAAAAATACACCGCTCATTACAGGACGTAAATCATCGTTTCCTGCAGCAAAAATAGTTTTAGAAATAGCGGTAGCTAAAATATGTGATGGAATCTCAGTGCTGCTTGGTGAAGGTAATTCCACAGCTTTAGGGAATTCGTCTCCACTAAAATAAGCCATGTCATACTTACCTTGCTCAGAAATAATTTCAATAGTACTATCGCTTTCTACTTTAAAAGTAAGCGGTTGTTCAGGAAATGTTTTTAAAGTATCCAACAATAAACGAGCATTAATAGCAATGGCTCCAGTATCTGTACTTTCAACATCAATAACTGATGACATGGTTGTTTCAAGATCAGATGCAGATACTTTTAATTCGTTTTCAGATAGTTCAAATAAAAAATTATCTAAAATTGGTAATGTGTTATTGCTGTTTATAACTCCTCCTAAAACTTGTAGCTGTTTTAATAACTGTGAGCTAGATACGATAAATTTCATTGAATAGTTTTTCTATTTATTAGACTTACAAATATATTTTAATTATATGATTATAAAAATTATTTTTTTTAACCAGATATTAACCTTAGTTAAACTGATAATTTAATTGAATAGTTCCGTAAAAATTACCTTTTGGAACTCGAGCGCTTTTCAGTTTTTTGGTGTGATAATTCATAGCATATCCAAAATTAAAACGGTTGCTGGTAAAACGTATTCCAAATTCGGTAGTGAATACAAAAGGTTGAATGTTAAAAGTAACAGGGCTACCATCAGCTAAAAAACTTCCTTCTATGGTTGCGTCATACGCTGCATAACGAATCATAGGATTGATGTATAGAAAAACTTCCGCATTGTTATGAAATTGGGTGTTTTGGTTGTTTAAATTCCCGTTAAAAGCAATAGAATTTAAAATGCTTTCTAAAGGTTTAAAGCCAATACGACTGTATAAACCGGTTGATAAATCGGTGTAAACAGTACCAATTCTGGCGGTATTCTTCCAGTTAAGATCAAAGATATTGTCTTTGGTGAGTTTTTTAATATACTCAGCTTTTAAGTTAAGAGCAAAAGCGTCTTTTATTTGATATTTCCAACCAGTAGCTTTTTTAAATCCGTAAATATCATGGATAAAATCTTGCAGTTCTTCGCTAAAAGCAGAAGAGCCAATACTACCAACCTGTAGAGATGTTTTTAATATTGATTCTTTTTTGAAGAAATAATTGATGCCAAAGCTTCCGTAGAGATATCCAGCAAAAGGTCGATCGTGTTCTTCTACAGTTTCAACAACGGCCTTAAAAGGTGTGTACATATGATGTCCAAGCTGAATTTCGTAGCTTTTTTTTTCAATATTTTGAAATTGTTTTTCACTAAGATAACGATACGTTAAAAATACACCGTTCGTGTAGTATCTGTCATAATAAGTGGAGGTATATAAGTCGTTGTCGTTTAGGAAACTGAACTCTTTAGCATATTTTCGTTGTGAGAAGATAGTAAGTGAAAATAAGATGAATAAAAGTGTTGTATTTTTTTTCATAGCTGTAAATATCGTATTATTTTAGCACAACCTAGGTTAAATTATTAAGAAGAATAATTAGTAGCTTTATGAGTAAAGAATCTGTATTAACTATTGAAGATTTTGAAAGTGTTTCAACCAACGAAGAACTTTTAGCTAAGATTAGAAAAAAAGGAATTTCTATAGCAAAAGTTCAAGTGAAGTTAGATTATGAAGAAGAGTTAAAGAAACTTCAAATAGAGTTAGTGAAACTTCAGCAATGGATTGCGAAGAAGAATAAAAGAGTAGCTGTAATTTTTGAAGGTAGAGATGCGGCAGGGAAAGGAGGAAGTATCCGTAGGTTTATGGAGCACTTAAATCCTCGTTCTACACGTTTAGTAGCTTTAAATAAACCGACTGATGTTGAAAAAGGCCAGTGGTACTTTCAACGATATATAAAAGAATTACCAAACCCTGGGGAGATTGTTTTTTTTGATAGAAGTTGGTATAACCGAGCTGTTGTTGAGCCTGTAATGGGATTTTGTACTGATGATCAGTATAAAAATTTTTTGGTGCAAGTACCTGAGTTTGAGCATATGTTGTATGAGGATGGAGTAGTGATAATTAAGTTTTGGTTATCTATATCGAAAGATGAACAGTTGCGTCGATTTGACTCCAGAAATGATAATCCTTTAAAACGCTGGAAGTTTAGTCCAGTAGATAAAAGAGGACAAGAGTTATGGGATGATTATACATTTTACAAAGATGAAATGTTTAGTAGAACACATACAACGTATAGCCCGTGGATTGTGGTTAAGACAAACAGTAAAAAAGAAGCAAGGGTAGAGTGTATGCGTCATGTATTAACACAGTTTAATTATGATGGAAAAGAAGAAGCACAAACTATTTTAACGCCAGATCCTAATGTTGTAATGCGCTATTATCGTTCAGTAAAGCAGTTAGATTAAGAATGAGAAAATTAACCCAAAGAGACGTAAATAAATTAAACAGTACAAGAGGTTTAAAAGCATTATTGTCTAAACCTTTTAATATAGAAAAGTCAATTCGTTATGTTGATTATGAGCGGAAGCTGAAAAAATTACAACTAGAATTAATTCGTTTACAAGCGTGGTCTATTAAAGAAAATGAGCGAATTATAGTAATTTTTGAAGGTCGTGATGCAGCAGGGAAAGGAGGGGCGATCCGTAGAATTACCGAACGTATTAATCCGCGTCATATGCGAATTGTAGCTTTACCAAAGCCAAACGAAGATCAAAAAACACAATGGTATTTTCAACGCTATGTAGAGCAGTTTCCAAAAGCAGGAGAAATATTATTTTTTGATCGTAGTTGGTATAATAGAGCAGTGGTAGAACCTGTAAATGGATTTTGTACTCAAGAAGAATATCAAATCTTTATGAATCAAGTAAATGATTTTGAAAGGATGATTTTAGAATCAGGTATTCGTTTGGTGAAAATTTACATGTCTATTACCAAAAAAGAGCAAGCAAAACGATTTAATGATATTAAAAACGATCCGCTTAAGCAATGGAAAATGACTCCTGTGGATGAAAAAGCACAAGAGTTGTGGGATGATTACACTGAGTATAAAAGAGCAATGTTTTCTAAAACGAATACCGCAATTTCTCCTTGGAAAGTTATTCGTGCGAACAGAAAAACAGCAGCTCGTATAAATGTAATCAATCACATTTTAAAAAGTATTCCTTACGATAAAAATTTAGAGGTATAACTTAGGAAGTCTGTCTTTAACTTCTTCAAAAATAAAATACAGCTCACCAGCAATTTGTTTACTTGTTTGCAAGTAAGTTTCTTCGGTTAGGTCTGTATTGTCAGAAGTTTTTGGGTCTTTGTAAGGTAAATGAAAACGCTCAAGAGCATCAGGAATAAACGGACAGTCTTTGTCGGTACTGTTGCAAGTCGTTATCGCTATAAAAGGATAGCTATTTTGAGGGTGATCAAAAACTTTAGAAAAACCTAAAATAGATTTTTTAGTTCCTTCAAAAGTTACTAAATATCTAGGGTTTTGGTGCGAAAAATCAACCACTTTAAAAATAAAACCTGTTTTTTGTAAACATTTTACAGTGTTTCTATGAAAAGAAGTGGTTTCTGTACCTCCTGAGTAAGTGAATATATTTTTTAAGTTAAAATATTCAATAGCAAAAAAACTCCACACCTGCGCTAACTGACTTCTGCGTGAGTTGTGAGTACAAATAAAGTTTAAATTTATTTTTTCTCTGTCAAGATATTCGTCGAAGATAGCATCTGATATTGCAAGCAATAAATTTTTACGCTCATCGGTAAGCATCATTTCTTTTCTTGCCTCTTCAAAGAAAACTTTTGTATTGATATTTTTAGTGTTTATCATTTATTTGCAGTTCTTTTGCAGTGTGTTATAATTAGTGCAAAAATACAAGCTAAAGCCCTTTTAGCTAATTAAATAAAGGTTAAGGATGTGTTTAGAAATCGGTAATAAGGTGGCTGTAATTGATGCTGATATTAGAGGATTCGTAACAAAAATTACTAATGAAGAAGTTTTTGTTAAAGATGCTGATGGAATGGAGTACCGTTTTTTTAAAAATGAATTGGTAAAGATTGAAGTTGATCAAAATGAATTAAGTAAGTATTCAGATATTAACAACCCGATGTTAAAGGCGAAAACTCAATCTAAAAAAACGTCTAAAAAATCCCTTTTTGTAAAAGATAGAAATGAAATCGTGATGGAAATTGATTTGCATGCCGAAAAGCTTGTGAAATCAACACAAGGAATGGATAATTATGATGTTTTATCACTTCAATTAGATATAGCAAAACAAAAACTAGAGTACTGTATCTCAAAAAAAATATCAAAACTAGTGTTGATACATGGTGTGGGTGATGGTGTGTTAAAAACAGAACTTCAGTATTTATTAAATAATTATCGGGTGAAATATTACGATGCCTCTTATCAAAAATACGGACAAGGAGCCACTGAGGTGTACGTGTATCAGAATTAAATAGGTGAGTTTAATTGTTTATAGGTTTAGTTGTTTAGGGGTTTCTAGATGTTAAACTAAAAAGGTGAGTGTTAGTAATCTCGTTTTTTTTAATCTAAAATTCCAAATATCTAACCATCTAATAATCTAGCAATCCAAAAATCTAACTATCTAATATAAAACTTTACTTTTGTAGTATGAATTCAGTGTATTTAGATAATGCGGCTACCACGCCTATGTTGCCAGAGGTAGTAAGTGTAATGCAAGAATCGATGCTTGCTAATTTCGGAAATCCGTCTTCAACTCATCAATACGGAAGAAAGGCAAAAGCAGCTGTAGAAACAGCGAGAAAAAACATTGCAAAACATTTTAATGTATCTGCAGGTGAAATCATTTTTACCGCAGGCGGAACAGAAGCAGATAATTTAATCTTACAAAATGCAGTTTTGCATTTAGGAGTAAAAAGAATTATCACCTCTAAGTTAGAACACCATGCTGTTTTAAATACCGTACAGTTTTTAGAAAAAAAACATAAAATAACTGTAGATTATGTTAGGGTAAATGAAAACGGAGCTGTTGTACTGGATAGTTTGGGGGAAGCTTTAAAAAAGTCAAACGAAAAAACCTTAGTGAGTTTAATGTATGTGAATAATGAAATTGGTAATATTTTACCAATTGAAGAGGTGGCAAACATGTGTAAAGAACACGATGCTTACTTTCATTCAGATACAGTACAAGCTATCGGACATTATCCGATAGATTTACAAAAAACTCCAGTTGATTTTATCGCAGCAAGCGCACATAAATTTCACGGTCCTAAAGGGGTTGGTTTTGCTTATGTTAAAAAAGGAATAGCAATTCAACCCATGTTTTTTGGAGGAGAACAAGAAAAAGGAGCGAGGTCTAGTACTGAAAATGTTCACGCTATAATAGGTATGGATAAAGCATTGCAAATTGCTTTTGAAAACCTGTTGGTAGATGAAACCTATATTAAAGGGTTGAAAAATTACTTTGTAAAAAAAGTAAAAGAACTAGTACCAAATGTTGAAATAAATGGAGAGCTAGCCGATGAAACAAGTTATACTATTGTAAATGTACGATTTCCTGTTCAAGATAAAATGCTACTGTTTAATTTAGATTTATCAGGAGTAGCAGTATCAGGAGGAAGTGCTTGTCAAAGCGGTAGTAATAAAGGTTCACACGTGTTAAGTGCTTTTTTAAATGCAGAAGAAGTTCATAAAGCTTCTGTACGATTTTCGTTCAGTAAGTTAAATACGATTGAAGAGGTTAACTATGTTTTGATGCAGTTAAAAAGAGTGTTAAAAAAATAATAGGCTGTTTTATTTGTTTTAAAGCATTTTTTTTACTTAATTGTATATGTGTTTAGGTTAGAAGATTAAATTCTTTAAAAGTAGTTTTAAAAGATTGTTTTGTATAGTTTTTATTGATTTGGTAAATGAAACTTATTTTTTTTAACTATAATGTGACTTAAACTGTTAATTTTACATCTAATATTTTAGTGAGAGTAAAAAAAGTTTATTTTTGCACGCTATTAAAATAGAAGTCCCCCACAAGAAAAAAAGTTGTAGAACAGCAACTTAAGTTTTTTTGTGTGTGATTTTTTTATGCCCACCTATTGTGTTGAAACGATTGCCTAAGCAAACAGCTTAGGTTTTAAAAATATATAATTGTTTGTTATAATAAACGAAAAATGAAAGAAAATTACATGTTACCTCTCAAATCTAAAAGAATTTTATTTTTAGTAACCTTCTTTTTGTGTTTAAGTTCTTTTGCGCAAGAAACCTATATTGATAGGTTTAATACAGTTAGTTACAATAATAATGATGGTACACAAAGTTTTTATTCTGATTGGGAAGAAGCTAGTGATCCTTATTGGCCTAGGGAAGAACCTGAAAATTCAGGAAAAATACAAGTGTTAAGTGATGGTAGATTACGTTTCCAAGATTTAGATTATGCTGAATTATCTAGAAGTTTGAACCTAAGTGGGGTGAGTGATACAGATGTTGTGACCTTGTCTTTTGATTATGATGCAAGGAGTAGAGGGAATGAGAGTTTAAGTGTTGTGATGTATAATAATTTAACAGGAAGTTACGATGTTATAACAACAATAAATAGTAGTGTAAATAGTAGCTTTAGTATTGTTTTAGCCTCACAATATATTTTTAATAATTCGATTGTGGGGTTTATAAGTGGTAGTGGTAATTGGAATGATGACGAAATAATTTATATAGATAATGTTACATTTACTATTACAAACACTTGTACAGACACTTCTGGAGTTGATACTGATGGAGATGGCGTCAATGATATTTGTGATTTAGATGATGATAATGATGGTATTTTAGATATTAATGAGCTAGGTGTTTGTACGACTAATAACTCAACGTTAAATTGGGATAATGAATATGTAGAAGGAGGGGGTAGTAATACAGATGGTGAAGATCCTGTTGTAACGAATCCTAACTTAGTAATAGATGGCACACCAATTAAATTGAGTAGAGACGGAGGAGGGCTTTCTACTCAGCAATATAGAGTAAATGATTTTTATACAACAGCTTCATCATATACGCTATATCAAAAGGCCCAGAATAACGGAGCTTCAAGACATGTTTTTGAGTTTGGAGAGCCTGTTTATAATTTAGGTTTTACTATATATGATGTTGATAGGGGTTCTAGTAATTCAAGCTTTATAGATGAGTTGGAGTTAATTGTAACCAAAGCAGATGGTACTTTGCATACATTAAGTAGTTCTGAATATACTTTAAATAATCAAACCGTTTCTGGAAATTCATTTATAGGAACAGCAGCTAGTAGTGACAGAGATGTAGTTATTAATGGTATTGAGGCTTGGGTAACAAAAGTTGAAATTGTTTATAAAAACTTAACAACTTCACCAAGATCTACTCAATACCAAGGAACAGCTATTGGTAATATGACGTTTTGCAATACGCAATTAGATTCCGACAATGATGGAACACCAGATTACTTAGATACTGATTCAGATAACGATGGATGCCCTGATGCTTTAGAAGGAAATAATACAAACTTAACATTATCTGACATTAATGGAGAGGGTAGGTTAACAAGTGGAGTAAACAGTACGACAGGAGTACCTACAATTGTAGGCACTGGGCAAACAGATGTTAGTTCAACTAATGCAAGTGTAACTGGAGGACAGTGTGATGATGATGATGATGGGGTTCCAAATGTTTCTGATAAATGTGATGGTTTTGATGATAATATAGACACTGATGGTGATGGTGTACCTAATGGTTGCGATTTAGACGATGATAATGATGGTATTTTAGATACGGAGGAAAATAATTGTACAGGAACTATCAGTTATGAGTTTTATAATTCCTATCCATTATCACATACAGTAGACGATATACCAACTACAGGGGCTTTAGCAACAGGAACAAGTACTAATTTTAATGTAGATCAACTGTGGGCGCTACATACCCCAGGTGATCATGAAACATTTAGTGTTAGATACAAAGGGTTGTTAAGAATAGATACAGATGGGGCTTATACGTTCTATACAACATCTGATGATGGATCTAAACTGTTTATAAATGGTATAGAAGTCGTTGACAACGACGGATCACATCCAAGTCGAACACGAAATGGTCAAATAACTCTTAAATCAGGAGTCCATGAACTCGAAGTGTTATTTTATGAAAGAACAGGAGAAGAAAGTTTATCTGTAGAGTATGAAGGCCCATCCATATCAAGAAGAAACTTACCATTCTCTAGATTAAGCTGTCTGTTAGATTCCGACAATGACGGTACACCAAATTATTTGGATACAGATTCGGATAATGATGGTTGTTTTGATGCTTTAGAAGGAAATAATACAAACTTAACATTATCTGACATTAATGGAGAGGGTAGGTTAACAAGTGGAGTAAACAGTACGACAGGAGTACCTACAATTGTAGGCACTGGGCAAACAGATGTTAGTTCAACTAATGCAAGTGTAACTGGAGGACAGTGTGATGATGATGATGATGGGGTTCCAAATGTTTCTGATAAATGTAATGGTTTTGATGATAATATAGACACTGATGGTGATGGTGTACCTAATGGTTGCGATTTAGACGATGATAATGATGGTATTTTAGACACGGAGGAAAATAATTGTACAGGAACTATCAGTTATGAGTTTTATGATTCCTATCCATTATCAGATACAGTAGACGATATACCAACTACAGGGGCTTTAGCAACAGGAACACGTACTAATTTTAATGTAGATCAACTGTGGGCGCTACATACCCCAGGGGATGATGAAACATTTAGTGTTAGATACAAAGGGTTGTTAAGAATAGATACAGATGGGGCTTATACGTTCTATACAACATCTGATGATGGGTCTAAACTGTTTATAAATGGTATAGAAGTCGTTGACAATGACGGACCACATGGAAGTCAAACACGAAGTGGTCAAATAACTCTTAAATCAGGAGTCCATGAACTCGAAGTGTTATTTTATGAAAGAACAGGAGCAGAAAATTTATTTGTAGAATATGAAGGCCCATCCATATCAAGAAGAAACTTACCATTCTCTAGATTAAGCTGTCTGTTAGATTCCGACAATGATGGAATTCCGAATCATTTAGATTTAGATAGTGATAATGATGGTTGTCCTGATGCTATTGAAGCAAGTGAAAATGTTTCTTCTGGTCAGTTAGACGGAAATGGAAGAATAGATATAGCAGCTCAAGGAAGCATCGATAGTAATGGAGTTCCTAACCTAGTAAATGATTCTGGAGCAGCAGATATAGGAGATGATCAAGGACAAGAAACCACAGGTAATGAAATAGTTGCTACTCAAATACAAATGGACACACAACCAAGTGATAGCACTATATGTTTAGGGAGCAATGTTACTTTTACAGCCGCAGCAAGCTCTTTAAGCACAACTACTTATACAGGGAGTGCTCCATCTACTACGCCTGATTACAGTGGTAGCACAAGTACTACAACAGGGTTAGTATATCAATGGCAAGAACAAATTGCAGGTGCTGGAGCTTGGAATAATATTTCTAATGGAGGAATATACAGCAATGCAACTACCCCTGCATTAACCTTAACAAATCCACCAATAACAGTTTCCACTAATAAATACAGGTTAATAGTAACAAGTACACTTAACACCTGTCAGTCTTTAACTTCAAATGAAGTATCTCTTACCATAGATCTTACTTCTGTCGGTGGAAGCATTGCAGGAAGTACCAATGTGTGTACGGGAACGAATTCTACAACACTTACACTAAGTGGATATACAGGAAATATCATTCGTTGGGAAAGTTCTACCGATAACTTTGCGACTGATACCGATATCGCCAATACTACCACGACCTTAACAGCTACCAACCTTACCACCACCACGCAATACCGTGCGGTCGTACAAAGTGGTGCCTGTGCAGAAGCGACTTCTGCTACAGCAACCATTACTGTAGGAGGAGTAGTTAACTTAACTATAGGTAATATTACGGCAGACAACATTGTGAATGCCTCAGAAGCAGGAAGCACTATTCCAGTAACTGGAACTGTAGGCGGTGACTTTAACACAGGAGACACGGTAACTTTAGTAATCAACGGGAACACTTATACCGGAACAGTAGACGCTAGTGGCAACTACAGTATAAATGTCCCAGGCTCAGAGTTAGCTTCGGACGGTGATACTACTGTAGATGGAAGCTTCCTATCGGCTACATCTTGCTCTACTACTACAAGTCATGTCTACATAGTTGACATAACAGCCCCAACAGTACCAACAGTAAACAGTCAAGTTACTAACGATACTACACCAGTAATCACAGGAACAGCAGACAGTTCAGATACGATTGAGGTAACAGTAAATGGAGAAACATATACAGAAGGAGACGGCAACTTAGTAGACAATGGTGATGGAACATGGACATTAAACATACCAGCCGGAAACGAGATTGCAGAAGGAACATATGATGTATCAGTAACCGCTACGGATGCAGCAGGAAATACAAGTTCAGATGCAACGACCGATGAATTAGTAATTGATACTACTGCACCAACAGTACCAACAGTAAACAGTCAAGTTACTAACGATACTACACCAGTAATCACAGGAACAGCAGACAGTTCAGATACGATTGAGGTAACAGTAAATGGAGAAACATATACAGAAGGAGACGGCAACTTAGTAGACAATGGCGATGGAACATGGACATTAAACATACCAGCCGGAAACGAGATTGCAGAAGGAACATATGATGTATCAGTAACCGCTACGGATGCAGCAGGAAATACAAGTTCAGATGCAACGACCGATGAATTAGTAATTGATACTACTGCACCAACAGTACCAACAGTAAACAGTCAAGTTACTAACGATACTACACCAGTAATCACAGGAACAGCAGACAGTTCAGATACGATTGAGGTAACAGTAAATGGAGAAACATATACAGAAGGAGACGGCAACTTAGTAGACAATGGTGATGGAACATGGACATTAAACATACCAGCCGGAAACGAGATTGCAGAAGGAACATATGATGTATCAGTAACCGCTACGGATGCAGCAGGAAATACAAGTTCAGATGCAACGACCGATGAATTAGTAATTGATACTACTGCACCAACAGTACCAACAGTAAACAGTCAAGTTACTAACGATACTACACCAGTAATCACAGGAACAGCAGACAGTTCAGATACGATTGAGGTAACAGTAAATGGAGAAACATATACAGAAGGAGACGGCAACTTAGTAGACAATGGCGATGGAACATGGACATTAAACATACCAGCCGGAAACGAGATTGCAGAAGGAACATATGATGTATCAGTAACCGCTACGGATGCAGCAGGAAATACAAGTTCAGATGCAACGACCGATGAATTAGTAATTGATACTACTGCACCAACAGTACCAACAGTAAACAGTCAAGTTACTAACGATACTACACCAGTAATCACAGGAACAGCAGACAGTTCAGATACGATTGAGGTAACAGTAAATGGAGAAACATATACAGAAGGAGACGGCAACTTAGTAGACAATGGTGATGGAACATGGACATTAAACATACCAGCCGGAAACGAGATTGCAGAAGGAACATATGATGTATCAGTAACCGCTACGGATGCAGCAGGAAATACAAGTTCAGATGCAACGACCGATGAATTAGTAATTGATACTACTGCACCAACAGTACCAACAGTAAACAGTCAAGTTACTAACGATACTACACCAGTAATCACAGGAACAGCAGACAGTTCAGATACGATTGAGGTAACAGTAAATGGAGAAACATATACAGAAGGAGACGGCAACTTAGTAGACAATGGCGATGGAACATGGACATTAAACATACCAGCCGGAAACGAGATTGCAGAAGGAACATATGATGTATCAGTAACCGCTACGGATGCAGCAGGAAATACAAGTTCAGATGCAACGACCGATGAATTAGTAATTGATACTACTGCACCAACAGTACCAACAGTAAACAGTCAAGTTACTAACGATACTACACCAGTAATCACAGGAACAGCAGACAGTTCAGATACGATTGAGGTAACAGTAAATGGAGAAACATATACCGAAGGCGACGGCAACTTAGTAGACAATGGTGATGGAACATGGACATTAAACATACCAGCCGGAAACGAGATTGCAGAAGGAACATATGATGTATCAGTAACCGCTACGGATGCAGCAGGAAATACAAGTTCAGATGCAACGACCGATGAATTAGTAATTGATACTACTGCACCAACAGTACCAACAGTAAACAGTCAAGTTACTAACGATACTACACCAGTAATCACAGGAACAGCAGACAGTTCAGATACGATTGAGGTAACAGTAAATGGAGAAACATATACAGAAGGAGACGGCAACTTAGTAGACAATGGCGATGGAACATGGACATTAAACATACCAGCCGGAAACGAGATTGCAGAAGGAACATATGATGTATCAGTAACCGCTACGGATGCAGCAGGAAATACAAGTTCAGATGCAACGACCGATGAATTAGTAATTGATACTACTGCACCAACAGTACCAACAGTAAACAGTCAAGTTACTAACGATACTACACCAGTAATCACAGGAACAGCAGACAGTTCAGATACGATTGAGGTAACAGTAAATGGAGAAACATATACCGAAGGCGACGGCAACTTAGTAGACAATGGTGATGGAACATGGACATTAAACATACCAGCCGGAAACGAGATTGCAGAAGGAACGTATGATGTAAGTGTAGAAGCAACCGATGCAGGAGGAAACACCAGTTCAGATGCAACGACCGATGAATTAGTAATTGATACTACTGCACCAACAGTACCAACAGTAAACAGTCAAGTTACTAACGATACTACACCAGTAATCACAGGAACAGCAGACAGTTCAGATACGATTGAGGTAACAGTAAATGGAGAAACATATACAGAAGGCGACGGCAACTTAGTAGACAATGGCGATGGAACATGGACATTAAACATTCCAGCCGGAAACGAGATTGCAGAAGGAACGTATGATGTAAGTGTAGAAGCAACCGATGCAGGAGGAAACACCAGTTCAGATGCAACGACCGATGAATTAGTAATTGATACTACTGCCCCAACAGTACCAACAGTAAACAGTCAAGTTACTAACGATACTACACCAGTAATCACAGGAACAGCAGACAGTTCAGATACGATTGAGGTAACAGTAAATGGAGAAACATATACAGAAGGCGACGGCAACTTAGTAGACAATGGCGATGGAACATGGACATTAAACATACCAGCCGGAAACGAGATTGCAGAAGGAACATATGATGTATCAGTAACCGCTACGGATGCAGCAGGAAATACAAGTTCAGATGCAACGACCGATGAATTAGTAATTGATACTACTGCCCCAACAGTACCAACAGTAAACAGTCAAGTTACTAACGATACTACACCAGTAATCACAGGAACAGCAGACAGTTCAGATACGATTGAGGTAACAGTAAATGGAGAAACATATACAGAAGGAGACGGCAACTTAGTAGACAATGGCGATGGAACATGGACATTAAACATACCAGCCGGAAACGAGATTGCAGAAGGAACATATGATGTATCAGTAACCGCTACGGATGCAGCAGGAAATACAAGTTCAGATGCAACGACCGATGAATTAGTAATTGATACTACTGCCCCAACAGTACCAACAGTAAACAGTCAAGTTACTAACGATACTACACCAGTAATCACAGGAACAGCAGACAGTTCAGATACGATTGAGGTAACAGTAAATGGAGAAACATATACAGAAGGAGACGGCAACTTAGTAGACAATGGCGATGGAACATGGACATTAAACATACCAGCCGGAAACGAGATTGCAGAAGGAACGTATGATGTAAGTGTAGAAGCAACCGATGCAGGAGGAAACACCAGTTCAGATGCAACGACCGATGAATTAGTAATTGATACTACTGCACCAACAGTACCAACAGTAAACAGTCAAGTTACTAACGATACTACACCAGTAATCACAGGAACAGCAGACAGTTCAGATACGATTGAGGTAACAGTAAATGGAGAAACATATACAGAAGGAGACGGCAACTTAGTAGACAATGGCGATGGAACATGGACATTAAACATACCAGCCGGAAACGAGATTGCAGAAGGAACGTATGATGTAAGTGTAGAAGCAACCGATGCAGGAGGAAACACCAGTTCAGATGCAACGACCGATGAATTAGTAATTGATACTACTGCACCAACAGTACCAACAGTAAACAGTCAAGTTACTAACGATACTACACCAGTAATCACAGGAACAGCAGACAGTTCAGATACGATTGAGGTAACAGTAAATGGAGAAACATATACAGAAGGAGACGGCAACTTAGTAGACAATGGCGATGGAACATGGACATTAAATATACCAGCCGGAAACGAGATTGCAGAAGGAACGTATGATGTAAGTGTAGAAGCAACCGATGCAGGAGGAAACACCAGTTCAGATGCAACGACCGATGAATTAGTAATTGATACTACTGCACCAACAGTACCAACAGTAAACAGTCAAGTTACTAACGATACTACACCAGTAATCACAGGAACAGCAGACAGTTCAGATACGATTGAGGTAACAGTAAATGGAGAAACATATACAGAAGGAGACGGCAACTTAGTAGACAATGGCGATGGAACATGGACATTAAACATACCAGCCGGAAACGAGATTGCAGAAGGAACATATGATGTATCAGTAACCGCTACGGATGCAGCAGGAAATACAAGTTCAGATGCAACGACCGATGAATTAGTAATTGATACTACTGCACCAACAGTACCAACAGTAAACAGTCAAGTTACTAACGATACTACACCAGTAATCACAGGAACAGCAGACAGTTCAGATACGATTGAGGTAACAGTAAATGGAGAAACATATACAGAAGGAGACGGCAACTTAGTAGACAATGGCGATGGAACATGGACATTAAACATACCAGCCGGAAACGAGATTGCAGAAGGAACATATGATGTATCAGTAACCGCTACGGATGCAGCAGGAAATACAAGTTCAGATGCAACGACCGATGAATTAGTAATTGATACTACTGCACCAACAGTACCAACAGTAAACAGTCAAGTTACTAACGATACTACACCAGTAATCACAGGAACAGCAGACAGTTCAGATACGATTGAGGTAACAGTAAATGGAGAAACATATACAGAAGGAGACGGCAACTTAGTAGACAATGGCGATGGAACATGGACATTAAACATACCAGCCGGAAACGAGATTGCAGAAGGAACGTATGATGTAAGTGTAGAAGCAACCGATGCAGGAGGAAACACCAGTTCAGATGCAACGACCGATGAATTAGTAATTGATACTACTGCACCAACAGTACCAACAGTAAACAGTCAAGTTACTAACGATACTACACCAGTAATCACAGGAACAGCAGACAGTTCAGATACGATTGAGGTAACAGTAAATGGAGAAACATATACAGAAGGAGACGGCAACTTAGTAGACAATGGCGATGGAACATGGACATTAAACATACCAGCCGGAAACGAGATTGCAGAAGGAACATATGATGTATCAGTAACCGCTACGGATGCAGGAGGAAACACCAGTTCAGATGCAACGACCGATGAATTAGTAATTGATACTACTGCCCCAACAGTACCAACAGTAAACAGTCAAGTTACTAACGATACTACACCAGTAATCACAGGAACAGCAGACAGTTCAGATACGATTGAGGTAACAGTAAATGGAGAAACATATACAGAAGGAGACGGCAACTTAGTAGACAATGGCGATGGAACATGGACATTAAACATACCAGCCGGAAACGAGATTGCAGAAGGAACGTATGATGTAAGTGTAGAAGCAACCGATGCAGGAGGAAACACCAGTTCAGATGCAACGACCGATGAATTAGTAATTGATACTACTGCACCAACAGTACCAACAGTAAACAGTCAAGTTACTAACGATACTACACCAGTAATCACAGGAACAGCAGACAGTTCAGATACGATTGAGGTAACAGTAAATGGAGAAACATATACAGAAGGAGACGGCAACTTAGTAGACAATGGCGATGGAACATGGACATTAAACATACCAGCCGGAAACGAGATTGCAGAAGGAACATATGATGTATCAGTAACCGCTACGGATGCAGCAGGAAATACAAGTTCAGATGCAACGACCGATGAATTAGTAATTGATACTACTGCACCAACAGTACCAACAGTAAACAGTCAAGTTACTAACGATACTACACCAGTAATCACAGGAACAGCAGACAGTTCAGATACGATTGAGGTAACAGTAAATGGAGAAACATATACAGAAGGAGACGGCAACTTAGTAGACAATGGCGATGGAACATGGACATTAAACATACCAGCCGGAAACGAGATTGCAGAAGGAACATATGATGTATCAGTAACCGCTACGGATGCAGCAGGAAATACAAGTTCAGATGCAACGACCGATGAATTAGTAATTGATACTACTGCACCAACAGTACCAACAGTAAACAGTCAAGTTACTAACGATACTACACCAGTAATCACAGGAACAGCAGACAGTTCAGATACGATTGAGGTAACAGTAAATGGAGAAACATATACAGAAGGAGACGGCAACTTAGTAGACAATGGCGATGGAACATGGACATTAAACATACCAGCCGGAAACGAGATTGCAGAAGGAACGTATGATGTAAGTGTAGAAGCAACCGATGCAGCAGGAAATACAAGTTCAGATGCAACGACCGATGAATTAGTAATTGATACTACTGCACCAACAGTACCAACAGTAAACAGTCAAGTTACTAACGATACTACACCAGTAATCACAGGAACAGCAGACAGTTCAGATACGATTGAGGTAACAGTAAATGGAGAAACATATACAGAAGGCGACGGCAACTTAGTAGACAATGGCGATGGAACATGGACATTAAACATACCAGCCGGAAACGAGATTGCAGAAGGAACATATGATGTATCAGTAACCGCTACGGATGCAGCAGGAAATACAAGTTCAGATGCAACGACCGATGAATTAGTAATTGATACTACTGCCCCAACAGTACCAACAGTAAACAGTCAAGTTACTAACGATACTACACCAGTAATCACAGGAACAGCAGACAGTTCAGATACGATTGAGGTAACAGTAAATGGAGAAACATATACAGAAGGAGACGGCAACTTAGTAGACAATGGCGATGGAACATGGACATTAAACATACCAGCCGGAAACGAGATTGCAGAAGGAACGTATGATGTAAGTGTAGAAGCAACCGATGCAGCAGGAAACACCAGTTCAGATGTAACGACCGATGAATTAGTAATTGATACTACTGCCCCAACAGTACCAACAGTAAACAGTCAAGTTACTAACGATACTACACCAGTAATCACAGGAACAGCAGACAGTTCAGATACGATTGAGGTAACAGTAAATGGAGAAACATATACCGAAGGAGACGGCAACTTAGTAGACAATGGCGATGGAACATGGACATTAAACATACCAGCCGGAAACGAGATTGCAGAAGGAACATATGATGTATCAGTAACCGCTACGGATGCAGCAGGAAATACAAGTTCAGATGCAACGACCGATGAATTAGTAATTGATACTACTGCCCCAACAGTACCAACAGTAAACAGTCAAGTTACTAACGATACTACACCAGTAATCACAGGAACAGCAGACAGTTCAGATACGATTGAGGTAACAGTAAATGGAGAAACATATACCGAAGGAGACGGCAACTTAGTAGACAATGGCGATGGAACATGGACATTAAACATACCAGCCGGAAACGAGATTGCAGAAGGAACATATGATGTATCAGTAACCGCTACGGATGCAGCAGGAAATACAAGTTCAGATGCAACGACCGATGAATTAGTAATTGATACTACTGCACCAACAGTACCAACAGTAAACAGTCAAGTTACTAACGATACTACACCAGTAATCACAGGAACAGCAGACAGTTCAGATACGATTGAGGTAACAGTAAATGGAGAAACATATACAGAAGGAGACGGCAACTTAGTAGACAATGGCGATGGAACATGGACATTAAACATACCAGCCGGAAACGAGATTGCAGAAGGAACGTATGATGTAAGTGTAGAAGCAACCGATGCAGGAGGAAACACCAGTTCAGATGTAACTACAGATGAATTAGTAATTGATACTACTGCACCAACAGTACCAACAGTAAACAGTCAAGTTACTAACGATACTACACCAGTAATCACAGGAACAGCAGACAGTTCAGATACGATTGAGGTAACAGTAAATGGAGAAACATATACAGAAGGAGACGGCAACTTAGTAGACAATGGCGATGGAACATGGACATTAAACATACCAGCCGGAAACGAGATTGCAGAAGGAACATATGATGTATCAGTAACCGCTACGGATGCAGCAGGAAATACAAGTTCAGATGCAACGACCGATGAATTAGTAATTGATACCACTGCACCAACAGTACCAACAGTAAACAGTCAAGTTACTAACGATACTACACCAGTAATCACAGGAACAGCAGACAGTTCAGATACGATTGAGGTAACAGTAAATGGAGAAACATATACCGAAGGAGACGGCAACTTAGTAGACAATGGCGATGGAACATGGACATTAAACATTCCAGCCGGAAACGAGATTGCAGAAGGAACATATGATGTATCAGTAACCGCTACGGATGCAGGAGGAAACACCAGTTCAGATGTAACTACAGATGAATTAGTAATTGATACTACTGCCCCAACAGTACCAACAGTAAACAGTCAAGTTACTAACGATACTACACCAGTAATCACAGGAACAGCAGACAGTTCAGATACGATTGAGGTAACAGTAAATGGAGAAACATATACAGAAGGAGACGGCAACTTAGTAGACAATGGCGATGGAACATGGACATTAAACATACCAGCCGGAAACGAGATTGCAGAAGGAACGTATAATGTAAGTGTAGAAGCAACCGATGCAGCAGGAAATACAAGTTCAGATGCAACGACCGATGAATTAGTAATTGATACTACTGCACCAACAGTACCAACAGTAAACAGTCAAGTTACTAACGATACTACACCAGTAATCACAGGAACAGCAGACAGTTCAGATACGATTGAGGTAACAGTAAATGGAGAAACATATACAGAAGGAGACGGCAACTTAGTAGACAATGGCGATGGAACATGGACATTAAACATACCAGCCGGAAACGAGATTGCAGAAGGAACATATGATGTATCAGTAACCGCTACGGATGCAGGAGGAAACACCAGTTCAGATGCAACGACCGATGAATTAGTAATTGATACTACTGCCCCAACAGTACCAACAGTAAACAGTCAAGTTACTAACGATACTACACCAGTAATCACAGGAACAGCAGACAGTTCAGATACGATTGAGGTAACAGTAAATGGAGAAACATATACAGAAGGAGACGGCAACTTAGTAGACAATGGCGATGGAACATGGACATTAAACATACCAGCCGGAAACGAGATTGCAGAAGGAACGTATGATGTAAGTGTAGAAGCAACCGATGCAGCAGGAAACACCAGTTCAGATGTAACGACCGATGAATTAGTAATTGATACTACTGCCCCAACAGTACCAACAGTAAACAGTCAAGTTACTAACGATACTACACCAGTAATCACAGGAACAGCAGACAGTTCAGATACGATTGAGGTAACAGTAAATGGAGAAACATATACCGAAGGCGACGGCAACTTAGTAGACAATGGCGATGGAACATGGACATTAAACATACCAGCCGGAAACGAGATTGCAGAAGGAACGTATAATGTAAGTGTAGAAGCAACCGATGCAGCAGGAAATACAAGTTCAGATGCAACGACCGATGAATTAGTAATTGATACTACTGCACCAACAGTACCAACAGTAAACAGTCAAGTTACTAACGATACTACACCAGTAATCACAGGAACAGCAGACAGTTCAGATACGATTGAGGTAACAGTAAATGGAGAAACATATACAGAAGGAGACGGCAACTTAGTAGACAATGGCGATGGAACATGGACATTAAACATTCCAGCCGGAAACGAGATTGCAGAAGGAACATATGATGTATCAGTAACCGCTACGGATGCAGGAGGAAACACCAGTTCAGATGTAACTACAGATGAATTAGTAATTGATACTACTGCACCAACAGTACCAACAGTAAACAGTCAAGTTACTAACGATACTACACCAGTAATCACAGGAACAGCAGACAGTTCAGATACGATTGAGGTAACAGTAAATGGAGAAACATATACAGAAGGAGACGGCAACTTAGTAGACAATGGCGATGGAACATGGACATTAAACATACCAGCCGGAAACGAGATTGCAGAAGGAACATATGATGTATCAGTAACCGCTACGGATGCAGCAGGAAATACAAGTTCAGATGCAACGACCGATGAATTAGTAATTGATACTACTGCCCCAACAGTACCAACAGTAAACAGTCAAGTTACTAACGATACTACACCAGTAATCACAGGAACAGCAGACAGTTCAGATACGATTGAGGTAACAGTAAATGGAGAAACATATACAGAAGGAGACGGCAACTTAGTAGACAATGGCGATGGAACATGGACATTAAACATACCAGCCGGAAACGAGATTGCAGAAGGAACATATGATGTATCAGTAACCGCTACGGATGCAGCAGGAAATACAAGTTCAGATGCAACGACCGATGAATTAGTAATTGATACTACTGCACCAACAGTACCAACAGTAAACAGTCAAGTTACTAACGATACTACACCAGTAATCACAGGAACAGCAGACAGTTCAGATACGATTGAGGTAACAGTAAATGGAGAAACATATACAGAAGGAGACGGCAACTTAGTAGACAATGGCGATGGAACATGGACATTAAACATACCAGCCGGAAACGAGATTGCAGAAGGAACGTATGATGTAAGTGTAGAAGCAACCGATGCAGGAGGAAACACCAGTTCAGATGTAACTACAGATGAATTAGTAATTGATACTACTGCACCAACAGTACCAACAGTAAACAGTCAAGTTACTAACGATACTACACCAGTAATCACAGGAACAGCAGACAGTTCAGATACGATTGAGGTAACAGTAAATGGAGAAACATATACCGAAGGAGACGGCAACTTAGTAGACAATGGCGATGGAACATGGACATTAAACATACCAGCCGGAAACGAGATTGCAGAAGGAACATATGATGTATCAGTAACCGCTACGGATGCAGCAGGAAATACAAGTTCAGATGCAACGACCGATGAATTAGTAATTGATACCACTGCACCAACAGTACCAACAGTAAACAGTCAAGTTACTAACGATACTACACCAGTAATCACAGGAACAGCAGACAGTTCAGATACGATTGAGGTAACAGTAAATGGAGAAACATATACAGAAGGAGACGGCAACTTAGTAGACAATGGCGATGGAACATGGACATTAAACATACCAGCCGGAAACGAGATTGCAGAAGGAACGTATGATGTAAGTGTAGAAGCAACCGATGCAGGAGGAAACACCAGTTCAGATGCAACTACAGATGAATTAGTAATTGATACTACTGCACCAACAGTACCAACAGTAAACAGTCAAGTTACTAACGATACTACACCAGTAATCACAGGAACAGCAGACAGTTCAGATACGATTGAGGTAACAGTAAATGGAGAAACATATACAGAAGGAGACGGCAACTTAGTAGACAATGGCGATGGAACATGGACATTAAACATACCAGCCGGAAACGAGATTGCAGAAGGAACATATGATGTATCAGTAACCGCTACGGATGCAGCAGGAAATACAAGTTCAGATGCAACGACCGATGAATTAGTAATTGATACCACTGCACCAACAGTACCAACAGTAAACAGTCAAGTTACTAACGATACTACACCAGTAATCACAGGAACAGCAGACAGTTCAGATACGATTGAGGTAACAGTAAATGGAGAAACATATACCGAAGGAGACGGCAACTTAGTAGACAATGGCGATGGAACATGGACATTAAACATTCCAGCCGGAAACGAGATTGCAGAAGGAACATATGATGTATCAGTAACCGCTACGGATGCAGCAGGAAATACAAGTTCAGATGCAACGACCGATGAATTAGTAATTGATACTACTGCCCCAACAGTACCAACAGTAAACAGTCAAGTTACTAACGATACTACACCAGTAATCACAGGAACAGCAGACAGTTCAGATACGATTGAGGTAACAGTAAATGGAGAAACATATACCGAAGGAGACGGCAACTTAGTAGACAATGGTGATGGAACATGGACATTAAACATACCAGCCGGAAACGAGATTGCAGAAGGAACATATGATGTATCAGTAACCGCTACGGATGCAGGAGGAAACACCAGTTCAGATGTAACTACAGATGAATTAGTAATTGATACTACTGCACCAACAGTACCAACAGTAAACAGTCAAGTTACTAACGATACTACACCAGTAATCACAGGAACAGCAGACAGTTCAGATACGATTGAGGTAACAGTAAATGGAGAAACATATACCGAAGGAGACGGCAACTTAGTAGACAATGGCGATGGAACATGGACATTAAACATACCAGCCGGAAACGAGATTGCAGAAGGAACGTATGATGTATCAGTAACCGCTACGGATGCAGGAGGAAACACCAGTTCAGATGTAACTACAGATGAATTAGTAATTGATACTACTGCACCAACAGTACCAACAGTAAACAGTCAAGTTACTAACGATACTACACCAGTAATCACAGGAACAGCAGACAGTTCAGATACGATTGAGGTAACAGTAAATGGAGAAACATATACCGAAGGAGACGGCAACTTAGTAGACAATGGCGATGGAACATGGACATTAAACATACCAGCCGGAAACGAGATTGCAGAAGGAACGTATGATGTAAGTGTAGAAGCAACCGATGCAGCAGGAAATACAAGTTCAGATGCAACGACCGATGAATTAGTAATTGATACTACTGCCCCAACAGTACCAACAGTAAACAGTCAAGTTACTAACGATACTACACCAGTAATCACAGGAACAGCAGACAGTTCAGATACGATTGAGGTAACAGTAAATGGAGAAACATATACAGAAGGAGACGGCAACTTAGTAGACAATGGCGATGGAACATGGACATTAAACATACCAGCCGGAAACGAGATTGCAGAAGGAACATATGATGTATCAGTAACCGCTACGGATGCAGCAGGAAATACAAGTTCAGATGCAACGACCGATGAATTAGTAATTGATACTACTGCCCCAACAGTACCAACAGTAAACAGTCAAGTTACTAACGATACTACACCAGTAATCACAGGAACAGCAGACAGTTCAGATACGATTGAGGTAACAGTAAATGGAGAAACATATACCGAAGGCGACGGCAACTTAGTAGACAATGGCGATGGAACATGGACATTAAACATACCAGCCGGAAACGAGATTGCAGAAGGAACGTATGATGTAAGTGTAGAAGCAACCGATGCAGGAGGAAACACCAGTTCAGATGCAACTACAGATGAATTAGTAATTGATACTACTGCCCCAACAGTACCAACAGTAAACAGTCAAGTTACTAACGATACTACACCAGTAATCACAGGAACAGCAGACAGTTCAGATACGATTGAGGTAACAGTAAATGGAGAAACATATACCGAAGGAGACGGCAACTTAGTAGACAATGGCGATGGAACATGGACATTAAACATACCAGCCGGAAACGAGATTGCAGAAGGAACATATGATGTATCAGTAACCGCTACGGATGCAGCAGGAAATACAAGTTCAGATGCAACGACCGATGAATTAGTAATTGATACTACTGCCCCAACAGTACCAACAGTAAACAGTCAAGTTACTAACGATACTACACCAGTAATCACAGGAACAGCAGACAGTTCAGATACGATTGAGGTAACAGTAAATGGAGAAACATATACAGAAGGAGACGGCAACTTAGTAGACAATGGCGATGGAACATGGACATTAAACATACCAGCCGGAAACGAGATTGCAGAAGGAACATATGATGTATCAGTAACCGCTACGGATGCAGCAGGAAATACAAGTTCAGATGCAACGACCGATGAATTAGTAATTGATACTACTGCACCAACAGTACCAACAGTAAACAGTCAAGTTACTAACGATACTACACCAGTAATCACAGGAACAGCAGACAGTTCAGATACGATTGAGGTAACAGTAAATGGAGAAACATATACAGAAGGAGACGGCAACTTAGTAGACAATGGCGATGGAACATGGACATTAAACATACCAGCCGGAAACGAGATTGCAGAAGGAACGTATGATGTAAGTGTAGAAGCAACCGATGCAGGAGGAAACACCAGTTCAGATGTAACTACAGATGAATTAGTAATTGATACTACTGCACCAACAGTACCAACAGTAAACAGTCAAGTTACTAACGATACTACACCAGTAATCACAGGAACAGCAGACAGTTCAGATACGATTGAGGTAACAGTAAATGGAGAAACATATACAGAAGGAGACGGCAACTTAGTAGACAATGGCGATGGAACATGGACATTAAACATACCAGCCGGAAACGAGATTGCAGAAGGAACATATGATGTATCAGTAACCGCTACGGATGCAGCAGGAAATACAAGTTCAGATGCAACGACCGATGAATTAGTAATTGATACCACTGCACCAACAGTACCAACAGTAAACAGTCAAGTTACTAACGATACTACACCAGTAATCACAGGAACAGCAGACAGTTCAGATACGATTGAGGTAACAGTAAATGGAGAAACATATACCGAAGGAGACGGCAACTTAGTAGACAATGGCGATGGAACATGGACATTAAACATTCCAGCCGGAAACGAGATTGCAGAAGGAACATATGATGTATCAGTAACCGCTACGGATGCAGGAGGAAACACCAGTTCAGATGTAACTACAGATGAATTAGTAATTGATACTACTGCACCAGTTTTAACAATAACTATAGATTATATTACAGCAGATAATGTATTAAATGCAGCTGAAGCAGGAATAACCATCGCAGTAACCGGAACAGTAGGCGGAGATTTCAATACCGGCGACACGGTAACATTAGAGATCAATGGAAACACTTATACAGGAACAGTAGACGCTGCAGGAGACTACAGCATAGATGTTCCAGGTTCAGACTTAGCAGCCGATGCAGACACGACTGTAGAAGCAAGTGTAATTTCAATTGATAATCATGGGAATAGAGGATCTGCTTCGAATACTCGTAAATACTATTTACAAGACACGGATAATGATGGCATATCAGATGTTGTAGATGTAGACGATGATAATGATGGCATTCCTGATGTAGACGAAGGAGATGGTTCGGTAGATACTGATGGTGATGGAATTCCAGATTCATTAGACCTAGATTCTGATAATGATGGTATTAATGATGTAATAGAAGGAGGAAATGGAGACTTAGATACGAATGGTGATGGTTATATCGATGCTCAAGACTCTGGATATTCAGATACTAACGGAGACGGACAAGCAGATGCTTCAGTAGATAATAATGAAGAGCCAGATACAGATGGCGATGGAGTTCCAGATTATCAAGATTTAGATAGTGATAATGACGGAATCAATGATGTAATTGAAGGAGGAAATGAAGAGTTTGACACTAACGGAGATGGTGTTATAAATACAGAAGATACTGGAGGTTTAGATTCTGATGGAGATGGAATTTCTGATAGCGTTGACGGTGATACTACCAGGTTTGGTGAAGGTAATGGAGGAGATGAAGGAACTATTGATTCGGATGGAGATACTATTCCTGACTATCAAGATTTAGATAGTGACAATGATGGAGTGAATGATGTTGTTGAAGGAGGAAATCCAGATACAGATGGAGATGGTCAAGTTGATAATCCTCATGACGATTCTGATAATGACGGTATAGCAGACAGTGTTGATGATTTAGATGGTTTTGGTGATGCTGATAATCCAGATTATAACTCTAATCCTACAGACCCTAATGATGGAGGAAATGGAGTAGTAGATGGAGATGATTCTGATGGAGATGGAATACCAGATCCTGTAGATGGTCTTGAAGGATTTGGAGATGCAATCAATGAGGATACTTGTGTAAAGGTAAATAACTTGATGAGTCCAAACGGAGATGCAGCAAACAGTTATTTACATATCGATTGTATTGAAAATTTCCCAAGAAACACTATCGAAATATTCAACAGATGGGGTAATACGGTGTACAAAGCACAAGGTTATAATAACAGTAATGTTGTCTTTAGAGGAATCTCAGAAGGACGTGTTAACATAAATGTAAATGATAAATTGCCAGTTGGAACTTACTTCTATATCTTAGACCTTGGAAACGGAAGTAAAGTTAAAAAAGGTTGGATTTATATAAATAGATAGCATGAATATGTTACAACAAAATAAACTGATGAATAAAAGTTTTAATCAAATGAAATTATATATAAGTTTACTACTAGTATGTGTAATGAGTATCTGTATAACTACAGATATTCATGCGCAACAAGATCCTCAGTACACACAATACATGTACAATACCATGAATGTGAATCCAGCTTATGCAGGATCTAGAGGTCATACTGTAATTACTGCTTTAGGAAGAATGCAGTGGGTTGGTTTTGAAGGAGCGCCAAATACTCAAAACTTATCTTATGATACACCTTTAGGCTATTCTGGTTTAGGGTTAGGAGTGAATTTGATGAATGATCAAATAGGACCTTCTAGTGAGATATATTTAGATGCGAATGTATCGTACAACATCCAAACAGGAGAAGAAGGTAATTTAGCTTTTGGTTTGCGTTTAGGAGGAAGGTTGTTGAACATCGATTGGTCTAAAGGAACGTATAAGGATAATGAAGTTGTATTTCAAGATAATATAAATAAGTTTTTGCCAACAGTAGGAGCAGGTATTTATTATCATCAACCACAATGGTATGTCGGATTGTCTGTTCCAAATATTTTAAGAATGGAACATTACGATGCTGAAACTCCAGGAGAAGTAGCAGTTGAAAGAATGCACTTTTTCTTAATAGCAGGATATGTTTTTGATATAAATGAAGACTTAAAGTTTAAACCAGCAGCTTTATTAAAAGGAGTTTCAGGAGCACCTTTATCATTAGATATTTCAGCAAATTTATTATTTAATGAAAAGTTCAGAATAGGAGCATCTTGGAGGTGGGATGATTCTGTAAGTGCGCTTTTAGGTTTCCAAGCAACTGAATCGCTATTAATAGGATATTCATATGATTTAACAACGTCAAATTACAATGTAACAAATTCAGGAACACATGAAATAATGTTACAATACGAGATATTACAAGATATTAGATATAGATCCCCTAGATTCTTTTAAAAAATTGAAAAATATGAATTTTAAAAAAGTACTAGCATCATTTTTATTGATGTTGGCAGTAAGCAGTTTTGCACAAAGTAGAAAAGTAGCTGATCGATATTATGATGAATTTTCTTATGTCCAATCAGCAAAATTATATAAAGATTTACTTCTTAAAAAAGGTGATAGTTCTAAGCATGTATTAAGCCGCTTAGCCGATTCATATTACAACAACGCAGATACTGAAGAAGCTGAAATATGGTATAAAAAATTAGTAGCAAATTATAAAAACGAAATAGACGATAAATATTTATTTAAATATGCACAAGTTTTAAGAAGTAATGGTAAGTATGAAAAGTCAGATTCTATTTTTTTAAAGCTTACTGAAAATCAAAAGGGGAATTTAAACGAAGAATTAAACAGAGAAGGATATTTACAAGATTATTCTAAGCAAGAAAAGAGGATAGGAATAAGAAACTTGGCAATAAACACTCCTTTTTCAGATTTTGGAGGATTTTTATTAAACGGAAAATCATACTATTCATCTTCTGCTCCAAGTGGAGATAAAAGAGAGAATATTTATAAGTGGAACAACCAACCATTTTTAAATATTTATAAGGCTGAAGAAGATATTCAAACATTAGAAGGAAGAGAACAAGATACCGTACTGGTACTAGCAAAAAGCCAAAAATTAGAAGCGCCAATATCTTCTGAATTGCATGAATCTACTCCAGTATTTACGAAAGATGGAAAAACAATTTATTTTACCAGAAATAATTCAGACGGTAAAAGAGCTAGAAAGAGTAAAAAGAATACTTCTAACTTAAAAATATATAAGGCTAGCTATATAAACGGATATTGGGTAAATGTTAAAGAATTACCGTTTAACAATGACGAATATTCTACAGGGCATCCAGCATTAAGTCCAGATGAAAAAACATTGTACTTTGTTTCTAACATGCCTGGTGGTTATGGAGATTCAGATATTTATAAAGTTGAAATTAAAGGAAAAGACGATTACGGAACACCTGTTAATTTAGGAAGTACAATTAATACATCAGAAAAAGAAGTTTTTCCTTATGTAGGAAGTGACAATGTGCTGTATTTTTCATCAAACGGACATTTAGGCTTAGGTCTTTTAGATGTTTTTCAATCAAAAATAAATGAAGATGGTACTTTATCTTCACCAGAAAATTTAGGATACCCTTTTAATAGTAAGAAAGACGATTTTTCATTTTTTATAAGTGAAGATGGTAAAAGAGGATTTTTTTCATCAAATAGAGATAAAGGAAAAGGAGATGACGATATTTATAGTTTCTTTATTTATACAGATCCTCCTGTTTGTACTCAAATAGTAGAAGGTGTTATCCGTGCAAAGAATACTAACGAGATTATTGAAGCTGCTGTTGTAAAACTAATAGATAAAAATAAAGAAATTGTAGCAGAGGTGATTTCTGATGTTAATGGTAAATATGTTTTTAAAGAAGTTCCTTGTAATAACACTTATACAGTTACAGCAACAAAGCTAGATCATCGAGCAGGAAAAAATAAGGTAGCTACCTTAGGTAAACGAAACGAGGTGATTAAAACGAATATCGAGTTAACTCCGTTAATTGTTGGTGAGCAAATTGTGATTAATCCTATCTATTTTGATTTTGATAAGTCAATTATTAGAGAAGATGCAGAATACGAGTTAGAAAACATTGTTACTGTTATGACGAATCATCCTGAATTAGTAATTAAAATTGAATCTCATACTGATAGCAGAGGACCTAGAGAATATAACAGAATGTTATCTGACAAAAGAGCGAAATCAACCAGAGATTATATCTTATCTAGAGGAATAGCTAAAGACAGAATTGAAAGTGCTATAGGTTATGGAGAAGACAAACCTTTAAATGATTGTGTTGATGGAAAAAAATGTACCGAAGAAGAATATCAATTAAATAGACGTTCTTACTTCTACATAGTCAAAGGAGGAGAAGATATCGAAAAGAGACAGAAAATAGAGGAAAGAAAAACAAGGAGAAGAATATCTACAAGAAAGAGTAATTTCTTAGAATACTTGAGAAAAAATTTTAAAAGGCCAAATAATTCAAGACCTGAAAGTAGAAAATGTTACAAAGAAAAAGACGAAAATTGTGAAGCAACACAAAAAGAAGGTAAAGTGAATTATAAGAGATAATTAAAGATTTTAAAAAGTAAGATTAATAAACGAAGAAAGTCCCTTAAAAAAGGGGCTTTTTTTATTTATGGTATAATATTCTAGTGAAAATTAAGTTATAGGTGTACATTAACTTATTATATCATTATTATTTATTATGAAAAAACTATTTATCCCCCTAGCGTTATTAGCTTTGACGATGACGTCGTGTGTATCAAAAAAGAAGTATGTAGAGTTAGAGCAAAAGTACAATGATACTAGAGGTAACTTGCAAAAAACAACTCTAGAAAAAGAGGAATTAGAAGCAAAGTTTGCTAAGATTGAGCAAAGAGTTGATAACTACAACCAAAAAATTAACTCGTTAAAAAATGTAAACGAGTCGCTGCAAGAAGAAAATAATGTAAAGTTAGATATGGTTGGTAATACAGCTGTAATTTCTAACACTATGAAAGAAAAAATGAGAGAGACACTTAAAAATGTCGATCCAGCAGAACTAGCTAATGCAAAAACATTAAAAGACTCGATGAATGTTGCAGTAGCTTATAACCTTAAAAAGTCAATTAACTCTTCAGAATTAGAAAATGATGAAGATGTAAATATTGACATTGATCAAACAGTTGTGATGATTTCTGTATCAGATAAAATGTTATTCAATACAGCTAGTTATAGAGTTAAGAATAATGCTCACAAACTAATAAAAAAATTGGCTGACATAATCAATTCTGAACCTAGTATGGATGTTATGATTGAAGGACATACAGATGCTAGATCATATAACTCAGGTGTATTACAAGATAACTGGGATTTAAGTGTAAAAAGAGCAACATCTATTGTTCGTCTTTTAGAGAAAAAATATGGAGTTGATCCAAGTAGATTAATTGCTTCTGGTAGAGGTAGTGCAGTTCCTTTAGTAGAGAATAACTCAGCTAAAAATAGAGCAAGAAATAGGAGAACAAGAATTGTAATCTTACCTAATTTAGATAAGTTCTTTGGTTTAATGGCTAAAGAAGAAACTATCAAACCTTAATTACATTGTATACAAGCAAAAAACCAGCACTATGCTGGTTTTTTGCTTATTTAAAGTGACTTTATAAAATTAAAGTGTCTTACAATATATTAACCCAATCTATTAATTAAATTATGAAAAAACTACTGATTTTAACATTTGGAATCCTTTTTATGATTTCATGTACAGACAAAAAGAAAAAAGAAGACGAAAAGAAAGTTGAAACCGCTATTCAAAAAATAGATTCTATAGAAAAGAATCTTGAAGAAGGTATGGATAAGCTAAACGAAGCAGCAGAGAAGGTAGAAGAGCAGTTACAAGAGTTAGATAGTATATAAACTAAAAATATGATTACAATGAAAAACATAAAAATTATAGTATCTATTGTAATGTTTTTTGCATTCATAGGTACACAACAAGTAGTAGCACAAGGTCAAGGAAAAGACAAGAGCACAGAGGTTAAGCAAAAAGGAAAGGATAAAGCTAATGAAGCAAAAGAAGAATTAGAGCAAGAAGTTAAAGAAAAGAAAAACAATAAAGCTCAAGAAAAAAAAGAGAAGAAAAATAAAAGAGAAGAGCTTGACCAAAAAACCCAAAAAGAGTACAAAGGAAAAGGGAATGCTTACGGTCGTGATAAAAATGGAATGAGCGGAAGAGAGTTTGGTCAAATGAGATCAAACGAAGCTAAAGAAAAAATAGAAGAGCAAGAGCGAAATATTCGTGAAAGTGAAGATATTTTAAGAAGAGGAAGAGAAAGAGTAAAAAATGCGAACGATAGAATTAAAGAATCTAGAGAGAAGAAAGAAATAACCGAAGAAGAAGTTAAGGTTAAAGAAGAGGTAATTCGTAAAACCAATGAAAGACTTAGTGAGTTGAGTAAAAAAATTGAAGAGCAAAAGGAAAAAGTGAAAAAAGATAAAGAAGCTTTAAGTAAAATACTTTTTCCTAAAGAGGATAAATAATCGCTCTTAGGAGTATTGCAAACAAAAAAAGCAACCTTAGTAGGTTGCTTTTTTGTTTATGGTATATTTAAATACTTATGTGTTTGTAAGGATATTTTCCATTTCGGATTTTCCATTATATAATCAATAATTTGTGGAGTCATTTTTTCTTTTTTACTCCATTCGGGTTGTAAAAATAACTTACACTTTTCACCAACTTTAGCAGCTTGTTCTTCTGCAAACTGAAAATCATTTTTGTTATGAATAATCATTTTCAATTCATCAGCCTCTTGGTAAGCACGCTCTAATGGTAATTTCGTTTTTTTAGGAGATAAACAAAACCAATCCCAAACTCCAGAAAAATTATAAGCTCCAGAGGTTTCAATATGTGTTTTAATACCTTCTTTTTGTAATTGTTGGGTAATATGATCTAAACTCCACATTAAAGGTTCTCCACCTGTAATTACTACAGTTTCGGCATATTTTTTAGCATTTTCAACAATGACATCTGTTTTTGTAGGCGGATGTAAATTAGCATCCCAACTTTCTTTCACATCACACCAGTGGCAACCAACATCGCAACCACCAATACGAATAAAATATGCAGCAGTACCTGTATGCGCACCTTCTCCCTGAATTGTATAAAATTCTTCCATTAACGGAAGCATTTCTCCCGTATTAATTAACTCTTGTACTTCTTTTTTCAACATAAGGGTGCAAAGATAGGCAACATTAAAATTTAATGAATGATTTTTGTTACTTTTACGTGTTTTTATCACAAAAAAGTTCAAAAAAGAATGAGTAAAACCGAAGAGTTTTTCAAGTACATCAACGAAGGATATACCACTAAAGGAGAGTTTATTACGTTAGGGGCAGGAATGCTAGGTGAAGAAACCGTAACCAATGCCTTGGTAAATATTCCCTTAAAAACGTTAAATCGTCACGGATTAATAGCTGGTGCAACAGGAACAGGAAAGACAAAAACCTTACAAGTATTGGCAGAAAACATGTCAGAAAAAGGGATTCCTGTATTGTTGATGGATGTGAAAGGAGATTTGAGTGGATTAGCACAACCGAGTCCGGGGCATGCAAAGATTGATGAACGTCATGAAAAAATCGGGATACCATTTACACCAACAAAATTTCCAATAGAAATTTTATCTATTTCTGAACAAGATGGTGTACGTTTACGCGCTACAGTTTCTGAGTTCGGACCTGTTTTATTGTCTCGAATTTTAGATTTAACTGAAACACAATCTGGTATTGTAGCCATCATTTTTAAATACTGTGACGACCATCAGTTACCGTTGTTAGATTTAAAAGATTTCAAGAAAATCCTTCAATATATAACCAATGAAGGAAAAGAGGAAATTCAAGGAGAATACGGACGAATTTCTACGGCAAGTACAGGAGCAATTCTTAGAAAAATAGTAGAGATAGAGCAACAAGGAGGTGACTTATTCTTTGGAGAAAAATCGTTTGATGTTGATGATTTAACTCGTATTGATGAAAACGGACGAGGTGTTATTTCTGTGTTACGTTTAACCGATATTCAAGATCGACCAAAGTTGTTTTCAACCTTTATGTTACAGTTGTTAGCAGAGGTATACGAAACTTTTCCTGAGCAAGGAGATAGTGGTCGACCTGAACTAGTTATTTTCATAGACGAAGCTCATTTAGTGTTTGATGAAGCCTCAAAAGCACTTTTAAGCCAGATAGAAAGTATTGTAAAGTTAATTCGTTCAAAAGGAATTGGATTGTACTTTGTAACGCAAAATCCGAAGGATGTTCCAGAAGATGTGTTAGCACAATTAGGAATGAAAATTCAACATGCTCTACGTGCATTTACGGCAAAAGATAGGAAAGCAATTAAATTGGCTGCTGAAAACTATCCAGATTCAGAATACTATGATACTAAAGAAGTGTTAACGCAGTTAGGTATTGGGGAAGCATTGGTTTCGGTATTGAATGAAAAAGGAATTCCAACTCCGTTAGCAAGAACGATGTTACGCGCTCCGATGAGTAGGATGGATGTGTTAACAGAAAAGGAAATTAAGCAAGTATTAGACAACTCTAGATTAATTCCTAAGTACAATGATACTCTAGATAGAGAAAGTGCTTATGAAATGCTAAACAAGAAAATTGAAAAGATAAATAAAGAAGAGGAAGCAGTAGCAAAAAGAGAAGAGGAGGAGAAGACGAGAAGGAGAACTTCTTCAACCCGAACTAGCACGCGTATGAATCCAGTAGTAAAGGTATTAACCAGTGCTACATTTATAAGAGCTGCTTTCGGAATTTTAAAAAAAGTACTAAAATAACAAATAGGAAAAATAGACGTTTTAAATATAAAAGAAGAACAATGAGAACATTAATGAAACCTTTAGTAATTGCTGTAATGGCAGTAGTATTTGTACAATGCGGTAATAGTAAGTTTGATATTGCTAAAGGAAAAGTAGGGGAATTAACTACAAAAACAACGGTGCAAGAAATTGAAGGTATTTTCAAGCAAGATTCAATAGTAAAAGTTTTAAGTGAAGGAGCTAAAGGAGATAATCTTTTTCAAGAAGATGACAAATATTTAGTGTACGAAAAAGGAGGAAAGCATTTGTTAACTATTACTCCTAAAGAGCAGTTAGACTCTACTTCAACAATTAAGAGTATCGAAATTTTTGATGAGCGTTTTAAGACAAAATCTGGAGTAAATATTAAATCTACTTTCCAAGACATTGATGCAAATACGAAAGTAAATAAAGTAGAATCATCTTTTTCATCAGCAACGCTATTTATAGATGATTTAAACGCGACAATTACAATTGATAAAGAAGACTTAGGATTAAAAGAGTTTAGTACTCAAAAAGTAACCAAAGAACAAATTCCTGATTTAGCAAAAATTAAATCGTTTACCATTTGGTTTAACTAAAATATACGAAGCCGAAACAACTGTTTCGGCTTTTTAATTAATAATAGCTATGTAAATTTTAAAAGATGGAAGTAATAAAAATAGTATTTTTTGTATTGGGTGTTTTTTTTGGAGAAGACAGTAGAATAGGAGCAGAGAAAACAACAGTAACAGTAAATTCAAAAGAAAAAGAGGTAATAATTGTTCAAGAAGGGTTGTTTACACTTATAAAGAAAGAACAAGACAGCGTACAAGTTAATTCAGAGCTAGAGAAAATTATAGCTAGAAATTGGAGAAAAGAAATTAAGAGTTATCCGTCAAAGTCATGTACTTTTCATACTACTGAAGAGGGTAATTTAAACGCAAAAATTATACTGAAGTATCCTTCTGAAAATGTATTAAGAGATTTTGCTTTAGATTTTAATAAAGAAGCAAAAGAGTTCTCTTTAATTAATATTCCTGATTGGAATGTTGAAACAGAAGATGGAGCATTAAAAGGAAATTATTGGCGATTTAGTGCAGACGACAGTTTTACTTTTGTTGTTACTCCTTTTAAAAACATGTCCGAACAGCTTATAAGTGCTAAAAGAAATCTTAGACCAATTTTAGAAGCTAAGGAGTCAAAATAAAACAAAATGAATAAAAAATATACAATTCAAAAAAGTCCCTTTGTAGTGCCAACTACCGACGGAAAATTAATCGAAGAACATTTTGGAAATGCTACCGATGGAAATTCAAATGTGAGTATTGCACACATGATAGCGCCTCCAGGTTGGAGTGAGCCTTTTCAAACACCAGAATTTGAAGAATTCACGTATATTATTAAAGGAAAAAAACAATTCAATATCGATGGAGAAATTGTTGTGCTAGAAGCAGGACAGTCTATTAAAATTGAAAAAAATACACGTATTCAATATTCTAATCCTTTCACAGAACCTTGTGAGTATTTAGCCGTTTGTTTACCAGCTTTCTCAATGGGGTTGGTGCATCGTGAAGATAGTTAACAACACTCCTAAAATAATAGCTGCAAACTTTTTGTAGTTGAATTTGTGGTTTTCAGTACTTTCAAAAAGGATAATAGTTGAAATATGTAAAAACACTCCGATAATTAACGCAGTAATTTCAGTGTTATACTCCATTATTACAGGTATTTTATCAGCCACTAAAATTCCTAGTGGACTCATTAACGCAAATACCGTTAAAAAGAAAAAGATTATTTTTTTCGAATAGTTAGCGTGTAATAAAAAAGTGGTTAATACAATAGCAATTGGAATTTTATGTACAATGATTGCCCACAATAAATTATCATCAGCATGATGAATTGGTAGTCCTTCAGAAAACGCATGAATACATAAACTTAGAAACAGCATCCAAGGGAATTCAGAAGAATTTGAATGTAAATGAATATGTCCGTGTTCAGCACCTTTAGAAAATGATTCTAATATCGATTGTACAATGATTCCTACAAGAATTAAAATACCTACTAATTTAGTATCATCAGTATGATGGTATACTTCTGGTAATAAATGTAAAATAGTAACAGAAAGAAGGTAAGCACCACTAAAAGCTAATAACAAACGAACGAAGTTATTGCTTGGTTTTATCATAAAAACTAATAAAACACCTACTAAAACAGCTGAAATTAATAAGAAGTAACTCATTTAGCAACGATAATTAAACGATCAGAAGATTGTGAATTGAATTTATTCAGGCTATAGTCGCCAAAAATATGTATTACTTGCAAATTCACTTTATCAAAGTACGATTGCAATTTTTCTAAGGTTAAAAACTTTACGCGTTCGGTATACAAATGTGATTTTTCTTCCGCAGTAAAAGAAATGTGTTTTAAGATGAATCCGTCTTTGATTTCTTTTTTAATATTGAATTCAATATCATCAATAGTCTTTGTTTCTTCTTTTACCAGTGTGTTTTTTACTTTTTCAACATTTAAAAAGTCTAAAACAAAAACACCGTCTTCTTTTAATCCGTTTTTAATACTTCTTAAAACAGCAATGTCTTCATTGTCATCTTCAAAATAACCAAAACTAGTAAATAGATTAAATACGGCGTCGTATTTATTTTCTATAGGTTTTCGCATATCCCAAACCTCAAAATGAAGCGTATCATTTTCAAATTGTTTGGCGTGTTCAATACTCTTTTCGCTCAAATCACCACCTACGACATCGTAACCTAATGAGTTTAAATAAACTGCATGACGCCCTTTTCCGCATGGTAAATCAGCAATCTTACTCGATTTTGGTAATTGTAAAAAAGAAGTAATGTTTCGCATAAAAAACTGAGCGTCGGCATCGTTTCTATGCTTGTATAAAATATGATAGTATGGTGTGTTAAACCAAGAAGTAAACCAATCTGTTGTTGAATTCATAACTCTAAGGTCTGCAAAAATACATAAAACTTACGTTTTTTGTATTCAAAGTAGAAAAGATTGATAACAACCCAAAATTAGCTGTACTTTTGCAGTGAAATTTTACAGTTACATGGAAAAAGATTTTAAAATGACCGCCGTTACCATGGCAGGTTTAGAAGGGGTTTTAGCAGACGAATTACGTCAGTTAGGAGCAATGGAAGTGAAAGAAGGGATAAGAAGTGTTGCTTTTAGAGGTGATAAGGGCTTTATGTATAAAGCCAACATTGCGTTGCGTACTGCTATTCGTATCTTAAAACCAATTAAACGCAGTAAAATTTATGATGAAGAAGATTTATACGAAGCGATTCAGCGTGTAAAATGGGAACGTTTTTTAGATGTTGACGGAACATTTGCTATCGGAGCGGTAGTAAATTCGAATAATTTCACGTCTAATTCACATTATATCAGTTTGAAATCGAAGGATGCTATTGCTGATTATTTTATGCATAAGTATAAAAAGCGTCCGAATGTAGATTTAAAATATCCTGATGTTAAGATTCATATTCATATTCATAAAGAATGGCTGACTATTTCGTTAGATTCTTCGGGAGAATCGTTACACAAGCGTGGATATCGTAGCGCTACGAATATTGCACCGATTAATGAGGTACTAGCAGCAGGGTTAATTTTACTTTCAGGATATAAAGGAGAAGAAAACTTTATCGATCCGATGTGTGGTTCTGGTACTATTTTGATAGAAGCTGCGATGATTGCGAATCAAATTCCAGCAAACATTAATCGTAAACATTTTGCTTTTGAAAACTGGAACGATTATGATGAAGATTTATACTTCATTATTCAAGATTCATTATTGAAGAAAATACGAAGCTCACACTTTAAAATTATGGGCTTCGATAAAGCGCCATCGGCAGTTAGAAAAGCGCAGCAAAATATTATCAATGCTAATTTGGATGAGTTTATAGGAGTACATCACGTAAACTTTTTCAATTCCAAAAAAGAAGTATTTGGTAAAACTACAATTTTGTTCAATCCGCCTTATGGAGAGCGTTTAAATATTGATGAAGAAGAGTTTTACAGAAAAATAGGAGATACGCTAAAGAACAATTACCCTAATTCAACAGCTTGGTTAATTACGTCGGATATTCAAGCATTAAAGTTTGTAGGATTACGAACATCGAAAAGAATTCCGTTGAAAAATGCCGATTTAGATTGTCGTTTTGTAAAGTATGAGCTATATGAAGGTAGTAAGAAAGAAAAAAAGAATTCTTCATTTAACGATGAGGAAGAATAAAAATAAAACTCCGCTGAAAGGCGGAGTTTTTTTATTTATAGTTTAAGAGAAAGTTTTCTAAGATTATTTTTTCAGTAAGTATTTATTAAAACTTTTACCGTTTATTTTAGTGTACTTTGAGTCAATATCAAAGGCTACTTCCATACCTGTTATATCAAACTCGCCTGATACTTTGGTGTATTTTATGTTTAAGTCTTCTTCAAACTTTACATTTCTAAATGATACCCCGTCTTTAAAATCAGAGTATTTAAAAATAGCACTTTCGTTAAATACTGAGTTTTCAAAACTTACAAAACGCTTAAAGTTTGCATACTTAAAAGTAGAAGGTTCTTCAAATAAGGTGTTCTTAAAAGAAATGTCTCTATTAAACTTAGCATATTTAAAAGTTGAGTATCCTTTAAACTTAGAGCCAGAAAAGTCTGTGTTTTTCTCAAAGTCAGAATATTTAAACATAGCTTTTTGTTCAAAGGTACAATCCTTAAAAATTACGAAGTCTTCAAAATTAGCAACAAAAGTATATCCGCTTTTTTCATCAGGAATATAGGCTAACACATCATCTTCAAAAACACAGTTTATAAATGAAACTTTATTGGTAATTTGTTTTTCAATAGTGTTAGATCCACCATTGTTCCACCAACTTTTTCTGGTAGGAAGTTTAGGAAGTGCTGCTTCCATAAAAGTAAAATCTAGTGTCCCTTTAATTGAAGCATTTGAAATGGTTATAGCTTTACCGTTTTTAACATCTTTTATAATATCAGATGCATTTATGGTTTTTTGAGCAAAAGTAGTTGAGAAACAAAATAGCAGTACGATAAGAGTGGCTATATTTTTCATTGTATAATTGTTTTAAGTTCTATTTTAAAGACAATGGCTGTATGTTTTTTGTGACACTAAAGATAAAAAAAACAGCATTTAGTTGCCTAAATGCTGTTGTGATATGTCTTGAGGGAGGATGTTAGTTTACAGAATCACTTAAACCAGCACCTGCTTTAAATTTAACTACGTTTTTAGCAGCAATTTTGATTTCTTTTCCAGTTTGAGGGTTTCTACCAGTTCTAGCAGCTCTCTTAGAAACAGACCAAGTTCCCCATCCAACTAAAGCAACTTTATCACCTTTCTTTAAAGTATTAGTTACGTTAGCAGTTAAAGAATCTAATGCAGCTTTAGCAGCAGCTTTTGAAATTCCTGCATCAGCAGCCATCGCATCGATTAAATCTGATTTGTTCATAATTTTAATAGATTTTAAAAATTAATTAATATTTTTTTTTTTGCTTCAATAGCTCAACAAATATAGACGGAATGCGGGATTGTGCAAGATTTGGCCTAAAAAAAATACTCTTTTGTTAATAAGTTACTTCTAATTGTTAATAACCCTGACTGTTTTTTTGTTAAAAACGCTAAAACCTTATAAACAAAGGGCTACAGCATTTTAGCTCCTTTTTCAAATTGGTAACCATTTAATAAACTCTGAGCATCCATTAATTTTTTGCCTGAAATTTTAAGTTGATGAATATTTAAGTAACCATCTGTAACCGCTACTTTTAACTCTTTTTTTGAGGTGATAATAGTTCCGTTTTCTAAAGAGTGTGAAGTGTTTTCTTTTGAAATCCCATAAATTTTAGCTGAAACTTCCTCTTCGCCGTTTATAATGGTTGTCCAAGCAGCAGGGTATGGGTTTAATCCACGAATATGATTGTAAATATTATGTAGTGATTTAGACCAATCAATTTTGCAGTTGTCTGGAAATAGCTTAGGAGCCGATTTTTCTTCCAGTTCTGGTTGTTTTGTAGTTGCTACGTCTCCTTTTGAGATTAAATCAACTGTCTCAGCAACTAAGTTGGCTCCTAAATACATTAGTTTGTCATGTAATTCACCTACAACTTCATTTTCTTTAATATCAACTTCACTTTGTAAGATGATTTCACCGGTATCAATTTTATCATCAATAAAGAACGTAGTAACGCCTGTTTTGGTTTCGCCATTAATAATTGCCCAGTTAATAGGTGCTGCTCCACGATATTCTGGTAATAAAGAAGCGTGTAAATTAAACGTACCATATTCTGGCATTGCCCAAACCGATTTTGGTAACATTCTAAAAGCAACTACTATTTGTAAGTTGGCGTCCCATTTTTTTAATTCTTCTTGAAACTCTTCACTTTTTAAGTTTGTTGGTTGAAGAATAGGTAAGTTTTGAGATAACGCATATTTTTTTACTGCAGATTGATTTAGTTTACGACCTCTTCCTGCAGGTTTGTCTGCCGCGGTAATAACTCCCACAACATTATAATTATTCTCTACTAAGTGTTGTAAAATAGTAGCAGCAAAATCTGGGGTTCCCATAAAAACAATGCGTAAATCTCTCATTTATATCAAATAATATTTATTGTTATTCGTGTGTATTTTTTCTTCAGCAAGTAGCTCACGCAAAAGTATTAAAATGTTCGCTTCTTTTTCATTTAGAAGCGAGCAGATTTCAATAACTGTATAGCTTTTTCCATCTTTAAATAGCGATAATACATCTTGCTGATTTACATTAGTTCTTGTTTTCTTCTGTAAACAAACATCACAAATTCCACAGTTTTGAGTATTCTGTTCATTAAAGTAGGAGAGGAGTTGTATACTCCTGCAAACTGTATCGTTTTGAATAAACTGAAGTAAATCGTTGTTTTTTTGTTCTTTTTGTTTAATGTATTGCTGAATGTTTACCGAAATTCGGTTAATGGTTTTGTCATCTTCTCTGGGTTGTAAAAAGAAAAGCTCAGCATTGTTGGTTGATTTTGCATATGTAATCAGTTCTTCTTGGGCTAATTTTTCTAACATAGTAATGACACTCCAAGAAGTAGAACCTAGTTTTTTAGCAATATAGAATTCATCAATTTTTACAGGGTTTTCAAAAATACCACCATACATACGTAACATTTGTTGAATAAAACTTTTAATCTGGGTGTTTTGATTTGTATGTGATATAACTTGTTTACTTGTTGCTAAAAACTGAACGGTAGACTTTTGTTGAAAATTATGATTGAGTTCTATAATTCCATTATTAACGAGTATTTGAAGCGCATTAAAAGTTTTATTGGGTATGAAACCGTATTTGCTACAAAAATCCAAAAAGTTGAAGTCAAAAGCAGATTCGATTAATTCTCCCTTGGCAATTTGAAAATGTTGATATAATTTTTGATGAATAATCTTTATTTCATCAATAGTAGGTAATGATTTTTTTAGGAGTTCGCTGCTTAGCGTAATATCGCTATTGTTAGTTAAAACTATAGAAAAAGATTTATTACCATCACGTCCACCACGACCAGCCTCTTGTATATAATTCTCGATTGAAGAAGGTAAATTGATGTGTACAACGACTCTAACATTGGGTTTGTCAATTCCCATCCCAAAAGCATTTGTAGCAACGATTATGGGAGTTTTTTCTGTCATCCAATTATCAAAAGCAAGTTTTTTTTCTATAGGAGATAGTCCACCATGATAAAAAGAGCTTTTAAAACCTTGTGCATTTAGGTAACTACTAATCTCTTTTGTTTTGCTACGTGTATTTACATATACAATTGCAGGAGCTTTTGTTTTGGTGAAAATTTGATTCAGCTTACCAAGTTTGTCTTCTGTCTTATAAATTTGATAGGCTAAATTTTCTCTAAAAAAAGATTTTTTGAATACAGTTGGGCTTTCCAACTCAAGTGAACTAGTAATATCTGAAATTACTTTTTGTGTAGCAGTAGCGGTTAACGCAATTATAGGAGCTGAAGGTTGTAATTCTTTTAAAATTGTAATATTCTGATACGACGGACGAAAATCATGTCCCCATTCAGAAATACAATGTGCCTCATCAATAGCAATCAAATTAACATCTAATTGCTTAATTTTCTCTTGAATAAAACGAGATTGTAATCGTTCGGGCGAAAGGTATAAAAACTTAGTTTTTCCAAATCGGATGTTGTCAAAAAGTGTAATGATTTCATCCTGGGTACTTCCAGAAGGAATTAAAGTAGCTTTAATACCTTTTTCAGTAAGATTTGCAACTTGATCTTGCATCAAAGCAATTAAAGGAGAAATGACAATACAAATACCTTCTTTTGCTAAAGCAGGTACTTGAAAACAAATAGATTTACCACCACCAGTAGGAAGTAGCGCAACTACGTTGTTACCTGCTAAAACTTCTGTAATTATTTTTTGTTGAGGTTCTCTAAATGAGTTGAACCTCCAGTAGTGTTTTAGTATTTGAAGCGCTGTATCATACATCGTGTTTTAACGTATGTAAAATAAAATCGCAACGCTCATGTACCGTCCCAAAAGGAACATCAATTATATTATAGCCTATTTCTTCGTAAGCTTCTTTTAAAAAAGTATCAATTTTTACTGATTGTTCAAACGTTTCATAACGCTCGTTGTCAGATTTATAAATATCTTCCCAAGGGGCACACATAAATACTTTGGTGTATAAGTATTTATTGCTTTTTTCTATAAAAATATCAGGAAAGTCAGAACCCAAATAATTCATATAGGCATGTACATCAGGAATTCCTCTATCAAAAAAGATAATTTCAGCATCACTTTGGTGTGCATCTATATATTGTTGTTCTCGTCCTTCTAATAAAAGTTGACTAAATAGTAAGGGTTGCTCTAAAAAAAGTTGATCTATTCCATCTTTTTGAGCTTTTAGGGTAACCTCTCTTGAAATCTCTGGCATACATTTATATCCACGCTTAATAAATTCTCTTAAAATAGAGGATTTACCCGTACCAGGACCACCTATTAAAACTATTTTTTGTTGCATGGGGCAAAAATAAAAGTTTCAAGTTATAAATATAATAAATAGTGTAATTTTGTGCTTCATTATCATGAATTCTATATTTTTTGATGATTTTTAATAAAAACAGTAATTATTGAGTTATGCAAGATAGAGAGGCTTTTTACGCAAAATTAAAATCACAGTTAGAAGATACTACAACTTTTCCAGCTAAATACTTATACAAGTTTATTGTTCCTACGGATGGAAATCAAGTACAAGAAGTACAAGATTTATTTAATGAAGGTGGAGCGGTTATTGATACCAAAAAATCTAAAACAGGTAAGTATGTAAGTGTTTCAATACACTTAACGGTTAAAAGTTCAGACGAAGTTATTTCTTATTACAAAAAAGCAGAGGCTATAAAAGGAATTATTTCTTTGTAAATTTATAGCATGAAAAATCTACTTTTCATACTAGCTGTTTCATGTACGATTCTTTCAACTTTTTCACAAAGAGATCAGGAATTGTTTCGTATTAATGATATTCCTGTATTAGTTTCGGAGTTTAAGCAAGTGTATGAAAAGAATTTAACTTTAGTAGAAGACGGAAAAGATAATAGTCTTGATGATTATTTAGAGCTTTTTATTAATTATAAATTGAAAGTAAAAGAAGCTTATAATTTACGCTTAGATACTGTAAAAAGTTATCAAGAAGAGTTGGAAATGTATAAGAGTCAACTCATCATTCCATATTTATACGATAAAGAGACGCTTAATGAATTGGTAAAGGAAGCCTATGAACGTACCAAAACAGAAATTAAGGCGAGCCATATTTTAGTGAAATATCCGAGTAATGGAATAGCTGTTGACACCTCGTTTTTAAAAAGTAAAATTGACAGATACAGAAGTAGAATAAAACAAGGAGAAGATTTTGCTAAAGTTGCAAGAGAAGTGTCTGAGGATCCGTCTGCTAAAATTAATGGAGGAAATTTAGGGTACTTTTCTGCTTTTCAAATGATATATCCTTTTGAAAATGTAGCTTACAAAACAAGAATTGGAGAAATTTCAGAGCCTTTTCAAACCAAATTCGGACTCCACATCATAAAAGTAACAGGAAGCAGATTATCTAAAGGAGAATTTGAGGTAGCCCATATTTTAGTAACGAATTCAGCAAAAGGTAAGTCTAAAATAGAAGAGATCTATCAGCTTTTAGAATCAGGAGCTTCTTTTGAAAAGTTAGCAAAAGAATATTCAGATGATCTAGGCTCTGCAAATAATGGAGGAAAATTACCAAGGTTTGGAACTGGAGAAATGGTAGAGAAATTTGAGAATGAGGTATTAAAACTTGAAAAAATAGGAGATTATAGTAAACCTTTTAGAACAAAATACGGTTGGCATATAGTTAAGCTATTAAAGAATTACCCTATAGCTTCTTTTGAAGAAATGAAAGAAGAGCTAACAACAAAAATAAAAAACTCAAGTAGGGTAAAAGCTTTAAGTATTGGAAGCATAGAAAAGATAAAAAAGAACTACAAAGTAAAAGAATATCCTCAAGCACTTAATATTCTTAAAGAAGCTATAAAAGTAGAAAAGAATGGAAAGCTAGATAAGAGAGTACTTTCTATCAACGGAAAAGAATGGTTGCAAAAAGATTTAGTTATGTTTGCTGCCTCTAAAAACCAGCAAGTAGACCAAAAGCTGTTTAAAGAGTTTGTAAATAACAAAGTGATAAACTATTTCAAAGAAGACTTAGCGAATAAGAATTCTGAATATAAAAACATTCTGCAAGAATATAAAGAAGGATTGCTATTGTTTGATTTAATGGAAGCTAAAATTTGGAACAAGGCTTCAACTGATGAGGTAGGATTGAATCAGTTTTACTCAACTCATAAAAACAAATATGGCAAAGAACTTGATGAAATTAGAGGGCAGGTGATGAGCGATTATCAAGATGAATTAGAAAAAGAGTGGATTAAAGATTTAAGAGAAAAGAATACTATCAAAGTAAAAGAAAAGGTTTTAAGAAAATTAAAGAAAACGTATAACCAATAGTATAAAGTGAAGAAATATATTTTTCTAATAGTGTTAATAAGTATAGTTTCATGTGATCTTGTTAGTTTAAAGAAAGAAAAAACAAGAGAAGATAAACCTATAGCCACAGTTTATAACAAACATTTATATAAGAATGATATTAAAGGGTTATTACCTAAAAATCTTTCTAAAAAAGATAGTTTAGTGCTTGTTAAAGGGATTATCAATTCATGGGCTAAACAAGAATTGTTGTACATAAAAGCTGAAGAAAATATATCAGAAGTAAATAGCGAGCAGATTGAAGGCTTAGTAAACGATTACAAAAAAAGTTTATATATAAACGGCTACAAAGAACGATTAATAAAGCAGCAATTAGACACTGTTGTAGGTGAAGAAGAAATAGCTTCATACTATGAAGAGAACAAAGAAAACTTTAAAACAAATGAAGAGTTACTGCAATTTGAGTATATAAACTTTGGTAAAAAATTTTTAGATAAAAAGGAAACCATAGCACAGTTTAAATCAGAAAAAGAAGAAGATAAAGTAGATTTAGAAAGACACTTGTTGAACTTTAAATCATATCGTTTACAAGATTCAACTTGGGTAACTTTTGATTATTTAAAGAAAAAAATACCTCCTTTTCGTAACGAATCAAAGGAAAACTTGTTAAAAATATCAAAATTCATACAAAAAGAAGATACTTTAGGAGTATATTTGGTCGCTGTAAAAAATATATTGCCTAAAAATGCAACTGCTCCTTTAAGCTATGTTAGCCCTAGAATTAAGCAAATTATTTTACATAAAAGAAAATTAGAATTAATACGAGATATTGAAAAAACACTAATAAATGATGCAATCCAAAACAAAAACTTTAAAGAATACTAGTATAGCTTTTGCCTTGTTTTTAGCAGGTTTAACAACGTTAAACGCACAAGAAAAAATAGACGGAGTAGCCGTTGTGGTAGGTAAAAACATTGTTTTAGATTCTGATATTGATAAATTTAAGCAAGAAGTAGAGTTACGAAGTGAAGGAAAAGTAAAGATTTCTGACTGTGAAATGCTTGAAGAGTTAATGCAACAAAAATTATTAGCACACCATGCTGTAATTGATAGTGTAGTAGTGTCTCAATCTGAAATAGATGGAAGAGTAGACCGAAGTATTGCTTTTTTCACGCAAGAATACGGAAGTGAAGAAAAAGTAGTTGAAGCATATGGTTTTAACGATATCCAAGATTTAAAGAAAGAATTAGCTAGAGTTCAAAAAGAAAACTTACTAATAGAAAAAGAGCAACAAAAGATAACAGAGGATATTGATGTTACTCCAGAAGAAATCAGAGTATATTTTAAAGGTTTAGAAGAGAAAGGAGAACTTCCTGAAATTCCTGCAGAAGTAGTATTAAATCAATTAATCTTAAAAGCTGAACCAACTCAAGAAGAAGTAGATCGTGTTATAAACAAGCTTAAAGAAATTAAAAAGGAGATTGAAGAGGGAGCAAGTTTTAAATTAAAAGCGATTATTAACTCAGAAGATCCAGCAGTAGCTCAAAACGGAGGAAAATATGTGATAACTAAAGATAGTCCGTTTATCAAAGAGTTTAAAGAAACTGCTTTTTCGTTAGATGTAAATCAAATTTCAGAGCCTATTAAATCAGCATTCGGATACCATATTCTTCAATTAAATAAAGTAAAAGGTAATCAAAGAGAAGTATCTCATATTTTAATGCAACCTCAAATTTCTGATGAAAAATTAAAAGAAACTAAAGAGGAAATTGAAAAAATAGTAGCTGAGATAAAAGAAGGTAAAATTACATTTGAGGAAGCTGTAGCAAAATATTCAGAAGATGAAGAAACTAAAAATAGTGGAGGTTTAATTGTAAACCCATACACACAAGAACCTTCTTTTGAATTAACAAGAATGCCTCCAGAATTATATCCAAGAATTAGTGAGTTAAACAAAGGAGATTTATCAGATATTTATTATGATGAAACGCGTGAAGGAGAGAAAATGTACGGGGTAATCTTAATGAAAGATAAAACAGATAACCATACGGCTGATTTAGTTCAAGATTATGTAAGAATGCAACAGTTTGCTTTAGCTAAAAAGAAAGAAGAAGAAATAGCTAAATGGACAAAGCAAAAAATACAAGAAACGTATTTAAAGTTAGGAAACGATTATAAAGATTGTACTTTCAAGAAAGATTGGAAGAAAGAAAATAAATAAGAAGTAATAAATTTAGTATATTGTCATTCCCGCGAAAGCGGGAATTTCATTTTATAAAAGTTTGTAATTAATTTTATTGAATAAAGAAAAACTTTCATTTATGTCTGACGTAACAGCAGTAAACACACTGGTAGAAAAATACAGCCAACTACAGCATGAAATAGGAAAAGTTATAATAGGACAGCAAGAAGCTGTAAATTATACGTTGCTTTCGATTTTTTGTGGAGGTCACTCGTTATTAATAGGTGTTCCTGGATTAGCAAAAACCTTGTTGGTAAATACAATTTCAAACGCATTAGGATTAAATTTTAGTAGAATTCAGTTTACGCCAGATTTAATGCCTTCTGATATTTTAGGAAGTGAAATACTAGATGAAACACGTCATTTTAAATTTATAAAAGGGCCTATTTTCTCAAATATCATTCTAGCGGATGAAATTAACCGTACACCACCAAAAACACAGGCAGCTTTACTAGAAGCCATGCAAGAGAAGTCGGTAACTGTGGCGGGACATCACTATAAATTAGATTTGCCATTTTTTGTGTTAGCGACACAAAACCCGATAGAACAAGAAGGAACATACCCGTTACCAGAAGCACAGTTAGACCGTTTTATGTTTTCAATCAACTTAGAATACCCAAGTTTTGAAGAAGAGGTGCAAGTGGTAAAAAATACGACGTCAATAGCTGAACAAACAGTAAATGCTATTTTTTCTTCAGAAGAAATTATTGAAGTCCAAAAATTGATTCGTAAAATTCCTGTAGCTGATAATGTAGTAGAGTATGCTGTTAAATTGGTAGGTAAAACACGCCCTAATTCTGATAAAGCAACAGAATTAATCAAAAAGTATATTGATTGGGGAGCTGGTTCAAGAGCTTCACAAAATTTAATTTTAGCAGCGAAAGCACATGCTGCGGTTAACGGAAAGTATTCTCCAGATATTGAAGATGTGCAAGCAGTAGCAATTCCTATTTTATCACACAGAATAGTAAAGAATTATAAAGCAGAGGCTGAAGGAATTACTATCAAAGAAATTATAAATTCTCTATTTTAAAATGAAAAAGTTTTTAAGTATCGTTTTTTTAGTGGTATTATTTACTTCATGTAAGCAAGAAGTAGCCAAAACCGTTTCAGAAGAAACTGAAAAGCAAGAGATTTTATCGGTGATGAAAGCTCAGGAAGAAGCTTGGTCCAAACACGATTTAGAAGGCTTTATGCAAGGATACTGGAAAAGTGATTCATTAAAATTCTATGGAAGAAACGGAGTTACTTTTGGTTGGCAAAAAACTTTAGATAACTATAAAAAATGGTATCCAACAAAAGAACATTCGGGAACGTTAACTTTTAAGATTAATGATATTTCTAAAATTACTGAAGGAGCCTATTCAGTTATGGGGAAGTATCACTTAAAAAGACCTGTAGGAGATGCTGACGGTGTTTTTATGATTATCTTTAAGAAGATACAAGGCGAATGGAAAATCATCGCGGATACTTCGTGTTAATTTAAAGTAATGTATTATTAGGTCATTTCGAACGAATGTGAGAAATATCACATAAATAACCATAAAAAAAAGGGGAGTTCTCAATTGAAAACTCCCCTTTTTTTATGGTTATAAGCTAAAGTTTACGAAAACATTTTCGCTACTTTCTCTGCTTTTCTACTTTCAGAATAGTCATAAAAACCTTCACCAGATTTTACACCTAATTTACCTGCCATTACCATGTTTACTAATAACGGACATGGAGCATACTTAGGGTTTTTAAATCCGTCGTACATTACGTTTAAGATAGATAAACAAACATCTAACCCAATAAAATCGGCTAATTGTAATGGTCCCATTGGGTGCGCCATTCCTAATTTCATTACGGTATCAATTTCAGCAACACCAGCAACACCATTGTATAAAGTTTCAATACTTTCGTTAATCATTGGCATTAAAATACGGTTGGCAACAAAACCAGGATAATCATTTACTTCAACAGGAACTTTATTGATTTTCTTAGTTAAATCAACCGTAAAATTCATTACTTCATCAGAAGTATTGTATCCTCTAATAATTTCAACCAGTTTCATAATTGGCACAGGATTCATAAAGTGCATTCCAATTACTTTTTCAGGGCGATTTGTAGCCGCAGCAATCTGAGTAATTGAAATTGATGAGGTGTTAGTTGCTAAAATGGTTTCTTCGTCGCAAACTTCATCTAAATCTTTAAAGATTTTTAATTTTAAATCTACATTTTCAGTAGCTGCCTCAACAACTAAACTAGTGTTTTGTACACCATCTTTAATAGAAGTGAAGGTAGTAATATTGTTTAAGGTATTATTTTTATCGTCTTCAGTAATTTTTTCTTTCGCTACCATTCTGTCTAAGTTTTTAGTAATGGTTGCTATACCTCTATCTAAGGCAGCTTGCGAAATGTCGATAAGTTGAACATTGTATCCAAATTGAGCAAACGTATGCGCAATTCCGTTCCCCATTGTTCCTGCTCCAATTACGGCGATATTTTTCATGTTTGTTGTGTTTTATGGTATTTATTATGGGCGTTCCCCTCTGGGGCGGGCTTTCCGCTACAATCTTTTTTGTTATTCTTCGATTCATACCGAAAAACAAAAAAGGATTTTCACTGCAATCCCTAACGCGGTTGTTTCTTGTTACTTTATGTTAAAAACAGTCTATAATTTGATGTGCTACTCGTAAAGCTTCAGTACCTTGACGTAAGGAAACGATAGGTGTAGTGTCGTTATGAATTGCATCAGCAAATGATTCTAACTCATCTAAAATGGCATTGTTAGCAATTACTTCAGGATTATCGTAATAAATTTGCTTTTTAACTCCTTCAGCATTTTGTAAAATCATAGCAAACTCATCAGGTTTTTCTGGTACATCTTTCATTCTAACAACTTCCGACTTTTTCTCTAAGAAATCTACCGAGATATAAGCATCTCTTTGGAAAAAACGGCTCTTACGCATGTTTTTCATCGAAATTCTACTTGCTGTTAAATTCGCAACACATCCGTTTTCAAACTCAATACGAGCATTGGCAATATCAGGAGTTTCAGAAATTACTGATACACCACTAGCATGAATACTTTTTACTTTTGAGTTTACTACCGATAAAATAATATCAATGTCATGAATCATTAAATCTAACACAACAGGTACATCCGTTCCTCGTGGGTTAAACTCTGCCAAACGATGTGTTTCAATAAACATTGGCGTGTCTATCATATCTTTTACAGCAGTAAAAGCAGGGTTAAAACGCTCTACATGTCCTACTTGTCCACGAACATGGTGTTGACTTGCAAGGGTTCTAATAGCTTCTGCTTCTAGTACGGTATTGGTAATTGGTTTTTCAATAAAAATATGTCTTCCTTTTTCAATGGCTTGTTTAGCACAATCAAAGTGAGAAAGTGTAGGGGTAACAATGTCTACCACTTCTACAGCATCTATTAATTCTTCTACAGAATTGAATAGTTTATAACCAAATTCATCGGCTACTTTTTGTGCATTTTCAGTAAAAGGATCATAAAACCCTACTAACTCGTATTTTTCTGATTGTTGTAACAAACGCAAATGGATTTTTCCTAAATGACCTGCGCCTAAAACTCCAGCTTTTAACATTCTTATCTGTTTAGTTATTGAAAAGTATTGTTGTTTGTAGGAAGAAAGCTTTCTTTATTCGAATGATTGATAAATGTTTACCTAAATAAACAGCCTTACCGTTTTAAACAACGCTAACAAAGATACACTTTTATACATATTTATTACTACTTTTAGCCTCTCGAAATTTTATGATTAGCCAAACTCTTACATGAAAGTTGGCTATAGTTACAATAAAATAAATATCCTATATTTATATAGAATACTGTTTGTATTAGGAGGGAATATAAATGAAAGACACAACCAAACACCAAGGACTTAGAAATCAATTAGCAAACGTTTTAACTGCAAAAGGAATTACTGATACTAAAGTATTAGAAGCAGTTCGTAAAATACCAAGACATTTGTTTATGGATAGTAGTTTTGAAGCACATGCGTACCAAGACAAAGCTTTTCCTATTGCTGCAGAACAAACGATTTCTCAACCTTATACGGTAGCTTTTCAGTCGGAAGTTTTAGAGATACAACCTGGTGAAAAAGTATTGGAAATAGGTACAGGATCTGGATATCAAACAGCAGTTTTATTAGAGTTGGGAGCAGAAGTGTATTCAATTGAGCGTCAGCACGAATTGTTTAAGAAAACTTCTATGTTTTTACCAAAATTAGGGTACAGGCCAAAGCGTTTTATTTTTGGAGACGGTTATAAAGGGCTACCAGAAGAAGCTCCTTTTGATAAAATTATTGTAACTGCTGGGGCTCCGTACGTTCCTAAACCGTTATTGGCGCAAATTAAAGTAGGGGGTAGCTTATTAATTCCAGTTGGAGACAAAGAACAAGTAATGACCTTGTTTATAAGAAAATCACCCAAAGAATTTGAAAAGCATGAGCTAGGCGATTTTAGGTTTGTACCAATGCTGAAAGAGAAGAATTAAACAAAAAAATCCGCCTAAAAAAGCGGATTTATTGAATTTGAATAAAGAAACATCAACTTATTCAGCAATCGCTACTTCAGTTGCATCGGCAACCACTACCTCTTGTTGTTGATGTTGTTTTTGTTGAGTTTGATCAGTTTTGGCTAAACCACAAGGACTAGTACTTCCGCAAGAAGAAAAACCTAATAAACTAACAGTACAAATTGCAATAAATACTACTTTTTTCATGTGTTTGTTTTTATCGTTTTTAATAGTTGTACCTCAATTAAACTAGGTACTTTATGTAAGCTTTACTATTGAAAATAGTCAATTTATTGAATGTATAATGACTATTTTAAACAGGGTAGCTTGATTGTTTTTTGTTTTCTGAAAATCAAATATACATATTTCTGATTAAGTCACCAGAATTTTCCTTCTTTTCAATAACGTTAAACTCTACCATTTTATTTTGTATAGTAGAAATTAAATCTTCATTAATAGGTTTTCCATCGTTCCATTCAGTAATAGATAACCATTCTTGGATATCTTCTAACTGTTGTTCATATCTGTTAGCAAGAACTTCATCGATGTTGTCAAAATCTTTAAAGTCTTTTGTACAACTATTAATAATGTCGTGTACTTTTTTTACTTCTTCGAAGTGATTTTCTAAAATTTCATCACGAACAGCAATCACAAAACAAGGCCAAGGTGTAGGGCAGTCGCCAACACGTCTAAAAGTACCGTTATCTACTAAAGGCTTTGTAGTAAAATGCTCCCACATAAAATAATCAGCGTCACCATTTGTTAAAGCGTCAATTCCTCCTTGTAAATCACCAACTACTTTAAATTTTAGTTTACTAACATCCCAACCATTATTATGTGCATTTACAATAGCCATAAGTTGAGAACCAGAGCCAAATCGACTAATAGCTACAGTTGCGTGTTCTAAATCGTCAATTGTTTTAAATTTAGAGTTCGCAGCTACGTGAATTCCCCAAACAAGTGGACTTTTTACAAAGGTTTGTGTAATTTTTGAAGGATTACCATTAATAATATCTTTAATAATTCCTTCAGTAAGCACCAAAGCAATGTCAACCTCACCAGAGCGTAAAGCTTTTGCCATAGCTCCCGTGCCTCCAGGATAATCTTTCCAGCGTAAGTTGATTCCTTCTTTGGTGTATTCTTTATTTTTCAACGTAATGTACCATGGATAATTAAAGTGTTCTGGTACACCACCTATTTTTAAATTCAGCATTTATTCAACTAATTTATCTAGGGTATATATAATCAAATCATTCACTACTTTATACGGATCTTCACTAAACGTTCCATTAGCTCTATTAGCAATAATAGCATTCATCGAGGCTGCATTGTGACCTAATAATTTGGCTAATCCGTAAATGGCAGAAGTTTCCATTTCTAGATTGGTGATTCGGTTGTTATTATAGTTAAAACTATCAATTTTGTGGTTTAACTCAGCGTCTTGTAAAGGCAAACGTAACACGCGACCTTGAGGACCGTAAAAACCACCAGCGGTAGCTGTAATTCCTTTATAAACTTTATCAGATAATAACTTGTCTTCTAAAGGTTTTCCGTTAGAAACAATTAAAGGATATGATTTTTTCTCACTCCATCCCGTATGTTTTATAAAAGCTTCTTCAAGTTCAGGGTGTGAAATTTCATCTACTTGATAAGATTGAAGTAGTCCGTTTAAATCTAACCCATGAGAACTTAATAAAAAACTATCAACAGGAATATCACTCTGTAAAGAACCAGAAGTTCCAATTCTTGTAATGTTTAACTGGGTATGGTTTTCTTTTACTTTACGTGTATTTAAATCGATGTTTACAAGAGCGTCTAACTCGTTTAAAACAATATCAATATTATCAGGTCCTATACCTGTAGAAATAACAGAAATTCGTTTTCCTTTATAGGTACCGGTCGTAGTTTTAAATTCTCTTTTTTGGGTACTGAATTCTATAGTGTCAAAATGTTTCGTAACCTTATCCACACGATATTGATCACCAACGAAAATGATATCGGTAGCAATATGTTCAGGTCTTAAATTCAAATGATAGATACTACCATCTGGATTTAAGATGAGCTCAGAATGTTGTATACTCATTTATGATGTAATTTTTAACAGCTTATCAGTAGAGTTTACATAGAGATAGCTGTACTTTTTTGCGCCACCAAGATACGAAAAATCAGAACGAATTTTAGCATAATAATTGGTTTGGTTTTGCAATACCTTTTTTCCTGTCTTGCTTAATTTAACAGGGTCAAAAGAAGTAAATAGTTTTTTTAATTCATCTAGCTTATGAAAATATTGACTGTCGCCAAATCCATAATTTTCTTGATGCGTTAACATATAGCCAACTAATTCGTTTTGATTTGCAAAATTATGTTCGTTAGCTATTTTTAATATGTTGTTTTCTAAGTGATTTAATCCGTTTTCAATTGAAGGAAAACGAAGTAAGTGCGCTTTAATGGCACTTTCTAAGTAAACAAAAGGTGATTTTGGATTGAATTTATGAGCATTTTCAAGAGGAAGTGGACTGTCAGAACAATATAGTTGCCATATATAATCAGCATATTCAATATCGTCGTTCGTTAGCTCTATTCTGTTTTCAAAATGCTGATGTAATTGTGTTTCAGATAATTCTCCTAAGCCGAATAATTTTTCTTCTCCCTGAATTTTACCGCTTGTAACTAGAGATATTTTGTGGCCAGAACGATAACGTTTTAACCAACTAATTACAGCAACCATGTTTATTTGACAAAACAAATCATATTCAAACCATAAAACAATTTCATCTTGTTGTTTTTGATTACAAAGATTTCTGTATTCTTTTAAAGTGTAATCGATGAATTTCTTTTTAGTAATTTTATAGGAATCTTTTAAAAAGTCGAAGCGGATTTTCCAAAAGTTTTCACTTCCAACATCGACAGAAGTTTTTCCTTCACATAACATTTCACGCCAAGTAATAATATCGCCTTCAATAGTTAATTTTTGAAGTCTTTGAGTGGTGTGGTCTCCATTAGTTATGTGTAATAAAGAATGTTTCATAATTTTTGGGGAATTAATTGATTTCTTTATTGTATAAAATAAACGCATTATTTTATACGTTATTATTTATTGGTTGATTTTTAACATTTTACAAAAAGTTGTAAATATAAAAAAAATGTCGAGGAATCAAATTCCTGACATTTTTTTGTTTATCCACCAACGCGTTTTACGTTGAATCCTTTATCTTTTAATAGCTGCATTATAGTATCTCTATAATCGCCTTGAATGATGATTTGGTCATCTTTAAAACTACCACCAACACTTAGTTTGGTTTTAATTTCTTTTGCTAATTTCTTGAAATCTTCGGTAGCTCCGTTATATCCGTCTATAATTGTAACTGGTTTCCCTTTTCGCTTTTCATATTTGCATAAAATAGGATCATCTTGAAGCCAGATATCAGGTTTTTCTTCAATAGGTTTTTCTTCAAATTGATGATCTGGAAAAAGGTTTTTTAATTGATCTTGTAAATCCATTAGATTTATTTTTTCAATCCTAATTCACGTAAACGTTCATCTAAAAACTCACCAGCAGTAATATCTTCAAACTGTTTTGGGTTGTTTTCATCAATACAATTTTCTAAAACATCTAATTTCATGTCTGAAACTGGGTGCATAAAAAATGGAATTGAGTAACGAGAAGTTCCCCATAATTCTTTAGGAGGGTTTGTTACTTGGTGAATGGTAGATTTTAATTTGTTGTTACTGTGACGTGATAACATATCACCAACATTAATCATTAATTCATCTGGTTCAGCTATAGCGTCTATCCATTCTCCTTTATGGTTTTGAACTTGTAATCCTTTTCCTTGAGCTCCCATTAATAAGGTGATTAAGTTGATATCACCATGAGCAGCAGCCCTTACAGCCCCTTTAGGTTCTGTAGTAATAGGAGGGTAGTGGATTGGACGTAAAATACTGTTTCCGTTTTTGATATAGTTATCAAAGTAAGTTTCCTCTAAACCTAAATGTAAGGCTAATGAGCGTAAAACATATTTAGCTGTTTTTTCTAACATTTGGTAAGCTTCTTTACCTACTTTGTTAAATTCAGGCAACTCTTCAACCTCTACATTTTCTGGATATTCTTTTGCGTATTTTGAATCAGCATCAACATACTGACCAAAGTGCCAAAATTCTTTTAAATCTCCTTCTTTCTTTCCTTTTGCACTTTCTTTACCAAAAGAAACATATCCTCTTTGACCTCCAATACCTGGAATTTCATATTTTTCTTTTACTTCAGTAGGTAAATCAAAAAACTTCTTGATTTCAGCATATAAGTTATCTACTAATTGATCGTCTAAAAAGTGTCCTTTTAATGCTACAAATCCTATATTCTCGTAAGCGTCACCAATTTCATTGATGAATTTTTGTTTTCTTTCAGCATCGTCCGATAAAAAATCGGCTAAGTTTACGCTTGGAATTTTATTCATTGTTAATAAGTTTTATTATTCAGGCGGTAAAGTTAGTGAAATCAAGCGTATGCTGATAATTTATTTATTAACAAAAGGGATTAAGTAGGAAATTGTATAGTTGAATCCGAAACCAGTATTACTTTCAAAAACACGGTTAAAACCAGGAGTGTACAAGGTTTTAAAGTTTTTTTGATCGTCTACACTTAACATAATTTTATACGAAAAACTAAAACCTATGAATAGATTTTTAAAAGTTTCTGCTTTTATACCTAGTTGTAATTCAGTCCAATGAGCAGTTAAACCAGATTCTTTAATAGGAGTTTCTACAGGGTTGGAAGGAAAGTAAGGAGGAAGGTTTTCTGTTCCTGAAGAAACATTAGGTTTGTAACTATTTAGTGAATGATCAAACATAGCAAAACCGTAACGCATACCAACGAAAATTTCGTTGTTCATATCAAGCCAATTTTCATAAGCGTTGTAATTAGCTCCAATTTTAATGTAGTTTCCTTTGGCAGAAGACGATAAAAAATCTTCAAAAGTAGTTTCATCTTCATGTCCTATTTCCGCAGCAACATACCATTTTTTTGAGAGGCGATAATCACCTACAAGTTCAAAACCACTATAACTTTTATCAACAATAGCAAGTGCGGGTTTACTAACATCAATTCCAAGACGTAAACCATATCCTGTTTTATAAGTAATGGTATCTTTTTTTTCTTCGGATTTTTCTTCAGTTGTGTTTTGTTGCGAATAACCGTTTATAAACACAAAAGCGAAACATAAACTAATGAAATACTTGTACATGAGCTCTAGCTTGATTGTCGATTAAAGGAATTTCTTTGGTAGATAAACTGTCTATCCAACCTGTATGATCTAAAGTAGCATTTTTATAAATAACTCTAAAACCACACGAGCGAGATACAAAATCATCTTCAGGATTGTACTCAATAGTTAGTGTAGCGGTTTGATTATTGGCAGTATTACCATCTACATCATTCATTTTTAAGGTATAAACTGTTTTTTGAGATGTAGCATCTAAAGGGATAGCAATACTGTCATTGGTGTTGTTTGTGAAAAGGCTGTCTGTTTTTCCTTCGGCAATGATAGAAAGACGTTCAAATTTCTTTAAATCATTTGTGTTGTCCATATCGTAAAAGCGAAGTACTAAATTAGGAGTCACAGGATTTTGCGTACAAAAATCATCTTTTTCACAAGCTGTTAAACCTGCTATAAGTAAGAATAGAGCAATGTATTTTTTCATTAATTTTTATTTTTCAAATAAAACAACCGTTTCTATGTGTGATGTATGTGGAAACTGATCTACTAAACTAATCTTTTTTAATTGATATCCGTTATTCATTAACTCTTCCGTATCACGAGCTTGCGTTGCTGGGTTACAAGATACATAAACCATTCTATCTGCATTTAAGTTTATGATTTTCTTAAGCGTTTTAGGAGCAATTCCTGCACGAGCTGGATCTAAAATAATGGTTCTGATTTTGTTTTTATATTGTGGATGTTCGTTTAAGAACTTTCCTACATCAGCAGCATAAAATTGTAATCCTTCAATGTTATTTCGTTCAGCATTTTTCTTAGCATCTTCAATTGCTGAAGCAACAATATCTACCCCAACAATTTTAGTGTTATTTGCTTTTGAAGCGATAATTTGCCCGATGGTTCCTGTACCACAGAATAAATCCATTACAACTGTGTTGTCTACAGCTTCTTTGTTTTCTAACGCGTAATCAACTACTTTGGCATATAGTTTTTCGGCTGATTTAGGATTGGTTTGAAAGAAGCTTTTCATGCTAATTTCAAAGTTTAAGCCTAGTAATTCTTCTACAATTTTATCTTTTCCGTATACCAATGTGATACTTCCAGAAGTTGCAATAGTTCTATCGCCAGTTTCATCGTTGATAGTATGCAATAAACCAGCTACTCTCTCTCCAAATAATTCAACCAAATAGTTAGCAAAATCTTGCAAATCAAATTTTGATAAACCGTTTGAAGTGGTAACCAAATTGAATAATAATTCATTAGTTTTGTATGATTTTCTCACTACAAAATACCTGAAAAAACCTTCTTTTTTAGGTCCGTGCCAAGGTGCTAAACCAGTTTTTTTACAGTATTCTCTAATGTTTTTGATGTTATCTTCTACTTGTTTGTCAAACAACCCTGAGTCTTTCTCTAAATTATCTCCCATCCACCAAACACCACGACGTTTGAATCCTAGGGTAAACTCATCAATGTCGGTTTTGTTTTCACGATCGTAACCAATGGCAGAGAATCCATATTCCATTTTATTTCGGTAGTGGAATACATTAGGAGAAGAAATAAATTCATCAAACAAATCTTCTATGTTTTCAACTTTACCAATACGTTTGAATAAAGACAACGTACTTTCTTGTTTGTATTGATGTTGTAATTCGATAGGTAATTGAATATATGGAGCTCCAGGGATGTCTTGATACGGAACTTCAACTTCATCTTTTGAGTGTTGTAAAACATCAATTAATTTACATTCTGCATATTTCTTTTTAGATTTTTCTACACGTGCTTTTACCAATTGTCCTGGTAATGTATTTGGCACAAAAACCACGAAAACACCTTCCTCAGAACGTATTCTTCCAATTCCTTTTCCGCCGAAGGCATAATCTTCAATTAAAATCTCAATGATTTGTCCTCTTTTTACAAACTTATTTCGCTCTCTTCTTGGCATTTTCTACTAAAATTTATGGTATGCAAAATTAGGAAAAGATATGGTTTGATGATAAAAAAAAGACTACTCATTTAGAGTAGCCTTTTTAGATTGTTTTTGCGTGGATTTTGATTATTGACCTGCTTCTTTTTTAGCTTCTTGAATCATTTGTTCGTTAGCAACGATGGCAAATTCAACACGTCTGTTTTTACTTCTACCTTCAGCAGTTTCGTTAGTAGCGATAGGGTCGTTAACACCTAAACCTTTCGTTTCAAAACGGCTGTTGTTTAATCCTTTGCTAGCTAAATAATTTTTCACCGAATTAGCTCTTTTTTCAGAAAGTGTTTGGTTGTACTCAACAGCACCAGTGCTATCTGTATATCCGTAAATTACAATATCTGTATTTTGATAATCTTTAAAAACAGGAACTAATTTATCTAAATTCGCTTTAGCTGTTGAAGTTAAACTAGCTTTGTTAGTATCGAAACGCACCGCATTTTCTCCTAGTGTAAGTTTAATACCTTCACCAACTCTTTCTACTTCTGCACCAGGTAAAGCTTCTTCAATTTCACGAGCTTGTTTGTCCATTTGGTTACCGATTACACCACCAGCAACTCCACCAACAACACCACCTAAAATGGCACCAAGTTCAGAGTTGTTTCCGCTACCTACATTGTTACCTATCACAGCACCTATTACAGCTCCAGCCGTAGTACCAATAACAGCTCCTTTTTGAGTGTTGTTAGCATTTTGAACTGATTTACAAGAAGTGAAAATACTACCTGCTAAGAATAAAATTGATAAACTATAAATGATTGATTTTTTCATAATGCTTTTTATTAATTATTGTCTTTGAAATGAATATGTAATGTCTTTTACTTGTCCTGCAACGTTAACTTTGTCAATTAAATCAAAACTAGTTTCAGTAACGTTTCGTAAGCCTAAAATGTATCCGGCATTAACGTCTTTAGCTTTGTGATTATTGATGATTTTTAATACAAAGTTTCCATCTTTATTTACATACCAAGTAATTGGAGAGTTAAAATCTTTACAATCGGTACTAGGATTGTTTAAGCTCATTTCTCCTTTGTTATTGTTTGAAACAAAACTCCAGTTACTACCAATAAAACAGCTAGAATCTTCTAAATTAAACGAGTTTATTTTTAAGTATTCTGATCCTGGAAAGTTAACCGAAGTAATCATCCAGTTACCTTTTAGCATTCGCTCGGTTTTGTTGTCTAGTTTTGTGTTGGTTACAGATGTTGATTTACATCCAATTACAGCTGCAGAAAGCAGTAATAAAAAAATGATTCTTTTCATAAAATGATATTTAGTTAATTTCCTTAAAGATAAAAAAACTATTTAACTTTGTTTTTTATTGTTTATTACAAAAAAGTTAAACTGTTTAGTTTTTTAGACACACTAAACCTGAATAAAGTCACTTAAATTTGATAATTTTGTAGTTAGGGATGATTTCTTTCCCACGCTGAATTTTCGAAACTTCTTTTTCGAAAGGATAAAGGTAGATAAGGAATGGTTATTTTATAAATTTAAAAAAAAATTAAGAAAAATGGCTGTTTTAGACCAATTAACTTCGCAACAAGCGATCGACTTAGAAAACAAATACGGAGCGCATAACTATCACCCATTACCTGTAGTATTAAGTAAAGGAGAAGGAGTGTATGTGTGGGATGTTGAAGGAAAAAAATACTACGATTTTTTATCAGCTTACTCTGCAGTAAATCAAGGACATTGTCATCCTAAGATTGTAGGAGCAATGGTAAATCAAGCGCAAACTTTAACCCTAACTTCTCGTGCATTTTATAACGATATGTTAGGTAAATATGAAAAATTTGCAACTGAATACTTCGGATTTGACAAGTTGTTACCAATGAATACTGGTGCTGAAGCTGTTGAAACTGCTCTAAAGATCTGTAGAAAATGGGCATACGAAGTAAAAGGAATCAATGAAAATGAGGCACAAATAATTGTATGTAAAAATAACTTCCACGGAAGAACAACTACAATTATTTCTTTTTCAAACGATCCTGTAGCTCGTAAGAACTTTGGTCCGTTTACTGACGGATTTATCAAAATTGAGTACGATAACTTACAAGCTTTAGAAGAAGCGTTAGAAAATAACGATAATATTGCTGGTTTTATGGCTGAACCTATTCAAGGGGAAGCTGGAGTATATGTGTCTTCTGAAGGATATTTAGCAGCTGCTAAAGCTTTATGTGAAAAGCACAATGTATTATTTATTGCTGATGAAGTACAAACAGGAATAGCACGTACAGGAAAATTATTAGCAGTAAACCACGAAAATGTACAACCAGATATTTTAATTTTAGGAAAAGCATTAAGTGGAGGAGCGTATCCAGTATCAGCAGTGTTAGCAAACGATAGCATTATGAATGTTATCAGACCTGGTAACCATGGTTCTACTTTTGGAGGAAATCCAGTAGCAGCAGCAGTAGCAATTGCAGCTTTAGAGGTAGTTAAAGATGAAAAATTAGCTGAGAATGCTGAACGCTTAGGTAAAATCTTTAGAGAAGAGTTAGCTGAATTTGCTAAAGAAAACGATTTAGTAACTTTAGTTCGTGGTAAAGGATTGTTAAATGCTGTTGTAATTAACGATACAGAAGATAGCTCAACTGCTTGGGATATTTGTATGAAATTACGTGATAACGGATTGTTAGCAAAACCAACACATGGAAACATTATCCGTTTTGCACCGCCATTAGTAATGAACGAAGAGCAATTAAGAGATTGTATCTCAATAATTAAAAACACAATTTCTGAGTTTAAAAAGTAAACTCAAAAAATGAATAGATAAAAAAAGGAGCAATTTATTGCTCCTTTTTTTATACCTAATTTACCATTTCATAAATATTTAAATGCTTTTTTAAGATTCCGGAGGGTGTATTTTTAGTTTCGTCAAAGATTCTAGTGTCTCCAAAAAGAATAAAACTCTCTTTGGCTCTTGAAACTGCCACATTTAGCATGTTAGGTTTGTTGTCTTTTTCAAAAAACAACGTGCCTTCATCTTCATTGGAATATACAGAACTGAACAAAATGATGTTTCGTTCTGCTCCTTGTAAAGCGTGAACGGTACCTAGTTTAATGTCGTTTACTTTATAGCCTGCATCCGTTAATGCTTTGGATAGTTCTCCTTTTTGACTTGCAAAAGGAGTAATGATTCCTAATACACTTTCAATAGAAGTTACATCATAGGCCTCCTGAATAGTTTCTTTGTTTTGTTGTAACCAAGATACGATGGCTTTTACTTCGGTAATATTGCAACGACTGTTATACTTACGCTCGCTAACCCCTTCTATATGATATGCCATCATTGATGGAAATGCTTGGTCTTCTTTAGCTTTTCCTTTCATTGGTTTTAAAATACCGTCATACGCTAGTTCGTTACAAAAGCTAATAATTTCATCATTACAACGTCTGTGTTCTAGCAAAACCAATCCTTGTTCGTTGTTGTTAGGTAGTGGAGTTTCAAATTCGCAGGCGTTTTGTGCCATTCTCATGATACTTCCACTGGAAGCTAAAAAACCTAAATCTTCTAGATATTCATCGTTTTGATTTTCAATAATATTTAAGCTTGTTAGATTTCCTTGGTCAATTTTTTTAGGAATAGACCAAATAGGTTCAATTTGTTTTAAATCGCCTATCACAAAAGCTTTTTGAGCTAAAGAGAACACAGGAATACTGACTTCTGGAGTTACCTGACCTGCTTCGTCAATAATTAATAAATCTAAAAAGTTGTACAGCGGTAAGTATTCGAAAATAGGTTTTCCGTTTTCATTTTCTCCTTGAAACTGACTGTATAAAAAATGGCTAGGAGCCATATAAAAAGTAGCCACAAAACAAGGAGTTAGCATTGCTCTTCGTTTCCATCTTGCTTTTATAGCATTTTCACCAGTTCCTTTTTCGGTATCATATTCTAGCATTTCTTTGGTCTCAAGTAACCATCTAGCCTCCCAATAGTGAGTTGCCAACAAAAAAGCTTTATGACGTAAATGAATATCTAATTCATCGTAAAAGAAGCGTTGTGAAGCATCATTTGATTTGAGTTTCTCATATTCATTGTCCCACATTTCTTCTTCTGAAACAAAAGGGAACCCTTGAATGTCATTTTCATACTTCCAGTTTTTCAGTTTTAAATTAGACTGAAGTAACAAATTCATATGAGCAATACTTTCTTTGATAAAAGCAATCGCTTTTTTATTGTCTGAAAGTACAGTATTGTCAACTTTAAAAATATATTCAGAAGAATTGTTAGAAGTTGAAATCTGTGATTCAGCGATGCAATAACGTTTCATTTTTTGGATGAAATCAGCATCTTTTGAAGCAGATTTTAAATCGTTTAAAATGGTTCTCCATTCTTGTAGTTTAGAGATTTCAAACGTGTTTTTTTGAATGTAATCTTCTTCGCGTGCAAGTATGTTGTTGATGTTGCTTATTGAGTTAATATAATTGCTTGAAAACTCAATACCATCCGCTAAAATATTCTGAATAGCTATGATTTCCTCCTGTAAATGATAGCATACATCTTCTAGCGAGTTTGTTTCTGTATGGAAGTAATGACAATAATTGGTAAGAAAGTAATACTCTGCTTCAGAAACATATTTTTCATCTTCTAAATTACACAAGGTACCTTCATATCCGAATAAATTTCCTTTTAAAAAATTAATGTCGGCTAAGTTTTTCTCACTCTTTGAGTTGGATGGAAGATAGGTTGCATATCCATTAAAATCTGGAATCCAACGGTCAGATAGTCCTTCCATAGAACTTTCAGAATTAATAAAACTATCAATAATATTGGTTACTGCTTGATTGTTGTTAGAGCAAGCGAGAATGATAGGGGCTTCTTCTCCCTCAATGGCTGCCTTAACAAATTCGGTAGCGACTAAACTTTGTAAAAGGGTGGTTTTACCAGTACCCGGAGGTCCGTTTACGGCAGTAACTGCATTTTCTTCAGCAACTAAATACGACAACAATGTTTTACGTTGACTGACAGATAAAGGGAACTCGTTAGACATCTGCCCTAAATGCAAATGGTTATAATTTAAGAAATCATGATCAGTAATGGCTATTTTACGTTCTCTTGTATACGGATTGATAATTTTTGACAAAACAGGAAGCTCTTCCGTGTTTTTCAACAGGTTTTCATACAGAAAAAGAATACTTTTTGCGGTAGAAATTTTTGAGCTTAACGCAAAATAAGTCAACTCATATTTCGTGGTGTACTTATCAACTTGGTAGCGGTATAGGTTGCTATGTGTTATGGAAGTAAAAATGTCATTAATGTAGTTCCAGTACTCATCCCAAGGAACAGTTTCTTCTTCGTTTTCAAAATCGGGTGATGCCAATTCTTTTGCATCTAAAACGGTATCGATAGAAGAAAAAATGAAATCATTTTTTACATCGGCAATAGGAGTGAGGTAATTGCGAACAATTAAAGGAAAAGCATCTTTTGGAGTTGATAATTGCCCAGAACGATTTACAATAGCACTGATCCAAAACGGATGAATGGTACGTTGTTTAAATTTTGTATTATCTGTTTGATACTCTAAATGAAAAGGGGCAATAAGAATTTTGGTTTCCTCAACCACATGCCATTTCGGACTGTCTTTTTTGGTTATTCCTTTTAAACGATTAATTCTTCGCTCTTCTGCATCTAATATTTCATTAGCTTGTTTTGAGTTGATAATAGCATTGCTTAAATCGGATGATTTTTGGCGAAATAAGTTTTTGATTTTACTAATATCAATCGCTAAGTTTTCACTATCTGATAAGCTGTTTTTATAATATTGAAGCCAGTTTTTCTCGTTGTTCATATTTTTTCTCGTACCCTAGAATTGTAATTTTTTCAATAAGAAAGGGTACGAAAATAAGATATTCAAAGTCCGGAAAAATAGTTTCTATAGGCTTTTTATTAACGAAAAAATTAAGGGAGAGGATAGTAGGTTTGTTTTCAGTAAAATAAATGTTGAAAAATTATTGACGCGCGTAATAATGATAATCTTTAATCACAGTGTTTACAAATTCTGCTGGTTTTTGTTCAGAAGAAATTCCTGTGAGTTCGATAATTTTCGCATGCAGTTTTAAAATCACTTTATGATTTCTTTTTCTCATGGCGTCTTTATATACGTTTGAGATAGTGTGAATATCGTTATCAGTTAACAAAGTTACTTGCGAATAGGTAGGAGTGTAATTGTCTACTACATCACTAGCAATGGTGTCTTTTAAAGTAATTCTTTTCTTTTCAGAAATAACAGTAGTTCCTGCAGCAATATCACCTAAGCGTTGCCCTTTTCCGTTCAATAAAATGGTTAATACAGCAACCGAACCACTTGCCAATGTGAAATCTACAACTCGCAACAACCAACGAACTAAATAGCTTCCAAAAGTAGGTTTTGAACCATCTAACTTTACCACTCTTGTTTGATTGAAATATTTTCCAGGTGTTTGTCCGTTCATTAAAATTTCAAAAATCAAGCTGTAAAAAAATATAGGTAATCCAAGTAGCATGTACAAGCTCAGGTATTCCATACTAAAAGGAATATCTAACATTACTATAATAATGGCAATGATGATGTAATATCCGAAAATAAATAAAGCATCAATTAAGTACGAACCAATACGAGTGGTAACATGTGCCACATTTTGGCTAATAGCAATGTTCTGAGCAGTTTCTATTTGAAATTTATCCATGAATTAGTTTTTCAATTTTTTTATTGATATTTCTACAACTTTTTTTAGTTTAGCGAAGATAAAAATATTCTATGATTAAGGAAACTTCTCAACAAATACACTTTAATTTTTTGAGTAGATGAGAGAAGCTGCTTTTGTAAATAAAAACAAAGAAAAGTGGCAGCTTTTTGAAGATGCATTGTATCAAAAAACAATTATTTCTCCGGATAAGTTATCAGATTTATATGTGGAGTTGACAGATGATTTAAGTTATGCCAAAACCTTTTATCCTAACGGAAATACGGTTGTATACCTGAATTCTATTGCTTCTGCTGCGCATCAAAAAATCTATAAAACAAAAAAAGAAAGTAAGAATAGATTTGCCAGTTTTTTTAAAACTGAGTTTCCTTTGATGTTTTATAGTTATCAAAAAGAACTGTTTGTTGCTTTTATCGTTTTTGCTTTTTTTACAATATGCGGAGCATTTTCAGCAGCGACTGATACCGATTTTGTACGTCTTATTTTAGGAGATAGTTATGTGAATATGACCTTAGAAAATATTGGAAAGGGAGATCCTATGGCTGTTTACAAAGATGCAAATGAAATTAATATGTTTGTAGGAATTACTATGAATAATATACGAGTTGCTATGTATGCCTTTGTATTAGGAATACTGTTTTCGGTAGGAACTTTATATATAATGATGCAAAACGGAATCATGTTAGGATCGTTTTTGTATTTCTTTTACGAAAAAGGTTTGTTTTGGGAATCTTCAAGAACTATTTGGATTCACGGAACCATAGAAATATCAGTAATTGTAATTGCAGGTTGTGCAGGTTTGGTGTTGGGGAATAGTATATTATTTCCTAAAACCTATTCACGATTAGAGTCGTTTAAAAGAGGAATGAAAGACGGATTGAAAATTATGGTAAGTACCGTTCCGTTTTTTATTGTAGCAGGTTTTTTAGAAGGGTTTGTTACTCGTCATACTGAAATGCCCGATTGGTTAGCTATTCTAATCATAGGAACTTCGTTAGCCTTAATTATATTTTACTACGTTATATATCCAATTAAAGTTTATAAAAATCAACTAACACATGAATAAAGAATACATCGAGTTTAAAAGAGAAAGAGATTTAGGAAGTATTATTTCAGATGCTTTTAAATTTATCAGATTAGAAGGAAAGCAATTCTTTTTATCTATTTTAAAAGTAGCTGCAATACCAATAGTTGTAGCTGTAGCTTCTATGATTTATTATATGATGTCTATGTCATCAATAATTACTGAAGACGCAAGTGCTGCCATTGGTATGCTAGGGTCTGTGTTTATTATGATGATAGCTTATTTAATAGCTATTGTTTTTATAAACCTAGCGGGGATGTACTATATTAAATCTTATATAGATAATAAAGGAGTAGTGAATCAAGAAGAAGTTGTAGCCAACACAAAAGCAAAATTTTGGTCATTTACAGGTTTTGGTATTTTAGCAGGATTGATATTGTTTGCAAGTGCTATGTTATGTGTATTACCAGTATTTTATACTTGGCCAGCATTATCTTTAGGAGCTTCAATCTTGGTGTTTCAAAATGAAACAGCTTCAGGAGCGGTAGGTAAATGTTTTAACTTTATTAGTGGATATTTCTGGGAAGTTTTTGGAGTAGTTTTCGTAGTGTCTATTTTAGTAAGTGTTCTAGGATATGTATTCCAAATTCCAGCAATGATTTATCAATTTGCAAAAATGGGATTAAGCATGGGAAGTGATGATCCAACAGAAGTTTTTGGGTTTTTTAGTGATCCTATTTACTTAATTTTGAATGTTGTTTCAATAACAGGTCAGCTAATGTTTTACTCAATAACATTAATCACTAACGTGTTTTTGTATTTTGATGTTAACGAGAAAAAGAATTTAACAGGAACTATTGAAAGAATTGATAGCTTAGGACAATAATCTTTTGAAACAGTTTCTTTTTTACATAACGTTTTTTATTTGCTCAAACGCTGTTTTTTCTCAGGAGGAAAAAACAGTGATTCAGTATGATGATACTATTATTGAGCAAAAGAAGTTTGATGCTCAAAAAATAGAAGAGTACAAACAAAAAGACGAGTTTATATATGTTGTAGAAAAAAGAGAACCTACCATTCTAGAGAAATTATGGGACTGGATAAAGCGAACTGTTATAAAAATACTCTCGTACGTTTTTGATGATATTACACCAGCAGTAGGATTTTTACGGGTTGTTTTAAAGATTTTACCCTACGTAATTGCAGGACTCGTACTTTTCTTCATTATTAAATTCTTTTTAAAAGTAAATGCAAGTAATATTATTGATGGTAAAAGAGTAAAACCTATCGTACATCTTTCGGAAGAAGAAGAATTGATAAAAGAAAAAGATTTACCAAAGTTAATAGAACAAGCTATTGCTGAAGGAAACTATCAATTAGCAGTGCGTTATTACTATTTATTACTACTGAAAAATTTATCAGACAAAGAGTTTATTTCTTGGCAACAAGAAAAAACAAATGAAGATTATATAAAGGAGTTGGCATCTAAACAACAATTACACGGTGATTTTAAAAAGTTAACCTATTTGTATGATTATGTATGGTACGGAGAGTTTTTAATCGATAAAGAAAAATTCGTGCAAGCAGAAAGTAAGTTTAAAAATACCCTAGCTAAAATTTACTAATTTGGATAAGAAACTTAAAATATACATTGGTTTATTGGTGTTTATACTGCTAGGTATTATTTACATCGAGTCTGTAAAGCCTAAAGAAATCAATTGGTATCCAAGTTATGCTGCTAAGCATAAGATTCCGTATGGTACGTATGTATTACATAAAGAAATGCCAAGTTTATTTCCGAAGAAAAAAGTAAAAGACATTCATCAAAATCCGTATACATTTTTAAAAGACTCAACCAATAACGGAACTTATTTTTTTGTTGATAATGCCTTGAATTTTGGTAAAGATGAGTTTTCTGAACTGCTTAAGTTTGTAAAAAGAGGAAACAATGTTTTTATAGCTACAAACGGAGTACATATTGATACGTTACAAACAGAAACGAGTATTTTAACAACATCAGCTTTTGAAGAAAAAGCGTATCAAAAAATGAGTAACTCAATTTTTGGTGAAACAGAATATCATTTTGATAGGGATTTTTCTAAATTCTATTTTTCCGAAGTAGATACCCTAAATACTACTATTTTAGGAGAGTTAGTAGTCAGAAATGAAAACGATTCTATCATTAGTAAAAAGCCAAATTATATCAAAGTAAAACACGGAAAAGGAAATTTCTATTTGCATACTTTTCCACAGGCTTTTACCAACTACAACATGTTGTTAAACAACAATTACGAGTATGTAGCAAATGTATTATCGTATATAAGTACTCCTCAAAAAAAAGGAGTTAATGCAAGTACTATAAATGGAGGTGAAAACACTGTTTTGTGGGATGCTTATTATAAAACGGGAAAAAGTAGCATAACTTCACCGATGCACTATATTTTATCAACCCCACCGTTAAAATGGGCATATTACATCGCTTTAGTAGGCGTATTGTTTTTCATTATTTTTAAAGGAAAGCGAAATCAGCGATTAATTCCTGTAATTACACCGTTAAAAAATCAAACGTTGGCTTTTACGCGTACTATAGCAAATATGTATTATGAAAAGTCAGATCATAAAAACATAGCTGAGCATAAAATCAACTATTTTTTAGAGTATATAAGAGTTAAATACAGACTATCAACTCTAAAGATAGATGAGAGTTTTTATAAAAATGTAGCTAGTAGAAGTGGAAATTCTGAAGAAAAGATTAAAGATTTATTTCAGAAAATAAAACAAATACAATCAAAATCAAACATAACCGAAGATGATTTGATAGCCTTAAACAAAGCTATTGAAGATTTTAAAGCATATAAAAATAGTTAATATGGATACAGAAAATAATTCAGTAGAAACAACAAATGAGTTGTTTACAAGCAGAGTTGACTTGTCAAAATTAAAAGAAGCTGTAGTTAAGATAAAAGAGCAGTTAGGAAAAGTAATTGTAGGGCAAGAGGAGTTTATGGAGCTGTTATTAGTTTCTTTATTAGCTGATGGTCATGTGTTAATTGAAGGAGTTCCAGGGGTAGCTAAAACAGTAACTGCAAAATTATTAGCTAAAACAATTGCTACGGATTTTAGCCGAATTCAGTTTACACCAGACTTAATGCCTTCGGATGTGTTAGGAACTTCAGTGTTGAATATGAAAACTTCTGATTTTGAATTTAAAAAAGGGCCAATTTTCTCCAATATTGTATTGATTGATGAAATCAACAGAGCGCCTGCAAAAACACAAGCGGCATTGTTTGAGGTGATGGAAGAAAAACAAATTACGATGGATGGTGAGCGTTACGCAATGAACCCGCCATTTATGGTATTGGCTACACAAAATCCAATAGAGCAGGAGGGAACCTATGCTTTACCAGAAGCGCAGTTAGACCGTTTTCTATTCAAAATAAATGTTGGATATCCAAGTTTAGACGAAGAAATACAAATAATTACTGCTCATAATGATCGTAAAGGGGCGCTACTTCAAACTCAGGTGGAAGCTGTGTTAACCGAGTCAGAATTGTTAGAATATAGAAGCAAGGTTTTTGAAGTATTGGTAGAAGAAAAGATTATTAAATACATTGCCCAGTTAATTTCTAATACACGTAACAACGCGCATTTATTTTTAGGAGGTTCGCCAAGAGCAAGTATTGCGGTATTGATGGCTTCTAAAGCTTTTGCAGCGATTAACGGACGAGATTTTGTAATACCTGAAGACGTGAAGAAGAGTATTTATCCGGTATTGCGTCATAGAATCATGTTAACTCCAGAACGCGAAATGGAAGGTATGACTCCTGACAAAGTAATTGAAATGATTGTACAATCTGTTGAAGTTCCAAGATAGTGATTCAATTCTTTAAATCGTTATACATACACAACCGCTTTTTTGTTTACATCAGCGTGGTTTCGGCATTGTTTTTAGTGTCGTTTTGGATTCCTATGCTGTATTCTTTAGCATGGATGTTAGTATGGTTGTTTGTTATAGCGATGTGTATCGATTTAATTATTTTATATCGATTTAAAAACGGGTTTTCAGCAAAAAGAATAGTGTCAGAAAAGCTATCAAATTCGGATGATAATGAAATAGCGATTACACTTGAAAATAATTATCCGTTTCAAGTTTTTATTTCGTTGATTGATGAGTTACCAGCACAATTTCAAAAAAGAGATTTTGAGCATGCAATGTCTTTGAAGCCTGGAGAAAAATCAACGTATACATACACTGTTCGACCTGTTGAAAGAGGAGAGTATAACTTTGGAAGACTAAATGTGTTTGTATCCTCTATTTTACAAGTATTTTCTAAACGTTACACATTTTCTGCAGAAGAAAGTGTAAAAGTATATCCGTCTTACGTGCAAATGAAAAAGTACGAGTTTTTGGCAATGCACAATAACTTAACTGAGTTTGGAATGAAGAAAATCAGACGTATTGGACATACTATGGAGTTTGAGCAGATCAAAAATTATATTCCAGGAGATGATATACGTACGATAAATTGGAAAGCCACAGCAAAAAGAGGGGATTTGATGGTGAATCAATACCAAGATGAAAAATCGCAACCCATTTATTCGATGATTGATTTAGGGCGTGTTATGAAAATGCCTTTTGAAGGATTGAAATTATTAGACTATGCGATAAATTCAACCTTAGCGTTTTCAAATATTGCTTTATTAAAAAATGACAAAGCAGGAATGCTAACGTTTTCTAAAAATGTAGAGAAAATAGTAGCAGCAAGTAGTAAGAAAACAAATTTATCTGTCATTAATGAAGAGTTATATAATATAATTACAGACTTTTCAGATGCTAATTATGCATTATTGTATGCTAATATTAAAAGGAAAATAAATCAGCGAAGCTTACTGATTTTATATACGAATTTTGAGCATATTTCAGCTTTAAAACGTCAATTACCTTACTTAAAGGCGATTGCTAAAAAGCATTTATTGGTAACTGTTTTCTTTGAAAACACAGAGTTGGATACGTTAATTAAAGAAAATGCAGAAGATTTACAAAGTGTGTACCACAAAACGATTGCTGAGAAATATGCCTACGAAAAACGTTTGATGATAAAAGAATTAGAGAAAAATGCAATACATGCTATTTTAACCAAGCCGCAGCATTTATCAGTTAATGTTATAAATAAGTATCTTGAGTTTAAAGCAAAAGGAATGATATAAAAAAGCGACCATTTGGTCGCTTTTTTATTATTATAGAATTCGCTACTATTGTAGCTCTTGTAATCTTTCTTGTAATAATTCAGGGCTACCTAAAGCATCCATTCCTATCATAGAAATAACCCAAATGATATAAGCGATAAAAATTACGTTTAATACAATACCAACTATACCCAATGTTTTACCAGTACTAGCATTTTTTACTCCTTCATATAAATCAGGATTTTCATTATTTAATTTAATAGCTTTATTACCTAAAATAACAGCAATAATACCAAGAGGTAATCCAATAACTCCGTAACAACAACAAGTTAAAATAGAGCAAATACCTAATACTAATGAAGTGGTTGAATTTGGTAGTTTTTGTTTTTCCATAGTTTTTCTAAAATTTAAATTATTTGATTCATTTTTACTACATAGCTAGTCACAATAATAGCTATGTTTACGATAGCCAATATACTGATTATTTTTTGAGCGTATTTTACTTTATAGAAGAAGTTAATAGCAACAACAAAAGCTAATGCTAGTAAGGTATATATAGCAGGGTACATTTTAAAAGCTGCTATAAATTCCCCGTGAAAAACTAAGCTTAACGCACGTTGTATGCCGCAACCTAAACAATCCATTCCAAAGAATTGTTTGTTTAAGCAGGGTAGCATATAATCTTCTAATTGTAAAAACATAGCCTATTATTTAAACATATCCATTCCAGGAATGTTTGGCATACCGCTTTTTGCAGCAATTGCTAATTCTTGTTCGTTAATTTCACCAGCACGTTTTAACGCTTTGTTTAAAGCTAAAATTAAGTAATCTTCTAGCTCTTCTTTATCTTCTAATAAAGATTCGTCAACAGTAATAGCTTTTATTTCTCTATTTGCCGTTACGGTAACTTTTACATTTCCATCAGCAACGCTTTCATCAATTAAAACAGTGTCTAAACGTTTTTTTGTTTCTTCTACTTTTTGTTGGGCTTCTTTTAATTTACCCATCATTCCAGAAATATCTCCGAACATAATCCTTCTATTTTTATGATTTACTTAACAACAAAAATAGTATTTTCACAAGAAATATAAACCAACTTTAAAAATGAAAAAATTAATGCTACCAGCTTTGGCATTTAGTCTTATTTTTGCGTCTTGTAAAAAGCAAGAAATGAAGAAAGATATCAAAGCTCCAGTTGCTGAAAAACAGCCGACAAAGTTAGAGAAACATGGAGATGTACGTACTGATGATTATTTTTGGATGCGTTTAACCGATGAGCAAAAAAATGCTGAGGTTAAAGATGAGCAAACTCAAAAAGTATACGATTACCTAAACGCAGAGAATACTTATTATAATGAAATGACGAAAGAAACGAAAGAGTTTCAAGAAGAGTTGTTTCAAGAAATGAAGGCACGTATAAAAGAAGATGACGAGTCTGTTCCGTATAAAAAAGATGGGTATTTTTATATTACGCGTTACGAAAAAGGACAACAGTACCCAATTCATAGCCGTAAAAAAGAAACTTTAGAGGCTGAAGAAGAAATCATGTTCAATGTAAATGATGAAGCTAAAGGATATGATTATTTTCAGTTAGGAGGATTGAATGTATCTCCAGATAATAAAATGATAGCTTTTGCTACAGATACAGTAAGCCGTCGTCAGTATTTTATCAGAATAAAAAATCTTGAAACAGGAGATATTTATAAAGATATCATCGAAAACACGACTGGAGGTTCTGTATGGGCAAACGATAATAAAACGTTGTTTTATGCTAAAAAAGATCCTGTAACCTTACGTTCTTCAAAAATTTACAAACATACGTTGGGTTCTGACGCATCTTTAGATGAATTAGTATATGAGGAAAAAGATGATACCTTTGGAGCTTTTGTCACCAAGTCAAAATCTAAGGATTATATCATAATAGGTTCGTATAGTACAGTTTCTACAGAGTACCACGTATTAGATGCTAATAACCCTGATGGAGAATTACGTATTATTCAACCTCGTGAGCGAGATTTAGAATATGACGTAGCACATTATGGAGATCATTTTTACATCAAAACAAATAAAGATGGAGCGACTAACTTTAAGTTAATGAAAACTCCTGTAGATAAACCAGGAAAAGAAAACTGGGTAGATGTAATTCCTCATAGAGATGATACTTTATTTGAAGATTTTTCAATTTTTAAAGATTATTTAGTTTTAGAGGAAAGAAATGATGGATTGAATAAAATACGTATTAAACGATGGGATGGAACAGAAGATTACTACTTACCTTTTGATGAAGAAACGTATTCAGCAGGTGTATATGGAAATCCTGAATTCGATACAGAGGTAATTCGTTATTCTTATAATTCAATGACAACTCCAAGTTCTGTGATTGATTTCAACATGAAAGACAAATCAAAAGAAATTAAAAAAGAACAAGAAGTTTTAGGAGGAAAGTTTGATAAGAACAATTATGTAAGCAAGCGTATTTGGGTACCTGCTCGTGATGGTAAAAAAGTAGCGTTATCAATTGTACACCATAAAGATACCAAGCTTGATAAAAACACGCCAATTTTACAATATGCATATGGTTCTTACGGATATACAATTAATGACGGATTCTCAACAACACGTTTAAGTTTATTAGATCGTGGATTTGTATATGCATTAGCGCATATTAGAGGAAGTCAGTATTTAGGACGTGAATGGTACGAAGATGGTAAAATGTTGAACAAGAAAAACACCTTTACCGATTTTATCGATTGTTCTAAATATTTAATAGATAATGGTTATACATCACCAGAGCATTTGTATGCTATGGGAGGTTCTGCTGGAGGTTTATTAATGGGAGCTGTTATAAACATGAATCCAGAGTTATATAATGGAATAATTGCTGCAGTACCGTTTGTAGATGTAATTTCTACCATGTTAGATGATAGTATTCCATTAACAACAGGTGAGTATGATGAGTGGGGGAATCCTAACAATAAAGAATATTACGATTATATCAAATCGTATTCTCCATACGATCAAGTTGAAGCAAAGGCATATCCAAATATGTTAGTAACTACTGGTTTACATGATAGTCAAGTACAATACTGGGAGCCAGCAAAATGGGTAGCTAAACTACGTGAGTTAAAAACGGATAATAATTTATTATTCTTACATACAAACATGGAAGCAGGTCACGGAGGAGCATCTGGAAGGTTTGATGCTTTAAAAGAAACTGCAGAAGAATACACGTTCTTTTTAATGTTAGAAGGTAAGTTAAAAAAATAATTATATTTTTGCGCTCTATTGAGTGTAAGTGTCATTGCGAAAGCAACGAACAATCTCAACAGATTTTTCGTGTCCGTTTTTCGTAATGACACTTTTTCTTATTTATAAAACATAATGAAAAGACATCAAGGTATTACCAATTCAATAATAGATTTAGTAGGTCAAACCCCCATGATTCAACTGCATCGAATTACCCAAGATTTACCAGGTACGTACTATGCAAAAGTTGAAGCTTTTAATCCAGGACACTCTGCTAAAGATCGAATTGCATTGTATATCATAGAAACAGCTGAAGAAAAAGGAATTGTAAAAGAAGGAGATATTATTGTTGAAACGACTTCTGGAAATACAGGTTTTTCCTTAGCGATGATTAGTATTGTAAAAGGATATCGCTGTATTTTAGCAGTAAGTGATAAATCTTCTCAAGACAAAATAGACATGTTAAAGTCTATGGGAGCAGAAGTACATGTTTGTCCTGCAAATGTTACTCCTGACGATCCTCGTTCGTATTACGAAGTAGCTAAAAGATTGCATAGAGAAAATCCAGGGTCTATTTATATCAATCAGTATTTTAACGAATTAAATATTGAAGCACATTATAAGAGTACGGGACCAGAAATTTGGGAACAAACCGAAGGAAAAGTAACACATGTAGTGGCTGCTAGTGGAACAGGAGGTACGATTTCTGGAACAGCACGCTATTTAAAAGAACAGAATCCTGATATTCAAATTTTAGGAGTTGATGCTATGGGGTCTGTGATTAAAAAATACCACGAAACTGGTGAGTTTGACGCCAATGAAATCAGCCCTTATAAAATTGAAGGATTAGGTAAGAACTTAATTCCTACCTCTACAGATTTTGATGTAATAGATGTATACGAAAAAGTATCAGACAAAGAAGCAGCTTTAAAAGCGAGAGAATTAGTAAAAGCTGAAGGAATTTTTGCTGGATATACTTCAGGAGCAGCCTTACAAGCTACACAACAATACGCAGATAACGGTTTTTTTGATGAAAATAGTGTAGTGGTAGTAATTTTACCAGATCATGGTTCTCGTTATATGAATAAAATTTATTCGAATAACTGGATGAAAGAGCAGGGGTTTTTATAGAAGGCACTTATTTACTCTAGTAGTCCTTAGGAAGGGTTTCCTTTAATTGACAATTTAGCAAACTGGGGAATTAACTATAGACAATCGATGTGTGAGGAGAAATTATAGATTGATAGACGTGAGAATTACTAATTTAATTAAATAATAAAGGAAAGAGGTATAGTTGTTGTGTTTTATTTTTCAATTAACTTTTTTAATAAGTCAGATACTTCTTTGTAATTAGTCAAATTATCTAGAACATATCTATCCTCGCTAAAACTAATTCCTCTTCCAGCAAGTAATGGTCCTATTTTTCCTAATATAATATATCCAGTATCATTTCCATTATTTTCATATATAACTTCTTTAATATCTTTAAAGTTCTTCTGTTTTATAAGATTCCCATTTTTTAGAAACATAATTCTTTTATTACTTATTAAGTATTTGACTCCATTAGTATTGTTATATCTGGTATAAATAGCTTTTACCATATAACCTAAACCTATGGCTCCTAAAATCAGAAAACCTATATGTTTAGTAAATCCAATTCCAAATGATATTATCAGAAATAATAATCCAAAAATAATTTTAAAAAGATCATTTGAGTGTAACATCATTCCTTTTTTAGGTAGAACCTCTAATTCGATATTTTCATCAGTATTTAGGATAAACTCAAAACTCATGGCTTATAAATTGTATTTTACACAAAGCATAATATAAGAATAAGATTACGTTTTAATAGATTATAGCCAGTCTTTATTTTTCTGTACAAAGATATTTTCGGCTATTTGATTTAAATAATCGTAGCCCCAAAAACTAGCCATTTTATATTTCTCTGTATCAGATTCCTTAAAAGACTTGATTATTTTATAACCTTTCATTAAATTCCATTCTGTATTATTAGCACCATAAGAGTCAATCAAAATTTTAGGCTCAATATTTACCTTTTCTAAATTAAGGTTTCCTAAAATCCCATTTGAATTTTCTGTTATTGTTTTGATATGTGCATGTCCCTGATCTAAAATTTTTAAATTCCTCAAATCTTCAATTTTAGGTGTTGAATTTTCATTCCAGTCTAAAAGGCCAATGATAATTTCTTTTGTTAATTTTAAATCAGCAGGAGGTATATCAATTACAATTCCAACAGCAAAAGATTCATTCGATAGTTTTGTAATCCAATAGTCTCCTGGAGTTATTTTTTTATTTGATTTAGGAATAAATGGGTAAGTCATTTTAGATAGGCTATAAAGTTGAAGAATTAAATAGAACTATTCATACAACAAATACTGCTCACGTACTTTTTTAAAGTCATTTAAACCTTGTTGCCAACTTGCTTTAATTTCTTCTTCAGAAAGCCCTTGTTCAATTTGTTCTTGTAGTTTGGTAGTACCTGCTAGTTTGGTAAAAAAAGTATTAAAAAAGTCTTTTTTAGGAGACTGCTCGCACGCTTTTTTCAACCAGCTAAGGTCTAAGTTAGCTAAACGGTTGTGAGTGCTTAAATCTTCTCCAAAACACACTTCTCCTTTATATTTTGGGTGTTTGGCTCCCTCATTCGATTGCGGAGTAAAACTAAAACCAGTTTTTTCTAAATATGGCGAACCGTAAATTTGAAATTGTTTTTCAGTTCCTCTTCCAGCAGATACATTGGTTCCTTCAAAAAAACATAAACTAGGGTATAAGTTTATTGAAACATCGTTCGGTAAATTAGGCGATGGTTTTATCGGTAAACTATACTGTGATTGATGTGTGTAATTTTCTAAAGTAATCACTGTTAAATCACATTTCACTCCATTAGCTAACCATTTTTCGCCGTTAATCATTTGTCCGTATTCACCAATTGTCATTCCGTAAACTACAGGAACAGGGTGCATCCCCACAAAACTTGTATGTTCAGGCTCTAACATAGGTCCGTCAATATAATGTCCGTTCGGATTTGGTCTATCCAATAAAATCACAGGAATATTTGCCTCGGCACAAGCTTCCATCACATAATGTAAGGTAGAAATATAGGTATAAAAACGAGCACCCACATCTTGAATATCAAAAACAACAACATCAATTCCGTTTAATTGTTCGAGTGAAGGTTTTTTGTTTTTTCCGTATAAAGAAATAATCGGAATTCCTGTTTTTATATCTTTTCCATCAGCTATGGCTTCACCAGCATCAGCTTTTCCTCTAAAACCGTGCTCAGGAGCAAATACTTTTTGCACGTTAATTCCTTCGTAATTATGTAAATAATCTACTAAGTGATGTTGTACCATTTTAGACCCCATGATATTTGGAGCAACTTCTGCTCTTTGTAACACTTGTAAAACCGAGGTTTGATTGGCTACAATGGCAATATTTTTATTTTTTAAAAGAGGAAGGTAGGCTGTGGTTCTGTCAGCACCCGTTTTAATAGTTTTTGGTTCTTCTTGTTTTGCGACTTCTTTAATGGGTGATTTTTTTTGCGGTTGCGCACAAGAAGTAAGTTGAAAACTGAATACTAAAAAAAGGAAAAAAACGGAATTAAAAGAAAACTTCATCTATAAAAAATTAAAAGATAAAGGTACAGATTTCTGTTTTTTAAGAATAATAAAAGTTAAAGAATTAAAACCTAGGTATTCTTCTCTTTCTTTCCGTAAGAATTAGTTACTTTTGGTTTTGTAAAAAAGAAAACATTTGAATTTCGAACTATTTATAGCAAAACGAATCATTGCTGGAAAACAGTATAAAAGCAGTATTTCATCACCTATCATTACCATTGCAACCATTGCTATAGCACTAGGAGTGGCAATTATGCTGATTGCGGTATCAATAACCTCAGGTTTTCAGAATAAGGTACGCGATAAAATGACCGGATTTAAAGGTCATATTCAAATTGTAAATTATGATAATAACAATTCGGATGTTTCTACTGTTCCGATTGATATTAATCAAGAGTTTTATCCAGAGTTTAAAAATATTGATGGAATAAAAAAAGTGCAACCTTTTGCCAATGTGGGAGGAATCATAAGAACTCCATCCGATTTTGAAGGAATAATATTGAAAGGAGTTTCAGCCGATTATGATTTTACTTTTTTCAAAGAATGTTTGGTTGAAGGTCGCTTGCCTAACTTCAATCAAGAAAGAAATAGAGAAATTTTAATTTCAGAATCAATCGCTAATCGATTAAACTTTAAACTAAACGACACGATTCAAACATGGTTTGGTGCGGAAAATAGCCAAGTAAAATTCAAAAGAAGAAAACCCGTAATTGTTGGAATTTACAATACAGGTTTTGAGCAGTTTGATAAAATCATGGTGTTGGGTGATTTAAGAGAAGTGCAACAGATTATTCGTTGGGAGGAAAATCAAGTAGGAGGTTTTGAGGTGCTGATTGATGATTATGATGAGTTAAGACAAAAAGGAGACGAAGTATATTCAAGTATAGGAGCAACCTTAAACAGTATTACTATTGTTGATCATTATCCTGCAATTTTTGAATGGTTAAAGTTATTAGATAACAACGTATGGTTTATTATCGGAATTATGGTGTTAGTTGCAGGAATAAACATGGTAACAGCCTTGTTGGTTCTTATCTTAGAACGTGTACAAATGGTTGGGATTTTAAAAGCCTTAGGAAGTGTAAATTGGAGTATAAGAAAAATATTTTTATACAATGCTTCGTATTTAATTTTAAAAGGATTGTTCTGGGGAAATCTTATCGGATTGAGTCTTCTTTTAATTCAGAAATATACGAAGCTAATAAGTCTAGATCCTGAAACTTATTATGTATCAACAATGCCTGTAGATATTAATTTCTTAGCAATTTTATTGTTAAATATAGGTACGCTAGCATTATGCTTTTTAATGTTGATTGTACCTTCGTATATCATAACCAAAATCCGCCCTTCAAAATCCATTCGATTTGCTTAGTTTTGCATAACAATTACAAGATTATGAAGTACGCAAAAAATATATTAGAAACTATTGGTAACACACCTTTAGTTCAATTAAACTCTGTAACAAAAGAAGTTGATGCTTTGGTGTTAGCTAAAGTAGAAACGTTTAATCCAGGAAACTCTGTAAAAGACCGTATGGCATTAAAAATGATTGAAGATGCCGAAGCAGATGGTCGTTTAAAGCCAGGAGGTACTATTATTGAAGGTACTTCAGGAAATACAGGGATGGGATTAGCATTAGCAGCTATTGTAAAAGGGTACAAATGTATTTTTGTAATCTCAGATAAGCAATCTAAAGAGAAAATGGATATTCTACGTGCAGTAGGAGCAGAGGTAGTTGTTTGTCCTACGAATGTAGAACCAGATGATCCTCGTTCATACTATTCGGTTTCTAAGCGTTTAGGAGAAGAAACTCCTAATTCTTGGTACGTAAATCAATATGACAATCCATCGAATGCGCAAGCGCATTACGAGCAAACAGGACCAGAAATTTGGGAGCAAACTGATGGTAAAATCACACATTTTGTTGTTGGAGTAGGAACAGGAGGAACAGTTTCAGGTACTGCTAAGTTTTTAAAAGAAAAGAATCCAAATATTAAAATCTGGGGAGTAGATACATACGGATCAGTATTCAAAAAATATCACGAAACAGGTATTTTTGATGAAAATGAAATCTATCCTTACATTACTGAAGGAATTGGAGAAGATATTTTACCTAAGAACGTTGATTTTTCTTTAATTGATGGGTTTACAAAAGTAACCGACAAAGATGCGGCTGTTTATACACGTAAGATAGCGAAAGAAGAAGGTATTTTTGTTGGAAATTCAGCAGGTTCAGCCATAAAAGGATTGTTACAGTTAAAAGACGAGTTTAAACCAGATGATGTAGTAGTTGTGTTGTTTCACGATCATGGAAGTCGTTATGTTGGTAAGATGTTTAATGACGATTGGATGCGTGATAGAGGTTTCTTAGAAGAAGAAATCACGACTGCAGAAGATTTAATTAAAGATCATATTGAGAAACCGTTAGTAACTGTTCAAACAGAAGAATTGGTTGCACACGCAATTGAGAGAATGCGTAGTTTTAAAATATCTCAAATTCCTGTAAGAGATGCAAGCGGATTTGTAGGTTCTGTTGATGAATCTGCTTTGTTACATAGTTATTTAGAAGATAAAAATGTAGCCGACAAGCCTATTAAAGAGGTTATGGGGAAAGCATATCCTATAGTTAAAAAATCGGCTTCAATAGAAGATGTGTCTAAATTAATAGACAAAGATAGTCAAGCTGTATTGGTTGATTTAGAAAATGGGAAGTATCACATTGTCACTAAATACGACATTATCAGAGCAATATAAGTTGTAAAGTATTATAAAATCAAAAAGCCCACTCAATTAAGTGGGCTTTTTTGTTAATCAACTAATTCAAATAATTTACACAATGAAAACAATGTTACTTGTTTACATAAATATTGTTTCCAATATCTGTGCCAAAATTAAAAAGAAAAAACGCACGGTAGTGCGTTTTTTAAATATTTGACATTTTTTTAACATTGAAACGTTAAAAAGTTAAGGATTATTTAAAGTAAAAATTAGCTTGCGTGCTTGTGTGCTTTGTACGAAGAACGTACTAGAGCCCCGCTTTCTACGTACATAAAGCCCATTTCTAAACCTAAAGTTTCGTATTTCTTAAATTGTTCTGGTGTTATGAATTCCTTAACAGGTAAGTGTTTTTTACTAGGTTGTAAATATTGACCGATAGTAATAACATCTAGCCCAACACCACGTAAATCTTTCATAGTTTGAATTACTTCTTCTTCAGTTTCTCCTAAACCAAGCATAATTCCAGATTTAGTACGCATACCGTTATCTTTTAAGTATTTTAAAACACCTAAACTACGGTCGTATTTTGCTTGAATACGAACTTCACGTGTTAAACGACGTACCGTTTCCATGTTGTGAGAAACTACTTCAGGAGCTACTTCAATAATACGGTCTATTAATTTTTCATTTCCTTGAAAGTCAGGAATCAAAGTTTCTAAAGTAGTATTTGGGTTTGCTCTACGGATTGCCTGTACAGTCTCAGCCCAAATAATAGAACCTCCATCTTTCAAATCATCACGATCAACAGAAGTAATTACAGCATGCTTAATATCCATTAACTTGATAGAGCGCGCAACTTTTTCTGGTTCATCCCATTCAACAGTATCTGGTCTTCCTGTTTTTACACCACAAAATCCACAAGAACGCGTACAAGTATTTCCTAAAATCATAAAGGTAGCAGTACCTTCTCCCCAGCATTCACCCATGTTAGGGCAGCTTCCACTGGTACAAATTGTATTCAGTTTATATTTATCAACTAAACCTCTTAGTTCGGTATATTTTTTACCAACAGGTAATTTTACACGTAACCATTTTGGTTTTTTTGTTCTTTCTGGTGCTACTATAGATTCGTTTGCCATTCCATAAAAAATTGAACTGCAAATTTACAAAGAAAAGATTTATAAACTAAGCAAAAACCAAATACTAAACCCAATAAGAAAAGCAATGCCAACTAAGCTTAAAATACGCAAGCCTATTTCTGGTCGGTGCTTTTCAGGTGTATGCTTTCCTGTTATTAAAATGTAGTTTAAAATTGCGTAAAAAGGTGCTGTTAAAAACGATAAAACAGTGGCGATTCTTACAAGAAAAACCATATCACTTAAAAAATAGCGAAGGATTATATACGTGCCAATTGTTAAAAGTATGATCCAAAACCAGTAGTTTAGTTTTATTCTTTTTGAAAAAAGTAATGAAGACGATTTTTCCATCGCTCTTGGTGAAGCATCTAAGGTGGTAATAGTGGTGCTAAGCATAGTTGTAAATGCAGCAGCAGCTATAAATATTCCTGAGAATTCACCAAGGTTTTCAGTGTATAAATTAATAAGTAGTGAAGCAAAAGTAGCTCCTTTGCTAGAGAAAGACTCTCCTGATTGATACATTACTAAAGCGCCTAACATCACAAAACAAACCCCTAAAAATAAGGCTCCTATATATCCTATATTAAAATCAAAAATAGCTTGTTTAGGTTTAATCTTTTCAAAAGTAATTTTATCTTTTTCAACCGACCATAATGAATGCCAAATTGAAATATCTAACGGAGCAGGCATCCACCCTAAAAAGGCAATTAAAAAAGTTACTTGTGCTGTTCCGCTAGGAATAATTTGTTGAAAGCTGAATCCTTTTTCAGTTTTAAATAAGGCTATAGTTACAGCAACAATGGTGCTTACAGTTAAAATGGCTATGATATACTTCATTAAATTGTCTAAAAAAGTATACTTACCAACTCCTAAAAAAAGAATACTAACTAGCATAATAGCTAATGACCATGCAACCAAATCGTGTGAAAAATCAAAGAGATTAGCAGCCAAACTAGCAGTAACAATCGTTACTGCAGCTTGAATGGTAAACATGGTAGCAAAATTTAAAATATAGTAACTTATTAAAACGCCTTTGCCTAGTTTTTTGTAACCATCTAACAGCGTTTCTCCGGTTGCAGCGGCATAGCGTGGCCAATTGAAAAAAAGGATATTTAAAAATATGAACTAGGAGAAGTGCCCAAAGTAAACCAAAGCCAAAATCGGCACCAGCTCTGGTAGATTGTACTAAGTGCGAAACACCAATGGCAGCTCCAGCAAATAATAATCCAGGGCCTAATAAACTTAAGAGGGATTTTTTCATAAGAAAAGAGAAGGTTTAAAAGTTTAGATAATCACTATTTCTTAGTTTTTTTAAAATAGCGCTTACATGCTCTTTTCTTCCTCTTTTTAATCGAAGCTCTTTATATAATTCTTTTTTGTATACGTTTTTTGCGTTTGCATGAAACTGTAAAATCATAAGTTTTTGATTTTAATGTTCTTGCAATTTATGATTTCTTTATTATTTCAGCTAATAATTTTTTTGCACGCAATAATTTAACTTTAACATTGTTAATAGGTTCGTTAATTTGCTCAGAAATTTCTTTATAACTCAATTCCTGAAAATAACGAAGATTGATAACTTCTTGATATTTTGGCTTCAGTTTTTTGATATCTTTTAGAAGCTTGGCTAAGTTTTGTTCCGTAATAATTTTATCTTCTGGTGAGGGCGCGTCATCAACAACAGCATACACCTCTTTTTCTTGTTCTTCGGTAGTTTGTGTGTAAATAGAAGACTTTTTTTTCCGAAGAAAATCGATATATACATTTTTGGAAATGGTAATCAGCCAAGTTTTAAATTGATAATCTTCATCAAAAGTTTCAATTCTATCAAAAGCTTTAGAAAAAGTTTGAATGGTAATATCTTCAGCATCATTATCATTCTGAGTTTGTTTTAATTGAAAAGCGTATACGTTTCCCCAAAAAGTGTCTAACAAATAATTAAAAGCTATTTGATTTCCTTTTTTTGCTTGCTGAATATTGTGAAGTACTTTCTCTTGATTTATTTCCAATGTTTTGGTTTCGAAATTTGATTTGATATAAATATACTAATTTGTACTAATACGAAACAAATATCTAAGAAAGGCAGTAATAGAATTACGTTTTTTTCTTGAAGTTTTGAAGCCGCTTTTCCTAAAGCTACATATTGTAAAATGAAATATCCTATTACAACTGGCAAGGCAATTACCCAATTAATTACCGCGATGTAAATAGCTAAAATGTAGAATACTACTTTAGAAATTTTGAATAAACGGAGTAAAAATTGATGTTTGGTTTTGTATAATGAATTTAGGATGGTTTCTTTTTTCTGAAGAGAAATCCATTCTTTAAAAGTTATTTTTTTTCTAGCGCTAACAAAACTGTTTACATTAGTAGTGTAGGTTGTATTGGTTTTGGTAGCAGCATCTTTTATGAATAAATCGGCTTCACCAATAAAAAGATTTACGTGATTGATGTATCCGTTAACTCTAAAAAACTCACTTTTTGTGTAAGCTAGATTATGGTTTGTAGCTTTGTACGGATTTCCAAATTTGGTAAAAGTAAAAGCTTGAATGCTGTTTAATAAATGATGAAATCGTATAAATAGATTACTGAACGAATTCTTTTTACGTTTTAACTTTTGATGCCCAATAACTATTGATTTTTCTTGTGAAAAATTACTCGACATTTCACTAATCCAGTCTTCAGATAAAATTTTACTACTTATTTCGGTAAACAATAGGTGTTCGTGTGTAGCAGCTTTCACACCAAGAGTAAGTGCATACTTTTTGTTTCCCCAAAAAGCCTCCGTATTTTTTACATCTACAATTTTTAAGTTAGCGTGCTTTTTTTGTAGTTTTTCTAAGATATCTAAGGTATTATCTGTAGAAGCGTTGTTAACAAGAACAATTTCAAAATTGTGGTATTTCTGTTTAACCAAATGTTGAATGTATTCAGTTAAAACATCACCATTGTTTTTTGTATATACAATTACTGAAATAGGGATATTTACATCTTTGTTTTTTTCTTCACTTTTCTCAAAAGCAAAAGAACAGAAGAACAAATAATACACTACTTGTATAGCCGTAGCTACCACAAAAGTGTAGAACAGTATAGTAAATACCATAAAAATAAAAAGGTTAGTTGAGTAAGACTGTTAGTTGTGTTGAGGCTCGCTACAAGTATCGAACTGGTCTGGGGTTTTACCACAAAATCCGCAAGCTTCACCACTTTCGTTTAACATTGGATTTTGACTAGCACAAGTACCAGCAAACTCTCCGTCTTTTTTTGCCCAAATTTTAATGGCAATTCCAGCAAATGCTAACGCTAATAATCCTATGGTAACAAAAATTAATTTCATCTGTTCGTTTTTAATTGTTTCTCAATGGTCAGATGTAACCTTATATGTTTAAAATACTTATTTTAAACCTACAGGTTTCATGATGTATTGTTTTGTATTGCAAAGATACGAACTTCCTGTTTCTCCTGTATGAATTTAAAAGAGATTTATACAAGTGAAATTAAAACAGAGGAGGAGTATTTCTAATATTTCCTTATTGAATAATATTCACTTCTATTTCAAGGTTAATATCAAATTTGTCTTTAATGGTATTTTGAATGTTTTGTGCTAACTCGTAAATCTCTTTTCCTGTTGCTCCACCATAATTAACCAATACCAAAGCCTGTTTTTCGTGAACACCATAGTCACCAAAACGTTTTCCTTTAAATCCGCTTTGTTCAATTAGCCAACCCGCAGGAACCTTAATTTCAGTATCAGAAACTACATAACTAGGAATATTTGGAAATGCTGTTTTAAGTTTTTCAAAATGTTCTTTTGAAATTATAGGATTTTTAAAGAAACTACCGCTATTACCAATTTCCTTCGGATCTGGTAATTTTGATTGACGAATAGCAATAACAGCGTCAGAAATATCTTTAATAGTTGGATTTGTAATATCTTTTGAAGCTAATTCAGCTTCGATTGCTCCGTAAGAAGTATTGAGTTTGTGGTTGTTTTTTGTCAGTTGAAAACTAACAGAAGTCAATACATACTTTCCTTTCGCTTCGTTTTTAAAGATAGAATTACGGTATCCAAACTGGCACTCTTCCGCAGAAAAAGAAACTAGTTTTCCTGTTTCAATTTCAATAGCTTCAACTTTTGATATGGTATCTTTTACTTCAACACCGTAAGCCCCAATATTTTGAATAGGGCAAGTTCCTACATTACCAGGAATTAATGATAAGTTTTCTAAACCGCCATAACCTTGAGAAACACACCATAAGACAAACTCATGCCAGTTTTCGCCAGCATTTACGGTTAGGTGAATGTTGTTATGATTTTCTCTATCGATAGAAATTCCTTTGATATCAATATGTACAACTAAGGTGTCAATATCTTTGGTAAGTAACATGTTACTACCACCAGAAATTAAAAAAATGTCTTTTTCTTCTTTTAAAAGTTGTTGTAGCTGATATACAGAGGTGACAGAAACAAAACGTTTGGCATTAACATTAATACCAAACGTGTTGTACTCTTTTAAAGGTATGTTTTCTTGAATATTCAATTAGCTATTGTATTTTTCTAAAGCAATTTTTAATATTTCAACCGAACGTTTTAAATCGGCTTTGTTTAACACATAGGCAATACGCACCTGGTTTTTTCCTTCACCTTCGGTAGAATAGAATCCACTTGCAGGAGCAACCATTACCGTTTCGTTGTTATCGTTGAAGCTTTCTAAAATCCACTGAGCAAAATCGTCGCTATCTTTTACTGGTAATTCAGCAACACAGTAAAATGCTCCTTTAGGATTCGCAACTTTTACTCCGTCTATTTTTTGTAATTCTGTAATTAAGGTATTTCTACGATCTTCGTATTCTTCAATTACTTCATCAAAATAACTTTGAGGAGTTTCTAAAGCAGCTTCACTAGCAATTAAAGCATACGTTGGTGGACTTAAACGTGCTTGCGCAAATTTAAGAGCAGTATTAATGAATTCTTCGTTTTTAGAAACGATACAACCAATTCTAGCACCACACATACTATAACGCTTCGAAACAGAATCGATCATAATAGCGTTTTGCTCTAATCCTTCTAAAGACATTACCGAATTGTGTTTTTCTCCGTCATAAGTAAACTCACGGTACACTTCATCAGCAATTAAAAATAAATCGTGTTTTAATACAATTTGTTTTAATTTTTCAATTTCTTCTTGACTGTATAAATAACCTGTAGGATTACCTGGGTTACAGATTAAGATTGCTTTGGTTTTAGGAGTAATTAATTTCTCAAAATCTTCAATTGCAGGTAACGCAAAGTTATCTTCAATTTTAGAAATTACAGGAACAACTTTTACACCTGAAGCAGTAGAGAATCCATTATAATTAGCATAAAAAGGCTCAGGAATAATGATTTCATCTCCTGGATCTGTAATACTACCAATGGTAAATAATAAAGCTTCTGAACCACCTGTAGTCGCAATAATGTTATTAGCTGCTACATGAATATCATTGTTAGCATAGTAATTAGCTAATTTTGTTCTGTATTCTTCTGAACCTTCAGATCTAGCGTACGATAATACTTCAATTGTATTGTTTTTTACCGCATCTAAAGCAACTTGTGGAGTTTTGATGTCTGGTTGCCCAATGTTTAAGTGATAAACTTTTGTTCCGTTCTTTTTAGCAGCCTCTGCAAAAGGAACCAATTTACGTATTGGTGATTGAGGCATTGCATTTCCTTTACTAGAAATTGATGGCATTTTTAATTAAATTAGTCGTTTGAGTGGCAAATTTGCGAAATATATTTGATAAAATAAGAGTGTTCTTAAGGAAAAAGTGGGTTAAAAAAATCATAAAAACCAAAAAAAATGAGTAGAAGATTGTATCTTTAAGTACAGAACCTTAAAACAAGTTCTCTTGACTAAACTACTACTACATACGTTAGCACTATTTTTTAGTGTGTCTATTTTTGCACAGCAAAATTTTAAATTTTTTGGAAGTAATACAGATAAACAATCGGTTAATTTTCAATTAATAAACAACCTTATTGTTATTCCCTTAGAAATTAACGGACATCAATTGTCGTTTATTTTAGACACAGGGGTGAGAAAAACAATTTTATTCAATCTCACGTCAAAAGACAGTGTTGGGTTAAATGAAATAGAAAGAGTATTTATTCGTGGTTTAGGTGTTGGTGAACCTGTAGAAGCTTTAAGGTCTAAAAATAATACGTTCAGAATTAAAAATATTAAAAGTTCAAATGAAGAATTATACGTTATTTTAAAAGATGCTTTTGATATTTCTGCCAAAATGGGAACTACAATTCATGGTATAATAGGTTATGATTTATTGAAAGATGTTATTGTAAAAATAAATTATAACAATAAAAGAATTGATTTTTACAACCCGAAAACTTACAAAAAGTCAATTTGTAGAAGTTGTGAAAGTTTCCCTTTACAATTTTACCGAAACAAACCTTATATAGATACTCATGTGCAGTTAAATTCTAATTCAAGCACGATGATACCTGTAAAGTTGTTGATTGATACAGGTGGAAGCGATGCAATTTGGTTGTTTGAAGGAACGAAAGAAGAGTTACAAACTCCTGAAAAATTTTTTAAAGATATTATTGGTGAAGGTTTTAGCGGAACGATTTATGGAAATAGAAGTAGAATACAAAAAATAACAATAGGTAAATTTGAAATTGAAGAGCCGACAGCGTCTTTTTTAGATTCCTCTTCAACATTTAACGCTCGGCAATTTAAAGAACGAAACGGAAGTATTGGAGGTGCTATTTTAAAACGATTTAAAGTTTGGATTGATTACCCTAACGAGAGAATTATTTTAAAGAAAAATGCTTCTTTAAAAGCAGGTTTTTACTATAATATGAGTGGTTTGCATATTGCTTATGACGGACAAGAATTAATAAAAGAACAAAAACCTGTTAAATTTACGGATAGTTATAATCCAACCAATCAAACTCAGAAAAACAATGTAATATCGTTTGTTAGTAGCTATTTTTATCAGTTTAAGCCAAAGTATAAAATAGATAAAATTGTAGAAAATTCTCCTGCAGACAAAGCAGGACTTAAAGTAGACGATGTTATAAAAAAGATTAACGGTAAAGCAGCACACGAATATCAACTAAATGGAATTATTGAAATGTTTCATACCAAACCTGGGAGAAAAATTAGAATAGAAGTTGAAAGAGCAGGAGTGAAGCTAAAGTTTGAATTTAAATTAGAACAGCGTATATAAAATATAAAAATCTCAACTTGTTAAAGTTGAGATTTTTATATTTTATAAAGTGTAGTTTTTAGCTATCACTCACAGTACTTTTTTCTTTCGAAGGTGTTGCATCTTTTGCGATAAATCCTTTTATCTTAATCATTTTTCTACTTTTCTTAGCGTTAGAAATAATGGTAATGGCTTTAGAAAAACCTCCTGGTCTTTTGGTGTCGTAAGAAACTTCAATTTCTCCTTTTTCTCCTGGCATGATTGGTTTTTCAGGCTTTTGAGGTACTGTACACCCACAAGTAGAAATAATATCTTTTATAATTAAAGGAGCATCTCCTACGTTAGTGAACTCAAATACACGTTTTCCTTCAGACCCAAGAGCTATTTTTCCGTAGTCGATTGTTTCAGTTTCAAATTTAAATTCTTGAGCGCTTACTGTTAACGTAATAAAGAAAACAGCGACAAATGATAAAATTGTTTTCATAATGTTAAAATTAATTTTAGAGGTATAAACCAGTACAAATTTAGTATTATTTATTTAAGTTCTTAAAAAAACAACTTCTAATTTTCTGTACCTCATAGATAGTTGTATTTTTGCTTATCAATTTTCAAAAATAATGCCAAAAGCTAATTTTATTAGCAAATAAGCAAAACAAGATATTTTAATACATATGAATATTCCATCAAAATACAATTCTAAAGAAGTAGAAGGTAAGTGGTACGATTACTGGATGAAACACAACTATTTTCATTCTGAAGTAGATGAAAGAGAACCATACACAATAGTAATACCTCCACCAAACGTCACAGGAGTGTTGCACATGGGGCATATGTTAAATAATACCATTCAAGATGTATTAATTCGTAGAGCTCGTTTACAAGGAAAAAATGCATGTTGGGTTCCAGGTACTGATCATGCTTCGATTGCGACTGAGGCTAAAGTAGTAGCGAAGTTAAAAGAGCAAGGAATAGATAAAAACGATTTAACTCGTGAAGAGTTCCTAGAGCATGCTTGGGAATGGAAACATGAGTATGGAGGAATTATCCTTGATCAATTAAAAAAGTTAGGAGCTTCTTGTGATTGGGAACGTACTGCATTTACGATGGATCCTGCATTGTCAGAATCAGTAATTAAAGTATTTGTAGATTTATATAACAAAGGATTAATTTACCGCGGATACCGTATGGTAAATTGGGATCCTGAGGCAAAAACTACACTTTCTGATGAAGAAGTTATTTATGAAGAGCGTCAAGGAAATTTATATTATTTACAATATGATATTGTTGGTTCTGATGAAAAAGTAACTATTGCAACTACGCGTCCTGAAACTATTTTAGGAGATACAGCTATTTGTATCAATCCTAATGATGAGCGCTTTACGCATTTAAAAGGAAAGAAAGCTATTGTTCCTCTTTGTAATAGAGAAATTCCAATTATTGAAGATGAATATGTAGATGTAGAATTTGGTACAGGTTGTTTAAAAGTAACGCCTGCACATGATGAAAATGATAAGGTTTTAGGAGATAAGCACAATTTAGAAGTAATTGATATTTTTAATGAAGATGCTAGCTTAAATTCTTTCGGATTGCATTACGAAGGAAAAGACCGTTTTGTAGTTCGTAAAGAAATTACAAAAGAACTAGAAGAGAAGGGTTACTTAGTTAAAACTGAAGTTCATATAAATAAAGTAGGAACTTCAGAAAGAACGAAAGCTGTAATAGAACCAAGATTATCAGATCAATGGTTCTTAAAAATGGAAGAGTTAGTAAAGCCAGCTATCGAAGCTGTTTTAGGTGAAGATAGAGAGGTGAAGCTGTTTCCAAGAAAATTTGAAAATACATACCGTCACTGGATGGAAAACATCCGTGACTGGAATATTTCACGTCAGTTATGGTGGGGTCAGCAAATTCCTGCTTTTTACTTTGGAGACGGGAAAGAGGATTTCGTAGTTGCTGAGAATATTGAGGATGCAGTTAAATTAGCTCAAGAAAAAACAGGAAACTCTTCGTTATCAGTGTCTGATTTAAAACAAGATCCTGACGCGTTAGATACCTGGTTTTCTTCTTGGTTATGGCCAATGAGTGTTTTTGACGGAATTCGCAATCCTGAGAATGAAGAAATCAAGTATTACTACCCAACTAATGATTTAGTAACGGGTCCAGATATTTTATTCTTTTGGGTAGCTCGTATGATTATTGCAGGATATGAGTATAAAGATGCGCGTCCGTTTGAAAATGTATATTTAACAGGTTTAGTACGTGATAAGCAACGTAGAAAAATGAGTAAATCCTTAGGGAACTCACCTGATGCTTTAAAGTTAATTGAAGATTTTGGAGCTGATGGGGTACGTGTCGGGTTGTTATTAAGCTCTGCTGCAGGAAACGATTTATTATTTGACGAAGATTTATGTCAACAAGGAAAAGGGTTTGCAAATAAAATATGGAACACCTTCCGCTTAATCAAAGGGTGGGAAGTTGATGAAAACTTAGCTCAACCAGAAACAGCTAAAATAGGATTAGCTTGGTATGAGGCTAAGTTTAATAAAGTAGTATTAGAAATTGAAGATCACTTTAGTAAGTATCGTTTATCAGATGCATTGATGGCTATTTACAAATTAATTACTGATGATTTTTCGTCTTGGTTATTAGAAATTGTAAAACCAGGGTACCAACAACCGATAGATGCTAAAACATACAAAGCTGTAATAGAGGTATTAGAAAACAACTTAAAAGTATTACACCCTTTTATGCCTTTCTTAACAGAGGAAATCTGGCAACACATCACAGAAAGAACTCCAGAAGATGCGCTAATTATTGCTAAATATCCTGCAATTGGAGAAGTGAATGATGAATTGATTACCAATTTTGAATTTATGACCGATGTGGTTTCAGGAATTAGAACGATTAGAAAAGATAAAAATATTTCGTTTAAAGACGCTGTTGAATTAGCTGTTGTAAATAACGAAAGCTATACTAAAGATTTTGATGCGGTAATTCAAAAGTTAACCAATGCTTCTCAAATTACTTATGTATCAGATAAAGTTGAAGGAGCTGCTTCATTCCGTGTGAAGTCAAATGAATATTTTGTTCCAATTTCATTAGATACAATTGATGTAGAAGCTGAAATTAAAAAACTAAATGCAGAATTAAAACGAGCAGAAGGTTTCTTAACAGGAATTCAAAAGAAATTATCTAACGAACGTTTTGTAAGTAATGCACCTGAGCAGGTAATTACATTAGAACGTAAAAAAGAATCGGATACCTTAGCTAAAATTGAAACGATTAAAGCGAGTTTAGCTTCGTTACAATAGATTAACAATTTAGAATAATAAAAAAATCCGCTGTTTACAAACAGCGGATTTTTTATTGTAGTTAGTTTATACTGAGTTTAGTTTTTGTCAACCGCGTCTCCAGAACCTAAAGAGTTACTATCTATTAGGGTTGGATTTCCTTTGTAGTAAATATTTCCAGATCCAACGACAGTTGCTTTAATTTTATTTTTAACTGAAACTAGCACATCACCTGATCCTGCAATACTAGCTTTTAAAGAATTAGTGTCTAATTCGTACGCTTTCACATCTCCTGAACCTCCAATTGAACATTTTAAATAGTCAGTTTTCCCTTTTAATTTAATATTTCCAGAGCCTCCAATTGACGTCTTAACAGTGTTGGCATCTACATTGGCTACAATATTTCCAGAACCTCCAAGGGCGAAATCTACTTCATCAGCTTTAATACGCTTTTTGGTAATTATATTTCCTGAACCACCCAAAGAAACAGATTCAAGGTTTTCAAAAGGAACTGTAATTGTTAATTTCTTAGTCATGCGAATATTGGTGTTGTCTTTAAAACCAAGGTGAAGTTTTCCATTTTTAACTTCAGTTTCAACATATTTTAAAACATTTTCTTCTCCTTCAATTGTTAATTCACCTTCAACACCATCAACTAAATAAACATCGAATGAACCTCCTAGACTTACTTTGTCAAAAGAACCGACATTTCGTGTTTCTGTAGTAACTTTTCCGTTTCCTCTTACTTTTTTAGTATTCCACCAACTTTGTGCTTGAGATTGTAAGCTGAAAGTAAGGGTAAGTAAGATAATTGCTAATTTTTTCATAATGATATAATTTTAAGTTGGTTAATCATTTAGTTTTAAAGAAACACCACCATAGTTAGATTTAATGGTGATCTTTGAATTCGAATTTCCTTTACCAAAAGTACCTTCATAGTATTTTTTAGATGTTTTTTTGATGCTTTTGTATAGCTCTACATTGTTATCAGGATAGCCAAAACTAGCATAAGATAAGTCGATGTTGAAATTAAAGTTATTATTGCTGTTGGTTCCTAATTTGATACTAGCATAGTTTCCGTCAATAGTAATGTTATCAAATCCTTTAGCAATGTTTTGAACTCTAATTCCGCCATAATCGCTATTAATTTTCAAGTTCTTTTTAAGTGTACCTACTTTAACACTAGCATAATCAGAATTTCCAGTTAGGTTAGAAATCTCTTCTGCAGAAATACTTCCATAATCGCTATTAAATGTAACATCAGTAGCCTTACCAATTTTTATAGTTGAATAATCTGCACTTACTTTTAAGTTGTTAGATTTTCTAATATTTAATTTTGAATAATCAACATTAAGATTTCCTGATTTCATGTAATTGATTTCAGAAGTACCGCAATAATCTAAGCTAATATTATTGTTACTGTTTAACAGTTGGTCGATTTGAATTTTACCATAATCACAGTTAATATTCGATTTTCCTTCAAGTTCATCTAATAAATAAATGTCTCCATACTTATTGTGTAAGTCAGCATTGTTAGTAATAGGCATTCTTACAGAATAATTAATTTTATAATTGGTGTTATTGCTTCCCCACCAAGACCAAGAAGATTTACTTTTTTCTATAATTGTTCTAGCTTCTACTAAATTGGAAGTAGCTTCAAACTGAATGTTAATGTCTTTTAGTTTACGTTCAACACTTGAAAGATCATCACCTTTTACAGTTATTTTAACTTTGATTTCGATACGATTTTCATTCCATGTAGTTACGTTTACATTTCCATACTTGTTGTTAATGTATAGGGTAGCGTTTTTGTTAACGTTAAACGTTTTGCTAATGTTCTTACTTTTTTCGTGTTTTCTATCGTTAGCGATAAGAACGGTAGGAATAAGTAAGAATAAGAAAAGTAGTTTATATAATTTCATCGTCTAATAATTCTAATTTTGCTGGGTTTTGTAATTGCTCTAACTGTAAAAGAAGCCTTTCTAACACATCTAATCGTTGTTGATAATTTTGTATCATTTCTCGGATGATTTGACGTTTGTTTTCTTTTTTAGAAAGCTCTTTTTCAAGAGAGTTATATTGGTCTTCTAATTCTTCAATTTCATTTAAAGAGTCTTCAATAACTGTTTCGGTATCTAAATTTCTATATTGTTCAACTTCTCGTAACTCTTGATTTATAGTTGTAACAAAAAAGTTTTGAGCCTCAGCCATTTTAGGTGATACATCGGCTAGAGTATACGTTTTTTGTTGTTGGTAATTACCAAGATAAAAACCTAACATTAATACAATTGATGCTGCTATACTCATCCAGAAAATTGAAGGTTTTTTATTTCTCTTCGGGTTTTTTAGTTTACGCTGAAAACGTTCTAAATGTCCTTGATGAGGTTCAAAAACATCGAAATCATTTTCTTTAAAAAATTGATGTAATTTATCCTCCATATCCTTGTGTTTTATTAGTATCGTTAACCAATACTTGTTTTAATTTCTTTTTAGCTCTTGATATTGTTGTGCGCACATTTTCATTAGTATAATTCAATATCTGAGCTATTTCTTCATAATCATAGCCTTCAATTAAGTTCAAAGTCAATACAATTCTGTAATTATCTTTCAAACTTTGCAAACAACTTAATACTCTTTGTACTTCAAGTGAGCTATAATCTATTTCAACTTCTTCGATTTCATAATTAGGAATCACATCCATTTTAACTTCATCATATCGAGTTACCTTTTTTAGTTGGGTTAAACTTTTATTAATAACGATTCGCTTTAACCAAGCACCAAAAGTAACTTCTCCCTTAAAAGAATTTAATTTTGTAAAAGCAGTTAAAAATGCTTCTTGAATTAAATCTTCAGCCTCGAATTCGTCTTTTAAAATACGATACGATGTGTTATACATAGCTTTATAATAGCTTTGATACACCTGTATTTGTGCAGTGCTATCGTTTTTCTTACAGCGTTCGATTAGTTGGTTGATATGTGTTTTCTGCGACTCCAATGAAATCATTCTATACTAGAGACAATTCAACTTTTAAATTGTGACAATTTGTTTCAATAAAAATAGATTTTTTTAAGATTCTAGCTTTTTTTATGTGTATTTTATTGATAGTTAAATGGTTGGTGGTATGTTTTTTTATTGAAGTTGCGTAAGTAATGCTAAGTAAAAAAATGAATCAAAATATGTATATTTGACACAATGGTTAACAGTGTTAAAATTATTGAGTGCCCAAGAGATGCAATGCAAGGAATCAAAAGTCATTTTATTCCTACAGAGGCCAAGGCAAAATACATCAACTCACTGTTAAAGGTGGGGTTTGATACGATAGATTTTGGAAGTTTTGTATCACCAAAAGCAATACCTCAAATGAGAGATACTGCAGAGGTTTTGTCAAAATTAGATTTATCATCTACTACAAGTAAACTTTTAGCTATTATAGCTAACGTACGTGGTGCAAATGATGCATCACAGTTTGAAGAAATTGATTATTTAGGATACCCTTTCTCAATTTCTGAAAACTTTCAAATGCGTAATACACATAAAACAATAGAACAATCTATTGATACGTTAAAAGAAGTTTTAACGATAGCTAATAGAACAAATAAAGAAGTAGTAGCGTATTTATCGATGGGGTTTGGGAATCCTTATGGTGACCCTTGGAACGTGGAGATTGTAGGTGAGTGGACAGAGAAACTTTCTAACTTAGGTGTTAAGATATTATCTTTGTCAGATACCATTGGAAGTTCAACACCTGAAGATATAGATTATTTATTTTCAAACTTAATACCTAGTTATCCTCAAATAGAATTTGGAGCACATCTTCATACAACTCCAACAAAATGGCACGAAAAAGTAGATAGCGCTTTTAAAGCAGGTTGTAGACGTTTTGATGGGGCGATAAAAGGTTATGGAGGCTGCCCAATGGCAAAAGATGAATTGACAGGTAATATGCCTACAGAAAAATTACTGTCGTATTTTACCGCAAATAAAGTTGAAACCAATATAAAACCAATGAGTTTTGAAAGTGCCTATAATAAAGCACTTGAAGTTTTTTAAAAGATTATGAAATTAATACATATTATTTTTCTTTTTTTCTTTTTTTCAGCCTTTTCTCAAGCTACAGATAGTGAAAGAATAGGTACATGGAGTGTGAAAAATGGAGAGATAATACGAAATAGATCTAAAAACGATCAACTGGCAATTTATTATTGGAATGAATTTAATAGAATTTTTCCTCAAGAGTTAACAAAAAAATACATCAAGCGAATTGTTTTAATGACGGATGGGCTTGATGAAAAAACAGGAGCTTTGGTGGCTTTGAGTTCAAAAAATGACAAATGGCAACTAGAAATAGATGTCAATGATGTAAATTTTTATTCCAAAGATAAAAAAAGACTTCATGAGTCTGTTTACACGTTAGTTCATGAATTCGGACATTTACTTACTTTAAATAGAACACAAATACGTCCTACCGATAAAAAGCTACAAGACGAAGGTGAGTTGTATTTAACTCTCGAAGGAGAAGCATATAAAAATAGTTACATAAATAGGTTTGTTAATTTGTTTTGGAAAGGAGCATTGTTAAATCGTTGGGATGTTATTCAGCGTAAATATTGTTATACCGAAGCGAACTGTGTTGAAAAATTATATGACTTGTATTTAAACAATCGCACAGAATTTTTAACAGATTATGCTGCAGAAAGTCCAGAAGAAGATATTGTAGAAAGCTGGACGGCTTTTGTATTAAGGCCAAAGATTAAAAAACCTAGAACGATCGCACATAAGAAAATCAACTTCTTTTACGAATTTCCAGAATTGGTGGAATATAGAAGAATGATTCGACAAAACACACGTCAATATCTTCATTAGAATTTGTAAATTTGGTTTCTTTTTAAAGTAAAATCAAATGAAACAGATTAGAATTTTTTTAGCACTTTTTATCACCTTATTTATAGTTAGTTGTAACACAAATAAAAAAACAGCTAACACTTCTACAAAGAAATATCAGTTTACAAAAGATGCTGATAAAACGTACTTTACAATTCTTCAATTAAACGATGTATATGAAATAGCTCCAATACAAGGAGGTAAATATGGTGGAATGGCTAGGGTAGAAACTGTACATCAAGATTTACTTAAAGAAAACGAGCAAACAATGTTAGTGTTGGCAGGAGACTTTTTATCGCCTTCTTTAATAGGAACCATGAGTCATAATGGTGAACGTGTTAGAGGTAAGCAAATGGTAGAAGTAATGAATGCAATGAATTTTGATGTGGTTGCTTTTGGTAATCATGAATTCGATTTAAGTTACACACATTTACAAGTTAGATTGAACGAAAGTAATTTTGAATGGATTTCGGCTAACGTTTTACATAATATAAATGGTGAACATTCGTATTTTTATAAAACTATTGATGGAGAAAAGCAAAGTTTAAAAGATTCTTACATAAAAGAATTTGTAAATCCAGATGGTACAAAGTTAAAAGTAGGTTTTATAAGTGTTTGTATTCCTTCTAACCCTAAGAGTTATGTACACTATGGCGATATGTACGAAGAAATAAAACGTGCATATAATGAAATTAAAGACGATGTAGATATAGTTATTGGTTTAACCCATGCTTCGTTAACGCAAGACAAAGAGATTGCAAAATTATTACCTAATGTACCTTTAATAATGGGAGGACATGAACACACAAACAGCTACGATAAAGTAGGAGAGGTAGTAATTGCGAAAGCCGATGCAAATGCTAAAACGGCTTATATTCATAGGTTTGAATATGATCCGGCAACTAAGAAAACTCAATTTAAGTCAGAGTTAAAAGAGATTAATGACTCGATAGCTTCAAATAAAAAAGTACAAGATGTAGTTGATAAATGGCAGGTTGTTTTGCAAAGTAAAATTCAAGAAGTAGTTTCTAATCCTTATGAAGTTTTATATACTGCTAAAGAACCACTAGATGCAAGAGAAAGTACTATTAGAAGTGTTCAAACCAATATGGGAAAGATTATAGCAGAGTCTATGAGTTTAGCTTACAATAATGAAGTTGACTGTGCATTAGTAAATGGAGGTTCTGTTAGAATAGACGATGTATTAGCAGGAGATGTAAACGCTGTGGATATTTTTAGAGTTTTGCCTTATGGAGGCGAGGTTTTAAAAGTAGAAATTAAAGGAAGTTTATTGAAAGAAGTATTAGACTTTGGAGAAGCAGCTTCAGGAACAGGAGCTTATTTACAACGATTCAATGCTAAGAAAGAAAATGAAGAATGGATACTTAAAAATGGTAAACTTGAAGAAGATAAAGTCTATACAGTTGCCTTTTCAGACTATTTGTTAAGAGGACTTGACATACCTATGCTTTCAGACAAAAGCGAAGGAGTTATAAGTATTTATACACCTAAAAAAGAAGAAATAGCATACGACATACGTAAAGCTGTTGTTAATCTTTTTAAAGTAGAGTAGGCTTAATTTATTGTATGTTAAGTGAATACTAAAAACTGTTAAATTTTATTTAAAATAAATCTTAATAAAATTTGTTAGATTGATTATCTCTACTAATTTTGCGGTCGTAAAACAAAATTAGTTTAAAATTAATCTAAATAAAAATGAAAAAAGTATTTTTCGGTTTATTAGCAGGAGTATCATTATTTGCAACAGCGCAAACGGCTCCAACAGATAGTATTCCAACTAACCCGCAAACTCAGCAGAATGCTGCGCAACGTCTTTTATCTTCAAACTTAAGTCAACAAGGACTTACAGTTGGGGGGTATGCAGAAGCACATTTAAACAGAGCTACTGGTGAAAACGCTAAACTAGATGTTCATAGATTAGTAATGCTTTTCGGATACAAGTTTAATGAAAGAACTCAATTCGTAACAGAAATTGAATTCGAACACGTAAAAGAAGTATATGTAGAGCAAGCTTTCTTACAATATACTATTGCTGATAATGTAAACTTACGCGCAGGTTTAATGTTAGTACCAATGGGTATTGTTAACGAATACCACGAACCAACTACCTTTAACGGAGTAGAAAGACCAAGTATGGATAAATCTATCGTTCCATCTACATGGAGAGAATTAGGTTTAGGGGTTTCAGGTAAATGGGATGCAGCTTCTTTACGTTACCAAGCTTATATGTTTAACGGATTCAAATCTGAAAACGACGGTAAGTTTTTAGGAGGAAAAGACGGATTCCGTAGTGGACGTCAAAAAGGAGCAGAATCTATGATGAACAATATCAATGTTTCTGGTAAAGTAGATTATTACGGATTACCAGGTTTACGTTTAGGTTTATCAGGATACTTTGGAAGAACACAATCTGAAAACGATGTAGAAGATTTAGAAGGAGCTGATGTAGGAATTGCTATGGTTGGTTTAGATGCTCGTTATGCGTACCAACGTTTTACAGCACGCGGTCAGTTTATCCATGCTAGTATATCAGACGCTAAAGAATACAATGACTTTTATGAGTACACTAATGGAGATGGAGAAATTGTTCGTCCAGATTTAGGAAGCGCATTACAAGGTTGGTATTTAGAAGCAGCATATAACTTATTACCGCAAGATAAAAAGCAACAATTACATGCTTTTGCACGTTACGAAGATTATAACACACACGCCTCTGTAGCTGAAGGAACTGTTAAAAACTTAGCTTACGATCGTGATGAGTGGACGTTTGGTTTAACTTATAAAGTAGCACCAGGAGCTGCATTTAAAGCAGATTACCAGCTTAAAAATGATGCTGTATCAGGTAGCCAAACAATTAAGCAATTAAACTTAGGTTTCGGAGTTTGGTTCTAACCTAACTAGAAACATATCAAATAAAAAACGAATCAAATTATGTTAATTTGGTTCGTTTTTTGTTTTTTATTTAGACTAATTCCAATATTTTTGTAACATGAGAAAACAACTATTTTTTCCTTTTTTATTATTTGTTGCTTCTTTTAGCTTGCTGTCGTTTGTCATTCCTAAAAATGTACAAAAAAAAGTAACAAAAGAAATAAATAATACTTTTGAAGTAGAGGCTTTTAATCTAGAGGAAATAAAGATTTCAAAAGAGATAAATGATTTGTTAGTTCGAAAAATTGAAGAGGATAAGCTTTTTAAAATTCATATAAAGAACGAACTAATAGGGTATGCTTATGTAGATAAAGCCCCGAGTAAAACAGATGAGTTTGATTATTTAATTTTGTTAGATAAAAACTTAATCATAGTAAAAACTAAAATATTGATTTACCGCGAAGATTATGGCGGAGAAATAGGAAGTAAACGTTGGTTAAAACAATTTAACGGAAAAACTTCTAGAGACGCCTTACAATATGAAAAAGATATAATGGCAATTTCAGGAGCAACAATTTCAGCTTCTTCAATGACTATTTCGGTAAATACATTTCTTCAAAATCTAGCAGTTCTTCATCAAAATAAGGTATTATAAATGCAAGTACACGGAGTTATTCATCAGTTTCCTAGAGAAATAAAATTTTTAATAATTGTTTTTGTAGCCACGTTAAGTATAGGCTATTTTGGTGGACTTTCATTTGTAAATGATACCACCAATGCGAGTTCTAAAGGAATTCAAGAGCGTTATTTAGGAAACGAAGACGATGAAGAAGCTACCAAAATGATGTTTAAAAAATCTGAAGGAGAAATAAAAACATTGGTGCACAACCATATATTATCAATTTCAGTAATTTTCTTTTTATTGGCAATCATTTTATCTACAACAAGTATTGGAATGAAACTTAAATTATTTTTAATGATTGAGCCTTTTGTTTCGGTAGTTTGTACTTTTGGTGGTATCTATTTAATGTGGACAGGTATTACGTGGATGAAATACATAGTAATGGTTTCTGGCTTTTTTATGACAGCTACTTACATACTCTCTTCATTCTTTATTGTAAAGTCGATTTTAGTACCAAAAAAAGACTAACGTTAAATTAACCGATATTATATATTTTGTAGTATATTTGCATGCAATTAATTAACAACACACTAAATTGATTGCATATGCAAGCTCATCAAAATAAAATATTAGGTGAAGGATTAACGTACGACGACGTTTTATTAGTTCCTGCCTACTCAGAAGTACTTCCAAGAGAAGTTTCAATCCAAACAAAATTTACAAGAAACATAACAATCAATGTTCCTATAGTGTCTGCAGCAATGGATACTGTAACCGAATCTGCTATGGCAATTGCTATAGCAAGAGAAGGAGGAATAGGAGTGTTGCATAAGAACATGACAATTGAGCAGCAAGCTCTTGAAGTTCGTAAGGTTAAACGTGCAGAGAGCGGTATGATTATCGATCCGATTACCTTATCATTAACTTCAATTGTGTTAGATGCTAAGCAAGCAATGCGTGAGCATAAAATTGGAGGAATTCCTATTGTTGATGAAGGAGGAAAGTTAGTAGGAATCGTAACTAACCGTGATTTACGTTTCGAAAAAAATAACGAGCGTCCTATCGTAGAGGTAATGACTTCGGAAAATTTAGTAACTGTTGCTGAAGGAACTTCGTTAAAAGATGCAGAAGTAATTTTACAAGAAAATAAAATTGAAAAATTACCAGTTGTTAATAATGATGATAAATTAGTAGGGTTAATTACCTTTAGAGATATTACCAAATTAACACAAAAACCAATTGCTAATAAAGATTCTTACGGACGTTTACGTGTAGCTGCTGCATTAGGAGTAACTCACGATGCTGTTGATAGAGCAGAAGCGTTGGTAAAAGCAGGTGTTGATGCTGTAATTATTGATACTGCTCACGGACATACCAAAGGAGTGGTTTCAGTATTAAAAGAAGTAAAGGCTAAATTCCCAACATTAGATGTTGTTGTAGGTAACATTGCAACACCAGAAGCCGCTAAATATTTAGTTGAAGCAGGAGCAGATGCAGTAAAAGTAGGAATTGGACCAGGATCTATCTGTACTACTCGTGTAGTAGCAGGTGTTGGTTTTCCTCAGTTTTCAGCAGTGTTAGAAGTTGCAGAAGCTATTAAAGGAAGTGGAGTTCCTGTAATTGCAGATGGAGGTATTCGTTATACAGGTGATATCCCTAAAGCAATCGCAGCAGGAGCTGATAGTGTAATGTTAGGATCATTATTAGCAGGAACTAAAGAATCTCCAGGAGAAACTATTATTTACGACGGAAGAAAATTCAAATCATATCGTGGAATGGGATCTGTTGAAGCAATGAAGCAAGGTTCAAAAGACCGTTATTTCCAAGATGTAGAAGATGATATTAAAAAATTAGTTCCAGAAGGAATTGTAGGACGCGTACCATACAAAGGTGAGTTACAAGAAAGTATTCATCAATTTGTTGGAGGTTTACGTGCAGGAATGGGATACTGTGGAGCAAAAGATATTAATACGTTAAAAGAAACAGGAAGATTTGTTCGTATTACTGCAAGCGGTATCAACGAAAGTCACCCACACGATGTAGCAATTACTAAAGAAGCGCCAAATTACAGTAGAAGATAATTCTGGAAAAATAATCGTAATAAAACTCAAGCTCTGTTAATAATTAAATTAACAGAGTTTTTTGTTTTTACGTTGTAAACACTATTTTAGCAGAGACTTCAATTTCCTTTAATTTTATGACTCAAGAAACAAAATATACCGAAGATAATATTCGCTCGCTCGATTGGAAAGAACATATCCGTATGCGTCCTGGGATGTATATTGGTAAATTAGGAGACGGTTCTTCACCCGACGATGGTATTTATATTTTGGTTAAAGAAGTGCTCGATAACTCTATTGATGAGTTTGTTATGGGTACAGGAAAAACGATTGAAGTTTCGGTACAAGGCGATAAAGTAATCGTACGCGATTACGGTCGTGGTATTCCGTTAGGAAAAGTTGTCGATGTAGTATCGAAAATGAATACCGGAGGTAAGTACGATTCACGTGCCTTTAAAAAATCGGTAGGATTAAACGGAGTAGGTACCAAAGCAGTAAATGCCTTATCTACTTACTTCAGAGTTGAGTCTACTCGTGATGGTAAATCAGCCGCAGCAGAGTTTGAAAAAGGAAATTTAACGAATGAAGAATTTCTTGAAGAAACATCGCGTCGAAGAGGTACCAAAGTAACCTTTATTGCAGACGAAACCATTTTTAAGAACTACAAGTATCGTCCAGAGTATATTATAAAACTACTGAAAAACTATGTATACCTAAATCCAGGACTAACCATAGTTTTTAATGGCGAAAAGTTTTATTCAGAAAACGGATTAAAAGATTTATTAGAAGATAACAACAATCAAGATGATATGTTGTATCCGATAATTCATTTACGTGGTGATGATATTGAAGTTGCTATGACACACAGTAAAACGCAATATTCAGAAGAGTATCATTCGTTTGTTAATGGTCAAAATACTACACAAGGTGGTACACACTTAAATGCTTTTAGAGAAGCAGTAGTAAAAACAGTACGTGAGTTCTTCGGAAAGAATTTTGATGCATCAGATGTTCGTAAATCTATCATTGCAGCCATTTCTGTTAAAGTGATGGAACCTGTTTTTGAAAGTCAGACGAAAACTAAATTAGGATCTACTGAAATGGGAGGTGATTTACCAACCGTTCGTACCTATATCAATGATTTTGTAAAAACACAATTAGATAACTATTTACATAAGAATACCGAGATAGCCGATAAGCTTCAGAAAAAGATATTACAGGCTGAAAAAGAGCGTAAAGAATTATCAGGGATTCGAAAATTGGCTCGTGAACGTGCTAAAAAAGCGAGTTTACATAACAAAAAGCTACGTGATTGTCGTATTCATTTTGGAGATACTAAAAAAGATGGGTATCTAGATACAACCTTATTTATTACCGAGGGAGATTCGGCAAGTGGATCGATTACCAAATCGCGAAATGTAAATACGCAAGCAGTATTCAGTTTAAAAGGGAAACCTTTAAATTCGTACGGATTGTCTAAAAAAATTGTGTATGAAAATGAGGAGTTTAACTTGTTGCAAGCTGCTTTAAATATTGAAGACGGACTAGAAGATTTGCGATACAACAATATTGTAATTGCTACCGATGCCGATGTAGATGGTATGCACATTCGCTTGTTATTAATAACCTTTTTTTTACAGTTCTTCCCAGAGGTTATTAAAGAAGGGCATTTATATATTTTAGATACTCCGCTATTTAGAGTTCGAAATAAAAAGGAAACAATTTATTGTTATTCAGAAGAAGAAAAGCAAGCTGCAATTGATAAGCTAAGAGGAAAACCAGAAATAACTCGATTTAAAGGATTAGGGGAGATTTCTCCTAACGAATTTGTTCATTTTATAGGTGACGATATTCGTTTAGATCCTGTAATGTTAGATAAAGAAATGTCGATAGAACAAATGTTAGAGTTTTATATGGGGAAAAACACTCCAGACAGACAAAAGTTTATCATCAATAACCTAAAAGTAGAGTTAGACTTAGTAGAAGAAAATTAATATGAAAAAGTTAAGAATAGTAATTTTAATTGCGGCATTAATACTATTGGTTGTGAATGTTTTAGAAATCGATTTAGGTAAGTTAACTAATTTAGAGGTTAATTTAAATCTATATTTAGGTGCGTTATCAATGGCGTTAGTTTCACTATCAATGATGCTATCAATCAAATCGTCTAAAAATGAAGAGGAGAATAGTTAAATGAAGAGCTTAAATAGAAATATAGTTTATCTAGTTGGTTTTATCATTTTTTTATTACTCTTTTCTATTGATTTTAAAGATTTAACTGCTGAGGGTAATTTTGCATCATATATAGGAATTATAGGATTGTCTGTTTTTATTATTTTAAAATTGAAAAAATAAAACTAAATGAAAAGCGTAGGAAAAATTTTTGATGCTATGTCGATCCTTTTTGGAGTCATCTTAATTGGATGGTTTACACAAATTGATTACAGTAACTTAAGTTTCAATAATAACTTATCTCCGTTCTTAGGAATCATTTCTGCTGTTTTATTCATCTTTGTGATGCAGTTTACAAAAAAGCATCAGATAAATAAATTAGCTTGTAATTAAGAACAAGAAAAAATAATGGATAGAAATAGAAGAGCTAGAATATATTTATTAATAGCATTTTCAATTTTTTTTGTCAACGTATTTAATGTTGATTTTGATAATTTAAATTGGGAGGCAAATAGGGCGTCTTATATCAATATGATAGTTGCAGCCTTAGTTTTTATAGCTATTTTTTTTACTAATTAAGAAGAAACAAAAGAACTCTTAAACGAATAAACGTTTAAACATTCATATATGAGTGAAGAAAACAACAATTACGAACACGACGAAGAATTAGATCAACCTATTGAAAGTACCGAAACCATTACCAAGGTAACCGGTATGTACAAAGAATGGTTTTTAGATTATGCTTCGTATGTAATTTTAGAACGTGCTGTACCTTCGATAGAAGACGGTTTTAAACCCGTACAACGTCGTATTATGCATTCGATGAAAGATTTAGACGATGGTCGTTACAATAAAGTAGCGAACATTGTTGGTCATACCATGCAGTATCACCCGCATGGAGATGCTTCTATTGCCGATGCCATGGTACAAATGGGGCAAAAAGAATTGCTGATAGATATGCAAGGTAACTGGGGTAATATCCTTACAGGTGACCGTGCTGCAGCTTCCCGTTATATCGAAGCACGTTTGTCGAAGTTCGCTTTAGATGTTGTTTTCAACGCCAAAACTACCGAATGGCAAGCATCATACGATGGTCGTAAAAAAGAGCCTGTAAACTTACCTGTAAAGTTTCCATTGTTATTAGCACAGGGAGCAGAAGGTATTGCAGTTGGATTGTCGACTAAAATTCTTCCACATAACTTTAACGAGTTAATAGATGCTTCTGTTAAATATTTAAAAGGAAGGAGTTTTACCATTGTTCCTGATTTTTTAACAGGAGGTATTGTTGATGTAACTGATTATAAAGACGGAAAAAGAGGAGGAAAAATCAGAGTACGTGCTAAAATATCAGCGCTAGATAAAAAAACACTGGTAATTACCGAAATTCCATTCGGAACTACTACCTCTTCGTTAATTGATAGCATCTTAAAAGCGAATGAGAAAGGGAAAATTAAGATTAAAAAGATAGAAGATAATACTGCAGCTGAGGTAGAAATCTTAGTACATCTTCCACCTAATGTATCTCCAGATAAAACTATTGATGCATTATATGCTTTTACCAGTTGTGAAAACTCAATATCGCCACTGTGTTGTATTATTGAAGACAACAAACCTATCTTTATAGGAGTAAGTGAGATTTTAAGAAAGTCGACAGACTTTACAGTTGAATTACTCAAACGAGAGTTAGAAATTCAGTTACATGAGTTAGAAGAGCAATGGCACTTTGCTTCGTTAGAGCGTATATTTATTGAAAATAGAATTTATCGTGATATTGAAGAAGTTGAAACTTGGGAAGGTGTAATTGAAGCTATTGATAAAGGGTTGCAGCCACACATCCAACATTTAAAACGTGAAGTAACTGAAGAAGATATCGTGCGTTTAACAGAAATCCGAATTAAAAAGATTTCTAAGTTTGATATTGACAAGGCGAAGCAATTTATTGAAAGTTTAGAAGAAAAAATAGCAGAGGTAAAGAATTACTTGGCAAACCTTATCGATTTTGCGATTGATTACTTTAAAGAATTAAAAACTAAATACGGTAAAGGAAAAGAACGTAAAACTGAAATCCGAATTTTTGATGACATCGTAGCTACTAAGGTAGTAATGCGTAACTCAAAGTTATATGTAAACAGAGAGGAAGGATTTATTGGAACATCGTTGAAAAAAGACGAATATGTTACCGACTGTGCTGATATTGATGATGTGATTGTGTTTAGAGAAGACGGGTCGATGATTGTAACTAAGGTTGATTCGAAGACTTTCGTAGGAAAAGGAATTATACACGTTGCAATTTTCAAAAAGAAAGACAAGCGTACTGTTTATAATATGATTTATAGAGATGGAGCGAAGGGAGCTTCCTTTATGAAGCGTTTCAATGTAACTTCGGTTACACGTGATAAAGAGTACAATTTAGCAAATGACGATTCTAAATCGAAAGTATTGTACTTCTCAGCAAACCCTAATGGAGAAGCGGAAGTAGTAACTATTTTACTGCGTGCTGTTGGAAGTATTAAAAAACTGAAATGGGATATTGATTTTGCTGATTTAGCGATAAAAGGTCGTAGTGTTCGTGGTAACCAAGTAACTAAATACGCGATTAAAAAGGTAGAATTTAAAGAAGCAGGTGTATCTACTTTAAAACCACGTAAAATTTGGTTTGATGATACAGTTCAACGTTTAAATGTAGATGGAAGAGGGGAGTTATTAGGAGAATTTAAAGCAGAAGATAAAATTTTAATAGCAACACAATCAGGAAAAATAAAAGCGGTAACTCCAGATTTGGCAATGCATTTCGAAGATGATATGATTGTTTTAGAAAAGTGGAAACCAAACAAACCGATTTCAGCAATTTATTTTGATGGAAATAAAGAACGTTATTTCGTAAAACGTTTTTTAATAGAAGCTCTTGATAAAGAAGAAATTTTTATTTCAGATCATGAAAAATCAAAGTTGCAAATCATTTCAACGGATTACCGACCAGTAGCTGAAGTAATTTTCTCAAAGCGTAGCTTAGAGAATGTCGAGGTGAATTTTGAAGAATTTATAGCGGTTAAAGGGATTAAAGCTTTAGGAAATCAGTTAACTGCTGAAAAAATTAAAACGGTTAATCTCTTAGAACCTCTTCCGTATGAAGAACCAGAAGAAGAGAAAGTAGAAGATATTGAGGTAAACGAAGAGGAAGAAGTAGTTGAAGAGTCTTTAGTACTAGATGTAGATGTTCCTGAGATTAAAAAAGAATTTGAAGAGTCGAAAGAAGATAAGGCCAAAAAAGCTTTAGAACGAGCGCTTCAAAAAAAGAAAAAAAGTAAAGACGACGAAAGTCAAACCGCATTATTTTAATGAGTGAATTAATACCATATCGTTTTAATTTAGATACTTTTTTTGGTGTTTTAGGTTACATTATAGTTGTTTTTCTAACTTCTTGGCTAATATCCAGGTTGGTTAGAGCAATTATTTGGCGATTAATTAAATTCAAAAAGGAAGACCGTTTTGGTAGAACTAGTATTCAGTTTTTACGTAATTCGGTAACCTTTGTAATAGGGCTTTTAACTGTCATATATATTATTATGACAGTGCCTGCTTTTAGAAGCAAGGCAACGTTAATTTTTTCTGGAGCAGGTATTATTGCGGCGATTATAGGTTTTGCTGCACAAGCAGCGCTCTCTAATTTAATAGCGGGAGCGTTTATTGTTATTTTCCGTCCGTTTCGAGTAGGCGATTATATTAAGTTAGATGAAACTCGTGTTGGAATTGTTGAAGATATTACGCTACGTCATACAGTAATTAATAATTTTGAGAATAAACGGTTAATCATACCAAACTCTGTAATTAGTACCGATTCTATTTTAAATCATACGATAGAAGATTCTCATATTCTAAGTTTTAATAACTTTAAATTAGGCTTAAAAGCAGATATAGATTTAGCGCGAAAGATTATACAAGAAGAAGCCGTAAAATTGCCTACGGTAATAGATTATCGAACGCCCGAGCAAGTAATGGCAGATGTAAATCAAGTAGATGTTCGTGTTATTGATATACATTCAGACCACATACATGTACGTGCTTACGTATGGTTAAACGAGCCTTTTCAGGAATTTAAAACAAAATGTAACCTAAAAGAAGCAGTACATAAGCGTTTCTTAAAAGAAGGAGTAGATTTGCCTATTCCAATCAATATAAATGAAATAATTAACAAAGTAGACTAAGTTTACTTTGTTAATAGATTTCAAAAGTTATAAAAAGCTTTTTATCAGAAGTTTTGGGATTTCAGAAATTAAACCATAAATACCTTTGTCTAGTATTGCTTTTTGTAAAGTTTTCATACGAAATTAGGTTTTGTTAGTGATTCTATTAAAGAAAAGGGAACTAATACATGAGTTATTACAAATCTAATCGACGCACGAGGGTAAGAAATTACAAAAACAAAAATAAAGGTAAAATACTGATTATTAGGTTTTTTTTAGTTGTTTTTCTTGAAAAGAAATCCTAATCCAAGTCGACTTAAAAACTTCTTTTCAAAGTCCCAGAAAAAATTAAATTGACCAAAAACCCAACCTACTAAAGGCAAAGTAGTTTGATAAATAGGAAAAATAAGTAAAATTCTTAAAGGATAATACAACCAAGGAGACATGGTTTCTGGTGATAAACCAAGTAAGCCAGTAATAGGTTTAGCTACCCAAGCAGCAAAAGAACCGTTAATAGCAAATACAATAAAAATTGCAGCCAAAGACCAGTTATTGTCTACTCCCCAACGTTGTTTTAATTTTTCCATACAGTAATAATCGTGGCAAAAGTAATTAAAAGAAAAAGGGCAAACAAATGTTTGCCCTTTGATTCATCATTAAAAGAGAAAGTTTATTTTTTTCCAAAAACACCACCTAATAATCCGCCTAATAAACCACCTGATTTTTGTTGACTACTGCTAGCATTTCCTAATACCATTCCTGCTACATCATCAACAATACTACCGTCACCATCGGCATCTAAAATTTGTTCTAAGAAGCTTTGTTCTCTTTCGTTAGAGTTTCCTCCAAGCAAACCACCTAACAAACCTCCCAAGTCACCAGCGTTATTTACATTGGTTTCGCGTTTTTGTTTTCCTAATAGGCCTAATAAGATCGGAGCCGCAGTTTTTAAGATGTCTGCTACTGCGTTAGCATCAATACCTGCTTTTTGACCAATTACTTGTTCAACACCTTGTTGTTTGTTTCCTAAAACATGTCCTAAAATTTTACTTCCATCCTGTAAAACGTCTGAATTTACACCGCCGTTAAATAAATCACCAAGATTATCTAAAATTCCTCCATCATGCTTGTTTAATGCGCTCATTAATCCTTCTGCACCTTCAGAAGAAGAAGCATTACGTTGCATAGCTTTCATTAAAACAGGCAAAGCCATTGTTAATACACTGTTTGTTTTATCAGTATCTTGACCAGTAGATCCTGCTACACCAGAAACAATTGTTTTTCCTAAGTCGCTGTTTAATAAGTCTAAAATTCCTGCCATTTTTAATTTTATAAGGTTAGTACTAAGTTCTTATTTATAGAGACACAAGTTACAAAATTGAGGTCACTTTTTTTTAAATATTTCTTTTTACCTTACAGCCTCAAAAAAACGAACAGATTACATGAGGAAACTTGCACTACACTGGCAAATTTTAATAGGAATGATTTTAGGAATTTTATTTGGCTTAGCGATGACTTTCGTTGAAGGAGGAGCGTCATTTGTAGCTGACTGGATAAAGCCTTTAGGAACTATTTTTGTGAAATTATTAAAATTAATAGCAGTTCCATTAATTATAGCGTCTTTAGTAAAAGGGATATCAGATTTAAAAGATATTTCTAAATTCAAAAATATAGGTTTACGCACTATATTAATATATATAGGTACTACGGTAATAGCAATTACTGTAGGACTAGTTTTAGTTAATGCTGTACAACCTGGAAATGGAATTTCTGAAGAAACCATAGCAAAACTAACAGAAACTTATGCGAATAGCGGAGGAGTACAATCAAAAATAGCAGAAGCAAGCAAGCAAAAAGCAAGCGGGCCTTTACAGTTTGTGGTAGATATGGTTCCTGATAATGCAATGCAGGCAATGAGTAACAACAAAGCGATGTTACAAGTAATTTTCTTTACCATTTTCTTAGGAATATCAATGTTGTTAATTGGAGAGAAGAAATCTAAACCACTAAAGAAGTTTTTCGATTCTTTAAATGAAGTTGTGCTAAAAATGGTCGATTTAATTATGTTAACTGCTCCTTATGCAGTGTTTGCATTATTGGCTAACGTAGTAGTTTCTTCAAATGATCCAGATTTATTATTAGCATTATTAAAATACGCATTAACTGTGGTAGGAGGATTATTATTACTTGTTGTTTTCTATATGATTTTAATAAGTGTATTTGTAAAAAAGAACCCATTTTGGTTTTTACAACAAATTAGTCCAGCGCAATTGTTAGCTTTTTCTACAAGTTCAAGTGCAGCAACGTTACCAGTAACAATGGAGCGTGTTGAAGAACATGTGGGAGTAGATAAAGAAGTGTCGAGTTTTGTATTACCCGTAGGAGCTACTATTAACATGGATGGAACGAGTTTATATCAAGCAGTAGCTGCAGTATTTATTGCTCAAGCACTGAGCTTTGATTTAACTTTTGGGGATCAATTAACCATTATACTAACGGCTTTATTGGCTTCTATAGGTTCTGCAGCAGTACCAGGAGCGGGTATGGTAATGCTAGTTATTGTATTAGAGTCTGTAGGTTTTCCAGCAGATAAATTAGCAATTGGTTTAGCGTTAATTTTTGCTGTAGATAGACCTTTAGATATGTGTAGAACAGTAATTAATGTTACAGGAGATGCTACAGTATCTACTTTGGTGGCAAAATCTGTAGGAAAATTAGGGAAACCACATCCTAAAAATTGGGATGATCATTATGATGAAGTAAAGTAAATGCGAAGCATTGCTTATAGATATATTGAATAATAGTAATTAAAGAAGAAAGAATAAACAAATCAGGTTAAATGAATATTTGTTTTTTAATGTATCCTTGGGAAGAAATCAATCCTGAGAAAGATTCAACGTTAACGTTGATACATGAGTGTGCAAAACGAGGGCATGGAGTAGCAATTTGTACACCATCTAATTTAACAATACGAAATAGTGTAACCAATGCGTTTTGTACCATTGTTGGAAGAATGGATAAAGTACCAGCTAGCATAAAGTCGTATTATAAAAAAGCAACAACAAGAGAGGAAATGCTACCTTTAGCAGGATTTGATGCTATTTTCATGAGAGCAAATCCACCGTTAGATCCGCTAATGTTGAATTTTTTAGATTCAGTAAAGGATGATGTTTTTATCATCAACTCGGTTCAAGGAATGCGTGAAGCAAATAACAAGTTGTATACTGCTGTTTTTGAAGACCCAAACAATGAGATAATTCCTGTAACACATGTTTCTAAAAACAAAGATTATTTAATTAATATCATTGAAGAATCTGAGTCAGATAAAATGATTCTAAAACCGTTGAACGGGTACGGGGGTTCTGGTGTAATTTTGATAGAAAAGTCGGCAATGGGGAATGTTAATTCTCTGTTAGATTTTTACATTAATAAAAGTGATGGGTCTTCCGATTATGTGATTCTTCAAGATTATATTGAAGGAGCTGATCAAGGTGATGTGCGTATTTTATTGTTAAACGGATTACCTATTGGAGCAATGAGACGTATTCCTGGAGATAAAGATCATCGTTCAAACATTACTGCTGGAGGTAGAGTAGAAAAGCACAAATTAACCAAAGCTGAGAAGTTGCTTTGCGATAAAATAGGTCCGAAGTTAGTAAAAGACGGATTGTATTTTGTGGGAATTGATGTTATTGGAGGTAAATTGGTAGAGGTTAATGTAATGAGTCCAGGAGGAATTGTGTACATTAATAAAGTATCAAAAGTTAAGATTCAAGAAAAGGTAATTGACTTTTTAGAAAGTAAAATTTTAGAAAAAAATGCAGCATTCAGAAGAATGACTGATTTAAAACGTAAAGTAGATGATGCTTAAAGTAACGACACCTCTTGTTTCAGTTGAATGGTTACAAGAGAATTTAGAGGCAGAAAATCTAATTATTTTAGATGCTACAATTCCTAAAGTAGGAGCAACAAAAGATGTTATAAAAGAAAAACAGCAAATCAAAAATGCTGTTTTCTTTGATTTAAAGAACGTTTTTTTAGATGCTGAAGGAGAGTATCCGAATACAATTCCTTCGGAAAATCACTTTGAAAAAGAAGCTCAAAAAATAGGCATAAACAACGATAGCTGTATTGTAGTTTATGATGATTTAGGTGTGTATTCATCACCTAGAGTTTGGTGGCTGTTTAAAGCTTTCGGATTTACAAATATTACTGTTTTAAATGGAGGATTGCCTGCATGGGAAGCAGCAGGTTATTCTGTAGAACTTCCAGCAAAAAAAGAAGTAGCAGAAGGAGATTTTACAGCAAAGTTTCAAAAAGAGTTGTTACGAGTAACGGAACAGGTTTTAGAAGCTTCAAACAATAAAGATTTGATTGTTGATGCGCGTTCACAAGGGCGTTTTTATGCTACTGAACCAGAACCAAGAGCTGATATGCGAGGAGGACATATTCCAAATTCGAAAAGTTTGCCTCACGGGAAATTACAGTCTGATGGAAAAATGAAGTCGACAGAAGAACTTCAACAGTTATTTTCTGAAATAAACCCTAAAAATGAACACATGACCTTTTCTTGTGGTTCAGGAATTACAGCTTGTGTTTTAGCTTTAGGAGCAGAAACGTCAGGATATACAAAGTATAGCGTGTACGATGGTTCTTGGACGGAGTGGGCAAGTAGGTTAGAGTTACCTGTTGAAAAATAGTAGTATGATGGAAAAGCTTTCAATAGCAGCAATTATAGAGAAGATTCAAAATGAAGAAATTTTTGAAGCCGTTTCTAGCGATTATTCATTTACCATAAAAATTGATGAGTATGTTCCGTATGTATGCGGAGCTGTTCACGACGGGCATCAATTTAGACAAGAATTGTGGGATAATTGTATACATACCGAATACGAACGTTGGTATGAAGAAGATCCTGAAACCAAAACGATGGTGCAATCGCATCCAATTGTTATTGCTGGGATGGACTCTCGTTTTGAGTATGATTTAAATCGCGCTCCAGAAACAGCAATTTATACTGACGCTTGGGGTAAACAGTTGTGGCACGAGCCACTTTCCGAAGAAATGAAAGCTAAAAGTTTAGCTAAACATGCTGATTTTTATAAGGTTGTTTATGCATTGATTTCAAAAATTGAGGAGAAGTTTAGTACTTGTATCGTATATGATATGCACTCGTATAATTGGCAACGTTGGGAGAGAGAAGTACCAACTTGGAATTTAGGTACAGCAAATGTTGATAACAATCGTTTTGGTAATGAAATTGAAGCTTGGAGAAGTGTTTTAGAAAAAATGCCACTACCAAATAATATCAAATCAACGTCTAAAATCAATGATACTTTTCAAGGAAATGGATATTTCTTAAAGTATATCACGCAAAACTTCAATAATACTTTAGTATTGGCAACAGAAATAGCGAAAGTATATTGTGATGAGTTAGCACAAATTACGTATCCAGAAGTAGTTAGTGCAGTAGGAAATTACTTAAAAAAGGAGTTGAAATTGCATGCACAATCATTTTATGAAACGCATAAAAAGTAAATTTGCAACCGCTTAATAAATTAGAATGAAAGAAATTAATGCTACTGCAGAAGCGATTGCTGATATAGACAAAAGAATAGACAAACTCGTTAAAAAAATAGAGTTATTACGTTACGTAAACCCTGTTAATATAGAGGAAGAAAAGCAACGTTTTTTTGAGTCGAAATACTTAACCGATCCTGTTTTTGAATATCCAAAAAGAGATTTTGACAAGTTTAAATTACATCGAGAGTTTTTTACACTTCCGTTGGAGTTGATAGAGGATGAAAAAATTCGTAATCTATATGAAGAGATTATTTATTACTACTCGGGAATTGTACAGTGTATTGAAACTGTAGGCGAAGGGAAAAAATTCTATTATAATAGTTTGCGTTCCTTCGGTAAGCCTACGGAACAAGATGTAGAGAATGCTAAATTCATTCTTCATTTTGATGCTGAAGATACTTCCGAAGAAATATTTCAACCAAAATACTCTATAGAAGAAGCGGAAAAATTATTTAGAGAATACGGAAGTAGGTATGATTTTTCGTTCAATATAAAAGAGTCTGATACTATGGGTGCGATTGCTATGGTATTAAATAGTACGCAAACCTTAGTGTTAAACAGTAATCATACGTTTTCAAAAAATGAAATGGGTATTTTAACTAATCATGAAATCGGAGTACATATGGTGACGACGATGAATGGTGTGTTGCATCCGTTAAAAATATTTTCTCATGGTTTTCCTAATAATGTTGAGACACAAGAAGGATTAGCTGTTTTTAGTGAATATATGTCGGGTAATTTAACTATTAAGCGTTTAAAAGAATTGGCGTATCGTGTAATTGCTGTAAATAGTTTGGTAAAAGGATCTTCATTTTCTAAAACCTTCAGGTTATTACATAATAACTATGACTTAGAAAGAGAGCAAGCGTTTTATATCACGACACGTATTCATAGAGGAGGCGGATTTACAAAAGATTATCTATACTTAACAGGATTGAAAAAAATCTATGATTATTTCCATTCGGGTAAAGATTTAAGTGTATTGTTAACAGGAAAAGTTTCATTAGAATATGTTAATGATATTGAATACTTGATTAATAGAGGCTATGCAGAGCATGCAAAATATATTACGGATTCTTATGTAGCGAATTCAAATACCAATCCCAAAATTGATTTTATTCTAAATAATTTAAAATAAATATGATTAAGAAAAATATACTACTAATAACCCTATTGTTTTTAACACTAGATATTTTTGCGCATGATTCCGAAGTGAATAAAACGATAGTTAAAAACGGAATTGGTTTAGGAAGTGTAATTGCAGTGGTAATTTCTTGGGATAGAAATAAATCGATATTATTAGCAATTATACATGGAATGTTAAGTTGGCTGTATGTAATATATTACTTTTTTACAAGAGAAGATTCATAAAAAATAGCCTCCGTTAGGAGGCTTTTACTATATCAGTTTTTTTACCTCTTGTTTAAGGAATGAAACGGCTGTATTTGCAGGACTTTCTTCTCGGGAATAGTCAATTAGTACATTTTCACGCAAATCTTTTGCAGTACTTACGTTATCTGCTGTAGATCGAAGCTTTGCAATAATCGCCAGTTTAGCAGCTAAAACTGCTTTCCAACTATCTTCAGAAATATATAATTGTTGAACCAAGTTATGTTCAAATTCTTGCTCAATATTTCCTATTAAAAGTTGTAAATAGTTGTCAGGATCATCTCCGATAGGGTTTACCCTTAATAATAATTTTGATGGATTAATACGTTCACAAAACAATAACATACGTTCGTATGCTTGTAGTTTTACAGGTAAACTTTCACGCTTTTTTTCAACCAAAGCGTTGAAGGTTTTTTCTTTATTGTCTTGTTCTATAAAACGACCTAAAATAAGATAAGCTACACCTCCAGTTACTAAAGCGGGTAAGGCATAGGCTAATCCTTCTATAATTTTATCTTCCATAATGCGAATATACGAGTCCTGTTAAAATTGCCAATCCAAAACTTAATAAAGTTCCGATAAGCACATACTCTGTTAATTTTCTATCTTTTGATGCGGTTAAATCTCCAAACCTGAATATTGATTTTGCTGCGAGTAAAAATCCAACTCCTGCCCATTGATTAATTGCTATAAACACAAAAACCAATAAACGTTCTAAAAAGCCAATATATTTTCCTGCATTAGCTAACGATTGTTCTTCTGATTTATTATTTTTCTCAGGATTCCAACGTGAAATTAACGTGTTTATAATGATTGAAGAGGTAAACGTAACAAAAAGCAAGCAGCAAGCTAAAAGTAAATTGTGTTCATTTACTATTGTTGAAAATGTAATATCAAAAGGTTGAAAAATATAAGTGGCGATTCCTAAAAAAAGGAGATGAAAAGCTTGGTCTAAAAAGAAAAATAAGCGTTTGTTTTTCTTTTTCTGAAGATAAAGTTTGCCTAAGTCAACTATAAAATGAGAAATGATAACCAACAAGAAAATACCCCAATAATGTAAATTAAACTGTAATAAGATTAATAGCAAAACCGCATGAACTCCTATGTGAGCGTACAGTTTGGGTGATTTAATTTTCTTCTTTTCTTTGTCTTTTACCCAGTTTTTAGGTTGAAAAACAAAATCGCCCAATAAATGAGCAACTAAAAGTTTTAAAAACAATATCATAAGTTGGTTAGTTTCTTATTTATAAGAGTTCTGTAACGTTTTTCTAGTTTCATGATTTCATCAAAACCAGCACGTTTTCTTCGTTCGCTAGCACTACTTTCTGAAATAGCTAATTTTTTAGCAATAACTTTTTGAGTGCTATTAGGATTCTCTAAATACATGTTTACAAACTCAGCTGAATTTACAGTCCAATTGTCCATAATTAGCAAGCTTAAACTTAAAGAAACTTCAAACTCTTCATTAATGTCTTTCCAAGGTGTTTTTAGCGCTAAATTTTGTTTTTTTAATAAATGATCAAAAGCATATCCTGAATTAACAAAAGCTTCGCCATTAGCTTCTGTAATTTTTGATGCCTCAAAATTTTTAGAGCCAATTCCAATAGCTAAACGAATATCTAAATCTTTTATTTTTTTAATAGCAGCTTTTAATTCAATTGCAAAAAGTAAAGCGTTAGCAATATGTTTAATTTCAATTTGAAAACTATCACCACGAAAAATTTCCCATGTTTTAGAAGTTTTTCCAATTTTGTTAAAGCTTTGCTTTAAAATTGGAAGCCATGTTTCAGTCAACACATCTCTAGAGTTTATGATATCTCCTGTTATTACACTTGTCATACCGCTAAATTTTAGTAAAAATAGATTTTTATAATCATAAAACAAAATAATTCGGGTTTAAAAACGAATTTGAGTTTATTCGGTTATAAAGACGAATTTTAAAATATTCGGTAAATGTGTCGAATTTTTTGAGAATAAAATTCGTGAATAAAAAATGGTTCAGAATCTTTAATAAACCTAAAAGAATGGTTAATTTTCCATTTTTAAAATCTTTCAATTTATTTTTCATTGAGTACTTATTTAGAGCAACTTAACGAGCCACAGAGAGCTGCCGTTTTACAAAAAGACGGTCCAATGATTATTATTGCCGGAGCAGGATCGGGTAAAACACGTGTATTAACCTACAGAATTGCTTATTTAATGGAGCAAGGAGTAGATGCATTCAACATTTTGTCACTTACCTTTACCAACAAAGCTGCCCGTGAAATGAAAGACCGTATTGGTAAAGTGGTAGGTTATAGTGAAGCTAAAAACTTATGGATGGGAACGTTTCACTCGGTTTTTGCACGTATTTTACGTTCGGAAGCTGACCGATTAGGATATCCATCCAACTTTACAATTTACGATACACAAGATTCAGTTCGATTGATAACTGCGATTATCAAGGAGATGAATTTGGATAAAGATAGATACAAGCCAAAGCAAATTCTAAGTAGAATATCTTCTTTTAAAAACAGTTTAATTACGGTAAGAGCGTATTTTAATAATTCTGATTTACAACAAGCAGATTTAGAAGCAAGCAGACCTAGAACTGGAGATATTTATAAAGAATATGTAGATAGATGTTTTAAGTCAGGAGCAATGGATTTTGATGATTTGTTACTACGTACTAATGAATTATTAGCACGTTTTCCGGATGTGTTGGCAAAATATCAAGATCGTTTTCGCTATATTTTGGTAGATGAGTACCAAGATACCAACCATTCGCAATATTTAATTGTACGTGCGTTGGCAGATCGTTTCCAGAACATTTGTGTGGTGGGAGATGATTCGCAAAGTATTTATGGATTCCGTGGAGCTAATATTCAAAATATTTTGAATTTCCAGAAGGATTATCCAGACATGAAAACATTCAAATTAGAGCAAAATTACCGCTCTACAAGTAATATCGTTCGTGCAGCAAATAGTGTTATTGATAAGAACAAAACGAAGTTAGATAAAGAAATTTGGACGGCAAACGATGCAGGAGATAGAGTGAAGGTAATGCGTACCATTTCTGATGGAGAAGAAGGACGTTTTGTAGCTCAATCTATTTGGGAAAACCAAATGAATCATCAGTTAACAAGCGATCAATTTGCTATTTTATACCGTACCAATGCGCAATCGAGAGCGATAGAAGATGCATTGCGTAAAAAAGATATCAAGTATAAAATTTACGGAGGAATCTCTTTCTATCAACGTAAAGAGATTAAAGATTTATTATCGTATTTACGAATTTTAATCAATCCGAATGATGAGGAAGCGTTAAAGCGTATTATCAATTATCCAGCAAGAGGTATTGGTGCTACAACGATAGATAAGTTGACAATTGCTGCAAATCATTATAAAAAATCGATGTTTGATATTTTAAAGAATATCAGCACGATTGATATAAGTATTAATTCCGGAACTAAAACAAAGTTGCAAAACTTTGTCAATATGATTCAGCGTTTTCAAATAGAAGCGCAAACTAAAAATGCATTTGAAATTGCAGATTTAGTGGTAAAACAAACACAATTAGTCAAAGATTTACAGAAAGACGGAACTCCAGAAGGGGTTAATAAGGTTGAAAACGTTCAGGAATTATTAAACGGAATAAAAGACTTTATTACCGACAAAATAGAAACAGGAGAAGATGCTTCGCTAACATCATTTTTAGAAGACGTAGCATTGGCAACCGATTTTGATTCTGATAAACAAGATGAAGAACCTCGTGTTTCGTTAATGACAATTCACTTATCAAAAGGTCTAGAATTTCCGTATGTATACATTGTAGGATTGGAAGAAAGTTTATTCCCTTCGGCAATGAGTATGAATACCCGTAGTGAGCTAGAAGAAGAACGTCGTTTATTTTATGTAGCCTTAACAAGAGCTGAAAAAGGAGCGTATTTGACCTATGCGCAAACACGTTATCGTTGGGGTAAATTAACGGACGGTGAACCAAGTAGATTCTTAGAAGAAATAGATGAACAATATTTAGAGTATTTAACTCCTAAAGTTCCTGAACCATCAGCAAATAGGTTTATTGATGCAAGTTTGTTTGATGATACTCCGAAGCAAATTCGTTTCCAAAAACCTATTCAGAAGAAAAGAAAAGAGTTTTTAGAGAAGAAAGAAAAACCGATGACGATTCCTCCAAAAAGTAAAATGAAAAAGGTTTCAGAAATGAATCCAACAATGAATTTATTTGATGGAGAAATTACTGTAGGGAATTTGGTAGAGCACAACCGCTTTGGAACAGGAAGAGTAATAGCTTTAGAAGGAAAAGGACCCAATAAAAAAGCTGAAATAGAGTTTAGTACTGTAGGTAAAAAGAAATTATTGTTACAATTTGCAAAATTGAAGGTAGTCGGATAGCTAATTCGTAAATAATTACCTATTTTGCATGGATAAAAACATAGAGAAATGACGTTTGATTTAGAATACAATTCAGAAAGATCGAAATTAATTATTCCTGAATACGGAAGGCATATACAAAAACTCGTAAATCATTGTGTTGCTCTAGAAGATAGAGAAGAGCGTAATACAATGGCTAAGGCGATTATAGACGTGATGGGTAATTTACAACCACATTTACGTGATGTTCCTGATTTTAAGCATAAGCTTTGGGATCAGTTACATATCATGTCTAATTTTAAATTAGATGTAGATTCTCCTTATGAAACTCCTTCTAAAGAAGAGTTACAAGAGGCTCCAGAAAGAATGGCATACCCTAAATCAGCTTCAAAATATCGTTTTTATGGAACGAACATTCAAACAATGATTGATGTTGCTTTAACATGGGAAGATGGTGATATGAAAGAAGCGTTGGTTTTTACGATTGCAAATCATATGAAAAAATGTTATCTAAACTGGAATAAAGATACGGTTGATGATAATGTAATTTTTGATCATTTGTATGAATTATCAGACGGAAAAATAGACATTCGAAGTATAGAAGAAGATTTAACAGATAGTAAAAGCTTGTTAAGAAAACGCAGTACGCAAGGTCAGCACAAATCAAAAGGAAAAGCAAACACTAAATACAGAAAAAAATAAATGGCATCATTTAAAATTGAAGGAGGTCACAAATTAAAAGGAACAATAACACCACAAGGAGCAAAAAACGAAGCATTACAAGTAATTTGTGCGGTGTTATTAACTTCAGAAAAAGTAATAATAAACAACATTCCTGATATTATTGATGTCAATAAGTTGATTTTCATCTTAGGAGAATTGGGAGTTAAGATTGAAAAACTCTCTAAGAATTCGTATAGTTTTCAAGCAGATGATATCAATTTAAAATATCTAGAATCAGCAGACTTTAAAAGAGATGGGAGCTCATTAAGAGGTTCAATTATGATTGTTGGTCCGTTATTAGCTCGTTTTGGAAAAGGATATATTCCACGCCCAGGAGGAGATAAAATTGGTCGTCGTCGTTTAGATACACACTTCGAAGGTTTCATCAATTTAGGAGCAAAATTCCGTTATAACCGTGAAGAATATTTCTACGGAGTAGAAACAGAAACTGGATTGGTAGGAGCAGAAATGTTGTTAGATGAAGCTTCTGTAACAGGTACTGCAAATATTATTATGGCTGCGGTTTTGGCTAAGGGAACCACAACGATTTATAACGCTGCATGTGAACCTTATATTCAACAATTATCCAAAATGTTGAATTCAATGGGAGCAAAAATCTCAGGTGTAGGTTCTAACTTGTTAACGATTGAAGGAGTTGAGTCTTTAGGAGGTTGTGAGCATACCATTTTACCAGACATGATTGAAATTGGTAGTTGGATAGGTATGGCAGCTATGACACGGTCTGAATTAACTATTAAAGATGTTAGTTGGGACGATTTAGGGCAAATTCCTAATGTATTTAGAAAGTTGGGAATTCAACTAGAGAAAAGAGGAGATGATATTTTTATTCCTGAGCAAGATAGTTACGAAATTCAAAGTTATATTGACGGGTCTGTATTAACCGTTGCCGATGCACCTTGGCCAGGGTTTACACCAGATTTATTAAGTATAGTTTTAGTAGTAGCTACTCAAGCAAAAGGAACGGTATTAATCCATCAAAAAATGTTTGAAAGCCGTTTGTTCTTTGTCGATAAATTAATTGATATGGGGGCAAAAGTAATTTTATGTGATCCACATAGAGCTACGGTAATTGGTCACGATTTCAAATCGCAATTAAAGGCTACAAAAATGACTTCACCAGATATTCGTGCAGGTATTTCACTATTAATAGCAGCACTTTCTGCTAAAGGAACGAGTATCATCGATAATATTGAACAAATTGATAGAGGCTATGAAGATATTGAAGCTCGTTTAAAATCTATCGGAGCAAAAATTGAAAGAATAGAAAATTAACACTAATTAGTAAATTAGCGGATTAGGTAAAATTATAGATTAAAAATCGTGTCAAGTTGACACGATTTTTTTATTGGCAACATTCTTGTTAATCAAAAGAGAGAAAATAAAAGAAACTATTTACAATGAGTAAAGATCAATATACAAAAGAAGACGAAATTAATGACGCTGTAAAAAGTGGAGAATTAGGGGGAGATCAAGAAGAAACTCAAGAAAATAAGGAGGTTGAGTCAAAAGAAGTGCCTACTGCTGAAGAGTTAATTCAAGCAGAAAAAGACAAATACTTACGTTTGTTTGCAGAGTTTGAAAACTATAAAAAACGTACTTCTAAAGAACGTGTCGAGCTTTTTAAAACTGCAAGTCAAGAATTAATGACAGCTTTACTGCCAATTATGGATGATTTTGATAGAGGTTTGGCAGAAATTAAAAAGTCTGAAGATTCTGAGTTATTAAAAGGAATGGAGCTTATCAATAACAAGTTTAAAAGCACTTTAACACAAAAAGGATTAGTAGAGATAGAGGTAAAGCCAGGAGATGATTTCGATGCTGAAATTCATGATGCAATTACACAAATACCTGCTCCAACAGAAGATTTAAAAGGAAAAATTATCGATTGTGTAGAGAAAGGATACAAACTAGGAGATAAAATTATTCGTCACCCTAAAGTAGTAATGGGGCAAGCGTAAACGGTTATCATAAGCAGTTTGATAATAGTTTAATTTAAGTTATTAGTAAAAAAACTAAAGACTAATAACTAAAGACTAATAACTAATAGAATGGCAAAACAAGATTATTACGAAATATTAGGAATATCAAAATCGGCATCGCAAGCTGAAATAAAAAAAGCATATCGAAAGATGGCTATTAAGTATCATCCAGATAAAAATCCGGATGATAAAGATGCTGAAGAAAAATTCAAATTAGCTGCTGAAGCGTATGAAATATTAAGTGATGAGAACAAGAAAGCTCGTTACGATCAGTATGGTCATGCTGCTTTTGAAGGAGGTCATGGAGGCTTCGGTGGTGGTGGAATGAATATGGATGACATTTTCAGCCAATTTGGAGATATTTTTGGAGGAGCTTTCGGTGGTGGTTTCGGAGGTTTTGGTGGCGGTGGTCACCGTCAAGCACGAGTTAAAGGTAGTAACTTACGTATTCGTGTAAAACTTACCTTAGAAGAAATTGCCAAAGGAGTAGAGAAGAAGGTAAAAGTTCGTAGAAAAGTTCAAGCTGAAGGAGTAACGTATAAAACTTGTTCAACCTGTAATGGTACAGGACAACAAATGCGAGTTACCAATACCATTTTAGGTAGAATGCAAACAGCGACTACTTGTGGTACTTGTCATGGAGCAGGAGAAATGTTAGACAAGAAACCTAGTGGAGCAGATGCTCAAGGTATGATTGTAAAAGAAGAAACCGTTTCTATTAACATTCCTGAAGGAGTTACTGAAGGAGTTCAATTAAAAGTAGGAGGAAAAGGAAACGAAGCTCCTGGTAAGAACTCAATTCCTGGTGACTTATTAGTGTTGATTGAAGAAGTACCACACGATACTTTAAAGAGAGAAGGAAGTAATATACATTATGATTTATACATAAACTTCTCAGAAGCTGTTTTAGGAACTTCTAAAGAAATAGATACAGTTACAGGAAAAGTTAAGATTAAAGTTGATGCAGGAACGCAATCAGGTAAGATTTTACGATTAAAAGGTAAAGGATTACCGAGTATTGAACGTTACGGGCATGGAGATTTCTTAATTCATATAAATGTGTGGACACCACAAGAATTAACAAAGAATCAACGTAAGTTTTTTGAGGAAATGCAAGAAGATGAGAACTTTAGTCCAAACCCTCAAAAGTCAGACAAGTCGTTCTTCGAAAAGGTTAAGGACATGTTTTCTTAAAAAAAATATAAAATTTGATTTTTTTTGATTTAAAATTTTTTTAAAACAAAAAACGTTTATATATTTGCAGTGTCTAGGAGACGTTCTAGACACTTTTTCTTTTTCATAGCAATTTTCCCACTCAATTTTTTGAGTGGGTTTTTTTTATGAATAAAGTTGTGAACTAAAAACATATTAAGCAGACCTATCTTATCGACTTGCAGTACATGTAAGTAGGAAAGTCTGGACACCATAGAGTAGCATAGCGGATAACATCCGTCCGGTGTGAACCGAGGACAAGTGCAACAGAAAGTATGTACAGGTAATGCTGTAGTGAAACCAGGTAAACTCTATGCGGTGCAATGCCATGTACATTAGAGCTTGAGCGTTACTCGCGCGATTCTAAGGGGTAGGCAGATTGATTCCGAGAGTAATTTCGGAACTAGATAAATGATAAGAGCCTCATTTTTTGAGGGACAGAATCCAGCTTATGGGTCTGCTTTTTTTCCTATTTAGAATCATTATAGTCTTTTCAGTATTATCTTTAAAATATCTCAATTGTCAAATTGATAATTAATAAGCCTATTTTTAAGTGTTTTTTTAGTATATTTTTAAAAACAGCTGTTTCAAATTGAATAAATTCATTGTTTCTGCTGTTTTGTTGTTTATTTTTAAAATTGAGGTTAAAATAGTACTTTTGCTAGGCAAAAAATAACAAGATATACTCGTATGTAAACTTGATATATGTGCTTACATATAACAGTTTAGATACAAATAAATCAAGAAATAATAAGAGTAGTTTTTATAGTTGTATATCAACTTCAATAAAGCCTAGTTTTTAGAGTTTCTTTCAAATATTAAATAATAAACCTTTTATGAACACATACTCAGATTACCTAAAGGAGATTGAAGTAAGAAAAGGGCAAGGTCTACACCCTAAGCCAATTGATGGAAGTGAATTGTTAACTGAAATCATCTCACAAATTAAAGATGAAAATAACGAGCACCGTAAAGAGTCTCTTAATTTCTTCATTTATAATGTTTTACCAGGTACAACAAGTGCTGCTGGTGTAAAAGCTGATTTCTTAAAAGAGATTATCTTAGGAGAATCTGTAGTAGAAGAAATTACTCCAGCTTTTGCTTTTGAACAGTTATCTCACATGAAAGGTGGACCTTCAATTAAGGCTTTATTAGACTTAGCTTTAGGGAATGATGAAGCAATAGCTAAAGAAGCTGCTAAAGTGTTAAAAACTCAAGTGTTTTTATATGAGGCAGATACTGAGCGTTTAGAAGAGGCTATGAAAGCTGGAAGTGCAATAGCTAAAGAAATTATAGAGAGTTATGCGCAAGCAGAATTTTTTACAAAATTACCTGAGGTAGATGAAGAAATTCAAATAGTAACATTTGTTGCTGGTGTAGGTGATATTTCTACAGATTTATTATCACCAGGTGCAGATGCACACTCTAGATCTGATCGTGAGTTACACGGACAATCTATTTTTGAGCACAACAAAGAAATGCAACAAGAATTGTTAGCATTAAAAGAGCAACATCCAGATAAACGAGTGATGTTAATCGCTGAAAAAGGAACGATGGGAGTAGGATCTTCAAGAATGTCAGGAGTAAATAACGTTGCTCTTTGGACAGGAATTTCTTCTAGCCCTTATGTACCATTCATAAATATAGCACCAGTAATTGCTGGTACTAACGGAATTTCTCCAATTTTCTTAACGACTGTTGGGGTAACTGGAGGTATTGGTATTGATCTTAAAAACTGGGTAAAACAAAAAGATGCTGAAGGAAATACAGTATTAGATGCTGATGGAGAGCCAGTTTTAGAACAAACTTATTCTGTTGATACAGGAACTGTGTTAACTATTAACACAAAAACTAAGAAATTATATAACGGCGATAAAGAATTAAAAGATATTTCTGATGCTTTAACTCCACAAAAAATGGAGTTCATCAAAGCTGGTGGTTCTTATGCAGTGGTTTTTGGTAAAAAATTACAAACATTTGCTGCCAAAGTTTTAGGAATTGAAGCTCCACAAGTATATGCAGCGTCTAAAGAAATTTCTGTTGAAGGACAAGGATTAACAGCGGTTGAAAAAATCTTCAACAAAAATGCTGTAGGAACTACTCCAGGAAAAACATTACATGCAGGTTCTGATGTTCGTGTAGAAGTTAACATTGTAGGGTCTCAAGATACTACAGGGTTAATGACTTCTCAAGAATTAGAAATGATGGCTGCTACGGTAATTTCTCCAATCGTTGATGGAGGATACCAATCAGGATGTCATACTGCTTCAGTTTGGGATGATAAGTCAAAAGCGAACATTCCTAGATTAATGAAGTTTATGAACGACTTCGGTTTAATTACTGGTCGTGATCCTAAAGGACAATATCACGCAATGACGGATGTAATTCATAAAGTATTGAATGATATTACAGTAAGTGATTGGGATATCATTATTGGAGGTGACTCTCATACACGTATGTCTAAAGGTGTTGCCTTTGGTGCCGATTCAGGAACAGTTGCTTTAGCCTTAGCGACTGGAGAAGCTACAATGCCAATTCCACAATCGGTAAAAGTGACGTTTAAGGGAGATATGAGAAGTTTCATGGATTTCCGTGATGTAGTGCACGCTACACAACAACAAATGTTAAAGCAATTTGGAGGAGAGAACGTTTTCCAAGGAAGAGTTATTGAAGTACATATAGGTACCTTAACAGCTGATCAAGCTTTTACATTTACTGACTGGACTGCGGAAATGAAAGCAAAAGCTTCTATCTGTATTTCTGAAGATGAAACATTAATTGAATCACTAGAAATTGCCAGAGACCGTATCCAAATCATGATTGATAAAGGAATGGATAATGAAAAGCAAGTATTACAAGGTTTAGTTGATAAAGCGAATACTAGAATTCAAGAGGTTAAAACAGGTATCAAACCAGCGTTAAAACCAGATGCGGATGCTAACTATTATGCAGAAGTTGTGATTGATTTAGATGAAATCGCTGAGCCAATGATTGCTGATCCAGATGTAAATAACGAAGACGTTTCTAAACGTTATACGCACGATACTATTCGCCCATTATCATTCTACGGAGGAACTAAAAAAGTAGACTTAGGATTTGTAGGATCTTGTATGGTTCATAAAGGAGATATGAAAATCTTAGCTCAAATGTTAAAGAACATTGAAGCGCAACAAGGTAAAGTAGAGTTCAATGCTCCATTAGTAGTTGCGCCACCAACCTATAACATTGTAGATGAGTTAAAAGCAGAAGGAGATTGGGAAGTATTACAAAAATATTCAGGATTTGAGTTTGACGATAATGCTCCTAAAGGATTAGCACGTACGAAGTATGAAAACATGTTATATTTAGAGCGTCCAGGTTGTAACTTATGTATGGGTAACCAAGAAAAAGCAGAACCAGGAGATACGGTAATGGCAACTTCAACACGTTTATTCCAAGGAAGAGTTGTAAAAGATTCTGGTGAGAAAAAAGGAGAATCGTTATTATCATCTACTCCAGTAGTAGTATTATCAACTATTTTAGGAAGAACTCCTACCATGGAAGAATACGAAAAAGCTGTTGATGGAATCGTATTAACGAAATTTAAACCATCTCAAAAGCAATTAGTAATGTAATCACAAACATTATTTATAAATAGAAGCCCGAGTTTTAACTCGGGCTTTGTTGTTATTAATTAATTTCTGGATTAAACTCTACTATAGAAAAAACTTATGTAAACTTATTATAATTATATAGCTACTTCCATCTTTTATACTGTTTTTTTTGGTAAATTCGTACAGCAACAAAAAAATTACATATATGGCTTTTGATATTAATATGATAAAGGAGGTATACAATAAAGTAGTTGAGCGAGTAGATGCTGCCCGTAAAATTACAGGTAAACCTTTAACATTAGCAGAGAAAATTTTATATACACATCTTTGGGATGGAACACCAACGAAAGCTTTCGAAAGAGGAAAGGATTATGTTGATTTTGCTCCAGACCGTATAGCTTGTCAAGATGCAACAGCACAAATGGCGCTGCTTCAGTTTATGCAAGCAGGGAAAAGTAAAGTAGCAGTACCAACAACGGTACATTGCGATCACTTAATTCAAGCAAAAGTAGGTGCTTCAACAGATTTACAAACAGCATTAAATAATTCAAATGAAGTCTTTAATTTCTTAGAATCGGTTTCTAATAAATATGGAATTGGTTTCTGGAAACCAGGTGCAGGTATTATTCACCAAGTAGTATTAGAAAATTACGCTTTTCCGGGAGGAATGATGATTGGTACAGATTCTCACACGGTGAATGCAGGAGGATTAGGAATGGTGGCCATTGGAGTAGGTGGAGCTGATGCAGTAGATGTAATGGCAGGAATGCCTTGGGAATTAAAGTTTCCTAAGTTAATTGGTGTAAAATTAACAGGAAAATTATCTGGTTGGACAGCACCTAAAGATGTAATTTTAAAAGTAGCTGAAATTCTAACCGTAAAAGGAGGAACAGGTGCTATTGTAGAATATTTTGGTTCAGGAGCTACGGCAATGTCATGTACAGGTAAAGGAACTATTTGTAACATGGGAGCAGAAATTGGAGCTACAACCTCTACTTTTGGTTACGATGAATCTATGGAACGTTATTTACGTGCTACGGATAGAAATGATGTAGCTGATGCAGCAAATGAGATTAAAGAATATTTAACGGCAGACCCTGAAGTATACGCAAATCCTGAGCAATATTTTGATCAAGTAATAGAAATTAATTTATCAGAATTAGGACCTTTATTAAACGGGCAGCTTTCACGCCAGATTTATCTACCCCAGTAGGAAAAGAAATGACAGAAAAGGCGCAAGCAAATGATTGGCCATTGCAAGTAGAATGGGGGCTTATAGGTTCTTGTACAAACTCTTCTTATGAAGATTTATCACGTGCAGCTTCTATTGCGCAGCAAGCAATCGATAAAGGGTTGAAGACGAAAGCTGAGTTTGGTATCAATCCAGGATCTGAACAAGTACGTTTTACTGCTGAAAGAGATGGTATTTTACAAGTTTTTGAAAACTTAGATGCTAAAATATTTACCAATGCATGTGGACCGTGTATTGGTCAGTGGGGACGTTATGAAGATCCGAAGAACGCACCAAAAAACTCTATTGTACACTCATTTAATAGAAATTTTGCAAAGCGTGCCGATGGAAATCCAAACACACATGCTTTTGTAGCTTCACCAGAATTAACAGCTGCTATTGCTATTGCAGGGCGATTAGATTTTAATCCATTAACAGATACTCTAATCAATGAAAATGGAGAAGAGGTAATGTTAGATGAACCAACAGGTTGGGAATTACCTCCAAAAGGATTTGAAGTTGATGATAATGGTTATTTGGAACCTGAAGCAGATGGAAGCCATATAGAAGTAGTGGTAGACCCAAATTCAGAGCGTTTAGAATTGTTAACACCATTTGAGCCAATTGGAAATGAGATTAAAGATGCTAAATTGTTAATCAAAGCATTCGGAAAATGTACAACTGACCATATATCTATGGCAGGTTAGTTGGTTACGTTACCGCGGACATTTAGATAATATTTCTAACAACATGTTAATTGGAGCAGTGAATGCTTTCAATATGAAAACAAACTTTGTGAAAAATCAATTAACAGGAGAGTACGATGCAGTGCCTAAAGTACAGCGTGATTATAAAGCAAAAGGAATCAAAACAATTGTTGTGGGAGATCATAATTATGGAGAGGGGTCTTCACGCGAGCATGCAGCTATGGAGCCTCGTCATTTAGGAGTAGCCGCAGTCTTGGTAAAATCATTTGCGCGTATTCACGAAACAAACTTGAAAAAACAAGGGATGTTAGGGCTAACATTTGCTAATGAAGCAGATTACGATTTAATTCAAGAAGATGATACGTTTAACTTCTTAGATTTGAATGAATTTGCTCCAAACATACCATTAACTATTGAAGTGGTTCATGCTGATGGTTCGAAAAATAGAATTATCGCTAATCATACCTATAACGAAGGACAAATAGAATGGTATAAAGAAGGTTCTGCTCTAAATTTAATTAAGAAACAGAACGCTTAATATATAAACTAGTTTATTTATAAAAAGTGCAGTAATTACTGCACTTTTTTAATATTTAATTATGACAGACTTTTTAAGTAAAATTTCTGAAATTCCATTGAACGTAATAGATACCAACATATCTTTTGATGAGTATATTCCAATTTCAATAGCGGCATCAAACAAAGAATTAAGCTTTGATGTTTCTTCATCAAAAGAATGGGAGGCTTATTTGGAAAATTATTTTTCAAAACATAAAAAAACAGTTGCTTTTGGGGGATATTTGGAAGTAAGAGATATTTATAGTAGAAGTGAACATTTCAATAAATTGTACGAAGAAAACCAACGAAATATTCACTTAGGAATTGATTTGTGGTGTGATGCAGGTACTGAAGTATTAGCTGTGCTAGATGGAGAAATCCATAGTTTTAAAAACAATACAAACTATGGAGATTACGGTCCAACAATTATTCTTAAACATTCAATTGAAGGAAATGAGTTTTACTCATTATATGGTCATTTATCATTAGAGTCCATAAAAAACTTAGAAGTTGGAACCAAGGTGATTCAGGGAGAAAGGATAGGAACTTTAGGAGATAGTTCTGTCAATGGAGATTATGCGCCTCATTTACACTTTCAATTAATTATAGATATTGAAGATTATTATGGCGATTACCCAGGAGTATCTTCAAAAAAGACCTTGGATTTTTACAAGCAAAATTGCCCTAATCCTAATTTATTATTAAAATTGCCGAATGAAACCCTCATTGAGGGATTAAGTAAAACAAGATAATGACCCTAATTAAAGAGAATGAATAAAAAATAGGGTTAGTTAATTATTAAAATTTGAATTTTTGAAATATAGACAACTTACAAAAGAGCAGTTTGAAGGATTACATGAAGAGTTTGCACGTTTTTTAGCTTCACAAAACATCGATAAAAAAGAATGGGATGAGCTAAAAGAAGAGAAACCTCATGTTGCTGAAGATGAAATGAATGTGTTTAGCGATGTCGTTTGGGACGATGTATTGACCAAAACGAATTATCTAGAGCATTTTTCTCCAAAAGTGGTGAACTTATTTAAGTGTGATGAAAAAGAAATTCATCGTATTGTAATAACGATTGATAAAGAAGTAAACGTACTTGAACAAGAAGGATTTGAGTGGTTATTAAATAATCCACAAGATGAAGCCATAGAATTTTTAAGAGGATCAAAGCCGTATCAAGAAGAACGTAATGTAGAGTTGTTTGATTTGATTGAAAAAGGAAGTACTATTTCTAAAGGAGAATTATACGAATATTTCGATCGATTAACTTCTAATTCCTAGTCAATATCATGCTGAGCTTATCGAAGCATATTGAGTAATATATCAGTACCAGTACTGGCAACGTCTTTAATAATCGTTAAATTATTAAAGGCGTTTTTGTTTACAGCAGGGTTGGGGTCAATAAAGTAAATAGGGGTGTTAGATGTTACATAATCTACTAAACTAGCAGCAGGATATACTTGCATAGAGGTACCAATAATTACCAAAATATCTGCTTGTAAAGTAATTTCAACTGCTTTTTCTAGTAGCGGAACATCTTCACCGAACCAAACAATATGTGGTCGTAACTGCGCATTTTCTTCACACAAATCACCTAAAAGAATGTCCTTTTTCCAAGGATACACCAAGTTTTCATTTTTTGTACTGCGCACTTTTAATAATTCACCATGCAAGTGCAATACATTAGAACTACCAGCGCGTTCGTGTAAATCATCTACATTTTGAGTAATGATATCAACATCAAAAGTGCTTTCTAAATCAGCTAAATTCAAATGTGCTTTGTTAGGTGTTACTTCTAAAAGTTGTCTTCTACGTTGGTTGTAAAAATCTAAAACTAATTCAGGGTTTGCATGAAATCCTTGAGGAGAAGCTACTTCATAAATATCATGTCCTTCCCATAAACCATCAGCATCTCTAAAAGTTTTTAAACCACTTTCAGCACTTATACCAGCACCTGTTAATACTACCAAACGTTTTTTCATAATATAGATTTCGTTGCAAGTTTAAGAAAATAAATACTTAGCTATCGCTTTGCGATTAAAAATAGGAAAAATTACTATGTTTGTTGTATGATTGATGAAGGATTATTAACCTATTTGGAAGGATATATTACTGAGAATAGGAAGGAAACGTTTGAAAAGGTATTAAGCGAGCGAACACGTCATTTTACGGTGGTTTTAGAAGATATTTACCAACCGCATAATGCCAGTGCAGTGGTAAGAAGTTGCGATATTTTTGGTGTACAGGATGTATATGCTATTGAAAATAGTTTTACCAATAAAGTGTCAAAGCACGTTGCTAAAGGAAGTCAGAAATGGTTAAATATCAACCGTTATAAAGAGGATGGAGATAATACTAAGGATTGTTTAGATGATTTAAGAAAAAAAGGATACCAGATTATAGGAACTACACCGCACACTGATTCTTGTGTTTTGTCCGATTTTGATGTAACTAAAAAATCAGCCTTTGTTTTTGGAACTGAAAAAGAAGGGATTTCTGATTACATAAAAAAAGAAGCCGACGGTTTTTTAAAAATTCCTATGGTAGGTTTTACTGAAAGTTTGAACATTTCGGTAGCAGCAGCAATTATTTTACAAGATGTAACTACTCGTATGAAGAAGTTACCAATTGATTGGAAATTATCGGATGTAGAGAAACAAGAGTTGTATTTTGAATGGATTAAAAACACGGTTAAAAATCCAGAGAAATTAATAGAACACTATTATAAAGGGCTTACTTAGAAGTTAAAATATTATAGACTAATTCTTTTGTCAATGGTTTTCCATTGGCAATTTTTTTGATGTTTTCAAACGTAAATACAAAATCACAACCATTTTTGTATTCAGAGCACCCGTAGGCAGATTTCCCTTTTAAAACGGTTCCTTTGTTACATTTAGGGCAGGTTAAGGTATCTGAAATTGATTTATCCTTATCACTAGAATTGACATTTGAACTTGTTTTTTTGGGCTCAAACTTTAAATTGAAACCATCATCAAAACGAACTAGACCTTCTACTTTTTCTGAACCTTGCTTGAAACCTTTTAAATTGGTAGTACAACCCTTATCAAGTAATCGGATTAATTGACTTTCAGATATTTTTTTATCCATAAAATCAAATGGAAGTTTAAAATCACATCCGTTTTTATAAGAAGAACAACCATATGCAGTGCTACCTTTTAATAATTGTCCGTTGTTACACTTCGGACAACTTTTACCAACAACTTCTTTCTTTTTAGAAGTTGATTTTTTCTTGGTTTTAGTTGTGTTTGAAACCGTGCTTTTTTCGGCAGATAATCGTACAGATTTAGTATTAGATCGTACTTCGTATACCAAACGATCTACCATTTTTTTCATTTCATTAATAAAATGCGCAGCACTGTATTCACCACGTTCAATTTCTTTCAAACGTTTTTCCCACAATCCAGTTAATTCTGCAGATTTTAAGAGTTCGTTATCAATCAAATCAATTAAGTCGATACCTGTTTTGGTAGGAATGATTAATTTTTTTTGACGCTCAATATATTTTCGTCTGAATAAGGTTTCAATAATACTTGCACGTGTAGATGGACGACCGATACCATTCTCTTTCATTAGTTCGCGCATTTCGTCATCATCAACCTGTTTACCTGCAGTTTCCATAGCACGTAACAAACTAGCTTCGGTATAATTACGAGGAGGTTTGGTTTCTTTTTCTAAAAAAGAAGGTTCATGTGAACCTTTTTCTCCTTTGGTAAAAGTTGGTAAGACGTCTTTTTCGGTATCTTTTTTAGGCTCTTTTCCGTATTCAAATACTTCACGCCAACCTTTGGTCAAAATTTCTTTTCCTGTGGTTTTGAATGAAACTTTATCAGCTTCACCTATTACAGCAGTATTCGAAATATCACTATCAGGATAAAAAACGGCAATAAATCGACGAACAATAATGTCATACACTTGCTGCTGATTGTATTGCAAGTTGATTTCTATTCCCGTAGGAATAATCGCATGGTGATCGGTTACTTTTTTGTCATTAAAAACTTTACTCGATTTGCGTATTTTTTTCCCTAAAAGAGGTTGTGTTAAGGTTGCGTATTGCTTTAACCCTTTTAAAATATTCGGAACTTTTGGATAAATATCATTCGGTAAAAAAGTAGTGTCAACCCTAGGGTAGGTAACTACTTTCATTTCATAGAGTTTCTGAACAATTTTTAAGGTTTCGTCCGCAGAAAATCCGAACTTATTATTACAATATACTTGCAAACCCGTTAAATCGAATAATTTAGGAGCGTATTCTTTTCCTTTCTTTTTAGTAACTGAAGTGATTTCAAAATCACTTTCTTTTACTTTATCAGCAAAGGCTTGTCCTTCTTCCTTTTTCAAAAAACGACCTTCTTCACAACTAAAAAGTGTATCGCGATACAAGGTTTGTAGTTCCCAATAAGGTTCTGGTTTAAAATTTTGAATTTCTTTATAGCGATCAACCAACATGGCTAGGGTAGGAGTTTGCACTCTACCAATTGATAGCACTTGTTTGTAACCTCCAAATTTTACTGTATACAAGCGTGTAGCGTTTAGACCCAATAACCAATCACCAATTGCACGAGAATATCCTGCGTAGTATAAGTTATTGTAATCGTCGTTGTTTTTTAAGTTGTCAAAACCTTCTTTAATGGCTTCTTCAGTAAGAGAAGAAATCCATAAACGTTGAATTTTACCTTTATAATTAGCTTGATTAATTACCCAACGCTGAATGAGTTCTCCTTCTTGTCCAGCATCCCCACAGTTAATCACTACATCAGCTTTTTCAAATAGAGATTTTACAATTTTAAACTGTTTTTGAATACCACTATCGTTGGTAACCTTAGTATCGAAGCGCTCAGGTAGCATAGGAAGGTTGTTTAAATCCCAGCTTTTCCAGTGCGGTTTGTAGTCTTTAGGTTCTAAAAGTGTACATAAATGACCGAAAGTATAGGTAACCGCATAGCCATTCCCTTCGAAATATCCATCTCGTTTGGTATTGGCTCCTAAGATATTAGCAATCTCACGGGCTACACTAGGTTTCTCGGCGATACAAACTTTCATAAAACAGAGTCCATGTGGACAATTATAATTGTGTAAATGCTTGTAAATTAGTTTAAAGCATTATACATGTGTAATTATTAATAAGGGTATTTACAATACAATTTAGAAGGCCGAAATTACTAAATTATTTGTGAATGTTATAAGTTGATAGTAGAAAGAAGTTTTGAATTATAAACAAAATATTTTGAACATTTAGGAGCACTAATTAAACTTTAAGAGTTAATAAATAGTTTGTTTATATAATAGATTTGTAATGTTAATAAAGATTGTAACTTATAAATTAATTTTAAGTAGTACAAAACCAGTAAACTGAATTATGTCTAGTCCTGAAATATGGCTACAGTTTAAAAATTGATTTACGCTGTTTTAAATATACCATATTTGGTGTTTTATAATCTAAAGATACTTGTAATCTAATTTGGTCGTATAGATTAATAGCACTTTTTGTTGCTCTTTTTGCGTATTGTACGCTATCAAAGGTCTGGTCGAGATAGAATTCGTCTTTTAGGATGCCGTTTGCACGTTCCGCAATAGCATTTTCGTAGCAATGATTTTCTTCTGTCATACTAATTTTGATGTTTTTTCTCTTTAAAATTTGCGTGGTTTTTTCTTTCAAATTTTTTAGAGGTCAATTCTATAGTTTTTTCTAAGCCAACACCTAACTTTTCCATTGTTTGAGCTTTTCCTCCTGTGTTTATTCCTAATAGAGTTAAAATTGAGAGTAATATTTTTACATTAATCTTGTTCTAAATGTTTGCCAACTCGTTATATAAAAAATAAAAGTTTTTTTATCCCTAAAAAAGATAGGGATACTACTACTTTTTTATGTTCTTAAAAGAAATATGAAATTAGGGTTGAGAAATTCATAGCCTTTTTTCATTTGCAATTTTTAAGAGCCTCTAAAATACATGTTTTTATAAATATAGTAACAAATAGGAGGTAAATAAATTAACATAGATAAGCATATTCTAGTTGTATTTTTTTCTATTTTTAATTTATCAAGGAAAGTATACGTAAGCAAAAAATAAAATAGACAAACCAAAAATGAAAGCAGTAGAGCTTATACAACCCAACACATTTAATAACGAAAATCACTGGTATCCTAAAGCGTTGAATGCCACGATTCACCCGATGGTAAATTTCTTTTTAAACTTAGATAAAGAACGAATTATAGCTAGGTATTGCCATTTACACCCTAAAGTAAATGCAGAAAAGTTACGAGAAATTTTGTCGTATGAGTGTAAGTATTTTTTGTGGGGTGGTGCCGATTTAATCAATTCTACTTCGGCAGATGGAGACAAAAACATGGTTATTATTGAAAATAATTCATGTCCGTCAGGGCAAAAATCAATGCCTTTGTTAGATGATAATAAAGAAGATGGAGCGTATCGTTTGCTTATAGAGCGTACATTCAAACCTATTTTGGATAAAAAACGTAAGCTTGTTAAAGACGGTAGGTTAGCAGTGTTTTACGATAAGAATTACATGGAAACTTCAGGATACGCTGCTGTAATTGCAGATGTTTTTAAAGAAGAAGTGTTCTTGGTTCCATTTTTTTCAAATGAAGAGAATACACATGTTAAAATAGAGGATGAAATTTTTTATTTGAAACAAGACGAAGAATGGATTCCGTTACGAGGAATTTTTAGATATGTAACTCAAAAACCATGGAATCGTTTTCCTGTAAATAGCAAAACAAAGATTTTAAATCCGATTATTACGTGTTTAGCAGGAGGAAGAAATAAAATGGTTGCAGCTAAAGCCTATGATATTTATAACACGGAGTTAGAAGAACACGGAATGAAAATTAACATACCTGATACGATTTGGGACGTGAGTAAGAATGAAATTCCACTGTGGGTAAAGAAAATGGGCGGACAAGCAGTTATTAAAATTCCATATAGTAATGCAGGTCAAGGAGTATATACCATTGTAAACGAGGAGGAGTTAGAGGAGTTTATGAAGCAGGATATCGAATACGAACGTTTTATTGTTCAGAGTTTAATTGGTAATTACAATTGGAGTTCGGTTAGTACTAAAGGGAAATACTATCATGTTGGTACGATGCCAAATGCTAAAGGAGAAACCTATGTATCTGATATTCGAATGATGATTAGTAGCACCAAAGACGGTATTAAACCTTTGTGTATGTATTCGAGAAGAGCCTTGTTGCCTTTGGTAAATGATTTAGAGGATAGTAAGGATTCTTGGCAAATGTTAGGTACTAATTTATCGGTTAAATTAGGAGAAAATCAATGGACATCTGATACTAATCGTTTGTTAATTATGGATAGAAGAGATTATAACAAATTAGGTTTGGGAATTGATGATTTAATAGAAACATTTATCCAAACAGTGCTTTCTACTATTGCGATTGATAAAATGTGCATTAGCTTAATCAACGCTAATAAAAAGTTTAAAAAGAAATTATTTACATCTTTAAATAATGACAGTACGTTATTAAATGAGTTGTACTAATTACAAAACTTATGGGACACCAAATTGACTATATTACAGAGTTTGATGTAAATCAAACACCACAAAATTCTATTAAGAATTACTGGTTAAAAGTAACTTCAAATGCAATAGGAATTGCTACTTGTATTCCTATTATGGTTGCAAGAGGAAAAGAAGACGGTATTGTATTGGGGCTTACAGCTGCGGTTCATGGAAATGAATTAAATGGAATATCAGTTATACAGCGATTGTTTAAAGATTTAGATACAAACAATTTAAAAGGAACGATTGTAGGAATTCCTATTGTAAATGTGCCTTCTTTTGTTAGAGGAACACGTGTTTTTAGCGATGGAGTAGATATTAACAGAATTATGCCAGGGAAGCATGATGGAAATACAAGTGAAGTATATGCCAATCGTTTTTTGAATTTAGTAGTAAAAAAGTTTGATTATTTGTTAGACCTTCACACTGCTAGTTTTGGTAGGGTAAATTCGTTTTATATCAGAAGTGATATGAACAATGAAGTTACTAAAAAATTAGCCTTATTACAAGATGCAGAAATCATAGTGCATACACCACCTTCAGACGGAACTTTACGTGGAGCTGCTGAAGAATTAGGGATTCCTTCCATAACGATTGAAGTTGGTAATCCGCATAGTTTTCAAAAGAAAATTATAAAGAGTGGGCTAGCAGGGGTACATAATGTATTGACTCATCTAGGAATTACCGATGATGAATATGAAACTTCAAAGAGGAATACTGTAGTTTGTAATAAATCGTATTGGTTGTACACTCAAGAAGGAGGTTTACTAACTGTACATGTTGATTTGAGAGATATTGTAGAAGAAGGAGATCATATTGCCACTCTAAGAGATGTTTTTGGTAATACAATTAAGAAATATTACGCACCAGAAAAAGGAATTGTGGTGGGTAAAAGTGTTAACCCTGTAAATCAATCAGGAGGCCGTATTATTCACTTAGGAATTATGAGATAAAAGTAAAAAAGACTGCTTCAGCATATAAATAATGGTGAAGCAGTCTTTTTTATTTAATGAAACTATATACTTGAAAATTACTTCATTTCAGCAATAAACTCTTTGTTCATTTTCACGTAATCAGCATTTCCAGCTTTTTCAGCACCAGCTAACGAAGCTTTAGCAGCTTTAATAGCTCCTTTTTTATCTCCAGCTTTAGCAAGGATTAACGATTGTTGACGTAAGTACCAAAAACGAGGTTGATCTTTAGTCATGTCTACCGCTTTGTTAATCCATTCTTTGGCTTTGTTAATGTCTTTTCCTTCTTGTAAATAGTAAACAGCAGAAGAAAAATAATCGTTAGCAGAAGGACCACCCATTACTTGTGCAATACTTTCTTCAACAGCTTTGTCTGTTGGAGTATTGAATTTTACACCAACGTAAACATTTTCCCATGAGATACCTAACACAGCAGAATCGTTTGTTAAATCGTCAATAGACACTGTAAACGTTTCAATTTTCATTGGCATAGCCTCAACCTTAGCAGAAGTAGACACAGCTACTTTTACATCGTCCCATTTTTGAGGAGTTCCCCAATTATTAGCATCTGAGTAAAATAATACTTCCCAAGCATCTTTTCCAGGCTTCGTGTATACAGCATAAGTTCCTTTTTTCAATGTTTTTCCGTCGATAGTAACGTCGTCGCTAAAAGTAACTTTGGTGTTTTGGTTAGCACCTGTTCTCCATAATTTACCGTAAGGAACTAAATTACCAAAAATGGCTCTTCCTTTCATGCTTGGTCTTGAATATTCAACAGTAACATCGGTTAAACCTACTTTTTGCTCTATTTTAGAAGCAGGACTCGGAGCTGGTGTTTTTAATTGGGCAGTAATGTTTGTTGATAAGGCAACAACAAACAAACTCAAAAGTATTTTTTTCATAATGATTGGTTTGTTTTAAATTTAGTTTTGTTAAAATTACAAGGAATTCTTCGGATTAATGTTAACAAAAACTTAAAATACGGTAGGTTTGTTTTAATTGATATTTACAATCATGAAAAAATATATTTCTGAATTTATAGGAACTTTTGCCCTTATTTTCTGCGGAACAGGAGCGATGACTGTTAATGAGGTTACTAACGGAGCAGATTTAACGCATACAGGAGTGGCAATTACGTGGGGTTTGATAGTTATGGCGATGATTTATGCTTTTGGAGAAACTTCAGGAGCACATTTTAACCCTGCAGTAACTGTTGCTTTTGCCTATGCAAAAAAGTTCTCTTGGAAAGAAGTTCCTAAATATATTATAGCTCAAATATTAGGAGCTTTATTTGCAAGTGTAATGCTTTGGGTGTTGTTTCCTACAAGTGAGTTTTATGGTGCAACCATTCCGTCTATAGACCCGTGGCGCGCTTTTATATTAGAGTTACTTTTGACGTTCTTTTTAATGTTGACCATTGTTAATGTGTCAACAGGAAGTAAAGAAGTAGGAGTGATGGCAGGCATTGCCATTGGAGGAGTGGTTTTGTTAGAGGCTATGTTTGCTGGTCCTATGACAAAAGCGTCTATGAATCCTGCTCGTTCTATTGCACCAGCATTGGTTTCTGGTCACTTAGAGCATTTGTGGTTATATATACTGGCTCCAATTTTGGGTGCTTTGTTAGCGGTGGTTTCTTGTAAATTAGTAAAAGACGATAATTGTTGTGATGAAAAGTGTTAGCATATTAGGTTGTGGGTGGTTAGGAAAGGAACTAGGAATACAATTAATTAAGAATGGATATACCGTTAAAGGTTCAACAACATCAGTAGCGAAGTTAGACGAATTAAAAGCCGTTCATATTCACCCTTTTTTTGTAAATATTTCTGAAGATACTGAGATTACGGAATTTTTAGATACTGATGTATTGCTAATAGCAATTACATCTAAAAATATTGATGACTTTAAAAGAGTGATTTCTAAAATTGAAAAGAGTAATGTAACCAATGTTATTTTTATCAGTTCAACCTCAGTATATCCAAGCTTAAATAAAGAATTGACAGAGGAAGATGATACTGTACATTCTCCTCTAGTTGAAATAGAAAATTTGTTTAGAAATAATGAAAATTTTCAAACAACGATACTTCGTTTTGCAGGGTTGTTTGGAGGGAACAGACAACCAGGAAATTGGTTTGTTGATAGAAAAATTCCGCATCCAAAAGGGTATGTAAATATGATTCATCGTGAGGATTGCATTGCAATCATACAACAAATTATAGCGCAAAATGTTTTTGGAGAAGTGTTTAATGCTTGCGCAAACCATCATCCAACAAGAGAGGATTTTTATATTAATGCAAGAAAGTCACTTGGAAAACCAATTCCTGAATTTGATGATTCAAAATCATTAGAGTGTAAAATAATCAGTAGCGAAAAACTTCAAAAAGTATTGAACTATCAGTTTATACACAGTGATTTATTGAGTATTTAACATTTTAGCCAATAGCCAATAGCCAATAGCCAATAGCCAATTACTGATACTTCTTTTTTCTCCAATAATTAAATCCGAAACCAAACAGCGCTAACAACACTAACGGAATACCAATATTGATAAACTGCCAGTAACTTTTTTCAGCAAAAGCACGTTGTTTATCTAACAAGTTAATTTGAATAGTTTTATTACGAAGCTGAATTAATCCAGAATCGTCCAATAAATAATCAATCGCATTAATTAAAAACTCTTTGTTTCCAAATTGTTCTCCTGTCCATTTATCTAACGATAAATCGTGTGGTTTTCCTTTTAAAATTTGGTTACTTCCTATATCACCATCAGCAATTACAATCATTTTATTGGCACCACTTTCAGCTTTAAAATCAGGAGTGTTAAAAGGCTTTATTCGGTTTTTATAAGCAGAAGGAATGTTTCCTTCTAATAATACAGCTAACAATTGCGGACCAGCAGCAAATTCGTTTTCTTGTGGTTCTTTAGCTATGCTTTGTAGCTCTACAAAGTTAGGAGTTCCAACTTTCTTGGTAAGTACCGAGGTAACTAATAAAGGAGTCTTTTTTAAGTTTCCTTTTAAGGTATCTATTTGTGTTGTAAATCGGAAACGAACAGGTAATACATTTTTGGTGATTGGGTGATACGGATTTCCATTTACCAATGGATGATAAAACCAGTTTAAATGTTGAAATTGGGTTTGGTTTCCAACATTTCCTGTAGCTAGCGGAATTTTAGCAGCATATAAATCCTGAATCAATTTATTGTTTACACGAACTTGGTAGCCAAATAATAAATCAGTTAGGTTTAAGTCACGAGGGAAAGCCAACATTTTACCTTCATTATATAAACTATCGGTATCAGCGTAATTGTTATCAATCATCCACAGACTTTTTCCTCCGTTGGTAATAAACTGATCTACTGTGAATTTTTCTTCTTCGGTAAATCGTTCAGTTGGTTTTGCAATAATTGCTAAATCGTATGCTCTTAAGTCTTTTAATGTCTTTTGCGGATTACTAGCAACACTATCTAATGTAAACTTAGCTAAACGGTATTTTTTACCAACTTCACTTAGTAAACTGTATTGATAAATATCTTGTAACTCACCATTACCTGCTAAAACAGCTATTTTTTGTCTTTCTTTTTGGGTAATGTTATGTAAAGCATTAGCAAATGAATATTCTAACTTTTCAACAGCGTTTTGTAATTGAGCTTCTTGTGTTTTTGCAATGGTATTAGGTAATAACGAAACCAATTCAGTTTTTTTACCATAAGAAACTTCAGCCCAAGGAAAAATAATAGCTTCAGATAACTTTCCATCTTCTTCTACAGTTAACTGACTAGGCATCATTCCTCTTTTTACCAAACGTTCACGAATATTATCAGGATTGATAAAACGGAAACGAATATTGGTGTTTTTAGCTTGTAACTCTTCTAAAAACTGACGAGTTTCAATTTGCAAACGCTTAAATTCCGCAGGAAATTCCCCTTCTAAATATACATGTATAGTTAGTGGAGCGTCAATTTTATCAATAAGATTCTCACTTACTTCAGATAAGGTATAACGTTTGTCCTGTGTTAAATCGAAACGTTTGTAAACTGAATTAGCGATGTAATTGACAATTAACAGTCCGATAAGGGCTAATGCAATATGTTGTAATTTCTTATTCATTTTTTAACTGTTGTTTAGTGATGAATAAAAAGAAAACGGTAACACTGATGAAATAGATTAAATCACGAGTATCTACTACACCACGACTAATACTTTTAAAGTGTTCGTTAATACCAAATTGTTGTAAGGTATATCCTGAATTTCCTAAAGAAGAACCTACAGCATCAAAACCATAGAATAAAGCAAAAGTGATAAATACACTTAAAATAAATGCCACAATTTGATTTTTTGATAGGGTAGAGGTAAACAATCCAACAGCTGTATAGGTTGCTGCTAAAAATAATAAACCTAAATACGAACCTATAGTACTACCTACATCTAAATTTCCAACAGGACTTCCTAATTGATACAAAGTATACGTATAGGTTAATGTTGGTAATATGGCGATGACAACTAACAAAAGAGAAGCGAAAAACTTACCCAGTACAATTTGCCAATCGGTAAGCGGTTTCGTTTTTAGAATTTCAATAGTTCCACTATTAAATTCATCAGCAAAACTTTTCATTGTTATGGCAGGAATCAGGAATAAGAACAACCATGGAGCTAAATAAAAAAAGCTATTTAAATCGACAAACCCCGCATTTAAAATGTTGAAATTGTCTTTAAATACCCATAAAAATAAGCCATTTACAAGTAAAAATACCCCAATAACCAAATAGGCAATGGGAGAGGCAAAAAATGAGTTAAATTCTTTCTTTAGTAGTGGTAACAATGTATAACTATTTTAGTTGTTTATAATATTTAGTTATTTTCAGATAGGTATTGACTAAGGTAGCGATTCAACTTTATCAACACTCCAAGCCAGGGGTTTGTCATTAAATAATACTTTGGTTTGTGCCCAAACACCTTTAAACAAATCAGAATTTCTATAATTTTCTAAATCTTGTTCAGCATCCCAATAGCTGTAAGTAAAAAAAATGTTTGGATTAGTCTTATCTCTGTACAGTTCTAATAAACGACAACCCGGTGAATTTCGTATAAATTCTTTTTTAGTATTGAAGTTGTTTAAAAATTCTTCAATCTTTTCTGGTTGAAAGCTCATTTTTACTATTCGTACAAACATATCGTTAATTTATAGGTGTAAATTCTGGTGTAACTGGGTTTTCAAATTCAACAGTAATAGTATCACGATACTCTAACCCAAGTAAGGTAGAAGCACCTCCAACAGTTTCTAAATTACTTCGATAGATGGCAATTTCTAAAAAACCTGCAGAGTTAAAAATAGCCAATTTTTCTCCGTCATGCTGACCATTGTTTTCAATCGAATAATCGACAATTTCATTATATCTACTAAAAATTTTGGTAAAGGCATAACGTCTGGCTGTAACTTTAAAATCACGCCCTTTCCCAACTGTGTTAAATAATTTTTGGCTAATATTAGTAATTACATTTCCGTAGTTATCAATGTAAATAACACCGCCAGCAATACTAGTTTTTTGTTCGTTTACTTTTGGCTGAATTTCAATAATCTGTTTATAAGAATCAATTTCTCTACCAATAACACTTAAACTACCGCCACGAGCAATATGACTAGCAACTTGTACAAACACATCTAATACAGGAAAACTACTTTCTACACGATTATGAATATTGATTTCAAAAATTTTAGTAGGTTTAATTTCTGAAGCAATCATAGAAATTAATCCGTTATCAGGACAAATAAAATAATGATTGTCCAGTTCTAAAGCAATGTGTTTATTTTGAATACTTAATTCAGAATCAACTCCAATTACATGAATGGTTTTATCAGGAAAACTCTTGTAGGCGTTTTTTAAAATATAAGCCGTTTCTGTAATGTTAAAAGGAGAGATTTGATGCGTTATATCTACGATCTTAGCATCAGGTAATTCTGAGTATATAGCCCCTTTTACAGCCCCTACAAAGTGGTCTTTAGTTCCAAAATCAGTAGTTAATGTGATAAGAGACATTAAGTTAGGTGTTTGTTAATTAGTTTGTGAAAAATTATGCTGAATTTTTAAACAAAACTACGCATTTCGACAAAAATAATCATTATTTTTAGAGTGAATAATCTTAAAACTTTTGTCATTTGAACGAACGCATAATTGAATTAACAGAAATCAATCCAAATGATTTCTTTGGAGCTCAAAATAGCACAATTACTCAGTTAAAAACCTTCTTTCCTAAAGTAAAAATTGTAGCAAGAGGAAACAAATTAAAGATTTTTGGTGAAGCAGAATTATTAGACGAGTTTGAAAAGCGCTTAGAAATGCTTATCAAATACTTCAATAGATATAATAAACTTGATGAAAATAGTATTGAACGTATTTTAACATCAACTGGTAAAGAAGAAGAAATTCGCAGATCAGGAAACTCAAAAGATGTTTTAGTACACGGTGTTAGCGGAAAGCTAATCAAAGCTCAAACAGCTAATCAACACAAAATGGTGGAGTTAATGCAAAAAAATGATATGTTATTTGCAGTTGGTCCAGCAGGAACAGGAAAAACATATACAGCGGTAGCATTAGCGGTAAAAGCATTAAAAGAAAAAGAAGTTAGACGTATTATTTTAACAAGACCCGCAGTAGAATCGGGTGAAAACTTAGGGTTTCTTCCAGGAGATTTAAAAGAAAAGTTAGATCCGTATATGCAACCTTTGTACGATGCGTTAAGAGATATGATTCCGCATGAAAAACTACAGGCATATCTTGAAAACGGAACAATTCAAATTGCACCACTAGCTTTTATGAGAGGACGAACATTAGATAATGCTTTCGTAATTTTAGATGAAGCTCAAAATACAACGCATTCGCAAATGAAAATGTTTTTAACACGTATGGGAATGCACGCTAAGTTTATCATTACAGGTGACCCTGGTCAGATCGATTTACCTCGCAGACAAGTATCAGGACTAAAAGAATCGTTGTTAGCTCTAAAAGATATTGATGGAATAGCGCAGGTGTATTTAGATGATAAAGATGTAATCCGTCACCGATTGGTTAAAAAGATTATTACAGCTTATAAAAGTATAGAAACCGAGTAGTTTTTAGTTGTCAGTATTTTGCGATTAGTTTACATTTGCGGGCAACAACACAACAACAAGAAAATGAATACAATTAACGAAACTAACTTTCAGTTTCCAGGGCAAAAGACAGTTTACAAAGGAAAAGTAAGAGAAGTTTACAATATCAATAATGATTTATTGGTTATGATTGCTTCAGACCGTCTTTCTGCATTTGATGTGATTTTACCACGTCAAATTCCTTTTAAAGGGCAAATTTTAAATCAAATTGCTACCAAAATGATGAATGACACTGCAGATGTTGTTCCGAATTGGTTAATAGCAAATCCTGATGAAAATGTAGCAGTAGGTGATTTATGTGAGCCTTTTAAAGTAGAAATGGTTATCCGTGGATATTTGTCGGGTCACGCAGCTCGTGAATACACAGCAGGAAAAAGAACACTTTGTGGTGTTGCAATGCCAGAAGGAATGAAAGAGAATGATAAGTTCCCTCAGCCAATCATTACACCTTCAACAAAAGCTGACAATGGAGAGCATGATGAAGATATCTCTCGTGAAGATATTTTAGCTAAAGGAATTGTTTCAGAAGAAGATTATTTAGTTTTAGAAGACTACACAAGAAAGTTATTTCAAAGAGGAACCGAATTGGCTGCTAAAAGAGGATTGATTTTAGTAGATACCAAATACGAGTTTGGAAAAACGAAGGATGGTAAAATTGTATTGATTGATGAAATCCATACTCCAGATTCTTCTCGTTATTTTTATGCAGATGGATATGCTGAGCGTCAAGAAAAAGGAGAGAAGCAAAAGCAATTATCAAAAGAGTTTGTACGTCAATGGTTAATTGAAAACGGTTTCCAAGGAAAAGAAGGGCAGCAAATCCCAGAAATGTCTGATGAGAAAATCAATGAAATCTCTAACAGATATATTGAATTGTACGAGCAAATTACAGGAGAACCCTTTATAAAAGCAAATACAGAAAATGTATTGGAAAGAATAGAAAAAAATGTAACTACATTTTTACAAAATAGATAAAGAAGAGAGGCGAAAGCCTCTTTTTTTGTTTAAAACAACTTCATTAACTAAGTGGCATTTATTTTTTTCGTAACTTTTACGAATTCTAAAAACTACCTTTAAAATGCCAAATTATACATTAAAAATTAACGGAAAATCGGTATCCTTTATTGCAGATGCAGATACACCATTGTTATGGGTTTTACGTGATGAACTCGATATGGTAGGAACTAAATTCGGTTGTGGAATAGCACAATGTGGAGCTTGTACTGTTCATGTAGACGGAACAGCAATGAGAAGTTGCCAATTGCAAGTTTCAATGTTAGGAGACGAAGAAATTACTACGATAGAAGGATTATCGACGGAAGGAGATCATCCACTTCAAGAAGCATGGAAAGAAGTAGACGTTCCACAATGTGGTTATTGTCAAGCAGGACAAATAATGACAGCAGCTTCCTTTTTAAAAGAAAACCCAAATCCTTCCAATGAAGAAATTAGAGAAGCAATGCAAGGAAATATTTGTCGTTGCGCAGCTTATAATAGAATAGAAAAAGCAGTTGCTTTAGCTGCCGAAAAAATGTCTTAAAATTTTTCAATCATGAGTACACTAGAAAACAAAGCAACGTTTAGTAGAAGAAATTTTTTAAGAGCCTCTGCGCTAGCAAGTGGAGGAATCATGATCGGATTTAATTTATTCACAGCATGTAAGCCTAATGTAAAACCATCTGTTGACGTTGAAAATTTAAACTTCAATGACTTTAATGCGTTTATTAGAATTTCTGATGAAGGTTATGTAACTATTTACTCTCCCAATCCAGAAATAGGGCAAGGGGTAAAAACTTCAATGCCGATGATTATTGCTGAAGAATTAGATGTAGAATGGGATAAAGTACATGTAGTACAAGCCCCATTAGATACTAAAAATTATACTCGTCAATTGGCAGGAGGAAGTCAGTCTATTCGTCATGGATGGACGGCTTTGAGACAAACAGGAGCTACAACAAAGCAAATGTTGATTAATGCAGCAGCCGTAAAATGGGGTGTTGATGCAGCTACTTGTTCGGCATCAAAAGGTGTAATTACCAATGCGAATGGAGATAAGTTAGGATATGGAGAAGTAGTAAAAGAAGCTGCAGTCATAGAAATTCCAGAAAATGTAACATTAAAAAATCCTTCAGAATTTACCATTATAGGTAAAAACGCTACAAACGTAGACTTAGAAAAAATAGTAACAGGTAAACCATTATTTGGATTAGATTACAAAGAAGAAGGTATGGTATATGCTGCGGTTGTAAGACCTCCTTCTTTTGGTGAAGAACTAGAGTCGTTCGATGCGTCTGAAGCTAAAAAAGTTTCAGGAGTTATCGATGTTGTTACTATTGGAGAAAAAGCAAGAAACTTTATTGAATCTGGTAAAAATAACTGGACTTTCAAATTGTCAAAATCAGACAAGGTAGTTGTGCTTGCAGAAAATACTTGGGCAGCAATCAAAGGAGCAAAAGCGATTAAAGCTAATTGGAAACCAGGATCTCAACTTGAAGATACAAAACTTCATGATGAAAAACTTCTAAGTTTACTAGATGGAAATAAATTTGATATAAGAAGAGAAGAAGGAGATGTAAATAAGGCATTTTCAGAAGCTGATAAAGTTATAGAACGTACATATCATTCGCCTTTCTTACCACATAATTGTATGGAACCTATGAATTTCTTTGCGAATATAACTCCTGATAAAATCCATTTGGTAGGGCCTGTGCAAACTCCAGAGTACGCAGCTCAAGTGGCATCAGAAATGTTAGGTAGAGATTTAGAACAAGTCCATGTAGAAATGACTAGAATGGGAGGTGGTTTTGGAAGAAGATTGTATGGAGATTTTGTATATGAAGCACTCGAAATATCTGATAAAGTTAAGAAACCAATAAAAATGGTTTCGACAAGAGAAGAAGATATAACAAGTGGTATTTACCGACCAGCAATTAAATATAGAATAGCAGCATCAATAAAAGACGGGAAAATAACAGGATATCATTTAAAAGAAGCAGCAATTAATGATAATATGTATGATTTAATTCCACATTTTTTCCCTGCAGGATGTATTCCAAATTATAAAGTTTCAACAGCTAATTATAGGAGTAATATTACTACAGGTGCCTGGAGAGCACCATATACCAATTTCCTAGGATATGCTGAACAATCATTTTTTGATGAATTAGCAACTGAGTTAAATCAAGATCCAGTTCAGTTACGTTTAGACTTATTAGAAAATGTAAAAGATACTGAAGATAAAAGAATAGAATATTCAGGGAAGAGAATGCAAGATGCGATTCGATTGGCTGCGGAAAAAGGCAGTTGGGGAAAAGCTAAAGAAGGAGTTTTTCAAGGTTTTTCTGCATATTATAGTCACAATTCACATGTAGCAGAAGTAGCAGAGGTAGAGGTAAAAGATGGAACCCCTGTGGTAACAAAAGTAATAGCAGCGGTAGATTGTGGTATTGTTGTAAATCCTACTGGTGCGATCAATCAAGTAGCTGGTGGAGTCATCGATGGTATAGGACATGCAATGTATGGAAATTTAACTTTTGAATACGGAAAGCCTTCTAGTAGAAACTTTGATAGTTATAGATTAATACGAATGAATGAGACTCCAAAAGTTGAAGTATATTTTGTTGAAAACGAAATAGCACCAACAGGTTTAGGTGAACCAGGTTTACCGCCAGCAGGTGGTGCTGTAGCGAATGCAATTCATAAAGCCTTAGGAAAGAGATTATATAGACAACCATTTATAGAAGAATTAAAATCAAACGTTTTAGGTTAAAAACAAAAAAGAAGAAAAGGTGCTTAATTAGGCACCTTTCTTCATTATATATTAATTATGCTGCAGACAATTTTTGAAAATCTGTTAAAAAAGCACTATTTTCGCAACCTATAAAAATCAAAAATAATAATGGTTAAAGATTTATTTGAAAGAATTAAGGGAGATAAAGTGACCTTTAGGAAAATGGGCAGATAAAGCAGAAGGATATTATGTGTTTCCTAAATTAGAAGGGCCAATCTCTAACCGTATGTCTTTCAATGGAAAAAAAGTAATTACTTGGAGCATCAATGATTATTTAGGATTAGCAAATCATCCAGAAGTATTAAAAGCTGATGGAGAATCTGCAGCAGCAGATGGTTTAGCATACCCGATGGGGGCTCGTATGATGTCAGGTCATACAAAATACCATGAGCAATTAGAAAATGAATGTGCAGAATTTGTTGGAAAGGAAGCTGCTTATTTAGTAAACTTTGGATACCAAGGTATGGTATCAGCAATAGATGCTTTAGTTTCTAAAGACGATATTATTGTATATGATGTAGATACACACGCATGTATTATTGATGGTGTTCGTTTACATGCAGGTAAACGTTTTGTTTACCGTCATAACGATATTGAAAGTTGTGAGAAAAACTTACAACGTGCTACCAAAATGGCAGAAAAAACAGGTGGAGGAATTTTATTAGTTTCTGAAGGAGTTTTTGGTATGCGTGGTGAACAAGGTAGATTGAAAGAAATTGTAGCCTTAAAAGAAAAATACAATTTCCGTTTATTAGTAGATGATGCACACGGATTTGGGACTTTAGGTGAAGGAGGAAGAGGAACAGGGTTCGAGCAAGGAGTTCAAGATGGGATAGATGTATATTTCGCTACTTTTGCTAAATCTATGGCAGGTATCGGAGCATTTTTTGCTGGAGATAAAGATGTAGTACAGTACTTACAGTATAATATGAGATCTCAAATGTTTGCGAAGTCTTTACCAATGCCAATGGTAAAAGGAGCGTTAAAACGTTTAGATTTAATCCGTACACAACCAGAATTGAAAGATAAGTTGTGGGAAGTTACCAATGCCTTACAGTCAGGTTTACGTAACGCAGGTTTTGATTTAGGAACTACACAAACATGTATAACTCCTGTATATTTAAAAGGAGATATCCCAGAAGCTATGGCAATGGTAAATGATTTAAGAGAAAACCATGGAGTTTTCTGTTCAATCGTTGTGTATCCAGTAATTCCAAAGGGATTGATTATTTTAAGACTAATTCCTACAGCACGTCACACAATGGATGATGTTACAGAAACAATCGAAGCATTTACAGCTATCCGTGAAAAATTAGAAAACGGAACGTATAAGAAAGTAGCTGAAACAATAATGGCTGAATAATCCAAAATTGAATAATAAAACAAAAAAACTCATGAAATATTTCATGAGTTTTTTTGTTTTAAAACAGAAATGATACATTTGGAATCCTTTTTGTACATAAAAATTAAATGAAAAAACTCCTTTATCTATATACAATATTATTTGCAGTAGCAATACAGGCACAAATAAAAGATTCGCTGCCAAACTTTAACGATGAGTACATTCTTATTAAAGAAGGAGACAGTTTAATGATAAGGTTAAATGAAGTAACCGTCTTACCAAAACATAAGTTTAAAGAGGAAAACGATATCTTATATTATTATTGGTTGCGAAAAAAAGTATTCAAAGCATATCCTTATGCGATTTTAGCAGCGAAAAGAGTAGATAGTGTTAATGTTCGCTTGGAAAGAATAAATTCTAAAAGAAAAAAAAGAGAATATGTAAAACGTGTTCAAAAATATTTAGAAGAAGAATTAACAGCACCATTAAAAAAACTAACAAGAACAGAAGGAAGAATATTATTGAAGTTAATACATCGTCAAACTGGAAAAACAGCTTTTGATAATGTAAAGGAAATCCGAAGTGGATGGAAAGCCTTTTGGTACAATACCACAGCAAATATGTTTAAGTTGTCATTGAAGTCCGAATACCAACCAGAAACAGAAAATGAAGATTATTTGGTTGAAGATATTCTCCAACGAGCCTATATTGATGAAAAGTTAGAGTATCAAGATCCAAAATTAAGAAAGAACTATTTAGTAATTGTATCCAAAAGTAGGGGTTATGTTGACGTATCGGAGTATAAGGAGATGTTTTCTAAGATGCGAAAGAAGCGAGAACGGAAGAAAAAGAGGAGGTAAGAGATGTTATTCTTTAGTTTTTTAAGTTCTCTGTTCCAAAATTTATTGTCAACCCTTAAATCAATACATTAAAACAACATTTTAAATATTGCTAAAACTATCATTTAGGCGAGTAAAGTAATAGTGATTTTTTTTTAAAATGTGTTTAGAGGAGATGTGATTGAAAGGTAGAATATAAAAAACTTCCGAACGTAACTTATTATATAATAATGCATTAAAAATAAGTTATAAAAAAAGGGGAGAAAAGAGGTTGTTAAATGGAAAAAGGTATCTATATTTGCACCCGCTAAGGTAAAAACGCAAGTTTTTAGAAGTTAGTAAAGTTCATAGAAATAGGTTTAAGATATTTAAAGAAAAGGTTAAAAAATAGTTTAATTTTTTCTTGTTTATTAAAAAATAAAGTGAGTATCTTTGCAGTCCGATTTTTAGGGAAACAGTTCATTAAAATAGTGTAGCAAAGCAAACGAAAAAAAAATTCAAAAAAAGTTTTGTCAAATTAAAAACAGTTTGTAGTTTTGCATCCGCTTTTACAAAGCGACACGATCACAGAAATTTTGGAAGACGATTAAGTTACTAGTTCGAGTCTAGTATTTCTACAAGAGGATGAGTGGTAAGATAAGTAACAACTTGTCATTGGCGACTCTCCACAAGTTCATTGAAAATATTGAAATTGACAGCGTAAAACAAAGAGTAGAATAACCATAACTTCTACGAAGTTAAAATTCTTTTGGAACTTAACATTTATAATATTAAAGATTATACAATGAAGAGTTTGATCCTGGCTCAGGATGAACGCTAGCGGCAGGCTTAACACATGCAAGTCGAGGGGCAGCGAATCTAGCTTGCTAGATGTCGGCGACCGGCGAACGGGTGCGTAACGCGTATAGAATCTGCCTTGTACAGGAGGATAGCCTTTAGAAATGAAGATTAATACTCCATAATGTTTAGAGATGGCATCATTTTTAAATTAAAGATTTATCGGTACAAGATGACTATGCGTCCTATTAGCTAGATGGTAAGGTAACGGCTTACCATGGCAACGATAGGTAGGGGGTCTGAGAGGATTATCCCCCACACTGGTACTGAGACACGGACCAGACTCCTACGGGAGGCAGCAGTGAG
>NZ_CM201367.1:0-2500 GCF_059716275.2 Tenacibaculum sp. TB-56 | reverse complement strand
GGCGAATATAGTTAGTAGTAGTAGACGCGAAACCGAGTGATCTACCCATGGGCAGGTTGAAGCTGTGGTAACACACAGTGGATGAACTCGAACCAGTTGACGTTGAAAAGTCTTTGGATGACCTGTGGGTAGGGGTGAAAGGCCAATCAAACTCGGAAATAGCTCGTACTCCCCGAAATGCATTTAGGTGCAGCGTTGAATAAAAGTTTTATAGAGGTAGAGCTACTGATTGGATGCGGGGGCTTCACCGCCTACCAATTCCTGACAAACTCCGAATGCTATAAAATGTTTTTCAGCAGTGAGGGCATGGGTGCTAAGGTCCATGTCCGAGAGGGAAAGAACCCAGACCATCAGCTAAGGTCCCCAAATATATGTTAAGTTGAAAAAACGAGGTTTGACTGCCCAGACAGCTAGGATGTTGGCTTGGAAGCAGCCATTCATTTAAAGAGTGCGTAACAGCTCACTAGTCGAGCGGTCGAGCATGGATAATAATCGGGCATAAACATATTACCGAAGCTATGGACTTTTAAAAGTGGTAGGGGAGCATTCTATATGTGCTGAAGGTGTGCTGTGAGGCATGCTGGAACGTATAGAAAAGAAAATGTAGGCATAAGTAACGATAAAGGGGGCGAGAAACCCCCTCACCGAAAGACTAAGGTTTCCTCAGCGATGCTAATCAGCTGAGGGTTAGTCGGGACCTAAGGCGAATCCGAAGGGAGTAGTCGATGGACAACAGGTTAATATTCCTGTACTTCTTATAACTGCGATGGGGTGACGGAGTAGTGAAAGCACCGCGAACTGACGGAATAGTTCGTTGAAACATTTAGGTATTAGACTGGTAGGCAAATCCGCTGGTTTAGCTGAAGTGTGATAGTACCACAAGTCTTCGGATGCGTGGATAGTGTGCCTAAAAACTTCCAAGAAAAACCTCTAAGCTTCAGGTTATAAGAACCCGTACCGTAAACCGACACAGGTAGTTGGGATGAGAATTCTAAGGTGCTCGAGAGATTCATGGCTAAGGAACTAGGCAAAATAGACTCGTAACTTCGGGAGAAGAGTCGCCAACAGCAATGTTGGCCGCAGTGAAAAGATCCAGGCGACTGTTTATCAAAAACACAGGGCTTTGCTAAATTGAAAGATGATGTATAAGGCCTGACACCTGCCCGGTGCTGGAAGGTTAAGTGGAGTTGTTAGCTTCGGCGAAGCAATCAAATGAAGCCCCAGTAAACGGCGGCCGTAACTATAACGGTCCTAAGGTAGCGAAATTCCTTGTCGGGTAAGTTCCGACCTGCACGAATGGTGCAACGATCTGGATACTGTCTCAGCCATGAGCTCGGTGAAATTGTAGTATCGGTGAAGATGCCGATTACCCGCAGCGGGACGAAAAGACCCCGTGAACCTTTACTATAGCTTCGTATTGACTTTGGATAAGTAATGTGTAGGATAGGTGGGAGACTTTGAAGCGGCGTCGCTAGGCGTTGTGGAGTCATCCTTGAAATACCACCCTTTGCTTATCTAGAGCCTAACTCAGCAATGAGAACAGTGCGTGGTGGGTAGTTTGACTGGGGTGGTCGCCTCCAAAAGAGTAACGGAGGCTTCTAAAGGTTCCCTCAGCACGCTTGGTAACCGTGCGTAGAGTGCAATGGCATAAGGGAGCTTGACTGAGAGACATACAGGTCGATCAGGTACGAAAGTAGAGCATAGTGATCCGGTGGTTCCGCATGGAAGGGCCATCGCTCAAAGGATAAAAGGTACTCCGGGGATAACAGGCTGATCTCCCCCAAGAGCTCACATCGACGGGGGGGTTTGGCACCTCGATGTCGGCTCGTCACATCCTGGGGCTGGAGAAGGTCCCAAGGGTTGGGCTGTTCGCCCATTAAAGTGGCACGCGAGCTGGGTTCAGAACGTCGTGAGACAGTTCGGTCTCTATCTGCTGTGGGCGTTAGAAATTTGAGTGGATCTGACTTTAGTACGAGAGGACCGAGTTGGACTGACCTCTAGTGTATCTGTTGTCTCGCCAGGGGCACTGCAGAGTAGCTACGTCGGGAAGGGATAAGCGCTGAAAGCATATAAGCGCGAAACCCACCACAAGATGAGATTTCTTTAAAGGGTCGTGGAAGATCACCACGTTGATAGGCTATAAGTGTAAGTGCAGTAATGTATGTAGCTGAGTAGTACTAATAACCCATAGGCTTATGTACGTATCCCGGTTCTTGCGACCGGGAGCAAACTCTTTGATAGATTTATGATATGATTTTACTAATATGTTAACTTTTACAGTTGAAATATACTGCAACGATTTAAGGTGATTATCGCAATGGGGCTCACCTCTTACCATTCCGAACAGAGAAGTTAAGCCCATTAGCGCCGATGGTACTGCCACTGGTGGGAGAGTAGGTCGTTGCCTTTCTTTAACAAACCTCAATCTTTTAGTAGATTGAGGTTTTTTTTTGCAATTTTTTTTAGAATACTATAATATATCCTTAACAGGAAATAGGTA